>NZ_JBKBIB010000031.1:0-1500 GCF_046299535.1 Brevundimonas sp. | reverse complement strand
CGTCGTGGCTGAAGTAGCTGTCGCTGTAGACGATCGCGTCGGGCTGCACGCGCTGGCGGATGATCGGCATGAACCGCACCCGGTTTCTTGGACAGATGGTTACGTTACGCGGCCATGGGCATGGCGGCAAGTTCGTGCTGGCGGCGGAGGGCGGTGGGGCTGAGGTGGGCGTTCTTCTCGACCAGCCACTCGGCGTTGTAGCGGGCGATGAAGTCGCGGACCGCCGCGCGCGCGTGCTCGCTGGTGCCAAAGACGCGGCCATGGACGATCTGCTCCTTGAGGGTGCGGAAGAAGCGTTCCACGACGCCGTTCGTTTCGGGTTGGCCGAGGAAGGCGAAGCTCGGCGTCATGCCCCAGGCCTTGATCTGTTTCTGGAACTCGTCGGCCATGAAGCAGCTGGCGTGATCGTGGCGCAGCTGCACGCCCCGCGCGGCATCGCGACCGAGGTGGCCGAACTGCTGGCGCACCGCCATGCTCATGGCCTGAACTGCCTCGCGCCGTGTGCCGCGCTTGCTCATATGCCAGCCGAGGGCCTCGGCGTTCCAGTGCTCCACCGTGGCGAAGAGCCAGACCTTGCCGTCCCGCACGGTCGTGATCTGGGGACCGTCGGTCGCCCACATCACGTTCGGCGCGTCGGTCACGATCTTGCGGTCGTGGTCTTCTCCCGGGCGTGGTCGGGCCCGATGCGGCGAGAGCAGGGCGTTCTCGCGCATCAGCCGCAGGATGCGCTTGCGCGCGACCTTGAGGCCGTCGAGCACGCGCAGCCGCGCCCAGACCTTGCGATGGCCTTGGCCCGACCGGGGCGAGCGCGCCAGGTCGGCGCGGAGCGCGTCGATGAGCGTCGCGTCCGAGACGGAGGGCTTCGGCCCGCGCCGGCCTTTGGGCCGCAGCGGGGCAGGATCCTGCGCCAGCCTCCGCGCGAGATAGAAACTCGACCGGGCCACGCCCCAGACCTTGCAGACCCGCGCCACGCCATAGGCGCGGCCGGTGGCGGGAGAGACCGACCCGGCCATCACCGCCACCGCCTCCGGCCCAAAGGGCCGGTCTGCCCCATCTTCGCGCGCAGGAGCTCGACCTCCATCGCAAGCTCGCCGATCCGCTGGAGCGCCGCGGCGAGTTCCGGCCCCTCGGAGCCCGCTTCCCGCTCCTTCAGCCCGCCCTCCAGCGCCGCCCCGGCCCGCTCGCGCCAGCGCTCAAGCTTGCAGACCGGGACCCCGATCTCCCGCGACACCAGCTCCACGGGCTCCCCCGCGATCAACCGCAGCACCACCGCCCGCTTGCGCGCCACGCTCCAGCGCTGGCCCGCCGCCAGCGGCCCAACCCCGGCCGTGCCATTGCCTGTGGACGGCCTGGACGGGCTACGCCCGCCCACCCCGCCCACAGGAGACCTCTGCGAAATCCGCCTGATCCGATGATGGAGGTGTGGTGGCGGGCTGGAAATGGGCTTTTCGGGCGGCTTTGGTGCCCGGAAGTCGTGCGGCGGGCGCGCGTCGCCCGTCA
>NZ_JBKBIB010000030.1:0-3785 GCF_046299535.1 Brevundimonas sp. | reverse complement strand
GCTCGCCGGCGGTTTCGTTGGAGATTTCGGCGAACTTGCGGATCAGCTCCTCGAAGGCGAGGCCCATGTCGTGGTTGCTGACGGCGGCGGGGCTGAGGTCGAAGCCGGCGAAGCGCTCTGTCACCTGGTAGAGCAGCCCGGCCTTCTGCAGCCGGTCGGTCTGCTCGGCGAAGCGGAAGCGGTCGAAGATGTCGCGGACGGCGGGCGAGAAGCCCTGGATGTAGGCGGCGAGGTTCGGGCCGATATGGTCCTGGTCGCCCATCAGCCGGGGGAGGTCGAGGGAGGAGGTATTGGCGAAGGGCACGCCGGTGATGCGCGCGAGGAAGGGTTCCGGGTTCAGGCCCTGCCTCTCGCACTCCGCCTTCTTCGCCAGCACCTCGGCCTTGGTGGGCGCCAGCACGCAGTCGAGCCGGCGCAGTACGGTGAAGGGCAGGATGACACGGCCGTATTCGGACGGCTTGTAGTCGCCGCGCAGCAGGTCGGCGACGGACCAGATGAGGGCGGAGAGGGACGCGTGGCTCATGAAGCGGGCTCAATGGAATTCGGCCGGAGGTATGGCGGACGCAGGAGCGACCCAACGAGCCGCGACTGTGCCCGGACATGCCGGCCCTGTCATCCGCGATGCGCTGATTGTCGAGAGCGAGGTGGGCGGTGGCTGAACCCGGCCAGCACGGCCCGCTGGCCGTTCCACTCCACGGGAATCGGCTCCGTGAGCATTGGCAGTGTCAGCGCCTCCGAATGCCGCCCGTCTAGGATCGGCCGCACGATATCCGGCGCCAGCAGCGTCAGCCTCAGCAGCGACCCAAGATGGCCCCGCTCGATTCGTTCCCGCACTGCCATCCCGCTGATCGAGGCGTACCGCCCGAGGCCGGGGTCGCATCCCAACGCGTGTTGTAGGAGCGATGGTCCCTGGCGGGCTGGGCCGCCGGTCAGGCGGTCACGGCGGACAGGCTGACGTGGGAAGTGTCGCTGACGACGCCGATGGTTTCCAGGGTCATGTGGCGGGCGCGCTGGGTGGCCCATTCGTCGGACTGCGCGAGCAGGATCGCGCCGACGAGGCGGACGACGGCGGCCTCATTGGGAAATATGCCGACGACATCGGTGCGGCGTTTGATCTCGCCGTTGAGGCGCTCGATCGGATTGGTGCTGTGCAGCTTGGTCCGATGGCGGCGGGGAAATGCATGGAGGCGGGCACGTCCTCCTCGGCGCTATCCATCAAGGTGGCGAGCTTGGGTACCTTGGGACGGAGCTGGTCGGCGACGGTGCGCCACTGGGCGTGCGCAGCCGCGGCATCTTCCTGGGCGTAGGCAGTGCCGATCCAGGCCGAGACGATCCGCAGCTGGGCCTTGCCCGCGTCCGCCAGGGCATTGCGGGCGAAGTGGAGGCGGCAGCGTTGCCAGTTGGCGCGCAGCACCTTCGTCACGGCGGCCTTCAGGCCCTCATGGGCGTCGGAGACGACGAGCTTCACGCCCGCCAAGCCGCGCCTCTTCAGGGTGCGGAGGAACTCCAGCCAGAATGGCTCCGCCTCCGAACTGCCGACCGCCATGCCGAGGACCTCGCGCTGGCCGTCGGCGTTGACGCCCACCGCGATGGTGACGGCGACGGGGACGATGCGCCCGGCCTCGCGGGTCTTCACGTAGGTGGCGTCGAGCCAGAGGTAGGGCCAGTCGCCCTCGACGGGGCGGGCGAGGAAGTCGCGGACCCGCTCGTCGATCTCGGCGCAGAGGCGGCTGACCTGGCTCCGGCTGATGCCCTCCATCCCCATGGCGCGCACCAGGTCGTCCAACGAGCGGGTGGAGATGCCCTGGACGTAGGCCTCCTGGATCACCGCCGTCAGCGCCTTCTCGGCCGTCCGGCGGGGCTCCAGGAAGGTCGGAAAGTCGGAGCAGCGGCGCAGCTTCGGGATCCGCAGTTCGACCGTGCCTGCCCGCGTCTGCCAGTCGCGGTCGCGGTAGCCGTTGCGCTGCACCAGGCGGCCCGGGCTGCGCTCGCCATGGGCGGCGCCGGTCACCTCGCCCACCTCCAGTTCCATCAGGCGCTGCGCGGCGAAGCCGATCATCTCGCGCAGGAAGGCCGCGTCGGAACCCTTTTCCAGCATCTCGCGAAGGGCAATACTGTCATCGGTCATCGTGGTTGTTCCAAGGCTCGGGGTTGCAGGTCTCAGCAACCCAACCCTAGCCAGGGATCACCCCGGTGGCCGCCCGGGGCGACCCGCTCCGTTCAGCCAGGGGCTTCGCTTCGCGCCCCAGGCTCTGGCCGTCTTACACCACGTCCGGGGACACGACCCCGGGCCGGCCGGGGTCCCCATCGCGTCCTTCGCCCAAGGTGTCGCAACCCGGTCGCAACACGATGCAGCCCGGCCATCCAGCACCACCGCTCATATCGACGGTGTTTCGAGACAGCCTCTTAGTGACCGTTTGAGATTCAGCGATGGGCGACGCGGCGGAGCAGCAGGGCGCCCATGGCGACGTGGATCATGGCCTCGGACACGTCGAGGCGCTTCTCGTAGTCGCGGACGAGACGCCGCCAGCGGATCATCCAACCGAAGGTGCGCTCGACGACCCACCTGCGCGGGATGACCGCGAAGCCTGTCGCCTTTTCGGAGCGGCGGATGATCTCGACCACGAAGTCGAGGAATGCGGCCTTTTCCATCAGCTTCGTCCGGTCGTAGCCCGCGTCGGCAAAGAGGTGCTTGAGCCACGGCCAACGCTTGCGGATGGCATCGAGGATCGCCTGCGCGCCCGCGCTGTCCGACACATCGGCAGGTGTGAGGTTCACCATCAGCAGGCGCCCGTCCGTGTCCACGGCGACGTGGCGCTTGCGCCCGACGATCCGCTTGCCGCCGTCGAAACCGCGCACCTCGGCGAACGGCGCCTTCACCGTCTGGCTGTCGAGCACGCCGCCTGTGGGACTGGCCTCCCGGCCCGCCGCCTCGCGGTCAAGCATCAGAGCGACATCGTGGATCGTGCGGAACAGCAGGCGCCGGACGAAACGCCGGAACCACCAGTAGACGGTCTGCCACGGCCCGAAGTGCACCGGCAGCATCCGCCAGCCGCCCGCGCTGCGTGCCATGTAGCGGATCGCGTTCAGCACCTCGCGCAGGTCAACAGCGGGCCTGCGGCCTCGCCGTGAGGGCTTCGGCAGCAACCGCTCAATCCGAGCCCATTCCTCATCCGTCAGGTCCGATGGGTAGCGCTTCGTCTTGCGGCCAAGCTCGGCCATCCGGCTTCGGGTCTCTCGGGTCCACATCCCGAGCTTGAATCAGACCCCGCCGCGCCACCACAAGCCTTTCTCAAACGGTCACTTAACGCGGTCAATCGATGGGTGGCTCGCGACGTTCTCGTCAGCCACATCCCACACGACCCTCCTTGCGCTCATGGATGCCACAGCAACCCTCATGACACGCTGCCCGGCCCTTCGCGCGTCCGCGAGAGCCATCGCTGTCAGGAAGCGCTGAGAACGCTTGGGAAGTGGCTGGGGGACCTGGATTCGAACCAAGGCTGCCCGGGTCAGAGCCGGGAGTTCTACCGCTAAACTATCCCCCAAGCGGTGGCGGCCATCGGCCGGGGCCGCGCATGTAGCATCCTCGCCCGCGCGGTTCAACACCATCCGGGGCGGCATGGAAACCGCTTGCTCCGCGCCCCACATCTCCGGATCATTCGTTACTGGCCCGCGATCTGCGCCGCCGGCCCGGACCCAGGATGACCGAGAGCACCGCACGCGACACCCCGACCAGCCCGCCCGTGATGGCGGTTTCGGCGGGCGCGCGCGCCGAGCACGCGCAG
>NZ_JBKBIB010000029.1:0-7951 GCF_046299535.1 Brevundimonas sp. | reverse complement strand
GGTCAGCCCATCAGGCTTCCCGGCAGGCTGACCACCTCGCGGCGCCCCATCAGCCGTCGCAGCGCCGGATGCCGGCCGGCGCCGCGCCAGTCCGCCCGCATCTGCTCGTAAAAGGCCAGAACGAAGCGCGTCGGCGGCTCGAACAGCAACCGCTCCACGCTCACCGGCGCGAACCATGGGCTCGGGGCCGCCGGGGTGAACCCCGCCGCGCCCAGCACCGCCCCCACCAGCGTTTGCTCCCCCGCCGTGAAGCCGCCCGGCGTCATGTACAGCGCGGATCCTCCCGCGCCCGCCGCGGCGGCCCGCTCGAGACGCGCGTCCATGTCCTTGAGCAGCGCCGCGCCCTCCGGGACCCGATCCAGTTCGGCCGCCACGCTGCGCACATTTTCGCGCACCCCGTCGAAATCCTGAGCGTCAGCTACCATGGCCGCCCGGACCCCGCGCCGCTCCAGCGCCGCGAGCAGGCGCGGCTCTCCGCCCCAGTATCTGATCACCACATCCGGACGCGCCGCCAGCGCCGCCTCCAGCGTGGGACGCACCCGCGGATGGCCCGCCGCAGCCTCGCGCAGATGGGAATCGGCGTCGTCGGCGCGCGGCGACAGGAACAGTCGGTCATCGGGCCGGCTCAGGGCCAGGGCGTACTGGTCCGCGCACGGGTCAAGCGACAGGATGCGCAGCCCGTCGGCGCGCACGCCGCTTGCCGGGAGCAGCGCCAGCGCAAGCGTGAGCGCCGCCCCCCCGAGTCGCATCATGGCTTCAGAACGCCCTCGAAAAGGGCGTCCAGCATCGCCCCGACCAGCGCATCCGGCGCCGCCCAGTCGAAATAGGGCTTGGTGATCATCAGCGAGACCACCCCATGGGCGCCCGCCCACAGAATCTGGCCCGTGACGGCGGGGTCATGCCTCAACCGTCCGGCGGCGTGGGCCTGACCGATCATCTTGCCGAAGGACTGGAAAAGCCCCGCGCCCAGGTCCCGCGCCACGTCCTCGGCGCCGCTGCGCGCCTCCTCGGGCCGGGTCATGTAGATCAGGCGATAGGCGTTGGGGTTCTCCAGCCCGAACCGGGCGTAGGCCTCCATCATCCGGCGCATCTTGACCTCCACCGGCGCCGCGTCGGCCTCGATCTGCGCGGTGAGGATCGTCAGTTGCTCAAAGGCGCTCCGGCAGATTTCCGCCAGAATCTGGCTCTTGTCCCGGAAGTGCATGTAAAGCGCGGTGGACGACAGACCTACGTCGTCGGCGATCTTGCGGATCGTGGCGCCGTCGTAGCCGTGCTCCACGAAGATCCGCTCCGCCGCTTCGAGGATTTCGGCGCGCCGCTCGTGGCCCTCACCCTTGGGTTTGCGTCCGACACGCGGCGCGGGGACGGGAATCGACTGGACCAAAATCACCTCACCCCGAAATTAGGCCTCATGAATAGCGGCATTTGACGCGCCGCGACAACCGGGCCTTTGTGCTCCCCTGGGGAATGGGCGGGGGGCTGCCATGCACGACGGAACAGATCGGCCGCCTGTGATCGGGCCGCCTCTCGCGCTCAGCGCCCGTCGACGCGGTCCGGGCAGGGGCCAGTGGATCGCCGCCCTTGCGGGCGCCGCGATCCTTGCACCGGCGGCGATCATGGCGCCGGACCGTCTGGGTGAAGGACTCGTCCACGGACTGTGGCTGCTGTTCCTGGTCGCCGGCCTCTGGCGCGTCGTCGCGGTGGCGATCAGCGGTCGGTCCGCGACCGCCCCGTCGCTGGAAAACCCCCTGCCCCCTTACGCCGTCATCGCCGCGCTCAGGCATGAGGCGACGATGATCCCCCAGATCGTGGCGCGACTGTCGCGGCTGGACTACCCGGCGGACCGGCTGCGCGGCTTTCTGGTCATGGAGACGGATGACGAGGAGACCATCGCGGCGGCCCGGGCCTGTCCCCGGCCGGACTGGCTGTCGGTGCTGGTGGCCCCGCCGGGCCGGCCCATGACCAAGCCCCGAGCGCTGAACATCGCGCTCAGCCGCGTCACCGAAGGTCTGGTCACCGTCTATGACGCCGAGGACGAGCCCGACCCCGGCCAGCTTCGCGAGGCGGCGGCGCGGTTCGCGGCCGGTCATCCGCGCCTCGCCTGTCTGCAGGCGCCCCTGCGCATCCGTCCGCCCGCCGAGCCTGCCCGCCGACGGCCGTTCCTGGACCGGCAGTTCGCCGCCGAGTACGCGACCCTGTTCGAGGTGATCCTGCCGGCCCTGACGCGCCTCGGCCTCCCCTTTCCGCTGGGCGGGACCAGTAATCATTTCCGGGTCGACGTCCTGCGTCAGGTCGGCGGCTGGGATCCGTGGAACGTCACCGAGGACGCCGATCTGGGCTATCGCCTCTGGCGCAGCGGGTGGCGCCTCGGCGTCATGTCCGCCCCCACCTGGGAAACGCCCCCGGGCGGCATCGACGCCTGGCTTCCCCAGCGCACCCGATGGCTCAAGGGGTTCATGCAGACCTGGCTGGTGCACATGCGCCGGCCTCAGGGTCTGGGCTGGCGCGGCCTGCTCAGTCTGCATCTGACTCTCGGTCTGGCGCTGACGGCCGCCGCCCTGCATGCCGCAGCTCTGGCCCTGCTGCTGGGCCTGACGCTCGGCGCCCTCGCCTCGGGCCTCGCGCCCGCCACACCGCCGCTGGCCGTGCTGGTGCTGGTCGCGGGCGCTTCGTCCAGCTGGTTTTCGGCCTGGTTTGGAAGCCGCCGGGCGGGCGTTCCCTACGACTGGCGCGACATGATCGCCGCGCCCCTCTACTGGTCCATGCTCAGCCTCGCCTTCGCCCATGCCCTGTGGCGTCTGATCCGCCAGCCCTTCGCCTGGGACAAGACCCCGCACACACCGGACGAGCCCGACGACCATCACCGGACTGGACGACTGGCCGCCTGACGGCCTAATCGCTGTCCATGGCCCCCCTTATTGCTCCGACCCCCGAAACCCTGCGGACCACGGGCTGGTCCGACTACGCCCTGATCGACAGCGGCGACGGCAGGAAGCTGGAACGCTACGGCCGCTTCACCGTGGTCCGCCCCGAGCCCCAGTGCTTCTGGAAGCCCGCCCGGCCCGAGCTGTGGGACATGGCCGACGCCGTGTTCGATCCCGAGGGCGAGGACGAGGACGGCCGCTGGAGCTTTCGCGGCAAGGCCGTCGACCTGTTCCCGCTGGCCTGGAACGACGTGCGCTTCAACAGCCGCTTCACCCCCTTCCGGCACCTCGCCTTCTTCCCTGAGCAGGCGGCCAACTGGGAGTGGCTGGATGGGCGGGTGCGCAGCCTCGACAAACCCAGAATCCTGAATCTCTTCGGCTACACCGGCGTGGCCAGCCTCGCCTGTTCGGCGGCGGGCGCAGAGGTCACCCATGTGGACGCCTCCAAGAAATCGGTGAACTGGGCCCGCGAGAACGCCGCGCTGTCCGGCCTCGAGGACCGCCCCATCCGCTGGATCGTGGAGGACGCCCGCAAATATGTGGCCCGCGAGGTGCGGCGCGGCTCGAAATATCACGGGATCATTCTGGACCCGCCCAAATACGGGCGCGGCCCCACCGGCGAGGTCTGGCGGCTGTTCGAGGACCTGCCGCAGCTGGTGCACGACTGCGCCGCCCTGCTGGACGACGACGCCTCTTTCCTGCTGCTGAACGCCTACGCCGCGCGCATCTCGGGCCTGTCGCTGGCCCACCTGACGGCCGAGGCCACGGCGGGGCGCGGCGGCGTCATCGACTGGGGCGAACTGGCCCTGGCGGAAGAGAGCCCGCGCGCCGCCGAGATCGGCCTCAGCTTCTTCTCCCGGTGGAGCGCCTCGTGAACGAACGGGTCATCACCTCCCTGACCAATCCCACGGTCAAGGCTATCCGCGCCCTGCACGCCCGCAAGGGCCGCGACGAGTCCGGCCTGTTCCTGGCCGAGGGGCTGAAATTCATCGGCGAGGCGCTGGATCTGGATCGGGCGCCCCGCACCCTGCTGGTGGGTCAGGACGCCCGCCCCCACCCCCTGCTGGACCGCGCCATCAAGGCCACCACGGCGAACGGCGGCGAGATCATCACCGTCAACCGCGCCATTCTCGAGAAGGTCTCCCGCAAGGAAAATCCTCAAACCGTTCTTGGGGTTTTCCAGCAAGTCTTCACCCCGCTGGACACGCTCAACCCCCGCTCATCCCCCGCCTGGGTGGCGCTGGAGCAGGTGCGCGATCCCGGCAATCTGGGCACCATCATCCGTACCTGCGACGCGGCGGGCGCCGGCGGCGTCATCCTCATCGACGACTGCTGCGATCCCTATTCGGTGGAGGCCGTGCGCGCCACCATGGGCTCGGTCTTCGCCGTCAGCGTGACGAAGACCACCACCGACGCCTTCCTGAAATGGCGTCATAGCTGGCCGGGCAGCGTCATCGGCACCCGGCTGGACGCGACCCACGACTACCGCGCCGCGCCCGTCGAGCATCCCGCCCTGATCCTGATGGGCAACGAACAGGCCGGCCTCACCGACCGCCTCGCCGCCGCCTGCGACGTCAATGTGAAGATCCCCATGCGCGGCCGCGCCGACAGCCTGAACCTGGCCATCGCCACGGGGATCATGGTCTATGCCGCAACCGAGGGAGTCTGATGTCCAGCCATACCCTGACCGTGCTCTGGGAAAACCAGGGCGAGCCCTTCACTGACAACCGCTACAGCCGCGCCCACCGCTGGCTGTTCGACGGCGGGATCGAGGTGGTCGCCTCCTCCTCCCCGTCCGTTGTGCCGGTCCCCATGTCGCTGGAAGCGGCCGTGGACCCCGAGGAGGCCTTCATCGCCTCCCTGTCCAGCTGCCACATGCTGTGGTTCCTGGCCCTGGCCGCCAGGGCCGGGTTCAAGGTCACGCGCTACGAGGACCAGCCCGAAGGCCAGGTGGGCAGGAACGATCAGGGCAAGCTGTCCGTCACCGTCGTCACCCTGCGCCCGGCCGTCAGCTTCGAGGGCGACGCCCCCTCGACTGAAAAGCTGGACGCTCTGCACCACGACGCCCACGAGCACTGCTTCATCGCCCACTCGGTGAAGACCGACGTGCGCTGCGAACCCCGACAGGAGGCCGCGTGATGACCCTGAACATCGAGGACGCCGTCAATGAAACCTGCCCCTGGTCCGGCAAGCCGGTCAGCGCCGACAGCCTGACCACCTACCGCGGCCACGTGGTCGGCTTCTGCAACCCCGGCTGCCGCGACAAGTTCGACGCGGCGACGCAGGCGTTCGATGCGGCGATCCCGGATGGCGACGTGGCGGGCGGCTAAGTCGGGCGTAGAGCGGCCTGTCGAGCATCAGGCGCGCGGGGCCGCCGCAACTGGTGGTGAGCGGACATCGCGTCTGAATGGAGCCATCACCCAGTGGACTTAGGGTTTGTCAGAACAGTGGGGTCTCCGCCGTGACCCGTTCGCATCTTCCTTGGAATCCCTGTGCACCGGTAAGCGCATTGGTATTTTGAATGTCGATTGTTCCTGTCAGTCGATTGATGCGGACGACTGGACGATTGATCCAGTTGTAGGAGAACCGCCCAGATATCTCACGCTCGCTGATTGTCACATCGTTCAGCGTTCGCCACCCATTCTCGCCACGCCCGCCCAAAGTTGGTGACATACTTTCAGGCAGTCGGACGCGAACGACGTCTCCCTCGATTTCGACATCGACGAGCGCTGATGTCCTCGAGCGCGATGTTGTCGTAGCCGAACCATGAGCAGTGGTGAATCCGTCGGAGGCGCTCGCTGTCGTAGTGACCTGTTCAGGTGTGTTTGCGATGCCGGAGCATTGAAGGGCGATCACGGTCGCCTGTATTGCCGTCAACCACATTGCTATAATTCCCCCATCGCTTCTTCACAGAACGTAGCATCGTCATCTCGCGCCCGAAAAACTGGCCCGCGTCCGGTTCATCCCCCAGAAGGCCAGCGCCGAGATCACGCCCGCACCCGCCAGATAGTAGCCCACGTACGCCAAGCCCCACGTCCCCGCCAGCCAGGTGGCGATGTAGGGCGCCAGCGACGCGCCCACGATGCCCGCCAGATTGAAGGTCATGGAGGCCCCGGTGTAGCGCACCGCTGTGGGGAACGGGTCCGACAGCGCGGCGCCCAGCGGTCCGTAGGTGAACCCCATCAGGCTGAACCCCAGCATAAAAAAGATCAGCACGCTCGTCAGGTCGCCCGACCCGAACAGCGGCGCCAGCACAAGCCCGAACACGGCGATGGCCAGCGAGGTCCACATCAGGGTCGGCCGCCGCCCCACCCGGTCCGCCACCAGCGCGGAGATCGGGATCATCAGCCCGAAGAACAGCACCCCGAACAGCTGGATCGGCAGGAACTCGCCCCGCGTATAGCCCATCGCCGTGGTCGCCCAGCCGAGGGTGAACACGGTCATCAGATAGAACAGCACGAAGGTCGCCGTCGCCGCCAGCGTCCCCAGCACCAGCGACATCTTGTGCCGCGCCAGCAGCGACAGCGCCGGCGCCCGCACCCGCTCCTGCCGGTCGATGGCCGTCTGGAACGCCGGCGTCTCGGTGATCTTCAGCCGCACCCACAGGCCCACCAGCACCAGCACCGCGCTGGCGATGAACGGGATGCGCCAGCCCCAGGCCAGGAACTGGTCTTCCGCCAGCACCGAGGTCAGCACGATGAACGACCCGGTCGACAGGATGAAGCCGATGGGCGCGCCCAGTTGCGGGAACATGCCGTACCAGGCCTTCTTGCCCGGCGGCGCGTTCTCGGTGGCCAGCAGCACCGCCCCGCCCCACTCGCCTCCCAGTCCCAGCCCCTGCCCGAAACGGCAGATGGCCAGCAGCAGCGGCGCGATCACCCCGGCGGCCTGATAGGTGGGCAACAGGCCGATGGCCACGGTGGACAGGCCCATGGTCATCAGCGCCGCCACCAGCGTCGCCTTGCGCCCGATCCGGTCCCCGAAATGGCCGAACACGACAGCCCCCACCGGCCGCGCGAAGAAGGCGATGGAGAAGGTGGCGAACGACGCCAGCATGGCCGTCGTCGGGTCGCCGCCCGGGAAGAACAGCGTCGGAAACACCAGCACCGCCGCCGTGGCGTAGATGTAGAAGTCGAAGAACTCGATGGTGGTGCCGATCAGGCTGGCGAACAGCACCCGGCGCTTCTCGGCCCCGGTCGGCAAGGCGGCTGTGGTCACGCGGCGTCCCCCTGTTGAACCGCCCAGCTTAGGAGCCTGCCGCCGTCCGGCAAGAGGCGAATTCAGCCCCTCGGCTTGACCCGGTTCGTCGGGTCCGCATTGGCCGGATCCTCGGGCCAGGGATGCTTCGGATAGCGCCCGCGCATGTCCGCGCGCACGTCGGCCCACGACCCGGCCCAGAACCCCGGCAGGTCTTTCGTCACCTGGATCGGCCGCCGCGCCGGCGACAGCAGGGCCAGGGTCAGGGGCGTGCGGTCGCCCCCCACCACCGGATGGGTCTTCATGCCGAACAGCTCCTGCACCCGCACCTCCACCCGCGGTCCGCCCTCGGCGGCGTAGTCGATGGCCGCCCCGGTCCCCAGCGGGGTGGTGAACCGCTCCGGCGCCTCGGCCTCGATGCGCCGGTGCAGGTCCCACGGGATCAGCCCGCGCAGGGCGTCATGCAGGGCCCCCGGCTGCACCCCCTTCAGCGACGAGACCTGATCCAGCAGCGGCGCCAGCCACGCCTCCCGCGCCGCCCACAAGGCGTCATCCGACACGTCCGGCCAGCTGTCGTCCCGCGCCCGCAGGAAGGCCAGCCGCGAGCGCAGCGACCGCGCCGCCTCGCCCCACGGCAGGCTGTCCAGCCCGCCCCGCGCCACCTCGCCCATCAGGGCGGCGGTCAGGGTCGCCCGGTCCGGCGCGCCCAGATTGGCCTCGGCCACCGTCAGGGCCCCCAGTCGCGTCACCCGGCGCACCTCCCGGCGGCCCGACGGGGCGGCGATCAGCCGATCCTAGCAACTCCCCAGCCGCGCGCAACCCCCCCCACC
>NZ_JBKBIB010000028.1:0-8125 GCF_046299535.1 Brevundimonas sp. | reverse complement strand
GGATCGCTCTGCGCGGCTGCGGCTGGGGGGCCGGGCGCGGCGTTGCACGCCGAAGCCGAAAAACAGTGCAACGGGCGTGGAGGGCCAGCGTCCTTGTCATCCCGGCCGGACCCCGGACGTGTTCCGGGGGGAGCGCCGGGACGGACGGGCCCGGGGGGCTGGCGCGCCGTGCCGTCCCGGATAGCGCCGTTGGCGCTTCCGGGATGACAAGGGGAGGCATGGGGAGAGTGCGGCCCGTTGCACGCCGGAGACGAAAAACAGTGCAACGGGAGTGCAATCGCCTCGTCCGGCGCCTGTTCGGCCTCGCGCAGAGCGGCGGCTTCCTCGCGGACGTGGGGTTGGAGGTCCCTGTGCAGGCGCAGCCAGCCGCGCGCCTCGATCAGGCGGCCGGCGGCGACGGCGGCCGACAGCATGGCCCAGGCCTTGTCGGCCATCTGCGCGGCGGTGAGGGGCGACGCTGCTTCCGCCCCGTCCCGGATAGCGCCTCGCGGCGCTTCCGGGATGACAAGGGGCTGGTTCTGCACCGCCGGTGCGGGCTCAGGGTCCGGACGGCGCCAGCCTTGTTCTGCGGCGATGCGCAGGAAGTAAGACGTGCGGATGTCGTGGCGGCGGCAGACCGCCTCGGCCTCGGCGCCGGCCAGATAGGCGGACCTGGCGGCGGAGAAATCGCGGGCGCTTTGGGACGGGCGGCGCGGGGCGGAAGGAATGGGGACAGGGCTCATGCCGCCATTATCCGGCGCCCCCGAGCAGCGGGATGAAAAACAGGGTCCTGAGGCGGCGAGGCGTTGTTACGCAATGCATTGGCGACGAAAAATGCGGGATTAACGGGACCAACGTCGAGCTTTTCTTGACCGTGGCCAAAAAGGGGCCAATCTGACCAAATAGTCATGTTCGCGTTTGAGGACACACAGTGTTTCAGCAGGGTCCGCCCGGTTCCGATCCGATCCAGAATGCGAACCGGGCGCTGGCCGGGCGAGATGTGGCCGGGGCGCTGGCGCTTCTGGACCGCGCCGATCTGGGAGGATTCACCGTCGCCTCGGGCATGACCCGGGCGCTGGCCCTGCGGCTGAACGGCGATCTGTCCGGCGCGATCGGGGTGCTGGATCGGGTGCTGGCGATCGACCCCTATGAGTTCATGGCCCTGCTTTCCAAGGGCGCGATCCTTGAAATGATGGGCAAGCCGCGGCTGGCCGTGGGCGTCTATCGCAACGCCCTGAAGATCGCGCCGCCGCAGGAGCGGTGCCCTCCGCAACTGGTGGCCCAGATCGGCAAGGCGCGGGATCTGGTGGCCGCCGAGGCGGCCCGGTTGCGGGATCATCTGCGCGACGCCGTGGCGGATCTGCGCGGCCAGTGCGGAAGCGAGGACGGCGACCGGTTCGACGAGAGTCTGGACGTGTTCGCCGGTTTCTCGCCGCCGGTGAAGCAGGAGCCCCTGCTGCTCAACTACGCCCGCCTGCCCGCCATCTCCTTTTACGACCGGGGTCACTTTCCCTGGCTGGAGCAGCTGGAGGCCGGCACGGACATGATCGTGGCCGAACTGAAGGCGTTCCTGGCCGATCCGGGCGAGGCCTTCGCCCCCTACATCGCCTTTCCCAGGGGCGTGCCGGTCAATCAGTGGAAGGATCTGAACCATTCCCAGGACTGGAGCGCGGCCTTCCTGTGGAAGGACGGGGTCAAGCAGGAGGGCGCCTGCGAACGATGCCCGGGCACGACGGCGCTGCTGGAAAGCCTGCCCATGGCCATGCAGGACGGCTATGCGCCCACGGTCACCTTCTCGGCCCTGAAGCCGCGCACCCACATCCCGCCGCACACCGGATCATCGAACATCCGGCTGCTGACCCACCTGCCCCTGATCCTGCCGGGGCCGGCGCGGTTCCGGGTCGGCAATACGACGCGGGACTGGGAGATGGGCCGGGCATGGGTGTTCGACGACACCATCGAGCACGAGGCCTGGAACGACGCGGACCAGATGCGGGTGATCCTGATCTTCGACGTCTGGAACCCGTTCCTGACCGAGGCGGAAAAGGCCCTGATCACCGCCATGCTGAACGCGCAGCGGGATTATCTGACGGCGGGGTGAGGGTCAGTCGGTGCGGGGGGCTTCAGCCTCTGAGACGCCGCATTGTGCTCCAGTCGGGCATCGCTTGCCATTTTGCGAAGGCGGTATGGATTTCAAGGGTCGCATCTACCTCGAACTCCTCAGCGGGATCTTCGTAGTAGAGAACGACGGCCTGTCCTTCTCGAAGGTTCAGTTCGCGCTCAAGGTCGTCAAGCAAGGCGCCATTGTAGCGGAGACACCAGCAGGCCGTGTCGTTTGTGCCGCCGGAGTTGAAGTCGGCGTATATGCGTAGCGGGCGGGGCGGGACTTCGGAGCGCTCGGTCATTGACCGACAATAGCACGCGCAGCATGTCCTCTCACCAACCAAGGCAGACCATCTGAGCGGCGGGGCCATGGCAGGACCACCGACGGGAAACGTCTGCCATCGCGGCTGCGGAACCGTACCGCTCATCCAGCCTGCTCCCTCAAGGGGAAAGGGATGGCGCACGAAAAAGGCGGCGGAGATTGCTCTCCGCCGCCCTTAACATTCAGTATTCTGAAGCCGATCAGGCGCCCAGGGAGGACGGGTCGACCTTGAAGCCCGGGCCCATGGTGGACGACAGGCTGATGCGCTTCACATAGGTGCCCTTGGCGCCCGAGGGGCGGGCCTTGGTCAGGGCGTCGACGATGGCCTTGACGTTGGCTTCCAGGGCTTCCTGGGTGAAGGAGGTCTTGCCGATGCCGGCGTGGACGATGCCCGCCTTCTCGACGCGGAACTCGACGGCGCCGCCCTTGGCGTCCTTGACGGCCTGGGCGACGTTGGGGGTCACGGTGCCGACCTTGGGGTTCGGCATCAGGCCGCGCGGGCCCAGCACCTTACCCAGACGGCCGACGAGGGCCATCATGTCCGGCGAGGCGATCACGCGGTCGAACTCCATGAAGCCGCCGTTGATCTTCTCGTACAGGTCTTCGGCGCCCACGTGTTCGGCGCCGGCGGCGCGGGCTTCGTCAGCCTTGGCGTCCTTGGCGAAGACGGCGACGCGCACGTCGCGGCCGGTGCCGGACGGCAGGTTGACGACGCCGCGGACCTGCTGGTCGGCGTGACGGGGGTCGACGCCCAGGTTGACGGCGATCTCGATGGACTCGTCAAACTTGGCCTTGGCGTTTTCCTTGACGGCCTTGATGGCGTCGGCGAAGGCCATCGGCGTGTTGCGATCGCCGGTCCAGGCCTGGATGCGCTTGGGTTGCTTTGCCATGTCGATCAGCCCTCCACCTTCAGGCCCATCGCACGGGCCGAACCTTCGATGATGTTGGCGGCCGCCTCGATGTCGTTGGCGTTCAGGTCCTTCATCTTCTTTTCCGCGATCTCGCGCAGCTGGGCGCGCGTGATCTTGCCGACCGTTTCGCGGCCGGTGAGCTTGGCGCCCGACTTCAGCTTGGTGGCTTCCTTCAGGTACCAGGTCGCCGGGGGCGTCTTGGTGATGAAGGTGAAGCTCTTGTCCTGATAGACGGTGATCACGGTCGGCAGGGGCGTGCCCTTGCCGAACGACTCGGTGCGCGCGTTGAACTCCTTGCAGAAGCCCATGATGTTGACGCCGCGCTGACCGAGGGCGGGGCCGATCGGGGGCGACGGGGTCGCCGCGCCGGCCGGCACCTGCAGCTTGATGTAGCCGAGAATCTTCTTGGCCATTGATCTCTCCTGTTATGAAGCCCCGAACTCAATCGGGGCCGGTGAGCCGTGGTGCGGCATGGCGGCCTCCCACGGATTTGCCGCCTCCGGGACCGGGGTCACGGAAGCGAAGGCGGGCGTCTATCAGAGCGGGGGTGGAAAGGCAAACGATGCAGAGCCGATCGCGAGCGGTCTGCTGGGCAGCAGCGGCGCCCACTGCTAGGGTGCGTAGATGGACGCTGAACAGCAAATGTCGCCCAAAGGCGCAAGTCTGGAAGACCGGGCCGCGAAAACTCTGAACGCGGTCATGATCATGCTGCTGTCCGTCGCGGCGGCCGTATTCGGGGCATGGGCGTCCTTCATCTATATCCAGCGAGCGCTGGCGAGAGGCCCGGATTTCACCTGGACTGAAATCATGGCCTCGGGCCAGATTCTGAGCGGCTTGTTCGTGTTTGTGCTCGCCTGCTTCGCAATGCGCTTCGGCTTCAGGATGCTGTTCAAGACCTCAGCGCCAGGCTGAAAGCCATCAGAGCGCCCGCACCCCGTCCGCGCCCTCCGCGTCGGGCTCGAAGTCGCGGGTCAGGTCGTGGATGCGGCTCTTCATCACGCCGGCCTTCTTCAGCGCCAGCGAGGCGGCCCAGCGGGCGGCCAGTTCGGGGCGGGCCATGCGGTCGGTGGGGCGCGGACGGCCGCCGCGCTCGCGCAGCACCGCATTGGTGAACAGGGCCCCGTTGCGGAAGCGCGAGCCCCAGGTCTGGAAGTCCATGGAGAGCGAGACGCAGAACTGGTCCAGATTGCGCACCCGGTGGGGGGCGTAGAGGGGCCAGGTCAGGGCCTGGCCGGGCTCCAGATCGATGACCCTCGCGTCGGCTTCGAAGTCGGGGCGGTACGGGATCTCCTCGGTGGTCTGCAGGGCGACCACCTGCTCCATGCTGAGTTCCGGCAGATGGGTCTCGTCGCCGGGATAGACGAAGACGCGCTTGCGGCCCCGCATGTGGAACAGCACCACGCCCGCCGCATCGAAATGGTAGGGCGCGCCGGACCTGGGCGAGGACAGGATCAGCTGGCCGGCGTTGCGCACGGCCTTGAGGCCGGGAAGGGCCGACTGGATGGCGCCGAACTCGGCCATGGCGGCGGCCCACAGCTCGGGCCAGCCGTTCTGCACGTCACGCAGATTGACCCACAGGCGGCCCTGCTGGATGGCCTTGAGCAGGTCCGCGCCGCCCAGGGCGCCGCGCGCGCCGGTCCTGAGCGTATGGCCGCCGTCCTCGTGCAGGTCGTACAGATTGATGTCGATCAGGTCGGCGGGATAGCGGTCCAGCACCTCGGCCAGCCGGTGGTCGTCGGCGAACCCGGCGGCCACCAGACCGTGGGGAAAGACCTGGGCCTCGCGGATGGGGCCGGTGTCGCGAGTTGCGTCCATGCTCAGGCCTCCGCGCGGGCGGGCGCCGCCTTGGCCAGGGCGGCGCGGGCGGCCTGGAGGACGCCGCGGGCGCGGGCGCCGGGGTTGGTCTCGCAGGCCTCGATGGCCGACCAGCGGCGGCGCACGCTGGCGCGCAGCCGGTCGCCGCGCTCGCCGCCCGCGGCGTTGAGCACGCCCACCGCCGCCTGGCTGACCGTCGCGCCCAGGCCGGGGCGGACGATGACGCCTTCGCGCACGGTCTGGGAGGCGTTGCAGAAGTACTTCTTGTAGCCCTCGCCGCCGAAGCCGTAGTCGAACACCCGGTAACCGCGCGCGCCCATCAGACGCATGGTGTCCATGCTCAGCATGATGCCCGGCGAGCAGCGGGCGGCGGCGGGCTCATAGACCGGGAACCAGAAGTGCCAGCGGGTCCCGGCGTGCAGAGAGAACTCCATGGCCGCCACGGTGTCGCCCGCCGTCAGGGTGGCGACGGAGGCGCCGAAGTCGCCGTCCTGCTCGTCCATGAGGGCGTGCAGCAGATCCCGCGTCCAGCCGCAGGCGAAGATGTCGTGGCGGCCGGTGCGGCGGTACTGGTCGCGCTTGAGCTCGATCAGATGATCCAGCAGGGCGGTGTCCCTCTGGTTGGTGCGGGTCTCGATGGGGCCCAGGTCGCGCTCCAGCCCGCGGCGGGCGCGCTCCTTGTCCTTGAAGTATTTGCGCTCGGTCTCGCGGCGCTCGGCGTACCAGGCGTCGTAGCCGGCGCCCGGCAGGGCCACCATCAGGCAGTCGCGCTCCACGAGCCCCCTCGCCTCGCCCACCCAGGCGCCCACGTTGAGGCGCGCGCCGTTCAGCAGCCGGGCCAGCTCGTGCAGGTCAGGCGCCTCGCCGGGGCGGGCGATGACGCCATGAAAGTCGTTCATGGGCGCGCCCAGCGGCAGGATGGAGCCGCCGCGCCGCTGGAACGGGAAGAAGCCGGCGATCTCGCCGCCCCGGTGAAGCACCGCCACGGCGGCGCCGGGGCTGACGCGGGCCGCGACCCGGGTGAAGCGCGGACGGAAATAGGGCGAGGTCAGTTCCGGATTGGCGGCGATCATGTCGCGCCACAGGGCCCATTCGGACTCGCCGAGGGACTCGGCCGCCATGATCTCGACCGTCAGGGATTGCATGCCGGGCTCCTGTCGCATGGGCCGGATCTTAGGCCTGCCCCGTTGCAGGACGGTTTAGGGGCATGGTGAACGAAACCGCACCGCCTGTCGGGGCGTTCAGGAAAACACACAGGAGATCAAGGCCATGACCGACGAACGCCCGGACGAACGCCCCGACAATCGCTCGGTGGAGAACGAAGAGCTGCGCAAGCCGCCCCGGGAGGGCGAGCCGCCCCGTCCCGCCACAGAGCCCAAAGGGTCCGAGGGTTCGTCCAACTCGGGCGAGACGGCGACCGATCCGGCGACAGGCGAAGAAAACTAGGCTGCTCTCTCTCGACGGCTGAGTGGAACAGGCGTCGCTGCGCGGGGTTGGTTCGGGACCCCCCTGTCCGGAGCCTGCCCATGATCATGCGTTCTTCCCGTTTCGCCCTGCTCGCCGCCCTGCCCCTGCTGGCCACGGCGGCCTGCGGCGACCGGGACCGGGAGCGGCCCGCGACGGAGGCGGCCAGTCCGGCGGCGGACGAAGCGTCGCGGCTGCGCCAGTCCATCGAGTCGGCGACCTTCACCCCGCCTGCGTCCACTGAGAACGAGGCGGCGGATACACCGGATGCAGACGCGGCCTCTGCGGATCGCGGCGGAGCGGTGGACGACGCCCTGGCGGAGGACGCACGGCCGGACCCGGCCATGGTGCGGGTGCAGATCCTGCTGGACCGCACCCGCTTTTCGCCCGGGATCATCGACGGGCTGGGCGGCGAGAACACCCGTCAGGCCATCGCCGCGTTTCAGGAGGCCAATGACCTGGAGGTGACCGGCGAGTTGAGCGGCGAGGTGTTCGAGCGGCTGGCGTCCGGCGACGGCGGCCGGGTGCTGACCGACTACACCATCACCCAGGCCGACGCGGCGGGGCCCTTCATCGGCGCGGTTCCGGAGGACATGGAGGCCATGGCCGAGCTGGAGACCGTCGGTTACGCCGACGCCCGCGAGGCGCTGGCGGAGAAATTCCACATGAGCGAGGCCCTGCTGGATGCGCTGAACCCCGGAGTCGATTTCGGGCGCGCGGGCCAGAGCATCGTGGTGGCCTCGACCGGTCCGGCCGAACTTCAGGGCGAGGTGGCCCGGATTGTCGTCAACAAGGCGGAAAGCTCGGTGCGGGCTTTCGACGCCGACGGCGAACTGCTGGCCTTCTATCCCGCCACGATCGGCAGCGGCGAGACCCCCTCCCCGTCCGGCACGCACACGGTGCGGGCCATCGCGCCGGAGCCCAACTACACCTATGACCCGTCGCGGCTGAGCTCGGCCAGCGGCGGGAGGGCGGTGGTGATCCCGCCGGGTCCGAACAATCCGGTGGGCTCGGTGTGGATCGACCTGTCGCGCGACAGCTACGGCATCCACGGCACGCCCAACCCGGCGGACATCGGCAAGACCACCTCCAGCGGCTGCGTCCGCCTGACCAACTGGGACGCGGAGCAACTGGCGTCGGGGGTGGAGCCGGGGGTCGAGGTGGAGTTTGTCTGAGGCCTGGCTTCCTTCTCCCGGGGGGAGAGGGAAAAGCAAAACGGCCCCGGAGTTTCCTCCGGGGCCGTTCTGTATTCAGTCAGAAGACCGAGCTTACTCGGTGATCTTCGCGACGACACCTGCTCCAACCGTGCGGCCGCCTTCGCGGATGGCGAAGCGCAGCTTCTCTTCCATGGCGATCGGGGTGATCAGCTCGACGTTCAGCTCGGCGTTGTCGCCGGGCATGATCATCTCAACACCTTCCTTCAGGTGCACGATGCCGGTCACGTCCGTGGTGCGGAAGTAGAACTGCGGACGGTAGTTCGTGAAGAACGGCGTGTGACGGCCGCCCTCTTCCTTGGTCAGGATGTAGGCCT
>NZ_JBKBIB010000027.1:0-9757 GCF_046299535.1 Brevundimonas sp. | reverse complement strand
CGTTCTGGCCTTTTACGAGCAGATGCGGGCGGACTGGCGCGGCGCCGGCCGGCATCCGGCGCTGCGACGGCTGATGGGGCGCCGCGAGGTGGTCAGCCTGCCGGGAAGCCTGATGGGCTGCCCCGCCTGGTTCGCCGCCGAGGCGGCCGAGCGGCTGGCGATGGAGGGAGGCGACCGATGACGGTGCGATTGTCGCTGCTGCTGGCCGTGGCCATTCTGGCGGCGGTCGGTTTCGCCCTGACCCTGGGCGAGGTCGCCTTGACGGCGGATCAATACCGGCTGGCGTTTTCGGACCCGACGTCGGTGGAGGCGGAGGTCCTCTGGAATGTCAGGGCGCCGCGCATCGTCTGCGCCCTGATGGTGGGCGCCGGGCTGGGACTGTCGGGGGCGGTGCTGCAGGGACTGCTGCGCAATCCTCTGGCGGATCCGGGGGTGCTGGGGGTTTCTGCGGCTGCGGCGCTGGGCGCGGCCTTCGCCATCGTGGTCGGCGGGGCCGCCGTGCCGGGCGCGGTGGCGATCGCGGCCCTGATCGGCGCGGGCCTGGCCGGGACGGCGCTGGTGATCTTCGCCGCCAGGGTGCGTGCGCCCGAAGCCCTGATCCTGTTCGGCGTGGCCCTGTCCAGTTTCGCCGGCGCCGCCACAGCCCTGATCTTCAACCTGTCCCCGTCGCCCATCGCCTCGGCCGAGGTGATGAGCTGGCTGCTGGGCTCGGTGCAGAACCGCAGCTGGGCGGACGTGGCCTGGGTCACGCCGCTGGTGCTGATCTCGGGGGTGCTGGCGGCGTTCGCGTCGTCGGGTCTGCGCATGCTGACCTTGGGAGACGAGACGGCGGCGGCCTCGGGCCTGTCCATGGGACGGGTGCGTACGGCGGCCCTCATCGCGGCGGCGCTGGCGGCCGGGGCCGCTACTGCGGTGGCGGGGGTGATCGGATTCGTGGGGCTGGCGGCGCCGCATCTGGTGCGCCGGGCGGTGCGGGGCGATCCGGCGCGCCTGTTGCTGCCAGCCGCCCTGACCGGAGGCCTGATTCTGGTGCTGGCGGACCTGGCGGCGCGGATGACGCCGACGGATCAGGAGCTGAAGCTGGGCGTGTTCACGGCGCTGGTGGGGGCGCCGCTGTTCGCCCTGATCGCCTGGCGCGCGGCGCGGGAGTGGAGGCTGTGAGCGCCCTGTCCCTGAGCGGGGTCACGGCGCGGCTGGATGGGCGTGCGGTCCTGTCCGGGGTCGATCTGCACGTGCTGCCCGGCGAGGTTGTGGCCCTGACCGGGCCCAACGGCGCGGGCAAGACCAGCGTGATCCGGGCCCTGGCCGGGGTGTTGCCGCTGGAGGCGGGCGAGGCCCGGCTGGACGGCCTGGCGTTGGCGCAACTGGGCGCGCGCGAGCGGGCGCGGCGGGCGGCCTGGCTGCCGCAGGATCGCCGCATCGCCTGGAACATGCCGGCGGTGGAGGTGGCCGCCCTTGGCGCGCCGTTCCTTTCGGGCGGCGAGGCGCGGGATCGGGCTCTGGAGGCCCTGATGGAGATCGATGCGGGCGATCTGGCCGCGCGCGGCGTGGCCGAGATGTCCGGCGGCGAGCGGGCGCGGGTGCTGTTCGCGCGGTTCCTGGCCACCGGGGCCCCCGCCCTGATGGCCGATGAGCCGGCGGCAGGTCTGGACCCGGACGCCCAGCTTCTGGTCATGGAGGTGCTGCGCGGCCGCGCCGAGGCGGGGGCGGCGGTTCTGGTCAGCCTGCACGACCTGTCGCTGGCGGCGCGCTATGCGGACCGGGTCCTGGTCATGGATCATGGCCGCGTCGCCGCCGACGGCCCGCCGCGCGAGGCGCTGGCCCCGGGGGTGCTGAAAGCTGTGTTCGGGGTCGGCGGCCGCTGGCTGGAGACTCCGCAGGGGCCGGTGCTGAGCACCTGGCGGCTGGCCGGCGCCGTCTAGAACGGCCAGCGGGCCATGGCGGCGGCGAAGACCAGCAGGGGCGCCAGCAGAAGGATCTCGACGTTCAGCGCCATGCGAACCCTGGCCAGATCAGCGGATTCGGGCTGGAAAGCCGGATCGAGCCGGAGGGCGCGACGCCAGGCGATGAACCGGAGGGTGGGAACGATCGAGGCGGCGGCGATCAGCCCGAAGACGAGAATCTTGGCCCAGAAAAAGGGGTTCGTCTCATAGAACATCCACCCCTTGCCGCCCCAGATCACCCGGCCGACGCCGACGATCAGCACCAGCATGGCGGCGCCGCCGACCCCTGCGTCCAGACGAGCCAGCCTTTCAACGGGCACGGGCCTGACGCGCAGCAGAACCCTTTGCGCGGTTATCATGGCGACGAGGCCGAAAACCAGAATGTGATGCAGGACGGCGAGGATCAGATCCAGCATTGTACAGGCTCCTTCACGGGCGGCCGCAAACAGCGCAGGTTCGCACAATGACACGATTTCTGCGGGTTGCGGCGGATTATGGGGCGAGACGCCGCTCGTCGTCCCTCCTTCGGCTGTTCAGCGGAAGCGCTTGGCGCCTGGCTGTATTTGCAGGGGCTCTGCTGCTGAATCTGGGACTTCTGGCCGGACTGGCGCTGCGGGACTTTCAGAACCTGCAGGCGGTTCCCGATACAGCGCCGTCCTATGTCATCTTCGCCGACATGGCGCCGCGCCCGGTTTCGATAGTTCACAATGTGGCGCCGGCAACCGGCGGAGACGAAGCGGCGACAGGGCGTGATGAGCAGGAAGAGGACAGGGGCCGCCTGCCGGGGGATGCAGCGGCCACCGACGGAGCGCCGGAAAGCGCTGATGGTGCGGACGACCCCTGGCGTGTCAGGCCCACAGGCGTGGACGACCGGATCGCCCGGAGGTTGCAAGCCGGCGGCCTGGGCTGCGCGAACCCCACTCTGCTGGACGCGGACGAGCGCGAGCGGTGCGCCCGGCGCTTTGGCGGAGATGCGCCGCGCATTGTCGGAACCGGCGATCGGCGGCGGGATGCGCGGTTCGCACGGCAGGGCGCAAGGGAACTGGCGGCATATGAGGCGCGCCGCGCCGCGCCCGCCGCCCGGACGCCTTGCAACCAGGGCGGGCCCATTGCGGACTGCGGCGTCGAGATCAATGTGGAGATTTTCTCGAGCGTCGACGGCTTCTTTCCCAATCTGCGTGGCGAGGATTGAGCCTGTTCCTGAACGCTGCCCCGTGGCGCCCGCGCCCTGACGGCCTATAAGGCGGCCATGAGCCGTGAAGTGAAGACCCTGTATGTGGCGGAGGCCGAGGACGGCATCCGTCTGGACCGCTGGTTCCGGCGGCGCTGGCCGCACCTGTCCCATGTGCAGGTGCAGAAGATGGCCCGGTCGGGCCAGATCCGCGTGGATGGATCGCGCGTGAAGCCGGAGGACCGGCTGACGGCGGGGGCGGCGGTGCGGGTGCCGCCGATCCCCGAGCCGGTGGAGAAGACGCCGGGCGAGCGGCAGACCCTGAGCGACCGGGACGTGGCCTACGCCCGTTCGCTGGTGCTGTTCGAGGACGACATGGTGATCGCCCTGAACAAGCCCGCCGGGCTGGCGGTGCAGGGCGGCACCAAGACGACGAAGCACGTGGACCGGCTGCTGTCGGCCTGGGGCGAGGGGCTGGAGCGGCCGCGGCTGGTGCACCGGCTGGACCGGGACACGTCCGGGGTGCTGCTGCTGGGCAAGGGCCCGGAAGCGGCCAAGCGGCTGGCGGGGGCCTTCGCCCGGCGTCAGGCGAAGAAGACCTACTGGGCCATCGTCATGGGCGCGCCCAAGCCCGGAGCCGGGCAGATCGATCTGGCGCTGAAGAAGTCCGGCATCAACGATTTCGAGATCATGCGCCCCGCCGATCCCAAGGAGCACGGCGCCGAGCCGGCGGAGACCGCCTTCGCCACCATCAGCCGGGCGGCGCACCGGGCCAGCTGGATGGCGCTGCGGCCCTTCACCGGCCGGACCCACCAGTTGCGGGCGCACATGAAGGCCATGGGCCATCCCATCCTCGGCGATCCCAAATACGGGGACGAGGCCTCGACCGAACTGTCGGGGCCGTTGAAGCTGCAACTGCATGCGCGGCGGATCGAACTGGATCATCCGGGCGGCGGCAAGCTGATCGTCGAGGCGCCGCTGAGCCCGGAGATGAAGGCCGGCTTCGCCCATTTCGGCTTCTCCGAGGACGAGGCCGAGCAGGACCCCTTCGCGGGGGTCAAGCGCATCCGATGACGCCCGATCAGGCGATGCGGGCGCAGCAGGGGGCGGCCCTGCTCAACCAGAGGCGTTTCGCCGAGGCCCGCGATCTGCTCGCGCCGCTCGCGCAGACATCGCCGGGAGACCCGGACATCCGTCACCTGTACGGCGCTGCGCTCGTCGGCGCCGGGGACACGACAGGGGCGGAGCCGGAGCTGCGCGCCGCCCTGGAGATCAACCCCGGCCATGCCCATGCCGCGGTTGATCTGGGCCGGTTGCTGGCGGCCCAGGAACGGCATGAGGCGTTGCTGGCCGTCACCGAGGCCGCTGCGGCGAGGGAGCGCCCGCGTCTGGCCTTGCTGGACCTGCGGGCCCGGGCTCTGCAGGCGCTGGACCGGACGGCGGAGGCCCTGGCGGTTCGCGAGCGGCAGGTGCGGCTGGCGCCCGACAATCCGGTGGTTCACCACAATCTGGCGGCGCTGCTGGGCGACCTGGGCCATGCGGAGCGGGCGGAGGAGGCGGCGCGCACAGCCTTCAGCAGGGGCGGGGATGCGCCCGAGACCTGGCTGGCCCTGGCCCGCGCCCTGCAGAAACAGACTCGCTATGACGAGGCCGACGCGGCTTTCGCCGAGGTTCTGAAACGCCGGCCCCTGGCGTTGGACGCCCTGCGGGATCAGGCACAGCTGGTCTGGATGCGGACAGGGGACGTGGCGGCGGCGTGCGAGCGCATCGACCGGATGATTGTCGAGCATCCGGACGTCAGCCTGCTGCGCGCGCTGAAGGCCAAGGTGTTGACCTATGCGGGCGATCCGCGCGGCGCCTATGCGGCCATGACAGCCGGGCCGCTGACCGATGCGGCGGGGCATCTGGCGGCGTCGCGGGCGGCGGTGACCTTCGACCCTGACAAGGCTCTGGCGCATGCACGGACCGCCGTGGCCCTTTCCCTGGACATGGAGGAGGCGCGACGCGGGCTGGTCGAGGCGCTGCTGGCCGCTGGGGCGGCGCGGGAGGCACAGCCGCTGGTGGAGGCCATGCTGGACCGGAAGCCGCTGGACCAGAACCTGCTGGCCTTTCAGGCCACCCTCTGGCGGTTGCTGGAGGATCCGCGGCTGGCGCAGCTGTATGACTATGAGGCGGTGGTGCGGGGCTGGCGCATCGACACGCCCGATGGCTGGCCGGATCTGGACAGCTATCTGGCCGATCTCGCCCGGACGCTTCGCGGCCTGCATCGCCTGAAGACCCACCCTCTGGACCAGTCGCTGCGGCACGGAACCCAGACGAGCATGGACCTGCTGGTCAGCGAAGAGCCTACGGTGCGGGCCTTCTTCAGGGCCATCGACGGCCCCATCCGGCGGCACATGGCGATGCTGGGACAGGGGGACGATCCCCTGCGCCGCCGCAACACCGGCGCCTATCGCATCAAGGGAGCGTGGTCGGTGCACCTGCAGCCCGACGGATTTCACGCGGACCACCTGCATCCGGACGGCTGGCTGTCGTCGGCCTGCTATATCGCCCTGCCGGACGCGATCGAGGGGCCAGGGCGGGAGGGCTGGATCCGGTTCGGGCGGCCCGGCGTTCCCACCGCGCCGCCCCTTGAGGCGCAGCACTACATCAAGCCTGAGCCGGGCCTGCTGGCCCTGTTTCCCTCCTATATGTGGCATGGGACCGTGCCGTTCTCCGGGGACCAGACCCGGCTGACCATCGCCTTCGACGTGGTCCCGGCATGAGGACGGCGGGCGATGCGCCGCTGGCGGTGTTCGATATCGACGGGACCCTGGTGGACAGCCGGGCGGCAATCCTGGAGGCGGCGGTGACGGCCTGCCGCGCCGTGGGCCTGCCCGAGCCGGGCTATGACGCGGTGCGGCAGGTGGTGGGCCTGTCCCTGCACGAGGCGCTGCGGGTGCTTGGGCCGGGTCTGACCGACGCCGAACTGGCCGAGTTCGTGGCGGCCTATCAGGGCGCGTTCCGGGCCATGCATGAGCGGCCCGGCTTCGAGGAGCCGCTGTATGCAGGGGCGACGGACCTGCTGGACCGGCTGAGGCGGGACGGGTGGCGGCTGTCGCTGGCCACGGGCCAGTCGCGGCGAGGGGTGGAGCGGAACCTGGCGCGGGCGGGCTGGGGGGACCTGTTCCTGAGCAGCCACTGCGCCGACGACGGGCCGGGCAAGCCGGATCCGGCCATGCTGATCCGCGCCATGGTGGTCTGCGGCGGGGCGCCGGAGCGGACGGTGATGATCGGCGACACCAGCCACGACATGCGCATGGCCTTGAACGCCGGGGTCCGGCCGCAGGGGGTGGCCTGGGGCTTTCATACGGCGGACGAAGTGCTGGCGTCGGGGGCGGCCCATGTGGCGCAGGATTTTCCCGAACTGGAACAGGTGCTTGGCCGGTTTTCGGATTCACGCGGGGCGGCCTGACGATTCCCACAACCAACTGGCGGGAAATGCGTTACATGCCCATGATGAAAACCTTGACCGTTTCCGCGATCTGTCTGTCCGCCCTGACCCTGGGCGCCTGCGCGGCGGCCCGTTCAGCAGGCGAGGGGGTGGGCACCGTGCGGGAAGGCTTCGCCGAGGCCGCCACGGCGCCGCTGGAAGACCTGAACCTGCGCCGCGACGCCATTCCCACGGTGCTGCTGCAGGCCCAGTCCGCACCCTACGACATGCGCAATCTGGACCGGTGCCCGACCATCGCCGCCGAGGTCCGGCGGCTGGACGACGCCCTTGGGCCGGACCTTGACGAGCCCACGCCCCAGGACGGTTCGCTGGCCAGCGAACAGGCCGCGGACGCCGCCGCCGACGCGACCTTGGCGGCCATCCGGGACACCGCCACCGACTTCATCCCCCTGCGCAGCTGGGTCCGGCGGCTGACGGGCGCCGAGCAGCACAGCCAGCAGGTGCAGTCCGCCATCCAGGCCGGGCGTCAGCGCCGGGCGTTCCTGAAGGGCATGGGCATGCAGCGCAACTGCGCGCCGCCCGCCGCGCCGAGCTGGTTCACGCCTCGCCGGGGCTGACGTCTCAAGCTTGACCGAGCCTGATTGATACTCCAATCGCGAGACGGGGGTAGCGATGGCCAAACACAATGCATTGAAGGCGCTCGTGAGCTTTGATGGGCGCACACGGCGACGGGACTGGTGGTTGATCTGGATTGGTCTTGCCGTCATACAGACCTCGCTTTGGGCTCTGCTCAGCAAGATGATCTTCGGCGCATGGCCGTCGCTACTTGATCCGAGCCTTTCGCAAGGTGAGGCCGCGGTCAGTCTTGGTGTGCTCTTGGTCTTTCTTTGGCCTTTGACAGCATTGTCGATGAGGCGTGCGCATGACCGCGACAAGAGCGGCTGGCTGGTGCTTGTGTCAGCCCCCTTGGCTATTGCCGATGGGATAGCCATGCTCATCGCACCGGATTTGATGATGTCGCCGATGGCGCCTCCGTTCTCCACCCTGGATATCGCCAAGCATGTCTTCACTTCGGTGTACCTCATCATCGGATTTTGGCTCCTCGTCACCCTTGGCTTCCTCGACGGGACGCCTGGCCCCAACCGCTATGGCCAGTCCCCCAAGGGTGTTGGTCAGAACAACTACGTCTCGCCCCCGGCCGATTGATTTTCAACCGGCCCGAACACCCGCTCGAAGCTGGCCTTCAGGGCGGCGTCGGCGTCGTCCATGCCGGCGATCAGGCCCAGGTCGGCGAGGCTGGTGACGCCGTGTTCGCGGATGCCGCAGGGGACGATGCCGTCGAAGTGGGTCAGGTCCGGCTCCACGTTCAGGCTGATGCCGTGGAAGCTGACCCAGCGGCGCACCTTGACGCCGATGGCGGCGATCTTGTCCTCGCGGCTTTGAGGCGACCCGTCGTCGCCGACGAAGCGGCGCTCGACCCAGACCCCAACACGGCCCTCGCGCACGTCAGCCTCCACGTTGAAGGCGGCCAGGGCGCCGATGATCCATTGCTCGAGGCCGCGCACGAAGGCGCGCACGTCGCGGCCGCGCTGGTTCAGGTCCAGCATCACATAGGCCACCCGCTGGCCGGGGCCGTGGTAGGTGTACTGGCCGCCGCGCCCGGTCTGGAACACCGGGAAGCGGGCGTCGATCAGGTCGTCCGACTTCGCCGAGACCCCGCCGGTGTAGAGGGGCGGATGCTCCAGCAGCCAGATCATCTCCTTCGCCTCGCCCGCGTGGATGGCGGCCACCCGCTCCTCCATGAAGGCTGTGGCCTCCTCATAGGGGACGGGGGCAGGGGCTGTAACCCACTGGACCGGCCGCCCGTCGTCGCGGCGCAGACGGGCCAGATCGGGCGGGAAACTTAACGGCTGGGAAAGCATGATCGGTCCAATGTGGCGGCAGGGGGCAGCCATGCAAGACCAGACCACCCCGGTAACCGCGTCAGTACACCCGATGAGTCAGATCGAATCCGTAAATGTCGAGATCTCCGTGGTGCTCGGTCGCTCCGTGCTGCCCATGGCGCAGCTGTTGCGCATGGGCCGCGGCGCGGTGATTCCGCTGGACGCCGGTGAGCACGACGAGGTGTGGATCCTGGCCAACAACCACCCGGTGGCGCGCGGCGCGATCACCATCAACGACGACCGCATCGCCATCACCGTGACCCGGCCGGCGGACCTGTACGACTATATGGCCGGCGCGGCGTAGGGGCCTGTGCCCACGCTCCTTGTCATCCCGGCCGGACCCCGGACCTGTTCCGGGGGAAGAGCCGGGACGCAGCCACACACTCCCCGCTCATCCCGGCGAAGGCCGGGATCCAGATGGCGGGCGAAGCGGCCAGGACTTGAGACGCGCCCGCAAGTCCAGCCATCCAGCCCTATGATCTGGACCCCGGCCTTCGCCGGGGTGAGCGGATAGAGGGGGCGGATCGTCCCGTCCCGGATAGCGCCTGACGGCGCTTCCGGGATGACAAGGCGGGTCAGGGGGCGGGGCCGGCGTCATTGCCCTGCGCGCCCGAAAAACAGTGCAACCGGAGTGCAAGGGCCTCGTCGGCGATGGCGCGTTCGGCCTTGCCGGAGAGGGCGTTCAGCTCGGCGACGAGGCGGGTGAGGTCGTCGGCGGGGTTGCACTCCGGGTCCGAAAAACAGTGCAACGGGGGTGCAAGGTCCGGCTGGAGGGCGGCCTTTTCCGCCTGGCGGGCGACGGCGGCCAGCCGGGTGGTGAGGCGCACCAGATCGCCGGTGGGGTCCGGTTCGGGCGCGGGCGGCGGCGCGGGCTCTGGCTCTGGCGCCGGTTCGGGCGTGTGCGACTCCGGGGCGGAAAAACAGTGCAACGGGGGTGCAAGGGTCTGTGCGGGGGCGGCCTTTTCGGCTTCGCGGGCCTCGATCTCGGTGAAGGGCACCAGCGGCTTGAGCTCACGGTATAGGCGCAGCCAGCCGCGGGCCTGGATCAGCTGGCCGGCGGCCACGGCGGCCTGAAGCATGGCCCAGCATTTGTCGACCATCTCCAGGGTGGTGAGGGGCTGGTCCCGGATCGCGCCTGTCGGCGCGTCCGGGGTGACAAGGGGGGTGTCCTGTGAGGGCGATGCGTTTGCAGGGTCTGCCATGGGCGCCGGATCCGGGGCGATGAAGGGGGCGGGCTGGTCGGCGCGGCGCCAGCCTTCGATCTTCG
>NZ_JBKBIB010000026.1:0-14315 GCF_046299535.1 Brevundimonas sp. | reverse complement strand
GTCGGGGTTCTGAAGCGTCTGTAGTGGGGCGTGTTTTTGGCCCGGGGAGGGGTTTGCGTCTCCGGCCCCGGCGCCGACGATCAGAAACAGTGAGCAAAGAAGGATCGAACGCATGGTAGTCCTTTCCGCGATAGAGAAAATCGGGCGCGGCCCCTCGGGGAAATCAGGGCCGCGCCCACGCGCGCCGGAGGGGCTCAGTCGCGCGTATGGCTGACGAATCGCTGACCGGCCGGCCGGAACCAGCGGTCAGGGAGCGGTTCACAGTGATGGGATTGTCGCTCACGATTGGGGCGGCCCCATAAGGGGGCGGTTTCAGCCTGTATCGAAAGGTAACCGGATCAGTGGGGCGGTCCGGGCCGACAGCGGAGAGCCGGGCGTATGGCGCGGGCACGATCGGGTTTCGATAATTTGCGCGCGGAGCCGACGCAGGTCTTCTGCGACCGGGGACAGGCGATGGCGCATGAAGAAGAGACCAGCCAACCCCGTCTCGCGATCGACCCAGGGATACGCGCCCAGGGCGCCGGGGCTGGAGGCCACCCGACAAGCCCCGCCGGACCAGGCCTGCTCGCACCAGGATCCCAGATTGTACTGGGCGTCGCCCTGGGCGCCGGGCGGGCGAAAGGCCATGGGCATGCCCCGGGTCTGGACGGTCATCAGTGTGTCGACGGCGGTCCGGGACAGGACTTCGCGCCCCTCGAAAACACCCCCGGCCGCCAGCATGCCCAGAAAGCGTCCATAATCTTCGGCGGTGATGACGAGGCCGGCCTGCAGGTTGGGGTTGGTGACCGGCCCCCCTTGATCGCGCCCCAGGGCCCCCGACCAGCGCACGTGGGTCAGGCCCAGCGGGCCCGCCAGCCTTTGCTGGAAAGCCTCGGCCCATGACAGGCCTGTCGCCGTCTCGAGGGCGGCGCCGGCCAGTTGCAGGGAAGGACCGCCATAGCGGAACGTGGAGCCTGCCGGGTCTGTCAGACGACGTCGCGCGATCTGCGCAGCGGACTCCTGCAGCGTCATCCGCGTGGACTGGCGTGTGTCGGTCCCGCCGAGCAAACCGCCCTGCCCTGCGGTAAATGACAGCAACTGGCGCAGGGTCGTCCCGGTCCCGGGACCCGATAAGTCGGGCAGCCAGACGCCCACAGGGGTATCCAGGGCCAGCCGCCCGTCGTCCACGGCCGTCATCACCAAAGCCGCCGCCAGCCATTTTGAGGCGGACGCCACCGGAATGGCCGCATCCGCATCGATGTCGCCCAGGTCCATCCGCCAAAGTCTTTGGTCACGACAATAGACCAGGATGGTCATGCCGTCGGGTCCTCCCGGCCCCATCACCGAGCGCGCCGCCTGAACCACCGCCGGCGCCGGTTCAGCGCGCGCCATGAGCGGCGTCAGAAGCGCGGCTGCGAAGAAGCCCAAGGCGATGATCAGGACCAGGACGTCGGTCATCCACGACCGCCATCGCCCTCGCTCCGCGGACCTGCGACGAATGGGCGTCTTCATGCTTGTATCTCCTGTGGTTGACCCCAGGGTGGGCATGTGGCGCAACAGCGATATTGACGGTCGCTGACGTCGGGTGACGGAACGTAACGACGTCAGTCGGACGCAGCCGGCAGCGTGACCGTGACCTCCAGTCCTCCACCGTCGCGTCCGCCGATGGTCAGTGCTCCCCCATGGGCCTGGGCGAGCGCGTGGGCGATGGAGAGCCCCAATCCGGCGCCGCCCGTCACGCGACCCCGTGACGGCTCCAGGCGTTCGAAGGGCTCAAGCATTCGGCCCAGCGCCTCGGGCGGTGCCCCTGGCCCCCGATCCCGGACGCTGATCCTGATGAAACCCTGGGCATCCCGCTCGGCGGCCAGTTCCGCAGACCCGCCGTAGCGCACGGCGTTGTCCACCAGATTGGAGAGGATGCGGCGCAGCACCAGCGACGTCGCGGCGACGGTGAGCGCTTCGGAACTGGCCGGTGTCGCGGCCGGGAACGTCACGGGTTCGCCCATCTCGTGGCGCACGGCGACCAGGGCGGCCAACTCCTGCTCTACATCCGTGCAGGCCCCCGGTCCGGCCGGGCGGGTGCTGCTCCGGGCGAACAACAGGGTGTCGTCCAGCAAACGGCTCATCTCGTCCAGATCCGCCTCGGCCTTCAATCGCTGGGAGTCGTCCACGATGAACCCTGCTCTCAACCGCAGGCGCGTCAGATAGGTCCGCAGATCATGGGCTATGGCGGCCAGGACGCGGGTCCGCTCGTCCATGAGGGAACGGATCTCGCCTTTCATGAGATTGAAGGCCCGCGCCAGCTCCTGCATCTCCCGTGCGCCCCGAACAGGCAGATCCGGCGTTTCCAGGTCCCGGGCCAGACGCCGCGATGCAAGAGCGAGGCGCCGGGCCGGACGAGCCACCTGCAGCAGACAGGCCGCCATCACGGCCCCGAGGATCAGCGTCGCGATCAGGCCGACGACGAAGAGGCGGGCGACGATGCGCTGAAGCAGGAGCGGCGCTCGCTCAACCACCAGAACCTCGCCGGTATGCAGACCAACCAGCAGCCGCAGAGAGCCCGGCGAGCCGACGGGCCCCGCCATGCCCAGCCTCCCGCGCGCCTGAACCTTGTAGGGCCTGCCTTCAAGCAGCTCGGCGTACCGGTCGAAGGCGCGCTCTATACGGACCGCCGGTCTGGTGTCGGGGCGGTGGGGCATGTCGTCGGGAAAGCCCGGCGCGATGTGGACGATCTGCGCACTGGTGTTCAGGGCCTGTACGATGACGGGACGCTGGTCCGGGGAGGCGGTCTCAAGCGCGCGAGCCATGGCCGCAGCCTCCTCTGGAGACACCAGCCGGAACACCATGGGCCGCCCGTCGGGCCACAGGATTACGGCCGCAAAGCCGAGCTGCAGGGCCACGAGCCCTGTTGCGAAGATCAGGCCGATGCGAACGGCCAGACTGTTCAACCAGCCCGGCATCAGCCCGGCTCCCGCTCCACGGCCGGCGAGAAGAGATACCCCCCGCCCCGCACTGTACGGACCATTTCAGGGTGGCGGGGGTCGTCGGACAGTTTGCGGCGCAGTCGGCTGAGCTGGACATCGACGGTCCGGTCCAGCGGAGCGGCGCTCCGCCCCCGCGTCCAGTCCAGAAGCTGGTCGCGGTTCAGCACCCGTTGGGGATGGGTCAGGAAAACCATGAGAAGATCGAACTCTCCCCCCGTGAGCTCTACCGGCGTTCCTGCCGGATCGCGCAGATCCCGCGAGGCCGGGTCCAGACGCCAGCCGCCAAAGCGCCAGATCTCACGCGCAACGGCGGGAGGCGCCCGGCGGCGGTCACGGGTCCGGCGCAGGACTGCGCGGACCCGCGCGGTCAGCTCGCGGGGGTTGAAGGGTTTGGCCAGATAGTCATCAGCCCCGATCTCCAGCCCCACGATACGGTCGACGTCATCGCCCCGCGCCGTCACCATGAGCACCGGCGGCCCTTCGGGCGCGGCCTGGAGACGCCGACATATGGAGAGCCCATCCTCGCCCGGCAGCATGAGGTCCAGCACCACCAGATCCACGCGCCGGCGCGCCATGACGCGATCCAGCGCAGTCGCACCGTCGCATTCCGTGACCCCGTAGCCCTGTCCGCTCAGGAGATCAGACACCAGGGCGCGGATTTCGGGGTCGTCCTCGACGACGGCGATATGGGTTTCACGGGGCGCAATCTGGCTCACCGCGTCACTCTAGCGTCCTGATGCTCGACGGGCAGCCTGAATGCGCACGGGTTACACTTTGATACGTCGCCGGGCGCTCGCGGGGAGCGCCTAGAATTCCTGCCAGTCGGACAGGGCCGTCGCCGAGCCGCCCACAGTGGCGAGCCGGGGCCTGGCGGCGGCCGGGGCGGGCCGCGAGGGAGCGTTCCTGACGGGTTCCGTCGCTACGCGGCGACCTCGCTGCGAGGCTGCCGGGGTGTCATGACCCATGTCGTCTGCACTGATCTGGAAACGTTCTACCAGCTGCGCCATCTCGGCGGCGTCTCTGCTGAGCGCCACGCTGGCGGCAGTGGATTCCTCGACCATGGCGGCGTTCTGCTGGGTGACCTGATCCATGGCGTTGACCGCGCTGTTGACCTCTCCGAGGCCCACCGATTGTTCCTGGGTGGAGGCCCGGATTTCGGTCATGAGGGTGGTCACCGTATGCACGCCTTCTACGATCCCGGTCAGGGCTTCGCCCGTCTGGCGCACCAGACCCACGCCATTCTTGACCTGCGCCCCGCTGGTGGAGATCAGAGCCTTGATCTGGCGGGCCGAGTCCGCTGACCGCTGGGCCAGGGCGCGCACTTCCGACGCCACCACGGCGAAGCCTCTGCCCGCATCCCCCGCGCGGGCCGCCTCGACACCGGCGTTAAGCGCCAGCAGATTGGTCTGGAAGGCGATCTCGTCGATCACCCCGAGAATTTCGCCGATCTGATCCGATGATCGCTCGATCTCCACCATGGCCTCGATAGCGCGCCGGACGATCTCGCCGCCGGTTTCGGCCTGGGCGCGCGTCGCGCCGACGACGGCGTCTGTGGCCTTGGCGTTCTCTGCGGTCTTCTGAACCGTCGCCGTGATCTGATCCAGGGCTGCGGCGGTTTCCTCCAGCGCGGCCGCCTGCCGTTCGGTGCGGCTGGACAACTCCTCTGCGGCGCTGCTGATTTCGCTGGCGCCCGATTGAATGGTTCCGGCGTTGCCACGGATGACGCCCAACGCCTCGTCCAGGGCTGTCATGGCGTTGTTGAAGTCGTCGCGCAGGCCCGCATAGTCGCCCGGGAAAGCCTCGGCGATACGATAGGATAGGTCCCCTCCCGCGATGGCGGACAGCCCCCGACGCAGGCCCGTGACCACGGCTGACTGGGTTTCGGCTGCTTCGCGATCAGCTTGCTCGCGCCGCTCCCGCTCGTCCTCGATGGCCGTGACGTCCGTGGCGAATTTGACCACCTTGTAGGGGACGCCGTCGGCGTTCAGCATCGGGTTGTAGGAGGCTTCGATGACCACCCGGCGTCCGTTTTTCCCATACCGTACGAACTTGTCGACGAAGAATTCGCCCGCCTTCAACCGGCGCCAGAAATCGGCGTATGCGGCCGACGCGACCTCTGTCGGGTCGACGAACATGCTGTGATGCTGGCCCCGGATCTCGGCGAGTTCGTAGCCGATGACCGCCAGAAAATTGGCGTTGGCGTCGCGGATCGTTCCATCAAGATCGAATTCGATCACCCCTTGGGAGCGATGGAATGCGGCGACCAGACTGCGCATTTCAGCCACGGCGGCCGGATCGGGTGAAGGCGTCGATCGAAAACCGAACATTGATTGTCTCCGAGCGGTTGGGGGAGGGCGGAACCGGAACTGCCTATAACGTCAATATATTAATATCTATTATATCGAACATGATATAATTAGCTTTTACTATGTTAGGGTCGTCGCATCTGGACAGGCGATGATGATGAAAAAAGCGGCGCCGCGCAGAGAGACCTCGGATTTCACCGAACTCCATGTGGACCAGCAACTCTGTCTGGCCTTGCAAACCAGCAGCAGCCTCATCACCCGCCTCTACAGACGGCTGCTCACGCCGCTGGGACTCACCCATCCGCAGTATCTGGTGCTGATCGCCCTGTGGGAGTTCGAGCGCCCGGTGACCATGGGCGACCTGGGAGAGCGCCTGTCCATGGAGACAGGCTCCCTCACGCCGTTGGTCAAGCGGATGGAGACGGCCGGGCTGTTGGCCCGCAAGCGGGACACGCGCGACGAACGGAAGGTGTGGGTGACAGTGTCCGGCAAGGGAGTCGCCCTGCGGGCCGACCTTCTTTCCGTTCGCAGGGAGGTGGTCCGGCAGTTACCGATCACGGCTCAACAAATCTCGGACCTGCGCCGCATGCTGCAGGACATGAATGACGCCATCAGCATGGCCGACCTGCACGACTAGCTGAAATCGATCAACGGCCCCAAGGGCACCACGCCGGACGGGTTAATCTGACGATGGCTTTCATAGTAGTGCCGCTTGATGTGATCGACGTTGATGGTTTCCGCCACGCCGGGCAATTCATGGAAGGCGCGCATGTACCGCCACAGCGCCGGATAGTCGACGATGCGGCGCAGGTTGCATTTGAAGTGGCCGTGGTAGACCAGATCGAAGCGCACAAGTGTGGTGAAGAGGCGGATGTCGGCCTCGGTCAGGCGGTCGCCGGTCAACCACTGTGAATCCGTCAGTCGTTCCTCGAGCCAGTCCAGCGTCTCGAAAAGCGGCCCGACCGCCTCCTCATAGGCGTCCTGTTTGGTGGCGAAGCCGGCGCGATAGACGCCATTGTTGAGCGTCGAGTAGATGCGGTCGTTCAGGGCGTCGATCTCAGGCCGCAGGTCCTCGGGATAATAGTCGCCTTTCGCGGCGCCGACGCCGTCGAAGGCGGTGTTGAACATGCGGATGATGTCGGCGGACTCATTGGATACGATGGTCTTGCGGGTCCTGTCCCACAGCACCGGCACCGTGACCTTGCCCGTGTAGGCGGGATCGGCCGCCGTATAGACCTGATGCAGATAGTCGGCGCCGTGAAGCGGATCGCCGGTCACGCCGGGGCCCGGAGCGAAGGTCCAACCCTTGTCCCGCATCAGCCAGTGGACTGTCGAGACGTCGATCATCGTCTCCAGCCCCTTGAACCGGCGCATGATCAGGGTGCGGTGGGCCCAGGGACAGGCCAGACTGACGTACAGGTGGTACCGGCCCGCCTCGGCATTGAAGCCGCCCTCGCCGGACGGCCCAGGCTCGCCGTCGATCGTGACCCAGTTGCGGAACTGGCTATCCTTGCGCTTGAAGCGACCGTCCGTTTCGTCGGCGAAGACGTCGTCGGCCTGCCACTTTCCATCGACCAGTTGGCCCAAGGCGTTCTCCTTCGTGCAGATGGGATTGCAAGGCCAACGGCTCAGGCCGCCGTCGGTTCTGCCGACAGCGGCCTGATGCGCAAACGCCAGGCTCAACGACCGTAGCGCTCAATCACCTCCGCGAGCGGGATGTGACCCAGGCACGCGCCTGACCCCGGGACGTCATCGCCCTGTTCAATGGCTGTTGCATAGACCACGGCCGGGTCCGCATCGATCCGGCGACGAAGCGCCTGCAGGCGGGGCCAGCGTTCAATATCGGCGACCTCGTGGAATTCCAGCCATCTGCCGACGCCGGCGAGCAGGCCGTCGGCCAGTGTCGGCTTTTCTCCCACCAGCCAGGGGCTGGCTTCGAGCATGCCCTCGAGCTTGTCGTGCCGCTCGATAACCTGAGCCCGGCCCAGACGCTTGAGCGCTGCCGTATAGGCAGGATCAGGCGTCTCTAGCTCGTACGCCACCCAATAGGGCGAGAAGGCGCCGGTGAAGCCGGTGTTGAGAAAGGCCATCAACTGATGCATCCGGTCGGTCTGGGGCGTCAGGGGGGCAAAGCTGATCCGGCGCTCCTCATCACGCGCCTCCAGCCAGGCCGCGATGGCCATGGTCTCGCTCACCGAACGTCCATCGTCCGTGATCAGGACGGGGGTTTCGTGGCGGGCGTTGAGGCGGGCGTAGGATGGTTCGCGCATCTCGCCGAGCATGTCGACACGGCACAAACGATAAGGCCTGCCGAGCCATTCGAGCGCCGCCACCAGGCCGAGGGACGTGCCCCCGGGGTGGCCATAAAGAAGAACAGGTTCCATATATCTGGGGCTCCGGTTGTGGGGATGCTGCGCAGCGTCCGGAACCTTGGGAGCCTCAGCGCTCGCTGTGAATAACGCACATTCCTGTAACCAGGAGATTGTCGATGAAGGACCTCGTTTCACTCTGCCCGATTGAAGAGGCCATGCAGTTGGTCAGCGGCCGCTGGCCGGGCTTGCTGATCTACTACCTCAAGGACGGGCCCAAGCGGTTTGGCGATTTGAGGCGCGACAATCCGACGGTTTCGCACCGCATCCTTTCGCTGGAGCTTCGCAAGCTGCAGGCGGCGGGCGTCGTCGACCGTGTGGAGCTGCCGGTCTATCCCCGTCACGTCACCTATTCGCTCACCCCCGCGGGCCAGGAGCTGGTGCCGTTGCTGGATGCGATCGGCGACTGGTGGGAGGCGCGCGTCCGTCCTCTTCACGAGCTTGATAAGGCCGCCTGAGCAGCTGCGACCAGAACCGTCGCCTAGACCATGTCCGGCTCTACGGCGGCCAGAAATGACCGCGCGTCGAACAGGGAGCCCGGCGCATGAACACCGGCCGGAAACGGCCCTTTGGTCAGACGGGCAGCCGCCTCCACGATCAGCGGCGCGGTGACGCCATAGATGTCGCGACCCTCTACGGCGCCGCGCCGCAACGCCTCCCCGCGCCGCACTTCGACCTCCACGCGAAACCGCTGCGATGACCGACCGGACGCGTCCTCCGGTTGGGGCGGCGGGGTTTTGGGATCCCGCAGGTCGCCCAGGGGCGCAGTGTTCATGAAGTGATGCACTTCACGCACGTTCAAATGACGGGCGATCAGGATGGCTTCGGTGAACGGCAGCTCCACCATCTCCTGGCGCCCGAAATCGCCTGCGAACGACCAGTCGGTCCGGGGCGGCGGATTCGCCAGGGGTTGAAGCTGTCCGTCGGAGATGACCAGGCGCGGGAACGTGTTGCGCTGGCTGGTGATCCGCGTGCCTTCGGTCGGCTTCCAGCTGTCGAGAGCGGAGCCGATGCGGATTTCGTCGGCTTCAGCCCAATCCGCCATGGCGGCGGTGGCCAGCAGGTCCGCCAGACCGCCCCAGAAGCTCATCGCCGGCATGGCGACGATGCCCGCGGCCTCGATCTGCGCCGCGCGATCATAGAGGCGGCGGGCGCTCTCCTGCTCGGCGGTGACGTCCAGATAATGAACGCCGGTGCGCATGGCCGCATCCACCAGCGGATCGGCGGTGTCCAGAAACGGACCCGCGCAGTTGACGACCGCGGCGACCCCGGAGAGACACCGATCCAGCGCTGGCGGATCGTCCAGTGACACGGCTTCGACCGCGACGCCGGTAGGCAGGCCGGCCGACGCCAGCCGGTCCTTGTCCCGGCCCAGGGCGAGAACCTCGAATCCTCGAGCGAAGAACGCCCGCACCACGAACCGCCCAGTATGCCCGTTCGCCCCATAGACCGCCACGCGCGGTCCGCCCTGTTGCCTAAACACTGACACTCGCGCCTTCGCTACAGACCTGTCTGTTTTGATAGCTACAGACCTGTCCGTATGCAGTCAAGACCGGCCGTGCTATCGAGCCTGGCAGAGACAAGAATGGCGAGAACCGCGATGACATCAGACAGCCCGGGCAGTGATGGGCAGGTGAACGTAAGGGAGCGGATACTCGAGACGGCGAGCGGGCTTTTTTACCAGCAGGGAGTACGGGCCGTGGGCGTCGACACGGTCGTCGCGCAGGCGGGCGTCGCCAAGACGAGCCTTTACCGCCACTTCCCGACCAAGGACGATCTCATCGCCGCTTTCCTTGAGCGCGAGGACGTCGAGTTCTGGGCGACCTGGGACGCAGTGTCAGATGCTCACCTGGGCGATCCCATGAAGGAGTTGGAGGCGCACATGCTCTGGATCGGCGAACGGCTTGCTCGCCCGGCTTATCGCGGCTGCCCCCAACTGAATGTCGCCGCCGAATTCGCAGAGGTCGACCACCCCGCCCGGCAGGTCGCGCGCCGCCACAAACAGGACCTGCGCAAGCGTCTGGGGGGCCTGTCGTCGCGCCTTGGCGCACGGCGTCCCGACAGCTTGGGCGCCCAACTGGCGGTGGTCGTGAACGGCGCCTTCGTCAGCGCCGAGATGCTGGAGGGTCTAGATCCGGCCGCAACCCTGCTCGACCTGGTCCGGACCCTCGTAAGAGCGGCGACCTAGCCGGCTCAGATTCGACCTGCCGCCGCGGCCTTCACATCCGTTCACCGGGCAAGCGACAGGCCTGCGTCACCCAGTCGGCGAACCGCGCCTCGTCGACCGCATCCTCCTCGTGAATGTGAAAATAGCGCACGTGCTTCTGTTTAGAGCCCACGGGCGGCAGCGGGTCGAGGTCGGCGCCGTTGAAGAACGACACCTTCAGATACCGGTCGAAAACGTGAACGCCCAGGAACCAGCGCCCCTCCTCCACACCGTACAGCGGCGAGTTCCACTTCACCGCCTTGCATACATCCGGAACCGTCTGCGCGATCAGGGCGTCCAGGCGCCGCCAGGCGTCGCTTTTCCATCCCGGCGCCGCGGCGATCCAGGCCTGCACCGGCGCATCGCCATAACCCTTGGGGATCTGGGGATTGCCGCCGGTCAGGAGGACAGGCTTGTCGGAGGGGGGCATGGTTCACTCCGGGACGGTGCGGCGGCGAACATAGGGCAGAGCGAACATGTAGAGCCCTGTGATCATCAGCACGAACAGCGGAGCCAGCGGCAGATAGAAGATCGGATTCTGCGTGCTCTGCCCCGTCGCTGCGGCGACGGTGGCGGCGATCACTGTGGCGATGAACAGCATCGACACCCAGCGGTGGAAAGACCGCGTCCATTTGCTCAGAGCCATCTGGCCCTCCTTCGTTGAAGATTACTTCGCGTCAGTCGGGCCGGGACAGCAACGCGTCCAGCTTGGCCAGAAACTGGTTCCAGCCCGCATGCGCGCCGCCGAAGGCCTGCTTCTGGTCGGGTCGGAATCCGGCCTGCTCCACGCGCAGATGAGTTCCGCCGGGAGTCGGGGTGAGCGTGAAGGTCACCACGCTCTTCAGCGCATAGGCGGGATCGTCGTGGTCGTAGTCCCAGCGATACGACAGGATCCGCTGTGGCTCGACGGTCAGCACCTCGCAGTCCAGCACCCCGCCCCACTCGCCCGACAGATTGAACCGATGGCCCACCACCGGCTCGAAGTCGTTCTTCATCAGCCATTCCTGGATCAGGTGGGGCTGGGTCAGGGCGCGCCACAGTCGCTCGGGCGGAAAGGCGAGCGTGCGCTCGACGACGACAGATCTGGCTTCGGTCATTGGTCCATCCTTGTCAGCAGCGTTTCCAGATCATCGAACCGCGACTCCCAGAACCCGGCCATCTGGCGTGTCCAGTCGACCAGCGCCCCGAGGGCGGCCAGGTCGGCGCTGTAGTGGGTCTGACGCCCGGACGGGCGGTCGCGAACCAGCCCGGCCTGTTTCAGGACCCCCAGATGTTTTGACACCGCCGGCTGGGACACGCCGGAGCCGTCGGTCAGCGCGCCGACCGTCTGTTCCCCCTCGCGGCACAGGCGCTCGAACAACGCCCGCCGCGTGGGGTCAGCCAAGGTTTTGAACAGAATGTCGTGCGCTGCGGTCATGCGAAATCGATAACCTCATGGCTATTGATATTCACATAACCGAAGAGTTATGAATTGGTCAAGGCTTTATGGGCGAAGCGCCGCCGCCACCCCCGTCAAGGTTTGCGCCAGGGCCTGCCCGCGCGCCTGGTCCGCCGCGCCGCCCGCAACGGCCAGTCCTGACGCCAGGCCCTCAAGCGTGGCCGCCAAGCCGGCGTCCGCCACTTGCGCCTCCAGGCGCGCCGCAGCTTGATCCAGCGCCATGGTCAGTTCGGACACGGCAACGGCCGGCAGCGCGCCCGAGCGCGCCAGTTGGTCCACATAGGCCCGCGCAACCATCGGATGATCCGGCCAGGTCACAGGAAACTGCTGCTGCGGATTGAAGGTCTCGCCCTGATCGGCCATGGCGGCGGCGGCGATCTCGGCCTCGGACAGGTGCTCGCTCGGCTGCAGGGTCAGCACGTCCAGGCCGCGGACGATCTCGGTGCCGTAGATACGGCCGTTGTACCAGTAGGTGGACCAGTAGCCGGCCAGGATGGAATGCTCACCATCAATGGCGCCCCGGTCGAAATAGGCGATCTCGACAGGGTTGGAGGAGTCGGTGAAATCGATCACCGACAGACCGCCCTGATACCAGGCCTGGGCGAAAATATCGCGCCCGGGCACCGGCACGATGGAGCCATTGTGGGCCACGCAGTTTTCCTGCTCCGTCTGGGGCGCAGGCAGCTTGTAGTAGCCGCGCATCTCCAGCTTGCCGTCCACAATGTCATAGAAGGCGTTCGCCCCCCAGGTGACCGGATCCTGCACGCGACAGCGGGGACGAACGCCACCGCCCCACTCGTCGGTGAACAGCACCTTGGTGCCGTCGTTGTTGAAGGTGGCCGAGTGCCAGTAGGCGAAGCCCGGATCGTTGACGGCGTCGATCCGACGGGGTTGGCGCGGGTCGCTAATGTCGAACAGCATGCCGTTGCCTGAACACGCGCCCGCAGCCAGATTCAGGGAGGGGAACACAGTTATGTCGTGACAATGGTCGGTCCGGGCCGTGGTCTGGGTGCCGTCGCCGTGATCTCCACCGCGCCACAGTCCGGCCAGGTCGCCCGTCTCCTCGTCGGCGAAGACCGCCGGGCTGTCGATGATGCGGGCCCGGGACGGATCGGCCACCGGAATCTCCACCACGTCCACACGGAACAGGGCCGTCCGGCTGTCGCCGGGGGCGCCGACGATGCAGCCCGCAAGCTCTTCTTCGCGGCGAACGGAAGAAATGCCCGAGTTGTAGACAATGATCGTCTGGTCGTTGGCCGAAACCACCGAATGAGTGTGCGACCCACGACAGGTCTGGACCTGCCCCACCTGGACAGGCCGCGCCTGGTCACTGATATCGAAGATGCGCAGGCCCCGGAAACGATCCGGGCTGACGTCGTCGCTGATGCCCTCACGCCCGCAGTCGACACGCGCGGATGGCTGTTCCACCGACATGATCAGGAGGTCGCCGACGATGGACACATCGCCTTGACCGCCAGGACAGACCACCGAACTGACCAGACGCGGCGTGTCGCCTTCCAGGCGATAGAGGTTGAAGCCGTGGTAGTTGCCCACCGCCATCAGATCACCAGAGAAAGCGAGATCCGTGTTGGCGAAGTTCAGAAAGGGAGACCGGCTCCCGACGCGCCCGGTTTCAGCGCCCCTCTCGCCGTCGGCGGCTTCGCTTGCGGGAACCGGGGGCGGAAGGCCCGCGGGATTTTCGGGGTCGTAGAATCCCGGAGGCTTGGGAAGGGTGGCGACGAGGGCGAGATTGCTGATCGCCTCGCCCGCGTCGCGAAAGCCTGGCGCAAGGCTGGCTCGCGGATCATCCGACAGCTGACGCGACAGGGTCGTCATGCGTCGGATTTCGCCCTGCTGCTCGTTGCGGATGTCGGCGACGAACTCGAAAAGGACAGGGTCGTAGGCCGACCCTGAACGCGACAGAAGATGGTCCACCATCTGGATGGCGCCCTCATGGTGGGCGACCATCAGCTCCAGAAACAGACGGTCGAAGTCGACGCCCTCGGCTGCGGCCAGACGGGCCATCTGTTCCGGCGTGGCCATGCCCGCCATGGTGGAGTGATCAGCGCCCTGGCCGTGATGGCCGTGATGGCCGGCGTGAGGATCGGCAGCCGGATCGGGCGCCTGCTGGCCGCGACCCAACAGCCAGCCGCGCATGAAGGCGATCTCGTCGGCCTGTGAGGCGTCGATGCGCGCGGCGATCTCGACAATCTCTCGATGATTGGTGCGCCCCGCCACCAGCGCCGCCATCTCCACCGCCTGCTGATGATGCGGGATCATGTCCTGCATGAAGCGGACGTCGTCGGCTGAATAGCGGTTGTCAGCGATGCGGGCCGCTTCCTCGGCTGTCAGGGCGCGCGGGGCCTGGCCGGGGGCGCCCGGCTGGACGATGGGCGCATCCTGAGCCACGACGGCGCCGGCGGCGATCAGGCTGAAGACGGAACATCCCACAAGAAGACGGGCGACGGTTGCGGATTTCACGGACAAAGGCAGGCTCCCCACTCACTTAAACGAAGACTCTAGCACGGCCTCACTTGATGGCGAGCCCCGCCACTACCCTTGTTCCGCACCGACGCATGAGGCAAATCGCGGGCATGCGCATCGCCTTCATGGGAACACCCGACTTCGCCGTGCCGTCGCTGGCCGAGCTGATCGCCGCCGGGCACGAGATCGTGGCGGTCTATTCACAGCCGCCCCGGCCCAGGGGGCGCGGTCAGAAGCTGACCCCCTCGCCGGTCCAGGCCTTCGCCGAGAGCATGGGCCTGCCGGTGTTCACGCCCGACAGCATGAAGGCGCCGGACGCCATCGAAACCTTCCGCTCGCTGGATCTGGATGCGGCGGCGGTGGTGGCCTACGGCCAGATCCTGAAGGCGGAGGTGCTTGATGCGCCGCGTCTGGGCTGCTTCAACCTGCACGGCAGCCTGCTGCCCCGCTGGGGGGGGGGGGAGGGAAGACAAAGAAAAAGAAAGAACAGAAAACGAAAAAAAAAAACAAAAAAAACACGCACGGCCACAAAGCCGGAAAAACGAACGA
>NZ_JBKBIB010000025.1:0-15898 GCF_046299535.1 Brevundimonas sp. | reverse complement strand
GCGGCGGCCCAGCGGGCGCGAGACTTTGCGGCGTCAAAGACGGGCGGGCTGTCGGGGAGGTATCTGAATTTGATGTCCATGCCGGACAGTGTGAGGCGCCCCCGGACACGGCGGTGCAAAAGGCGGGATTTTCCGGGCTGGGCCTTGTTTCACAAGGGATTGGCCGTCGGAAATGGGGGGGGGGTAGGGGGGCTGCTGAGCATGCGTACCCGACTAGTCAAACTCGACGGCGACCCGATTGACTCTGCGAAGGACCACTTCCCCGCCCGTCGCGCATGTCGGATCGAAGAGCGCTAGATTTATGCCGCCGCCGACCGAGCTACTGTAGAGGACGCCATCGTAACCGGCGCGCTGTACTCCCTCGTATGGTGCGTTCTTGATCAACTCGCACAGATACTGGCTCGGCACGTAATCGATCGCCGCACCCGACGGAAGCACCGGGCGGGTGAGCTCGTCGCCGAGACGCGCCAGCAACGCCAAATCCTCGCGCAGGGCACCGATCTTGTCTTCATCGCCATAGCTGAACGGCGACAAACGCGTGCGAGGGTCCCGTAGGTCGATGAGGCGCAAATTCTCAGCCAGACGAAACTCAGCGACGCAGCATATCTCGCCGGTATGGGGCCGCACCTCGGAGATGGCCGAGGCCGGATCGGAACCGAGATAGAGGTAGGGAATGCCGGGGGGGTTCGCCCGGCCGTGCGATGATCGGCGGGCCGGGGGTGGCCCCATCTCAGCGACGGTAAAAGGCGTATCCCCGTCCATCAGCCTAGCCCTGTACCAGCGGTCCGGAAGATCCTCTGCAACCAACTCAGGTAGCAGTGAGCTCAGGCGTTCCACGTCTATATTAGCATCGGGGAAGTAGCGATTGACGTACATCAACTCGTGGCGAAGCTGCTCCCAACGCGCCAATCCGTCGCTGCTGAAACGCTCCGACGGTCGAAACGGGATGCGGGTGACCTCACCGTTGTCGAGGATTTCTCCCAGAAGACGTACAGCGTTCGCCTCGTTGATCAGGGTGCCGTTGAACAAATTCCAGTCTTCAGCGAACCATTCAACAAGTGTAAGGCCGTCATCGTGCTCTTCATAGATCGTGACCAGCGGCGCGAAAAGATCGGCTAGTTGGGAGGGCTCAAGAAGCGCGATCTCGGTGGTCCCGCAAAAACTACAGTCGCCGCTGGCTTGGGACAGGTCGATGATAGTTTGCTGAAGGTGGCGGTCGTTGAAGCATTGAACGCAGCAATGCAGTTGGCGCCGGGGGCTCATGCGAAATAGCGAGCCATGGTCTCGATGTGGTGCTGCATGGACAGCTTCTTCACATAGCCCAACCCCGGGAAGTGCTCCTTGTCCTTCAGCGCCTTGAACTCGGCCACCGCATTGGTTGGATAGATACTGGATCCAGACGCCTCCACCGCCTTGACCAGTTTCGTGAGCGCCTCTGCAAACTTGCCAGCGGGATCCGTCGGCGTGTCCATACGGTCCGACTTGAAGTGGTAGATAAACATCGCGTCGTCCGCCGTAGGGTCGATGAACGTCAGGTGGATGGCGATTGCGTAGGCCGGACCGCCGCTCTCGGAGTAGTCGTCTCCCACCGTGAGGAAATCGCCGAACCCATTCATTTGGTCGTCGGCGTAGGTGATGTGCAGGTCGGAGAAGAACTCTTTGTCGGGATGGTCTCTGTTGCGAGAACGCTTCTCAAACCCGTCCTTCACCAGCACCCTCTCGCCATCCTTGAAGTGACGCCGATAGAGTTTGCTGCTCTGCTCGTCGATGAACACGTGGCGGGTTGTTGCGAGGTCAGTGCCCAAAGCATCGGCGAGGGCCTTGCCCTCGGTGAAACCCGCGTGGATCAGCGTCGGTGAGTGCCCCTTGTGCGCGTCGAAACAGGCCATGGCCTCTTCAACCGACATGCCGTTTTTCAGAAGTACGCCAGCAGCAATACCAGGTTTGTCGAGGAAGCCGTCAGCGAGGAGAGCCGAAATGCTGACGCCGCCTCCGGCGTGGTCGCCGTAGTGAGGATTGACGACGACTACCGACTGGCCTCCGGCCTCGCACACCGCTTTGAGCGCCTTTTCAAGCCCTCCAAGGGACTCGCGGACTGGCTCTATGATCGGCAGAAAACCCGCTTGCGCGAGACGTTCAGCGTTCTCTCTGATTGTGATTAGCTCGTACTGCTTGCCGCGAAAGTAAGGATGGTACATCGCGATCCTCAGGTCCAAGCTAAGGCGTCGCCAAGCGGGGTCGCAACGGCTCTCACCAGCCTATTATGATCCGCTTTGCGTAGCGGCACCGAAAGCGCGGCAGGCTGCAACGACGGCGGCAACTGATCAATCAGATCGCTTAAGGGCCGTAGATCGCGTTTGCGTTTCAGAACCTGCACCATTCCGACATGAACTAGACGTGGCGGAAGGCCTTCAAACTTTTCACGCAGAGCGCCGTGCAACCGGGTATTCGGCACGTCTGGCACTCTGATGCCGATGCCCGCAAGAAGTGCCCGTGCCTCGTCGGTCCGCAAGGACTCGAACACTGAGACTGGATCAATCCTGTCCGGCCGATCGGTCGCGGGCTTAATTGTAGAAATCTGATGGCGCCGGGACAGCTGAAGCACGCCGTCGTCGTCGCCTACCATCTGCAAGACGGATCGCACGTGGTTCTCGCCCGCAATGACGAACACGCTCGGAAAGACGTTGCGATAGGCCTCGAGTTGGCGCTCCAGTCGAGACAAGGAGTCCCGCTCGGACTTAATCTCATAGACAGTGGCGGTGCCGTTCAAGATGACCATGTCGGCCTTGCAGTTCCCCGCGCGAAACTCGTTCAGCATACAGGCGGTGCGTAGGGAGTGCTTCCCCAGCAGAACCTTGTGCGTCAACGCAGCCTTGTAGACATACTCGTCCCGGCTGGCACCCATTCGCAGCACAGCGAAGGCGGCCTCGAAGACATCGGCAACATTCCCAACTGCTCCCCGGGTGTTGAGCTCGGCCTCGCGAACGAGGCGGGCAAACAGCGCGGAACGCCCTTTCGTCGCCAGATCGCGAACGACTGCGGACGAGAATAGGCGCGAGGTCGCCGCTAGAATGTTCGCACTGGGTGTCAAACGTTGTCTCTCGCTCGTGATTCTGGCTTCGAGCTTCTCATCAATGTAACCTCCCAGAGAAAATATGGGTTAACTTTTTGGTCTGTCCGCGTCCGAGTGGCCGAGAGCCGGACCTCTTGACTACCGCTTTAGGCCTCCGACTTTCGCCATAACCGCAGACGATATTACGGGTAGTTGCGGACACCGCCTCCCACCGCGCCCGGAGGTCGCGTAAGGTGCCCCCGACTCCCCCCTGTATGGATGTGTGCGTGTTTAGAGTTCTGATTTCCGGCCTTTTCCTTCTGTCCCTCGGTCTGTCCGCCTGTGAGCGGCAGGGGCGGGTGGATGAGGCGGAGGCGGCGGTTCCGATCGCCCTGGCGCGGGCCGAGCCGGTGGTGGTGGATCGGCTGCCGCAGTTGTCGGCGAAGATCGACGCCCTGCCGGTGACGGGCGGGTTCAGCGGGGCGGTGCTGGTGGCGCGGGGGGACGAGGTGCTGTTCCGCAAGGTTTACGGGACGGCCAGCCATGAGCGGGACGAGGCCATGGCGCTGGATACGAAATTCCGCATAGCCTCGGTGTCGAAACAGTTCACGGCGGCGGCGATCCTGCGGTTGCAGGACCAGGGGGTGCTGAGCGTGGACGATCCGGTGTGCCGGTGGATCCAGCCGTGCCCGGAGGCCTGGGCGCCGGTGCGCATCCACCATCTGCTGAGCCACACCTCGGGCATTCCAGACCTGATGCAGCGGCCGGGCTGGGGCGAGATGCGGCGGACGCACCAGACGCCGGAACAGCTGACGGCGGCGTCGGCGGAGTACCGGCTGAGCTTCGCGCCGGGGACGCGCATCCGCTATTCCAACGCGGGCTACAATCTGGCAGGCGCGATCCTGGAGGCGGCGACGGGGCGGGATTATCATGAGTGGCTGCGGGCCGAGTTCTTCGAGCCGCTGGGCATGGACGGCACCGGGTTCGACGACGGCTCGGTCCAGACGGCCATGGGCTACGCCTGGCTGGCGGGCGGGCGGACGCCGCAGCCGGAGTCCAATGCGTCCATCGTCTACGCCTCGGGCGGGCTGTATTCCACGGCGGACGATCTGCTGGCGTGGACCCGGGCGCTGCACGGGGGGCGGCTGCTGTCGGGGGAGAGCTATCGCCTGATGATCACGCCGCACAATCCGCCGGACGACGCGGGCCCGCCGGGGCGGCCGCCGCGGGGCTGGGGATACGGCCTGTACATGGCGGACCTGGGCGCGCGCATGGAGCCGGGGTTCCTGGCCGGGCAGATCTATCACACCGGCAGTTGGGCCGGGTTCCGGGCGCTGGTGACCTATCATCCGGCGCAGGATGTGACGGTGGTGGCGCTGTCGAACTACTACCACCAGAGGGACGCCCTGTTCATGGCCACCCAGTGGGCCGTGGCCGAGGTGATCGGGGCGCCGCTGCCGGAGCGGATCGCGCCGAGCTGAGCCCCTCCGCCCGATCCCCTTGCTTTTCCGGGGCCAGCCCCCTAAATGCCCCCGCACTTCGCACGTGGGCGTGGCGCGTTCCGGGGAGACATCCCGGTTTGCTCCGTTCCGAGGGTCCTTTGACCTTTAACCGCCCACGCTAGGTTCGATCGGAAAAAGGACAAAACGATCATGGCTCTGCCTGAATTCTCCATGCGCACCCTGCTTGAAGCCGGCGCGCACTTCGGCCACCAGACGCACCGGTGGAACCCGAAGATGGAGCGCTACATCTTCGGTTCGCGCTCCAACATCCACATCATCGACCTGTCGCAGTCCATGCCGCTGATGCACCAGGCGCTGGTCGCCGTGCGCGACGTGGCGGCCAAGGGCGGCCGCGTGCTGTTCGTCGGCACCAAGCGTCAGGCGTCGGATCCGGTGGCCCAGGCCGCCAAGCGCTGCGCCCAGTACTACATGAACAACCGCTGGCTGGGCGGCACCCTGACCAACTGGCGCACCGTGTCGGGCTCCATCGCCCGTCTGCGCGAGCTGGACGGCATTCTGGAAGGCGGCGGCGAAGGCCGCAACAAGAAGGAACTGCTGACCCTGCAGCGCGAGCGCGACAAGCTGGAGCTGTCCCTGGGCGGCATCAAGGACATGGGCGGCGTGCCGGACATCATGTTCGTGATCGACACCAACAAGGAAGCGATCGCGATCCTGGAAGCCCGCAAGCTGAACATCCCGATCATCGCGATCCTGGACACCAACTGCGATCCCGACGGCATCACCTATCCGGTGCCTGGCAACGACGACGCCGCCCGCGCCATCCAGACCTACTGCGATCTGATCGCGGACGCGGTGCTGGACGGCCTGGCCACCGGCGCCGCCGCCTCGGGCGTGGACCTGGGCGCCATGGAGAACCCGGTGGAGCCGGCCCTGGCCAAGAAGGCCCCGGCCGCTGAAGCCGAGGCCGCCCCGGCCGGAACCGAAGGCGTCGCCGCCGAGATGGAAGCCAAGGCTGAAGAGCCCAAGGCTGAAGAGACCCCCGCCGTGGCCGACGAGGCCGCCAAGGAAGCCACTTCGGACGCCAACGACGCCGTCGAGACCGAGAAGGCCGCTGTCTGAGGCCCCATGACTCCGCTCATCCCCGCGAAAGCGGGGACCCAGCGCTTTGGGTGTCGCAGCGGAGCGTGACGCGCACGCCGCCCAGTCCTGAAACACCGGCGTCACGCTGGACAGGACTGGGTCCCCGCTTTCGCGGGGATGAGCGGAAAAAGATGACCCATCGACGTCTGATGCGGCGGTGGAACGAGAAACTGACATACGGTCGGGGTAACGCCCGGCCGTTCCCGCATACGAAATTCAGGAGAGAGACCATGGCCGAGATCACTGCCGCCCTCGTGAAGGAGCTTCGCGAAAAGTCCGGCGCGGGCATGATGGATTGCAAGAAGGCGCTGGTTGAGACGGGCGGCGACGTGGAAGCCGCCATGGACTGGCTGCGCACCAAGGGCCTGTCCAAGGCCGCCAAGAAGTCCGACCGCGTCGCGGCCGAGGGCCTGGTGGCCGTCGCCAGCCGTGAAGACGGCAAGGGCGAGACCGCCGCGGTCATCGAGTTCAACGCCGAGACCGACTTCGTGGCCCGCAACGAGCTGTTCCAGAACGCCGCCAAGGCCTTCGCCGAAGCCGCGCTGGACGCCGAGGGCGTCGAGGGCGTCAACGCCGCGACCCTGTCCGGCGGCAAGACCGTGCAGGACGAGGTGACCAACCTGATCGCCACCATCGGCGAGAACATGCAGGTGCGCCGCGTGGCCCGTCACGCGGTGTCCGAAGGCGTGGTCGCGTCCTATGTGCACAACTCGGTGGCGCCCTCGCTGGGCCGCATCGGCGTGCTGGTGGCGCTGGAAGGCGCCGCGGACAAGGCGCTCTTGCGCGACCTGGGCCGCAAGATCGGCATGCACATCGCCGCCACCGCGCCGCTGTCGCTGAACACCGACGACCTGGACCCCGTGGCGGTGGAGCGCGAGCGCGCCGTCCTGACCGAGAAGGCCAAGGAAGACGGCCGCCCGGAAAACATGATCGCCAAGATCGTGGACGGCCAGATCGCCAAGTTCCAGAAGGACGTGGTGCTGTCCAAGCAGCCCTTCGTCATGAACCCCGACCAGACCATCGAGCAGCTGGTGGCGGACTCGGGCAAGGAATTCGGCGCCGAGATCAAGCTGACAGGCTTCACCCGCATGGCCCTGGGCGAAGGTGTCGAGAAGGCGGCCGAGCCCGACTTCGCCGCCGAAGTCGCGAGCATGACGGGCGGCTGAGGCCGCCTTTCCCTCCCCCTCGGGGGAGGGCGGCTGGCGCGACAGCGACAGCCGGGTGGGGAGGGGCGGGCGAGGCAGACTCGCTGTTTCACCGGGACGCCCCCACCCGGTCGCTTCGCGACCACCCTCCCCGGGACGGGGAGGGAGAAAATGAAAAGGGGCGCGTCGGCTTTAAGGTCGGCGCGCCCTTCGTCTAGTATGGGCCCGCCGATTCCGGCGCCCCGACCCGAGAGAGCATCGCCATGAGCCCGACCCGCGCCGATCCCAAATACAAGCGCGTGCTGGTCAAGGTGTCGGGCGAGGTGCTGATGGGGGACCAGGGCTACGGCCTGGACATCAAGACCGTGGACGCCATCGCCGCCGAGATCGCCGAGGTGGCGCGCACCGGGGTGCAGCTGTGCCTGGTCATCGGCGGCGGCAACATCTTCCGCGGCCTGTCCGGCGCGGCCAGCGGCATGGAGCGCGCCAGCGCCGACTACATGGGCATGCTGGCCACGGTCATGAACGCCCTGGCCATGCAGAACGCCCTGGAGCGGCTGAACGTGGACACCCGGGTGCAGTCGGCGATCCAGATGGACACCATCTGCGAGCCCTACATCCGCCGCCGGGCCCTGCGCCATCTGGAGAAGGGCCGCGTGGTGATCTTCGCCGCGGGCGTCGGCGCGCCGTTCTTTACCACGGACTCGGGCGCCGCCCTGCGCGCCGCCGAGATGGGCTGCGACGCCCTGCTGAAGGGCACCAGCGTGGACGGGGTCTATACGGCCGATCCCAAGAAGGATTCGTCGGCCACGCGCTATGACAACCTGACCTATCACGACGTGCTGGCGAAGGACCTGCGGGTCATGGACGCCTCGGCCATCGCCCTGATGCGCGACAACGGCATCCCCATCGTGGTCTTCTCGATCCGCGAACACGGCGCCCTGAAGGCTGTGCTCGAGGGCAGGGGAGTCTATACGGTCATCAGCGACAACCCGGCGAACGGGGCCTGAGGTCAAAGGAAACACGGACAAGAGCATGAGCAAACCCGATCTCGCATCCTATCGAAACCGCATGGACAAGGCGGTGGCCGCCCTGAAGGAAGAGTTCAGCGGCCTGCGCACCGGCCGGGCCAACTCGGGCCTGCTGGATCCCGTGCAGGTGGAGGCCTACGGCTCCGTCTCGCCGCTGAACGCGGTGGCGGCCATCAGCGTGCCCGAGCCGCGCATGATCACGGTCAGCGTCTGGGACAAGGGCATGGTGGTCTCGGTGGAGAAGGCCATCCGCGCCGCCGGCCTGGGCCTGAACCCCATCGTCGACGGCCAGACCCTGCGCATCCCGATCCCGCCCCTGACCGAGGAGCGCCGCAAGGATCTGGTCAAGCTGGCCGGCAAGTACGCCGAGCAGCAGAAGATCGCCGTGCGCAACGTGCGCCGCGACGCCAACGACGACCTGAAGAAGGCCGAGAAGGCGGGCGACATCAGCCAGGACGATCAGAAGAAGATGGAGGCCGAGGTCCAGAAGGACACCGACGCCGCCATCAAGCGCATCGACGAGACGCTGAAGACCAAGGAAGCGGAGATCATGCAGGTGTGAGGCGGCTTGACCGCCCGGCCCGGCACACAGGGAATGGCTGACGACATGCGCGCGCTGGATGCGCCCACCGACGGCCCTTCCGATCCGGGGGCCCGGCATGTGGCGATCATCATGGACGGCAACGGCCGCTGGGCCGCCGCCAGGGGACTGCCGCGCGCGGCGGGCCACAAGGAAGGCGTGGCCGCCCTGAAGCGCACCGTGCGCGGCTGCGCCGGGCTGGGCGTGCGCTGCCTGACCGTGTTCGGCTTCTCCACCGAGAACTGGCGCCGTCCGGCCGACGAGGTCTCGGACCTCATGGGGCTTGTGCGGTCCTATGTGGCCAGCGACCTGACGAGGTTGGCGAAGGAGGGCGTGCGCATCCGCGTGCTGGGCCGCCGCGAGGGCCTGCCGCCGGACATCGCCGCTCTCGTCCAGAAAGCCGAGCGCGACACCGCGCACAATGACCGGTTCCTGCTGCAGGTGGCGTTCAACTACGGGGGCCAGGCCGACATCGTGGACGCGGCGCGCAAGCATGCGGAACGGGTGCTGGCGGGAGAGGCGGATGCAGCGATCAGCGAGGCGGACTTCGGCGGCCTGCTGTCGACCGCCGGGGCGCCCCCCCTGGATCTGATCGTGCGGACTTCGGGGGAGGAGCGGCTGTCCAACTTCCTTTTGTGGGAGGCGGCCTACGCCGAACTGGTTTTTCAGGACATCCTGTGGCCCGATTACGGGCCCGAGGCGCTGAAGGCGGCGCTCGACGAGTACAAGGCGCGCGAGCGCCGGTTTGGCGGGCGTCCCGCCGGGGCGGCCATGGCGAAGGCGAACTGATGGCGTTTCGGGCCAAGGACATCGGATTGCGGGCGGCCTCGGCGCTGGTGCTGGCGCCGGCCGCCATTCTGGCCACCTGGGGCGGGGGCTGGTGGTTCGCCGCCCTGATCGCGGCCGCCTGCATCCTGCTGGCCCGCGAGTGGGCGCTGATGAGCGCGCGCGGCGCCCAGCGGCTGGTGTGGGGCGCGGTGGCCGCAGCCCTGGTGGCGGTGGTGCTGATCGCCCATGTGGGCCATGTGCCGGCGGCGTTGATCACTCTGGTGTTCGGGGCGGCGCTGGCGGGGGCCTTCGCCCGGCGGCTGGGGCAGCAGGGGCTGGATGCGGCCTACGGGGTTCTTTACCTGGGGTGGCCCGCCATCCTGTTCATCTGGCTGAGGGGCCAGCCGGACGGCCTGGGCTGGACCGTGCTGCTGTTCATGACGGCGTGGTCGGCGGATGTGCTGGCCTATCTGGTGGGGACCCTGCTGAAGGGCCCGCGGCTGTGGCCCCGGTTCTCGCCCAACAAGACCTGGTCCGGCTTCATCGGCGGGCTGATCGGCGGTCTGGCGGCGGGCGCGCTGGTGACGGCCTCGCCGTGGCCCGATCTGGGGACGCTGAGCGTTGCCTGGGGGGCGGCGCTGGGTCTGGCGGGCGCCATCGCCACCATGGCGGGCGACCTGTGGGAGTCCGCCCTGAAGCGGCGCTACGGCGTCAAGGACGCGGGGGATCTGATCCCCGGGCACGGCGGACTGATGGACCGGGTCGACGGGCTGATGTTCGCGGTGGTGGTGATCGCCGCCGGATTTGTCCTGTTGCAGTGGATGGGCGTGGCCTGATGATCCGTCGCCGCGTGACCATTCTGGGCGCCACCGGATCGGTAGGACGTTCGACCCTGGACCTGATGGATCAGGCCGCGCAGGCGGGAAGCGGCGCCTTCGAGATAGAGGCCCTGACCGGGGCAGGCAACATCGCCCTGCTGGCGGAACAGGCGCGGCGCTGGCGGCCGCGGCTGGTGGTGACGGCCGAGGCGGAACGGCTGGACGAGCTGAAGTCGGCCGTGGCCGGGCTGGACGTGGCCGTGGCGGCGGGACCCGAGGCGGTGGTGGAGGCGGCGACGCGGCCCGCGGACTGGGTCATGGCGGCCATCGTCGGCGCGGCCGGGCTGCGCTCGGCCTGGGCGGCGGCGGGGACCGGGGCGACGCTGGCCCTGGCCAACAAGGAAAGTCTGGTGAGCTGCGGCCCGGCCCTGATGGCGCGAGTGCGACAGGCGGGCGGGCGGCTGATCCCGGTGGATTCCGAGCATTCGGCCATATTCCAGGTGTTTCCCGCCGACGCGCCCGAGCGGGTGGCCCGGGTGGTGCTGACGGCCTCGGGCGGGCCGTTCCGCGCGTTCTCCCGCGCGCAGATGGCGCGGGTGACCCCGGAGCAGGCCGTGGCCCATCCCAACTGGAGCATGGGGGCCAAAATTTCTGTCGACAGCGCCACCATGGCCAACAAGGGCCTTGAGATGATCGAGGCGGCCTATCTGTTCGGGCTGGAGGCCGGGCGCATCGACGTGGTGGTGCATCCGGAGTCCATCATCCACAGTCTGGTGGAGATGATCGACGGCTCGACCCTGGCGCAGATGGGGCCGCCGGACATGAAGACGCCCATCGCCTGCGCCCTGGCCTGGCCCGACCGGATCGCCTGGCCCGCGCCGAGGCTGGATCTGGCGGCGCTGGGAGCCCTGACGTTCGAGGCGCCCGATGAGACGCGGTTTCCCGCTCTGGCGCTGGCGCGGCAGGCGCTGGAAGCCGGCGGGGCCGCCCCGGCGGTGTTCAACGCCGCAAACGAGGTGGGCGCGCGCGCTTTCCTTGACCGCAAGCTGGGCTTTCTCAATATTGCCGCAGTCGTGGCCGAAACCATGGAGCGACTGGCGCGAGCCGACGAGGCCGCCGACGCTCCGGATGCATGCGATGCCGCTCTGCGCATCGACGCCCTGGCGCGACGGACGGCCCGGGGGATCGTGGCCGATCACGCCCAGGCGGCGTGACCATGTGCGCGTAATAGAGGGGAGCCGTCGAATCCCTCGACGGCTTTAGGGAGACGCTTCGCTTCATGTTGGATTTCATCGGCCAGGCGCTGATCTACGTCGTGCCGTTCCTGCTGGTGCTGACGCTGGTGGTGACCATCCACGAGCTGGGGCACTTCTGGGTGGCGCGGGCCTTCGGCGTGAAAGTGGACCGGTTCTCCATCGGCTTCGGCAAGGGCGTTCTGAGCCGCACGGACAGGCACGGCATCGAATGGCGGCTGGGGTGGATACCCCTGGGCGGCTACGTGAAATTCTCGGGCGATGTGGACGCCTCCAGCGTGCCGGACGCGCGCGGCCTGGACGCCATGCGCGAGGAGATCGCGGCGACAGGGGGGGCGGGCGCCGAGAAGGACTATTTCCACTTCAAGCCGGTGTGGCAGCGCGCCCTGATCGTTGCGGCCGGACCGTTCGCCAATTTCGTGCTGGCCGTCACCATCTTCGCGTTTCTGTTCAGCCTGATCGGCGTGGAGGTGCGGCCGCCGCGAATCGCGGGCGTGGCGCCGGAGAGCGCGGCCGAGGCCGCGGGCTTCCAGACCGGCGACCTGATCCTGCGGATCAACGGCCGCGCCGTGGAGGATGATTCGACGGTGCGCCGCATGGTGGCCCTGAGCGCGGGCGATCCGATGGAATTCCTGGTGCAGCGGGGCGACGCCGAGGTGGCCCTGACCGCGACGCCGCAGAGAATCGAGCGCTCCGACCCCATCGCGGGGCCGGTGCGGATGGGCGTTCTGGGCGTCGAGCTTCAGCCCCTGGCCGGTGAACGGCGCCATGTGCGCTACCCGCCCCACGAGGCGGTGTGGCAGGGCGTGCGCGAGACCGGAGACGTGCTGGGCACCACCCTGACCTATCTGGGGCGCATCATCACGGGGCGGGAATCCGGCGATCAGCTGAGCGGTCCGCTGGGCATAGCCAAGGCGTCAGGGGCGCTGACCAACGCCGCGGCCGACGTGGAGGCCTCCGCCGGAATTCGCCTGGCGAACGTATCCCTCACGCTGATCAGCTTCGCCGCCATACTTTCGATCGGAATTGGCTTTCTAAACCTGTTGCCGATTCCGGTTCTGGACGGCGGTCACCTGCTGTTCTACGGCTACGAGGCGGTGGCCCGGCGTCCGCTGGGGGCCAACGTCCAGGAGATGGGATATCGCGTTGGTCTTGTATTGCTGGTCGGATTGATGTTGTTCGCCACCTGGAACGACCTGCGAAAGCTCAGTCTCTTTCAATTCCTGGGCGGGCTCGCTTCATGAGCATTCGCCGCTCGCCGATGGTTTTCTCCATGATTCAACGACGTTCCGAAGCTCTCCGCACCCATGGCCGCGCCAGCGCCCTGGCGCTGATCATCGCCGCAGGCCTGGGCGGTCCAGCGCTGGCGCAGGACGCCGCGCAGACCGGCGAGATCCAGCTGCCCCTGGCGGAGCAATCGCAGCCGGAAGTCTCGCAGGCGGGACAGGTGGGCGTCGCCAACCGCATCATGGTGCAGGGCAACCAGCGGATCGACCAGACGACCATCCTGTCGTACCTGCCGATCCAGCCCGGGAACGCCGTGGACCCGGCGGTGCTGGATGTGGCCGTGCGGACCCTGTACCGCACCAACCTGTTCGCCGACGTGCAGATGGCCCTGAACGGGACTGATCTGATCATTCAGGTCGTCGAAAACCCCGTGATCAATCAGGTTGTGTTCGAGGGCAACAGCGCCATCAGCGAGGACAAGCTGCGCGAGGAGGTCACCATCCGGCCGCGCGGCATCTACACGCCCGCCCGGGTGCAGGAGGACGTGCAGAGCATCGTCGAACTGTACCGCCTGTCCGGCCGCATCTCGGCGACGGTGACCCCGAAGCTGGTTCAGCTTGAGCAGAACCGGGTCGATCTGGTGTTCGAGATCGATGAAGGCGTCTCCACCGGGGTGCGCGGCATCAATTTCCTCGGCAACCAGGCGTTCTCGGACAGCGACCTGCGCGGCGTCATGGTGACCAAGACGTCCCGCTGGTGGCGGCTGTTCTCCAGCAACGACAACTATGACCCCAACCGCCTGGACTATGACCAGGAACAGCTGCGCAGCTTCTATACGAACCGCGGCTACTATGATTTCCGGGTCGTTTCGGCGGTTGCGGAGCTGTCTCCCAATCAGGATGATTTCCTGATCACCCTGACGGTGGACGAGGGCGACCAGTACAATTTCGGAAACATCGCGGTCGAAACCCAGAGCGAACGTCTGAACGCGGATTTCCTGCGCCGTCTTCTGCCGCTGCGTGAAGGCGACCTCTACGAGAGCGACCGGATCGAGCAATCGGTCGACGCCCTGACCTTCGCCGCGGGGTCGGCCGGCTACGCCTTCGTCGACATTCGACCCGGCTACCGCGCCAATCCCGAGACCCGCACGGTGGACGTGACGTTCAACGTGAGGGAAGGGGAGCGGGTTTACGTCGAACGGATCGACGTGGTCGGCAACACCCGCACCATCGACCCGGTCATCCGCCGCGAACTGATGCTGATGGAAGGCGACGCCTTCAACCGTACGCTCGTGGAGCGGTCCCGCAACAACCTGCGGGCTCTTGGCTTCTTCGAGGACGTCACCATCACCGAAGTGCGGGGCAGCGAGCCCGACCGCAGCGTGGTGACCGTCCAGGTGACCGAGCAGCCGACCGGCGAACTGTCGGTGGGCGCCGGGTTCAGCTCCGTCGACTCCTTCATCGTCAATCTGGGGATTTCGGAGCGCAACTTCCGCGGTCGCGGCCAGAACGTGGTGGCGCGGCTCGAGTGGGGCTCGATCCGGCAGCAGATCGACTTCCGCTTCACCGAGCCCAAGTTCCTCGGCCGCGACGTGCGCGCCGGATGGGATCTTTATCACTCGCGGTACGACTACAGCGAATACTCGTCGTACAGCTATGCCTCGACGGGCGGCGGCGTCAGGTTCTCATGGCCCATCAACGGCTACACCCTGCTGTCCACGCGCTATTCGTTGCGCGCCGACGACGTGACCGTGCCGGGCAATTTCTGCGAGAGCGGCGCCGGGTCGCGCGCCCTGTGCGAACAGATCGGCGAATCCTTCAACTCCTCGATCGGCTACACCCTGCTGGTGGATCGCCGTAATGATCCGATCCGGCCGACGCGCGGCTGGACCGGCAACCTGCGGCAGGACTTCGCAGGCGTGGGCGGGGACGTGAATTACGTGCGGACGGAGCTGGACGCGTCCTGGTACTACGGGTTCAGTCCGCAATGGGTTGTCACCCTGCAGGGCTCAACCGGCTATATCGCCGGCTGGAACGGCGACGCCATCCGGATCAACGACCGCTTCTTCAAGGGCGGGAACAGTTTCCGGGGCTTTGAAACCGCAGGCATCGGTCCCCGGGACCTCATTCAGGCCAGTTCACGCGGCAACGCTCTTGGCGGAAATTTCTACGCCATCGGCACGGCGGAAGTGACGCTGCCTAACTACCTGCCTGATGAGTACGGCATCCGTACATCCCTGTTCGTAGATGTCGGCACGCTCGGGGTGCTGGATAATCGCTACAAGCTTCAAGACGACGGCACCGTTGATCCCCTTATCGTCGATGAACTTGCCCTGCGGGCCTCCGCCGGCCTCAGCGTCCACTGGCGTTCGCCGATGGGCCCGATCCGGCTCGACTTCAGCAAGGTTATTGCACGCGAGGACTATGACGTGACCGAAACCTTCCGTTTCTCAACTTCGACCCAGTTCTAAAGGCTCAAAATGAAACGTCTTATCCTTACCGCCGTCGCGGGCGTGATCGCGCTCTCGGCCCAGGCCGCCGCCGCCCAGACCCAACTTCAGAACCCGGGTCCGGCCATTCCCGGCATGTGCGTCTATCACAACGAGCGTCTGCTGGCGCAGTCCTCCGCCGGCCAGTCCCTGAACCAGGGCATGCAGCGCCTGGTGCAGGAAGTTCAGGGCGAACTGGCGCCTTACGGCACCTCCATCCAGACCGAGGCCACCGCTATCCAGCAGCTGCCGCAGGACCAGCAGGGCCCGCGCGTCCAGGCGCTTCAACAGCGCATCCAGGAAGCGCAACAGCTGGAGCAGACCCGCGACGTGGAGCTGCGCTACACCCGCGCCCAGCAGATCAACGCCATCGCCACCGCCGTCGACCCGATCATCGTCGCCGTCTATCAGGAGCGCGGCTGCGGCATCCTGCTGGACCGGGAAAGCGTCTATGTGATGAACCCGGCCATGGACGTCACCGACACGGTGATCGAGCGCCTGAACAGCGCCCTGCCGTCGCTGAGCTTCACGCGCCAGTCGCCGCCGGCGCAACAGCAGCAGTAAGTGCAGGGAGCGGGTTGATCCGGCATGCCCGACGCCCGCTTCTTCACGACCGCTGACCCGCTGACCGTCGCGGACCTCGCCGCCCTGACCGGGGCCGAGGTGGTTCGCGGCGGTGAGGCGGCGCTCAGGACCGTCGCGCCCCTGTCCCAGGCGGATCGGGGCGCGATTGCGTTTCTGGGCGACCGTCGTCATCTGGCAAGCCTGTCGGGCACCCGGGCGGGCGCCGTGCTTGTCAGCGCGGCCATGTCCGACCGCGCGCCGGATGATGCGGTGGTGTTGACCACACGATTCCCCCAGGCGGCCTGGGCCCTGGTGCCGGCGCGCCTGCATCCGCCCATCGAGGCGGGCGAGACGCCGGGCGTCGATCCG
>NZ_JBKBIB010000024.1:0-22136 GCF_046299535.1 Brevundimonas sp. | reverse complement strand
GACCCTGACCGTCGCCGAGAACGCCGACCAGGCCTCGCGTCAGCACGGCGCCTGGAAGTCGGCCATGTCGCTCGACATCGTCGTCCCCACCCCCGCCAGGGCCCTGCTCGCCGGCACCTATGCCGGCACCTTCGGCGTGACCATCTCCGCCGGCCTGTAAGGAACCACAGTCCGGTTCGGGGAACAGGAGGGGCGCAGCCCCTCCTCTTTCTCGTTCCGGAGCTGGGCCCTCGCTCTGGGCCGCTTGATACCAACAATCAATCCGCGCTCGCGGATCTGGAGACCCAATATGTTTCGACGGGGCCAGCTTCAGTCGACCTTGAAAGGGTTGGCGTTCGCCGCGACTCTGGCTGTCGGCATGTCGTTTCTGTCAGCCGCCTGGGCTATGCGTGTGGCGCCTATGGTTTCGGAGCTGACCACCACCGGCGCCGGATCGACCACGCGCATCGAGGTGGGCAACATAGGCTCGGCCGCCCTGCCGTTCGAAACCCTGATCACCCGGGTAGAGTTCGACGAAAACGGTGAACTGGTCGAAACCCCGGCCGACGAGGAATTTCTGGTCTTCCCTCCGCAGGGCGTGGTGCCCGTAGGCGGGCGGCAGGTGGTTCGGGTCCAGTGGGTCGGCGAACCCCACCTTGAGGTGTCACACGCCTACTATCTCTGGGTTCGGCAACTGCCGGTCGCCACCGAGCCCGTGCAGTCGGAAGCTGGCGGCGCCGTGACCGTCTCGGTGCTGTACACGATGAAGGCGCTGATCGTGGTCGCGCCTGACGGCGCCCAGCCCAACGTGCAGATCGTCTCCGTCACACCCGCAATGGTCACCCCGCCGGCGCCGGAAGTCGACCCCTCGCTGACGAACGGCGAAACGATCGCCCCGCCCCCCGCGCAGCCGGGCGTCGAGATCACCGTAACCAACACCGGCCGGCGCTACGCCCTGATGAGCGGCGCCACCTGGATCATCGAGGGCACGACCGCGAGCGGAGAACCCTTCAATCTGACCCTCACGGGGCAGGAGGTCGCCGAAACTGTAGGTGTCGGGTACCTGGCTCCCGCCGGAGGCCGGCGCACCTTCCGACTGCCCACCGGAACGGCCCTTGATCCGGCCAGGCCGGTGACAGTGCGGTTCGCGCGATGAAGACTTGGGAGAGAGCTCTGGCAGGTGTCGCGCTTGCACCGATCATGGCTCTCGCGGCGCCGCTCAACTGGGCGGTCGCGGGAGCCGGAGTCGGTCAGGGCGTAATCCAGCCCGCGGTTCTTGCGGAAGTTCCGGGTGGCGCGCAGGAGCCGCCGCCGCGGCCCAACATCAACCCCTATGACCGCGACATCGCCATGACGGTGCCGCTGCAGTTCAACCGGCGGGTGCTGGGCGAGATGCCCGTGCTGCTCACTGCCGATGACCGCTTCATCGTGAACAGCGCTGGCTTCATCAGCCTGATCAGCCCGCTGCTGACGGACGAGGCGAACGCAGAATTGAGGGCGTCGCTCGAAGGGGTGCCCCAGTTCGCGCCGGAGGAGATCAACGCGGCCGGCATTCAACTCGACTACGATCCCGAGCAACTGGCCGTTCTGGTCCTGCGCATTGATCCCGGCAAACGGACGCCCGAGTTCCTGTTTCGGGGCGGCGAACCCGACGCCCCCGAGCAGGGGCCTGAGAATTTCAGCGCCTATCTGAACGCCAACATGGCGGTCAGCCGGCGAAACTCGACGGGCGATATTGAGCGGCCAAGCCTCTTTCTGAACGGTGCGATCCGCATGGCCGGCGTCGTGCTGGAAGCCGATGTCCAGGGGCGGGAGGACCGGTTCACCGATACCTATTCCTTCGAGCGTCGCTACGCTCGTCTCGTCTATGACCAGCCCGAAGCCTTCCGGCGATGGACGGTGGGCGATCTCGATCCCGAGGTCCGGGGGCGGCAGGGGTTCACCGACCTCGGCGGACTGGGCGTCAGCCGCCAGCGTCGGCGGTTTGAATCGTTCCGCAACAACGTTTTGTCCGGGTCCCGGCAGCTGATCCTGCAGGAATCCTCTGTAGTACGCGTATCCCGCAACGGCGTGTTCGTGCGCGAATTCCGACTGGACCCGGGCCAGTATGATGTCAGCAATCTGCCGTTGGATGCTGGCGGCAACAATATCGAGATCGATATCCAGGGGGAATCCGGGCGCCGCGAAAGCGTTTCCTACAGCGCCTATCTTGACAGCATCGACCTGGAGCCTGGCGATTACGAATATGGCGCCTATCTCGGTCTCACGAGTGAAGGCGTTTTCGGCGAGCCTGACTATGCCGACGGCGAGTTGGCCTTCACCGGGTTCTATCGCAAGGCCTTCAGGGATCGGCCCTCCATCGGCCTCGGGCTCCAGGCGTCCGAACGCGTGCAGACCGTGACCGGACAGGGGCAATTGATCCTGCGAAACGGTTCCCGGATCCAGATGGATGCGTCCCTGAGCAACAGTGAGGACGCCGGGCAGGGTTATGCCGTGGCGCTGGGCTATGACTTTCTGCTCGACAGGGGCGACTCCGCTGACGCCCTGAATTTTGTGGCCGACTTCGTCTCGGACGATTTCGCCAACCTGGGCAACCGCTTTGGTGATAATCCCACATCCTGGTCCTTCAGCGCCGGCTACTCTCGCCGCTTCTCGCCGGACTGGATCGGCAACCTTTCAGCCAGCTACCGGGTGAGCCGCGACTCTTCCCGTGACGATGCCTACACGATCAACGCCTCCAGCACCTATCGGGTGACCCCCGACTGGAGCGTCCAGATGGGGCTGGAATACGCTGACTTCGGTATTCGATCAGGCCCGTTTGGGTCGAGCGACTCTGGTTTTGGCGCGACCGTCGCCCTGATCTGGACCCCCAATTTCCGCGACCGGGGCGAGGCTCGCTACAACTCGGCGCGCGATTCCGGGAGCGTCCGGTTCCAGCGTGCGGCGGCGAACCGCGTCGACTCCTTCGGCTATTCCCTGGCCTCCACCTACGATGACGGAGCCGGCTCCGTTTCGGGACAGGTGGATTACAGCTCGAACCGGTTCGACGCGACCCTCAGCCACATCGCCTTTGGCCGCGACTTTTCGAACATCACCGAGGAGCAGGTGACCAGCCTGCGCATCGGCGCCTCGATCGCCACGACGGGCGGAAAGGTGGCGATCGGACGCAACATCTATGACAGCTTCGCCATTGTGTATCCGCACGAAAGCCTGCGGGATCATGACGTCATCGTGGGCGAGAGTCTGGAGGGCGGACGATACACCGCCCGGAGCGGCGCTTTCGGCCCCGCGCTCTCCAACATTCTGACCGCTTATGTGAACCAGTCCGTTCGCTATGACGCCATCAACGCGCCGCGCGGCTATGACATCGGCGAGGGCATCCTGCGCGTTCATCCCGCCTACAAGAGCGGATACGCCATCGAGGTGGGGAGCAATGCGTATGTCAGCGCGCTGGGCCGACTCGTCGGCAACGGCGACAGGCCGCTGGCGCTGATCAGCGGGCATCTGATCCCGGTCGATGATCCGGGCGCCGAGCCGCAACTGTTCTTCACCAATTCGGTGGGACGCTTTGCCGCCCAATCGCTCGAGCCTGGCCGGCGCTACAGGGTCGAATTGTTCACCACGCCTCGACAGGGGTTTGAGTTTACGGTTCCGTCTGATTCTGACGGCCTGCTTGACTTGCAGATCGTCCGGGTTCCCATCGACGTCGTCGATTGATCAAGAGGTTCATCATGTCCTTCAGAGCGAATCTCGCCGTCGGGGCCGCCGGCATCTTCCTCTGCCTGGCGACGGCGGGCGCGGGTCAGGCGTGCAGCCTGTCCTTGCAGCCGTCGCAGGACGCCTGGACGATCCGTTACGATCCCTTTGCCCAGGATGCGACCCTGAACCAGTTCGATGTTGCGGTCGTGAACCAGGGGGATGTGCGCTGCTCCGGCACGATCAGGGTGGATCTTTCGGGAGAAGAGTACGGCCTTCGCAAGGCTGGAGAGTCCGGCCGCATTCCCTACGCGTTGATCGATGAGCGGGACGGCGCGGACCTGACGCCCCGGGCCGGCCTCAATGCCCGGCGGATCAACGCCCAGCCGGTGGCCCTTGAACCGGGCGAGCGCAGCTTGCTGCGCTTCACATTCGCGATCGCCCCTGGCGAGGTGCCGGCCCAAGGGCTCCACGTCCAGAACGCGCGCATCGCCCTCGAGGACCGATCAGGGGTCATCGTTGGCGAACGCCCGCTGACGCTCGCCCTGGATGTGGTTCCGGCGGCGGTCCTGGGATTGAAAGGCGAGTTTCAGCGCAGCAATGGCGTCGCGCGGATCGACCTGGGTGAACTCACGCCGGGTCCCAGGCAATTGTCTGCTGCTCTCTACGTCATGAGCACGGGCGGCTATCGGGTGTCCGTGGGATCGGCGAACGGCGGCCGACTCCGGATGGGCGCCACCGAATGGTACGTCGATTATGAGCTCGAAGTCGGCGCCCATCGCATGAATCTGGCGTCGCCCGATGGCTTCGCTGTCGTTTCTCGGCGTGCCCGGGCGGACGACTATCCGTTGAGCGTGCGGATCGGTGATGTCGCGGGACGCCGTGCCGGCGAGTACACCGACGTGATCACCTTCACGGTCGCGGCGCTGTAGCCGGGACGGTCAGATCGGCTGGATGGTCAGGGACAGGATCAGGGGCGCGGTCAGCTCCACATCGTCGAACTGGTAGTCGACGGTCCTGATGGTGGCCAGGTTCGAGCGACGGAGAATTTGTTCGCCGCTCCTGGACAGCTGGATGGTGCGGCCGGCATAGCGCAGGCTGGCTGTCTCGCTGTCTCCGAGAGCCCGGTATTGCGCGGAAACCGTGAAGCCGCCCGGCGCATTGCACGCCTCGACGACCGAGCCTGACACGCCCGGGCTGGCGAGCAACGCGCCGCTTGGGCGCACCCAGCAGGCCACCGGCACCCGTGCTGTGAGGCGGTAGGTGGTGCCGGACTGGCTGTCCGAGGCGGCGACGCCGGTGGCGGCGAAACAGCTCCCGACCAGGGTGAGAGCGGCGACAATGCTGAGCGAGCGGGTCATGGCGAACCTGATCTCCTGTTCCACATGACCCTAGCCGTGAAGGCTTAATATGACGCGAGGAGGTAGGCTTAGCGCGGGATGAACGGGAAGCCTTGCCTGAAGGTAAACGTCAGCCAAACGCGCGCTGCGCGTGAAGCCGGACTCCATCCCCGTCGCCGAGGCCGACTGCCGCTGTCTCAGCGCCACCATCCCGTTCGTCGACAGTCTGGTGGCGTGCTCCAGAACCCTGAGCCTTAACCCGTGGAACGGCTCCGGATGGGCCAATCTCTGCCTTAGACCTGCGGAAGCCGCCGCGGGGGCCAGGCGTCCGCGGCCGAGCGGGGGGCGACGACGGCCATGCGGAGCGAATGGAGCGGCCTCGCGGCTTTCCGGCGGCTTTGGCCAGGAACGCTAGCGCATCTCCCTTACCGCCAGGGCGCAGGTCAGGTCGTGGTTGGACATGCCGTCGGCGATGAACTGATCCAGGCTGGCGAGCAGGGCCGGGGTCAGGGTGATCCGGCGGCCCGGCCGGTCAAGCGTCACCAGGCCCTGGGCCTCAGCGTCGACCAGGAGCTGGCTGACATGAGTGCGGGACACCCCCCGGCGCTGACCGAGACGGGTCATGGACAGGGGCACCGTGGCCGACCCCTCGAGGATCGAGGCGTACGCCAGCTCCATCAGCACCAGGATCCCGGCCTCGCGCGAAAAGAACAACATGACGCCGGGGTTGCGCATCAGCACGCCCGCCGACTCCTCCATGAACGCCATGGCGATCCGGCGCTGGGTGTTCTGGAAGTCGACGTCCCGGTTCAGCGGAAGGCGGTAGTCCGCCTCCCCGAACAGGCAAGCGAGCGGACGGTAGTGCGCGACCAGCCAGTCCTGGTCATGCTCCAGGGTTCGCGCTGTGGGGCGCAGCAGGCGAACCCGGCCGTCGGCCGGCGACGGCCTGCTCTCAAGGAAGCCGGTCTGGACCAGGCGCCCGATGATCTGGTCGATCCGCCGTGAGCTGGCCAGGCCGAAGGTGGCCAGCGTCGCCTTGAGTCGGCCGATCGTGGGCCAGGTGGACCGGTCCTCGGGGCGATAACTGGCGTCCATGCAGATGACGACGAAGAAGAGCACCATCCGCGCCGCCACCACCAGCAGCTTGTTGACGGACGGATCGTGGCTGTACAGCGCCAGCACGTCGCGGATGTAGGTCGCGCGGGCCAGCGGAAAATCCGGGTGGGCCAGAATGGAGGCGGCGTTGCGACAGGGCGCGTCAAACACGGGCTGACGCACCTTGACGGCCGGGTTGTTGCTCAAAGCCACGCTTACTGACTCCCGAGAACAGGCTTCAGCCACAGCTAACCACCCGATGTCGATGACGAAGTTATACGCAAACAGTTTCCGCGCGTCGCTTGGCAAAGTGGGGTAGCGGGGGTTTCGGAAAGAAATTGTTCAGGGTGGGCGCGTCATGCGGAAGTCGGTTTTTCATCGCGTGGGACGCGAACGGCCCGAGGGCAAGACCGAGCGCTGGGCGCTTCTGACGACGACAGCCATGTCGGCGGCGACCGCGCTGATGGTGATCGCGGCGCACGATGTGGCTGCCGCTCAGTCTATCGATTTCGGCATGCATGAGATCGTTGACGGCGCCGGGCAAGGCGCTGGGATCCCGCCCTCCACCCGGCCCGCCTACTGGGGCATCGGCGGCACCCTTTATATCGCTCTGAACAGTGGGAACGGGTTCCTCACCATTCGCAATGGCGGCGAGGTCACAAGCTTCAACGGGGGCCTTGGCTATCAATCGCGCGCCGAGGTCACTGTGACGGGGGCCGGTAGCAACTGGCTGGTCGGGCAGGAGCTTACCGTCGGCCAGTCGCAGGTGGGGATCCTGACCATCTCGGACGGGGGTGTGGTCGATTACTGGAGGGCATGGCTCGGGCGGTCTGCATCAGGGGTCGGAGATGTGATCGTCACCGGGGCCGATAGCGCCTTTACTGGGGGTGAGGTCCTTTTCGTCGGATCGAACGGGGGTGGGAACCTCACCGCTGCGGATGGCGGCGCGGTCACCGTCCCAGCAGCCTTCATCGGCTCTTTCATCGGCTCCATAGGCGAGGTCACGGTCACAGGGGCGGGCAGCACCTGGACCAGCACCACCCGTCTGGATGTAGGCGGTTCCGGCGCCGGGACGCTGACCATAGCGGACGGCGGTGCGGTGAGCACGGGGGGCCTGACGCTCGCCACCAGCAGCGTGTCGTCCGGGGTGCTCAATTTCGGCGCGGCGGCGGGCGATGCTGCGGCGGCGGCGGGGACGCTGAACACGCCGACGATCTTCTTCGGAAATGGCGCCGGCTCCATCGTCTTCAACCACACCGATGACGATTTCTCGCTAGGAGCCAACATACATGGGGCGGGCACGATCCGTCTTCTGTCGGGCCACACCACCTTGACGGGCGCGAGCACCTATACCGGTTCCACCCTGCTGGAGGGCGGCACGCTGACGCTGGGCTCCAACGGCGCCCTGGGCGGCTCGACCCTGACCACGACCGGCTCGGTGATCGACTATGCCGACGGCGTGACCATCGCGAACCCCGTCGTCATCGATTCCAACACGACGCAGTTCCAGGTCCTGACCGGCTCGGCCACCCAGTCGGGCGTGGTCTCGGAGTTGAACGGTCCTCGCCCGTTCGAGAAGATCGGCGCTGGCGAGCTGGTTCTGACGGCGGACAACACCTGGACCGGCCAGACCACGGTGCGAGGCGGCGCCCTGGTGATAGAGGGCGACAATGACCAGGGCGCGGGCGGCTACATCATCGGTCTGGCGGATGGCGACGACGGCGCCCTGATCGTCCGGGAGGGCGGGACGCTTGCCAGCGGCGTGATTACCCTGGGCTCCGCCAGCGGCGCGACCGGCGTCGCCACGGTCACCGGCGCGGGTTCGCTCTGGGCCAGCAGCGGCGGTTTGATGGTCGGCGACGCCGGCTATGGCGAACTGCAGGTCCTGGATAGCGGCGCCTTCTCCACCAACAGCCTGGCCTTCTTAGGCAATCAAGCCGGTTCGACCGGCGCCATGACGGTGGCGGGGGCGGGTTCGCAGTTCACCAGCAGCACCGAGCTGTATATCGGCTACCAGGGCACCGGTGCGCTAGCGATCTCGGCTGGCGGCCAAGTCGCCAATTCGGTCGGCTTCGTGGGCGCCGATGGCGCATCGAACGGGTCGGCGACCGTCTCCGGGCCGAACTCCCTGTGGGCCAATAATGACGCGCTTCACATCGGCTATTATGGGACCGGGCTGCTCGAAATCGCTGACAGCGGCGTGGTCAGAGTCGATGGCGGAACCGGCGTCGTCAACGTCGGCGCCAATACCGGGTCCGCAGGCGTCCTGGCCATCGGCGCAGAAGCCGGAGAGGCGGCCATGGCGGCGGGAACCCTGGACGCGGGCGAGGTGCGTTTCGGCCTCGGCAACAGCGAACTGGTCTTCAACCACACGGCGTCGGACTACGTCTTCGCGCCGCTGATCACCGGCACGGGTGGGGTGAGCCATTACGCGGGGACGACCATCCTGACGGCCGACAACAGCTGGAACGGCCTCACGGCCATCCATGGCGGATTGCTGGTGATCGAAGGCGCCAGCAACCAGGCCGTGGGGGCATACCATGTCGGCCAGCTCGCCGGCGATGACGGCGAGCTGATCCTGCGCGCCGGGGGCACGATCGAAAGCGGCAATGTCACGATCGGCACCGATAGCGGCGCTCATGGGGCGGTCACGGTGACCGGGGCAGACTCCGCTTGGGACGTCAGCGGCGGCAATTTCCGGGTCGGTGAGGACGGCGTCGGGATCCTTACTATCTCCGACGGCGGCTCGGTCAATTCCTACTATGGCACGGTCGGGTTGCGCGCCGGCGGCAGCGGCGAGGCGACGGTGACTGGGTCGGGATCTGCTTGGACCGTGACCAGCGAGTTCGTCGTTGGCAGTACCGGAGAGGGCGCCTTGCTCATCTCCGACGGTGGGCAGATCACGGCAGGGCAGGGGGTGATTGGCGGGCTGGCCGGAGCGGTCGGCGACGTGACCGTGACCGGAACCGGCGCCAGCTGGGCGAACAGCGGAGCCCTTTATGTGGGCTATCAGGGGCAGGGCGACCTGATCGTGGCACAAGGCGCGACGGTATCCAATAATGCCGGCCTCCTGGGCAGCCAAACGGGTTCATCGGGATCGGCCCGCATCACAGGCGCGGGCTCCGTCTGGAGCAACAGCGTCCTCTATGTCGGCGCGTTGGGCGCCGGCGCGCTGGAGATCGCCGACGGCGGCGTCGTGCGGGCCGGGGCGGGAACCGGCGTGGTTCACGTGGGATTCGGCGCTGCGGGCGGCGGGGCGCTAAGCATCGGCGCGGCCGCGGGCGACGCCGCACTAGGGGCGGGCGTCCTTGAAGCTGGCGAGGTGCGTTTCGGTGCGGGAACCGGCACGCTGGCTTTCAATCACACCGAGACCGACTATGACTTTGACGTCCTAATCACCGGCGCCGGTCAAATTGATGTGCTGGAGGGCCTCACGACCCTTACCCGCGCCAATACGACTTTTATGGGCGCCACGACGGTGGCCGGCGGAGATCTGCGCGTCGCGGACGTCCTGGGCGGGCAGGTGACTGTCTCCAGCGGTTCGCTCGGCGGGCCCGGCTCCGTGCTCGGCGCAGTGAGCGTCGGCGCCGGCAGCCTCGTCGGCGAGGCTGGCTCGGTGTTCACCATGGGATCCCTGACCCTGAGTTCGGCGTCGGTTCTGGATGTGACCCTCGGGTCTCCGACTTCCGACGCTCTGTTCGACGTCGCGGGCGACCTGACGCTGGACGGGACGCTGGACATCACCGACGCAGGCGACTTCGGTGCCGGCGTGTATGGCCTGATCACCTATGGCGGAAGCCTGACCAACAACGGTCTCGCCATCGGCGACCTGCCGGTGGGCTACAGCGCCGGCCGGCTGGCGGTGCAGACCGCGGTCGCGGGCCGGATCAATCTGGTCAACGCCGGGCTGGCCGACCTGCTGTTCTGGGACGGCGGCGATCCGGCGAACGCGGACAACGGCGTCATCGACGGCGGCGACGGGACCTGGACTCTGGCCAGCGAGACCTGGACCGATCTCGACGGCGCGGCCAACGGCGCCATGATCCCTGTGCCCGGCCTGGCGGTGTTCATGGGGACCGGCGGGACCGTCACCCTGGACGACAGCGCCGGCGCCCTGTCGGTCACCGGGCTGCAGTTCGTGGCGGACGGCTATGTCCTGACCGGCGACGGCCTGGAGCTGGTGGAGGAGACGGCCGGATCGGGCGTCAACCTGCGCGTGGGCAATGGCACGGCGGCGGGCGCGGACTGGACCGCGACAATCGCTTCAGCGCTGAGCGGCGCGACCAGCGTCACCAAGACCGATCTGGGGAGCTTGGTCCTCACCGGCGCCAACAGCTGGACAGGGGAGACCACCGTGCGAAACGGCGCCCTGATCTTCGACGGCGGCAGCCACACAGGCACGACCTACACCCTTGGCCGCATCACGGGCGACGACGGCGCCCTGATCATCCGCAACGGGGGCTCGGTCACCAACGGCGACAGCTTCATCGGGCTGGAGACGGGCGCGTCCGGCTCGGCGACGGTGAGCGGTTCCGGTTCGCAGTGGAGCACCAGCAACCAGCTGGCCGTGGGGCTCAATGGCGCCGGCGCGATGATCATCGCCGACGGCGGGCTGGTCAGCAGCGGCTGGGCCGGGATCGGCGTCAACGCCGGTTCGGCCGGTGTCGCCACCGTCACCGGCCCCGGCTCACGATGGAACGGCAGCAGCGTGCTGACGGTCGGGATGCAGGGCGTCGGCGCGCTGCAGGTCGCCGACGGCGGGGTCGTGACGGCTGCCGGCCAGATTTACTTCGGGAGCCTGGTGGGCGGACACGGCGAAGGAACCGTCACCGGCGCCGGTTCGCGGTTGTCCACCGCCCAGGGGCTGTTCGTGGGAAGCGACGGCAGGGGTGTGCTGAACATCCTGGACGGCGGGGTGGTCGAATCCGGCATGCCGTGGAGCTCCATCGGCGCCAACGCCGACGGCCAGGGCGTGGCGACGGTATCGGGCGCGGGATCGCTGTGGAGCGCTTCCGGCCAGCTGTATGTGGGCGCCTACGGGTCGGGGGCGCTCCGGGTGCTGGACGGCGGCGCGGTGACCGTGGCCGGCAGCGTTCTCTACGTCGGCGCCAATGCGGGCAGCCAGGGCGAAGCGCTCGTGTCGGGGGCGGGCTCCACCGTGACCTTCAACCAGCTCCAGATCGGCAGCCGGGGGCAGGGATCGCTTCGCGTGCAGGACGGGGCCTCGGTCGCCGGGACTGACGCCTATGTGGGCGCCTTCGGGGGCGGTGAGGGGGGCCTTGTCGTCACGGGCGCCGACAGCCGCATGACCCTCACCGGGGAAGCCGTGATCGGCGCCTGGGGCGATGGCGAGGCCGTGCTGTCGGACGGCGGCGTGCTGGCGGCCGGGGGCCAGGTGATCCTCGCCCGCGAGGCGGGGGTCTCGGGCGTCCTGAGCATCGGCGCGGCTGCGGGTGGTTCGGCGCAGGCGGCGGGGCGGCTCGACGTCGACGCGCTCGTCTTCGGCGCCGGGACCGGGTCGCTGGTCTTCAATCATACAGGGACGGACTACGGCTTTGCGGCGTCGTTGTCCGGGGCGGGCACGCTCCGTCATCTAGCGGGCGTGACGCGACTTGGCGGGGATTCCAGCGCCTTCACCGGGACCTCGTCCCTGACCGGCGGGACCCTGCGGGTGGACGGGGTGCTGGGCGGAGATGTGTCCGTGACGGGCGGGGCGCTGGGCGGTTCGGGGTCGGTGCTGGGCGCCGTGACCATCGCGGACGGCGGGACGCTTTCGGGCGTTCAGGGCCAGACGCTGGGCCTTGGGACGCTGGTGCTGTCGGAGGGCTCGACGGTAGCGGTCGCGCTGGGGGCGGCGGGGGATACGGCCCTGTTCGACGTGGCCGGGGACCTGACCCTGGACGGCGCCCTTGCGGTGACGGACGTGGGCGGCTTCGGGGCGGGGGTCTACCGCCTGTTCGACTACGGCGGCGTGCTGACTGACAACGGGCTGGACATCGCCTCGGCGCCGGACGGGGTCAGCCTGGAGGATCTGTTCGTCCAGACCTCGGTGGCCAGTCAGGTGAACCTGGTTTCCAGCCATGAGGTGGACCTGCGCTTCTGGGATGGCGGCGGGGCGGCTGACGACGGGGCGGTCCAGGGCGGATCGGGGACGTGGAGCCTGTCGGGCCGCGGCTGGACCGGGGCGGACGGGGCGGTGAACGGGGCTTATGACAACCCGGCCTTTGCGGTGTTCATGGGGATCGGCGGGACCGTGACCGTGGACGGCGCCGGCGTCGGCATCACCGGCATGCAGTTCGCGGTGGACGGCTACGCCATCACCGGTGACGGGATCGAACTGACGGAGGCCGAGACCATCATCCGGGTGGGCGACGGCACGGCGGCGGGGGCGGCCATGACCGCGACCATCGCCTCCAGCCTGACCGGCGAGGGCGCTCTGGTGAAGACCGATCTGGGCGTGCTGGTCCTGACCGGGACCAACAGCTATGCGGGCGGAACCTTCGTGCGCAGCGGGACCCTGATCGGGAACACGGCGTCCCTGACCGGCGACATCGACAATGACGCGACCTTGGTGTTCGACCAGGGCGTGAACGGCGTCTTCGCCGGCGCCATCACCGGCGACGGCCTGACGATCAAGCGCGGCGCGGGGGTGCTGAGCCTCACGGGCGGATCGGCCATGGACTGGTCGGTCCAGACCGGCGGGCTGATCGGCCAGGCCGGGGCGTTCTCCGGCGACGTGGCCGTGGCCTCGGGGGCGAACTTCACCCTCAATGCAAACGGGAACGCCACGTGGGCCGGCGTGCTGAGCGGGACGGGGACCTTCGCCAAGACCGGGGCGGGCGCCCTGGCCCTGACGGGCGATTCCTCGGCCTTCGACGGGACCACCGAGATCCGCGACGGGCTGCTGGTGCTGAACGGGATTCTGGGCGGGCGGCTGCGCATCGCCGATGGCGCCATGCTGTCGGGCTCGGGCGCCTTGGCCGAACTGATGGCGGAGGCCGGATCGGTGATCGCGCCGGGCGAGTCCATCGGCACGCTGAACGTCACCGGCGACGTCACCTTCGAGGCGGGCTCTATCTACGAGGTGGAGGTCGACCCGACTTCCGGCGCCTCTGACCGCATCGTGGCGGGCGGCACGGCGACCCTGAACGGGGGCGTGGTGCGTCACGTGGGTTATCCGGGCGCCTATGGTCCGTCGTCCACCTACACCATCCTGACGGCCGTGGGTGGGGTGACCGGCGCCTTCGAGGCCATCGAGACGGACTTCGCCTTCCTGGACGCCAGCCTGACCTATCAGACCAATGCGGTGCTGATGACCCTGGAGCGCAACGCCGTCCCGTTCCCGGCGGTGGGCGAGAGCGTCAACCAGCGCGCCACCGCCGCGGCGGTGGAGGCTGCGGGCTCCGGAGCGGCCCTGTACGACGCGGTGGTGGGGCTGAACGCCGGCAACGCCCGTCTGGCCTTCGACATGCTGTCGGGGGAACTGCACGGCTCGATCCGCACGGCCCGGTCCGAGGCGGCGCAGAGGCTGGCCGGAACCCTGGGCCGGCGCATGGACGCGGCGCGGGACATCGAGCGCGGCGCGGCCTTCTGGGCTGAAGCCACCGGCTCGCGCACCCGCATGGCTGCGGACGGCAACGCCGCCTCCCTGACCCCCGGGGCCGCCGGCCTGATGATGGGGGCGGACGCGGGCTTCGGCGCGGTGCGTCTGGGCGTGGCGGCCGGCGCCTCGGATCACGACGACGCCAGCCACGCCCGCGCCGGGCGGGCGGAGGGAACCAGCCTCAGCCTGGCCGCCTATGGCTCGGGCCAGTGGGAAGGCCTGGGCCTGAAGGGGGCCGTGTCCGGAACCTGGCACGAGATCGAGACGGAGCGGCGGGTCGTGTTCCCCGGCTTCTTCGAGGTGCTGCGGGCGGACTATGACGCCCAGACGGTCCACGCCTTCGTGGAGGCCTCATGGCGGGTCGACATGGGCCCGGCCGCCACGCTGGCGCCCTTCGTCAACCTCGCCCGGGTGCGCACCGAAACCGACGCCTTCACCGAGACCGGGGGCGAGGCCGCGCTGGCGGTGCAGGGCCGGGTGCAGGCCGCCAGTCTGGCCACCATCGGGCTGGGCATGAGCCGGTCGTACCATCAGGGCGACGGCCGCCACGCAACCCTGTCGGGCCGCCTCGGCTGGCGTCACGCCTGGGACGATACGGCCGGCGACGGCCGCCACGCCTTCGCCGCCAGCCCCGCCCCCGCCTTCACCGTCCACGGCTTGCCCGTGGCCGAAGACGCCATGATCGCCGGACTGGGCCTCGGCCTGGACCTGAAGGACCGCCTCAGCCTCACTGTCGACTGGGCTGGCCAGTACGGTTCCGGACTCAACGCCAACGCACTGGCGGCGACCCTGAACTGGCGGTTCTAGAAGACGTATCGCAGGGGGCCCGGCCAGGGTCCGGACCCCCTGCCCCCCCCGGCTGCCGTCCGCGTCAGGGGGCGGTGTCCCTTTCCTGGAAACTCCCCGGCTAGAGTTCTCGTAGCTGTTTTGTCAAAAACATGTGCGCTACTAGGGTCCCCCTAACAGCAGGGACCAACATAGGTACCGGACGGCGCCGCACATAAAAACCTGATGATTCCGCCGTTTAATAGGGCGATGTGGCGGAGAGGGTGGGATTCGAACCCACGGTACGCTTCCACGTACGCCGCATTTCGAGTGCGGTACATTCGACCACTCTGCCACCTCTCCGCGGTCGCTGTTTCCCCAAGGGGTGGTCGAGCGAGGCGGGATGTCTAATCGCCTCGGGCGTTTCCCGCAAGCGTTCCGTTGTGATTATCGCTGGCCGGGCAGGGACAGGCCGGTGACGCCCCCGCCGGAGGCCTCGGGTCCGCGATAGCGATAGAGCTCGGCGGGCCGCCCGCCGGTAGCCGCGCTCAGCCGTCCGGTGGGCTCGACGAGGCCGGTGCGCTCCACGCCGCGGCGGAAATTCTGTTTGTGCAGGGACAGGCCCGAGACCGCCTCTGCGGCGGCCTGGAGCTGGGACAGGGTGAAGGTTTCCGGCGTCAGGTCGAACAGGACCGGGCGGTATTTCATCTTGCTGCGCAGCCGCGCCAGGGCGGTGGCCAGGATGCGGCGGTGGTCCGAGACCATGGTGCGGCCGGGCAGCGCGGCGGGCGCCTGATCGTGGTCGCGGCCCGCCTCCGGGGCCAGACCGGCTTCGTAGAGCAGTTCATAGCGTTCCAGCACCTGCTGCTCGTTCCAGCGCGCGCCCGGCTTGAGGGCGAACAGGCGTTCGGCCCGGGGGGTGCGGGCCGCGGCGTCCTTGCGGGCGGCCCAGGCCATCAGCGGGGCGGCCAGCACCTGATCGATGACGCCGGGACGCCCGTCGCGCCAGTCCTCCCACGGAAAGAAGTCCAGCACCGGGGTCCAGGCTGCGCCGGGCCCCGCGACCGCGCTGGCGTCGTGGGTCAGGGCCAGATAGCCCACCGACACCACACGGCGGGCGCCCACGCCCATCTCGGCGCGGGGCGACTCCCGGCCCGCGTCGCCGAAAGTATAGAGCTGCTCCACATAGCCCAGCGGAAAGGTTGTCTGTTCGGCCACGAAATCGCGCAAAGCCAGCTCGAAGGTGCGGTGACGCGTCGGCTCGAACGGCCCGAAGGGCAGGCCGGCGCCGTCGGGGCCGCCGCCGGTGGTCAGCACCACCGCCTCGCCGTCGCGCAGGGCGAACACCACCACCGACAGCCCGATCAGCACACCCTGGTCCTGAACGGCGCGGTCCATGCCTACTCCGTATGCCAGGCGTCGGCGGCGGGCAGCACGCCCATGGCGCCGGCCAGCAGCCTGTAACGCTCCAGATAGCGCGCCTGGGCCTGGCCGGCCGGCAGGGGCTGGATCACCAGATCGTAGTCAGGCGGCGGGGCGCCGAACAGGCGGAGGGACTCCTTGCGGTCGAAACCGGCCAGTTGGGTCGCCTCGAAAAAGGCGCAGGCCCGGTCGGCTTTCTTGATCAGGCTCTTGATGGCCGCGGGCGATTTCGGCGGCAACCCGAAGCGCAGATGGATGGCGCTTTCCAGCCGCGCCTCGAATTCCTTGTAGTTGAAGCCCAAGGCCGATTTGAACGGCGAGATCATGTCGCCGATCACATACTCCGACGCGTCATGCAGCAGGGCCGCCAGCCGCCATTTTGGGGCGATATCCGGCTGGATATGAGCGACGATCTCTTCCACCACGACGCTGTGTTGGGCGACGGAGAAGGCGTGGTCGCCGATGGTCTGGCCGTTCCAGCGGGCGACGCGCGCCAGGCCATGGGCGATGTCCTCGATCTCGATGTCGAAGGGCGAGGGGTCCAGCAGGTCCAGCCGCCGTCCGGACAGCATTCGCTGCCACGCGCGCGGCGCCTTTTCGCTGGTCTTCTGTCGCGCCTGGGCCAAGATCACTCCGTGGGTTCGAGGCCCGGAGGTGACGCATTCGGGCCCGGCGATCAAGCCCGGCGCCCCGGTTAATCTCCCACGTTCAGGCGCACCAGCGACTTCGCGGCGTCGAACACATCATCCTCGCGGCGGTCCTTGCTGCGCACCACGGCCACCACCAGGGGGCCGCCCTCGGGGCCGCGCGCCTCGTAGCCGACCAGTCTCCAGTCCAGCTCGGAACCGCGCTCGTCCACCAGGATATAGGTGGCGCGGATCCCCTGACCGGTGTCGCGCGTGCGGATTTCGACGGCCTGTTCCTGGGCGCGAATACGCACAGCATCGCTGTCCGTGCTGATGTTGACCTGGTCGCCGGCCTCATCGGTCCGGATGCTGAACCCGCCGATGCGGACGCTGGACTGGCCGCCGTCAGTGTCGATGCTGATCCCCGGGATACGTACGGTGGCGTTTTCGCCCTGGGCCTGAATGCTGACGCCCGGGACGCGCACGTCCACCTGTTCGCCGTCTGCCGCAGAGTCCGGACTGGTGCGGCTGGCCCCGGAGGCGGCTGCGACGCTTCCGCCCACGCGATTGATGGCGGAAGGCAGCAACTGCTGCACCTCGCTCTCCAGGCCGTCCAGCGCCGCCAGGCCGGTCCCGTTCAGGCGCACCAGCCGCAGGGTCACCTGCGACCCGCGGGGACCGGTGTATTCGCACGACAGGCCGTCGGCCGCGGGCGCGCCTCGCCGGGTCAGCACCCCATCGACCTGGGGGCACTGCAGGGCGTCCACGACGCGCAGGGCGCCGCCGGTTTCGGCGTGTTGGTCGCCGTCGCGGGAAATGCGGATCGAGGGTTCGGAATCGCAGGCGGAGACGAACGCTGCGACACAGACCGGTACAATGATGAGGGCGCGCATGATGTCGGCTCCTGTTTCATCCCTATTGTGCGCCGGGGGCGTTCCTGCGCCAGTGAAATCGCCGTAACCGGTTGCCGGAAGGTCTCAGCCGCCCGGTCGTCCGGTTTCGCGGCGCTGCAGGAACGCCAGACGCTCGAACAGGTGGACGTCCTGCTCGTTCTTCAGCAGGGCGCCGTGCAGGGGCGGGATCAGCCGATTGGGATCGCGCTCGGCCAAGGTCTCCGGCGTCACGTCATCGACCATCAGCAGCTTCAGCCAGTCCAGCAGTTCGGAGGTGGACGGCTTCTTCTTCAGGCCCGGCGTTTCGCGGATCTGGTAGAAGGTCTTCAGCGCCTCGGACACCAGACGCGGCTTCAGGCCCGGATAGTGCACCTCGACGATGGCCTTCATGGTCGGCTCGTCGGGGAAGCGGATGTAGTGGAAGAAGCAGCGGCGCAGAAAGGCGTCGGGCAACTCCTTCTCGTTGTTGGAGGTGATGATCACCACAGGCCTGACCTCGGCCCGGATCGTCTCATCCGTCTCGTGGACGTAGAACTCCATGCGGTCCAGCTCCTGCAACAGGTCGTTGGGGAACTCGATGTCGGCCTTGTCGATTTCGTCGATCAGCAGCACGGGCCGCTGCGGAGCCTTGAATGCTTCCCACAGCTTGCCGCGCTTCAGATAGTTTCGCACGTCGTGGACCCGTTCCTCGCCCAGCTGGCTGTCGCGCAGGCGGGATACGGCATCGTATTCGTACAGGCCCTGATGGGCCTTGGTGGTGGACTTGATGTGCCAGGTGATCAGGGGCGCGCCCAGCGCTTCGGCCAGCTCATAGGCCAGCACCGTCTTTCCGGTGCCCGGCTCGCCCTTGATGAGCAGCGGCCGCTCCAGGGTCACGGCCGCATTGACCGCCACCTTCAGGTCGTCGGTCGCAATGTAGTTTTCGGTGCCCTGGAACCGATCCATTCATTCACTCCATTCATGAAGAACAAGAGTGGGTAGCGGATCAGGACGCACCTGAACAGGGTTCAGGTGATGCGCTTGGGCGTCGCGGGATCACTGGCGGGGAACGTCTCCTCCACCGCCTCGTCGATCAGGTCCTCCTGACGATCCTTGGCCGTGCGGTCCGTGTCGTCCAGTTGATCGGGCTTGCCCTCTTCCGGCGCGATCTTGCGGGCGTAGGGGGCGTCGATATCGTCTTCGCGTTGGCGGTCTGTCATCAGGCTTCCTTCTGGGGTTCTTCGTCGGGGCCGTAGCCCAGGGAGTCGATGTCGTCGTCGTCCAGACGGCGGGACTCCCAGTGCGCCGCCGAGCCCTGGGCGCCCTTGACGTTGCGCATCAGGCCCGAAGGCACCAGTTCGATCTCGTCGGCGCTGTAGTCGCCGTCGCTTTCGGCATCCAGCTCATTGAGCGGCTGTTCGCCGCCGTCGGTCCGGGCGTCAGCGCGCGGGTCGACGCCGTCCAGCGCCTGGACATCCTCCAGCTCCAGATCCTCGTCGTCCGCATCACCCGCTTCCTGGGTGACGTCCAGAACGTCCATCTCCTCGAGGGTGATCTCGCCGTCGCCCTCGTCGTCCAGATGGGTTTCGTCGAAGGTTTCGGACTGATCCTGTTCGTCGGGCTCTTCCCGTTCGGCCATGGTCTCGGCTCCCTTAATCCGGGAGTGGAACGTGTGCGGATCAGGCGGTGTTCCGGCCTGGCGAAGATATTCGCGCCAGTTCGGCGGCCATCTCCGCCATCACCCCGTCCCAGCGCCCGAAAGACCCGGCCGCCCACCCCCGCATGCGCGGATAAAAGGGATAGGTTTCTCCCGTGCCCAGCAAGTGCCAGTCGTCTGGCGCCTGGATCATCCAGGTGTTCGCGCCCACGGCCGCTGCGATGTTGGTCCCGGCGATGCCGGGCCCGATCACCAGGTCCAGCGCGACCGACAGGGCCGCCACGTCCTCCAGATCGTCCTTCAGGTTGATGGGCGGGGTCCAGATCCTCAGACCTTCCGCCTCGGCCTGGGCCAGTTCTGCGGCGGTGTCGCCGCACTGCAGGTTGACCATGATGCATCCAGGCGTGGTCAGCACCGGCCGCCACTGGTCGAAGGGCGAGAAATAGCGGGATCGAACGCCCTTCAGCACCAAACTCTTCCAGTGCAGGCCGACCTTGAAGCCTTCGCCCAGAGCCGCCAGTTCGGTCCGCCAGCGCGCCACGCGCTCCGGATCGGCCCTCATGTATCCGGCGTGGTCGGGAAAGGCGGCGATGGTGGGCCGGAACACCGCCAGCAGACTGGCCATGGGCGCCCAGCCGTCCACCGCGCCGTGCTCTTTCATAAACGGGGCGAAACGGATCAACCGGCCGGCCTGCCGCACCGCCTGGTGTCCGCCCACCACCGTCTCCGGAAAACTGCGCTGGAAGATCGAGACCAGCCGGGGCTCGACCGCCAGAAAGACCTGTCCCCCGGGTCCGACGGCGCGGATCAGGTCCGGGAGCGTATTGGCGAAAATGAACTCGTCGGCGATGCCCTGTTCGCCCACGACCAGGATCCGCTTGCCCTCTAGAGGCTGACCGGGGGTCCAGCGCGGGCCGTCCGCGACGACGGAGATGGCGTCGGGCATGGCGGGGTCAAGACGGACCTCATAGGCCTCGAAGCCCTCCTTCAGCCGCCCGGCCGTCATCAGGGTCAGGGCGCGGGCCATGGTCATCATGGCGGTCTCGTAGCCGGGCGTGGCGTGGGGCAGGGCGGCCTCAAGGTCCTCCAGCGCCCCCTCGAAATCACCCAGCGGCTGGCGGGCGTTGCCCCGGTTATAGCGCGCCTTGGCGAAGTCCGGCTTCAGTCGCAGCGCCTCGTCATAGAAGGTCAGGGCGGCGGCCATGTCGCCCTGGTCGCCCAGCACGGTGCCCAGGGTGTTCCACATCAGGGCGCTGTCAGGCGCGGTCTGGATGCGGGCGCGCAGCACCTCCACGGCCTCGTCATACCGGTTCTGGTCGCGCAGGACGCAGGCCAGGTTGTTGATCGCCTCGATATGGTCCGGGTCCGCCGCCAGATAGTGCAGCAGCAGCTTCTCGGCGATCTCCAGATAGCCCAGTCTCTGGGCCAGTCGCGCCAGATCCTGGGCAACCGCCGTATCCTGCGGCAGAAGCTTCAGCGCCGCTTCGTAGGCGTTCAACGCCTGCACCAGATCCCCGGCCTTTTCGCGTGCGATGGCCAGAACGTGCCACGCGACGCCGCTCTGGCTGTCCGCTTCCAGGGCTTTCAGGGCCTTCCTGCTGGCACCCTGGTAATCGTGCACGCGCAGGTCGGCGACGGCGGCCTTCAACTGGGCCAGGGCGGCGCGGGCCTGCTTCTTCGCCTTGCCCCCGTCCCGGGCCAGAACCCGGGACAGCCGACCGACGGCCTCCGGTGAGGCGGCGTCCCCGGCGGCCGCGGCGGCGACGCGGGCCAGCCCCGGCAGGGCGGCGGGCGCCTCGAATGCGATGCTCAACTCTGGTCTCCCGGATGCGGATTCACCTCATGCTGCCGTCGGAACCACAAGGGATGGTTAACCACGTTTGTTTAATCAGCGTCAGGCGAGCCTCGATAGGAATGGGGCGCGGGAGGGTCGTCATGCCGTTGAAACTGTCGCTCAAGCCGGGCGAAAAATTCGTCCTCAACGGGGCCGTTGTGCAGAACGGCGACCGCCGGGGCGTGCTCCTGCTCCAGAACAAGGCCTCGGTCCTGCGCGAGAAGGACATCATGCAGGCCGATGAAGTGACCTCTCCGGCGCGGCGCATCTATTTCCCCGTCATGATGATGTATCTGGACGAGTCCTCGGCGGAGAAATTCTACGACGAGTTCGCCATGCGCCTGTCCGAGTTCATGGGGGCCACGCGAAATCCCGAGATTCTGGCCGATTGCGTCGCCGCCTCCCGGCACGTCATGGCCCGCGAATATTACAAGGCCCTGATGGCCGCCCGAAAACTGGTTGAATACGAAGAGTCGAGGATCGGCGATGTCGCTTCAGGCCTACAAGACAGCGACCGCTAGGGCGGAAAATCCGCGTGAGGCGGAGTATCGGCTGTTCGGCCAGGTCACGCGGGCGCTTCTGGAAGCTTCCCGCGCTGATCCGGCCGACATCAAGACCCGCATCGACGCCCTGGACTGGAACCGGCGGCTCTGGTCGACCCTGGCCACTGACTGTTCCAACCCGGACAACGCCCTGCCGGCGCCCCTGCGGGCCCAACTCATCTCAATCAGCCTGTTCGTAAGCCGCCATTCCTCCGCCGTCATGCGCAAGGAAGAGGACTTCGAGCCCCTTATCGAGATCAACAAGATGATCATGCAAGGCCTGGGCGCCGCCCCCGGCGCCCAGGCGGCGTAGGCGCCCTTCTCCCTCCCCGTCGGGGGAGGGCGGTCGGCGCGCAGCAACGGCCGGGTGGGGAGGGCTCGGCGACGAGAGCGCGGACGCCTTGCTAAGCCGCCCCCGCCCGCTTCGCCTTCGGCTCAGCCCCCTCCCCGGGCCGGGGAGGGAAAATACGGGACGAACTCGCCCTCAGCACCCGCATTTTTCCGGGCCAATGCATTGCCGCATAAGGTCTCCGCAAAAATCTTCGCCCATTTCTCCGACCGCGTTCCGGGCGGCCCTATCCTTCTCCCATCCCGTCGCACGGGAAGGGCGCTCGGCCGGCGACCTTGCGGCGACGGGCTGTGATCGAGCGGGATATAGCGGCGGGGCGGATTACTCGCCGGGTCCGGGACATGGAGCGCTGTCCA
>NZ_JBKBIB010000023.1:0-23799 GCF_046299535.1 Brevundimonas sp. | reverse complement strand
TGGAATTGTCCCCCTCCACCCCCCGAGCCGGTGAACAGCAGGGCGTCGATCTTCTGGTCCAGCAGGGCGGCGCCGGTCTCGCGGCCGCCCTGGATCAGGTTGAACACGCCGGTCGGCAGGTCGGCGGCCTCCAGCGCCTCGGCCATCAGCTGGCCGGTGTGCGGGGTCTCCTCGGACGGCTTGAAGACCACGGTGTCGCCCGCCAGCAGGGCCGGGACGATGTGGCCGTTGGGCAGGTGGCCGGGGAAGTTGTACGGGCCCAGCACCGCCGCCACGCCGTGGGGACGGTGGCGCAGCACGGCGCGGCCGAAGGCGGTCTCGGCCTCGCGCTCGCCGGTGCGCTCCTCGCAGGCGCGGATGGAGATGTCCACCTTGCCGGCCATGGAGCCCAGCTCCGCCTTCGTTTCCCACAGGGCCTTGCCGGTCTCGCGGCTGATGGCCTCGGCCATGTCGGCGGTGCGGTCCTTGAGCACGGCCTGGTAGCGCTTCACCGCGTCGATGCGCTCCTGGCGCGGGCGGTCGGCCCAGTCGGGGAAGGCGGCGCGGGCGGCGTCGACGGCGGCGGCGGCCTGGGCGGGGGAGGCCTCGGCGCCGGTCCAGACGGTCTCGCCCGTGGCGGGATCGGTGGAGGTGAAGGCGGCGCCCTGGCCGGCGGTCCATTGGTTGGCGATGAAATGGGTGTTCGTCATTTTGTGTCCGCTCATCCCGGCGAAAGCCGGGACCCAGTGATTTGGATGACCCGAAGTGTCAGGTCTGGCCCGCCCGCCGGTCCTGAAGCGTCAGCGTGAAGCTGGACAGGACTGGGTCCCGACTTTCGCCGGGATGAGCGGAATTTTTATTGTCAGCTCTTCACCCGAACGACGCCGCCGGGTTTGAGTTTCAGGGCGTCGGCGGCTTCCCTGGTCATATGGGCGGTGTCCCCGTCGATGGCCACCCTGGTGCGCACGGCGCGAAAGGCGGTGACGCTGTCGGTGGAGGCGAGGGAGACCAGCTCGACGTCCACCTCATCGGCGACGGACAGGGTCAGGGTGCGGGCGTCGCGGACGGTGCGGATGTTGTCGCGCTGGCAGGCCACGGTGGGGCCGCCGTCGAAGATGTCGACCAGACCGTTGGGGCGGAAGCCCTCGGATTCCAGCAGGGCCATGGCGGGCACGCCCTGGGGGTGCACCTTCCCGATCACGGCGCGGGCGGGCTCGGGCAGCAGGCCGATGTAGATGGGGTGGCGCGGGGCCAGGTCCACGATGAACTGCTTGTCGGTGGAGCCGGTCATGCGGTCGGCGTCATCGAACTCCATGGGGAAGAATTTGTGCGCCACATGGTCCCAGAACGGGCAGGCGCCGTCGGGGGTGAAGACTCCGCGCAGCTCGGCCAGCACATTGTCGGCGAACAGTTCGGGATCGGCGCCGATCAGCATGTAGCGGGACTGTGACAGCAGGCGCCCGGCGCCGCCCTTGCGCCGGTCGGCCTTGAGGAACAGCGAGCCCACCTCGGACCAGCCGGTGCACTCGTTGACCAGCACCAGGGTCTGGTGATCCAGCCGCACGTTCATGGAGGGCGAGGACTGGGTGTGATTGACGATGCGGAACGAGAAGAAGGGCCGCTTCAGCCCCACCGCCGCCTTGACGCTGCCGACGCCGTCCACGTCGCCGGTGGCGGTGTCCTCGAGCATCAGGGTGTACCAGCGCTCCTGAGGGGCCAGCTTGCCGGCGAAGCTGTCGCGGCTGATGTCCAGCCGTTCGGACAGGACGTCGGCGTCCTCGGGCAGGCTGGTGAAGCCGGGGCCGGACAGGATGGCCAGTTCGAGCAGGGAGTCCAGGTCGGAGGGCCCGGCGGGGCGGACGACGAGCATGCGGTTACAGGGTCTCCAGTCGAAGGGATTTGAGGCGGTGGGCGTCGATCTCGCCCGAGGCGGTCTTGCACAGGATCAGGGCGGAGAGCCGGGCGCGTTCGACGAAACTGTCGGGCCAGGCGAACTCGTCTTCGGAATGGATATCGCCGCCCAGCACGCCCAGGGTGTCGATATTGGGCAGGCCCGCCGCGTGCAGATTGTTGCCCTCGCAGACGCCGCCGGAGGATTTCCAGGCGATGCTCTGGCCCAGCAGGGCGCCGGTCTGGCGCACGGCCTCGAACAGTTCGGTCTGGGCCGCGTCCATGGGCTTGGGCGGGCGGGTGAAGCCGCCGTGCAGGTGCAGGGTCAGGCCCTCGAACGGCGGGGTGGAGGCGATCTCGGTGACCGCGTGTTCGATCCAGGCGGCGGCCTGGGCGTCGGGCACGCGCACGTTGAAGCGGACCACGGCGTTGTCGGCCACCACGTTCAGGGCGCCGCCGCCGGAGATCTTCGCCACATTGACGCTGACGCCCTCGCGCTGGCCGTTGAGGCCGTGCAGGGCGGCGGCGAGGATGGCGGCGCCGGCCACGGCGTTGCGGCCCTCGTCGAAGGCGCGGCCCGCGTGGGCGGCCTTGCCGGTGACGATCAGGTGCCAGTTGCCGCTGCCCTTGCGCGCGCCGGCCAGGGTGCCGTCGGCCAGCGCCGGCTCATAAGTCAGGCCCAGATGCCCGCGCGCGCCCAGTTCCGCCAGCAGGGGCGCGGAGGCGGGGGAGCCGATCTCCTCGTCCGGGGACAGCAGGACGGTCCAGCCGACGTGGTCCTTGTCCGGGTGCGCCTCGAAGGCCTCCAGCGCGCCCAGCAGGACGGAGATGCCGCCCTTCATGTCGGCCAGGCCGGGGCCGTTCAGGGCGCCGTCGGCGCGCGTCGTCACCGTCTGGAAGGGGCTGTCGGCCGGGAAGACGGTGTCGTAATGGCCGGTCAGGACCACCTGGATCGGGGCCTCGGGGCGGGCGGTGATCTTCAGGCAGTCGGCGTGGGCCTGTTCGATCACCCGGGCGTCGTCGCCGACGATGGACGAGGGTGCGGTGGGGATGCGGGCGATTTCAGCGGGCAGGATCCGCGCCTCGGCCTCCAGTACGTCCAGCATGCGGGCGAGGCCGCCGTCGTTGCGGCTGCCGGAGTTGATTTCGCTCCAGGCGACGGCGCGCGAAAGGATGCGCTCGCCGGCTTCGGCGACGCGATCAAGGACAACCTGATCGTGGGGGTGAATCTTCATGCGCGCGGACCCTACGCGCCCGGCGGGACAAATGCCAAGCCGGGTGGAAAGCCTGCGCGGGCGGCGGCTATTCGCTCCGGTTGGGCCGACGATCCTGACGGCCCGTCCCGGGCTGACGGGTCTGGTTGCGCCAGCGGACGGCGAGACGCGCGTCGCCGTCGCCCTCGAACCGGGAGGTGACGGCGATATTGCGCCTGACCTGCCACTCGACCTGAACCGCGCCCCCGCCTTCGCCGCCGCCGATGACCTCGAAATAGACGTTGTCGGTCAGGTAGCGGCCGCCCGCCACCGTCAGGGCCGAGGCGTCGCCGCCGAAGGACAGGCGGTCCAGACCGGCGAACTCGCGCAGATTGCCCAGCACGTCAAAGCCGCCGCCGCCGGCCAGGGAGGCCACGCCCGAGGCCAGCTGCGCCGCCTCGAAGGCCGACAGTTGCGAGGCGGACCGGCCAAACAGGACTTGAGACAGAATTTCATCCTGCGGCAGTTGCGGCGTGGACGTCAGCTCGATCTCGGGCGAGGCGGCGGTGCCGGTCACACGCACCTCGGCCGTCAGGGCCGGGTCTTCGCGCACGGCGCGCAGATCAAGGCGAATCCGGTCGATATCCGTGGAGAGGGTCACCGTACCGCTGTCGTCGAACACGAAGCGCTTGCCCGCGAAATCATAGTCGCCGCGCACCACCCGGGCCGTGCCGGTCAGTTGCGGGCTGGCCAGGGTCCCGCGCACCCGGGCGTTGACGTTCATCTCCACATTCAGGCCGCGGCCCCGCACCCAGACCTGGCCGTTGGGCGAACGCAGCACAATGTCCAGACCGATGGAGGGGCCGCGCCGTGCGGCTTCCGGGTCATCCCCGCCGATCACGACCGGATCGCCGCCGGGGCGGTTCACCTCGATCACGTCCATGCGCACGATGCCGTTGCCCCCGACCGGGTTGGCCGCGATCTCGGCCTCGTCGACGTTGAGACGGCCCATCAGCTGGATGTTGCCGTCCGCGCCGCGGGTGACAGTGATGGGGCCGGAAGCGTCAGCGGTGGCGATCTCGTTGTCGATCAGGCGGAAGCTGGACAGATTGAGGGTGAAGCTGGAGGCCGACCCCTGACGCAGGTTCATGCGGCCAGAGCCGGACACCGTGCCGCCCGAGCCGTCATTGGCGGTGAAGGTCTGCACCTGGGCGGACTCGCCGTCGAAACGGGCGGCCAGTGTCAGGGCCTCCAGACGGACGCCGGTGATGGTGTCACGGAAGGATCCTTGCCGGACATCCAGGCTGCCCGTGATGCGCGGGTCGTTTATGGAGCCGGCGATGGCGGCCTGACCATCGACCTGTCCCGCCAGGCGCTGTTCACCGCCCAGGAAGATATCCCAGATCGGCTGGATCTGGCCGCTGAGGGACACCTCGCCGGACATGGGACGGGTGCGGTTGACGGCGAGGCGCAACGGGGCGGCGGAGGTCTCAACCGGCAGCGTCAATTCTGCACTGGCCTGAACGCCGCCTTCGTCCACGGCCCGAGCCGTGAGACGCAGGGTGTCGCCGGCCAGGCGGGCGTCCACCGTGCCGTTGACCGCCAGACCTTCGGCAGCGTCGACGCTGCGCAACTCGGTCATGGTCAGATTGGCGGAGCCCGACAGGTCGTCGCCCGCTCCGCGCAGGGACACGCGGCCCGTGACACGCCCCCGCAGGTCCGGCGACAGGGAGCCAAGGTCGACGCTGGTCAGATTGGCCTCGATCAGGGAGGCGTTGCTGTCCTGCCGCAGTTCGCCCACCAGGGCGCCGCCGCCCACGCCCAGATCCACCCGAACAACCCGTCCGTCGCCGGAGAGCGCGATCACGGCCGGATTGCGGGTGTTGAAGGCGATCTCGCGGACGCGGCCGTCGCCGCTCAGGGTCATGGTCTGGCCCTGACCATTGCGGGCGTAGACGCCGGAGCCATTGAACTCCACGGGGGTGTCGCCGGCCACGTCAGCGCTGAGAGTGAAAGGAAGGCGGTCGAGCGTTCCACGGCCGTTCAGATCCAGAGTGCGGATCAGATAGCCGGAGCCCGCGAAACGGACGTTGCGGCCGGTGACCTCAAGGATGGCGCTGTCGCTTCCGCCGCCTTCGGTCAGTCGCACACGGCCATCGGCCTCCCCCGAGGCCAGGAAGGCCCCCTGCCGGGCGGTGAAGGCGAGATCGGCGCTGGCGGGTGCGCCGCCCACAAGCGCGATGTCGCCCTGGGCCGCCACGCCGCCGGCGTTTACGTCCACGCCGGACAGACGCACGCCGCCGTCGGCCAGGAAGAAGTCCCCCGAGGCGCGGGCGGGGCCATAGTTGCTCTCTGCGGTCAGGGCCACCCGGCCGTCGGAGGCGTTGGCGCCGCGCCGGAAACTGAGGACCATGTCCGCGCCGGTCAGGGTCAGCGGTCCTGCGGCGATCTCGGCGAAGGCGGCGGTCAGGTCGGCGCGGGGTTGCGAAAGGGAGCCTGTGATCGCACCGTCGCCGGACATGGCGCCGTCCAGTTCCACGGGGCCCACGCCGAAGGGGCCCTGGGCATTCCAGTTCAGCGCCAGCCGCAGCCGCCCGTCGCCTTCGACGAGCCCGCGCGCGCCGGCCCGCCCGTTGGCGCCCGACAGTTCTGCACGGTCGATCTCGACCCGTCCGTCCCTGAAGGACCCCGCCGCGTTCAGGCGCGGGGTCGCGCCCAGCAGGCGATCCAGTTCCCCCATGCCGGTGGTCAATCCCCGGCCGCGGCCGTCGAAGGTGATCGCCCAGGGCGCGCCCGGCCTCGCCTGGCTGGCGCGGATGGGCCCGCCGAATGCCCCGCGCGCGCCGGGTCTGATGAGTCCGGCGTTGGTGATCTCCGCGCGGCCGGAGAAGCGCAGCGACCCGTTCATGCCGCGGGCGCCGGATCCCTCGACAATGAGGCCCTGACCACGCAGGTCCACGTCCTGCAGCAGGAAGGCGCCATCCGGGGTGCGCTGGGTTTCGAACGCCAGGCGCGGCTGGGGCCCGAGGAGGCCGCCGATGACGCCGGCGCGCGAGCCGCCCTGAACCGCCAGATCGCCGCTCAACGCCATGCGGCCGTTGCGGACGCGCACGTTCAGCGGCCCCGACAAGCGGTCGGCGCGATAACTGGCGGCGCTGAGGCGGCGCACGCTGACCGCTCCGTCCAGCCGCCAGGCCTGGGCGTCACCCCTGAATACGCCCACATAGGCCGAAGGACCTGCCAGACCGGCGCCGGTCAGGCGGCTGAGCGAGGGCGTGGCGACGCTGAGGCGAACGCCGTCGGGAGCGGTGCCGTCGGATGTATTGATGAAGCCGCGCGCCTGTGAGGCGAAATTGTCGGATCGCAGATCCCAGGCCATGGCCTCCAGCCCCTGGCGCGTGGGGTCGGCGACCGTGGCCAGACCAAACCTGGCCGTGCGGCCGATGCGCCGCACGAAGGGCTCAAGCAGGTCCGAGCCGGAGAAGTCCGCGAATCCCGAAATGCGCGTGCCCCCGCCCTGACGGAACCGGCCCCGGACGATCAGGGGCACGAACTCGCCGGTCTGCACGCGGGCGTTGACGCCGTCGCCGTTGACCAGCGCGGAGGCCAGGAAAGGCTCGTTGGGCGAGTAACCCAGGGCGCCGGCCAACGGGCCGCCGCCGGCCTCCTGGGCCCTGGCGTTGACGCGCAACTGGTCCAGACGGTCGCCCCAGGTGACCTCGGCGCGCAGGAAATCTCCACGGCGGGTCAGGCTGAAGGCGGAGACTTCCGCCGATCTGGCCCCGAAGCGACGAATGTTCGCCGCGCCGTTCAGGGTCCAGCGGCCGTATTCCTGGCTGAAGCCTTCCTCAAGATCGATATTGGCCGCGAAACGGTTGATGTCGATGCTGAGGGGCAGACCCCCGCCGGGCGCGTCGTCCGAAGCCTCCACCAGGGGGCGACGGATCAGGCGAATCCGTTCGGCCTCGATCTCGCTGGCGTGAAAGCGCCGGGTGATCAGCGGCCAGTAGGTCCAGTCCACGCGCACATTGGTGGCCTCAAGCCAGACCCCTTCGGCGTCAGTCACGGTCACCCGTGCGATGGTGAAATCGCTCCACAGGTCTCCCGACAGGCCCTCGACGTTGATGGCGCCGTAGTCGCCGAGCTGTTTGCCCGAGACGAAGCCCACGACCATATCGCGTCCGGCGGGAGACAGGACGATGAACCGACCGCCGATCAGGACCAGCAGGGCCAGCCCGATCAGGCCGGCCGCGACCATGCCTGCGATCAGCGCCGCCCATTGACGACGGGTCCGCCGCGCCTTCGCTTCCTTGGGCGTTTCAGGCTGTACGGCCGGATCGGTCAAAACGCCTGTCCGATGCTGATGTAAAGCTGGAAGTCGGAATCGCCCTCGCGCTTGTTCAGCGGGAACGCCACGTCGGCGCGGACGGGGCCGAAGGGGAGCCGGTAGCGGACGCCGAAGCCGGCGCCGTAGCGCATGTTGCTGAGGTCTGGCGTTTCCTCGAAACCGACCGCGCCGCCGTCCACGAACACCACAGCGCCGAAGTTCTCGCCGATGTCGCGGCGAACCTCGATGGAGGTCTCGAACAGGGACAGGCCCCCGCGGGGCGTGTTGTCGGTCAGGCGCGGGCCCACGCCCTGGTAGGAATAGCCGCGCACCGATCCGCCGCCGCCGGAATAGAACAGCCGATCCGAGGGCACCAGCGACTCCTCGGCCCCGACGATCGATCCGATCCGCAAACGCCCCGCCAGAACCGTCCGCCCTTCGTCCTGGATCGGCAGATAGGCCGTGCCGGTGGCGTCGGCGCGCAGGAAGTAGACGTCGTCGTCGCCGGTCACCGCCGTGGGCTGCGCCGTGCCGGACAGTCGCCAGCCCCGACGCGGATCGAGAGGATCGTTGGAGCGATCCACATGGAACCCGCCGCGGCCGGTGAGGATCACCAGATTGCGTTCGACGTCGACAGGCCCCTGGGTGACCGGATCAAACCGCGTTTCGTTGTAGAGCCCGCCGTCAAGCGCCACGCCGTAGCTGTACCAGGAGGTGCGGCCGAACCGCTGGCGCAGGTCGGCGGCCAGGCTGATCGCCGTGCGGTCGTAGGCGTCGGTGTCCTCATAGATGGCGGCGCTGGCCAACCGGAGGGTCTGACCCGGGCGTCGCCAGTGGGGCAGGGACAGCTCCGCCCCGATGCGGCTGTCGATGCGTGCGGCGCGGGCCAGGAATCGCAGAGTATCGGCCCGCCCGAAACGGTTGTGCCAGGTCCAGATACCGTCCACCCCCGGCCCCTCGGTGGTCGAATAGCTGACGCCGGCCTCGAGAATGCGGCGCGGCCGGTCGGTCAGGGTGACGATGATCGGTCGTCGCCCCTCGGCGTCAGTCTGGTCGGTCGGCGCAAGGGCGACCCCGACGCCGTCATAGACGCCGGTCTCCAGAAGGCGACGTTCCAGCTCGGCCACGTCCTCCGGATCGTAGACGTCGCCCTCGGTCCAGGGCGCCAGTCCCCCGACCCATTCGGCCCGCGTCGGACCCTGGGTCTCCAGCCGGACGCCGTCCAGGCGCACCAGCTCGCCCGAGACGATCCGGTAGGTCGGCTGAACCTGACGGACGGCGTGATCCACCACCACCCTGCGCGGCCCGGCCGAGGCGTCCGCATAGCCCCGGCGGTTGAGGCCGGAAACGATCCGGCCTTCCATGGCGATAACGTCGGCCGCCCGACCCGGCGCGCCGGGCTCGACCTGCACGGTGGACAGCATGGCCAGGGCGGTCTGATCGTCGGGCGGCGTCTCCAGCCAGTCCACGCGCGGCTGCTCAAGAGCGAAGCGCGGCCCCGGCGTGACGACGATCACCGCACGAGGGGGGCTTTCTCCCTCCACGACCTCTTCGATCACCGCCTGGTAATAACCTTCCGAGCGCAGCAGGGCCTCGGCGTTCTCGGCGGCGGCGGCGGCGCGACGGCGGGCCTGAAAACGGTTCTCGATCCGGGCGTCGGTTTCCCCCACGGCGCGCTCAAGCGCTTCCCTGAGATCACCGCTGACGTCGCCCCGAACCAGGGCGCGCGGCTCCGCCTGGGCGACGGTCGCGGCGCACATTGCCGTCAGGACGGCAGCGATCAGGGGAAGCGGACGGGTCAAACGCAATTTCTCCGGCCCGCCAGGAATATTCGGGAGCGAGGGGGACCGCCGTTGAACATCTTCATGTGGCGGTCTGACGGCGGGCGCCGCGGCTCAATAGAACAGGGTTTCGCTTTCAGGCTGAACCGTCTCTTCGGACGTTTCAGGGGGCGGCGGCAAGCGGGAGTAGTCGGCGGCCGGCGCTTCGGTCGTTGTGGCGGAAGCGTCCAGGCCCTGATCCTGTGCGGCGGGCGCGGACTCGACGGCGGGGGGCGGCGGCAGATCGTCACTGGCCGGGCTGCGGTAGGCCTCGTCATCGCACGCGGCCAGCCCCACCACCAAGGCAATAGCGAGGATCAGCTTGAATTCATTCATATTCGTTCCCCGCGCCCTTGAGGTCCAGTTATGTCTGCCAACGCGTGACCTGCGGTCCCGTTCCATTCCCGAGCCTGCAATATCCGTCAAGGGTTGGAAACCAATCGTTCGTACTGTGCAGGATACCCTTGTTCCATATTCGAGGGAGCGGGAGCATGGTCAGGTCGGGATACGCAGCCGTGGCGACGGCGCGGGCCAGGGAACTGCCGACCCGCCTTGGTCTGGCGCTGTTCATAGGCGGGGCCGCCCTGGTGATGGCCCCGTCCATCTGGCCCGTGGCGTGGTTCGCAGCCATGCTGGCCGGGCAGGGGGTGGACTGGCTGGCGTTCAGGCCGTTCCGGGCGCAAACGGGCGACGCCACCTGGCTGCAGAAGGCGTTCTGCGTGGTTTCGGCGGCGCTCAACACGGCGATCTATTCGTCCATCGCGGTTTATCTCTGGTTCAGGGGCGGTGAGTTCGGCGCCTTGTTCGCCATGATCCAGGTGGCGGGCGGCCTGCTGCATGTCAGCCTGCACATGCATCATGCGCGGCCGCTGCTGATCGCCTCGGTGATCCCCCATGCCACCTATTTCCTGGGGCTGCCCCTGCTGACTCTCGGCACGACCCGCGACCCGGCGGCTGTCGCGATTCTGATCGCGGCGCTGCTGTATGTCGCGCATCTTGTGGTGGCTGTGCGGCAGTCCATGAGAACTGCCGGGGACATGCGGGCGGCCAAGATCGAGGCGCTGATGCAGCGAGACCGCGCGAAACAGGCCAGCGACGCCAAGTCCGAGTTCCTCGCGGTCATCAGTCACGAAATCCGCACCCCCCTGAACGCTGTGATCTCCGGCGCCAATCTGTTGCGGCGTACACGTCTGGACGCGCGGCAGCGCGAGCATGTGACCATGCTTCTGGAAGGGGGCGATATCCTGCTGGGCTTGCTGAACGACGTGCTGGACTTCTCCAAGATCGAGGCCGGAAAGATGCGTCTGGAATCGGCCGAGATGAATGTGCGCAACAAGCTGGCGGCCCTGCGCCGGCTGTGGGAGCCGAAGGCCACGTCGCGCGGCGTCCGCATGAGCGTGATGATCGACGACGCCGTGCCCGATGTGGTGCGCACGGACCCCCTGAGATTCCAGCAGGTGCTGTTCAACCTTCTGTCCAACGCGGTGAAGTTCACCCGTGAGGGCGCGATCCGGGTGAATGTGACCTGGGACGAGCGGACCTCCATGCTGACGGCCGAGGTTCACGACACGGGCTGCGGCATCGCGGCCGAGCAGATGGACAGTATCTTCGACAGCTTCGAGCAGGCCTCCATCGGCGACACGCGGCGCTATGGCGGCACGGGTCTGGGGCTGGCCATCAGCCGCCGTCTGGCCCAGGTCATGGGGGGCGATCTGACGGTGACCAGCGCGCCGGGCGAGGGCTCGACCTTCACCCTGACGGTGCGCGTGGAGGCGGTGGAGCCGCGCCAGAAGGTCGATGTGCAGCCGGTCTTGCGGCCCGTCGCCGTGTCGCTTCAGGGGCGTTCGATCCTGGCGGTGGACGATCACGAGGTGAACCGCAGAATTCTCGAATTGCTGCTGGAGCCCCACGGCTGTCGTCTCACCCTGGCGGAGAACGGGGCCGAGGCGGTGGAGGCGGCGAGCGTGGAGGTCTTCGACGCCATTCTCATGGACATGCAGATGCCGGTCATGGACGGGCTGGAGGCCACGCGCCGCATCCGCGCGGGCGCCGGCGCCAATGCGGCGACGCCGATCATCGCTCTGACCGCCAACGCCATGGAGGTGCACAGGGCGGCGTGGGACACGGCGGGGGTCCACGCCTTCCTGACCAAGCCTATCGACGCGCCGTTGCTGGCCCGCACCCTGGCCGAAGCCTGCGCTGAACCGCGCAAGACCGCACAAACCATCGCCGGAGCCGCAGCCTGAACACGCGTGAAAAAAGAGGCGCCGACCCGTCTTGCCCCGCCGTGGCGACATCCGTATGGTCCGCGCCGCTTCAAGGTGTGGGAGCCCCTAGCTCAGTTGGTTAGAGCATCTGACTTTTAATCAGAGGGTCCTCGGTTCGAACCCGAGGGGGCTCACCATTCCCACGGCGCCGGATGCGGCGTCTGCGCGTTGAAGCCGCGACCGTCCTTCTTCTGATCGGATAAGCAGATGGCCGACACGCCGTCCCGGCGCCCCCCGGGCTTCGTCGAACTGGCGCAAGATCAGGTGCGCCGCTTCTGGAAAACCGTCAGCGTCGAGCCCGACGGGCAGGGCTGGGCCGTCCGGCTGGACGGCAAGATGCCGAAATCGCCGGCGGGCCATAGCCTGGTGCTGCCGACACAAGCTGCGGCGCAGATCGTGGCCGAGGAATGGGCCGGGCAGGGCGAGGTGCTGATCCCCGCCACCATGCCCGCGACGCGGCTGGCCTTCACCGCCATCGACCGGGTGCGCGAGGTGCGCGAAGCCGTGGCCGACGAGATCACCGCCTACGCCGGATCGGACGTGATCTGCTATCTTGCCGACACCCCCGATACCCTGGTGGAGCGTCAGGCGCGGGACTGGACCCCGTGGCGAGACTGGGCCGAGCGGGAGCTGGGCTGCGTGCTGATCCCGGTCGCGGGCATCGTGCATCGGCCGCAGGCCGATGAGGCGCTGGCGGCGGTTCGCGAGGCGGCGCTGGCGCTGGACGACTACGCCCTGACCGGACTGGCCATGGCCACGCCCCTGCTGGGCTCGGCGGTGCTGGCGCTGGCGGTGCAGCGGGGCGCGCTGTCGGGCGCCGAGGCGTTCGACCTGTCGCGGCTGGACGAAGCCTTCACCGAAGATCGCTGGGGCGTGGACGAGGAAGCCGCCGAACGGGCCGAGGGCCTGCGCGCCGAGGCGGTGATGCTGGAGCGATGGTTCGCGGCGCTGCGCTGATTTTCCAATCTGGAAAATTATCACTTGACGAGTTGGAAAGTCAGCTTCATTTTCCGGTATGGAAAGTGAGGAGTTCGCCATGACCCGACAACCCGATCCGCGAGAGGCGCTGGACGTCATCGCCTCCGCCCGCCAGGCCGTGCCGGGCGAAATGAAGAATTCACTGGGCTACGACCTCGCCTACGGGCTGTGCTGCGGCCTGATGGTGGCGGGGCAGGGGCTGCCGACACCGTGGTCGGCCCTGGTGCTGGTGGTGTCCCTGTGTGGCCTGGTGGGCCTGATCCACTTCTGGAAGCAGAAATACGGCTGGTGGGTCAGCGGCTATTCGCCCAGACGCGCCCGCTGGGCCGCCATCGGCCTGGCCGTGGTGCTGATCAGCCTGATGGGTCTGTCCATCTGGGGCAAGGCCGCCGGGATCGCCTGGACGCCGCTGGCCACCGGGGCGGCGGGCTTCGTCGCCGCCATCGTGGGCGGCCGCATCTGGATGGCCGTCTGGAAGCGGGAGCTGGCGGAGGCGGGCGGATGACCGCCGTACCCGTCTTCGATCCGGTGATCCACGCGCCGGGCCGGCTGCAGATCTGCGCGATCCTGTCCCGCATCGACGAGGCCGAATTCGCCATGATCCGCGACTCCATCAAGGTCTCGGACTCGGTGCTGTCCAAGCACCTGAAACAGCTGGAGGAGGCCGGCTATCTGAAGCCGCGCAAGGCGGCGGTGGACGGGCGCCAGCGGACGTGGCTGTCGCTGACGGCCGCCGGACGCAAGGCCTTCGCCGCCCATGTGGCCGAACTGACCCGTCTGGCGGGCATGGCGTAATTCTCCCCCACCGGGGGAGGGGGACCATGCGCAGCATGGTGGAGGGGGTCTGTCCGCTCCGCCGCTCTGAAAACCTCGACCGCAACCGGCATCCGTGCGGCGGAACCACCCCCTCCACCGACATCTGTGCGGCGGAACCAGCCCCTCCACCGCTTCGCGGTCCCCCTCCCCCGATGGGGGAGGATTGCTTGCCACCGCCCGCGTCGGCTCCTAAGCCTGCCTGCAAGAAAAAACGCTCAGGAGCCCGCCCATGCACGACATCCTCGAACAGCTCGAGAAGCGCCGCGAAGCCGCCAAGCAGGGCGGCGGGGAAAAGCGCATCGCGGCCCAGCACGCCAAGGGCAAGCTGACGGCGCGGGAGCGCATCGACGTGCTGCTGGACGAGGGTTCGTTCGAGGAGACCGACATGTTCGTGGAGCACCGCTCCCACGACTTCGGCATGGAGACGCAGCGCATCCCCGGCGACGGGGTGGTGACCGGGCGCGGGACCATCGGCGGGCGGCTGGTCTATGTGTTCTCCAAGGACTTCACCGTGTTCGGCGGCAGCCTGTCGGGCGCCCACGCGGCCAAGATCGTCAAGCTGCAGACCATGGCCCTGACCAATGGGGCGCCGATCATCGGCATCTTTGACGCCGGCGGGGCGCGCATTCAGGAGGGGGTCGAGAGCTTGGCCGGCTATGCCGACATCTTCCTGCAGAACACCCTGGCCTCGGGCGTCATCCCCCAGATCAGCGTCATCATGGGCCCGTGCGCGGGGGGCGACGTCTATTCGCCCGCCATCACCGACTTCATCTTCATGGTGAAGGACACCTCCTACATGTACGTCACCGGTCCGGACGTGGTGAAGACGGTGACCAATGAGGTGGTCAGCCACGAGGATCTGGGCGGCGCCAAGGTCCACGCCACCAAGTCCGGCGTCGCCGACGGGGCGTTCGAGAACGATCTGGAGGCCCTGTCGGAAGTGCGCCGTCTGGTGGGCTTCCTGCCCCTGTCGAACCGCGAAAAGCCGCCGGTGCGCGAGAGCTATGACGAGCCGCAGCGCGACGAGCCCAGCCTGGATACGCTGGTGCCCGCCAATCCGAACCAGCCCTATGACATGAAGGAGCTGATCCTGAAGGTGGTGGACGAGGCGGAGTTCTTCGAGATCTCGGAAGGCTTCGCCCGCAACATCATCACCGGCTTCGGCCGGCTGGACGGCCAGACCGTGGGCGTGGTGGCGAACCAGCCGCAGGTGCTGGCGGGGGTGCTGGACATCGATGCGTCGAGGAAGGCCGCGCGCTTCGTGCGGTTCTGCGACGCCTTTGGAATTCCTTTGCTGACCTTCGTGGACGTGCCCGGCTTCATGCCTGGCACGCGCCAAGAGTACGGCGGCCTGATCAAGCACGGCGCCAAGCTGCTGTTCGCCTATGCCGAGGCCACGGTGCCCAAGCTGACCGTCATCACCCGCAAGGCCTATGGCGGCGCCTATGACGTCATGAGCTCCAAACACCTGCGCGGCGACGTCAACTACGCCTGGCCCACCGCCGAGATCGCCGTCATGGGCGCCAAGGGGGCGGTGGAGATCATCTTCCGCAAGGAGGCCGGCGATCCGGAGGCGCTGGCGGCGCGCGAGGCCGAGTACAAGGAGCGCTTCGCCAATCCGTTCGTGGCGGCGTCACGGGGCTACATCGACGACGTGATCATGCCGCATGGGACGCGGCGGAGACTGATCCGGGCGCTGGGGACGCTGGCCAACAAGCAGCAGCAGAACCCGTGGAAGAAGCACGATAATATTCCGCTTTAGTGTGGGCTTCCCACGGCGTAGCTTGGCCTTCGCACGGGGAGGGTCAAGCCATGCAGCCGTTCATCCGAAAACGCCGCCTGCTCGCAGCTGTCTGCTGGCTCGGGATCGTGATGTCTCCAGGCGCCGCTTTAGCGTGCTCCTTGGTCGAGTTCCAAGACGACGGGCGGTACGTGGACGGGGACCTCGTCACGCAGATCGCTCGGAAGGCCGACACGATCCAGATCGTTAGGGTGACTCACAAGTATCTGGTTCACAGGGCGTATTCCCTCGGCGGCTGGTATCTGAACTACGGCAACACCGACCTGCCTGCGGATTATCCGGAGTTCACCGAGCAGTTTGTCTTCCGATTTGAGATTGACGAGACGCTGAAGATGGAAGGCGATCCGAACCATGTGATCTACGACGATGAGCCTCGCGTCTTAGGTTACGACACCAGCGTTTTGGGCGACCAATTCAGTCCCGGGTCGATGGGCTTTTCACACCCCAACCAGTTGCCGCCTTGGTTTACGCAAAGACCGGGGAACGAGGGCTATGCGTTTCAAGCCGCCGACCAAAGATCAGGGCTTGGAGGCGGTGAATGCTCACCGCCCTATGTCCTCGAGGTCGGACAACAGTTCATTGCGCTGCGGGATTCACTTGGGCGCTTTTACCCAGCGTCTGGCGCGTTTCCTCTTGAGATCGATACGGAGTTTCGCGGGCAAACCGGGCGAACGGAGCGATTTCCCCTGAACATGCAGTCGCTGGTGCCGATCAGCGGTCGGGACGATCTCTTTGTGCAGAGCCTTCGCGCGGCGATCACTACCGACGGCTAGACTGCTCATTCCCCTGACCAACCTCCTCTTCCTCTGTTCCCGCAACCGCCTGCGCTCGCCCACGGCCGAGCAGGTGTTCGCCAATCGGCCCGGTGTGGAGACCGCTTCGGCCGGGTTGGCGCCCGATGCGGAGGAGCCATGCTCCGCTGAGTTGGTGGAATGGGCCGACATCATCTTCGTCATGGAGCGCGCCCACCGCGCAAAGCTCCAGCGCCGTTTCAGGGCGCATCTGAAGCGCGCCCGCGTGGTGTGCCTCGACATCCCGGATGATTACGCCTTCATGCAGCCGGAGTTGGTGGCGCTGCTGGAGAAGCGGGTGGGGCGGTTTCTCCCTTCTGGCCTCCGATAAAGGGCCCCCCATTGCCATCCCGCAGCGCACAATCCATGCTCGACCCCCTGACGTCGCCAGCGAGGGGATATGCCGGACGACAGGCTGGAGGTCGCGGCGGGGTTCGCTACGGAGCGGGGGCCGCGGGCGGATAATCAGGACTTCGGCGGGGTGCACCTCGGTTCGCCCGAGGAGCAGCGCCTGCATGGGGTGATCGCGGCCATCGCCGACGGGGTCGGCGGGGCCAGGGGCGGGCGCGTGGCGGCCGAGCTGGCGGTGCGCAGCTTCATCGACGGCTATCTGGACCAGAAGCCCCTGTCAGGCGTGGCGGCGTCGGCGACGGCGGCCCTGCGCGGGTTCAACCGCTGGCTTCACGCCACCGGGCGCAGCGACCCGAAGATGGAGGGCGCGGCGGCGACCTTCACGGCCATGATCCTGCGCGGGCGCGAGGCCACGGTGGTCCATGTGGGCGACAGCCGGGCGTGGCACTGGCGCGACGGGGTGCTGACCCGGCTGACCGACGACCATGTGCTGAACCGGCCGGGGCAGGACCACATGCTGTTCCGCGCCGTGGGCATCGAGTCCGATGTGAAGCTGGACGTGCGGGTGCAGGCGCTGGAGCCGCACGACCGGTTGTTGCTGACCACCGACGGGGCGCACCGGGCGCTGAACGAGGGGGAGATCGGCCGCATCCTGGGCCGCCGGGCCTCGCCCGACGCCGACGCCCGGGCCATCGTGCAGGCCGCGCTGGACGCGGACGGGCAGGACAACGCCACCGCCATCGTCATCGACGTGATCCGCACCGGGGCGCTGGATTGGGCGTCATTGGGCGCACAGAGCGAGGGCCTGCCCATGCCGCCGCCGCCCAAGGCCGGGGAGATCGTGGACGACTGGCGGCTGGAGCGGCAACTGGCCGACGGTCGGCACACGCGGCTGTTCGTGGCGCGGGAGCGGCAGGGGGGCGACCCCGTGGTGCTGAAATTCCCCAAGCCGGGCGGCCTGCCGGAGGCCGATCTGCGCGCGATCCTGCTGCGCGAGGCCTTCATCGGCCAGCATGTGGACAGCCCCCATCTGGGCCGGACCCTGCCGGTGGACCCGGCGCGCCAGAGCCGGCTGTATAACGTTCAGCCGTTCCATGAGGGCGGCACCCTGCACGGGCGGCTGTCGCGGGGCGAGCCGATCCCCATGCCGGAGGGCGTGCGCATCGCCGCCTGCATCGCGCGGGCGGTCATGGCCCTGCATCGGCAGGGCGTCGTGCACCGGGACATCAAGCCGGACAATGTGATCCTGACCTCCGATGGCGGGGTCAAGCTGATCGATCTGGGCGTGGCCCGGGTGGAGCGGGTGGAGGAGACCGGCGCCCGGGCGCCCGGCACTCCCGGCTTCGTGGCCCCGGAGATGTTCGCGGGCGACAGCGACGGGGACGAGAAGACCGACCAGTTCGCCCTGGGGGTGACGCTGTACCGGCTGTTCGCGGGCGAGCCCCCGTGGGGCGAGGTCGATCCGGACAGCCGCCTGCCGTACGAGCGGCCCACGCCCCTGACGCGGCGCCGGCCCGACGCGCCCGCCTGGCTGGAGGCGGCGATCATGCGGGCCATCGCGCCGGACCCGGCGCACCGCTGGGCCGACGTGCAGGATCTGGTGCAGGCGCTGGAGAGCGGCGGGGCGCTGGCGACGCCGCCGCCGCGCCAGATGTCGCTGCTGGAGCGCGACCCGGTGCGGTTCTGGAAGGGGGTCAGCCTGGTCCTGCTGATCGCCCTGATCGTGTCGCTGGCGTTGGGATAGGGCTCAAGCAGACAAGGATCAGGCGAGGGCGTTCAGGCCCGCCCTCAGCGCATCCCCGCCGCCGTCCAGTTCGGCCTCGAGTTCGCCATGCGCCGCGATCCAGACGGGCGCGGCGCGGGCCAGCAGGGCGCGGCCGGCGTCGGTCAGGGCGGCGCGGCGACTGCGCCGGTCCTCGGGATCGACAGCGACGGTCACCAGCCCCTGACGCTCCAGCGGCTTCAGGTTCGCGGTCACGGTGGACCGGTCCATGGCCAGCAGCTCCGCGACCGCGCCGATAGGGGGCGGGGAAGGGCGGTTCAGGCCGTTCATCAGCGAGAACTGCCCGCTGGTGATGCCCAGCGGCCGGAACGCCTCATCGAACCGCCGCGCCAGCCTTCGCGCGGCCCGCTGGGCGTGCAGGCACAGGCAGTGGTCGCGGATGTGCAGGGTGGTCTGGAACGCGGCGGGCATGGGCTTTGACATGGCGGCAATTATGTTGATATCAACATAAAAGGCAAGCATGATGCGGAGAGGGCGTGCGTGATGATCGAGGTTTCGGCTTTCAAGTGGGTGCCGCCGTTCGCCCAGGGCGTGGTGCGCGACCTGCGGGTTCGATGGGCGCTGGAGGAAGCGGGCTACGGCTATGACGACCGCCTTTTGGGATTCGAGGACTGCGCGTCCAGCGCGTACCGGGCCTGGCAGCCGTTCGGACAGGTTCCGGCCTTTCGGGACGACCGGGTGGAGATGTTCGAATCCGGCGCCATCGTCCTGTACATCGCCCAGAAATCCGATCTGTTGATGCCCTATGACGAGGCGGGTCGGGCCATGGTCATGACCTGGCTGTTCGCAGCCCTGAACAGCGTCGAGCCGTATGTGACCGATCTGGCCGCCATCGACCTGTTCCATGCAGGCGAAGCGTGGACGGTGGAGCGCCGCCCCCAGGTGGAGGACGCCCTGCGGCGGCGGCTGGGCGATTTGCAGACCGCGCTGGGCGACCGTCAATGGTTCGCGGGCGACCAGTTCAGCGCGGCGGACATCCTGATGGCGACGGTGCTCAGGGGCCTGCGGCACACCGCCATTCTGGCTGATTATCCGGCCCTGTCGGCCTATCTGGAGCGGTGCACGGCGCGGCCGGCCTTCAGGCGGGCTCTGGCCGAACAGATGGCGCCGTTCAAGGCGAACGAGCCAGCCTGAGACGTCAGACCACCAGGGTCCATCCGAGGGGGCGCAGGACTTCCATGGGGCGGAAGCGGCCCTTGTAGTCCATCTTGGTGGAGCCCTGGACCCAGTAGCCCAGATAGACATAGGGGGCGGCGATCAGCGCGGCCTGGCGCAGGTGGTCCAGCACGGCGAAGACGCCGAGGCTGCGGCGCTCCAGCCGGGGATCAAAGAAGCTGTAGACCATGGACAGGCCGTCCGAGAGCAGGTCGGTCAGGCACACCGCCACCAGTTCGCCCGGGCCGCCGTCGTCGGAGGGCAGGCGGTACTCGATCAGGTGGGTCCTGACCGCCGTGTCCTCGACCATGGCCACATAGTCCTGCCAGGTCATGTCGGTCATGCCGCCGCCCGGGTGGCGCGTGGTCAGGTAGCGGCGCAGCAGGTCAAACTGCTCCATGGTGGCCTCGGCCTCGACCAGGGCGCGGCTGAGGTCGGCGTTGCGGTTCAGCACCTTGCGCTGGGACCGGCTGAAGACGAAGTCGGCCACCGGCAGGCGCACAGAGATGCAGGCGTCGCAGGCCTCGCAGGCGGGGCGGTAGGCGATGTTCTGGCTACGGCGGAAGCCGGCGCTGGTCAGCTGGTCGTTGACGTCGGCGCCTTCGGAGAAGGGGAGGTTGGCGAACACCTTCCGCTCCACCTGGCCGGGCAGGTAGGGACAGGGCGCGGTGGCGGTCATGAAGAACCGCAGTCGCCGTGTCGGAATGTGTTGGGTCACGCTCCCACAACCTGCACGAAATCAGGCCGATACTGCGACCTGTGCGGATTTGGGGCCAAATCGCCGCCCGCCGCAAGCGCGTTCGCGCGAGAGGCGGGGCGGCGGGTCACAGACTGGTGTCCGTGGGCAACACCGGCGCCTCGCGCAACAGCACGATGGAGATGCGCCGGTTGCCGGCCAGGGTCGGGTCGTCGGGATACAGCGGATCCGAGCCCGCCTTGCCCGAGACCTGGAAGACGCGGTCAGGATCGACCCCGGCGCCCTGCAGGATCTGGCGCGAGGCGTCGGCGCGGGCCGAGGACAGGGGCCAGTCGCCGGGCGCGCTGGCCCGGCGCTGGCCGGCCACGGCGCTGGTGTGGCCGGTGATGGTGACGCGGTTGGGCAACTGGTTGATGACGCGGGATACGGCGCGCAGCAGCACCCGCGCCCGTTCGTTGGGCTGGGCCGAGTTGCTGTCGAACATGGAGCGGCCTTCCTGATCCACCAGCTGGATGCGCAGGCCCTCGGGGGTCTGGTCGATGATCAGGTGGCGCGACAGCTCGGCCAGTTCAGGCATGTCCTGCATGGCCTGACGCAGGGAGGCGGCGGCGCTGGCGAACTCCTGGGCCTCTCGGCGGGCGATCTCCTCGCGCAGTTCGTTTTCTGTGGCGGCGGCCAGGTTGCTGCTCTGGCCCGCGTCCTCGATCTGTTCGGGGGCCTCGGGGGCCAGTTGCTCGATGACCGAGCGGGAGCCGGAGCCCTGGGCCCCGTCGTCGCCAAGGGCCGTGCCGCCCAGGATGCCGCCCGAGCCGCTGGTGGTGGAGGAGACGCTGGCGGGGGCGAAGTATTCGGCGATGCCCCGCTTCTGCTCCGGATCGGTGGTGTTGATCAGCCACATGAGCAGGAAGAAGGCCATCATGGCGGTGACGAAGTCGGCATAGGCCACCTTCCACGCGCCGCCGTGGTGGCCGTGGCCCGAGACCTTCTTGACCTTCTTGATGAGGATCGGACGATCGCTCATGGACATGGAACGCACCCCGCAATGGTGAGGGGACCTTGCCTGAATGAGGTTAAGGCCGGGTTTCCCGGAACGGGACGGTTGCCACCGCCGCCCGGGCCGCCTAGGTCCGGGTGAGCCGACCGTGGAGCCTGCGTGACCATCGATCCCCAGACCGACGCTGACGTGCCCGAGCCCGTGGCCTATCGCCGGGCGCTGGGCGGCTTCGCCACAGGCGTCTGCGTGGTGACCGCCGACACCGCCGACGGGCCGCTGGGCGTCACCATCAACAGCTTCACCTCGGTGTCGCTGGAGCCCCGTCTGGTGCTGTGGTGCATGGACGAGGGCTCGCAGCGCTGGAAGGCGTTCGAGGCCGCCGAGCGGTTCAGCATCCATGTTCTGGGCGCCGACGACCGGCACATGGCGGCCCGCTTCGCCCGGGGCGACTGCTGGCTGAGGGACGATGAATATGAACGGGCGGGGGAGGGCGCGCCGCGCCTGAAGCACGCCGTGACCCGGCTGGACTGCCGCACGCACCAGCGCCTGCCCATGGGCGACCACATCACCATCGTGGGCGAGGTGGAGAGCTTTGCGGCCGACGGCGGCGACGCCCTGGTGTTCTTCCGGGGACATTATGGCCGCATCGGGGGGGACGGACTGTGAAGATCGCATTCGCCGGACTGGGCGTCATGGGCGGGCCCATGGCCGGGTATCTGGTCACGGCGGGACACGCCGTGACCGGCTTCAACCGCTCGCCGGAGAAGGCGCGGGTCTGGGCCGAGCGGACGGGCGGGACATTTGGGTCGACCGTGGCCGAGGCGGCGGCGGGGGCTGGGCTGTTCATCCTGTGCGTGGGCAATGACGACGACGTGCGGCAGGTGGTCAGAGAGGCCCTGCCTCATTTGGCCGAGGGCGCGATCATCGTGGACCACACCACCACCTCGGCAACGGTCGCCCGCGAGATGGCGGCGCTGGCGGGGGAGGGCGGGCGGGCCTTCATCGACGCTCCGGTGTCGGGCGGTCAGGCGGGCGCCGAGAACGGGCAGCTGACGGTCATGGCGGGCGGCGATCCGGCGGCCTTCGCCCGGGTCGAGCCGGTGCTGGCGGCCTATGCGAAGGCCATGCGCCTGATGGGGCCGGCCGGGGCCGGACAGCTGACCAAGATGGTCAACCAGATCTGCATCGCGGGCGTGGTCCAGGGTCTGGCTGAGGCGGTCCATTTCGCGGCGAACGCCGGGCTGGATCCCGAGGCGGTGCAGGCGGCCATATCCAAGGGCGCGGCCCAGTCATGGCAGATGGACAACCGCTGGGCCACCATGAGCCGGGGCGAGTTCGACTTCGGCTTCGCCGTGGACTGGATGCGCAAGGATCTCGGGCTGGTGCTGGACGAGGCCCGCGCCAACGGCAGCCATCTGGCCGTGACGGCGCTGGTGGATCAGTTCTATTCAGAAGTTCAGGCCATGGGGGGCAATCGGTGGGACACATCAAGTCTGGCGGCGCGGCTGCAAACGAAGACCCGCTAGCCGCCGATTCCGTGTGGCCGCTGTGGCGCGCGCTGGTGCGGGAGTTCGGCCTGTGGTGCATGGTGGTTCGACTGAGCCGCTCCTTCTCCGGATGGGGCCTCTACGGCGTGGACGTGATCTCGACGCTGGGTGACCTTCCTTGGGCGCGCCGGGCGCTGGCGACGCTCAGGGACCTCCCGGAGGTTCAGCTGGAGCGTCTGGCCCGGCTGGCCGAGCTGAACGCCCGGCGCAACGAGGCCCACTGGCGCATGGCGGCCCTTTTTTACATCACGGTGCCCGCCTCGCTGTTCGTGGCCGGGCTGCAGGGCGCGCCGGAATACACCCGCGCGATGGTGTCGGACCTGGGCCCCTGGGTGACCCTGCTCATCCTGGGGGTGGTGGTTCAGATGCTCTATTACTTCGCCACCCAGTGGCGCGCCCGTCAGGTGGAGGCTGTCATCGAACTGGCGCGCATCGAGCGGCTCGGTCCGCCCGCGGCGCCGACGCCCGCCGCTGCGACGAAGGGGAAACGGTCCCGCTGACGCCTCTGGGTTGAGGGCGGCCCGCCGACTCAGCCGTAACGGTGCTTGCGGCCTTTTTCGCCGAGGAGGTTCCAGCCTGCGCTGGTGGGGCGGAACCCGGACTTGCCGGTGCGCTCGGCCAGGCCCAGCACGGTGAGCTGGGCGCTGAGGTCGCGGTTTTCGGTTCGCTCTGAATCGATGATGTCGAGCAGGGCCTCGACGGTCTGGTCTTCGGTCACGGTTGCTCCAGGGTTAGTCGAACGGGTGGGGCAGTCGCCCGGATTTGAAGAGAATGGTGGGGGATTCGTCATAATCCCCCAGTTCGGTGTCGGCGGAAACGGAAAAGGCCACGACGCCGATCCGCAGCGGCCCCAGACGCTCCGCCTTTCGCCGGGCCTCCTCCGCGGACTTGCAGCCGATCTGCTGCTCGGCCCTGAGCCCGCCGCCCTTTCCGGCGACGTACCCCTGGACGATGTGGACGGTTTCAACGCCCATCTATTTTTTCGGCTTCGCAGGACCCTCGGGCAGCCCTTTCAGGCTGGGGTTCGAGGCGTTGGCCCTGGGCGATACGGCCTTCTTCGGCTTGCCTTTGGACTCTTTCATTTCGGCGTTTCCCTGAGTGAGGCTCATCCTAGCATGGCCCGCGCGGCGCGACGCCATTCAATCGGCGGCGGCGCTGCCGTTTCCGGGATGACGCGGCGGGTCATGGGTCGGGTCCGGCGTTGTCGGACGCCGGATGCAAAAAACAGTGCAACGGGCGTGCAACGGGGGCCTCCTCGCCGCTGCCCCTGAGGGCGGTCCGGCGGTTGAGGCCCTTGTCAGACAAGGGATCGCCCGGCGCGGCGGCGGCCGGGTGGCCGGGCGCGGCGTTGCACGCCGAAGCCGAAAAACAGTGCAACGGGCGTGGAGGGCCAGCGTCCGTGTCATCCCG
>NZ_JBKBIB010000022.1:0-24536 GCF_046299535.1 Brevundimonas sp. | reverse complement strand
CGGGAGAAGCTGCTCGCGCCCTCGGCGCCGACTGGCGGTCTCTGTCATGGGAGGGCCCCAAGCCGGCTGCCGGCCTGCCCTCCGCCGCCCGCGACGCCCGCCACGCCCTGCTGGCCGATGCGGCCCGTCAGGCGGGCGGCCGCGTTATCCTGATGGCCCATACCGCTGACGATATCGCCGAATCCGACTGGATGCGGGCGCAGGGCGCGACGCTGGGGGCTCTGCGTGACTGGTCGCCATCCCCGGCCTGGCCGGAGGGCAGGGGGGTGATGCTGCTGCGGCCCCTCCTGACCACTTCCCGGGCCGATCTGCGCGGCTTTCTCACCGCCCGCAACGTCGCCTGGCTCGAAGATCCCGCCAACGCCGACACCCGTTTCCTGCGCAGTCGCGCCCGTATGGTGCTTCAGCTGGAAGGGTCAAGCTGTCGGTCATCCTCGGACTTTTCCCAAGGGACCACGAGCGTTGCGGCCGTCAAGGCGGCGCCGATGGCCTGGTCCGGTCTCCTCCTTCTGCCGCGCGCCGTCCCGGCCCGGATCCTCTCCGCCGCCTTGCTCAGTGTCTCCGGCCAGACCACGCCGCCGCGCGGCGCCCGCCTTGCCGCCCTTCATGCCCGTCTTTCTTCCGGGGCTGACGTCACCGCGACGCTCTCGGGCGCTCGCCTCCAGACCTCCGGCGAAACCCTGCTGATTACCCGTGAGCCTGGTCGGACAGGCCTCCCGCGCATCGCCCTGCCGCAGAACGCGCCCGCCGTCTGGGACAACCGCTTCGAGGTCACCGCCCCCGGCCCCGGCTGGCGCATGGGTCCACTTCAGGGTCGCATGGCCGCCCTGGCCCCCGAAGATCAGGCGATCGTGAGAAGCTTGCCCGCATCCGCCCGGCCCGCTCTGCCCGTACTGTTCCGGGACGAGGACTCACGCCCGGTTCTTGCATGGCGCGTGGCCGGGACGCGCTGTCTGGTCGCAGACCGCCTTGTCGCCGCCGTCGGCGGGATCGGGCATGAGGACCAGTTGACGCATTCAAGTGGCGAAACGCCGCCCGCTGACCTATTTCTGGACCGTCGCGGCGGCTGAACGTCGCCGCACGGAGTTTGAGGACCCTAATGAACCTTCGCACCCTGGCCATCGTCGGCGTTATCATGATGGCGGTTCTGGCCGCCTACGCCATGGTCGGCCCGTCCGGCCCCGGAACCGCCGGCAAGACCGGCGCCGGCGCCCGTCCCACCGACATCACCTATTCCGAGCTGTTGGCGCGAATCCAGGCCGGCGAGATCGAATCGGTCGTGATCAAGGGCGATACCGTGCGCGGGGTCTTCAATGACGAAACCACCTTCGCCGCCACCACCCCCTATCCCAACGAGGGCCTGATCGAACGTCTGGAGGCGGCCGAGGTCGCCATGGACGTGGAGACCACCCGCAATCCCTGGTGGATGAGCCTGCTGGGCCTGATCCTGCCAGTGGGCCTGCTGATCCTGTTCTGGTTCTGGATGATGAACCGGATGCAGGGCGGGGCGCGCGGGGCCATGGGCTTCGGCAAGTCCAAGGCCAAGCTGCTGACCGAGCACAAGGGCCGCAAGACCTTTGAAGACGTGGCGGGCGTGGACGAGGCCAAGGACGAGCTTCAGGAAGTGGTCGACTTCCTGAAGGACCCCGGCAAGTTCCAGAAACTGGGCGGCAAGATTCCCAAAGGCGCCCTGCTGGTGGGCCCTCCGGGCACCGGCAAGACCCTTTTGGCCCGCGCCGTGGCGGGGGAGGCTGGCGTGCCCTTCTTCTCCATCTCGGGCTCTGACTTCGTCGAGATGTTCGTGGGCGTCGGCGCCAGCCGCGTGCGCGACATGTTCGAACAGGCCAAGAAGAACGCCCCCTGCATCATCTTCATCGACGAGATCGACGCCGTCGGCCGTCACCGCGGAGCCGGTCTGGGCGGCGGCAATGACGAGCGCGAGCAGACCCTGAACCAGCTGCTGGTGGAGATGGACGGCTTTGAGTCCAACGAAGGCATCATCCTGATCGCCGCCACCAACCGCCCTGACGTGCTGGACCCGGCCCTGCTGCGTCCCGGCCGCTTCGACCGGCAGGTGGTGGTGCCCAACCCCGACGTGAACGGCCGCGAGAAGATCCTGCGCGTGCACATGAAGGACGTGCCCCTGGGCGCCGACGTCAATGTGAAGACCATCGCCCGGGGCACGCCCGGCTTCTCCGGGGCCGACCTGGCCAATCTGGTCAACGAGGCGGCCCTGACGGCGGCCCGCAAGGACCGCCGTATGGTCACGCACCGCGACTTCGAGGACGCCAAGGACAAGGTCATGATGGGCGCCGAGCGCAAGTCCATGGCCATGAACGAGGAAGAGAAGAAGCTGACCGCCTATCACGAGGCCGGCCACGCTATCGTCGCCATGAACGTCAAGATGGCCGACCCTGTCCACAAGGCCACCATCGTCCCCCGTGGCCGCGCCCTGGGCATGGTCATGCAGCTTCCCGAGGGCGACCGCTACTCCATGAAGTACCGCCAGATGGTGGACCGCATCGCCATCATGGCCGGCGGCCGGGTGGCCGAGGAGCTCATCTTCGGCAAGGACAACATCACCTCGGGCGCCTCGTCGGACATCGAGCAGGCCTCCAAGCTGGCCCGCGCCATGGTCACCCGCTGGGGCTTCTCCGAAAAGTTGGGCACCGTGGCCTACGGCGAGAATCAGGAAGAGGTCTTCCTTGGCCACTCGGTCGCCCGCAACCAGAGCGTTTCTGAGGAGACCGCCCGCATCATTGATGAAGAGGTGAAGCGCCTGGTCACCGAGGGCTGGAACGACGCTCGCCGTATCCTGACGGAAAAGGCCGAGGACCACGAAAAGCTGTCCCAGGCCCTGCTTGAGTATGAGACCCTGTCGGGTGAAGAGATCCGGGACCTGCTGGAAAAGGGCCTCGCGCCCAACCGCGACGAGAGCAACTTCCCCAACGCCGGCCCCTCCGTCTCGGTCCCGGTGACCCCTGTCTCGGACGGCGTCGAGGTCGAACAAGCCACGGTGCATTAGGGCGAGGGGAGGGGCCGCAAGGGAGAGCGTCGGGTGACCCGCATCATGGGCATCGTGAACGTCACGCCGGACAGCTTCTCCGACGGGGGCCGCCTCGACACGGTCGCCTCGGCCGTGGCCCATGCACTCGTCCTGCTGGATCAGGGCGCCCATGTGCTGGACATCGGCGGGGAGAGCACCCGGCCGGGCGCCGAGCCGGTCAATGCAGCCGAGGAGATCGCCCGCGTCGTGCCGGTCATCGAGGCCATCCGCGCCGAACGGCCGGCGGCGGTCATCAGCATCGACACCATGAAACCGGACGTGGCCCGCGCCGCCGTGGCGGTCGGCGCTTCCGTCTGGAACGATGTCGCCGCCCTGACCCACCGACCGGAAAGCGCTGTGGTCGCCGCCGACCTGGGGTGTGACGTCATCCTGATGCACATGCAGGGAGCGCCGCGCACCATGCAGGCCGATCCGCAGTACGATGACGTGGTGGGCGAGGTCCGCGACTGGCTGGCGGCCCGGGCGGACGCCGCGATGGCGGCGGGCGTGGCCCGCGAGCGCATCTGGCTGGATCCCGGCATCGGCTTCGGCAAGACAGCCGCCCACAACTTGGCCCTGACCGCGCATCTGGATCAACTGACGGCCCTGGGCTTTCCGCTGCTCTACGCCGCCAGCCGCAAGCGCACCATTCAGGTCGTCGACCCCACCGCCACCGACCCCATGGACCGGCTGGGGGGCTCCATTGCACTCGCGCTGGAGGGCGCGCGGCGCGGCGCGGCCATGGTGCGGGTTCACGATGTGCGCGAGACCGTGCAGGCGCTGAAGGTTCAGGCGGCTGTGGCGGGCGCCTGAACCGGCTCAGCTGGCCAGGTCGAACAGATCGAGCTGACTGCGCGCCTCGGGCGGCACGCGGAACTGGCTGACGTCCAGCGGGGGGCGCGGCCCATCGAGGTGATACCGCTTCACCGCCGCCCTGAACCGGGTGGCGATCAGCTCCGCCACCGGGCCGGTCCCCTTCATGCGCTGGCTCCAGTCGGGATCGTAGTCCCGTCCGCCCCGGGTCTGTCGAATCAGCGACATGACCCGCTTCGCCCGGTCGGGCCGGGCTTCGGCCAGCCATTCCTGGAAAAGGGATTTGATCTCCAGAGGCAAGCGCAGGGTGACGTACATGGCGCCGGTCGCCCCGGCCTTCCTGGCCGCCTCCAGCACCGCCTCAAGTTCATGGTCGTTCAGCCCCGGAATGACGGGGGCGAATCCCACCGTCACCGGCACCCCCACGTCGGCCAGTCGCGATATGGCCTCCAGCCGTTTGGCCGGCGTCGCCGCGCGCGGCTCCATGGTTCGGGCCAGCTTGCGGTCCAGGGTGGTGATGGACACCGCCGCCCTGACCAGACCCTTTTCCGCCATGGGCGCCATGATGTCCGCGTCTCGCGCGATCAGGGCTGATTTGGTGATGATGCTGAACGGGTGGTTGAACCGCGCCAGCACCTCGATCAGGCCGCGCGTGACGCGATGCTCGCGCTCCACCGGCTGATAGGGATCGGTGTTGCCGCCTATGTGGATGGGTTTGCAGACATACCGCCGGGCGCAGAGCTCCTGTTCCAGCAGACGCGGGCCTTCGGGCTTGAAGAAGAGCTTGCTCTCGAAATCCAGGCCCGGGGATAGGCCCATCCAGGCATGGGCCGGACGGGCGTAGCAGTAGATGCAGCCATGTTCGCAACCTCGATACGGATTGATGGATCGGTCGAAGCCCACATCGGGACTCTCGTTGCGGGTGATGATCTTTCTGGCCCGCTCCGGTGTGAGGGTGGTGCGCAGGGGCGCGGCCTCCGCGTCGTCCCCGGTCCAGCCGTCATTGAAATCCTCCTGGCGCAGGCTCTCGTATCGACCGGATGCATTGGACCTGGCCCCTCTGCCCTTGGCGACGCTGGTGGACGACATTGGAGCATCCTAACGCCGACATGGAACAAAGCAAGAACAGTTCAGGCATTAGAAAACCCGGCGGTCAGCCGGGTTTTCAAGGCGTCCTTGCTCAGAAAGCGGGCTTACCAGCAGTCCGGGTCGTCCCAGTCCACATATTCGCAGTACTCATCGTCGCTCATGTCATCGATGGATCGATGGGCTGTGCTGACGTTGCCGATCAATTCGGAAATGCTGAGAACCGCGCTGATCGTGCCTTGAGAGTAGCGGCCCACCCAGATGTCATAGCGTCCCGACCGGCCGACGGTGGACGCAAACAGGGGGTTCAAGCCGCCCGCGCCGTCATCGTCGCAGTACCAGGAGCCGTCGGGGCCCCGCAACAGAAGGGTGGTGTCCCCGTCCGAACGGGCGGCGATGAGGAGCGGCAGACCTCCCGCGCCGCCTTCCCACTGCAATCGGGCCGTGGGCGCCTCGCTGATGAAGCCACGGCAACTGGAGCTGATGTCGCCAGCCGAGATATTGCCGCCTGCGTTGACGTTCAGGGTGTAGGGGTCCGGCGCGAACCCGGCCGACAGGTCGATGATCCCGAATCGCGGCGACAAATGATGGTTCGGGGGACGGCCGGTCACCACGGCGCGGGGCGTTGGGTCCAACGGGCCTGAGTATGAAGGCGCCGAGCCGCCCGCACGGTTGTTAAGTTCAGTAATTCTGAAGGTGGCGACGCCACGGGTGGCCGAGAACGTGCCGACCCAGACATCATATCGGCCTGTCCGCGCGTTACGCGCCTCGAACAGCGGATTGAGGCCGTCGCCGCCGTCGTCGTCGCAGTGCCAGGCGCCGGAGGGGTCGCGCACCAGTATGGTGGGGTCACGGTCCGAGCCGGTGGTCGTGAAGAAAAGGGGCAGGGCGCCGCTTCCGCTCGACCAGTGCACGCTTACGGTCGGCGCTTCGGTGACATAGCCCGAACATCCGGACCGGAAACTGCCGACCCGGATCGGTCCGCCCGCATTGACCCGCAGATCATGCGGGTCGGGAAGGAAGCCGCCGCTCAGATGGATGTCGCCATGAAGCGGTCGAAGATTCGGATTTGGCGAAATCTGCGCGGCGGCATGTCCCGTCAAAAGCAGGGTGATGGTCGCCGCCGCCAATAAACTCTTCATCGTCAGTTCCCTTGATACGCCGCTTCCCAAACGCGGTGTTCCGGCGATACGCCGCCTCGGTGATCACGGGCGAAGGCGCGCGCCGCTGAAAAGAAGAAAAGGGCCCGGCGGTGCGTCCGGGCCCTTTCAAAGCTACTGGATCTCGGTGATCACCAGGGTGGCGGGCGCTGTCTGCTCGCCGTAGGTGCCGATCCAGATGTCATATTGACCGGAGGGGGCGTTGCGGAAGATGACCCGGGCGTTGGTTCCGCCGCCGCTGTCATCGTCACAATGCCAGCGGCCATCCGGGCCATTGATGACCAGGGTGGTGTCGCGGCTCGAGCGGGTTCTGAAAACGAGGGGCAGACTGCCGCCGCCGCTCCAGTTCAGCCGCACATCCGGTGCGCTGGCGATGCGGCCGACGCAGCCCGACGCGGCGTTGCTGGCGTTGATCGTGCCGCCCGCCACGACTTCCACGGTGCGCGGATCGGGGGTGAAGCCAGCCGACAGGTTGACCGTGCCGAAACTGGGCGACCTGGAAAAGTCCTGCGCGACGGCCGGCGCGGAGACGAGCACGGCTGCCGCCGCCAGACCAAGAATTCGTTTCATGAAAAGGAACCTCAAGCGATTGAAGGGCGTGTCCCTCTGGAGGACACAGTGAAGCTTAGTAGCGAAAGCGTAGCCGTTATACGAACGGCGCGTTCATCCACGGTTCATGCAAATAAGGCCCGGCAAGAGATGGCCGGGCCTCCTTCGAATGCACAGGGTGAGTCAGTGACTGTACAGCTCCGAGATCGACAGGGTCGCGGACACATAGTCTCCGCCATAGCTGCCGACCCAGATGTCGTACTGGCCGCTTCGGGGGCTGCCGAATCGCAGGGCGGGGTTGGTGCCCTCGCCGCCGTCGTCGTCGCAATACCAGCTGCCGTCAGGCCCGTTCACCACCAGGGTGGTGTCGCGGGAGGAAGAGACGGAGATGATCAGCGGCAGGTTTCCGCCGCCGGACCAGTGCAGACGCAGGTCTGGGGCGTTGGAGATGTAGCCGCGGCAACTCGAGAACCGGTCGGCGGCGCGAATGGAGCCGCCCGCCGTGACAGTCACGTTGTAAGGGTCAGGCGTGAAGCCAGCCGACAGGCGCGCCGTTCCGTAGTTCGGACTGGCGGAATAGTCCTGGGCCGCAACCGGCCCGGCAATGATCAACGCGGCGAAAGCCGCGGCGAACAGGTTTTTCATCAAGAACACCCCAGATATTCAGCCCCACGCGCACGGCGCGCGCTCTTCATACAACGGCGATATTACACGCTGTTCCGCTTCTGCAAAGCTGATTGACCGGGGGTTGGGCCCCTCAGCGTGTTTCGGCGGGCTCGTGCCGGGGCGGCGGCTGGGGCGGAACGTAATCCAGCGCCAGCGGAACATACAGGGCGCCGGAAGCGATGGCGTCCAAGGTGTTCAGCGGACGGCCCATCATGCGCTGATAGATCCAGTAGGTGGCGACCACGTCCTCCACATAGGCGCGAGCCTGGGGAACATCGATGGTCTCGATCAGCAGCAGGGGGTCGGGGTCGGGGCCCAGACGGCGCAGCGCGCTCAGCATGGGTCCTGGCCCGGCATTGTACGAGGCCACGGCGCGGAGCAGATCGCCCTGGAACGCGCCGAGACCGAGCATGCGCGAGATGTATGCCTGACCCAGTCGCAGGTTCACCGCCGGGTTCCACAAGCGCTGGGGATCGCGCACGAACCCCGGATCGCCCGCCAGCTCGGCGGCGGTGGTCGGCATCACCTGCATGATCCCGTAGGCGCCGACAGAACTGCGCGCCTGGGGCTCGAAGCCGCTTTCCTTGCGCGCGATGGCGTAGACCAGGGCCTGTTCGATGATGAAGCCGCCCTCGGGCTCAAGCATCGGCATGGGATAGGCGTTGGCGTCGATGCGGGCTGCGGACGACACGCCGCGCCGGGGGCTCAGCCCGCCAGCCAGAGCCGCCCACAGGGTCCGGTCGTCTCCCGACGCCTGGCGCAGGCCGTCCCTCAGCTCCGTGCGGGCGTCCTCGCCCCGGCCCAGCTCATGAAAGGCCACGGCCCGGCGGGCCTGATCGTTCGACGCCACGAAGGCGGCGAGGGCGTCCGCCTCGACCATCAGGGGCTCAGGCGCGCGCTCCGAAGCCGCGATCACCGCCATGTAGGGCTGGGGGCCGAGGTTCTCGATGACGGGGTCCTCGCCCAGTTGCCGCAGGGCGATCTGGCCATAGAAGGTCGCGGGCCATCGCCCCGCGAGACGCAGATACTCCTGCACCCGGTCCTGGCGGCCGGAGGCATAAGCCGCGCGGCTGGCCCAGAAGGCGCCGCCGGAACGGACCCATGGGTCCTCCAGCGGGTCCAGCGCCACGATCTCGAACTCGGAGAAGGCTTCGGCGAACCGGCCCAGGCGCCATGCGGCCAGACCGGCCGTCCAGTGGTCCCCCAGGGCGACGCCCAGATCATAGGCCCGGGGCAGGTCATCGGCGTTCAGGGCGATTCGCGCCTCGCGAGGGCCGGGCGGCGTGAAGACGTCCTGGCCGACGGCTTCACCGCCCGCCGCCTGAACGCTGGCCCAGTTGCGCAAGGACGCCATGACGCCCGGCCGGCGTGGTTCGGGGGCGCCGTCGGGGCGTCGGCGCAGGGCCAGGGCGTAGACGCGGGGCGCCGGCGACAGATCAGAATAGGACTCCAGCCAGGCCGACAGCTCTTCATAGGTGGCGGAGTGACTGGCGTGGAACAGCCGCTCGAACTCCAGCTGGCCCAGCAGCACACGATCCTGGATGTTGCGGGCCGAATCGCGGGCGGCTTCCAGCTGGCCGCGGCGAAGGGCGTCGAAGGCGGTGGTGTAGGACAGGCGGTCCGAATCGCTCAGCGCACGGGGCACCTGCGCCAGGCCAGCGCCCGCGCCGGAAAGCACGGCGATCAATGTCAGCGCGCCAAGGACGCGACGGCTTGTCCGCTTCACGGCGGCCCCTCCGGAATGGCTCGACCTGTCTCGACCCAGGTCGCCCCTACGCATTCGGTCGGTCGTCAGTCGGTCTTCGTGACAGCCCCATGGGGCGTCTTCAAGGCGAAAGGGTTAATCGGATGCGTCCAGTTTCGCGGCCAACTCCAGCATGTCGGCCCAGGCCATGCGCTTGGCCATGGGCTGGCGCAACAGGAACGCGGGATGCAGGGTGGGCAATACGGGGGCGGCCAGACCGCCTTCGCTGAGGCGCCATTCCCGCCACTGACCGCGCATCTTCATGATGCCCTCGTCTGTCTTCAGAACCGATTTCGCCGCCGCCGCGCCCAGCAGAAGCACGGCTTTCGGCTGCATCAGGGCGAAGGCCCGTTCAACGAAGGGCGCGCAGATCATCTGCTCCTGGGGCGTCGGAGTGCGGTTGCCAGGCGGACGCCAGAACACCGTGTTGGTGATGAACACCCTGTCCAGCAAACCCGCCGCATCCAGCATCTTGTCCAGCAGCTTGCCCGCGCGGCCCACGAAGGGCGCACCCTGGGCGTCCTCGTCCGCGCCGGGGCCTTCGCCGATGACCAGGACGGGCGCCCCCGGGTCGCCCCGCGCGAAAACAGACTGGCTGGCGCCCATGTCGCGCAGGGGGCAGCCGGTGAAGCCGGCGATAGCGTCCTTGAGGGCGTCCAGATCGCCGGCTTCGGCCGCCAGGCGCCGGGCTTCGCTGACGGCCCCGCCCAGATCCGGCGCGACCGTGACAGAGGCCACGGCCTTGAGCGTCGCCTTCTGCTCCGGCGGCGCGGGGGTGAAGGTGCGATCAACCGGCGCATCCTCGAAGCATGCATCGACGCCCGCGTCGCGCCAGAAGGCGAGCAGGCTTTCGGTCGCAGCGATTTCCGGGTTGAGCGCGTTCATGGTTCAAGGACAGGGATAGTCCTTGACCACCGTCACGTCACCTTCGGATAGTGGTTCAAACCCATAAGAAACGAGGATTCAGGGGAACATGGCTGAGGATATCGTCGAAGGCGGCGCGAAAAACAAAGCTGAGGAAGCGGCCATCGGCGGCGGGCTGGGCGCAGACGCCGAGCGCGAGGTCATGGAATATGACGTGGTGATCGTCGGCGCCGGACCCGCCGGTCTGGCCTCGGCCATCCGCCTGAAACAGCGCGCCGGGAAGGAAGGCCGCGAGCTGAGCGTGGCGGTACTGGAAAAGGGATCCGAGGTCGGGGCCCATATCCTGTCGGGCGCGGTGATCGATCCCTCGGGCCTGAGCCAGCTTTTCCCCGACTGGAAAGAGCGCGGCGCGCCGCTTGATACGCCCGTGACCAAGGACAAATTCCTTGTGCTGGGCCCCCAGGGCGACATCGACATCACCTGGCTGCCCCAGCCCAAGTATATGAAGAACCACGGCTGCTACATCGGCTCCCTGGCCAATCTGACGCGCTGGCTGGCCGAGCAGGCCGAGGCGCTGGGCGTCGAGGTCTATCCCGGCATGGCCGCCAGCCATGTGGTTTGGGACGAGCCTTCGGGCCGGGTGAAGGGCGTCGTGGCCGGCGTGTTCGGGATCGACCGCGAAGGCAAGAAGACCGACGATTATCAGCCCGGCATCGCGCTGCACGGCAAGTACGTCTTCATCGGCGAGGGGGTGCGCGGGTCGCTGGCCAAGACCATCATGGCCCGCCACAACCTGTGCGACGACGCCGAGCCGCAGAAGTTCGGCATCGGACTGAAGGAACTGTGGCAGGTCCCCGCAGAAAAGCATCAGCCGGGGCTGGCTCAGCACACGTTGGGCTGGCCGCTGGACGACAAGACCGGCGGCGGGTCATTCCTCTATCACTTCGGGGACCGCTATGTGGCCGTCGGCTTCGTGGTGCACCTGAACTACAGGAATCCGTTCCTGTCGCCCTTTGACGAGTTCCAGCGCTTCAAGACCCACCCGGCCATCGCCGCGCATCTGGAGGGGGGCGAGCGCATCTCTTACGGCGCGCGGGCCATCACCGAGGGTGGATACCAGTCCGTGCCGAAGCTGGCGTTCCCCGGCGGGGTGCTGGTGGGCTGTTCGGCCGGTTTCGTGAATGTGCCGCGGATCAAGGGCAGCCACAATGCGGTGCGCTCGGGCATCCTGGCCGCCGACGCCGCCTATGACGCCATCGCGGCCGGACGTTCCGGCGACGAACTGGTGGAGTATCAGACCGCCTACGAGGCCTCGGACATCGCCAGGGAGCTCAGGCTGGTCCGCAATGTGAAGCCGCTGTTGTCGAAATACGGCGCCACCCTGGGCACCCTGCTCGGCGGCATCGACATGCAGATCACCTCCCTGTTCAAGGGCTGGTCGCCGTGGGGCACCGTCAGGCACGGCAAGACCGACGCCGAGTCCACCGGCAAGGCGAAGGATTACAAGCCGATCCAGTATCCCAGACCGGATGGAAAGCTGAGCTTCGACAAGCTGTCGTCGGTGTTCATCTCCAACACCAACCACGCCGAGGAACAGCCCGCGCACCTGCGGCTGAAGGACCCCTCGATCCCCATCGGGGTCAATCTGCCGGAGTATGGAGAGCCCGCGCGCCTCTATTGCCCAGCCGGGGTCTATGAGGTGGTCTATGCGGACGAGGCGAACCGCACGGACCCGCGCTTCGTCATCAACGCCCAGAACTGCGTCCACTGCAAAACCTGCGACATCAAGGATCCGTCGCAGAACATCGTCTGGACCACGCCCGAAGGCGGCGGCGGCCCCAATTATCCCAATATGTAAGGCGATCCTCGCTCCATGACGCGCACCCTGACCGCCGCGGCGCTCGCCGCCCTGATCGCCGCCGCCTCGCCCGCACAGGCCGAACCTCTGGAGGTGGCCGGGGCGATCCGCTTCATCGACTTCAGCGATGTGCCCGTGGATGTGCGGGGACGGTCAAGCTATGGCCTGTTCCTGGCCGGGCGAAACGCCATGGCCCTGGGCGAAAGCAGCACGGGCGCAGACTATCTGGCGGCAGCCCAGGCGGCCGAGCCGGATCAGACCCGCCTGAGGGACCAGGCTTTCACCGCCGCCTTGCTGGCGGGGGACCTGGATGTGGCCGCGCGTCTGTCGCCCAGCGGCGAGGGGGTCAGTCCCACCGTGGCCGAGGCCGGTCGGCTGGTTTCGGTGGTGCGCACCTACGGCGCCGGTGACGCCCGGGGGGCCAACGCCGCCCTGGCGAATCAGCCCATCGGCTTCCCCCACGCCCGCGCCGGCCTGTTCGTGGAACCGTGGATCGCCGCCGCCGCCGGGGACTGGGATCGCGCCCTGGCCGAGCCGCCCGCGGGCGCCGATCCCCTGGCGCGCCTGTTCGCACGCTATCATCGCGCGCTGCTGCTGGAGCAGCGCCGGGATTATGCGACAGCGGAAGCGATCCTCGGCGAACTGGCGGGCGCGGCGCCCACCGCGCCCCTGTTCCGTACAGCTTACGGGGAGTTCCTGGAGCGGCGTGGGCGGCGGGACGAGGCCGTGGCCGTGTTTGACGCCGCCATCGAGGCCGGCGCCACCGATCTGACGACCCGCCTGGCCCGCGAGCGGGCCGCCTCGCGCTCGCGCGCCGTTCCGGCCCCCACGCTGCGCGAGGGCGCCGCTCTGGGGCTGGGCGCGGCGGCGGCGGCGGCACTGGCCGAACAGAACAACGAATTCGCCGCCGTCTATCTGCGGCTGGCCCTTGGGTTGGACGAGAGCGACCAGACTCGCCTTTTGCTGGGCCAGACCCTTCAGGATGCGGGCCTGACCACCGCCGCCCGCGCGACCTTCGCCGCCATCGGCAGGAGCGAACCGGTCCTCTACGCCGCCGCCCGCCAGCAGATGGCCTGGAGCTATCAGGAGGATGATCGGAGCGAAGACGCCCTCATCCACGCCCGTGAAGCGCTGAACGCGGCGCCGGATGACCCCCAGGCGATCTATGGCTTGGCGGGCCTGCTGACCGCTCAGGAACAGTATCAGGAGGCGCTGGAACTGCTGAATGGACCGACCCTGAACACCGCCGAACAGCACTGGCAGGTGCGGTTCACGCGGGGCGCCGTCTATGAATCCCTGGGGCGGTTCGAGGAAGCCGAGGCCGAGTTGTGGGCCGCCCTGCAGGACCAGCCGGACAACGCCGAGGTGCTGAACTACCTGGGCTATATGTGGGTCGACAGCGGCCAGCGGGTCCATCAGGGCGCCGAGATGATCGCGCGGGCTGTGGCGGCCGAGCCGGAGTCCGGTCACATCCAGGATTCCCTAGGCTGGGCCCAGTACCGTCAGGGCCAGTACGAGGCGGCGGTCGAGACCCTGGAGCTGGCTGTATCGCTGGAGCCCGGCAATGCGGTCATCAATGACCATCTGGGCGACGCCTACTGGCAGGTGGGCCGTCGGCGCGAGGCGGCCTTCCAGTGGAGCCGGGCCCTCAGCCTGGCGCCCGAGCCGGACCTGCGCGCGCAAGTCGAGGCCAAGCTGGAGCGCGGGCTGGGCGCCGTTCAATCCGTCAGCGCCGTTACCCGGGCCGACAACGGCCAGATCGCCGACCCCGTCAATCCGTGAGTTCCGGCGAGCCCCCGTGGCGTCTGGCCCCGGCCAAGGTGAACCTGTTCCTGCACGTAGGTCCTCCGGGCGCCGACGGCTATCACCCTCTGGTCAGCCTGGCGGTATTCGCCGATGTGGGCGACCGGGTGGCGGTGACGCGCGCCGACGCCTTCCGGCTTGAGACCCGCGGTTCCTTCGCGGCGCACATCGACGGCGGACCGAACCTGATCGAGACGGCGCTGGACGCCATGGCCCGGGCCGTGGGTCTGGACCGCCTGCCGGCCCATGTACGGCTGGACAAGCGCCTGCCGGTGGCGGCGGGCCTTGGCGGGGGATCGTCGGATGCGGCGACGGCCATGAAGGCCGCGCGCGATGTGCTGGGCCTTGATCTGGACGACGCCGCCCTGACCCGCATCGCCGGGCCGCTGGGCGCCGACATGGCCATGTGTCTGGCGGCCCGCGCTGTCATCGCCCGGGGCAGGGGAGAGGTGCTGGGCCCGGCGCCGTCCCTGCCGCAACTCCATGCCGTACTGCTTAACCCCGGCGTCCCGTCCTCCACCGCAGCGGTCTACCGCGCCTATGACGAAGCGCCGCGCGAGGCTGCGAACGCGCCGGACGCGCCCTCAGGGTTCGGGTCCGTCGCAGAATTGGCGGACTGGCTCACAAGCACCCGCAACGACCTTCAGGCGCCTGCGGTCCGCCTCACGCCGCTGATCGGAAAGGCGCTGGAGGCGGCGGCTTCTGCGCCCGGCGCCCTGACAGCGAGGGTCACCGGATCGGGGGCCACGGTCTTCGCCCTGTTCGGGACGGCTGAGGCTGCACGACGGGCCGCTGACGCCTTGTCCCAGGCCCATCCCGACTGGTGGGCGATGTCCTGCCGACTGGCCTGAGGCCGCGTTACGCCCTGAAATGGCCGCAGCTTTTCGGGGAACGGAGATCGTCGTCCCCGCATTGTCCTTCCGAAGTCGGGTTATGGGCCGTTCGATCTAGTGGGCGGCCGCACTGAAAGGACACCACCATGTTTCGCATGCGTCTTATGACGGCTGGTGCGGCGGCGGCCCTGCTGATGGCCCCGGCTGCGATGGCCCAGGATCAGACCGCTACTCCGCCCAACGTCGGCGAGGTTCCCGAGACCGAGGTCACCGCCTCTCAACCCGTGCCGAACCCCGGTGAGGACAGCGCCGCGCCCGCGACCGGTGACTCCTGGGAGCCGGAAACGCCGGGCGAGGACGCCGTCGCCTATGAGCAGGCCGACGAGGAAGGCTGGAGTGAGCCTGAAGCGCCCGCCGACGCGGTCGAACCCGAAGAGGCTCTCCCCGCTGAGCCCGAGCCTGTCGCCGACCCCGCGCCCATGGCGGAACCCGAGCCCATGGCCCAGCCCACGCCCGATCCGATGACGCCCGACGACGCCATGACGCCGCCGGACGGCATGGAGCCCCCCGCGGACACCACCATTCCGCCGCCGCCCATCGATCCGGCGCCGGACGCGGCCGAGGATGACCTGATGGACCCGACGCCCCCGGGCGCCTGATCCTCGCCATCCGGCATTGATGCACAAGACGGCGGGCCCTATGGTCCGCCGTCTTTTTTCGCGCCCGCGAAATGCCCGCAAATCCGGATACGGCCTTGTCTTCCAGGACGACTGAACCGCTGAGTTTCCAGGACCTGATCCTGACCCTGCACGCCTACTGGAGCGAGAAGGGCTGCGCGATCCTGCAGCCCTATGACATCGAAGTGGGGGCGGGCACCCTGCATCCCGCCACGGTGCTGCGCGCCCTCGGCCCGCGCCCGTGGAAGGCCGCCTACGTCCAGCCCAGCCGTCGCCCCGGCGACGGCCGCTATGGCGAGAACCCCAACCGCCTCCAGCATTATTATCAGTATCAAGTTATTCTGAAGCCGAATCCGGAGGATCTGCAGGCGCTGTATCTGGATAGCCTGAAGCGGATCGGGATCGATCCGAAGCTGCACGACATCCGCTTTGTCGAGGACGACTGGGAGAACCCCACGGTGGGGGCCTGGGGTCTGGGCTGGGAGGTCTGGTGCGACGGGATGGAGGTGACGCAGTTCACCTATTTCCAGGGCGTCGGCGGCATCGAGGTGGACGTGGTGTCAGGCGAGCTGACCTACGGGCTGGAGCGGCTGGCCATGTATGTGCAGGGCGTCGACAACGTTTATGACCTGCGCTTCAACAACGACGGCGTCACCTATGGCGAGGTGTTCCTGGAGAACGAGCGCCAGCAGTCGCAGGCCAATTTCCACGGCTATGACGTGGACGGGCTGAAACGCCGGTTCGAGGACATGGTGGCCGAGGTCTCGCGCTTCCTGGCCATGACCGGACCGCAGGGTCAGGCGCTGGTGCTGCCCGCCTATGATCAGGTGCTGAAAGCCAGCCACCTGTTCAACCTGATGGACGCCCGCGGCGCCATCGCCGTGGCCGAGCGGCAGAGCTACATCGGCCGCATCCGGGACCTGTGCAAGGCGTGTGCGCTCGCCTACGTCGAACAAGAGCGGAAGACCGCCTGATGCCCCAGCTTCTTCTTGAAATCTTCTCCGAGGAAATCCCTGCGCGGATGCAGGCGGGGGGCGCGCGGGATCTGGAGCGGCTGGTCGGTGACCGGCTGAAGGCCGAGGGGCTGACGTGGGACGCGCTGACGACCTTTGCGGGGCCGCGCCGGCTGACGCTGGTCATCGAGGGCCTGCCGGCGGCGACGCCGGACCGGGACGAGGAGCTGAAGGGCCCCAAGGCCTCGGCGCCGCCGCAGGCGCTGGAGGGTTTTCTGAGGAAGACCGGACTGACCCGCGAGCAGCTGGAGGAGCGCGACGGCGTGCTCTACGCCCGCATTCAGGAAAAGGGTCGCCGCACGAAGGACGTGGTGCACGATGCCCTATTCGAAACGATAAATAATTTCCCGTGGCCCAAATCCATGCGGTGGGGGGACGGCCATTTGCGATGGGTCCGTCCTATCAAGCGCATTCTCTGCCTGTTTGACGGAGAGGTCGTTCCATTCTCGCTGGCAAGCGGAAGCGTCTCTCTCGAGTCCAGTGACATCACCGAGGGGCACCGGTTCCTGGGGAGCGGGCGGCCGCTGAAGATCCGCGACTTCGCCGACTATCGCCGCCAGTTGCAGGACAACTACGTCATGCTGGACGTGGCGGATCGGAAGCTGCGCATTCTGGAGCAGGCCAGGGCCGTGTGCGCGGCCAAGGGGCTGGCGCTGGTGGACGACGACGGCCTGCTGGACGAGGTGGCGGGGCTGGCCGAATGGCCGACGCCGATCCTGGGCGATATGGATCCGCAGTTTCTGGACCTGCCGCCCGAGGTGGTGCGCCTGTCCATGAAGGTGCACCAGAAGTATTTCGCCGTGCGCGACCCGGCCAGGGACGGGCTGGCGCCCCACTTCGTGGTGGTGGCCAATGTGGAGGCGACCGACGGCGGCAAGGCGCTGGCGGCGGGCAACTCCCGCGTGCTGTCGGCCCGTCTGAACGACGCCCGCTTCTTCTGGGACGAGGACCGCAAGGTGGGGTTTGACGCCTGGCTGGAGAAGCTGAAGGGCGTCACCTTCCACGCCAGGCTGGGAACCTTGGCCGAGCGGGTCGACCGCATCGCCGCCCTGGCCCGCGAGATCGCCCCGCTGGTGGGCGCCGACCCGGATCAGGCCGAACAGGCCGCGCGTCTGGCCAAGGCCGATCTGGCCAGCGGCATGGTGGGCGAGTTCCCCGAGCTGCAGGGCGTCATGGGCGGCTATTACGCCCGGGCGGACCATGGCGACGCCATGGCCGACGCCATCCGCGACCACTACAAGCCGCAGGGGCCGGGGGACACGGTTCCGACCGCGCCGCTGACGGTGGCTGTGGCGCTGGCCGACAAGCTGGACACCCTGGTCGGCTTCTTCGCCATCGACGAGAAGCCCACGGGGTCGAAGGACCCGTTCGCCCTGCGCCGGGCGGCGCTGGGGGTGATCCGGCTGGTGCTGGAGAACTCGCTACGCCTTCCGCTCGAAGACATTTGTGAATTCGCGATGCGCTATGCTGGCGGGGAGCGTCCGGTTGCGATCGCTGAATGGACCAAGACGGCCATCAATAATGATGCCGGGCGCAAGATGAACAGCGAAATTGAGGTCGGCTACGAGGTGGTCGCCTTCTTCGCTGACCGCCTGAAAGTCCTCCTCCGCGACCAGGGCCAGCGGCACGATCTGGTGGACGCCGTCTTCGCGCTGGGCGACGACGATCTGGTGCGGATCGTGCGGCGGGTGGAGGCGCTCGGCGCCTTCCTCGCCACGGACGACGGCGCCAATCTGCTGGCGGGGTACAAGCGGGCGTCCAACATCCTGAAGGCCGAGGCCAAGAAGGGCGACGTTCCGACCGGCATGGTCCAGACCGGCTTGCCGAATCAGCCGGAGGAAGAGACGGCGCTGGCCTTTGCCGTCGGTGCGGCCGGGACGGCGGTGGATGCGGCGCTGGAGACCGAGGACTTCGCCGCCGCCATGACGGCGCTGAGCAAGCTGCGCAGCCCCGTGGACGCCTTCTTCGACAAGGTGATGGTAAACTCGGACGTGGCGGCGGAGCGGGACAACCGGCTCAAGCTGCTGGGTCAGGTGCGGGATGTCATGGGCCGCGTCGCCGACTTCGGGCAGGTGACGGGCTGACTTCCTTCTCCCCTTGCGGGAGAAGGTGGCCCGCGAAGCGGGTCGGATGAGGGGTGAAACGCCGTCGGTTCCGGCTACACTTCCCCGATGCTCAAGCCCACGGATCGCACAAGAGCGAACGCCAGACGGTCACGTCGCGAGCCGACGATGACCGAGGCGGCGATGTGGAGATTGCTACGCAGCCGAGCGCTCGATGGTCTGAAGTTCCGACGACAGATGCCCGTTGGCGTCTATGTGGCCGACTTCTGTTGCCCGGCTCTCAAATTGATCGTGGAGGTCGATGGGGGCGTGCACCGTCTCCGGGAGGACACTGATGCGCGCCGCGATGCCTGGCTGACCGGGCAGGGGTTCACAGTGATGCGTTTCAGCAATGAGGCTGTGCTGAGAAACCCGAACCTGGTTCTTGAGGCCGTGCGGCAGCATGCGGCGCGAAGCGGCTGACACCGGGATTCACCCCTCATCCGTCATGCTGCGCATGACACCTTCTCCCTCAAGGGGAGAAGGGAAGTGTCAGGGGAGAAGGATCAGTTGCCGCCCGGTCTCGTCACGTAGAAGGTGGCCGAGTTGCCCACGGCGTTGACGCCGGTGATGACGGCGCGGCCGTTGCTGTCGATGCGGGTGTTGGCGGCAGCGGTGACGTTTCCGGTGTTCACCTGGGTGTTGGCGGCCTCCAGATAGCCGGGGCAGTTCGCGCAGGAATAGGCGGTGACGGTGTTGCCCGCCGCGTCGGCGCCCACATAGGCGTCGTAGCCGCCGTTGCCCTGGAACGAGGCGATGGCCTCGACCCCGCCGGAGTTCACCTGGCTGTTGTCGATGCGCACATAGATGTCGGCGTTGCCCACATGGACCGAGTTGGCCGTGGCGCCCGCGTGGGACGTGACCTGGCCGAAGTCGTAAGCGGTGACGATGGATTCGGCGCGCACGCCGGCGGCGTTGCCCTGATCGGTGCGGGAGATGACCGAGCCGCCCTGGTTGGCGACGGCCACATGGTTGGCGGTGGCGCGGGCGCGGCCGGCCAGATCCCAGGCGTTGCCGGCGTTGGCGCTGGTCGTCGCCCAGACCGGGGCGCCGGTCTGGCGCTGGCGGATAGTCAGGTCCTGATCGCCCTGGGTGACGGTGGAGGCGACGGTGTTGCCGATGGCCTCGGCGGTGAACTCGGCCCGGGCGGGCACATACTGGGGATTGCCGTAGGTATAGGCCTGGGTGAAGGCGGCGCTGGTCTGGTCGATGTCGGCGGTGAGGACTCCGCCGGAGCCGGCCATGGCCGTGACGTTTCCACTGGCCGAGGACTGGATGCGGCCGCCGTCCAGCATGCGGCCGGGCGCGCCGTTGACGGCCACGTCGGCGATCAGATCGGCGGCGCCCATGGTCTGGGTCGCCTCGACGCCCAGATCGGCGCCGTAAGCCTGGGCCTCCAGCCGGTTGCCCTCGACCTGGGCGGTGAGGGTGACGGGGCCTTCGGTCTCGCCGGACAGGTTCATCTCGATGGTGGAGCGGCCGTCGCCGGTCATGGTCTGGGTCGACTGGACCTGAAAGCCCACCCCGTCATCGCCAGACACGGCGGCGCGGTTGCCCACCGCATAGGTGGAGGCGGTGACCTGATCCTCGGCGTTGACCACGTTCAGGGTCTGGCCGGCGAACACGTCGCTGTTGTTGATCTGGCCGTTCAGGACCAGTCCGGGATCCTGCGTCGCGGCCTCAGTAGCGGCCGCGCACAGCCCCATCGCGGCGATCGTGCCAGCGAGACGGGTCGGCGCGAGTCTGGCCATTGTTCGATTCCGTGTTCTGATAGGCGGGGTAGAAGCCGCCGGTGGGGCCGACGGTGGAGCCGCCCAGGGGATCGTTTTCGGCGTTGAGGCAAACGCCCGGACCGGGGGCGCCGTAGAGATTGGCCATCATCTCCAGCACCGCCCGCTCCACCAGGGCGCGCACGGCCAGCTGGACCGGCTCGAAGCCGCCCGAGCCGGCGGAGATGTCGAAGACGTTGCCGTTCAGGAAGTCGAAGACGCCGGCCGAGACTTCACGACCGATGATCTGCTTCTGGTAGGAGATGACGTCCACCACCTCCATGGAGGTGGTCTGGACCATGCGCAGGTCCAGGGCGATGTTCATGACGAACGTGCGGCCCGAGACGATGCCGGAGCCGCCGCGGTCGGTGTCCACCTCGCCGCCGGCGATGTCGAAGCCGCCCGAGCGGATGTTGTAGTTCACCTCGGTGATGCCGCCGACGATGTAGAAGTCCGAGCCGGGCACCTGTCCGGCCAGGATCTGGCGGAACGGCGGCGCCTCGGGCCCGCCTTCCTCGCCGATCAGGCGGTTGTTGGCGTAGCGGAGCTCCATTTCGGAGACCGAGGTGTCGTAACGCTCGACCATGCGGGCGCCCGACTTGGCCAGGGCCGAGAAGGCCATCAGGGACGCGCCCTGGGTGATCTGGCGGCCGCCGTCGGAGGAGACCGTGCCGGTGTAGTCGCTGATCCGGCCCACGGCGATGCGCGGGGAGGGCAGGTCATAGCGGCGGGCGTAGTCGGCCAGGCAGTACAGGGCCGTGGAATAGGGCGTGGGGTTGGCCGTCACCGGCGCATTGCCGATGGGGGTGGCGTACAGGCCGTTGGACCCGGCCGAGGTCGAGACGCAGCCGGCCAGAAGCGCGGCGGCGGCGCCGGCGGCGACCAGGGCCCGCAGGCGTCCGGTCTTACTCATCGTCGCCATCAAGGTTCAGCGTCCCGTTCAGCGCCGTTCCGGCGGTGATGTTTCCGGTGTTGGTCTGGCGCGAGTTGACGATCACGGTGTTCCAGTTGCCCTGGACCACCACGTTCAGGCTGTTGCCGATGGCCGTGGCGCCGGCGATGCCGGTGGAGCCGTTCCCGGCCCCCGAATAGGCCGAGGCGACGCCGCCCGAGCTCTGCGAATAGGCGCTGGCCCCGGACTGGATGATGCCGTTGACGATCAGGCGGTTGCCGTTGGCGTCGCGGGTGGAGCCGGTGGCGGGCCGGGCGGTGGTGTAGCGCGCGCCCTGATAGCCTGCCTGGAACTGCGCCGCGCCGGACGAGCCGGCCGACTGGGCGGCGGCCATTTCCGGCGCCCCCAGGCCCGCGGCCAGCGCCGCGATCGCGATGATCTTTCCGAATGCCATTTCGACGTTCCCGCGCGAACAGAGTGAACGGGTTGGAAAGCAACCCGCGTGCCAAAGTGGGGCAGGGTTCTTAAGAACCGCTTGATGAGAGGGCGTCGCGCGCGCATTTGACAAAGATGGATTCCGAACGCCCCGCCGCGCCTGCCCCTGCCGAACCGCCGCCACCGGCCCGCGAGCCGATGTTCAATGCGCCGGTTCCGGCGCTGTTGCTGGCCCTGTCGATCGTGGGGCTGTACGCCCTGCAGAGCGGACCGGGAGAGATGGCGGCGAGCTATCGCTACGGCCTGATTCCCGCGCGGCTGGCGCAGGGGGACGGGCTGGGGCTGGTCACGCACATGCTGGTGCATGGCGGCTGGATGCACGCGATCATGAACGCGGTGGGGGCTCTGGCCTTCGCGGCGCCCGTGGCCCGGCTGATGGGCGGGACGAAGGGCCTGATCGGGTTTCTCTCTCTATATATAGTGTGCGGCGTGATCGCGGGCGGGGGCTACGCCATGCTGCATCTGGACGGGACCGTGCCGCTGGTGGGGGCCTCGGGGGCGGTGTTCGGCCTGATCGGCGCCTCCACAAGGCTGCTGGGCGGGGCGGGCAGGGTGCTGCCCCTGACCGACCGGCGGGTGCTGAGCGCCGCGGCGGCCTGGATCGGGGTCAATGTGCTGATCGGGGTGATCGGAAGCGTCGGCGTGGCCCCGGGCATGGAAGGCGCGCGAATCGCCTGGGAGGCCCATGTGATCGGTCTTGTGGCCGGGCTGCTCCTGATCGGGCCGTGGGCGCGGCTGTTCGGGCGGCGGGCGCCGATTCGTCCGGCCCGGTTTGATTCCCCGCACCATATGAGCGAACCTGAACCCCGAAGCGGCCCCTGGGGGGCCTGACGGCCCCGGATCGGCCGCTCTCTCTATAGTGGAGGAGGGCCGGAGATGCTTGTCGCAGAGATCCTGAAAACCAAGGGGGACGCCGTATTCACCCTGACGCCGGAGGCCACGGTGGCCGAGGCGGCCGCCCAGCTGGTGGAGCGGCAGGTGGGAGCCCTGATCGTGTGCGACGGGGAGCGGGTGGCCGGGGTGCTGTCGGAACGCGACATCGTTCGGGCCCTGGCGCGGGAAGGCGCCGCCGCCCTGACGCAGCCCGTCAGCCTCCACATGACCGCCAGGGTGATCTTCGCTGAACCGGGGGAGGGGGTCGATGTGCTGATGGAGCGCATGACCGACCGCCGCATCCGCCACCTGCCGGTGATGAAGGACCAGCGCCTGTGCGGGGTCATCTCCATCGGCGACGTGGTGAAATGCCAGATCGCCGAGGCGACCCGGGAGGCGGAGAGCCTGAAGAGCTATATCGGGGCGGGGTAGGGGTAGGGCCTAAGCCCTGAAACCTGCCCTCATCGCTTTCGTCGGAGCTTGTCGAGGCGTCTGCGCTCGGCCCGGGAGAGGGGCGGGGCGGGCGAATCGGGGTCCGGCGGCGTCGGTTCGGACGATGCACGGTGCAATTGGTGCAATTGGTGCAATTCCCGGGTCGATTCGACGGCCTCGCGATGAATCTGGCGGGCGGCGTCGCCGATGGCGCGAATCCGGCGGGTGTCGCCCAGATCCTCCACGGCCTTCGCGACCAGCTCCGCCCGCTCTTCGGCGCGGGACTGCCGGATCAGGCGATCGTGCACGGCCATCCAGCGCTGGGTTTCGCCGGCGCGGCCCTGACGCAGGGCCCGCGCCGCCCTGCGCGCGGCCATCTCGGCCATGTCCTCGAACGAAGGGCGGGGCGAGTGGTCATCGTCGACGTCATCCAGCTCCGGCGGTTCCGGATCCGCCATGTCGGCGCGCCGCCAGCCTTCGCGCCGGGCGCGGGCGCGGAAGGCGGAGAGGGTCAGATCATAGCGATCACATATGTCCCGGGCGCCGCCGCCCTCCATATAGGCCTGGCGTGCCGCATCCCAGGTTTCGGGTGAGCGCATGCGATGGCCGGTGTCAGGCGTCATGACGGGATCTCCCTGTGTTGCCCGGGCAATATGGGCGCGGGATGCGTCATTCGGGGACGTACAGGGCGTGGCGAACGGCGGAAAACGGGAATCCGTCAGATTCTTGAAGATTCTTCGACAAGACGCTTGCAGCGCCGGAGGTCGATCCGTATATCGACGCCTCGCTCGGAGACGGGCGGGCCCCAAGGGGTTTCGAGGCGGAGACGCCCCGGACCCTGCGGAACGAGAGATTGAAAAATCTCTTGCTTTTCGAAGCGGCCCACCATAGTCTCCGCGCTCCAATCGAATCGTCCAAACGATCTGAGGGAAGCCCCTCCGCTTCCCTGGACGGTTTTTTGCGGCCTGATGAAGCGCAGCTTCAACGATCCGCAGAATGGCTGAAAAGCCCGGTTGACACAGGAAGCGGCCTTCACTAGATAGCCGCCTCCCGCCACTTCCGAGTGGCGCTGCAGAGAGAAAGTTCTTTTTAAAAAGAACGACTTGACGCAGAAAATGAGGCGGTTAAACACCCGCCTCCGCTGCCTCCGGGCGGCGCCGCGGAAAAGACGGTCTTCTACGAAGATCAGCTTGACACGGAAAACCGAGGCGACTACATCGCCGCCTCCGCCGTCACCGGGCGCTAAACGGTGGGGCCGCTCCGGCGGTTCACGGTCTTTGAAATCGTTGATCTGGAAAGAGAAACGCAGGCGGCGGTGTCCTAGCGACAATCCTAGAGATTGTCTCGACACTGACAACTGCGGTCTTTTTGAAAAGACATACCATGTAACCGGTCTTCGGATCGGTGAACGTGGGATCTCGTCAAGAATACGTAGAACTAATGCCAAATCGGATTTCGGTCCGATCTGCTTAGGTCAGATAGTCAACTCAACCTGAGAGTTTGATCCTGGCTCAGAGCGAACGCTGGCGGCAGGCCTAACACATGCAAGTCGAACGGACTCTTCGGAGTTAGTGGCGGACGGGTGAGTAACACGTGGGAACGTGCCTTTAGGTTCGGAATAAGCCCGGGAAACTGGGTCTAATACCGAATGTGCCCTTCGGGGGAAAGATTTATCGCCTTTAGAGCGGCCCGCGTCTGATTAGCTAGTTGGTGAGGTAAAGGCTCACCAAGGCGACGATCAGTAGCTGGTCTGAGAGGATGATCAGCCACACTGGGACTGAGACACGGCCCAGACTCCTACGGGAGGCAGCAGTGGGGAATCTTGCGCAATGGGCGAAAGCCTGACGCAGCCATGCCGCGT
>NZ_JBKBIB010000021.1:0-26123 GCF_046299535.1 Brevundimonas sp. | reverse complement strand
ATTGGTGAAGCGGTGGAGGGGGTAGGTCCGCTTCACCAATCCTGACGAACCTACGCGCCAGCCGGTCCGCGCACTACTCGACAAAAAAGGGGATGCGGATGCACCCCCTCCACCATCCGCGGATGGTCCCCCTCCCCCGATGGGGGAGGATTTAGTGATACCGCCGCATGAGGCCGACCAGCTTGCCCTGGACCTCGACCTGGTCGGGGCCGAAAATGCGGGTTTCGTAGGCGCGGTTGGCGGGCTCCAGCGCGATGGAGGCGCCTTTCTTTCTCAGACGCTTGAGGGTGGCTTCCTCGCCTTCCACAAGAGCCACGACGATCTCGCCGGAGCTGGCCGTGTCGACGCGCTTGATGACCACCATGTCGCCGTCGAGGATGCCCGCCTCGATCATGGAGTCACCCTCGATCTCCAGCACATAGTGCTCGCCGGCGCCCAGCATGCTCTCGGGCACCATCAGGCGGTCGCGCTCGTGCTGGATGGCCGCGATGGGCGTGCCGGCGGCGATCTTGCCCAGCAGGGGCAACTCGCGGGTGTCGTTGGCGGGCTGGATGGCGGCGGCGGGACGACCGGCGCCCTCAATCACCTGGGGCGTGAAGGCGGCGCGACCCCGTGACGGGGCCGAGGCGGTGGCCTGTTCCGGCATCTTGAGCACTTCCAGCGCCCGCGCCCGGTGAGCCAGGCGGCGGATGAAGCCGCGCTCCTCCAGCGCCGTGATCAGGCGGTGGATGCCGGACTTGGAGGCCAGATCCAGCGCCTCCTTCATCTCGTCGAACGAGGGCGAGACGCCCGTCTCCTTTATGCGTTCATGAATGAACATCAGGAGTTCGTGCTGCTTGCGCGTGAGCATCGGCGACTTTCCTCGCAGGCCGGTTCCGGGAATCACCCCGGGAACAAGCCGTGAACTGATGCCGATGTTCTGTAAGTGTTCTTCGTTAATGTCAACTTACCGACAGCAACGCTTTCGTCGCCGCGGTGACGTCATCCTGGCGCATCAGGCTCTCGCCCACGAGGATTGCGCGGGCGCGGGCGTGCGCCACGCGGGCGACATCGGCGGGGGAGAAGATGCCGCTTTCGGCAACCAGCAGCGCGTTGGACGGGCGCAGCAGGGCAAGGCGTTCGGTCGTTTCCAGATCGACCTCGAAGGTTCGAAGCGAGCGATTGTTGATCCCCACCAGATCGGCTTTCAGGCCGCAGGCGCGCGCCATTTCCTCTTCATCATGGGTCTCGACCAGGGCGTCCATGCCCAATCGCGCCGCCTCGGCCATCAGCTCGGCGGCCAGGGCGTCGTCGATCATGGCGAGGATGATGAGGATACAGTCGGCGGCCAGCGCCCGGCTCTCGGCCACCTGCCAGGGATCCACCAGAAAGTCCTTGCGCAGACAGGGCAGGGCGGTGGCCTCGCGGGCGGCGCCCAGATAAGCGTCGTCGCCCTGAAAGCTGGGGCCGTCTGTCAGGACCGAGAGACAGGCGGCCCCGCCGGCTTCATAGGCTTTGGCTAGAGCGGGCGGGTCGAAGTCGGGCCGGATCAGGCCCTTGGAGGGACTGGCCTTCTTGATCTCGGCGATCAGGGCCGGGCGGTCGGGCGCAGCCTTGTCCTCCAGCGCCTGACGAAAACCCCGCGGGGGCGAGGCCTCTGCGGCCATCGCCTCGATGTCGGCCTGTGAGCGGGCGGCCTTGCGCGCCGCCACGTCCTCGCGCTTGTAAGCGGCGATGCGGCTCAGAACGTCGGTCACGCGGCGGCCTCTTCCTCATTGGTGATGCGCACCAGGGCGTCCAGCGCGGCGCGGGCGCGTCCGTCGTCGATGGCGGCGGCGGCCAGGGCCGCGCCCTGGGCCAGATCCTCGGCCCGGTCGCTGACCACAAGGGCGGCGGCGGCGTTCAGCAGCACGATGTCGCGATAGGGCCCGGCTGCGCCGTCCAGCAGGGCGGTCAGGGCGCGGGCGTTGTGGGGGCCGTCGCCGCCCATCAGGTCTTCGATGGTCGCCTCGGGCAGGCCGGCGTCGGCGGCGGTGACGGTGAAGCGGCGCACAGCCCCGTCCCGCCATTCCGCGATCTCGGTGGGCCCCGTGGTGGTCAGTTCGTCCAGACCCTGGCCGTGCACCGTCCAGGCGCGCACGGCGCCAAGACGACCCAGCACCTCGGCCAGCGGTTCCAGCAGGCGCGAGTCGTAGACGCCCATGACCTGACGCTTCGCCGTCGCCGGATTGGAAAGCGGGCCCAGCAGATTGAAAACCGTGCGGAAGCCGATGTCGGCGCGCACCGGCGCCACATGCTTCATGGCGCTGTGGTGGGCGGGGGCGAACAGGAAGGCGATGCCGGCTTCATCAAGCGCGCGGCGCTGCCGGGCGGGCGAGGCGGACAGGTTTACGCCCAGCGCGGCCAGCACGTCGGACGATCCGGATTTCGAACTGACGGCCCGGTTGCCGTGCTTGGCCACCTTCAGGCCCGCGCCCGCGAGGACCAGGGCCGAGGCGGTGGAGATGTTGAAGGTGTGCAGCCCTGAACCGCCGGTGCCGCAGGTGTCGATCACCTCATAGGGCAGGTCCAGCTTCAGGGCGGCGGCGCGCATTTCCATGGCGAAGGCGGCGATCTCCTCCACCGTCTCGCCGCGCAGGCGCAGGGCGGTGACGGCGGCGGCCATCTGGGCGGGGGTCGGCTCGCCGCGCAGGCAGGCGGCGAAGAAGGTCCGCGCCTCGTCGGCGGTGAGGGGGCGGCCGTCGGCCAGCTTTGACAGGATGGGCTTGAAGGCGTCCGACATGGCTCAGGCGGCGGCCAGACGGCGCACGCCGGCAAGGTCGAGGAAGTTGGCCAGCAGGTCGTGGCCGCGCTCAGTGGCGATGGATTCAGGGTGGAACTGGACCCCGTGGATCGGGCGGGAGCGGTGCGCCAGCCCCATGATCTCGCCGTCGGCGGTCCAGGCGGTGACCTCCAGCACGTCCGGCAGGCTTTCGCGCTCCACCGCCAGGCTGTGATAGCGGGTGGCGGTGAAGGGGTCGGGGAGGCCCCGGAACACGCTCTTGCCTTCATGCCTGATGGGCGAGGTTTTGCCGTGCATAAGCGTTTTGGCCCGGATCACCTTGCCGCCGAAGGCCTGCCCCATGGCCTGATGGCCGAGGCAGACCCCGAAGATGGGCAGGCTGTCGGGGGCCTTGGCCAGCACGTCGAGGCAGATGCCCGCCTGATCCGGTGCGCAGGGGCCGGGCGAGAGCAGCACAGCGTCCGGGTTCAGGGCCAGCGCCGCCTCGGCGCTCATGTCGTCGTTGCGGATGACATGCGTCGGCGCACCCAGTTCCGCCAGATAGTGGACCAGGTTGTAGGTGAAGCTGTCGTAGTTATCGACGACCAGGATCATGATCCGGCTGTTCTAGGCCTGGCGCGCCGTCTCGCCAAGGAGAATGCGCCTGTCCCGGAAAGGGAAAGCTAACGGGTGCGTCCTACGGTCCTCTGTCAACAAGCGGATAGTTCCATGACCGAGGCCGACGCCATTCAACGCGCACGTGACCTGCTGGCACCGCCGGCGGTTCGCGATCCGGCCATGGGCGCGCTGGGCGCGGCCCTGCTGGCGGCTGTGTCCGCCCTGATGCTGGCCGGCGCGGTGATCGTGGGGCCGGGGTTCGAGGTGGACCCGTCCTCATCCGTTGTGGTTCGCGGCTTTGACTGAGTCTGGCCCGGCGCTTGCTGGAGCGCCGTCCATGCGCACCATTCTGACACTCTCCGCCGTCGTCGTCCTGGCCGCCGCTTGCGCGCCGCGACCGCATCCCTATCCGGTCGCCGAGGCGCCCTATCTGCTGCATGTGCCGGCGCCGGGGACGGATTACCGTTATCGCAGCGGGCCCCAAGGCTTTGGCCGCACGGGACCGGTCTATGCGCCCGGCCCGGCATACGGTCCGTACCGCCCCGGACCCGGCTATGGCGGACACGGACAGACTTATCAGGAGCCCGCGCCACAGGGCCCGCCGCCGGGTCATGACAGTTACGGCTACAGGTATGGGTATGAAGCCTATGGCGATGGGCCGCGCGTCCAGAGTTATTCGAACGGCTATTCCTGGGGCGACCGCCGTCATTCGGTGCGCGGCGGTTCCAGCTATGAAAGCCGCGAGATGATGACCGAGGAAACCTACGTCACGGGCGGAGTGATCGTGGAGCCCCAGGCGCCGCGCGCGCCGCATCGACCTGCGCCAGAGCCTTATCCAGAAACGTCGACCTATCAGCCCTATCCCGGCCCCTACGCTGAATATCCGAGGTTCGAGCCGCACCGGGCCGAGCCTTCGCCCTTCGAGACGCCGCACGCCGGGCCTCCGCCTGTCCAGTCTCAGCAACCGCGGCCGCCCTATCCTGACGCGGGCCCTGAGCCGTTCTACTGATCAGCCGAAACGCCAGGCTTCCTCCGCGGCGGCCTTGAGGGCGCGAGACTTGTGCAGGGTCTCTTCGTACTCGGCCTTCGGATCGCTGTCGGCGACCACGCCGGCGCCCGCCTGAACATGCATCATGCCGTCCTTGAACAGGGCGGTGCGCAGGACGATGCAAGCGTCGATCTCGCCGCCTGACGAGATGTAGCCCGCCGCGCCCGCATAGCCGACGCCGCGCTTGACGGGCTCCAGTTCGTCGATGATCTCCATGGCCCGCACCTTGGGCGCGCCGGACAGGGTGCCGGCGGGCAGGGCGGCCAGCAGGATGTCCACTGGATGCAGGTCCGGCCGGGCCTTGCCTGTGACGTTGGACACCAGATGCATGACGTGGCTGTAGCGCTCCACGAAGAAGCTCTTCGTCACCTTGACCGAGGCGGGCTCGGCCACCCGGCCCACGTCGTTGCGGCCCAAATCCACCAGCATCAGATGTTCCGCCAGCTCCTTGGGGTCGGCCAGCAGCTCGGCCTCCAGCGCCTGATCTTCTTCCGGCGTCCTGCCGCGCGGACGGGTGCCGGCCAGGGGACGGATGGTCAGTTCGCCGTCGCGCAGGCGGACCAGAATCTCGGGGCTCGAGCCCGCCAGCTGGAAATCGCCGAAATTCATGTGGAACAGGAAAGGCGACGGGTTGGTGCGGCGCAGCGAGCGGTAGAAGGCGAAGGAATCCCGGGCGAACGGCGCGCTGAACCGCTGGCTGGGCACCACCTGGAAGATGTCGCCGGCGGCGATGTAGTCCTTGGCCCGTCCGACGATGGCCGCGAAGCCGGCTTCTGTCTCGGAGCCCTGGAAGACAACGGGATCGGGCGCGCCGGGGACGGGACGGGGCGTAGGCTGGTTCAGGCGCTCGACCACGGCGTCCAGCCGGGCCACGGCGGCGGCGTAGGCGGCTTCGGGCTCGCCGCCGTCGGGCCATGCCGGGGTGGCGAGGATGATCTCCTGGGCCACGCCGTCGAAGATGGCGACGATGGACGGGCGGGTCAGGACGGCGTCGGGCAGGTCCAGCGGATCGGGATTGGCCTCCCCGATGGGCTCAAACAGGCGAACCAGATCATAGCCGAAGACCCCGAACACGCCCGCGGCCATGGGCGGCAGGCCCTCGGGCAGGGCGATGCGCGCCTCGTCCACCAGACGCTTCATGGAGGCCACGGCGTCGTCGGGCTCGGCCGTGAAGCGGTCCGCCGCGATGTCGTCGCAGCGCGCGACCTCGGCCTTGTCGCCGCGGCAGCGCCAGACCAGATCGGGCGCCAGGGTCAGGATGGAATAGCGACCGCGCCAGGCGCCGCCCTCGACGGATTCAAACAGAAAGGCGTAGGGCTCGCCCTGGCCCAGTTTGAGACAGGCGGAGACGGGGGTCTCCAGATCATCGATCAGGCGGCGGAACACCACCTGCGCCCGGCCTTCGCCCCATCCGTGCGCAAAATCCTCCGGGGAGGGCGAAGCGGCGCCCTGGCTCATTCTTGCTCAGCGACGGGGGCGGTCGGCGCCTGCGACGGATCGATACCCAGGGCGTTCAGAGCGCGTTCCGGCCACGTGCGGGGCTCGATGGCGCGGCTGGCGGCGGCGCGAGCATCCTGTCCAAGGGCTTCGGCCAGTTGCATGGTCAGGCGCGGGCGGGCCTGCTCCGCCACAGGGGCGGCCAGGGTCGCCACCGGGGCGCGGACACGATCCACACGGCCGATGACGAAGCTTCCCTGGTCCTGCTGACCGGTGAACACCTGATCGGCGCCCTGACTGAACAGGCCGCGCAGAACGCCTTGACCGACCTGTTCCTGAACATCCTCCGTCTGTTGAAGGCCTGTGCGGGTGGTCAATTGGGCGTTCACTGAGGCCGCCACTTCGGCGATGGATTCCCCGCCGCGAATCCGGCCCGCCAGTTGATCGGTCAGGGCCGCCAGCCGGCGGCTGGTTTCCCGCTGCATCCAGCGCTGGGTCAGGAAGTCACGCACTTCGTCCAGTTCGGGCATGGTCGCGGCGCGGACCTCATTCACGCGGACCACGAAGTACTGGCCCTGGCCGGCGTCGATGACGTCGCTTTCACCGCCTTCCTCAAGGGTGAAGGCGTTGCGCAGGACCGGTTGCGGAGCGTTCAGCGGTTGCCCGTTGGGCAGACGGCCGTCCTCGGTGAAGGGGGGCAGGTCGATGATCCGGGCGCCGGCGGCTTCCACCGCCTCCGCCAGTGATCCGCCATCCTGTCGAGACTGCTCGAACCGCTCCACGGAGTTGTAGGTGGCGCCGCGCACGGCTTCCTCGCGCAGTTCGGCCACGATGGCTTCGCGGCTGTTTTCCAGGGTGGCCGCCTGACCGGGCGTCACCGCACGGAGCTGGATCACGGTCTGACCCAGGCCGCTGGCCACGGGGTCGGAAACCTGACCGGCCTGCATGCCGAAGGCGGCGGCGGCGACGGCGGGGTCGGTCACCGCAGAGCGCGGGCGATTGTCGTATTCCACCGGCTGTATGTCGTTGGCCTCGGCCACCTGGGCCGGGCTCTGCCCTGCACGCAGGGCTGCGGCGACGGCGGCGGCCGTCTCTGCGTCGCGGGCGGTCAGGGTGGTGAAGGTGCGGGTCTCGGGCTGGGACAGGGAGTCCCGGCGGAATTCGAAGCGCTCCTGGATCTGGGCGTCCGTCACGCTCGGCGGCGCCGCGTCGGGTGCGGGGCCGAACACCACCAGGGAGATGGTGCGGAACTCGGGTTGGCGAAGCTGGTCGGCGTTTTCGGTGAGGAAGGCCTGCAGCTGTTCCTCGGTGGGGGCGGGGGTTTCGCCGGCCATGGCGGGGGTCACCACGAACCAGCTGCCGTCGCGGGTGTGCAGGGCCTGGGCGGCCAGGGCGGCGCCGTAGATGCGCGGGACACGCAGACCGGCGTACAGCGCGGCGCCATAGTGATTGGCGGCCAGCTGGTCGCGGATTTCCTGCTCGAACTGCGCCTCGGTCAGGTTCTGCGCGGCCAGGGCTTGGGCGTACTGGGCGCGGTCAAACTGTCCGGTGATCTGGTTGAAGAAAACGGGGAACTCACGGATCTGCTGGGCGATGAGCTCGGCGCCGGGGCGCAGGCCGGCGCGCCAGGCCCACGCGAAGAACCCTTCGGTTTCGGCAAGGCCATCCAGGATCTGGATGTGGCCGCCCTGGGCGACGAGATCCTGCATGGTCACGGACTGGCCCGACTGCTCGCGATAGTTCTGCAGCTGCTGATCGACGATGCGGCGGTAGTCGGTCTGGCTGACTTCGCGCGATCCGGCCTTGATGACGGGCCCGCTGCGGCTTCCGCCGCCCAGGAAGTCGGTGGTGCCGACGATCACGAAGCTGAGGGCGATCAGGCCCACGATGATCGGGGCGACCCAGGACTTCGAAAGCTTGCGGAACGAGGAGATCATGCGGCGGGCCCTGGATCGCGAAGCGCAAGAGTGCGCAGACTGGCCGTATAGGGGAGGGGGCGGCGGTCCCGCAAGCGGGCAGCCCCTTGGCTTGGCCTTATGGCCCGCCTAAACAGCCCCCATGACCGAAATGCGACGGCTGATCGCCGGAAACTGGAAGATGAACGGGACCGGCGCGTCCCTTGATGAGGCGAAAGCGCTGGCCGAGGCGCTGAAGACCGAACCCTCCGCCGTGCGGGTGGCCCTGTGCCCGCCCGCGACCCTGATCGAGCGCCTGGCGCGGACCGTCGAGGGGTCCGCCGTCGAGGTGGGCGGCCAGGACTGTCATGGCGAGGCGTCGGGCGCCTTCACCGGCGATGTGTCGGCCGGGATGCTGGCGGACGCCGGCGCGGGGCTGGTGATTCTGGGCCATTCGGAACGGCGGGCGTTGCACGGCGAGACCGACCCCCAGGTGGCGGCCAAGGTGGAGGCGGCGCTGGCCGCCGGGCTGGAGCCGATCATCTGCGTCGGCGAGACGCTTGAGCAACGCGAGGCGGGACAGGCCGTGGCGGTCGTTCAGGCCCAAGTGGCGGGATCGCTTCCCAAGTCACTGAATGGAAAAGATTTTTCTGTCGCCTATGAGCCCGTCTGGGCGATCGGCACGGGCCTGACCCCGACGGTGGAGCAGATCGAAGAGGTCCACCAAGCGGTGCGGGCCGCCATGGTGGAACGGCTCGGCGAAACAGCCCGCGCGGCGCCGATCCTGTACGGCGGCTCGGTGAAGCCGTCGAACGCCGCCGAAATCCTGCGCACCCCCGAGGTGGGCGGGGCGCTGGTGGGCGGGGCTTCCCTGAAGGCCTCGGATTTCCTGGGAATCATCCGGGCGGCCTGATTGGATCGGCCGAGGATTTCAGACATCCGGCCGAAAAAAACAGTGTCCGAATTGTCCGAATTGTCCGAAATGGGCTCCGAGGTTTCCTGATGTCGGCCTCATTATAGGGCCGCTGGAAAGCGGTGGGCGCAAATAAACTCAGCCCGCCTTCTCCGCCGCCTTGGCCGCGTTCCACAGGGCGTCCATCTCCGCCAGGTCGGACTGGTCCGGCGTGCGACCGTCCCTGGCCAATTCGGCTTCGATGAAGGCGAAGCGGCGGATGAATTTGGCGTTGGCGCCGCGCAGGGCGTCCTCGGGCTCCACCTCCAGCTTGCGGGCCAGGTTGGCCACCACGAACAGCAGGTCGCCCATCTCCTCGCGGGCCTTGTCCAGATCGCCCGCCGCGATCTCGGCGCGCAGCTCGGCCACTTCCTCGTGCAGCTTGTCGAACACCTCGTCGGTGGAGGGCCAGTCGAAGCCGACGCGGCCCGCCCGCTTCGTCAGCTTGGCGGCGCGGGCCAGGGCTGGCAGGCCCACGGGTACGTCGTCCAGAACCCCGTGCTGGGCTTTTGCCACCCGTTCACCCGCCTTGATGTCCTCCCAGCGCGCTTTCTGGGAGACGGCGTCCGTTCTGGCCGCCTCGTCGCCGAAGACGTGGGGGTGGCGACGCTCCAGCTTGTCGGCCATGGCGACGGCCACATCATCGAAGGCGAACAGGCCCTGCTCCTCAGCCATGCGGGCGTGGAACACCACCTGGAACAGCAGGTCGCCCAGTTCGCCCTTCAGGTCGTTCAGATCGCCGCGCTCGATGGCGTCGGCCACCTCATAGGCTTCCTCGATGGTGTAGGGCGCGATGGTGGCGAAGGTCTGGGCCACGTCCCACGGACAGCCGCCGTCGGGGGCGCGCAGGCGCGCCATGATCTGGATCAGGCGGTCGATGGGGCGAGGCTCGGTCATGGCGGGGGCTTATCGTGCTGTGCTTGCGGCATCCAGCGCCGCGCGGATCTCGGCGTGGCGGCTCTGGGTCAGGGGATAGCGGTAGAGCGCCCAGGCGCCGAGGATCAGGCACAGGGCCGGCAGACCCGCGAACATGACCTGAAGCCACATCAGGGCGGCGGGGCTATTGTTCTCAACCAGCGCCGGATTGAAACCGGCGAACTGCAGGCCGGTGAAAGTCAGCACCGACACCGCATAGCCCAGCTTGGAGGTGGCGGTCAGGATGGAGAACAGCAGGCCGGTGCGGTCCGCGCCCTGCTCCAGCCGGACCTGATCGGCCACGTCGGCCATCATGGCCCGCAGCAGCAGGTCGCCCGAGGCGAAGGCCAAGCCCACCAGCGCCACCATGATCGCCGCCATGATCAGGGGCGAGACGCCAAGCAGAGTGGCCAGGACCGGCGCCCCGAAGCTGGCCAGCAGCAGGGTCACGGCGAAATAGACGCAGGCCAGGATCAGGGCGGCGTGCTTGCCCAGCCGCACAGCCAGCGCGCTCCAGACCGGGGCGCCGATCAGGCCGGCCACGAAATAGACCAGCAGCAGGATCGAGGTCTGGGCCCGTTCAAACCCTTGCACCGCCTCGAAGAAGTAGAAGAACAGGGCGCCCACCACGCCGCGGGCGACGCCCAGCATCAGGTCCGCGCCCAGCAGGCGCTGCATCACCGGCAGCTTGAACAGGCTGAGATAGGCGAAGCGCGAGGCCTTGTCGGCCGGCGGGCCGGGGGGAGGCTCGGGGGTGAAAGCGAAGGTGATGGCCAAGGTCACGGGCAGGGCGATGACGATGAACCAGCCCTGCCAGCGCACGGCGGCGGCGTAGTCGCCCCAGCCCATGGACTGGACCAGCACCGGGATCAACAGCACGGTCAGCACGCCGACGATGTTGGCGGTCTGCCACCAGCCGTAGATGCGCGAACGCTGGTCGTAGTCCGAGGACAGGGCCGAGGCCCAGCTGATCTGCGACAGGATGCTGACCGAGAAGCCCAGAGACATGATGATCAGCCACAGGGCCAGATAGCCGCCGCCGGCGCCGGGCCGCACCATGAACAGCATGGCCACCGCCACCATCAGCACCGGCGCGGCCAGCCCCATCCACAGGCGATAGCGGCCGAAGCGGCTGTGGGTGCGGTCGATGACCATGCCCAGCGCCGGGTCGACGAAGATGTCGGCCATGCGGATGACGAGGAAGATGATCCCCACCAGCGCCAGATCCACGCCCACATGGCTGGCGTAGAACTCGGGCAGGGTCACATAGACCGGCAGACCCAGCGCCGCGTAGGGCAGGCAGGCGGCCGAGAAGGCGGCCAGCACCCCGTTGCTGCGGCGCGGCGCGGGCGTGGGCGATGAGGCAGCAGACGAGGCGGCGGGCTGGGTCATGGACGAGCCTGAGACGGCCGCTGAGTCGCGGTCTCCGGCATCAGAGCGCTGCGGATGTTCCTCGGCAAGCCGCTTGCGGGCGCGCGCGGGCTGATCGAATGTGAGGCCATGACTGCTTCGCGCCTGTTCCTGACCCTGCTGATCGCTTTCGGGCTGGCGACGACCGCCCGCGCGCAGTCGCCGGACGATCCCTGCTGGGTCGAGCTGGACGCGTTCAGCGATGCGGCTGTCGCCAACGGGCAGTCGGTGCTGGGCCTGGAATGGGCGCCCTTCGCCGGCGTTGAGACAGGGTGGGAGACCTATGCGCCGCTGATCCAGCAGGAGCTGGCGACCTCGTGCTCGCCGGGTTCGCCCGGCTTCGCCTCGGCCCTGGCGACGTTCCAGACCCGCTACGGCCTGGCGCCGACCGGGGTGTTCGACGCCGCCACGTTCCAGGTGTTTCGCGGCGTGTGGCAGGAGCGAAGGCCCTTCGTCATGGCGCGGGTGGCCGGCGAATGTCCCGAGCCGCCGCCCATCAACACCTGGGCCTATTTGCTGCCCGAGGAAGAGCACGCCGACCGCCTCACCCGCATGCTGCGCCGGGACGTGCTGGAGGCCTACCGCCGCATGGCCGCCGCCGCCCGGGCGGAAGTTCCCGAGATCGCGGCCAATCCGGAGCTGCTGCAGATCTTCTCCGGCCTGCGCGATCCGGCCGCCGACGCGGCCCGCTGCGCCGCCGAAGGCAACTGCGACGGTCTGCGCCGGGCGGTGTGTTCGCCGCACCGGACCGGCACGGCCATCGACCTCTATGTTGGCCACGCCTTCGGCTACGGGGTGGATTCTACAGACGCCTACAACCGGCTGCACCAGAGCCGGGGGCCGACCTATCGCTGGCTGGTGGCCAACGCCCGCCGGTTCGGTTTCGTGCCCTATGTCTATGAGCCCTGGCACTGGGAATGGGTGGGGCCGTGATCCGGCGTCTGACGGACGGCGAACGGGCGCTGGCGTCTGAGGTGTTCGGTGACGCTGTCAGGCTGAACGCCGTCCGCATCATGGCCTCGCCGTTCCCGCGCGCCTTCGTGCCGGGGCGCTGGTTCGGGCGGGACTGGATCGTCTGGCCGCGTCGGGTCTTGCCGGCCGACATCGCCGTGGCGGCGGTGGCCCCCCAGGCTGTCTTCATCCATGAACTGGTGCACGTCTGGCAGGCGCAGCAGGGGGTGAACCTGCTGCTGGCCAAGCTGAAGGCGGGGGACGACCGCGCAGCCTACGCCTATCCGCTGGAGGCTTGCGTGTGGGAGGGGCTCAACATCGAACAGCAGGCGTCGGCGGTGGAGCACGCCTTTCGTCTCAGCCGGGGCGGGGCGGTTCCGGGGGATGCGGCGTTCTATCGGGCCGTCGCGCCCTTTCCCTGCGGCCTGAATCGCGCCTGATCCATCTTTTCCGATGATGGCAGGTTGAAACGGGTAAAGAGGACGCCCAGATCAGCAACTGGACTGGTTGCAATACCGGACCGCGATCATTCAGACAGGAAGCTCCCCATGCCCAAGATCCTCGTGCTTTATCATTCCACCTACGGTCATATCGAGAAGATGGCCGAAGCTGTCGCTGAAGGCGCGCGTCAGGTGGAAGGCGCCCAGGTCGACATCAAGCGGGTGCCCGAACTGGTGCCGGAAGAGCTGGCGCGCAAGTCGGGCTACAAGCTGGACCAGACCGCGCCCATCGCCACCATCGATGAGTTGGGCGGCTATGACGCCATCATCATCGGCGCCGGCACCCGGTTCGGCACGGCCGCATCGCAACTGCGCAACTTCCTCGACCAGACCGGCGGCCTGTGGGCCAGCGGGGCGTTCACCGGCAAGGTCGGCTCGGCCTTCACCTCGACCGCCTCCCAGCACGGCGGCCAGGAAACCACCCTCATCGGCATGATCCAGACCCTGCTGCACCACGGCATGGTGGTGGCGGGCCTGCCCTACGCCTGGCAGGGGCAGCTGCGTATCGACGAAATGACCGGCGGCAGCCCCTATGGCGCCACCACCATCACCGGCGGCGACGGCTCGCGCATGCCCAGCGACAACGAGCTGGAAGGCGCCCGCTGGCAGGGCCGTTATGTGGCCGAGACGGCGAAGAAGCTGCACGGCTGATCGCATACAGGCCAACTCCGCCCCTCATTCTCATCGGAATGAGGGGCGGGATCGGTCAGGCGCGCTTGCGCATGAGCGCGTCCAGGCTCCACGGGCCAGGACCGGCGAAAATGAAGTAGAAAAAGGCGAAGCAGTACATGATGGCCAGCTCGCCGCCGTTGTTCAGCGGATAGACCTCGCCGGGCGCGTGGAACTGCCAGTAGGCCACGGCCATCATGCCCGAGAGGATGAAGGCGGTCGGGCGGGTGAACAGGCCCACAATGATGAGGGCGCCGCCGACAAGCTCAAGCGCCCCGCCTATGCCCATCTGGGTCATCAGATCAAAGGGGCCGCGCGCCTCGGCCGGGAAGCTGAAGATTTTTTGCGTGCCATGCTGGATGAACAGCAGGCCGGTCACGATGCGGAAGATGCTGAGCACCCTGGGCGACCAGGCCGCCAGAGCCGATGTCTTGATCATTGTCTTGCCCCCAATGGACGGTCAGGCCGCCCTGGATTGAACCTCGGCCATCTTCTGGATGGCCACATAGTCCGTCTTGCCGGTGCCGAGCACCGGAAGTTCGCCAACCTTCACTATACGCTTCGGAACCGCAAGCTCCGGCGCGCCGTTGGTGCGGGCCCATTCGGCCAGGGGCGCCACCTCGGCGTCGCTGCGGTCGGTGACCAGAACCAGACGCTCGCCCTTGCGGCTGTCGGGGATCGAGACCACGGCGTGGCGACCCTCGGGCCAGACGGCGTCGGCGATGCCCTCGACAGCGGTCAGGCTGACCATCTCGCCGCCGATCTTGGCGAAGCGCTTGACCCGCCCGAGGATGGTGACAAAGCCCTCGGCGTCCAGATCCACGATGTCGCCGGTGTCGTGCCAGCCGCCCGGCAGGGCCTCAAGACGTTCCGGATCATCGGGCGACAGATAGCCGGCCATGACGTTGGGGCCGCGCAGGAACAGGCGCCCGCCCTGGTCGATGCCCTCGACGGGCTCGAGCCGCCACTCCATGCCCGGCAGGATCTGGCCCACGGTGCCGAAGCGGTTGGTCCCGGGCTGGTTCACCGCCACCACGGGGGCGGCCTCGGTGGCGCCGTAGCCCTCCAGCAGCTCCAGCCCGCCAAAGCGCTGGTTGAACATCTCGCGGGTCTCGTCGCGCACCCGCTCGGCGCCCGCGACCACGAACTGGATGGTCGAGAAGTCGTCGGGGCCCGCCACCCGTGCGTACTGATTCAGGAAGGTGTCGGTGGTCATCAGCACCGAGGCGTTCACCCGGGGCAGCAGGTCGGTGATCTGCTTGGCGTGAAGCGGGGAGGGGTACTGAAACGCCTTCAAGCCCTGCAGCATGGGAAGGATCACCCCGCCGGTCAGGCCGAAGCAGTGGAAGGTCGGCAGCGGATTGAAGAACACCCAATCGGGGTCCAGGTCGATGTGCGAGGCGATCTGCAGGGCGTTGGCCACCAGATTGGCCTGGGTCAGCATGACTCCCTTGGGCGCGCCGAAGCTGCCCGAGGTGAACAGGATCACACCTGCCTCGTCGGGGCTGGTTTCGGCACGGAACTGTTTGGGGAAGATGCCGGCCATCAGGCCGTACAGCTTGTCCTGAATCCCGACGGTCTTGCGGATGTCGTCCAGCCAGATGATCTCGGCCACGGGTTCAAGCGCCACGACCAGGTCGTCCAGCTTGGCCTGTTCGATGAAGCGGCGCGCGGTCAGAATCTTCTTCACGCCGGCGGTGGCGCAGGCGGCTTTCAGGTTGCGGGCTCCGGAGGTGAAATTCAGCATCACCGGGGTTCGCCCGAAGGCGTGCAGGCCGAAAAAGGTCACCACGACGCCCATGCTGGACGGCAGCATGATGGCCACGCGCTCGCCGGGCTCGGTGATAGCCGCGATCTTGCGGCCCAGCACGAAGGCGGCGCGGATCAGGCCGGTGTAGGTCAGGGGCTTCCTGTCCTGATCCTCGATGATCTCCTTGTCGCCAAACCGTTCACGCGCGCCGATAAGGGCGTCGAACATGGATTGCTGAACAGACTTCTCATCAAACGGAACCGGCAAGCGTACGTCTCCCTTGAGGGCTGTGGCGCCCCTCTGTCTTTTCGCAGCGTAAACTAGAGGCGGGTCAGACCGTTGAAAAGGTCTGTAACATCCGGGAGCGTGAAAGCCTTCGTGACTTGGGCGGGCCTTGCCTTTGAGGGCTGAAAGTCCGACATAGCGCCTTCGTTGCAAGGAGCTCCGTCACGCCGATGGTGACGCTGATCGACACCCTGGCCCGGAAGCCGTCCGAGCTTCGCCATCCGGAAAAGCAGAACCGGCCGGAAAGCCCTGTGCTGCGCAAGCCGGACTGGCTGCGCGTCAAGGCGCCGGGGTCGGGCCAGTACAACGCCACCAGGGCCATCGTGAAGGACAAGGGCCTCGTCACCGTGTGCGAGGAGGCGGCCTGCCCGAACATCGGCGAGTGCTGGAGCCAGAAGCACGCCACCCTGATGATCATGGGCGACACCTGCACGCGGGCCTGCGCCTTCTGCAATGTGAAGACCGGGCTGCCCCAGCCGCTGGATCCGGAAGAGCCCGGCAAGGTCGGGCTGGCCGTGGCCCAGCTTGGCCTGAACCATGTGGTCATCACATCGGTGGACCGCGACGACGTTTCCGACGGCGGCGCGGCCCATTTCGCCGAGGTGGTGCGCCAGATCCGGCTGCAGGCGCCGAAGACGACCGTCGAGATCCTGACGCCCGACTTCCTGCGCAAGGACGGTGCGGCCGAGGTGATGATCGACGCCACGCCCGACGTGTTCAATCACAACCTGGAGACCGTGCCGCGCCTGTATCTGAAGATCCGGCCCGGCGCCCGCTACTTCCATTCCCTGCGCTTGCTGCAGATGGTCAAGGAGCGCGATCCGAACCAGTTCACCAAGTCCGGCATCATGGTCGGCCTGGGCGAGACCAAGGAAGAGGTCATGCAGGTGATGGACGACATGCGCTCGGCCGGCGTCGATTTCATCACCATCGGCCAGTACCTGCAGCCCACCCGCAAGCACGCCCCCATCGACCGCTTCGTCACGCCGGAAGAGTTCAAGGCCTATGAGGCCATCGCCCGGGCCAAGGGCTTCCTGATGGTGTCGTCCTCGCCCCTGACCCGCAGTTCGCACCACGCCGGGGACGACTTCGCCCGGCTGAGGGCGGCGCGCATGGCCCAGCTGGGTCGCTGAGGCGCCGTTCCGCTTGGCCGTTCACCGCGTCACCCGCATCCTGCCGTACACGCCCGACCAGCTGCTGGAGCTGGTCGCGGACGTGCGCGCCTATCCCGAGTTCGTGCCGTGGGTCACATCCATGCGGGTCTGGAACGAGCGGGAGGAGGGCCCCGGCGTGACCCTTCTGGACGCCGAGGCCGGGGTGGGCTTCGCGGTGCTGCGGGAGAAATTCTCCACCTGGGTGCGGCGTGACGCGAACCGCAATGTGGTGGAGGTGGGCCTGATCCGCGGGCCGTTCAAGCATCTCAAGAACCGGTGGGAGTTCCATCCTCACCCCGACGGCGCACGGCTGGAGTTCATGATCGACTTCGCCTTCAAGTCGCGCATGCTGGACATGATGCTGAGCGCCAATTTCGACCGGGCCGTGAACGCCCTGATCCGCTGTTTCGAGGCGCGGGCGCGGGCCTTGTACGGCGGCTGAGCCTGTCCGGCGTCCAGCTATGGGCGTGGCGCGTATTTGGGCCTATCCTTGTGAGGAAGACGGAGGGTTCATCATGTCGCGCATCTCCCTGACGGGCATCGCCCTGGTCGCTGCTCTGGCCGCCTGTGACCGGGCCGAGCCGGCCGCTGGCGCCGAGACCGCCCAGGCGGAAGAGCAGGAACTGGCCCCGACCGAGGCCGTCAACGCCGCCGTGGCGGAACATCAGGCCCTGTTCGCCGCCGCGCCGCCTGTGCAGCAGGCCCCCGAGGGCACGGCCTACCGCTTCGCCTTCGACGGCCTGTCCACGCCCAGCCTGCCCATGACGGCGTTCCAGGGCGACGTGGTGCTGGTGGTGAACACGGCATCAAAGTGCGGTTTCACGCCCCAGTACGAGGGGCTTCAGACGCTGTACGAGGAATATGGCGCGCAAGGCTTCGCTGTGGTCGGCGTGCCTTCGGGCGATTTCCTGAATCAGGAGCTGGAGACCGCCGAGGACATCCGCGAGTTCTGCACCCTGAACTTCGGCGTCACCTTCCCCATGGCGGGCCGCACCCGCGTCACCGGCGATGACGCCCACCCGTTCTATCAGTGGGCCCGCGCCGAGATGGGCCAGTCGGCCGTGCCCGCCTGGAATTTCCACAAGCTGCTGATCGACCGCCAGGGCCGCTTGATCGCGGCCTTCCCCTCGACCACGACGCCCACGGCCGACGAAATCCGTCAGGCGGTCGAGCGGGCGTTGTCGGCCTGACCGGTGTAGAAAGCCTGCTCGCCCATGAGGTTGAACACCCACGGTCCTTTCAGGAAATAAGCCGGCGCGCTGTCCTCCATGCGGAACCACCAGCCGTTGGCCTCCCAGTACAGACAGGTCTTGCCCTGGGTGTCCCAGACATATTCGTCCGACTGGTAGAACGCCGGCTCACCGGCCGGGGTGTAGAACCACTTCACGGCCATGACGTCCTCTCGTCTTCGGTCTGATGGCGGACAGGGTGGGATTCGAACCCACGGTAGGCTCACACCTACGGCGGTTTTCAAGACCGCTGCCTTAAACCACTCGGCCACCTGTCCGGCGCGGGGTGCATAGCAGGGAAGGGGGGCGTTAACCAAAGCGGAAAATTTCGCGGCGATGATGCAGGCCCGATTCACTGAACGAGGCAGGCGTGCTGGAACGGCTCATCCCATCTCTGCGCATCGGCATCGCGGCGGCGTCCATGCTGTTTCTGGCGGCGTGCGCCTCGGGCGGCGGGCGGGATCTGCCGCGCGGGGGCGTGCTGACGCCGCCCGTGGTCAGCGACCCCGCGCCCATCGTCAGCGGCACCATGCGCCCGTATCAGATCCGGGGCCGCTGGTATCATCCGGCGCACCAGCCCAACTATGAAGAAACGGGGCAGGCGTCCTGGTACGGGCCGGGCTTCCACGGCCGTCCTACCGCCACGGGCGAACGGTTCGACGAGAACGCCCTGACCGCCGCCCACAAGACCCTTCCACTGCCCGGCCTGGTCGAAGTCACCAACCTGTCCAACGGGCGCAGCGCCATCCTGCGCCTGAATGACCGGGGTCCGTTCGTGGACGGCCGCATCATCGACCTGTCGCGTGGCGCGGCCCAGGAACTGGGCCTGCTGAACGCAGGGGTGGGCCAGGTGCGGGTGCGCTATCTGGGTCCCGCCCCGCGCCAGGGCGGCTGGGTCGCCGGCGGCGTGCAGACGGCCTCGGCGCCGGCGCCTGCGGCGACGCCGGTTCCAGCGGTCGCCCCGGTTGTGAGGGGCGTGACCACCCCATCCACCAGCATCTACTGGATCCAGGCGGGCGCCTTTTCGGATCGGGGCAACGCCCGCGCCGCCGCCCGCCGTCTGGGCGAAAGGGCGAGGGTCGATGCGGCCCATGTGAACGGCCAGCGACTGTGGCGGGTCATGGTCGGGCCATGGGGCGATCCCAACCAGGCGGAGCAGGCGCGGCAGGGCGTCATCGCCCACGGATTCGTCGACGCGGCCATCGTCGGGGGATAGAGGCGGCTTCGGGCTTGCCTCAGGCGTCAGGCTCGCCATTGTGCGGGCGTGACTCGCGGACGGTTCATCACCCTTGAAGGCGGCGAAGGCGCCGGCAAATCCACCCAGGCCCGCCGCCTGGCCGAAGCCCTGCGCGCTGAGGGCCATGAGGTGGTGCTGACCCGCGAGCCGGGCGGATCGCCGGGCGCCGAGATCTTGCGCGAGATCCTGGTCAACGGCGCGGCCGATCGCTGGACCCCCACGGCCGAGGCCCTGTTGATGTATGCGGCCCGCTCCGATCATCTGGACCGGCTGATCCGTCCGGCGCTGGCGCGGGGCGCCTGGGTCATCAGCGACCGGTTCGCCGATTCCAGCCGCGCCTATCAAGGCGCTGCGGGCGGTCTGGATCCGGATTTCATCGAGGCGCTGGATCTCGGCGTGGTGGGCGGGGACCAGCCGGACCTGACCCTGATCTTCGATCTGCCGGCGTCGGCGGGTCTGGCCCGCGCGGCCGGTCGCGGCGCCGCCGAGGCGCGGTTCGAGGGCAAGGGCGCGGCCTTTCATGAGCGCCTCCGCGACGGCTTCGCCGCCATCGCCAAGGCCCACCCGGAACGCTGTGTCATGGTCGACGCCGACGCCACGTCAGACGCCGTGTTCGACCGCATCTGGTCCGTGGTCCGGGAGCGGCTGGCGTGAGCGACCACCCCCGCGACCGCTTCGACCTTCAGCCCCATCAGGAGGCCGAGCGCGCCTTCACCGACGCCCTGTCGCGCGGGCGACTGCACCACGCCTGGATGCTGACCGGGGTCGAGGGGGTCGGCAAGGCCACCTTCGCCTACCGCGCCGCGCGTCGCCTGCTGGGCGCCGAGCCGGACCCGTCGCGGGGCGAGTTGGGCGCGCGGCCCATGGATCCGGTCAGCCAGCTCGTCTCGGCCCAGTCGCACCCCGACCTGATGATCCTCGAGCGGGCCGGGGAGGGCGCCAGGCTGAAGCGCAACATCTCGGTGGATCAAGCCCGCGAACTGCCGGAGTTCTTCTCCATGAGCCCGTCGCGGGCGCGCTACCGGGTGGCGATCATCGACGCGGCGGACGATCTGAACATGAACGCCGCCAACGCCTTGCTGAAGGTTCTCGAGGAGCCGCCGGAGCGGGGCGTGCTGTTCCTGGTCACCCATGCGCCGGGCCGGCTGCTGCCCACCATCCGCTCGCGCTGCCGCCGCCTGAACTTCCCCAACTGGAGCGTGGAGGCGCTGGGCGCCCTGGTCGGCCGGCAGGCGGGTCTGGCCGACGAGGAGGCGGGCCGCATCGCCGCCATGGCCGCCGGATCGCCGGGCGCGGCCCTGACGCTGGCGGGCGACCAGATGCTGGAACTGGACCGGCTGGCGCGGGGCTGGGTCAATGACGGCCGGGCGGACATCGCCGAGGAGATCGCCCAGGCCGCCAAGTTCCGGGGCGCCGAGGGCGCGGAGAATTTCGACCGCCTGTTCGACCGCCTGATGGCGGCGGTGAAGGATCGCGCGGCCTCGTCCAGCGGGCGGGAAGCCGCCGCCTGGTCCGAGACCTGGAGCCGTCTCAGCGTCATGCCGGACCAGGTGTCGGGCATCAATCTGGACCGGGCCGACGTTCTGGCCGCCGCCATGGCCGAGATCGGCCGCGCCCAGCGCATCGGAGCCGCCTGAATGATGATCGACAGCCATGTGAACCTGCACGCGCCCCAATTTGACGAGGATCGCGACGCGGTCATCGCCCGGGCGCGCGCGGCGGGCGTGGGGGTGATGGTGGAGATTTCCGACAAGGTGTCCACCTTCGAGGCGACCTACGCCCTGGCCGTGGCCCATGACGACATCTGGTGCACGGTCGGGACGCATCCGCACGAAGCCAAGGAAAATCCGTGTCTTGAAGCGGATGACCTGATCCAGTTTGCGAAGCGTGCAAAGGTGGTGGGGATCGGCGAATGCGGGCTGGATTTCCACTACGACCTCAGCCCCCGCGATGTTCAGGCTCAGGTCTTTCGGGCCCATGTGGCCGCCGCCCGCGAAACCGGCCTGCCGCTGGTGGTCCACACCCGGGAGGCCGACGACGTGATGGCCGAGATCCTGCGCGAAGAGCACGCCAAAGGACCGTTCAAGTTCCTGATGCACTGCTACACAAGCGGCCCGGAACTGGCTGAACTGGCGGCGGAATTGGGCGGATGGTTCTCGGTCTCCGGCATCGCCACCTTCAAGGCGGCCGAGGATGTGCGGGCGGTGATCCGCGCCATGCCCGAAGACCGCATCATCGTGGAGACCGACTGCCCCTATCTGGCACCCGTGCCCCATCGAGGCCGCCGCAACGAGCCGGCCTACATCGGCCACGTACTGGACAAGCTGGCTGAGGTTCGGGGCTGGAGCCGCGAAGAGGCGGAACGGCGCACGACCGACGCCTTCTTCAATCTGTTCGACCGGATTCCCCGCCCGTGAGCGGTCGCTGGGTCTTCACCATCCTGGGCAGCGGATCGTCGGGCGGCGTGCCGCGCGGGGACGGCGATTGGGGCGATTGTGATCCCGACAATCCCCGAAACCGCCGCCGCCGCTGTTCGCTTCTGGTCCAGCGTTACGGGGCAGGGGAGACGCCCACCAGCATCCTGATCGACACCTCGCCGGACCTGCGCGAACAGATGCTGGACGCGCAGGTCCGCCATCTGGACGCGGTGCTCTACACCCACGACCACGCCGATCAGGCCCACGGCATCGACGACCTGCGGGTGTTCGCCATGCGCACCCGGCGGCGCATTCCATGCTGGATGGACGCCGCCACGCGCGCCACGCTGGAGAGCCGGTTCCGCTACATATTCGAGTCCGTGGAGGGCTATCCCGCCATCTGCGATGTGCACGACCTGCCGCCGCTGGGGACGCCGTTCACCGTCGACGGACCGGGTGGTCCGGTGGAGGTCATGACCTTCGACCAGTTGCACGGCCCGATCCACAGCATCGGCTATCGCATCGGTCCCGTGGCCTATTCGCCGGATGTTTCCGATCTGGACGACGGGGCGCTGGCCGAGGTCGCTCGCGCCGACACCTGGATCGTCGACGCCTTGCGCTGGACGCCGCATCCGACCCACACCCACGTGGACAGGACCCTGGGCTGGATCGCGCGGTCCGGGGTGAAGGCGGCCGTGCTGACGAACCTGCATCTGGATCTGGACTACGCCGCTCTGAAGGCGGTCGCGCCCGCCAATGTGGATGTGGCCTGGGACGGCCTGGCCCTGACCTTCACCGCCTGACGTCAGCTGACGCCGTCAGTCTTCCTGGATGGACGCCAGATAGGCGATCAGATCGCGGTTCTGGCCGGCGTCCAGCACGAACTCCGGCATGGCGGAGTGCGTGGTCACGAACCCTTCGGCGAACGCTTCCTCCAGCTGCTCAACCGGATAGCGGCGGCTGATCTCGCGAAGGGGTGGAGCCCCCGCCAGCGGGTTCGCGCCGTCATCGCCCACAGCATGGCATGCCGCACACTGCTCGCGAGCGAAGACGGCGCCGCGCGCCGCCGAGCCCAGCTCTCCCGGCGGCGGACTGTCGATGGGCACGGCCGCCGTCTGCTGCGGCGCTGGATCGGCGGATGTGCAGGCTGCCAGCAACAACACCGCCAGGACGGACCGAATGATCATGATGGCTTCCTTCTCAGACCGTCTCAACGCGCCGCCCGAGCGGGTGATCCTTGATGCCGATCCCTGTGCTGTCAATCACCTGACCATCTCTGGTTTCACATAATATATCTTAGGCGATAACTGGATATGTCTTCCAGGGCGTTCAGGCCCCCTCGGCCCTACACCTTCCTGACGAACTCGGCGCGCAGGACCAGGCCTTTGATGGTCGGGTGGCGGCAGTCGATTTCCTGGTCGTCGCCGGTCAGGCGGATGGACTTGATGACCGTGCCGCGCTTCAGGGTCTGGCCGGCGCCCTTGACCGCAAGATCCTTGATCAGGGTCACGCTGTCGCCGTCGGCCAGCGCATTGCCAACGGCGTCGCGGACGACGACCTGGCTCGCTTCTGCGTTTGCGGCCGCCTCCTCCGGGCTGAGCCATTCGCCCGTACCCTCATCATAGACGTAGTCGCCGCTGTCAGTGGTCATGTCGCTCCCGGGAGCCCGTGGTGCGGATGAGAGGACTCGAACCTCCACGCCTTGCGGCGCTGGAACCTAAATCCAGTGCGTCTGCCAGTTCCGCCACATCCGCATGAGGCAGGCTTGGCCTCTAGGACGTTCCGGTGCGTAATGGCAAGGGGAACCGGAGGTCGCCGCCACGCAGTCGTAGTGGTATAGGGAACTGTGATGGGACAGTCATTTCATTACAGACCGGCTGATTTCACCGACGCGGAGGTTGAAGCCCTGCGCCTGAAGCTGCTCGATGCGGCCGGACGAATGACCGAAGATCAGGTTTTGATGCTGGCGGACGCCCTGCATGAGGTGATGCGTCGGCGTCGCGGGTCGCGGGCGTTTCAGCGGGCAAATCTGAGCCACTAGTCCAGTAGTGCGCTCAACACCGGTCCGATGCGGTCCGGCAGATCCTCCGAGATCAGCCCCGGCCCGACCGCCCGGCCCGCCTCGGCGTGCATCCACACGGCGGCGCAGGCGGCGTCGAAGCTCTCCATTTTCTGGGCCAGCAGGCCGCCGATCATGCCGGCGAGGACGTCGCCCGTCCCGGCCGTGGCCAGCCAGGGCGAGCCGTTCCGGTTGACCGAAAGCCGTCCGTCCGGGGCTGCGATCACCGTGTCGGCCCCCTTCAATAGGACAACGGCGCCGGCGGTCGCGGCGGCGCGGCGGGCGGCCCCTTCCCTGCCGTGCTGCTTCAAAAGGCCCGGGAACAGGCGCTCGAACTCGGCTGCGTGGGGCGTCAGCACGTCGTCGGGGTCCAGACCCGCGAACAGGTCCCCTGCCCGGGCCTCGAACAGGCTCAGGCCGTCAGCGTCGATGACCAGGGCGGCCCGGTTCCGCTGCAGGGCCGCGATGTTGGCGGCGGTCGCGTCGGTGAGGCCCGCAGCAGGGCCGATGATCATGGCGTCCATGGGGGCGGCCAGGTGGCCGAGGTCCTCGGCGCCGTCGAACACGTCCAGCATCACCGCTTCCAGCACCGGGGCCAGAACCATCGCGGCGTCGGGCGGGCAGAACACCTTCACCAGCCCCGCCCCCATGCGCAGCCCGGCCCGGGCAGCCAGCCGCGCGGCTCCGGTGCGCAGGGCCGGACCGGACACAACGCCTAGCCGGCCGCGGCTGTGCTTGTGGCTGTCAGCGCCCGGCCGCGGCAGCGCGGAGCGCCAGAGGTCCGGATGGTTGGTCTGGGTCATGGCGCCATCACGCTGTGACAAAACTGCAAAAGAGGCTTGCGTTATTGTGCGATGCAATGTCCCTTATCATCCCGTGTGCCGAGTGGCGAAACGCCGCGCTTCGGGGAGCCTATGAAGAAGATCGAAGCCGTCATAAAGCCCTTCAAGCTGGATGAAGTGAAGGAAGCCCTTCAGGACATCGGGGTTCAGGGCATGACCGTTCTGGAGGCCAAGGGATACGGTCGCCAGAAGGGGCACTCCGAACTCTACCGGGGCGCCGAGTATGTCATCGACTTCCTGCCCAAGATCAAGCTGGAGGTCGTGGTTCCCGACGACATGGCTCCGGCCGTGGTCGAGGCGATCCAGACCGCCGCCCGCACCGGCAAGATCGGCGACGGCAAGATCTTCATCACCGATGTGTCCGACGTCATCCGCATCCGCACCGGAGAGACCGGAGCCCAGGCCATCTGACCTTCCGCCGCCGGCCGTTCCTTCGCGGGAGCGGCCGTTTCCTTTTCAACCTCCCCAAACCTGGACTTACGAGAATGAGCAGCGCCAGCAAGATCCTCCAAGAGATCAAGGACAAGGACGTGAAATACGTCGATGTCCGTTTCACCGACACGCGGGGCAAGCTTCAGCATGTCACCTTCGACATCGACCTGGTGGACGAGGACTTCCTGAACGAGGGCACCATGTTCGACGGCTCGTCCATCGCCGGATGGAAGGCCATCAACGAGTCCGACATGCTGCTCAAGCCGGATCTGGACACAGCCTATATCGACCCGTTCTACCAGCAGACCACCATGTTCCTGTTCTGCGACGTGATGAACCCGGACACGGGCGAGCCCTATTCCCGCGACAGCCGCTCCATGGCCAAGAAGGCGCTGGCCTATGTCCAGTCCTCCGGCGTGGGCGACAAGGTCTATTTCGGCCCCGAGGCCGAGTTCTTCATCTTCGACGACGTCCGTTGGTCCACCGCCGCCCACGAAACGGGTTATGCCTTTGATTCCACGGAACTTCCGGCCAACACGGGCGCCGAATACACCGAAGGCAACATGGGCCATCGCCCGCGCGCCAAGGGCGGCTATTTCCCCGTGAACCCGGTGGACTCCGGCCAGGACCTGCGCGGCGAGATGCTGGCGGTCATGAAGGACCTGGGCCTGGAGCCCGAGAAGCACCACCACGAGGTCGCCCCGGCGCAGCACGAGCTGGGCCTGAAATTCGCCGAGCTGGTGACCATGGCTGACCGTCTGCAGCTGTATAAGTACGTCATCCACAACGTGGCGGCGGCCTACGGCAAGTCGGCCACCTTCATGGCCAAGCCCATGTTCGGCGACAACGGCTCGGGCATGCACGTGCACCAGTCCATCTGGAAGGACGGCAAGCCCATGTTCGCCGGCGACAAGTACGCCGGCCTGTCGGAGCAGTGTCTCTGGTATATCGGCGGCATCATCAAGCACGCCAAGGCCATCAACGCGTTCTCGAACTCCACCACCAACAGCTACAAGCGTCTGGTGCCCGGCTACGAAGCGCCGGTGAAGCTGGCCTACTCCAGCCGCAACCGCTCCGCCTCGATCCGCATCCCGTGGGTGTCCTCGCCCAAGGCCAAGCGTATCGAAGCCCGCTTCCCCGATCCCATGGGCAACCCCTACCTGACCTTCGTCGCCCTGCTGATGGCCGGCCTCGACGGCATCGAGAACCGGATCGATCCGGGCGCGGCCGCCGACAAGAACCTGTACGACCTGCCCCCGCAGGAGCGCGGCTCCATCCCCGAGGTCTGCGGCTCGCTGCGCGAGGCGCTGGAGAACCTCGACAAGGACCGCGAGTTCCTCAAGAAGGGCGGCGTCATGGATGACGACTTCATCGACAGCTACATCGAGCTGAAGATGGAAGAGGTCGAGCGGCTGCAACTGCACCCGCACCCGGTCGAATTCGACATGTACTACAGCTGCTGATCTTTCGGCGGCGAAACCCGGGCGTTCCGGGTCGATGATGAGGGCGTCGGGGGGGAAACAAAGAAAAAACGGGGGGGACGGAGGAGGCCCCTATTTTTGCCTTTCGGTGGGAAAAAAAAA
>NZ_JBKBIB010000020.1:0-29588 GCF_046299535.1 Brevundimonas sp. | reverse complement strand
GGCTTCGGCGTGCAACGCCGCGCCCGGCCACCCGGCCGCCGCCGCGCCGGGCGATCCCTTGTCTGACAAGGGCCTCAACCGCCGGACCGCCCTCAGGGGCAGCGGCGAGGAGGCCCCGGTTGCACGCCCGTTGCACTGTTTTTCGCATCCGGAGTCCGACAACGCCGGACCCGACCCATGACCCGCCGCGTCATCCCGTCGCTCCGCCTCGCCTTGTCGTGCGACAACCGGCGTTCGTTTTGGTGTTGAGGCGCCGTCCCGCCTGCGCCACTGTGGGTCGAACATCCGGCGAGGGGCCCCATGAAGCGTTTGATCCTGACCACCATCCTGGGGCTGGCCCTGACCACGACCGCCTACGCCCAGGAGGCCCCGGAACAGGCGCTGCTCACGGCCGTGCCCGCAGCGGACGAGGCGACGGTTCGCCGCGAACTGGCCGAAAGGTATCTGGAGCTCGCACAGGGCGACAGCCTGGCGGACCTGGCGCAGACCTACATAGACCAGCTGCTGGCGGCGGACACACAGTCCCCGGCGGAGCACCGGGAATGGTTTCGGGTCAACTTGCCGCGCGAGATGACCAACCTGATGGCCACACTCATTGACGGCATGGTTCCCGCCTACGCCGACCGGTTCACCGTGGAGGAGCTCACGGCGCTGGTGGCGTTTCACGAGACTCCGCTGGGGCGATCCATAGCGCAGAAGCAGGTCGAGGTCGGCATGGATCAGGGCTTGGCCATGGAGGCCGCAGTGTTGCGGTTCGAGGCGGATCTGATGCGCAAGTTCTGCACTGCGTTCGACTGCTCCGAACCGACGGCCTCCGGTCCCCGCCCGGACAAGCAGGGCGTGCGGCGGAACTAGTCGTTTGATTTCCACAGCCCAGCGTGTATAGAGCGCGCCTTGCGTCGTCGGGCCCCGGTCCGGCGATGTTCCTGTCCGAGAACTTCGGGGTCTGGGGGTCACCTGGACCGTAAGCGCGGAACGGCCGTTCCGCCCTGGGGGGAGATGGGGATGCGAACGTCTTTCTCCGCCCGCCCTGCGCGACGGACAGGATCGCCGCTTCCTTCGGACAATACGACCGGCCCGGCGTCATCGCGCAAGCCCTTGGGCGCAAGCGATGCTGTCTGGCCAAGCGGCGTCGGGATCGTCCCGTCGCCGTAACGACTGAACGGAGACCGCAATGGACCGCGCACAAAAAGCCGAGTCGATCGAGACGCTCAAGGGCGTTTTCGCTGACGCCGGCGCCGTGGTCGTGACCCACAACCTGGGTCTGACCGTTGCGGAAATGACCGATCTGCGTGGCCGCCTTCGTGCTGAAGGCGCCACGTTCAAGGTGGTGAAGAACCGCCTGGCGCTGAAGGCGCTGGACGGCAAGGGCGGCGACGCCGTGCAGACCCTGTTCAAGGGTCCTGTCGGCATCGCCTACGCGCCCGACGCCGTTTCGGCCGCCAAGGTGACCGCCAAGTTCGCCAAGGAGAACGACAGGTTCGTGATCATGGGCGGACTGATGGACGAAACGGTTCTGGACGCCCAGGGCATCGACGCCCTGTCCAAGCTGCCGTCCCTGGACGAACTGCGCGCCAAGCTCGTCGGCCTTCTCAACGCCCCGGCCACCAAGATCGCGGGCGTCGTGCAGGCTCCGGCCAGCCAGCTGGCCCGCGTCATGGGCGCCTACGCCGCCAAGGACGCGGCGTAAGCCGTCTGATCGATCATCTCTGCAAACCTCTGAAATCCATCCGAAGGAAATACTCAAATGGCTGATCTCTCCAAGATCGTTGACGACCTGTCCGCCCTGACCGTTCTGGAAGCCGCCGAACTGGCCAAGCTGCTGGAAGAAAAGTGGGGCGTTTCGGCTGCTGCTCCGGTGGCCATGGCCGCCGCCGGCGGTGGCGCTGCCGCTCCGGCTGAAGCCGCCGAGGAGCAAACCGAGTTCACCGTTGTCCTGACGGACGGCGGCGACAAGAAGATCAACGTGATCAAGGAAGTCCGCGGCGCCCGTCCGGACCTGGGCCTCAAGGAAGCCAAGGACCTGGTCGAAGGCGCTCCGCAGAACGTCGTCGAGAACGTCTCCAAGCAAGCCGCCGAAGAGCTGAAGAAGAAGCTCGAGGAAGCCGGCGCCAAGGTCACGATCAAGTAAGATCGGGATCAGCGTCATTGCTGACCACGATGCGGGCCGGGGGAGCGATCTCCCGGCCCGTTTCCGTTGCCCCCCGCCCGCAACAATGATAGACGCCGCCGCTTGATCGGCGCGCCCCGAGTTCTCACATCAAGCGCCACACATCAGGCCCGCCATGCTCCAGACCATACTCCTCGTCGTCATGATCCTGATCGGCCTCGCCCTGACCGGCGTGGTCCTGCTGCAACGCTCCGAGGGCGGCGCCCTGGGCATGGGCGGCGGCGGCAACAGCTTCATGACCGCGCGCGGAGCCGGCAACCTGCTGACCAAGTCGACCTGGGCGCTGGGTTTCCTGTTCGGGATCTGCGCCATCGCCCTGACCATCGTCGGCAACATGGATCGGGGCTCCAGCTCGGTTCTGGACGCCGCCACCGTGGGCTCCATCGATCTGGACGCCGCCCAGACGCCGGCGGCTGAGCAGCCCGCGGCCCCTGCGGCGCCGACCGGCCCCTCGCTCGACGATCTGGAAGCCAGCCTTCCCGCCGCCCCGGCCGCCCAGCCGGCCGGCGACGAGCCCGCCCAGTAGGATGGGGAGGGCGGTTATCCACCGCCTACCGCCACACCCTCAAAGTCTCCGCAGTACGCCGCCCGAATCGGCGGTAAGGTAATTTCCCATGCCTCGTTATGTGTTCATCACCGGCGGCGTGGTCTCCTCATTGGGTAAGGGCCTCGCCTCCGCCGCTCTCGGCGCGCTGTTGCAGGCGCGCGGCTACAAGGTCCGCCTGAGGAAGCTCGACCCCTATCTGAACGTCGACCCGGGGACCATGAGTCCCTATCAGCACGGCGAGGTCTTCGTCACCGACGACGGGGCCGAGACCGACCTGGACCTGGGCCACTACGAGCGCTTCACCGGCGTGTCGGCCGCCCGCACCGACAACGTCACCACCGGCCGCATCTACTCCACCATCCTGGAGAAGGAGCGGCGAGGGGACTATCTGGGCGCCACCGTCCAGGTGATCCCGCACGTCACCGACCAGATCAAGCAGTTCTGCCTCAGCCCCGCCCAGACCGATGACGGCGAGGACGTGGACTTCGTCCTGATCGAGATCGGCGGCACGGTGGGCGATATCGAGGGCCTGCCGTTCTTCGAGGCCATCCGCCAGCTGGGCCAGGATCTGCCCCGCGGCCAGAGCTGCTTCGTGCACCTGACCCTGCTGCCGTTCATCAAGACGGCCGGCGAGATGAAGACCAAGCCGACCCAGCACTCGGTCAAGGAGCTGCGCTCCATCGGCATCCAGCCGGACATCCTGCTGTGCCGCTGCGAGCAGCCCATTCCCGCCGACGAGAAGCGCAAGATCGGCCTGTTCTGCAACGTCCGTCCCTCGGGCGTCATCCAGGCCATGGACTCCGCCGACATCTATGCGGTGCCGCTGGACTATCACCGCGAAGGCCTGGACGCCGAGGTCCTCGCCCACTTCGGCATCACCGACGCACCCCAGCCTGAACTGTCGGGCTGGGAAGAGATCGTGCGCCGCCGCACCAACCCGGACGGCGAGGTCACCGTGGCCGTGGTCGGCAAGTACACGGTGCTCAAGGACGCCTACAAATCCCTGATCGAGGCGCTGCACCACGGCGGCGTGGCCAACAACGTCAAGGTCAATATCGACTGGGTCGAGGCCGACACCTTCGAAGGCGCCCGCGACGCCTGCGAGGAGCGGCTGCAGGGGGCCCACGCGGTGCTGGTGCCCGGCGGTTTCGGCGAGCGAGGCGCGGAGGGCAAGATCCAGGCGGTCCGCTTCGCCCGCGAGCGCAACATCCCCTATTTCGGCATCTGCTTCGGCATGCAGATGGCGGTGATCGAATCGGCCCGCCATCTGGGGGGGCTGGAGAAGGCCACCTCCACCGAGTTCGGCCCCGCCGAGGAACCCATCGTCGGCCTGATGACCGAATGGACCCAGGGCAACCAGCGCATCATGCGGGCCCAGGGCGGCGACCTGGGCGGCACCATGCGTCTGGGCGCCTATGACTCCACCCTGATCGAGGGGTCGAGGATTGCGGAGATCTATGGCGCCACCGCCATCAGCGAACGGCACCGCCACCGCTATGAGGTGAACATCAACTACCGCGACGCCATCGAGCGGGCGGGCATGACCATCTCCGGCCTGTCGCCCGACGGCGTCCTGCCCGAGACCGTGGAGCGCGCCGACCACCCGTGGTTCATCGGCGTGCAGTACCACCCCGAACTGAAGAGCCGTCCCTTCGCCCCGCACCCCCTGTTCGCCAGCTTCATCGCCGCGGCGGTGGTGCAGAGCCGGCTGGTGTGATGACCACGGGCGTGGTGCTCAAGACACCGCGCCTGACCCTGCGGCCGGCGCGATGGGACGATCTGGACGCCATACACGCCGTGCTGTCCGACCCGCGCGCCACGCGCTGGTGGTCCACGCCGGCACACCAGACCCTTGACCAGACGCGAGCCTGGCTGGGCGCGATGATCGACTCCCCGCCCGAGCTGTCCGACGACTTCGTGGTCGAGTTCGAGGGCCGGGTCGTGGGCAAGGCGGGCTTCTATCGGCTGCCCGAGATCGGATTCATCCTGCACCCTGACGTGCAGGGACAGGGTCTGGGTCTGGAGGCCGCGCAGGCGGTGATCGCCCACGTCTTCGCCACGCGCGGCATTGACCGTCTGACCGCCGACGTCGACCCGGACAACGCCGCGTCCACCGCCCTGCTGACCCGGCTGGGGTTCCGCGAAACCGGCCGGGCGGAGCGGACCCTGCTGGTGGGCGAGGTATGGGTCGACAGTGTGTGGTTGGTGCTTGACCGGACCGACTTTTCCGCCGCCTGTAATGCGTAGCCGGGCTTGAAGCCTGGGCGCGAGGCGTTGAGCCGTCCCATCGCGCCATGGGCGCTGCCCGTGATGGGTCGCAGCTTGTTTCGCCTGTCCTCAGCCTCTTGCGTTTGGCCGCCCCCTGAGGCATAAGCCCGCGCTCACGGGGCGGCCTGCATGGGCCGCCGCTATTGTTTTCGCGTCCGGTCGCCGGATGCACCGACCAGACTGGATGAGACGGACATGGCCGTTCCGAAGCGCAAAGTATCTCCCTCGCGTCGCAACATGCGACGGGCCCACGACGCCCTGGGCGCCAACGCCTACACCGAGGACAAGGACACGGGCGAGCTGAAGCGCCCGCACCATATCGACCTGAAGACCGGCACCTACCGTGGCCGTCAGGTTCTGACGCCCAAGGAAGACTAGGCTTTTCAAGTCGCTCGTCCTGGCTCACGCAGCGCGAAGCGCGAGCCGGGATTTACGATTTTACGGCGCGCGAGTTCATCGCGCGCCGTTTTCGTGCGTTGATCTTCCCGGACCCAATCCGGAGACCCTCCATGATCCGCGCCCTCATCTTGCCTTCCATCGCCGTCCTCGCCCTGGCCGCCTGCGGTCAGCCGGACGAGTCCGCTCCTGAAACGCCTCCCGCCGCCGAAGCGCCCGCCCAGACCCCCGATTCCAACGCCCTGAGCGCACAGGGGTGGGGCCCGCTGCGCATCGGCATGACCCGCGCCGAGATCACCCGGGCCCTTGGTCCCGACGCCAATCCTGACGCGGTGGGCGGCCCTGACCCGGAGTCGTGCGATCAGTACCGCCCCGAGCGCGCCCCGGAAGGCGTGCTGCTGATGCTGGAGCAGGGCGTCCTGACGCGCATCTCTCTGATCCGCGAGGCGACCCTGACCACGGATCGCGGTTTCGGCATCGGCGACAGCGCCGCCGACATCAAGGCCGCCTACGGCGACGCGGCCCAGGTCAGCCCGCACAAGTATGTCGATGCGCCGGCCGAATACATCACCGTCTGGACCGACGGCCCTTCCAGCGCGCCTTACCGCGAAGACCCCGACGCGCGTGGTGTCGTCTATGAGATCGGCGCCGACGGAAACGTCAGCATGATCCACGTGGGCGGACCCTCGATCCAGTACGTGGAAGGCTGTTCGTAACAGGCTTTCAGTTGGCGATCCGGGGCGCGCGGGCTAAAGCCTTGCGCGCCCCTTTTCGTTTCCCGAACCGAGACTGATTCATGACCGACATCGCCGACATCACCGCCCGCCAGATCCTGGACAGCCGGGGCAACCCGACGGTGGAGGTGGATGTGGTGCTAGAGGACGGCGCCTTCGGCCGCGCGGCCGTGCCGTCCGGCGCGTCCACCGGCGCCCATGAGGCGGTGGAGAAGCGCGACGGCGACAAGGCCATGTGGGGCGGCAAGGGCGTCCAGCAGGCCATCGACGCCGTGAACGGAGAGATATTCGACGCCCTGTCGGGCATGGACGCCGAGGATCAGCGCCGCATCGACATGGCCATGATCGAACTGGACGGCATCCAGAACAAGGGCCGGCTGGGCGCCAACGCGATCCTGGGCGTCAGCCTGGCCGCGGCCAAGGCCAGCGCCGTGTCGGCGGGTCTGCCGCTGTATCGCTATGTGGGCGGCGTCTCGGCCCGCATGCTGCCGACCCCGATGATGAACATCATCAACGGCGGCGCCCACGCCGACAATCCCATCGACATCCAGGAGTTCATGATCCTGCCCACGGGCGCGGAGAACTTCTCTGAGGCCCTGCGCATGGGCGCGGAGATCTTTCACAGCCTGAAGAAGGCCCTGAAGGATGCGGGCCACAACACCAATGTGGGCGACGAGGGCGGCTTCGCGCCGAACCTGAAGTCGGCCGACGAGGCCCTGGCCTTCATCACCAAGGCGGGCGAGGCGGCAGGCTATCTGGCGGGCGAGGACTTCCAGCTGGGTCTGGACGTGGCCTCCACCGAGTTCTTCAAGGAGGGCAAATACGTCATGGAGGGCGAGGGCAAGACCGTCGATCAGGAGGGCATGGTCGCCTATCTGGCGGACCTGTGCGCCCGCTTTCCCATCGTCTCCATCGAGGACGGCTGCGCCGAGGACGATTTCGACGGCTGGCGCCTGCTGACCGAGCGTCTGGGCGACAAGGTGCAGCTGGTGGGCGACGACCTGTTCGTGACCAATCCGGCGCGTCTGGCCGCAGGCATCGGCGAGGGTCTGGCCAACTCCATCCTGATCAAGGTCAACCAGATCGGCACCCTGTCCGAGACCCTGGATGCGGTCGAGATGGCGCATCGGGCGGGCTACACCGCCGTCATGAGCCACCGCTCGGGCGAGACCGAGGACTACACCATCGCCGACCTGTCGGTGGCCACCAACTGCGGGCAGATCAAGACCGGCTCGCTGGCCCGTTCGGATCGCACGGCCAAGTACAACCAGCTGCTGCGGATCGAGGAGATGCTGGGCGATCAGGCTCTTTATGCGGGCGATGGCATGATTCTGACCTGAGGGTCTGCGGTCAAGCTACCAAAAATTAAGCATTTTCGGTCACGGCTGATTCCTTGGTTCGAGCGCTCAGAAGGGGCGTCAGTTCAGTGATTGACCGCATGCGACCTTATGCGCCCACAGGCGTCATCTTCCTGCTGATCCTGTACTTCGGCGTGCAGGCGCTGACGGGTGAGCGCGGCTTGCTGAGCCATGGAGACCGCGCGGAGATGCTGGCGCAGCGTCAGGTGGAGCTCGCCCAGCTGGAGGCCCAGCGCAACGACCTCGAGTTGCGGGTCCGCTATCTGCGCACCGACAACCTGTCCCGGGACCTGCTGGAAGAGCGGGCGCGCGTCATTCTGGGCTTTGCGACGCCCGGCGACTACCTGATCCCGGTGGAACGCCCGACCACGGCGTCCTGAACTTTCGTTACAGGCGACCCCCGGCTTTGCCATCGGGGAACGAAGGCTGCTAAAGCCCCCTTTCCGTAACGATAAGAACCCGTTCGTTCAGAGTTCAGCTGGAGGGCGCCGGATGGCGAAAGCCGCCGCTCAAAAAACCACTACCGCCAAGGGCACGTCCCCGGCGAAGATTCCAAACACGCCTCAGGCGACCAAGGACGAACTGCTCGACTATTACCGGCAGATGGTCCTGATCCGTCGTTTCGAGGAGCGCGCGGGCCAGCTGTACGGCATGGGCCTGATCGGCGGCTTCTGCCACCTGTACATCGGACAGGAGGCCGTGGCCGTCGGCGTGCAGGAAAGCATCAAGCAGGGCCACGACAAGATCATCACCGGCTATCGCGACCACGGCCACATGCTGTGCGCGGGCATGGACCCCAAAGAGGTCATGGCCGAGCTGACCGGTCGCATCGGCGGGTCGTCAAAGGGCAAGGGCGGCTCGATGCACATGTTCGACGTGCCCACCGGCTTCTATGGCGGGCACGGCATCGTCGGCGCCCAGGTGGCGCTGGGCACCGGCCTGGCCTTCGCCGGCAAGTACCGGGGCGATGACTCGGTCGCCTTTGTCTATTTCGGCGATGGCGCGGCCAATCAGGGCCAGGTCTATGAAAGCTTCAACATGGCCCAGCTGTGGAAGCTGCCGGCCATCTACATCATCGAGAACAACCAGTACGCCATGGGCACGAGCATCGAACGCTCGTCGTCCACGACGGACCTGAGCCAGCGCGGCGCCAGCTTCGGCATCCCGGGCGAGCAGGTGGACGGCATGGATGTGCTGGCCGTGCGCGACGCGGTGAAACGCGCCGTGGAACGCGCCCGTTCGGGCGAGGGGCCCTACATCCTTGAGATGAAGACCTATCGCTATCGCGGCCACTCCATGAGCGATCCCGCCAAGTACCGCGCCAAGGAAGAGGTCGACGAGGTCAAGACCACCCGTGATCCGATCGAGCATGTGAAGAAGCTGCTGGCCGACGCCAAGGCGACCGAGGACGAGATCAAGGCCGTCGACGCCGAGATCAAGGCCATCGTCGCCGAGGCGGTGCAGTTCGCTCAAGAGAGCCCGGAGCCGGACCCGTCCGAGCTCTATACCGACGTCTACGTGGAGGCCTGATCCGTGACCGACATTCTGATGCCGGCGCTGTCCCCCACGATGGAAGAGGGCACGCTGTCCAAGTGGCATATCAAGGCGGGGGACACCGTCTCCGCCGGTGACGTGATCGCCGAGATCGAGACCGACAAGGCGACCATGGAGGTCGAGGCGGTGGATGAGGGCGAAGTGCTCGAAATCCTGGTGGCCGAAGGCTCCGAGGGCGTGAAGGTCAACACGCCCATCGCGCGCCTGTCCGGCGACGACGCCGCGCCTGCGCCGAAGACGGCCGACGCCGACAAGGACGAGCCCAAGGCCGAAAAGGCTGGCGATCCCGAGAAGAAGGCCCCGGAAGCGGCCGAACCTCAGCCTGAAGGCGAGGGCGCCGCGCCCGTGACGCCGAAGGTCGCGCTGAAGGACCCGGAAATCCCGGAGGGCGCCAAGCTGGTCAAGACCACCATCCGCGACGCCCTGCGCGACGCCATGGCGGAAGAGATGCGCCGCGACGAAAGCGTATTTCTGATGGGCGAGGAAGTGGCCCAGTACCAAGGCGCCTACAAGGTCAGCCGCGAGTTGTTGCAGGAGTTCGGCGACCGGCGCGTGGTGGACACGCCCATCACCGAGCATGGCTTCGCCGGCCTGGGCGTCGGCGCCGCCATGGCCGGGCTGAAGCCCATCGTCGAGTTCATGACCTGGAACTTCGGCATGCAGGCCATCGACCACATCATCAACTCGGCGGCCAAGACGCTGTACATGTCGGGCGGGCAGATCCGCGCCCCCATCGTGTTCCGCGGCCCCAACGGCGCCGCCAGCCGCGTGGGCGCCCAGCACAGCCAGGACTATTCCGCGTGGTACGCCCAGGTGCCCGGCCTGAAGGTCATCGCGCCCTATGACGCCGCGGACGCCAAGGGCCTGCTGAAGGCCGCCATCCGCGATCCCAACCCGGTCGTCTTCCTCGAGCACGAGATGATGTACGGGCTGGAGTTCGACGTGCCTGACGTCGAGGACTATGTCGTGCCGATCGGCAAGGCCAAGGTGCGCCGCGAAGGCGCGGACGTGACCATCACCGCTCACAGCCGCATGGTCGGCTTCGCCCTGGCCGCCGCCGAAAAGCTGGCGGAAGAGGGCGTCGAGGCCGAGGTCATCGACCTGCGGACCCTGCGCCCGCTGGACCACGAGACCATCGTCGAGAGCGTGAAGAAGACCAACCGCCTGGTCTCGGCCGAGGAAGGCTGGGGCCCCATGGGCGTCGGCGCCGAGGTGGTGGCCCGGGTGATCGAGCACGCCTTCGACTATCTGGATGCTCCGCCGCTGCGCGTGCACCAGGAAGACGTGCCGCTGCCCTACGCCGCCAATCTGGAAGCCCTGTCGCTGCCGGGCGTGGACAAGATCATCAAGGCCGTGAAGCAGGTGATGGCATGAGCGTTCAGGACCAGGCCCTGCCCATACCGGATGAAGTTCTCGCCCTGGAAGACCCCGGCAAGGCGATCGAGTTCATTCGCGCATGGTGGGACGGCGGACAGCCCCGGATGGTGATCCGTCCGGTGTTCGACGAGCCCGCCGCCATCGGCAAGTTGCTGGCCGAGCTGTCCTGGCATTTCTCGAACGCCTACGCGGGGAAATACGGCCTGGATCAGGCCGAGGCCTTCGCGGCCATTCGCACCGCCTGGGGCGAGGCCCATGAGCGGGCGGACGCCGCACGTTCCGGAGGTTCGCAATGACCGACATCCTGATGCCCGCCCTGTCGCCCACCATGGAAGAGGGCGTGCTGGCCAAGTGGCACATCAAGGTCGGCGACACCGTGTCCGCCGGCGATGTGATCGCCGAGATCGAGACCGACAAGGCGACGATGGAGGTCGAGGCGGTGGACGAGGGCGAGGTGCTGGAAATCCTCGTCGAGGAAGGCGCTGAAGGGGTGAAGGTCAACACGCCTATCGCCCGTCTGGCCGGCGACGACGCCGCGCCGGCGCCGAAGAAGGACGCGCCCAAGGCTGACGCCAAGGCCGAAGAGAAGACCGAGCCCAAGTCTGAGCCTAAAGCCGAAAAGGCGGAGGCCCCCAAGGCCGCGCCCGCGCCCGCCAAGGATGGCGAGCGCGTCTTCGCGTCGCCGCTGGCGCGCCGTCTGGCGAAGGACGCCGGGCTGGACCTGAAGAGCATCAAGGGCACGGGCCCGCACGGCCGCATCGTCAAGGCGGACGTGGAAGCCGCCGGCAAGGGCGGCGCCGCCAAAGGCGCCACAGCCGCCGCATCGGGCGAGCCGCGCAAGGCGCTGTCGCTGGAGCAGCAGGGCATCGCGCCCGGCAGCTACGACCTCATTCCGCTGGACGGCATGCGCAAGGCTATCGCGCGCCGCCTGACCGACAGCTTCCGCGACGTGCCGCACTTCCCGCTGGTCATCGACTGCGAGATCGACGGCCTGCTCGCCGCCCGGGCGCAGGTCAATGCGATGCTGGAGCCGCAGGGGATCAAGGTCTCGGTCAACGACTTCGTCATGAAGGCCGTGGCCATGGCCCTGAAGGCCGTGCCGGAAGCCAACGCGAGCTACACGCCCGAAGGCATCGCCATGCACCACCACGCCGACGTGGCCATGGCGGTGGCGATTCCGGGCCAGAACGGGGGCTCCGGCGGCCTGATCACCCCGATCATCCGCAAGGCCGAGACCAAGTCCCTGGCCGAGATCGCCACCGAGTCCAAGGACCTGGCCAAGCGCGCGCGGGACCGCAAGCTGAAGCCCGACGAGTTCCAGGGCGGCACCTTCAGCGTCTCGAACCTGGGCATGTTCGGCATCAAGTCCTTCGCCTCCATCATCAATGAGCCGCAGGGCGCGATCATGAGCGTGGGCGCCGGCGAGAAGCGGCCCGTGGTGCGCGGCGACAGGATCGAGATCGCCACGGTCATGACCGTGACCCTGACCTGCGATCACCGGGTGGTGGACGGGGCGGTGGGCGCCCGGTTCCTGCAGGCCTTCAAGCCGATGATCGAAAACCCTGTGACGATGCTCGCGTAAGGACGAAACCATGGCCGACTTCGATCTCATCGTCATCGGTTCGGGGCCGGGCGGCTATGTGGCCGCGATCCGGGCCAGCCAGCTGGGCCAGAAGGTCGCCATCGTCGAGCGCGAGAACCTGGGCGGCGTCTGCCTCAACTGGGGCTGCATCCCCACCAAGGCGCTGCTGAAGTCCGGCGAGAAGTACGAGAGCCTGAGCCACCTGAAGGACTACGGCCTCAGCGCCGACAAGGTGGGCTTTGACTTCGAGGCCATCATCGCCCGGTCGCGGGGCGTGGCCAAGCAGCTGAATCAGGGCGTCGGCTTCCTGATGAAGAAGAACAAGATCGAGGTCATCGAGGGCGACGCGAAGCTGGAGAAGGGGCAGGGCGCCCCGAAGGTGGTCATCGCCCTTAAGGACGGTAAGTCGCGCACGGTGCAGGCCAAGGCCGTCATGCTGGCCGTCGGCGCCCGCGCCCGAGCCCTGCCGCAGATCGGCCTTGAGGCTGACGGCGAGCGCATCTGGGCCTACCGCGAGGCCATGACGCCCAAATTCATGCCCAAGTCGATCGTGGTGATCGGCTCGGGCGCCATCGGCATCGAGTTCGGCAGCTTCTACCGCGCGCTGGGCTGCGAGGTGACGGTGGTCGAGGCCGTGGACCGGATCATGCCGGTGGAGGACGAAGAGGTCTCCAAGGCCGCGCAGAAGGCCTTCGAGAAGCGCGGGATGAAGTTCCGCGTGGGCGCCAAGGTGACCAAAGTCACCAAGGATTCCAAGGGCGTGAAGGTGGCCATTGAGGCGGGCGGCAAGGCCGAGACGCTGGAGGCCGAGGTCTGCATCTCAGCGGTGGGCATCACCGCCAACACCGACGGCATCGGGCTGGAGGCGCTGGGCGTCGAGCTGGACCGGGGTCACATCAAGACCGAGAGCCACTGCCAGACCAATGTGAAGGGCCTGTACGCCATCGGCGACTGCGCCGGCGCGCCCTGGCTGGCGCACAAGGCCAGCCACGAAGGCATCCACGCCGCCGAGCACATCGCCGGGTTCAAGACCCCGAACGTTCACTCGCCCATCGCCGGCTGCACCTACGCCCAGCCCCAGGTGGCCTCGGTGGGGATCACCGAGCAGCAGGCGAAGGCCGACAAGCGCGAGGTCAAGATCGGCCGCTTCCCCTTCAAGGTGAACGGCAAGGCCATCGCCGCCGGGGACACCGAGGGCTTCGTCAAGGTGATCTTCGACGCGAAGACCGGCGCGCTCATCGGCGCCCACATGATCGGGGCCGAGGTCACCGAGATGATCCAGGGCTATGTCACCGCCATCACCATGGAGGCGACGGAAGAAGACATCCACGGCATCGTCTATCCCCACCCCACCATGTCCGAGGCCATGCACGAGGCGGCGCTGGACGCGTACGGGCGGATGATTCACCTCTGACCGATTTCAGACTCCGGGCTCGAAAAAAACAGAGTCCGAATTGTCCGAAATCCCAGAATCCTCTTTGAAAACAGAGTCTGAATTGTCCGAAATCGCGCCCCTGATTTCGGACTCCGGCGCCGGAAAAAACAGGGTCTGAATCGTATCAATCGTATGAAATCGCCCTCCCGCGCTCTGATTGAGGGGGCATTATAAGGCCTGCGAAACGAGCGGGATTAATTAGCGGCGCTTTTCCGCATCGGGGCCCTGAAGCCTGATCGGGCCCAAGGCGTGGACCCATGAAATCGCGATGCCCCGCCGGATGCGTGTCGACGGGTGGGGTTCGTCTTTCTGTCGGGGGACCCGCTGCCATCATGCGTGATGCGGGTCAGTTCTTCCTTTGGGAGGGCCGGGCTATCGGCGAGGCTGAAGTGGTTCGCCAGGTCTGCTGGCGACCCATCTCAGACTGTCGGAACGTCTGCTATGATGTGCCAAGCGGATGAGGGGACTATGCCAGCAGCTACGCTCGAGGACCAAAAGGCGGTGTCGGAAATCTACGATGCGCTCTGGGCGCTCGTAAAATGCCGAACCGGGCCGGAGCAGTTTCCGGATTTTGTCGCGACACTGCATCCCGAGCACGCAGTGGAGTTATCCGGAAACACGGATGGTCTCTTGCTACTCGCCACCTACACGCTCCGCACGGCCATGGCGAACCATGAAGGCTATCACGAGCACATCGACGAGGCGGCCTTTGCCAACGTCGGGAGCGTCCCGCTGATCATCAGTCGGCTATGACCGTGAGCCTGGCGTCCAGACTCATCCGTTGGATTGATCATGAGTTCGACCACAAAATTTGGAGGGTTCAATACTCTTTCTGCCTGATCGCCACGCTGGGCTTTTTGCCCGGCCTGGTAATGGGGCGAGGGGCGCTTACTTGGGCTGCAGCTGGGGTTTGGTCGGTGTCGTGGTTCGCACTATTCTGCTGGCGTGGATATTTGTGGGTGCAGCGCGAGCAGCGGCGAATAAAGCGGAGAAAAGGACGAAGGTAGGCCGCTGGCCCCCTTTGGATGGCGTTGCGCTGGCGGACTGCAACAACCGGGGCCAATGGCCCTTTGGGCATCCTGAAAGACCCGGAGACGTGCACTAAGTCCGCTTTCCACCCCGAGCCGACCCAGGCGATGTCTGCTCCCGGCGCGGCTATCCAACGTCCACTATCGGGCAGGATGCCAGTGACGGGACGCGACCCGTTGCGGACATCCGGGCCGCGTGTAAATGTCCGTGGATGAGAATACCTGTCGTCGTGGCCCTTACGTTTCTCTCGTCATGTTTGCCAGCTTGGGCCGCAGAAACCGTCTCGACGAATTCACCATCGTTCCCGACCAAGTTTCGCGGAGATTGGTATACCGCGCCGGGGCCATGCCACCGCGATCCGGACTTCGGCAGGCCCAACAGGCTTGCGCTGCATGTTGGTGCTACGACGTTGGATTACTTCGACGAGTTCGAAGGTCGCCTAACTCACATCATTCGCCAGTCTGGTCGTAGCGTTCGGTACACCGCAGAATACTTTGCAGAGGGTCATCGTTGGAACGCCACTGAGACTCTAAGCCTCTCTCGAAGCGCAAACGAAATGACGCTTCACCCTTGGCGGACATCTTCGCGATATTATCGCTGCACAAGTCACTGAGGAAAGCAGCCGCCATTCGCGTTCCCTGAGGTCAAGCGGCGAATGTCAGCTCCCCACCCATAGCGGCGGTTCGGCGCGTCTGCTGTTTGGCAGGTCGCCCCGCAATCCTGATGACGCGACCTAGAGGTAGGCGCCCACCTGCCAGGGGACGAACTCATTGTCGCCGACGCCCAGGGCCTCGGACTTGCTGGGTTCGCCCGAGGCGACGGCGAGGATGCGGGCGAAGATGAGATCGCCCACCTCGGTCAGGGACGCGCCGGTCAGGACCGGCGAGGCGTCGATGTCCATGTCCTCGTCCATCCACGACGCCAGCTTCGCGTTGGAGGCGACCTTGATGGACGGAGCGGGCTTGGCCCCGAACACCGAGCCGCGGCCGGTGGTGAAGACGATCAGATTGGCGCCCGAGGCGATCTGGCCGGTGGCCGAGCAGGGATCGTAGCCGGGGCTGTCCATGAAGCTGAGACCCCGGGTCGTCAGGGGCTCGGCATAGCCGATGACGTCGTTCAGGGGCGTGGAGCCGGACTTGGCCACGGCGCCCAGCGACTTTTCCAGAATGGTGGTCAGGCCGCCCTTGAGGTTGCCGGGGGAGGGGTTGTTGTTCAGCTCCATCTGGTGCCGTTCGGCGTAGTCGCGCCACCAGTCCAGCCGCGCGTTGAGCCGGTCGGCCACGCCCTGTGACGCGGCCCGGCGCAGCAGCAGGTGCTCGGCGCCCCAGATCTCGGGGGTTTCGGACAGCATGGCCGAGCCGCCCTGGGCCACCAGACGGTCCACCGCCGCGCCCAGCGCCGGGTTGGCGGTCACGCCGGACCAGCCGTCCGACCCGCCGCATTGCAGGCCCACGGTCAGGTGCTCGGCGGAGACGGTCTGGCGCGTGGCCCTGGCGGCCTCGGCGATCATCTCGCGGACGATGGCCTGGCCCTGTTCGATGGCGCGGGAGGTGCCGCCGGCCTCCTGAATGGTCATGGCGCGAAGCGCGGGCCCGGCCTGAAGCCCCTCGCGGGCCATGAAGTCGGGGATCTGGTTGGCCTCGCAGCCCAGACCCACCACCAGAATGCCCGCGAAATTGGGATGGCGCGCGTAGCCGGCCAGCGTCCGCTGGAGCAGGGTCACGTCCGGGCTCATGGACGCGCCGCCGCAGCCGCCCTGATGGGTGAAGGCCACCACGCCGTCGACGCCGGGATGATCCTCGGGGCGGAAGCTGTCGGCGATGCGCCGGGCCACGGTGGCCGAGCAGTTCACGCTGGTCAGGACGCCGATGTAGTTGCGGGTTCCGATGCGGCCGTCGGCGCGGACATAGCCTTCGAAGGTGGCGCCGGGCTGAATATGAACGGGGCGGGCGTCCACGCCGATCTCGGCGTCGCGGCTGTCGTCGGCCATGGCCAGATTGTGGGTGTGGACGTGGGACCCGGCGGGGATGGCGGCGCGGGCGCGGCCGATGACCTGACCGTATTTGCGCACGATGGCGCCCTCGGCGATGGCGTGGCGGGCGACCTTGTGGCCTGCCGCGATGTCATCGCGCAGCGGGGTTGCGAGCCCCTCCGGGGTCGCACCAGCCGCCAGATCCTCGAGCGCCACGGCTACGTCGTCGGCGGGGTTGAGGATAAGGACGCGGCTCATGGGCGGGGCAGGCTTTCCACGAAGGCTTCCACGGCGCTCTCCGCGCCACGCTCGACGAGGGCGAGATGGGCGTCGGTGACGGCCTTCGCAAACCGGGCGTCGGCGGCGAGGGCGGGCGGGAAGACGGCCGACAGGCTCAGCAGGGCAGCCACTCGGACCGCCGAACCGCCGCCGCCGCCCACCAGCCGCGCGGTCTCGGGGGCGAGCGGGTCGTCCACGGTGAAGGCGTCTCCGGCGTCGTCCACGCCGTCCTGCCAGCGCACCCAGCCCGCCACGGCCAGAGCCAGGGCGTCGATGGGCTGATCGTTCTCCAGACGCGCGGCGCAGGCGGCCAGCAGGCGCTGGGGCAGTTTCTGGCTGCCGTCCATGGCGATCTGATAGGTGCGGTGCTGCAGCGCGCTGTTGGCGAAGCGACGCATGAGCTCGCCGCGATAGGTCGGCACGTCCAGCCCGGGCGGGGGGGAGAGGGTGCTTTCGGCCTCGTCCCACAGGGCCTCGACGAAGCGGGCGTAGGCGGGGATGGCCACCACCTGATCCACATAGGTCAGGCCCGCCAGACCGCCCAGATAGGCGATGGCGGAATGGGCGCCGTTGAGAAGGCGCAGCTTGGCGTCCTCCCACGGGGCCACATCGGCGGTGACCTGCACGCCGAGGGATTCGAAGGCGGGGCGGGGTCCGGCGAAGCGGTCCTCGATCACCCACTGGGTGAAGGGTTCGGTCTTGACCATGCCCTGATCGGTCACGCCCAGCAGGGCTTTGTTGGCGGCCACGTCGTCGGGGGTGGTGGCGGGGACGATGCGGTCCACCATGGTCTGGGGAAAGGCGCCGTGAGCCTCGATCCAGTCGCGCAGGCCGGGGTCGATGCGCCCGGCCATGTCCAGCACCGCCTGACGGATGCGGGCGCCGTTGTGGGGGACGTTGTCGCAGGAGACCACGGTGAAGGGCGGCAGGCCCGCGGCCCTGCGCGCGGCCAGGGCGGCGGTGACGAAGCCGGGGGCGGTGCGGGGCGCCGACAGGTCGGACAGGTCCGCCGCCACATCCGGGTCGTCGATCATCAGGGCCCCGGAGGCGGGGTCGAGCCGGTAGCCTTTTTCCGTCACGGTCAGGGTGACCATGTGCACATCCGAATGGGCCATGGCGGCGACGAGGGCGGCCGGGTCCTCGGGGGCCACCAGCACGGACTGGATCGCGCCGATGAGGCGCACGTCGCGCCGGTCGCCGTCCCGCACCACGACGCTGTAGAGGCCGTCCTGGGGGTTCAGCTGATCGCGCACGCCGGGCGAGCGCAGGGAGGCGCCCAGCACGCCCCAACGCAGGTCGCCCGCCGCCAGGGCGTCGTCGAACACCACCGCCTGATGGGCCCGGTGAAAGGCGCCGACGCCCAGATGCACCACCCCGGTCTTCACCGCCGCGCGGTCGTAGGCCGGTTGCGCCACCGCCGGGGGCAGGGCGCCGAGGACGGACGCGGACAGTCGTGGGCTCATCGCATCAGGTTGGGCAGGGTCATGGAGAAGGCCGGCACATAGGTGATCAGCATCAGGGAGACGATCAGGGCCAGATAGAACGGCCACATGGTCTTCACCGCATCCTCGACCCTGATCTTGCCCACGGCGCAGCCCACGAACAGGACCGACCCCACCGGCGGCGTGACCAGACCGATGCCGAGGTTGAGCATCATGACCATGCCGAACTGAACCGGATCCATGCCCGCCTCCATGGCCACCGGCAGGAAGATGGGCGAGGTGATGACGATAAGCGGGGCCATGTCCATGAAGGTGCCCAGCAGCAGCAGGATGACGTTGATCATCAGCAGCATGATGATGGGATTGTCCGACACCATGCGCATCAGGCCGGCCAGCTGGTCGGGCGCCTCGTTCAGGGCCAGCAGCCAGCCGAAGGCCGCGGCCGAGCCGATGATGAGCATGACCATGGCGGTGGTCTTCACCGCATTCATGGCGGCGGTGACGAAGCCCCGGAAGGTCAGTGTGCGATAGACAAGGAAGCCGACCACCATGGTGTAGATCACCGCCACGGCGGAGCTTTCGGTGGCGGTGAAGATGCCGCCCAGAATGCCGCCGAAGATGATCACCGCCGTGAGCAGGCCGGGGATCGCGCCGACCAGGGCGCGCATGAACACGGGCCAGCCGGGGAACTCGCCGCGCGGATAGCCGCGCCTGAGCGCCACCAGCCAGGCCACCACCATCAGGATCAGGCCGGTGACGAGGCCGGGCACCACGCCCGCCATGAACAGGTCGGCTACCGAGATGGAGACCCCGGCGGCCGCCGCATAGATGATCATGTTGTGCGACGGCGGGATCAGCAGGCCGGTGACCGCGGAAGTGGTGGTGATGTTGACCGCATAGTCGGCGTCGTAGCCGCGCTTCTTCATCATCGGGATCAGGGTGGAGCCCAGGGCCGAGGCGCTGGCGATGGCGGAGCCTGAGACGCCGCCGAACATCATGGAGGCGCCCACATTGACCGGGCCCAGTCCGCCGCGAACCCGTCCCACGGCCGCGTTGGCCACGCGCACCAGCCGCTCGGCGATGCCCGCCTGCTGCATCAGATCGCCGGCGAAGATGAAGAAGGGAATGGCCATCAGGGCGAAGACGTTCACCCCCGAGGCGATGCGCTGGAAGGCCACCAGCGGCGCGATGTCCATGTAGATGAAGGTGATCAGCGAGGCGACGCCCAGGGCGAAGGCCACCGGCACGCCCAGCACCAGCAGGACGAACAGGGTCACAAGGAGAAGCGTCAGCTCCATAGGGGTTCAACCTTTCCGCCGCGGGCTTCGGCGATCAGATGTTCGATCGAGAAGAAGACGATCAGCCAGCCGGCGATGGGCAGGGGCAGGTAGCCGAAGCCCCGGGAAATCCCCAGGGTGGCGATCTCGATCTCCCAGGTGCGGACCACCAGTTCGCCGCCCCATACGCCCATGGCTGCGCCGAAGCCGCCGACCACCAGCAGGGAGAAGGCGCGCGCCACCCGGGCCACGGCGGGCGGCATGGCCCCCGTGGCGGCGGTCATGCCGATGTGGAACTGCTCGCGCACGCCCACGGCGGCGGCGAGGAGAATGAACCAGACCATCAGGGCCAGGGACGCCTGTTCGGCCCAGGCGGGCGAGGCGCTCAGCACATAGCGGGCGAAGACCTGCCAGCCGATGACGGCGGTCATGACCACAAGGCCGGCGGCGGCGAAGACCAGCGTCACGCGGCTGATCCACCGGGATACGGCGGCGAGGACGGACAGCATCGGCTACTCCATGGCCTGGATGTCGCGGACCAGCCGCCGCTGCAGGTCGGTGACGACGAACCGCTCCCACACCGGCGCCATCAGGGCGCGGAAGGGCTCGACATCCACGTCCTCGATCAGCTCGCAGCCGGCGTCGATGACGTTCTGGCGGGCCGAGGCCTCGCGGGCGTCCCAGATGTCGCGCATGTAGGGCACGCTCTCATTGGCGCATTCCATGACCAGATCCTGATCAGAAGGCGTCAGGCGGTCCCAGGTGCGCCGGGACATGACGAAGGCCTCCGGGGCCATGACGTGGCCGGTGGCGGTGTAGTAGCGCGCCACCTCGTGGTGCCGGGTGTCGTCGTAGGAGGGCATGTTGTTCTCGGCGCCGTCCACCACGCCCTGCACCAGCGCCTGATAGACCTCGCCGAAGGGAATGGGCGTGGGGTTGGCCCCGAGGGCGCGGACCATGGCCACATAGAGGTCCGAGGGCTGCACCCGGATTTTCAGGCCGCGCAGGTCCTCCGGCGTCCGCACGGGGCGGACCCGGTTGTAGAAGGAGCGCTGGCCGGAGTCGTAGAAGCACAGGCCGATCAGGCCGTGGGGCCGCAGGGTCTGGAGGATGGCGCGGCCCGGTTCGCCGTCCAGCGACCGGCGCATGTGGTCTGTGGTGCTGAACAGGAAGGGCAGGGCCGGGACGAAGGTGGCGGGCTCGATCACGTTCAGGGGCGCCAGATTGACCCGATTCACGTCCAGACCGCCGAACATGGTGATCTCCAGCGTGTCGCCCTCGCCGCCCAGCTGGCCGCCGGGGTAGTTGCGCAGGCGCAGACGGCCGTCGGTGCGTTGGGACAGAAGCTCGCCGAAATAGTCCACCGCCTGGACCGTGGGATAGCCGGCGGCGTGGGTGTCGGCGCCGCGCAAGGGGCGTTCGCCGATCTCCTGGCTGCAGGCCGCGGCCCCCAGCAGCAGGGGCGCGGCCAGGGCGGCGCGTCGTGTGGGGTTGAGGGTCAAAGCTTGTACGCCTGTTTCACGAGGTCATAGGTCAGGGCGCGGGCCACCTGGTGGGCCTCGTCCTCCTCCAGCCGGTGCTCGACCACCAGCCGGGCCAGGAAGCCGCAATCCATGCGCCGCGCCACGTCGTGGCGGGCCGGGATGGACAGGAAGGCGCGGGTGTCGTCGTTGAAGCCGGCGGTGTTGTAGAAGCCCGCCGTCTCGGTGGTCTGCTCGCGGAAGCGGCGCATGCCCTCGGGGCTGTCGTGAAACCACCAGGCGGGGCCCAGCTTCAGGGCCGGATAGTGGCCGGCCAGCGGGGCCAGCTCGCGGGCGTAGACGCTCTCGTCCAGGGTGAAGACGATCATGGAGAATTTCGGATCGGAGCCGAAGCGGTCCAGCAGCGGCTTGAGCGCGCGCACATAGTCGGTGCGGGTGGGGATGTCGGCGCCCTTGTCGCGGCCGAAGCGCTCGAAGGCCCAGCCGTTGTGATTGCGGAACGAGCCGGGGTGCAGCTGCATCACCAGACCGTCTTCCACGCTCATGCGCGCCATTTCGGTCAGCATCTGGCCGCGGAACAGCTCGGCGTCGGCGGGGTCGAACCGGCCCGACACGATCTTTTCGAACAGGGCTTTGGCTTCGCCGGGGGCGAGGTCGGCGGTGAACGCGGTGGGGTGGCCGTGGTCGGTGGAGGTGGCGCCCATGGCGGCGAAGAATTCGCGCCGGTTCTGCAGGGCCGCCAGATAGCCCTCCCAGGTCAGGGCGTCCTCGCCGGTGATCGCGCCCAGCTGGACCAGATTGCCTTTGAAGCCCTCGTAGTCGGGGTCCAGCACCGGGTCCGGGCGGTATGCGGTGAGCACGCGGCCCTTCCAGCCGGACTCGCGGATGGTCTTGTGATGATCGAGGCTGTCCAGCGGGCTTTCGGTGGTGGTGATGACCTCGATGTTGAAGCGCTCGAACAGGGCGCGGGGGCGGAAGTCGTCCTGCCCCAGCTTGTCGGCCATGACCTCATAGTAGTGGTCGGCGGTCTCGGGGGTCAGGCGCTCGGTCAGGCCGAAGACCTCGGAATAGACCCAGTCGTGCCAGAGGCGCGACGGCGTGCCCCGGAACAGATGATAGTGCTCGGCGAAGCGGCGCCAGATGGCGCGGGGATCGGTCTCGACCGGCCCGCCGTCGGCGCGCGGCACGCCCAGGCTTTCCATGGACACGCCCTGGCTGAACAGCATGCGGAAGACGTAGTGGTCCGGCGTGATCAGCAGCTCTGCCGGATTGGCGAAGCACTCATTGCCCGCGAACCACGAGGGATCGGTATGCCCGTGCGGGCTGATGATCGGCAGATCCTTCACCTCGGCATGGAGGCGCCGCGCCACAGTGCGCGTGTCGGGGTCGACGGGGAACAGGCGGTCCGGGTGAAGGCTGAGGGTTTGGGTCATGGGTAAACGCGAGGCAATTGGCAGGATGGGACCCGGTGACGATCGGCGCGAGCGCGGGAAAGGGGCGACACGCCGCGCCCCCGCATGCAGCGAGCTGTCGTCCCTGAACCTGTGATCATCATTGAGGCGATCCGGTTTCATCCCATGGTGCGGAGAGCCTTTGAAGCGCCGGCCCTCTCGTGAATTACGGCCATAGTTTCTGTAATCGACCGGCTTGTCCACTGGTCGCCGCAAAAGTTTGCCACCGGTGTCATCTATTGGCACTATGGGTTGACCCGGCTCCCTTGCCGGGGCCGCATGTCCAAGAAGAGGCCGCAGAGTCTCGTCCCAGAACCGACCCCGGAGGAGTTTCCCATGTCCATTTCCCGTCGCGCCCTGATGTCCGCTTTCGCCGCCACCACCGCCGTGGCGGGTTTCGCGGGCAAGGCCGCGTTCGCGCAGGCTTCGGCTGATCCGGCTGTGCTGGAGGCCATGAAGCGGGCGACGCGGTTCATGGTGGAGGAGGCGGCGGTGAACGGCGGCTATGTCTGGTCGTACCTGCCGGACTTCTCGCGCCGCTGGGGCGAGCTTGAGGCGTCGCCCACCATGATCTGGATCCAGCCGCCGGGCACCGCGACCATGGGACACCTGTTCCTGGACGCCTATCACGCCACCGGCGACGAGTTCTATTATGAAGCCGCACAGAGCGCGACGGCGGCCATCATCGGGGCCCAGGGTTCCGCCGGGGGCTGGAACTATGTGCATGACACGGGCGGCGAGGCGGCGGAGCAGCAGTGGTACGACACCGTGGCGGCCAACGCCTGGCGGCTGGAGGAATTCCGCAAGCGCTACGGCAACGGCACTTTCGACGACGCGGGCACCTCGGAGTCGGCGCAGTTGCTGCTGCGGATGTATCTGGAGAAGCGCGACGAGACCTATCGGGGGCCGCTCTACAAGGCCATCGACTTCATCCTGGACGCCCAGTACCCGAACGGCGGCTGGCCCCAGCGCTTCCCCCTGGCGGAGAACGAGGACGACTACACCCGCCACATCACCTTCAACGATGACGTGGCGGGGGAGAATCTGGAATTCCTGATCTTCGCCTATCAGTCGCTGGGCGAGGAGCGTCTGCTGGGCCCGATCCGGCGGGGCATGGATATCTTCGTCGAGACCCAGCAGCCCATGCCGCAACCGGGCTGGGGGCTGCAGCACCATGTGCATGACCTGACGCCGGCGGGGGCCCGCAGCATCGAGCCGCGCGCCTTCGCCACCCACACCACAGCAGACAACATCCGGGCCCTGATCGGCTTCTATCGCCTGACCGGGGACCGCAAATATCTGGCGCGTATTCCCGAGGCCATCGACTGGCTGGAGTCCGTCGCCGCGCCGGCCGAGATCCGTCCGCCGGGCCGCACCCACCCCACCTTCATCCAGATCGGCAACGGGCGTCCGCTGTATATCCACCGCCGGGGGTCGAACATCACCAACGGCAGCTACTACGCCGACGAGAATCCCTTCGACACGGTCATCCACTACGGCTCGTTCCGGGCGGTGGACACCGACGCCCTGCGGGCCGAGTACGAGGCCGCCGCCGCCCTGTCGCCGGAACAGGCCAGCGCCGGTTCGCCCCTGCTGGCGGCGTCGGGGTCGCGCGAGCTGCCGCGCTACTTCACGCTCAAGGACGTGGACGTGTCGGATCTGAATACGCCGGGCTTCGATCCCAATCCGCCGTCGGCGGAGCGGGTTGCGGAGCTGATCGGAACGCTGAACGATCGGGGGTACTGGTCCACCCCGCTGACCACCACCAGCAATCCCTACATCGGGCAAAGCCCCGCCGAGGTGACGCCGGGCGAGTACCGGATCACCCGCGTCGGAGACCAGTGGGACACCTCGCCCTACATCACCGACTTCCCGGTCGAGGGCGTGTCCACCAGCGTCTACATCCGCAACATGGGCCAGTTCATCCAGGCCCTGGGCGCGCGCTGACCGGCGCGATGCAGCGTTGAAAAAGAAGAAGGGCGGCGCCGGATCCGACGCCGCCCTTTTCCTTGCCGGAGAGCCGGGCCTGACGGTGGTCAGTCGCGGTCTTCCTTGACGTTGTCCACGTGGCCGGCGAGGCCTTCCACGGGACTGGACAGGGCCGGATCCTCGGTGATGTCGATGCCCTTGGCCAGCTTGGAGTGCCAGAAGCCGTAGACGCCGTAGATCACCGCGCCGACCAGCGCATAGACCCCGAGAATGGTCAGGGGCAGCGGGTTGTCATTCATGGCGTGCTGGATCATCGGGGTGAAGTTCAGTCCCGCCAGACCCAGACAGGCCAGGATGCCCAGGGTGGCCGTCACGACGCCGCCGGGCACCCGGAACGGGCGCTCCAGCTCCGGGTGACGGATGCGCAGCATGATCACCGAGAAGCAGACGATGGAGAAGGCCAGGGCGGTGCCCAGGGACACCAGATCGCCGAGGATGCCGATGGGCAGGAAGGCGGCGGCCACGGCGATGGCCACGCCCAGCAGGATGGTGCCGATCCAGGGCGTGCGGAACTTCCGGTGCACCAGGGCGAATGCGCGGGGCAGCAGGCCGTCGCGGGCCATGGTGTAGAACACCCGCGTCTGGCCGAAGCACAGCACCAGCATGACCGAGGACAGGCCGGTGATCGCGCCGATCTTGATGAGGAAGCTCATCAGGTTCAGCTCGCCGCCGGGGGCCACGGCCAGGGGCACGTTGGCCCAGTCCAGCGCCATGCGGTCGATGGCCACGGCGATGGGGGCGGGGCTGGCCAGCTCCAGGAAGGGCACCACGCCGGTCATCACAAGGGCGACGACCATGTAGATGATGGTGCAGACGATCAGGGCCCCGAGGATGCCGATGGGCACGTCCCGGGACGGGTTGCGCGCTTCGGCCGCGGCGGTGGAGACCGCCTCGAAGCCCACATAGGCGAAGAAGATGATGGCCGCGCCGCGGAAGATGCCGCCGACGCCGAACTGATCCCAGGTGCCGCCCTCCGGGGTCGGCGGGATGAAGGGCTGCCAGTTGGCCGGGTTGATATAGGCCAGGCCCACCGCGACGAAGGTCAGCAGCACCAGCAGCTTGATGATGACGATGACATTGTTGACGTTGGCGGACTCGCTGACGCCCATGACCAGCAGCAGACAGACCATGCCGATGCCGATGGCGGCCACAAGGTTGAAGGTGCCCGTGGGCTGGAACAGGATCTGGCCGGTGTCCTGCATGACCGCCTGAACCAGAGGCGTGGCGAACTGCGGCGCCGCCTCGCCCCCGACCATGATGGTGGGGAACAGCACCCCGAAGTCGGCGAGGATGGAGACCACATAGCCGGACCAGCCGACCGCCACGGTGGAGGCGGCGACGCCGTACTCCAGCACCAGCAGCCAGCCCATGATCCAGGCGAAGACCTCGCCAAGGGTGCCGTAGGCGTAGGTGTAGGCGGAGCCGGACACCGGCATGGTGGAAGCCAGCTCGGCGTAGCAGAGGCCGGCGAGGGCGCAGGCGATGCCCGCAAGCACAAAGGAGAAGATGATGGCAGGGCCGGCGTGGGCGGACGCCACCTGGCCGGTCAGCACGAAGATGCCCGCCCCGATGATGCAGCCGATGCCCAGGCTGACCAGATTGATGGGACCCAGGGTGCGCTTCAGCTCGCTCTTGGCGGCTTCCTTTTGAATCTGGGCGATGGATTTCTTCAGGAACAGGCGGTTGCCGGTCCTGGGCGAGGCGTCTGCACTCATGCAGGGTGAAGCTCCACGCGGGCGGTCCCGATTGATCGCCGTTCGCGCTGGACGGGGACGCTATGCCTGGTCCCGTGTTCACGCAATCGTCATTTACGAACGCCGTTCCTTTTCTCGCGTGAGGCGATCGCCCGACCGGAAAGCCTTGATTCACGGGGGCCGCTCCGTAAGGTCCAGCCAACAACAGGGCGCGCTCGTGGGGATGCGACGCCGAAGGGATTGGGAATCAAGATGATCGCTACGACGCCGCCGGGTCAGGCCCGCTGGTCCTCGCGCGCCGCCTTCGTGCTGGCCGCCACCGGCTCCGCCGTGGGTCTGGGCAACCTCTGGCGCTTTCCGACCGAGGCCGGGATGAACGGGGGCGGGGCCTTCGTCTTCTTCTACATCCTGTTCGTGGCCCTGATCGCGGCGCCGCTGCTGCTGTCCGAGACCCTGATCGGCCGCCATGGCCAGCGCTCGACCATCGCCAGCGCCGCCTATCTGGCGCGCCAGTCGGGGGCCAGCCCGGCGTGGAGCGCCCTGGCCATCGTCGGCATGATCGCCAACACCCTGATCCTGACTTTCTACGGCGTCGTGGCCGGCTGGGTGCTGTACTTCGTCTACACCAGCGGCGCGGACCTGCTGGGCGCCATCGCCGGGGGGCAGCCGCTGGCGGGCGCCTATGCGACCGAGTCGGTGGACCACATCCGCACCCTGATGCCGAACCTGTTCGCCAATCCCGCCCTTCTGGTCGGGCTGCAGTTCCTGTTCATGGCCGCCACCACCCTGATCGTGGCGCGCGGGGTCAAGGGCGGCATCGAGGCGGCGGCGGTGTGGCTGATGCCCGCCTTCTTCTTCCTGCTGATCGCCATCACGATCTATGCGGCGATCACCGGTGATTTCGGCGCGGCCCTGACCTTCCTGTTCACCCCGGACTTCGAGCGGGCCCTGCAGCCGGGCGTGCTGAGCGCGGCGCTGGGACAGGCGTTCTTCTCGCTGAGCCTGGGCGGCGGCGCCATGATCGCCTACGGCGCCTATGCGTCCCGCGACACCAACCTGGGGTCGACCAGCGGCATCATCGCCTTCGCCGACTCCGGCGTGGCGATCATCGCCGGTCTGGCCATCTTCCCGATCGTGTTCAGCGTCGGGCTGGAGCCGAACGCCGGCCCGACCCTGATGTTCCAGACCCTGCCGGCGGCCTTCCACGCCATGCCGGGCGGGGCGCTCGTGGGCCTGGCTTTCTTCGTCCTCGCCTTCTTCGCGGCCCTGACGTCGTCGGTCTCCCTGCTGGAGATTTCGGTGTCCTGGGTGACGGAGAAGTTCCGCATGTCGCGCTTCAAGGCGGCGGTGATGATGGGAACCATCGTGTTCCTGATCGGCCTGCTGTCGGCCCTGTCGTTCAACATCCTGGCGGACCAGCGGCCCATTCCGTTCGTGCCGGGCTTCGAGAACGCGGGCTGGTTCGACGCCATCGACGGCATCACCTCGAAACTCTTCCTGCCCCTGTCGGGCCTGATCACGGCGGTCTTCATCGGCTGGTTCGCGGACCGCAAGCTGGTGAACGCCGAGACGGGCCTGTCCGGACCGGTGCTGGGCATGTGGCGGTTCCTGATCGCCTGGGTCTGCCCGCTGGCGGTGGCCGCGATCCTGGTGATCGGCCTGTTCCCCGGCCTGTTGGGCTGAGGTCGGCGACGGGCCGTCTGTCGCGCGGCGCAATCCGCGTGTAGGGACGGCCCATGCTGCCCATCCATGAGGTTCTCGAGCCGCTGAAGGCGGCGCTGGCCGCGCGCAATGCGGTGGTCCTGTCGGCGCCGCCGGGCGCGGGCAAGACCACGGTGGTGCCGCTGGCGCTGCTGGACCAGCCGTGGCTGGACGGGCGCAAGGTGCTGGTGCTGGAGCCGCGTCGGCTGGCGGCGCGGGCGGCGGCCGAGCGCATGGCGCAGACGCTGGGCGAGCCGGCGGGCCAGACCGTGGGCTACCGGACCCGGGCCCAGACGAAGGTCAGCGCCGCCACCCGCATCGAGGTCATCACCGAGGGCGTGTTCACACGCATGATCCTGTCCGACCCCGGTCTGGAGGGGATCGGGGCGGTGCTGTTCGACGAGTTCCACGAACGCAGTCTGGACGCCGATCTGGGGCTGGCGCTGGCGCGGGAGGCGCAGGGGCTGCTGCGGGACGACCTGCGGTTGCTGGTGATGTCGGCGACCCTGGATCAGGTGGGGATCGCGGCGCTGCTGGACGACGCGCCGGTGATTGAATCGCAGGGGCGCATGTTCCCGGTGGAGACCCGCTATCCGGGCCGCAATCCGGCCGAGCGGATCGAGGATGCGACAGCGCGCGCGGTGCGGCTGGCGCTCACTGAAGAGACGGGCTCCATGCTGGTGTTCCTGCCGGGGCAGGGGGAGATCCGGCGGGTGCATGAGCGGCTGGCGCCGCTGGAGAACGACCGGCTGATCCTGGCGCCGCTGTACGGGGCGCTGGACCGGCGGGATCAGGACCGGGCCATCGAGCCGGCGCCGGAGGGCGTGCGCAAGATCGTGCTGGCCACCGCCATCGCCGAGACCAGCCTGACCATCCAGGGGGTGCGGGTGGTGATCGACGCCGGGCTGTCGCGGGTCCCTCGTTTCGACCCGGCCAGCGGCCTGACCCGGCTGGCCACCGTGCCGGTGAGCCGCTCGTCGGCGGACCAGCGGCGGGGCCGGGCGGGCCGGACCGAGCCGGGGGTCTGCTACCGCCTGTGGGACGCCGAACAGACCCGGGGCCTGATGCCCCATCAGCGGCCCGAAATCCTTGAGGCGGACCTGACCGGGTTCGCGCTGGATCTGGCGCGGTGGGGGGCGCGATCGGTGGAGGATCTTGCCCTGCTGGACCCGCCGCCGGCGGGGGCGTTCGCCGAGGCGCGGGCGGTGCTGACCCGGCTGGGGGCGCTGGACGAGGCGGGCGGCCTGACCCCGCACGGGGAGCGGATCGCCGCCATCCCCCTGTCGCCGCGGCTGGCGCACATGGCGGCCTTCGGCGCCGATGAAGGCGACGCCCTGACCGCCGCCCGCGTGGCAGCCCTGCTCAGCGAGCCGGGGCTGGGCGGGGAGGACGCGGATCTGGGCGAGCGGCTGCGGCGGCTGGAGCGGGACGGGTCGTCGCGGGCGAAGGACGCGCGGGCGCTGGCGGAGCGCTGGGCGAAGGCGGCGGGGGGCGGCCGAAGGGGCGGGGAGGTTTCGCCGGGCCGTCTGCTGGCCGAGGCGTTTCCGGACCGCATTGCGAAGGCGCGGGGCAAGGCGGGGGAGTATCAGCTGGCGTCCGGGCGCGGGGCGTTCGTGGAGCCGACCGATGCGCTGGCGCGGCATGCATGGCTGGCGGTGGGCGAGCTGGGCGGGGGGCGCGATGCGCGGGACCGCATCCGGCTGGCCGCGCCGCTGGACGGGGAGACCATTGCGGAGGATTTCGCGCGGCTGCTGAGCGTCGAGGACCGGCTGATCGCCGCCCCGTCGGGCCGCCGTGAGGTGCGACGGGTGACGCGACTGGGGGCCATGACGGTGGCAGAGGCCAGCCTGGG
>NZ_JBKBIB010000019.1:0-39894 GCF_046299535.1 Brevundimonas sp. | reverse complement strand
CGCCCGCATCGAGGTCATGACCAACCCGTCCGCCGCCTACAGCCCGGAAGGGTCCGGCGGGGTCATCAACCTCATCACCCGGCCAAACGCCCCGCGCGCCGGCAACCAGACCACCGGCTCGGTGCGCCTCAATGTGGGCGACAACAGTCGCTGGAACGCCGGGCTCAGCGGCTCGTGGCAACAGGACCGCCTGACCCTGTCGGGCGACCTCAGCTACCGCGCCGATCCGAACGAGTTCTCCTTCACCCGCGTGCGCGAACAGTTCGATCCGGTCACCGGCGCCGTGGTCGCCACCAGCACCACCGATCAGGGCATGGCGATGGACCAGAGCGGCGCCTTCGGCCGCTTCACCGCCGAATACCGCCTGACCGACCGCACCCGCCTCAGCGGCGAACTGCGCGGGGTGGCCTTCTCGGGCGACGGGCTCAACACGGCCCTGTTCCAGACCCGCGACGCCTCGGGCGCCGTCACGACCGCCTATGACCGCGACAGCGTCATCGATTTCGACCTGGCCAATTTCGGCGCCACGGGCCGCGTGGTGCACCGCTTCGACGACGCGGGCCACGAATGGTCCAACGAGCTGCGCTACGACGTGAACAGCACCGACAGCGCCGCCCTGTCCCTCACCCGGTTCACTACCCCCGCCGGCCCCGATCTGTATGAGCGCACCGCCCAGGATATCGATCAGGTCAACCTGGGTTTCACCAGCGCCTATGTGCGGCCCTTCGTGGAGGCCGGCCAGCTGCGCCTGGGCTATGAGCTGACCCAACAGCGGCCCGAGCAGGACGTGGAGTTCGCCCGCGGCCCGTCCGAATCCGGCCTGATCGTCATCCCCGGCCTCAGCAACCGGTTCGAGGGCCGCCAGACGGTTCACGCCGTGTACGGAACATACGAGCGGCCCCTGAGCGAGAAGCTGTCGGCCCAGTGGGGCCTGCGGCTGGAGCAGGCGGACATCCGCGTGGACGACCTGACCGGCGGCGCCTCGGCGTCACAGGACTATTTCCGCGCCTACCCTTCCGCCCACGTCCAGTATCAGCTCACCGACGACCAGACCCTGCGCGCCAGCTATTCGCGCCGCATCCAGCGGCCGCAGCTGACCCAGCTGAACCCCTTCGTGGCCTATCAGGATCCGCTCAACCTGCGCTCGGGCAATCCCGATCTGGAGCCGCAGGAGACCGACGCCTTCGAGGTCATGTGGCAGCGGCGCGCGGGCCAGACCTTCTATCAGGCCACCGCCTATGTGCGCGACACGGACGGGGCCTTCACCGAGGTGGCCACCGACGTTGGCGGCGGCGTCCTCTTGACCCGGCCCGAGAACCTGGGCTCGCGGCTGGACGTGGGGCTTGAGCTGACCGCCAGCGGACGGCTGCATTCCACCCTGCGCTACAACGGCAGCATCAATGTCTTCCGTCAGGAGATCGACTCCACCGGCATCCCCGGCGGCGGCGAACGGGACGCGACCCTGGCCAGCGGCCGCCTCAGCCTGAACTGGCAGCCCACCGAGAAGGATTTCGTGCAGGTCTCCGGCTTCTGGCAGGGCGAGACCCTGCTGGCCCAGGGCACGCGTGAGGCCGGCGGCATGCTCAACATCGGCTATCGCCGCAAGCTGACGGACCAGTGGTCCCTGAACGTCACCGGTCGCGACGTGCTGAACAGCTTCAGCAACGACACGGTGTTCGAGACCCCCCAGTTCCGCGAGCGGTTCGAGCAGGACATCCGCCTGCGCGCCTTCTACATCGGCCTGACCTACAGCTTCGGCTCCGGCCCGCGCCGCCAGCCCGAACAGTTCGACTTCTCGACGGCGCCCACGGGGGGCTAGAGCCTGATCGGTTGAGGTGCAATCGCTTCGCGATTCCGCCGAGGCCATCGCTATAAACTGAACCGAAATCGGTTCAGTCCCCCAGCACCGGCATGACCTCGACCCCGTCGCAGGGGAAGATGCTCATGTGCGGGTGCCCCTCGAACAGGCGGGCGGCGGCCTCATGGCTGTCCGCCCGCACCACCATGAAGACGGTCAGCAGATTGACCACCTCGGTCACGTCGCCCCGGTCGTCTATGCGCTTCGTGGGTCCCAGCGGCCCGCCCTGATAGACGATGACGTCCCGATGCGCCGCCTCCCAGGCGGCGACGGCGGCGACGCCGATGCGGGCCGTTTCGTCCTGTTCGTCCTTCGTCATGGCATGCCAGGCCGCCCACTTCGGCCCCGCCTTGTCCATGGTGAACACCGCCAGATACCGGTCTCCGGCCATCGGTCCCTCCCTTGCCTACTCTTCTGTTCCGCTCATCCCCGCGAAAGCGGGGACCCAGTTCTGTCCAGCTTGACGCCGGCGCTTCAGGACTTTCAAGCCACGGCCGCGCCCACCCCCCCCCCGCCATCCAAAGTACTGGGTCCCCGCTTTCGCGGGGATGAGCGGAAGGATGGGCTGGGCCCAAGGCGGCCGCGTCCCGCCTTTTTGATCCCGCTGTCTACAGGCGCCCTATAATGCCCCTCCGACCCAGCCCCCCGGAGGCGATTCCTTACCATTGATACGATTCACACCCTGATTTTTCCGCCTCCGGAGTCTGAAATCCGGCGCCGATTTCGGACAATTCGGACACTCTTTTTTCGACGCCCCGTTTCAGACAATTCAGACAATTCGGACACGTTTTTTCGGGTCCGAAATCCGGAAAGCCTCCATGCACGTGATCTACATCGACGCCGACGCCTGCCCCGTGAAGGACGAGTGCTTCCGCGTGGCCGAGCGGGTCGGGTTCCGGGCGGTGGTGGTGTCCAACGGCTGGATCAACCTGCCCCGCGCCCCCTTCATCGAGCAGGTGGTGGTCGACGCGGGGCCGGACCTCGCCGACGACTGGATCGCCGAGCGGGCGGGGCCGGGCGACATCGTGGTGACCTCCGACATCCCCCTGGCCGACCGCTGCCTGAAGGCCGGGGCCCAGGCCCTGCGGCCCAACGGTTCGGTGTTCACCCCGGACTCCATCGGCTCGGCCCTGGCCGGGCGCATGGTGGGCGAACATCTGCGCGGCATGGGGGTGGCCACGTCGGGCCCGCCGCCCTTCGGCCCCCGCGACCGCTCCGCCTTCCTCCAGGCCCTGGACCGGGCCGTGGTCGTGGCGAAACGGGCCTGATGCTAGTCGACCACCTGAAACCGCCGGGCGTCGAACACCCGCAGCACCTGGGCCAGCTCGCGGCCGCGCTTCAGGATCATGCCGCTCTGGTTCATCACCGCCCAGGCGCCCTGACGGCGGGCCAGGGCCGGGCGCTTCTCGATGCGGTAGGCGGGGGCGTCCCCGGCGCGGCGGAACACGGCGAACTCGGCGGCGTCCCTGCCCGGCGCCATGGCGTAGTCGCGCCATTCGCCCGCCGCCACCATGCGCCCGTAGACCCGGAGCATGGCGTCCAGCTCGCGGCGATCGAAGAACACCGGGCCGGCCGGGCCGTGGCTTGCGGGACTGTCGGAGGCGTCGACGCTCATGGTCTCAGCCTAGCGCGAACCGCCGTTTGCGCCAGCGCCGGAAACGGTGATTTGACCGGCTGCTGAAGAAAAACGCCCAGAACACGAAAAGGCCCCCTTTCGGTCCTTCCAACGCCCGTTTGGAGCACCAGATATGCAGTGTCGGCCAGTCGGGGTCGCCGGAGATCCCGGATCCTGAACAGCCCCCCCAGCCCCCCTGGATTTCATGGGGCCTCGACGGGCCGGCAAACCTCCAAGCGAGACGCCCGCGCGACACCTCCCCCTCCCGGTCGCGCGGGCGTTTTGCGTTTGGAATCAGAGGCTTGGTCAGGCTGAGGGCAGAGTCACCCGCGCCGTCTCCCCGTCCCGCGACACCGTCACCGTGATCTCGCGCCGCGCCCCCGACAGGGCCCGCTCCAGATCGGCCGCGCTGCGCACTGCGGCGCTTCCCGCCCGGGTGACCACGTCGCCGGCCATCAGGCCCGCCTGGGCCGCCGGCGATCCGGCCTCCACCGACCGCGTCACCACCCCGCCATCAAGGTCGGCGAAGCGCGCCCCGTGGGCCGACAGGCCCGCGCCGCCCAGGGCGATGACCGGGCCGCCTGGCCGCTGCACCGTCAGGATCGTCTCGAACGACCGGCCGCCGCGCAGATAGGTCGCCTCCAGCGTCGCGCCCGGTTGGGCGATGCCGGTCATGGCCTGGACCGTGCCGCCGTTGGAGACCACCCGGTCCTCAAGGGCGGTGATGATGTCGCCGCGCCTCAGACCGGCCAGGTCGGCGGGCGAGCCGGGGACCACGTCCTCCACCACCGCGCCCCGCCCGATCTCCAGCCCCATGGTCTCGGCCCGGCGGGGCGTCAGGGACGACACCGTCGCCCCGGTCTCGCCGCGCACCACCTCGCCGGTGGTCAGGATCTGGTCCGTGACGAAGCGCATGATGTTGATGGGCACGGCGAAGGCGATGCCGTCGTTGCCGCCGCCGAAGCCGCCCGACAGGATGGCCGTGTTGATGCCGATCAGCCGGCCCCGGCTGTCCAGCAGCGGCCCGCCGGAGTTGCCCGAGTTCACCGCCGCGTCGGTCTGGATGTAGTCCTCCACCGCGTCGCCCAGCCCCGACCGGCCCAGGCCGGAGATCACGCCCATGGTCAGGGTCTGGTCCAGGCCCAGCGGATAGCCCACCGCAAAGGCCAGATCGCCGCTGCGCAGCGTCCCGGCCGGGGCCATGTCGACCTGGGTCAGGTCGGGGGCGGTGATCCTGAGGACGGCGATGTCGGTGGCCCGGTCCGCGCCCAGCAGCTCGGCCCGGTACGACCGGCCGTCCAGCAGGTCCACGCGGAACGCCGTGCCGTTCTCGATCACATGGTGGTTGGTGATGATCACCCCGCCCGCAGCGTCGATGATGACGCCGGACCCGCCCGAGATCTCCTTGGGTCCGTCGTCGCCGCGCGAGGGTCCGCCCCCGGCGCCCAAGGTGGTGATGGCCACCACGGCGGGCAGGCTGGGCTCGATTCCCGCAGCGAAGGTGAACACCCCCCGCTCGGCGTCATAGGGCATCTGCGAGGGCGTCTGGGCCCACGCGGCGCCCGCCGTGGCCAGGCTGAGGGTCAGGGCCGCCACGGCCGCCGTCCGGCGCAGGTCTGTGCTGTTCACGTTCCGAAGGTCCCCATTGAATCGCAAGGCGCAGACTAGACCGGAAACCCGCCTCCGCGACAGCCCCCGCCTGTTCGCCCGGCGCCATGCAACCACCTTGCGGTTCAACCGTAGCTAAGGCGCTGCGGCGACGATCGCCGCCCATCCATTCTGATCCGGTGAAGAACGATGCGATTTCACTCCCTGACGGCGGCGGCCTGCGGCGCCCTGGGTCTCGCGGCCTGCGGAACGACGGCGGTGGAGCCTTCCGGCCTGCTCAGCCGCTATGACGGACTTGCCGTGCGCGAGGGAACCGTCTGGGCTTCCATTCAGGAGCGGCGTGACGACGCCCTCGCCTCGCAGATCGACCGCCTGTTCATCGAACCGGCCGTTCTGGCCCCGGGCGTGGGCGAGGGGCTGACCGATTACGAGCAGGCCCTGGTGCTGCGCGAGGTGGACCGGCAGATCTGCTACGAGGTCAGCGAGCGGTTCACCGTGCTGACCGACCCCGCGCCGGACGCGGGCCGGGTGCGGGCGGTGGTGTCGCGAATCGGACCGACCGGCCGCGCGGCCTCGGCCGCCTCGGCGGCGACGGGCTTCTTCATTCCCGGCCCCATCGGCCTGCGCGTGCCCGGAACCCTGGGCGGGCTGGCGGCGGAGGCCGAGCTGCTGGCCGCCAATGATCAGGGCCAGGCGGCGGCCATCCTGTGGTCCCGCGACGCCAAGGCGGTGGGCACGGACAGCCCCTCCCTGTCGCGCGTGGGCGATGCGGTCCAGCTGGCCGAGCCTTTCGGCGACGCGGTGGGGGACGCCTTCGCGCCTGCGGATCGCGCTGTCCGAGCCATCGCCGACCCGGACCCCTGCGCCCGCTTCGGCCCCCGCTTCCGCCCCGAGGGCCTCGCCGCCGGCTTCATCACCGGCCTCTACTCCCCCGAACTCAGCGGCGCCCAGGCCGAGGAAGACGAGCCGGAAGCAACGCCGCCCGCCGAGCCCGACCGGTAAAGCTCACAGCGCGCTCAAGCAGCGAGCCGCCGCGCGGCGAGCGTTAGCGCCCAAAAGACGCGCTCAAGCAGCGAGAGTCCGCGAGCCGAGCGGTAGCGCCCTAACCATGCGCTCAAGCAGCGAGGCCCCGCGGGCCGAGCGTTAGCGCCCAAAAGACGCGCTCAAGCAGCGAGGCTCCGCGAGCCGAGCGGTAGCGCCCTAGAATGCCGCCTGCCCCGTGATGGCCCGGCCCAGGATCAGCGCGTGGACGTCGTGGGCGCCTTCATAGGTGTTGACGGTCTCCAGGTTCATGGCGTGGCGCATCACGTGCATCTCGCCGGTGATGCCGGCCCCGCCGTGCATGTCGCGGGCCTCGCGGGCCACGGCCAGGGCCTTGCCGCAGTTGTTGCGCTTCATCATGGAGATGGCCTCGGGGACCCAGGCGCCGGTGTCCAGCAGGCGGCCCAGCGCCAGCGCGCCCTCCAGCCCCAGGAAGATCTCGGTCTGCATGTCGGCCAGCTTCTTCTGCACCAGCTGGCGCGACGACAGGGGCCGGCCGAACAGCATGCGCTCGCCCACATAGTCGCGGCTGGCGTGGAAGCAGAACTCCGCCGCCCCCATGGCGCCCCAGGCGATGCCGTAGCGGGCCTTGTTCAGGCAGCTGAACGGCCCGCGCAGCCCCTTCACGCCCGGCAGGATGTTGGCCTCGGGCACGAACACGTCGTTCAGGCCGATGTCGCCGGTGACCGAGGCGCGCAGGGACAGCTTGTCGCCGATCTTGTCGGTGGTGAAGCCGTCGAAGTCCCGCTCGACGATGAAGCCCCGGATCACGTCATCCAGCTTGGCCCAGACCACCGCCAGATCGCTGATGGGGCTGTTGGTGATCCAGTATTTGGCCCCGTTCAGGCGATAGCCGCCGTCCACCGCCACGGCCTTCGTCTTCATGGACGCCGGGTCCGATCCGCCGTCCGCCTCGGTCAGGCCGAAACAGCCGATCAGCTCCCCCGCCGCCATCTTCGGCAGATACTTCGCCTTCTGCTCGTCCGAGCCGAACGCATAGATGGGATACATAGCCAGCGAGCTCTGCACGCTCATGGCCGAGCGGTAGCCCGAATCCACCGCCTCGATCTCGCGGGCGATCAGGCCATAGGCCACGTGGGACGCTTCGGAGCCGCCGTACTGCTCGGGCAGCATGGCGCCCAGGAAGCCCATCTCACCCATCTCGGTCATGATGGCCCGGTCGAAGGTCTCGTCGCGGAAGGCCGCGACCACCCGGGGCAGCAAGGCCTCGCGGGCGTAGGACCGGGCGGCGCCCTGGATCATCCGCTCGTCGTCGGTCAGGCGGCCGTCCAGATCCAGCGGGTCATCCCAGCGAAAGGTCTTGGCGTCGGACATGGGTATGGTCTTTTCTTCTGGGGCCGAATCCGCCTCGGCCTGTTTCCTGATCATGCTCGCCGCTTTAGAGCATGATCGTTTCGGACGGAACCGCACAGCGGTTCCGGCTGAAGCGTGAATCATGCTCTCGCTTTAATCTGGAGCCTGATTCACGGCATCAGCGGAACCGCGAAGCGGTTCCCCCTCAGCCGATCAGGCTCTAGGATAGATCGGGTTCCACGGGTAGGGGTGAGGATCGCCGCAGGATGACGACACCGTTCCATCGACTGTTTCTGAACCACCCGCGCGAGGTGGAGGAATCCTATCTGGAGCACCTGGGCGCGGCGTCGTCCTTCGGCTTCCGCCTGCTGGGCGCGGCGGGATTCGCCTTCCTCCACGCCCTGATCCCCGGCATCGCCAAAACCGCCGCCTCGGACCGCATCAAGGACATGGCCGACGAACTGACCGGCCGCGCCCGCATGGCCCGCGAGACGCGGATGCGGGAAGCGGGCGCCATTGATCCGGGCTTGTGAGCCTAGACGCAGCTTCCCTGAAAGGTGCAGGCGTAAAATAGCGGCCCTACGATGATCAGCCAGAAAAGGGCGAACAGCCCTGCGCCTATGAGCACGAGCATCATCAGGAACTGCAGGAATGGCGGGATGCGCGGAAGCTTCATCGCTCACTCGCCTTCCGTAGAGAGCCACCCCGCCACCGTCTCCCGCGCCAGCATCTCGTCATAGGTCGGGCGGGGCCGGACCACGGCCCAGCGGTCGCCATCCACAAGCACCTCGGGGACCAGCGGACGGCTGTTGTACTCATTGGCCATGGTCGCGCCGTAGGCCCCGGCGGTCATGAAGGCGGCCAGGTCGCCGGCCTCCAGCGGCGGCAGCACCCGGTCCCGGGCGAAGGTGTCCCCCGTCTCGCACACCGGCCCCACCACGTCGTACGGGCCAGCCGTCCCCTCACGCGGGCGCACAGGGCGGATGTCGTGAAAGGCGTCGTACAGGGCCGGGCGCATCAGGTCGTTCATGGCCGAGTCCAGCACCAGGAACCGCATCCCGTCCGGCCGTTCGTTCACATGGATGACCCGGGTCAGCAGCACCCCGGCGTTGGCCGCGATCATGCGTCCCGGCTCGAACGCCAACTGCACGTCCAGCCCGCGCACCGCCTCGGCCGCTACGGCGGCGTAGTCCACGGGATCCGCCTCGCCGGGCCGGTCGAAATAGGGCACGCCCAGCCCGCCGCCGAAGTCCAGACGGTGCACCTCGAACCCCTGCGCGCGCAGGTCCATGGTCATCCGGCGCAGCACGGCGAAGGCGGCCTTCAGCGGGGTCAGCTCGGTGATCTGGCTGCCGATGTGACAGGCCAGGCCCACCGGCCGCACATGGTCCGACGCGGCGGCGCGGGCGTAGAGGGCCATGACCTCCTCCACCGGCGCGCCGAACTTGTCACGGGCGCCGCCGGTGGTGATCTTGGCGTGGGCGCCGGATCCCACGCTGGGATTGACGCGGAACACGATGTCCGGCCGCGCGTCCAGACCGGTCGCCACGGCGATCAGCCGGTCCAGCTCGGCGGCGGACTCAACATTGATCTCCAGCACCCCGGCCCGGATGGCGAAAGCCAGCTCCGCGTCGGTCTTGCCTACGCCCGAGAAGACGATCTTGTCCGGCGCGATCCCTGCGGCCAGGGCCCGGCGGATCTCCCCTTCGGACACCGTGTCCGCCCCCAGCCCCTCCCCCGCCAGCACCTTGAGCACCGACAGGTTGGAGTTCGCCTTCACTGCGAAGGCGATCAGGGCGCCGTTCGTCTCGACGCGGCCGTCCAGGGCCTCGCGCAAAACCCGGGCGTGCCGCCGCAGGGTGGCGGCGGAATAGATATAGGCGGGCGTGCCGACCTCGGCCGCGAGGACCTCCAGCGACACGTCCTCGGCGTGCATGACGCCGTTCCTGAGTTCGAAATGATTCACGGTCGGGGAGGACCCTTGAAGACTTACTGGGGCTCGCGCCCGGCCGCCGTGCCGCCGATGGGGTTGCTGGGGCCGCCGTCGATGGCCTGCTGGCTGGAAGGGCGGTTGACGGTGGCCGGCTCGGGCAGGCCCGGCGCGCGGGCCGAACGGGGCGCCCGCTCGGTTTCCCGGTGTGGCGATTCCAGTTCGCCCATGCGGCCGCAGCCGGACAGCATGACCGCCGCTCCTGCGGCGAGGATCAGGACAGCTCTCATTTCAGGCGCTCCTTCCATTCGGCGATGCGCGCCCGGACCTGTTCCGGCGCCGTCCCCCCGAAGCTTTGACGACTGGCGCATGAAGCCTCAGGCGTCAGCACCTTGTACACATCGGCGGTGATCCCCGCCTCCAGCTTTTGCAACTCTTCAAGCGGCAACCCCGCCAGATCGACGCCCAGCGCCTCGGCCTGCTTCACCGCCGCGCCGGTCACATGGTGGGCCTTGCGGAACGGCAGGTTCAGCTCGCGCACCAGCCAGTCGGCCAGATCCGTGGCGGTGGAGAAGCCGTATCCCGCCGCCTCGGCCATGCGCGCGGTGTCGGGCTTGAGCGCCGCGACCATGGCGGTCATGGCGCCCACGGCCAGATCCAGGGCGTCGAACGCCTCGAACACCGGCGGCTTGTCCTCCTGCATGTCCTTGGAATAGGCCAGCGGCAGGCCCTTCATGACGGTGGACAGGGCGATGAAGGCGCCCATGACCCGCCCGGTCTTGGCCCGCACCAGCTCCGCCGCGTCCGGGTTGCGCTTTTGCGGCATGATGGACGAGCCGGTGGTCAGGTCGTCCGGCAGGGTCACGAAGCCGAACTGCGGCGTCATCCAGATCACGATCTCCTCGGCGAGGCGCGACAGGTGCCCGGCGCAGATGCTGGCCGCCGCGATCACCTCAAGGGCAAAGTCGCGCGCCGACACCGCGTCCAGCGAGTTGCGCATGGGGCCATCGAAGCCCAGCGCCTTCGCCGTCGCATGGCGGTCGATGGGGAACGGCGATCCGGCCAGGGCGGCGGCGCCCAGGGGGTTCTCGTTCAGGCGGACGCGGGCGTCGGTGAACCGCCCCACGTCCCGGCCGATCATCTCCACATAGGCCATCAGATGGTGGCCGAAGGTCACCGGCTGGGCCGGCTGCAGATGGGTGAAGCCGGGCATCAGATCCCCCGCATGGGCCTCGGCCCGGGCCAGCAACGCCCGCTGCAGGCCCGTAAGCTGGTCGATGGTCCGGTCGCAGGCCGCGCGGGTCCACAGGCGGAAATCGGTGGCCACCTGATCGTTGCGCGACCGGGCGGTGTGCAGTCGTCCCGACGGCTCGCCGATGAGCTCCGACAGGCGCGCCTCCACATTCATGTGGATGTCTTCATAGGCGTCGCGGAACGGGAAGGTCCCGGCCTCGATCTCGGCCTGGATCGTGTCCAGTCCGCCCAGGATCGCCTCGGCGTCGGTCGCGGCGATGATCCCCCGGTCCGCCAGCATGCGACAATGGGCCCGCGACCCCGTCAGGTCCTCACGCCACAGGCGCTGGTCGACGCCTATGGAGACATTGATCGCCTGCATGATCTCGGCGGGCTTGGCGGAGAAGCGCCCGCCCCATAGACTTTGACCCTTGGCCTCATCCTTGGGGGTCGTTTCGGGGCGGTCGGTCATGGCGGAAAACTCGGGGAAGAAGCGTCTGGTCGTCGGGCTGGTCGCGGCGGCCGTGCTCGTCGTCGGCGCCGCAGGGGCTCTATACGCCATGCGCAGCGGCGCTTTCCAAGGGAATGGCGCCGCCTCCGCCGAGAAAAGCGACCTGGCTCGCCATGCGCGCGGCGGGCTGAGCGCGCTCGAAACCCCCGCCGATCTGGTCGTGGCCCCGGATCAGGTCTTCACCGACAGCGAGGGTGAAGAGACGACCTTCGCCGATTTCCGGGGCCGGGTGGTGGTGGTGAACCTGTGGGCCATGTGGTGCGCGCCCTGCCGCACAGAGATGCCGACGCTGGCCGCCCTGCAGCGTGTTTATCCAGAGGACCGGATGCTGGTGCTGCCAGTCAATGTGGACACCGGCGACGAGGCGGTGGCGGACGCCATCGCCTTCCTGGACGTGCACGAGCCCCTGCCGTTCTATTCGGACCGCAGCTTCCGCCTGCCCTTCATCTTCCCCGGCGCCGGCAAGATGCCCCAGACCATCCTGCTGGACCGTCAGGGCCGGGTCCGCGCCTGGATGGCGGGCGAGGCCGACTGGAACAGCGCCGAGGCCCGCGCCCTCATCGACGCCCTGCTGGCCGAAGAAGCATGATCCGGCCGAGGACTCAGGCCGGACGGACCGCCACCATCCACATGTTGTCGCTGGTGGGCAGGCGGTAGCTGGGGCCGAAGGCGCGGATGGTCAGGCCCGCCCGCTCCGCGGCCCGGGACAGGGTCTCGGGCGTGAAATAGTTGACATGGTCGGGGAAGCGCAGACCGCACCATTTGGCCCCGCGCACCCTGGCGTTCCAGCTGGCGAAATTCGGCACCTTGATGATGGCGACGCCGCCGGGCTTTAGCACGCGGAAGGTCTGTTCCAGCACCGGTACGGGCGTCACGTCGTGCTCCAGGAACGAGCGCATGACCACGCCGGTCAGGGACTGGGCCTCGAGTTGCCTGAGACCGCTCAGGGCGTCGGCGTTGACGATGCGCACATGGCGGTCCGCCAGCCGTTCTTCCGCCTCGCGGCAGATGGCGGGGGATATCTCGATGCCCACCGGCGAGAACTGCGGGCCCAGCTCGGCCAATTGCTTGCCTCCGCCGCAGCCCACGTCCACCACCGCGCCCGGTTCCGCATAGTGGTCCAGCAGGGCCGCCACGTTCTTGCGCGGCAGGGGCCGGAACCTGCGCCAGGCGTTGCGGGTCTTCAGCGCCACCGGGCCCAGACCCGCATGCCGGCGGGCGTTCTCGATGTGGTGCTGCTTCTCCCAGGCGAAGGTCTCGAACAGCTCCGAGATGTCCGGAGCGACCTCCAGATAGGTCATGTCGCAGTCCGGGCAGGTCTTCATGCGCCACTGGTCCGGCGCAATGTCGAGGGTCGGCTGGTCAGCGTTGTCGCGCCCGCACAGCGGGCAGCAGCGCGTGATCAGTAAGGGCTGTCGGTCGGCTTCGATCCGCTGGGCGGTCATGGACGCAATCCTGGGGGAGATTGCGCCAATACGCGCCAAACAGGCCGTCTGTCACGCGGCTTGTTTCAGCCCTTGCCAGCGCGGAAGTCGGCGATGGCGGTGACGGTCTCGCGCACCTTGGCCTCAATGCCGGCCCAGTCGCCGGACTTCACGGCGGCGTCGGTGATCAGCTTGGAGCCCATGCCCGCCGCCACGATGCCGGCGCCGAACCACTTCTCAATGGAGGCCGGATCCGGGTCCACGCCGCCGGTGGGCATGATCTTGGTCCAGGGCATGGGACCGCGCACCGCCTTGACGAAGTCGGGGCCGCCCACGGAAGAGCCGGGGAACACCTTGACGATGTCGCAGCCCAGCTCCTGGGCGTCGGAGATCTCGGTGGCCGAGCCGCAGCCGGGGGAATAGGCGATCATGCGGCGGTTGCACAGGCGCGCCACCTCGGGGTTCAGCATCGGTCCGACGATGAAGCGCGCGCCGCCGGCGATGTAGAGCCCGGCGGTGGGGGCGTCGACGATGGAGCCCACGCCCATGACCACGTCCGGGTTCGCCTTGGCGAAATGGCGGCTGACCTCCAGGAACACATGAGCCGCGAAGTCGCCCCGGTTGGTGAACTCCACGGCCGGGGCGCCGCCCTTGGCGCAGGCGTCGATGACTGCGATGCAGGTCTCCACGTCCGGATGATAGAACACCGGCACCACGCCCTGGCGCTCGAGCTGTTGCAGGACGCTCAGACGATCATGATGCATGGGACCGGTTTCCTTGTTCTGGTGCGGGATCAGGTCGCCGGATTGGAAGGTGGCGTCAAGCGCCGATGGATCACACCGCGTTTCTTCGCCGATCATCGCAGAGGGTAGCTTTTGAGCACGGACCCGCTAGGCTTTGACCGAAGGCCGCCGGTCGTGCGGTCACGGAGGACCCCATGAGCGACGCCGCATCCGATCTGGAGACATTCCGCGCCGAGACCCGCGCCTGGCTGGAGGCGAATTGCCCGGCCGAGGTGCGCGCACCCATGCCGTCCGAGGCCGACATGATCTGGGGCGGCCGCAACGCCGTCTTCGCCACACCGGCCCACGAGCGCTGGATGCGGACCATGGGCGAGCGCGGCTGGACGGCGCCGGAATGGCCCCGCGAGTACGGCGGCGGCGGGCTGTCGCGGGAAGAGGCCAAGGTGCTGGCCTCCGAGCTGCGCCGCATCAAGGCCCAGCCGGCCCTGAACAGCTTCGGCGTCTGGATGCTGGGCCCGGCCCTGCTGGCCTTCGGCACGGAGGAGCAGAAGAAGCGCTTCCTGCCCGAGATCGTGCGCGGGGAAATCCGCTGGTGCCAGGGCTATTCGGAGCCGGGCGCCGGGTCGGATCTGGCGGGGATCCAGACCCGCGCCGAGGACCGGGGCGACCACTGGATCGTCAACGGCCAGAAGGTGTGGACCTCCTACGCCGACAAGGCGGACTGGATCTTCTGCCTGGTGCGCACCGACCCGGAGGCCCCCAAGCACAAGGGCATCTCCTTCGTCCTGTTCGACATGGCCACGCCGGGCGTCTCGACCCGGCCCATCACCCTGATCTCCGGCAAGTCGCCCTTCTGCGAAACCTTCTTCGACGACGTGCGGGTGGAGAAGGCGAACCTTGTGGGCGAGCTGAACCGGGGCTGGGACGTGGCCAAGCATCTGCTGGCCCACGAGCGGACCATGATCGGGGCCATGGGCGAGGTCATGGGCGGGGCGGCGCTGGGTCACAGCGCGGCGAAGGCCGTGGGGCTGGACGAGGCCGGGCGGCTGGACGACCCCATGCTGCGCGCCCGCATCGCCGAGCTGGACGTGGACGGCGCGGCCTTCCGGCTGGCGCTGGAGCGCACGGGCGATCTGGCCAAGGCGGGCCGGGCCCATCCGGCCCTGTCGTCGGTGCTCAAGTATTACGGCTCGGAGCTGAACAAGCGCCGCCACGAGCTGCTGATGGCGGCAGGCGGGGCCGATGCGCTGGAGTGGGAGGGCGAGCGGTCCCGGGACGGCGCGGCGGCCCGCGACTGGCTGCGCACCAAGGCCAATTCCATCGAGGGCGGGACCAGCGAGATCCAGCTCAACATCATCGCCAAGCATCTGCTTCAGCTGCCGGGAGCCTGACCCATGCCCCTGATCCTTTCCGACGAACAGCAGATGCTGGCCGAGGCCGCCGACGGCTTTCTGGGCGAGCACGCGCCCATCGCCCACCTGCGCAAGCTGCGCGACAGCCGTGACCCCGACGGGGTGTCGCGGGACCTCTGGCGGTCCTTCGGGGAGATGGGCTTCTCCGGCGTGCTGATCCCCGAAGATCAGGGCGGCTCGGGTCTGGGCGCGGTGGAGGCCGGGGTGGTGGCCGAGGCGCTGGGGCGGACCCTGACGCCCTCGCCCTTCCTGTCGTCCGGCGTGCTGGCGGCCGCGGCCCTCAACGCCGGGTCCGGCGAGCAGCAGGCGGCCTGGCTGCCGAAGATCGCGGCCGGCGAGGCCATTGTGGCCCTGGCCGTGGACGAGATCGGCAAGCACGCCCCGCACCGCATCCGGACCACCGCCGAGCGGTCGGGAAATGGCTTTAAACTCAATGGGAACAAGGGCTTCGTTCTGGACGGCCATGTGGCCGACGCCCTGATCGTGGCGGCGCGCACGTCAGGAGAGGCGGGCGGAGAGGGCATGGACGGCCTGACCCTGTTCCTGATCGACCCGAAGGCGGCGGGGCTGGAGATCGAGCGCACCGTGATGGTGGACGCCCACAACGCCGCCCGGGTGACCCTGACCGACGTGGAGGTCACCGCCGACGCCGTGCTGGGGCCGGTGGACGGGGGCGGCGAGATCCTCGAGCGCGTTCTGAACCTGGGCCGGGCCTGCGCGGCCTCATCCCTGCTGGGAGCGGGAGATCAGGCCTTCCGCCTCACCGCCGAGTACCTGAAGACGAGGAAGCAGTTCGGCAAGCTGATCGGGGAGTTCCAGGCCCTGCAGCACCGCGCCGCCCACGTCTTCACCGAGCTGGAGATCGTGCGCGCCGCCACCCTGGCCGCCCTGCAGAAGCTGGACGCGGGCGACGCGGACGCGGCCTTCGCCGTGTCGGTGGCCAAGGCCAAGGCCGGGCGCGTGGCCGAGCTGTGCGTGCAGGAGGCGGTGCAGATGCACGGCGGCGTCGGCATGACCGACGAGTACGATGTGGGCCTGTACATGAAGCGGGTCCGCGTCCTGAACGAGCTCATGGGCGACCATGGCTTCCACGCCGACCGGGTGGCCCGGACGGGGGGATACTGAAGGCCGGTTTCAGACCCTGATGGGGAGAAAAACAGGGTCCGAATTGTCCGAAATGTCCGAAATCCGGGCTCAGGCCCAAAAAAAAGCGTGTCCGAATTGTCCGAAATCACCCCTCCGCCGTCTGGTGATGGAGGTGCATCATACGGGCGGCCGGAAGGGGTGGGCGTAAATTTAATTTTCGCGACGGGCGAACCACCCGACCCTCATCCGACCGCTACGCGGCCACCTTCTCCCAACGGGAGAAGGAACAGGATCAGCCGCGCGCGAGCTTCAGGAAGCGGTCCTGCAGGGCCGGGTCGGACTTGAACACGCCGGTGAAGCGGGTGGTGATGGTGGAGACGTGGCGGTGGTGCACGCCGCGGGTGGTCATGCACTGGTGCTCGGCGTCGATCAGCACCGCTGTCCCGGCGGGCAGGAGGTTGTCCTCGATGGCCTGGGCGATCAGCTGGGTCAGGGTCTCCTGGGTCTGCAGGCGCTTGGAGAAGATCTCCACCACCCGCGCCAGCTTGGAGATGCCCACCACCTTCTCGGCCGGCACATAGGCCACATAGGCCTTGCCCAGGAACGGGGCCATGTGGTGCTCGCAGTGGCTCTCCACCTCGATGTCGCGCAACAGGACCATGTCGTCATAGCCCTGCACGTCCTCGAAGGTGCGGCTCAGCTCCTTCGCGGCGTCGGCGTCATAGCCCTGGAACCAGTCGCCATAGGCGTCCACCACACGTTTCGGCGTGTCGATCAGGCCCTCGCGCTCCGGATTGTCGCCGGCCCAGGCGATCAGGGTGCGCACGGCCTCCATGGCCTGCTCGCGGCTGGGGCGCTTGATGTCGCCGTCGTTGCTGACCAGGACGGGCTTGGCTTGGAGGTCCATGACACGCTTTCTAAAGGGCGGGAGCCCAAGACGCTCCCAATCGTGACGCCGACGGTTTATTGCACCGCGTCACGCCTATATGGGACGACCGGTGCGTCCCGCAAGAAAACGGATACCACGCGACCCCATGACGCTCCACCTGCACGACACCCTGGCCCGCCAGAAGCGGCCCTTCGAGCCCCGCGATCCGAACCGGGTGACGCTCTATGTGTGCGGGCCGACGGTCTATGACTTCGCCCATATCGGCAACGCGCGCCCGCCGGTGGTGTTCGATGTGCTGTTCCGCCTGCTGCGCCGCGAGTACGGCGAGGGCGCGGTGATCTATGCGCGCAACGTCACCGACGTGGACGACAAGATCAACGCGAAGGCCACAAAGGAAGGCGTGCCCATCGGCAAGATCACGGCCCGCTACGAGACCGCCTATCTGGAGGACATGGCGGCGCTGAACGTGCTGCCGCCCACCCTGGCGCCCCACGTCACCGCCCACATGGACGCCATCATCGGCCAGATCGGCGCCATCGTGGACAAGGGCTGCGCCTACGCCGCCGAGGGCCATGTGCTGTTCGACGTGTCGGCCTATGAGAACTATGGCCGCCTGTCCGGCCGGGATCTGGACGAGATGGTGGCCGGGGCGCGGGTCGAGGTGGCGCCCTACAAGCGCAATCCCCACGACTTCGTGCTGTGGAAGCCGTCGAAAGAGGGCGAGCCGTCCTGGGAGTCGCCCTGGGGCGCGGGCCGTCCCGGCTGGCACATCGAATGCTCGGCCATGATCGAGGCCAATCTGGGCCTGCCCATCGACATCCACGGGGGCGGCATCGATCTGGTGTTTCCCCACCACGAGAACGAGATCGCCCAGGGGGTCTGCGCCCACGGCCACGCCCACGGCGCGGACGCCCATCAGGAATACGCCCGCTACTGGATGCACAACGGCTTCCTGACCGTGGACGCGGAGAAGATGTCCAAGTCCGTGGGCAATGTGCTGCTGCTGCATGATCTGGTGCAGCATATGCCGGGCGAGGTGGTGCGCTGGGCCCTGCTGAGCGCCCACTATCGCCAGCCGCTGGACTGGAACCAGTCGCTGCTGGACCAGTCGCGCAAGAATCTGGACCGGCTGTATCAGGCCCTGCGCCGCGCCTCGGCCATCCCGGCGGCGGACGATGAACCGTCGGAGGACTTCCTGACCGCGATCGAGGACGACCTGAACACCCCCGGCGCCGCCGCCGCCCTGTTCGCCCTGTCCAGCGAGATCGAGCGGGCCATGACCGCGGGCGACGACGGCGCCGTGGCGGCCGCCAAGGGGCGGCTGCTGGCGGGCGGGGCCCTTCTGGGCGTGCTGCAGGCCGATCCCGACGCCTGGTTCGAGGGCGGGGCCGACGACGCCCTCAAGGCCGAGGTGGAGGCCCTGCTGGAACAGCGCCTGCAGGCCCGCGCCGAAAAGAACTGGCCCGAGGCCGATCGCATCCGCGACCGCCTGACCGAACTGAAGGTGGTGGTCATGGACGGTCCCACGGGCGCGACGTGGCGGCTGAAGGACTGAGGCTCAAGCGTCACCGCTGTTTCGCTTGAGCCGGATCGCGGGCGCTGGCACGGTCGGGGGATGACGGATCCTATGATGATCTCACCCTTTCCGCCCATGGCGCCGCCGCCCCGGCCGGTGCAGGCGGGCCTGTATCTGGTCTCCACGCCCATCGGGAACCTGCGCGACATCACCCTGCGGGCGCTGGACGTGCTGAAGGCCGCCGACCTGATCCTGGCCGAGGACACCCGCGTCACCGGCAAGCTGCTGTCGGCCTATGGCCTCAAGGCCCGGCTGGAGCGCTGCGACGACCATGCCTCTGAACGGGCCGCCGGGGGCGCGGTGGAGCGGGTGCGCGAGGGCCAGGTGGTGGCGCTGGTCTCGGACGCCGGCACGCCCATGGTGTCGGACCCCGGCTTCGTGGTGGCCCGGGCCATGATCGCGGCGGGCCTGCCGGTGCATCCTGTGCCGGGTCCGTCCAGCCTGCTGGCGGCGCTGGCGGTGGCGGGCCTGCCCGCCGACCGGGTGCTGTTCGCCGGCTTCCTGCCCGCCAAGAGCGGCCAGCGGCGCACGGCGCTGGAGACGCTCAAGCCCATCCCCGCCATCCTGGTGTTCTTTGAAAGCGGCCCGCGTCTGGCGGGCAGCTTGGCCGACATGGCGGCGGTGCGGGGGCCCCGCCCCGCCGCCGTGGCCCGGGAGCTGACCAAGCTGTACGAGGAGTGCGTGCGCGGCGATCTGGTCCAGCTGGCCGCCAAGCCGCAGCTGGACGGCCCGCGCGGCGAGCTGGTGGTGGTGATCGGCCCCGGCGAGGACGAACAGGCCAGCGAGGCCGACGCGGACGCCGCCCTGATGGACGCCCTGAAGCGGGCCGGTCCCGCCGATGCGGCCTCGGAGGTCTCCAGGGCCCTGGACCTTCCCAGAAAGATTCTCTACCGGCGCGCCCTGGCGCTGCAGGGCAAGGACCCGGCCTGATGCGGCCGCCTGTCGCTCCGGCCCGAGCGAAGGCGCCGTGGCGGGTCGGGCTGGGCGCGCGGGCGCACAAGGCGGGCCATGCGGCGGAATGGCTGGCGGCGGCCCTGTTGATGGCCAAGGGCTATCAGGTGCTGGGCTTCCGTCTGAAGAGCCGGGCGGGCGAAATTGATCTGCTGGCCCGGCGCGGGGGCGTTCTGGCGGTGGTGGAGGTCAAGCGCCGCGCCACGATGGATCAGGCCCTGTCGGCCCTGAGCGAAACCCAGAAATCGCGCCTGATGGCGGCGGGCCGTGCGCTGGCGCGAAATCGGCCCTCGCTCAAGCAACTGTCATTGCGGCTGGATATGGTGGCGCTGGCCCCCGGACGGTTTCCCCGTCATGTTCGGGGTCTGTCGCAGGACACCCTGAGACGATCATGAGGTCGATGTGACGCGCGATGATGCGGAACAGGTTCTGACCGAGGCCGGGACGGCCGGGGACGACGCCTTCCCGCTGCTGGAGGCGGCCATCGCCTGCGCCATCCACGACTATCCGCACCGGGAGACGGCGCCCGTGCGCACCCTGGCCGCCAACGCCGCCGACCGGCTGGCCGAGCGCATGGCCCGGGAGTCCCATGACGACGCCCTGGTGGAGACCATGGCCTCGGACCTGCGGCTGAACGGCGATCTGCTGCATTACGACGATCCGGCCAACACAGACGTCATCGACGTGGCCGAGCGGCGTCGCGGCCTCTCGGCGGCGCTGGCGGTGTTCTATATTCATGCGGCGGCGCAGGCGGGTCTGGTGTGTCGGGGCGTGGACTTTCCCGGCCACTTCCTGCTGCGGGTGGAGACGGCCGACGGGGCCGTGGCGCTGGACCCGTTCAGCCAGGGCCGCATCGTCATGCCGTCGGAGCTGACCCGCCGGGCGCTGCTGGCCGGGCTGACCCCGCACGTGGCGGACCGGCTGGACCTGCTGATGGCCCCGGTGACGGACCGGCAGGCCCTGATCCGGCTGCAGAACATGCTGTTCGTGCGCGCCCTGAAACGTGAGGATTTCGAGGGCGCCGAACGCTCGGCCCTGCGCCGCGTGCTGCTGGACCCCGACGATCACCGGCCCTGGCTGGACGTGGCCGCGGCGCGGGAGAAACAGGGCGCGCTGGCCGGGGCGCTGGAGGCGCTGGACCGGGCGCGGGGACTGGACGGCCACGGCGAGGTTCACGCCCGAAGCGCACACGACCGCATCCGCCTGCGTCTGAACTGACCGGCGCGGCTTGCGCCCGGCGCGCGCGGCGTCCATCTGCAGACCCTCAACGCCACGCTTGAAGGACACCGTCATGCTCAAGGTCGCCATCCAGATGGACCCCATCGAGGCGGTCAATATCGAGGCGGACACCACCTTCCTTCAGGCCATCACGGCGCAGGAGCGCGGCCACCGTCTGTGGGTCTATGACGTGGCCACCCTGGCGCTGGAGGACGGGCGGCTGTTCTGCCGCGCGCGGCCCGTGACCCTGCGCCAGACCGTGGGCGACCATGTGACCTTCGGCGACTGGGCCAGGCTGGATCTGGCCGAGGACATCGACGTGATCCTGATGCGTCAGGATCCGCCCTTCGACATGGCCTATGTGACCGCCACCTATCTGCTGGAGACGATCCATCCGAACACCCTGGTGGTCAACGACCCGACCGAGGTGAGGAACGCCCCGGAGAAGCTGTTCGCCACCCGCTTCGCCGGGCTGCAGCCGCCGACCCTGATCTCGTCGGACCCCGTGGCCCTGGCCGAGTTCCACCAGCGGCACGGGGACGTGGTGCTCAAGCCCCTGCACGGGGCGGCGGGCTCGGGCGTGGTGCGGCTGAAGGCCGATGACCCGAATCTGGAGGCGCTGGTGGAGATCCACGCCGGGATCAGCCGCGACCAGCTGGTGATCCAGAAATTCATCCCGGCGGTGGAGGCGGGCGACAAGCGCATCATCCTGATCGACGGCGAGCCCGCAGGCGCCATCAACCGGGTGCCGCTGAAGGGCCATGTGCGGTCGAACCTGCGGGTGGGCGGCCGGGCCGAGGCGGTGGAGCTGACCGCCCGCGACCGCGAGATCTGCGCCGCCCTGGCCCCCGAGCTGAAGCGGCGCGGCCTGATCTTTGTCGGCATCGACGTGATCGGCGACTATCTGACCGAGATCAACGTCACCTCGCCCACCGGGGCGGTGCAACTAAAAGAGTTCACGGGCGTCAACGCGGCGGCCCTGATGTGGGACGTGATCGAGGCGAAGGTGAAATAGCGCGCCTGGCGCCCGCTAAAGTCGCCGGTGCAGCAGAACGATCAGTTCGCTCTCGCGGGTGACGCCGGTCTTGGCGAAGATCTGCTTCACCTGATGTTTGATGGTCTGCACCGATACGCCGCGTGCGAGAGCGATATCCTCGCGGCTGGCGCCGCCTGCAAGGGCCGCAGCCACGGACGCCTCGGCGGCGGTCAGCCCCAGCAACGACGCGATCAGCGCAGCATCGGCATGGGCTTTCCGCTGGCGCACGATGACGATGACCGAAGGCGCGAATCCCAGACTGTGCTCGACCGTGGGCAGAGGCGCTACATCGACGGCCCACCTCAGGCCATCCAACCCCTGCACCACCAGCGTCTTCAGGGGCTCCAGCGGATTGCGCGTCGCCCGATAGACGGCCTCTGCAAGCGCCTGGGTCGCGCTGTCGCCCCGCGCCGTCAGCCGCCCGTCCTTCAACAGCAGGGGACCATCAGCCTCGACCAGGGCCTCCGCCGCCGGGGTCAGGCCCCGCACCCGGCCCCAGCCGTCGCACAGGAAGGCGGCGGACCGGACGGCTTCCAGGCTGTTGCGGGCCAAGGCGACCCCCTGATCCTCGATCATCCGTGCGAGCTTCACCGCCTCAAGCACCTGAGGCGCCAGAGCCTTGAAGGTGCGGGCGTCGTCAGGTGAGCCGTGTTCCGCGCGGCGGCCGCGCAGCAGAGCCAGCCCGACGACACGTCCCGCCTCCCGCTCGAGGCACATCTGCACGCCGAACCCGACATCATACTTGCGGCAAACCTCACCAAAGACGGGGAACCGACGGGTCATGACATCGGATCCGAAGTCCACCCCTTCCACCACCTGCATCACCCCGCCGCGGCTGGTCAGCATCAGCCGCGGGTTGTCGGTTTCGCTCTGGATCGTCGTGCCCAGTTCCTCGAACATCGCCGGGTCCAGATCATTGGTGTGAATGAACTGGAGCATCCCCTGGTCGACCCCGGCCAGATTCGCGCTGGTGGCGTCGCAGGCGGCGCTGATCGCCGCCATCACCGATTCCCACGAGACTTCGCCCAATGCGGCTCGCCGCATCATGGCCGCCAGCGCTTCAAATTGGGCGTCATCGCGCAGCAATCCGAGCCCCCTCCTTGCTGATGGAGACCAGTCGTCAAATCGCGGCTGAAGTCCATCCCCGGTGAACGACGCCCGGTCGCCGATCGCCGACCGGGCGCCTGTCGGTCATCAGAAGCCGAAACGCAGCGCGACCGTGACCGCGTGGAAAGAGCCCTCCGCGCTCAGCGAGCCGGTGAAGCCGTCGAAGTCCGAGAACTCGAAATCCGCCATGTTCACATAGCGATAGCCGATGTCCCAGGTGACGTTGGAGGCCGTCTGGTAGGAGAGCCCGGCCTTAACCTGCCACGCCAGACCGCTGTCCACCTCATCGTCGTCCTCGGTGGTGAACCGGGTTGCGCCATAGCCGATGCCGGCCCCGATGTAGGGCGTCCAGTTGCTGGCGTTGTCAAAGTCGATGAGGACATTGGCGAACACGGCGGCCTGGCTGACGGAGACCCCGTCCACGGACAGGGTCTCCGCCCCATCGGTCAGCGTCACATCGGCGACGTCGTTGTCGGAATACAGGGCCTCGAACTCGAACCGGACCCGTCCGTTGTCACGGCCGATCGCGGCTGTCGCCAGCCACCCGTTATCCAGGTCGAAGGTTTCCGACCCTTCGACGATCGCCGGGCCGACGTCGATCGAGACATCGAGATCGACCTCCCCGTTGATCGAGGCGCCGCCGCCGACCTGGACGTACCAGCCCGGCTGTTCAACGGTTTGTGCGGACGCTGGCGCAGCCAGCATGGCCACCCCCGCCGCGCCCGCGACGATTACATATTTCAGCATGCCTATTCCCTCCGATGCCCCCGGCCCATGCCAGGGCATCCCGTGGCTAGACGGGGTCAGAACGCGCTCCATCCCCCCGATGGGGTACGGCGTCATCTTTGAGGTCCCCCGTGTCGCGGAAGCCGCGGAACGCAGCCGCCGGGCGCGACGGCGTGCAAGCGCCTCCCGAACGAACGGCGCTATTGCAAATACAGTTCGTTCATGCTTCGTTCTTATACGGAACGGAGGGCTCGGGCATGCTGGCCAGCGTGGTGACGGTGGCGTTCGACGGGGTGGACGCCCGGCGGGTGGACGTGCAGGTCCAGCAGCTGTCGGGGGATCAGGGGTTCTTCAACATCGTCGGCCTGCCGGACAAGGCGGTGGCCGAGAGCCGGGAGCGGGTGCGCGGGGCCTTTGCGGGCATCGGCCTGGCCATGCCGTCCAGACGCATCATCGCCAACCTGGCGCCCGCCGACCTGCCCAAGGAAGGCAGCCATTTCGACCTGCCCATCGCCCTGGCCCTGCTGGCCTCCATGGGGGTGATCGCGCCCGACGCCCTGTCGGACTGGGCGGCGCTGGGCGAGCTGGGGCTGGACGGGCGCATCGCCCCGGTGGGCGGGACCCTGCCCGCCGCCGTGGCCGCCGCCGCCATGGGGCTGGGCCTGATCTGTCCGGAGGCCAACGGGCCGGAGGCGGCGTGGGCGGGCGAGGTGTCGGTGCTGGCGCCCCGGTCGCTGATCGGGGTCATCAACCACTTCAAGGGGGTGCAGGTGCTGCGCGCGCCCGAGCCGGGCCCGGTCAAGGCTGCGACGGGCGGGCCGGACCTGCGCGAGGTCAAGGGTCAGGAGAGCGCCAAGCGGGCGCTGGAGGTGGCCGCCGCCGGGGGGCACAACCTGCTGTTCGTGGGCCCGCCGGGATCGGGCAAGTCCATGATGGCCCAGCGCCTGCCGGGCCTGTTGCCGCCCCTGACGCCGCAGGAGCTGCTGGAGACCTCCATGATCTGGTCGGTGGCCGGGCTGATCGAGCGGGGCGGCCTGACCCGGGACCGGCCGTTTCGATCGCCGCACCACTCGGCCAGCATGGCGGCCCTGACCGGCGGCGGACACCGGGCGAAACCGGGCGAGGCGTCGCTGGCCCACAACGGCGTGCTGTTCCTGGATGAGCTGCCGGAATATTCCGGCATTGGGTAGCAGACGCACCTAAGCGACCTTCCGCCCTTCTCAGTATGGAATTCGAGCGCTATCTGACTCTCGATGTCAGCGTCTCTCGCCTCCCAACTCATCACCTTATACCGCCGCCAGCTTGGCCTTAAGCAGGGGTTCCTACTCCGACATCGCTATCGGAGCCGGAGCGAGGAGGACCGTCTGGCGTGGGCGGCGGAGTATGTCGAAGGTGAGAAAAAGGCCGCGCAGATCGACGAGGCGCTCCCGCACCTCGAGTATGTAATCAAGATGCTACTTCCTGATTGGGACGCGACCGGCATAAAGCCGATGCGGCCCCGACGCGCCCCACTAGCGGGTCGACCGGCGGCGGGCTGGACCGCGGCGGTCCTAGACGAGATACGCGAAGCCGAACATCCGCTGTCCGCTGCCGACCTAAGGGCCATCTTAGCCGAGCGACACGGATTGGACATCTCGACATCAGGACGACGTCACATCGTAAACAGAGCTATATCGGGCGCCATCGCGAACATCCTCGCCTCCGGGCTCGTAACTCGGCTCCCCGGGTCGCCGATTCGCTACGACATCGCGGCACGGCACTGATCATCGCCCATACGAACGCCGGGGCAGCGCGACTAGGCGCGTCTCGCGTGCCATCCGGGTTTGGCTAGCGCCGGCGGGGGCTGTGGGTGCTGAGTGTCTTCGGCCAGTTGGCAGCGACCTCGTCGCTGAACCTGCGCTTGAGAGCGCGCAAGGCGCTGGCGAACTCCGAGGGCATTGGTCGCATCACGTTGAGGGGGCTCGCAGCGGTCCGCAGGACCGCATTCTCCACGTCCTTGACGTAACCACAGGTCTTGAATCCGACCGTTACGTTTTCGCGCAGCCATTCGGACAGCGCCGCTTCGTCCACAGCAGCGTCTCTCGTGACGAGCGGCAAGCCCCCCACCGGCCCCAATGCATGGGAAATGGAGAACAGCGTGTGCCGGAGGTTCGAAGTCCGGATTGTCCCCACGAGGTGCTCGAGCAGGCGTGATCGAACCGTGTACGACTCACCTGTGTAGAAGTGCGTGGCGCCATCGCGCCGCCAAAGGGGTGGGTGCTCTTCAGCCTTGAACCCCAAGTTGGTCAGCAAGACCTCGCCGAATGTGCCGAAGAGCGCATAGACGCCTGAGCCGTTCGGCACGGCTGAGGGGTTTCTCAGAAACTCGTCAGCAGGGACAAAGGAGAAGTCGCGCTGCCCTGACCGGTTCCTTGAAAGAGCTCGTGCGGCTCCGAGTTGGTCGACGCCACCGACCTCCGCGACCTGCTTCATTGCCGCACGAGCCGCCTTCGACGGCGGCCGCCACGCCAGGGTCGATCCGTCCATCTGGCAGAGGGAGAGGGAGCGCTTACGTCCTTGGAAGTAACCGGAAAGATTTGACCTGCCTTGCCGGCTCATCGCTGACATCAGATCTGCGAACCCCCACCATTTAGCTTTGCCCTTGCGCGAAAGCCGCCACGCTGCAGCCGCCGCGTAGAGATCCAGATACTGTCCAGAGATATGGACATGGATATTCTCTGCCATCCGGAGGGAGCCGAAGTAGCTTTCCACAGCGTTCGTGCAAGCCTCGGGGGTGTAGAAGGCCTGATTGTGGTTGATGGTGAAAAGCTGGTGGTGGCTTCGGAGCCATGACCAAACGCCCAACTGATCGCTGAAGAGGACCGTTCCTTTCTCCAAGGCGTCCCGAATGAAAGGCCGTGCATCGCCTTCGCTTCGGGCGATCCAGGTCCTGATTGGCCCGCCTCCCCGCTCGCGGGCCGCCACCACGACCAGCTTCAGAGAGTTCAGCCGGTAATGTATGCGCCGGTGGTCCTTCCGCTCCTTCCATTGGTTTTTTGGCCGAATCTTGCCGCCGTAATAGCTACCGTCGATCTCCACCTCGCCGCCCAGAATGACGGCCTTCGCTCGCTCAGCGATCTCGTTTCGAATCTTGTGAAGCCAAACCAGAACGGTCTTGTATTGGACCCGGAGGTCCTCACAAAGGTCGAGTGCTGATCGCCCGTAGGCACCATGGCTGAACGTCGCAATGAGCAACATGAGCTTTTTGAACGACAGCTTTCGGTACGCCCAAGGCGTTCCCGATGTCGCAGAGAACTGCCGTTCGCAGTTTTTGCATTTGTAAAGCTGTCTGGTCTTGAACGTGTAGACTGCCGAACACTTGCAGCGTTCGCAGGTGGGAACGCCACCCCACCGTGCGAAGCGCACCCTCACGAAATACGCGCGTGCCTCCTCTTCAGATAGCGATGCTACCTGAGTTGGCGTCACGGCGTCTGCCGGGCCAATCTGAGAAGCGGATAACGGCAAGATCGTCCATGGGCTTTAAAGCGCATATTTGCGCTATTACGACCCTTCATGGACGTCAAGAAATTAGTCGCATTTTTGCGCTTTACGGCGCGATTTAGCGCTCATTGGTCCTGGGCTGCTCATTTGTGTGATCTTTTTGGCGCATATCCCGTGCGCTTAAGTCATGGGCTCGGTATTGCGGAACAGCGGAAGAATCCGCTACCTGACCGTATGACCCAAATCCCCGCTCATCCGTCGAAAATGACCAGCACGGACGAACAGTGGCGCGACGTGGCCAAGGGGATGATGAAGGCTGAGCTTAAGCGCCAGAATCTTACCTACGATGGCCTAGCGCAGCGCTTGGTCGAAATGGGACTTGAAGAGACTGAGACCAGCGTGAGGAATAAGATCGGTCGCGGAACCTTCTCGTTTGTCTTCGCCCTGCAGGCGATGGCGGCGATAGGGGTTAGGTTGCGAATGTCCCGAACACAGCACCAATTTGAGCTAGAGTTGCCTCCCGAGCTTCTCAACCAACCCAAACTCTAGCTGTCTCGGAGTTTAACGAGCCAGCAATGACCGAGGGACCGCCCGCGAGGCCCTGGGGCCGGGCGATGAACCGCAGTATCGACGTCGGCACCATCCAAGCCCGCTACGAGGATCGCGCTTTCGGGCGGGGCGGCATGCGACGGCGGGCCCCCTAGGGAAGGGGCACGTCATCACCTAGCGCATCATCTCGACCATCGCCCTCGCCTGAGGCGTAGGCCGCCAGTCCTCGTGGCAGGCGTTGGGTGTCCGGTTCCTGACGGTGCACTCGGCGTATCGTTCCAGCGCGGCGGTCGTTGCCGCTCTAGATGCCTCAGCGTTGGCCGCGATCTGTTGTCGATCCGCTTCCGCTTTTTCGGCCGTCTCCATGTCCCTCAACCGACGCTCGGCATCTCGCTCGGCGTTGAAGGCGTCGATGAGAGCCCGCTCTTCGGCGTCTCTGGCCGCTGTCGCTGCGGCCCTCGACTCGGCCCCGGCCGGATTCACCACCGGCTCGATCACCCATATGTAAATACCGGGCACGACCGCGAACACGAAGACGAAGAGCGCAAAGAAGCCGAGACATCCGGCCCCGGCCCCGCCGATCTTGCTCTCGATAGACACAGCCCACCTCCCAGATTTAATCTGTAGGCTATATCCCGTGGTTTAACGGCTCCTGAATCTGTCGCTTGGCGCCCATGAATGGGCGCGCGCTGGTCGCATGGAATCTAAGACGCCTGAGGACCGAGCGCGGTATCTCTCAGGAAAGGCTGGCGGCTGACGCGGGGGTGGATCGCGCCTACATCAGCGAGCTTGAGCGCGAGCAGGGCAATGTCACTGTCGATCTTTTGGATCGGCTCGCTTTCGTCCTCGACGTCGCTGTCGGGGAGTTCTTCGCGGCTTCGCCTGAGGCTGGCGGGAGGATCAGTCCTTTGCCAGCAGGTCGGAAGCCACGCCGCCCATGACAGCCCCCTCAGCGAGGGCGTGGGCGCTCAGACGTTCATTGTCCCCTGGCAGGGCGGATAGCCGGAGTATCCCAGGAGGGTTTCCCTCAGGATTCCGGCTCAAGGTTGCGCCCTGACTACGGACAGGTAGTCATCCCAGTCCGCCATGTTCGCGCTGCTCTTGGCGAGATTGCAGCCCAAATGGGTGAGGTGCACATTGTCTGCGGCGTAGGCTTTGTTCGCACTGTCGATCCGATCCGGCGACATCTGTAAGAGACGATTCTTGGGGGCCAGCGGGATCGGTCGCTCACACAGGCTGCACAATCCATTCTGCCGGTGCCATTGGCGTCTAAGTCCTTCGACAAGCTCGGAAAATTCTGGCCCTGTTCGGTTGGGATGGAAGCCCTCCTGCGGCTCGGCGCTCCGCTTGATTCGCTGCTGAATGGCCGCTGCCATCCCGGCGATGGTGGTGCCCAGTGCGTCGGCCTCGGTCGCCAATGAGGAGACGACCGGGTCGTCTCGGACCACACTGGCGGGCGGTTGAGCAAAGGACCACCGAAAGCGCACCGGCGATGCGTCCTTGACCTCGATACTTTGGGCAAGCCCTTGGTATGTGAAGGGGTGTCGACTGTTCGCCCTCCAGAACACATGAACGGGAATTTCGCCGAGCGTCATCAGGCGCATAAGGGGCTGGCCGATATGAGTGCCCGTCTTGGCGAACCAGACGAGCTGGTCGCCTACCCATTCGTTTTGATAGTCATGGCCGGTGCGACCTGCGGAACCAACGTTGCAGAACACAAACAGCTGACTGTCGTATCGGTTGTAGCCGGTGTCCCAGTTCCCACCCCTCTGCGCCTCCGGCACATTGAGCAACGTTTGGACATCATCACGCGTGTAGGTCGCACCAACTTCAAACACCACGCTGCCTCCTACGGGAGCTCGTTGTTCAGGATCAGCGCGCACATCTGGGTGGGCGTCAGCTTGCTAAGGGAAACCTGCACATCGGGATCGGACAGCAGGCCCTTAGCCATTGATGACTTCCTTTCCAGGGCGCCACCGATGGCCTCGTCGATAGTGTCGGCGGCGATCAATCTCAGGTAGGTCACTGGGCGCGTCTGGCCAATTCTGTGGTTGCGGTCCTGACTCTGAGCATAGTGATCGTAGCGCCAGCCAATCGATTCGTAGATCGTATAGTTGGCCGCCGTCAGCGTGAATCCGGTCGCGGCGGCCGCCGGGTTGGCGATCAACAGCCGAGTGGCCGCGTCACCTTGGAAGGCGTTGGCAACGTTCTGACGTTCAGTTGGCGGCACCCCGCCGTAGATGGCGACAGCCCCATACTCCGAATATCGAAGACGCAGCCGCTCAATATTTGCGACGTAGTTCGACCACAGAATGACCTTCCGGCTGTCGAGGGCCATGATGTCCGCCAGTAGCCCGTCCAGCACATCAACTTTTCCCGGCGTCTGCCCAGTATCGGGGAAAATCAGAGCAGGATTGCTGGCCAGCTGCATGAGCCGAGTCAGCTGCGCGAGGGCTGTGGATGCGAACGCGCTGTATTGCGCGCCCGTCATGCCTTTAATCGCGCAAGCCATGTCGTGGCGCATGTCGTCATAGAGCCGGCGCTGCCATGCAGGTAGCTCGACGATCACATCGGTGAACGTCTTCTCCGGCAGGTCCAGGCATTCCTCCTTGGTCTTGCGGAGGATGAGGTCATCGAAGATTGGCTTGGCGAAGGCGGCCGTCGGGTCTTCTTCGATGCGGGCAAGGAACGTTTCAAGTGATCCCAGCGATCGCTCTCCAGGGGCAACAATCTCGATCTGGGTGTATAGATCGGCTGGCGTGTTGGTCACCGGCGTGCCGGACAAAAGCCACCGATACTCGCACCGTGGTGCGATGTGCCGCATCGACGCGGACGTCAGCGACTTCCAGTTCTTGGCGGCATGGGACTCGTCCAAAACGAGCGCGGTCCGCTGGGCAGTTGTGAAAGCCAGCAAGGCTGTCAGCTCGCTACGAGCAGTTTCGTAGCTGGTGATCATCACGTCGCACCGAGACATCGACAGCGTCGTGCGGCGGGCCTTAGGCGTGCCCTCGGCGATGTCCACGGTCAGGGTGGGCGCGAACTTGTTCAGCTCGGCCACCCAGTTCCGCTTCAGCGAGTTAGGGCAGATCACCAGCATACGGTCGACCCGGCCGGCAGCGCGGAGGTCGCAGAAAGCCATAATCGCTACGAGCGTTTTGCCGAGGCCCTGCTCAAAGGCGAGGAGGCCGCGACGTCCCTCGGAGAGGAACGCCACCCCTTCGGTCTGATGAGCCATCAGTTGCACTGACATCCTCAGCCCGCCTTCGGTCCATGCTTATCGAAGAGCTGATCGAAGTAAGCGAGCGCTTCCCGGAACGCCGCGACTTCATCGAGGTCAAGCGCCTTCATGTCAGCCATGCTCGCCTCCGCAAGCGACTCCGTGAACTTGCGGAGCTGAACCCGGAACGGGCGGACGCCAGGGTGCAGGTTCGCCTCGATTTCCGACGCCGCTTGGTAAAGCTGAGCGACCTCGTCTTCGCCCAGGTCCCCTTCATCCCGATCAAGAGAGCGTTTCACCTGCTGGCTCAGAGCGCCGATCTTGGACTTCACGCTGCTGGAGTTCGTCTTGATCTCCAGGGCCAGCCGACCGGCAATGAACTCCTCGCCCGACTTCAGCTGCTCCCACTTATCGGGATCGTCGTGGAATTCTTTCAGGAACCGCGCTTCTCGATACTCCTTGAACACGTTGTTCCGGACCATGTCGAACACCTCGCCACGCAGGGTGTCGTAGTTCGGGTTGTCGTATTCCCTCAGCATGGAGCCGATGATCCGGGCCTTGCTGATTTCCTCCAGAATGCTGAACTTGGTGGCGGCTGTCTTCTCCGCCTCACCATCGTCATCCACGTAGTCAATGTAGGCCTGGGCGAAGGCGAAGGCGTCCCGCAGACGCTGGACCCACGAGACCGACTTCTCCATGAACTGCGCCATCTGCGTGATGTTCATGAGAGGCGGGCCGTTGCGGCCCACCACCACGTCGTGCACGAACTTGGCCTCGACATACCGTCCCCAAGCCCGAACGCCGGTGCCTCGCACATGGATACGCGCGAGCAGCACCGCTCTCTCGCGCTCACCGAAGTCCGACGGCAGCATCTTGGCCTTCACGCGGCGGAACCGGCCCTCCTTGATGCCCGTCACGTAACGGCGATCGAGCTCCCGCAGGATGGTGACGCGCGTGGCCCCTTCCAGGACCAGCGCCTTCTCGCCGCTCGCCAGCTCCTGGACGTAGATCGGCTCCATTTGCCCGAGGTCGTCTATGGACTTTTTCAGGGTGTCGTAGCCGGGCGTCCCGCGCAGCGCGCTTTCGAGCTGCTCTTCCGAACGGATGTCTCCGACGGGGAGTTTCGTCTGAAGGCGGGGGTTTTCTGACCACAGGCAGACGCCCTCATAGATGTCGAGCTCGACCTCCTGGAGCTCCCACTCGCGGTCACCGATTTTCTCGATGTAGATGCGGGGCTTGGGCTTGATGGCGGCCTCGGGCATGATATCGATCCTTTCATTGCTTGCGTCAGCAAGTGAATAGCAAGCCGCCGCAACCAGGTCAAGCGATCGCTGCTTTCGCTCGACCTTCTTGCAAGGACGTCTACAATGTAGCCAAAGTGTTCTATGTTCGTTCCAGGCGGAACGCAGGAGTGGTCTGCTTGTCAGAAGTCGCGGTGAAGCCGGTTAAAGTGCATGCCGCCAAGGTGCCGCGAGCGCCTGGCCCGACATGCATCGACTTGTTCGCGGGTGCTGGCGGACTTGCCGTCGGTTATCGACAGGCGGGATGGCAGATCGTCGGCGCCAACGACGTCAACGCGGCCGCCGCTGAAACTTTTCGACTCAACTTCCCCGAGGCAGCATTCTTCGAGGGGCCCATCGCAGCCGTGGAGGCAGACGACTTGCTTCTTCAGTGTGGCCTAAAGCCCGGCGAACTTGACTGTCTCATCGGCGGGCCGCCTTGCCAGTCGTTCAGCTACAATAACCACCAGCGCTCCGACAGCGATGATCGAGCGAAGCTGTTCGAGCACTACCTGAGGATCGTCCGAGGGCTACAGCCCAAGACCCTGGTGATGGAAAATGTCCCCGGTATCCTGACGATCGGCAACGGGGCCGTGATCACGGCCATTCGGGCGCAGCTGATGTTGATGGGCTACCCAAGCGCGGTGGCGACGCTGTCGGCCGAGGAATTCGGAACTCCTCAGGTCCGTAAGCGAGTCTTCATTGTAGCCAGCCGCGTCGGCGACCCTAAGACCTTACTTCCCACGGCGACGCACAGGTCAGCTGACCCAAGGCGGAAGGGCGTCGCGACGAGGGGACTCAAGAGGGCTGTCACGGTGAAGGACGCCATTGGCGACCTCCCGCCGCTTGTTAACGGCGGTGGCGCGCAAGTCGTCAGCCGCAGGGGCAGTCCATTCTCCGCATTCCAGCGGGAGGCGAGGGCGGGGACCCGTAAGATCTGGAACCATGTGTGCCACGCCCTAACAAAGGTGAACCTCGACCGCGTGGTCGAGGTCCCCGAGGGCGGGAACTGGCGGGACATTCCGCGTCATCTGTTGCCGGCCGGCATGCAGAGGGCGCGGCTCTCTGATCACACCAAACGATACGGTCGCCTTTCTCAGAGCGGCCTGGCTTCTACGCTGCTGACGAAGTGTGATCCGCACTGGGGCGCCTATATCCACCCGACCCAGGATCGGACGATCTCCGTTCGCGAGGCCGCTAGGCTTCAAGGCTTCCCAGACACTTTCCGCTTCGCAGGGCCCCAGATTGGGCGTCACTACGAACAGGTGGGTAATGCGGTGCCCGTTCCGGTCGCTCGGGCTATTGGGCGCCAAGCGATGGCCCACCTCCCGGTCGAGCAGGATGAGGCGGCAAGCCCAGAGCCGTCAGAGCATCCGGGCGATCAAATCGCAGCATAGTTCGCCCACCGGTTAGCGCCAGTCGGTGGCCATGAGTATGATTCGCATGACCTGATGACGGTCTGTGGCGGTCCCCACCACGCGGCCATCGCACAGGCCGACAAATCCCCGCCCCTCCCTGTTCGGGACGATGTGATAGAGCCGCCGCCCGCGCCAAAATCTGAGGGCACTACTCATGGCCAACTACCCAGCCCTGGGCTTGGCCCAGGTTTGGCACCGCTCGCACGAGACCTTTCCTGCGCTGGACGCGCAGGCAGGCACAGACCCGCTTGACCATGATGACGGACATCACGCGATCGCCAGGGTCCAATCCACGCTCCTTCATTAAGATCGTGGCGATGTCCCGAGAGGTTAGGGGACGGTTAGCCTCACGAAGGCTATCAAGGACGACGCGCGTCACCTCCCCTTTAAAGGCCGCATGACGTGGTGGCACCGGTTTCGGCTTGATCGCGCCGATGTCGATCGCTGGATCGAAAATCCTGATCGCGGCGTCGATGTGGTCGAGTTCCGAGACCAGCTGCCGAAGCCTGAGCTGGTTGTGTTCAATGCACCCAGCAATCTCCGCTCGCTTCTTGGTGAGGGCGTGCAGCACGTTTGGCTGCTGCGCTCCTTCAGGCACCACGCTGTTAGGCCGCGACATGAAGTCAATCCATGTCTGTAGCGCCGGTCACCACAGACGGAGCATGCGGAAGCCCTCAGCGGCCAGGGCACGACGACCGGCGACGAGCCCCGCTCTAAGGCTATGAAACTGCGACATTTTCTGGAAGGGCAGCTAAGGTGTGTTTGCTACCCAATGCCGGAATATTCGCCCCAGGCGCTGGATTCCCTGCGCCAGCCGCTGGAGACGGGCGAGATCGTGGTGGCGCGCGCCAACGCCCATGTGCGCTATCCGGCCCGGTTCCAGCTGATCGCGGCCATGAACCCGTGCCGCTGCGGCGTGGGCGGGCCGGGCAAGGGCGCCTGCGGCAAGGCCCCGCGCTGTCAGCGGGACTATCAGAACCGCATCTCCGGGCCGCTGTTCGACCGCATCGACCTGACCGTGGAGACCCCGCCCGTCACCGCCGCCGACATGGCCCTGCCCCCGCCCGCCGAGGGCACGGCAGAGGCCGCCGCCCGGGTGGCTGCAGCCCGCGACGCCCAGGCCGAGCGCGCCCGCGAACATGGTCTCGACCCGGATCAGGGGATCAACGCCCGGGCCTCCGGCGAGACCCTGGACCGGATCGGGGCGCCCGATGAGGCCGGCCGGGCCCTGCTGATGCGGGCGGGAGAGGCCGGGGGACTGACCGCGCGGGGCTGGACCCGCACCCTGCGGCTGGCGCGCACCATCGCCGATCTGGAGGGGTCCACGCCCGTCCTGCGCCGCCATATCGCCGAGGCCCTGGTCTATCGCCGCACCACCGTGGGCCCGCAGGAGGCGGGCGCGGCGCCGGTGGCGGCCGGGACGACGCCCGCCTGGTGATCGGCCCGAAAAACCATCTGACGGCCGCCGCGCCTGCGCCCCCGTGATTCGGCGGCCCTTAACCGTTTTCGTGCAGGCTGGGCCCTTCGGTGGAGGGTGCGTGATGACTGTGCGGCGAAAGACCGTGAAGACCGAGGCGGCGCAAAAGGCGCCCATGACCAACCCGGCTGCGGCCGAGCCCCCCGACGCCCAGGCGGCGGAGCGGTTCCTGCGGCTGATGAGCCACGAGATGCGCACGCCCCTGAACGGCGTCATCGGCATGCTGGGCCTGCTGGCCCGCACCCGCATGGACGGCGCCCAGCGCGCCTATGTGAGCGCGGCGCGGGAGTCCGCCGAGCACCTGCTGGGGCTGGTCAACGACCTGCTGGATTACGCCCGGGTCGATGCAGGGCATCTGGAGCTGGAGGCCGAGCCGGTCGAGCTGGAGGGCCTTGTCCAGGGCGTGGCCGAGCTGCTCAGCCCGCGCGCCCACGACAAGGGGCTGTCGCTGGTCTGGACCGTGGCGCCGGACGCGCCCGACGTGCTGGCCGACGAGGGCCGCCTGCGCCAGATCCTGTTCAACCTGGCCGGCAATGCGGTGAAATTCACCGAAACCGGCGGGGTCCGCATCGCCATAGAGCGGGCGGGCGGGCGCGACAGCCGGCCGAAGCTGGCGTTCACAATCGACGACACCGGCCCCGGCGTGCCGCCCGAGGCGCGCGAACGCATCTTCGAGGAATTCGGCCATGTGGACGCTTCGGACGCCGCGCGCTTCGACGGCGCCGGGCTGGGTCTGGCGGTTGTCAAGAAGCTGGCCGAAGCCATGGACGGCAAGGTCTGCGTGACCGACCGCCCCGGCGGCGGCGCCCGCTTCCGCTTCGAGGCCGCCTTCCCCGCCGCCCCCGGCGCGGCAATCGGGCGCGCCACGCCCCTGAAGGGGGTCGCCGTGGCGGTGAAATCCCCCGACCCGCTGGTGGCCGAGGCCGTGCGCCAGCAGGTGGAGGCCTGCGGCGGCACGGTGAAGTCCGGAGCGATCGTCACCCTGGTGGACCACGCGGCGGCCGAGCCCGGCGCCATGGCCGCCTGCCCCACAGGAGGCCGCTGCATCGTCCTGCTCAAGGCCGAGGAGCGCGAGCTGATCGCGCGTTATCGGTCGCAGGGCTTCCACGGCTATCTGATCAAGCCCCTGCGCCGTGCGTCCCTGGCCGAGCGGGTGCTGGCGGCGGTGGGCAAGGCGGACGCCCCCATCGGCGGCCCGCCCCCGCCCCAGCGCGACGACGACCGGGTCACGCCCGTGCGCTTCGCCGGATTGCGCGTGCTGCTGGCCGAGGACAATCCGGTCAATGCGCTGCTGGCCAAGACCCTGCTGCGCCGCGAGGGCTGCGTGGTGGAGACCGCCGGTTCTGGCGACGAGGCGGTGCAGGCCCTGACCCGCGCCCGCTATGATCTGGTGCTGATGGACATGCGCATGCCCGGCATGGACGGGCTGGCCGCCGCCCGCGCCATCCGCGCCCGGGGCGACCGCACCCCCATCGTGGCCCTGACCGCCAACGCCTTCGTCGAGGACCGCAAGGCCTGTCTGGAGGCCGGCATGGACGACCACCTGACCAAGCCCATCGACACGGATGCTCTCCGGTCGGCGCTTGCCCGCTGGACGAGCGGCGAAGTCCGCGCCAAGGTCGCCTGCTGAATCGGGGCGCCTGACGGCGTCCCTGCAAAGGGACGCCGACATGGCCGAAGACGCCGCCGAACGCCGCCTGACCACCTGGGAATTCATCAAGACCCTGAAGGAGCGGCGCGTCTTCGTGATGCTGCTGCTGGGCATGGCGGCGGGGCTGCCGTTCTTCCTGATCTTCGACACCCTGTCGGCGTGGTTGCGGCAGGAAGGCCTGTCCCTCCAGGCCATCACCGCCTTCTCGCTGGCGACCCTGTCCTACTCGATGAAGTTCGTCTGGGCCCCGATGGTGGACCGGGTGAAACTCCCGGTGCTGGAGCCGCTTCTGGGTCAGCGCCGGTCCTGGATGATTCTGATGCAGATCATCATCATCGTCGGCCTGTGGCTGATCGCAGGATCGGACCCGTCCATGAACCTGACACGGGTGGCGTTGCTGGCGGTTCTGGTGGGATTCGCCGGCGCCACCCAGGACATCGCCATCGACGCCTGGCGCATCGAGGTGGTGGACAAGGCCCGGTTCGGCGTCATGGCGGCCGCCTATCAGTGGGGGTTCCGCGGCGCGATGATCACCGCGGGCGCCCTTCCGCTGATCCTGGCCGAAGCGTTCAGCTGGAACTTCAGCTATGCGGTCATGGCGGCGATCATGTTCGTGGCCATAGGCGCGGTGCTGCTGGCGCCCCGTGGCGGCGAGGTGGTCGTGCGACTGATGGCGGACGAGGGCGTACCCAAGCGCCCGATCCCCGAAGCGTTCGAATGGGCGGCCCGGCTCGCGTTCATCCTGCTGGGCGCGCTGTTCGCGGGTTCGGGACTGGCGGCGAACGGCACGTTGCTGGCGGCGGTGATCAACCTGCTGGGCGCCGGTGACGCGGGCGCGGAGGCCTTCAAGACGGCGTGGGAGGCGCGGCCGAACGGCATCTTCCTGCAGTTTCCCGGCGTGGTCCTGGGTCTAGGCCTCATCGCCCTGGCCTGCGTGCCGATTCCCGGCGTGCCGACCCGGCCCGGCGCCTATCTTCGATGGGCATACGGCCAGCCGCTGGGCGACTTCTTCCGCCGGTTCGGCGGCAAGCTCGGCGTGCTGATCCTGGCGCTGATCTGTCTGTATCGCCTGTCCGACTTCGTGCTGAATCTGATGACCCCGTTCTACATCGACCTGGGCTTCTCGCTGGGTCAGATCGCCGAGGTGCGGAAGATATACGGCGTCGTGGCGTCGCTGGCGGGCATCACCCTGGGCGCCTGGATGGTGTCGCGCTTCGGCATCATCAAGACCATGGTGATCGGGGTGTTCGCCAGCCCGCTGTCGAATCTTGTATTCATCTGGGTGGCGATGTCCGGTCCTGACATGGCGGTTCTCTATGCCGCCATCACCATCGACAATCTGGCCACCGGCGTCGCGGGCACGGCGTTGATCGTCTACATGTCCAGCCTGACCAGCGCGGGCTTCACCGCCACCCAGTACGCCCTGTTCAGCTCGCTCTACGCCATCTTCGGCAAGATCACGGCGTCCCAGTCCGGCCGCATCGTCGAAGAGAGCGCGCGGGCGGCCGAGGCGGGAGGATTCAACAGCGCCCTGCGCAGCTGGTTTGGGCGCCTGCCCGAAGGGTCGCTGGCGGAGGGCGCGGCCACGGCAGGGGTCAGCGCTCCGTCGCTGGGCGCGGGCTATGTGACCTTCTTCCTCTATTCGGTGGTGATCGGCGTCTTCGCCGTAGTGCTCGCCTTCATCGTCGCCAAACGCCAGCCCGAAATCGAGGCGCGGGCCAAGTTGGAGGCCTAGCGCCACCGCCCATCCCGGATTTCGCGGGATGGGCGGACAGGGCCTCACCCCTCCTCGGCCACCCCTTCCTCGTAGGCCGCGAAGGTGGCGGCGTTGAGGATCTGGCTGACGGACGAGCCCAGCGGCACGATCTGCACCGACTTCTCCAGCCCGATCAGCAGCGGCCCGACCAGGGTGGCGCCGCCCAGAGCCTGGATCATCTGGGTCGAGATGACGGCCGAATGGATCGCCGGCATGACCAGCACATTGGCCTCGCGCGACAGGCGCATGAAGGGGTGGGAACCGCGCGCCTCCGGCGTCAGGGCCAGCTCGGGCGGCATCTCGCCCTCGTATTCAAAGTCCACGCCGCGCTGATCGAGGATGCGGATGGCCTCGCGCACCTTTTCGCCCCGGTCGCCCGGAGGGTTGCCGAAGCTGGAGTAGGACAGGAAGGCCACCCGGGGGGTGCGGCCCAGCTTGCGCACCGAGGCCGCGGCCTGGATGGCGATGTCGGCCAGCTCCTGGGCGTCGGGCAGTTCGTGGATCGAGGTGTCGGCCACGAACAGGGTGCGGCCGCGCGCCATGACCACCGACAGGCCGATCAGGGTGCTCTTCACGTCCAGAACCCGGCTGACTTCCTTCAGCGCCATGTTGAAATTGCGGGTCACGCCGGTGACCATGGCGTCGGCGTCGCCGTGGGCCAGCATGGCCGCGCCGAAATAGTTGCGGTCCTGATTGATCATGCGCTGCACGTCGCGACGCAGATAGCCGCGCCGCCACAGCCGCTGATACAGGGCCTCGGTGTAGGCCACATTGTTGGGCGAGACGCGGGCGTTGATGATCTCGATGCCCAGGTCCTCGAACACCAGGCCGGCCTCGACGGCGTTCTGGCGCACCAGCTCCTCGCGGCCCACCAGGATGGGGGTGCCCAGTTCCTGCTGCTTGAAGGCCCAGGCGGCGCGGATGACCGAGGTTTCCTCGCCTTCGGCGAACACCACCCGCTTGTTGGGGGCGCCGCGCACGGCCGAGGAGATCTTCTGCATCAGGGCGGCGGACGGATCGAGGCGCTGGCGCAGGGTGGCGCGATAGGCGTCCATGTCCTCGATGGGCTGACGCGCCACGCCGGTGTCCATGGCCGCCTGGGCCACGAACGGCGGAATGTACCAGATCAGGCGCGGATCGAAGGGCGTGGGGATGATGTAGTCGGGGCCGAACTTGAGCTTGCGGCCACGATAGGCCACGGCCACCTCGTCCGGCACGTCCTCGCGGGCGAGGGCGGCCAGGGCCTGGGCGCAGGCCACCTTCATCTCGTGGTTCACCTGCCGGGCGCGCACGTCCAGGGCGCCGCGGAAGATGTAGGGGAAGCCCAGCACGTTGTTGACCTGGTTCGGATAGTCCGAGCGGCCGGTGGCGATGATGGCGTCGTCGCGGACGCTGCGCACGTCCTCGGGGGTGATCTCGGGGTCCGGATTGGCCATGGCGAAGATGATGGGCCGCGGCGCCATGGAGGCGACCATCTCCTTGGTGATGGCGCCCTTGGCGGCCAGGCCGATGACCACGTCGGCGCCGACCATGGCCTCGGCGAGGGTGCGGTGCGGGGTGTCGGTGGCGTGGGCGGCCTTCCACTGGTCCACGTTGTCGCGGCCGCGATAGACCACGCCGTCGCGGTCGACGATGACGGTGTTCTCGTGTTTGACCCCCGCCGCCTTCATCAGGGCGATGGACGACAGGCCCGCGGCGGAGGAGCCGACGAGGGAAAACCTGGTGTCTTCCCGACTCTTTCCCCCCACCCAGCAAGAGTTGGTCAGACAGGGGGTGGGGATGATGGAG
>NZ_JBKBIB010000018.1:0-42013 GCF_046299535.1 Brevundimonas sp. | reverse complement strand
CTGTCCCCTTGCCCCGGCGCGCCTGCATCCGCCCATCGAGGCGGGCGAGACGCCGGGCGTCGATCCGTCAGCTGTTCTGGAAGACGACGTCCGTCTCGGGGCGGGGGTCGTGATCGGCGCCGGCGCCCGGATCGGCCGGGGCGCCACGATCGGCGCCAACACCGTGATCGGGCCCGGCGTCGCCATCGGCCGGGATAGCCGTATCGGCGCCAACGTCTCCATCGGTTTCAGCCTGATCGGCGACCGGGTGCGGATCGCCTCTGGCGCCGTTATCGGGGAAGCGGGCTTCGGCGCCGCAGGGTCGGCGAGGGGGCCCGTGGATATTCCCCAGCTCGGCCGCGTGATCCTTCAGGATGATGTCTCTGTTGGGGCCGGCACCTGTATCGACCGCGGCGCATACGATGACACGGTGATCGGGGAGGGGACCAAGATCGATAATCTGGTTCAGATCGCCCACAACGTGGTCATAGGCCGGTTCTGCCTGATCGCGGCCCACGTGGGGATTTCCGGTTCTGTGACGGTCGGCGACGGGGTCATGTTCGGGGGACGCGCCGGGATCGGCGATCACCACACCATCGGCGCCGGAGCCCGTATCGCCGGGGCGGCGGCCGTGCTGTCCGATGTGCCGGCGGGCGAAACATGGTCGGGTTATCCCGCCAGACCGCTGCGGCGTTTCTTGCGCGAGAGCGTCTGGCTGGCCAAACAGGCGGCTTCGCGCAGCAAGGGAAAGAGCGATGAGTGAGTCCGAGGGCGTCTCGATCGATTATGCCGAGGTTCTGCGGCGCATCCCCCATCGCTATCCCTTCCTGCTGGTGGACCGGGCCGAGGATTACCGGGCCAATGAATCCATCGTCGGGATCAAGAACGTGACGGCCAACGAGCCGTTCTTTCAGGGGCACTTCCCCAACAATCCGGTGATGCCGGGCGTTCTGATCGTCGAGGCGCTGGCGCAATCCGGCGCGCTGCTGATGTCCAGGACCCTGGACGCCGATGTGTCGAACAGGACCATCATGTTCATGGCCGTGGACGGGGCGCGGTTCCGCCGCCCGGTGCGGCCGGGCGACGTGCTGCGCCTGCATGTGCATGTGACGAAGCACCGGGGCGATCTGTTCAAGTTCCGGGGCGAGGCCTACGTGGAGGGCAAGATGGCGGCCGAGTGCGAGTTCGCGGCCATGGTCGTCGACAACCCGAAACCCGAGGGCTCCGGGACATGAGCATCCACGCCACCGCCTCGGTCGACGCTTCGGCGACCCTGGCCGATGACGTGGTCATTGGGCCGTGGTGCGTGGTGGGGCCGGGCGTGGCCCTGGCCGAGGGTGTGGAGCTGCGCGGCCATGCGGTGGTGGAGCGGGACACCCTCGTCGGCCCGCGCACGGTGATCCATCCCTTCGCCGTGGTGGGGGGCGATCCCCAGCACACGGGCTACAAGGGCGAGACCGTGCGTCTGGAGATCGGCGCAGACAATGTCATCCGCGAGCATGCGACCCTGAACCGGGGCACGCCCCAGGGACATGGCGTGACGCGCATCGGCTCGAACAATCTGCTGATGACCGGCGCCCATGTGGGGCACGACTGCGTGGTCGGCGACCATGTGGTCATGGCCAACAATGCGACGCTGGGCGGCCATGCGGTGGTGGGCGACAAGGTTTTTCTGGGCGGGCTGTGCGCCGTGCATCAGAACGGCCGGGTGGGCGAGGGCGCCATGGTGGGCGGTCTGTCGGCGGTGACGCGGGACGTGATCCCGTTCGGCTCGGTGTGGGGCAACCATGCGCGGCTGCACGGGCTTAATCTGGTCGGGCTGAAGCGGCGCGGCTACGGCAAGGCGGACCTGCGGCGTCTGCTGGCGGCCTATCGCGAGGTGTTCGAGGGCGAGGGGGCTTTCGCCGACCGGCTGGACGCGGCCGAGGGCGAATACGCGGACCTGCCCGAGATCATGCGGATCATCGCCTTCATCCGCGAGGATTCGAAGCGGCCTTTGTGCCTGCCTGAACGATGAGCAAGCTGGGCATCGTGGCCGGCGGCGGTGATCTGCCCCAGGCGGTGGCGCGGCGCTGCGCCGCGGAGGGTCGTCCATTTTTTGTCGTTCGTATCAAGGGCTTCGCTGATGATGCTCTGGCGCGCTATGAAGGCGCGGACTCCCGCCTCGGGGAGTTTGGGCGGACCATCAAGCTGTTGAAGGCCGCAGGCTGTGAGGCCGTGTGTTTTTCGGGCGTCGTGCAACGCCCTGACTTCCGCGACATGAAGCCGGACCTGAAGGGCGCGGCGGTTCTGCCCGGCATGATCGCGGCGGCCACGAAGGGCGACGACGCCCTGTTGCGCTATGTGCTGGGCGTGTTCGAGGCCGAGGGTTTCGCCATCGAGGGCGCCGATCAGGTGCTGGGCGGCGAGACGGCGCCGGTGGGCGCGCTGGGGCGCCATGCGCCGGACGCGGCGGCGCTGGCGGATCTGCGCAAGGCGCTGGAGGTGGCTCGGGCGTCGGGCGAACTGGACATCGGCCAGGGCGCGGTTGTGGTTGACGGGCTGGTGCTGGCGGTGGAGGCGCAGGAGGGCACTGACGCCATGCTGGCGCGGGTGGCTGGTTTGCCTGAAACGATCCGGGGGCGGGAAGGCGCGCGGCGCGGGGCGCTGGCCAAGGCGCCCAAGCCTATCCAGGACGAGCGGGTGGATATGCCGGTGATCGGCGTGCGCACCATTGAGGGCGCGGCGGCGGCGGGTCTGGCGGGCGTCGCCGGGATGGCGGGCAAGCTGATCCTGATCGACCGCGAGGCGATCATTGAAACCGCCGACCGGCTGGGGCTGTTCGTGTGGGGCGAGGGTCACAGATGAGCCGACCGCTGAAGATCATGCTGGTGGCCGCCGAGGCGTCGGGAGATGGTCTGGGCGCCGGTCTGGCGCGGGCGCTGAAGGACCGGCTGGGCGAGGCCGTGACCTTCGTGGGCGTCGGCGGGCCGCGGATGGCGGCGGAGGGGGTGGAGAGCCCCTTCGACATCGGCGAGCTGTCCATCCTGGGGTTCATCGAGGGCATCCGCGCCTACGGCCGGGTCAAGCGGCGGGTGGCGGAGACGGCGGCGCTGGCGGCGCGGGAGACGCCGGACGCGGTGGTGCTGATCGACAGCTGGGGTTTCACCATCCGGGTGGCGAAGGCGATCCGGGCGGCGTCGCCCGCTACGCCCCTGATCAAATATGTGGGACCGCAGGTCTGGGCCTCGCGGCCGGGGCGGGCGAAGACGCTGGCGCGGGCGGTGGATCATCTGCTGGCGCTGTACGGCTTCGACGCGCCGTGGTTCGAGAAGGAAGGCCTGCCGGTCACGGTGGTGGGCTCATCGGCCCTGCATGTGGACATGGCGGGCGCCGACGGGGCGGCGTTCCGGTCGCGGCGGGGCATTGCGCCGGACGCGCCGCTGTTGCTGATCCTGCCGGGCAGCCGGCCGGGCGAGGTGGCGCGGATGACGCCCGTTTATGAGGCGGCGGTGAAGCGGCTGAAGGGCGAGGTCCCGGCGCTGGAGGTGGTCGTGGCGGCGGCGGGCACGGTGGCGGCGGATGTGACGTCGCGGGTGGCGGCCTGGCCGTTCCGCGCGCATCTGGTGGACGAGGCGGAGAAATACGACGCCATGGTCGCCGCCGACGCGGCCCTGGCCACCAGCGGCACGGTGTCCACCGAACTGGCGCTGGCGGGGGCGCCCATGGTCATCGCCTATCGCATGGACGGCCTCACCTGGGCCCTGATCAAGCGCATCGCCACCACGAAATACGTCACGCTGTTCAATGTGGCGGCGGATGAGGCCATCGCGCCGGAGTTTCTTCAGGGCGACGCGACGCCGGACACGCTAGCCGCCGCGGCAGGGCGGCTCCTGATCGACCGCGAGGCCGCAGCTGATCAGGCGCGCCGCCAGACCGGGGCGCTGGACCTGATGGGCCGCGGCGGCGCGGACCCGTCGCAGCTGGCGGCGGACGCGGTGTTGAGGGTGATCGTGGAGAAGGCGGGCGGCTGAACGGAAGGCGGCGTCCCTGTTGATCAGGTCGCCAGCTTGTGTGCGAATGATCGCATAAATATCGGAGCCCCAGCGATGAAAACCGCCTTCGCCATGATCGCCGCCCTCGTGGTCCCCGCCATGATCGCCGCACCTGCGGCGGCGGCCGAGAGCAGGGTCTACGAACGCGGCGGCTACACGCTGGATTTCCGCGACGACACGGGCACGACCGATCAGGCGGTGGCGGACCGCATGGTGGAGACTTTCTTCGCCGTCTATCCGCAACTGGTGGCGACGTTCAATCCCGAGGCGCCCACGCGGGTGACCTTCATCATGGATCCCGACCTGCCGGCCGTGGCGGGCGCCGGGGGCGATGTGGTCATGTACAATTCAGCCCATTTCGCCGAGCACCCCCACGACACCGATGTTGTGACCCACGAGGTCATGCACCTGGTCCAGGCCTATGGCGACCGGGGGGCGCCGGGATGGTTGACCGAAGGCATCGCGGACTATGTTCGGCATGTGTACGGGGTAGACAACGCGGCGGGCGGCTGGGCGCTGCCGCCATTCAGCCCGGACCAGTCGCTGCAGGACGGCTATCGCGGGGCCGCCCGGTTCCTGCTGTGGCTTGAGGCGCATGGGCACGCGGGGATCGTTCGCACCCTCGACAGCCGTCTGAGGGCGGGGACCTATTCGGAGAGCGACTGGCGGGACATCACCGGACGAGGCCTCCCGGAGCTTTGGGCGGCGTATGCAGCCGATCCGGCGTTGTGACGCTCGCGAGGTCGCGCAATGAAAAACGCCGGAGCCACGGGGCCCCGGCGTTTTGCGTTTCGGCGATATGAGTTCGATCAGCCGCGCTGGTCGATGGTGATGTAGTCCCGCTCGGTGGGGCCGGTGTAGAGCTGACGGGGACGGCCGATCTTCTGCGACGGATCCTCCATCATCTCCTGCCACTGGGCGATCCAGCCGACGGTGCGGGCCAGGGCGAACAGGACGGTGAACATGGTGGTGGGGAAGCCCATGGCCGACAGGGTGATGCCGGAATAGAAGTCCACGTTCGGGAACAGCTTGCGCTCGGCGAAGTAGTCGTCCTTGAGGGCGACGGCCTCCAGTTCCTTGGCCACCTGGAACAGCGGGTCGTTCTCGCGGCCGGTGGCGGCCAGCACTTCATAGGCCGACTGCTGCATGACCTTCGCGCGCGGGTCGTAGTTCTTGTACACGCGGTGGCCGAAGCCCATCAGCTTGTACTTCTTGTCCTTCACGCCGGCGATGAACTCCGGGATCTTGTCCGGGGTGCCGATCTCCTTGAGCATGTTCAGCGCCTCCTCGTTGGCGCCGCCGTGCGACGGGCCCCAGAGGCAGGCGATGCCCGCGGCGATGCACGCGAACGGGTTGGCGCCCGACGAGCCGGCCAGGCGGACGGTGGAGGTGGAGGCGTTCTGCTCGTGGTCGGCGTGCAGGATGAAGATGCGGTCCATGGCGCGCACCAGCGCCGGGTCCACGTGATAGTCCTCGGCCGGCACGGCGAAGCACATGCGCAGGAAGTTCTCGGCGTAGCTGAGGTCGTTGCGCGGCGACACGAAGGGCTGGCCGATGTGGTACTTGTAGGCCCGCGCGGCGATGGTCGGCATCTTGGCGATCAGGCGGATGGCCGAGATGTTGCGTTGGACCGGATCATGGATGTCCAGGCTGTCGTGATAGAAGGCCGACAGGGCGCCGACGGTGCCGACCATGATGGCCATGGGGTGCGCGTCGCGGCGGAAGCCCTCGAAGAAGCGGTCGAACTGCGAATGCAGCATGGTGTGCATGGTGACGCTGTTTTCGAACGACTCGTACTGGGCCGCCGTGGGGAGCTCGCCGTGCAGCAGCAGGTGGCAGACCTCGACGAAGTTCGACTTTTCCGCCAGCTGGTCGATGGGATAGCCGCGGTGCAGCAGCACGCCTTCGTCGCCGTCGATGTAGGTCAGGCTGGATTCACAGGACGCCGTGGAGGTGAAACCCGGATCGTAGGTGAAGGCGCCGGTGGCGCCGTACAGCTTGCGGATATCGACGACATCCGGCCCGGTGGAGCCGCCCAGAACCGGCAGTTCGACGGATTTGTCGCCGATGGTCACAGTCGCCGTGCCGGCGGGTTTGGCTTGTTCGGTCATATGCACCCCGTTCTTTTCTGGACGCCGACGCGGGGAGGCGGCGGCGCGGGTTCATTGTTGTGGCGTTCACTTAGCGACTGAAAGGGCATCCTCCAAGCGTCCGAGGCTTTCTTCTCGCCCAAGTGAAGACAAAGTTCTGGCCAGATCGGGCGAACTTGACCCTGCGGTAAGGGCCCCGCGCAGGGGCGGACCGATCTTGCCGAAGCCCACGCCCTCATCCTCCGCGAAAGCCTTGAGCTCGGCCTCCAGGGCGAAGACGTCCCAACTCTGGAACAGGCGCAGGCGCTCCAGCAGGCGGGCCATGCGCTCGCCGGTCTCGTCGATCAGGGACGCCTTGATCTTGTCGTTCAGGTGAAGCGGACGGCGCTGGAGCACGAAAGCCGTCTGGGCGGCCAGTTCGATGACCGTTTTCGCCCGGTCCTTCACGAAGGGCATGGCCTGAAGCAGACGCTGTTCGTCGCCCTCGGCCAGGCGGTGCCCGTTCTTCAGGTGCTGGTCCAGCACCAGCTTGGCCAGCCGTTCATCGTCGGCCAGACGGATCCAGTGGGAATTGACGTGGGCCAGCTTGTCGAAGTCCAGACGGGCGGGCGCCTTGCCCACGCCCGACAGGTCGAACCAGGCGACGGCCTGTTCGTCGCTGAACAACTCGTCGTCGCCGTGGCTCCAGCCCAGCCGGGCCAGATAGTTACGCATGGCTTCAGGCAGATAGCCCATCTCGGCGTATTCGTGCACAGCCTGGGCGCCGTGGCGCTTGGACAGCTTGGCGCCGTCGGGGCCGTGGATCAGCGGGATGTGGGCGAACACAGGCCGGTCCCAGCCGAGGGCGTCATATATCAATGATTGACGAGCGGCGTTGTTCAGGTGGTCGTCGCCGCGGATGACGTGGGTGACGCCCATGTCGTGGTCATCGGCCACCACGGCCAGATTGTAGGTGGGCGCGCCGTCCGAGCGCAGCAGCACCAGATCGTCCAGCGAGGCCGAGTCCCAGCGCACGCGACCCTGCACCGCGTCCTCCACGATGACTTCCATCTGTCCCGGCCGGCGGAAGCGCACGGTGTGGGGTTTGGACAGGTCATCCACGGTCGGTTCGCGGTCGCGCCAGGGGGATTCGAAGGTGCGGCCCTCGGCCTTGGCCTGATCGCGCAGGGCGCCGGTTTCCTCGGCGGTCAGAAAGTCGCGGTAGGCGTGGCCGCTTTCCAGCAGTTGGTCGACCACCTCGCGGTGCCGGTCGGCGCGGCTGTGCTGGAACACCGGTTCCTCGTCCGCGAACAGCTCCAGCCAGGCCATGCCGTCGAAGATGGCCTTCACCGCATCGTCGGTGGAGCGCTCGCGGTCGGTGTCCTCGACACGCACGAGGAATTTGCCGCCGTGACGACGGGCGAACAGCCAATTGAATAACGCTGTTCTCGCCCCGCCGATATGGAGGTAGCCTGTAGGCGAGGGGGCGAAGCGTGTGACGACGGGGGAAGGTTCAGTCATGTCCGGGGCGGTGTCTGATGGGGCCGCTCTTATAACGCCGGAAGCGGCCAAGCCCATACGCGCGCGCGTCATTGATTGGACCGCGGATGCGGTGCAGGCCCAACGGGACCGCTGGCGGCTGTGGGCGCCCGTGGCCTTCGGCGGGGGATGCGCGGCTTATTTCGCCTTGCCCGCAGAGCCCCCGATATGGCCGCTGGCGCTGTTCGCGGGCGTGGCGTCCGCGACGTGGATCGTGGCGCGGCGTCGGGGGGCGGGCAGGGGTCTGACCGTGCCGCTGATGCTGATCGCCTGTCTGGCGCTGGGGCTGACGGCGGCCAAGGCGCGCACCGAACGGGTGGCGGCGCCCATCGCCCCGGCCCTGTCCGAACCCACCGTGATCGAGGGGTGGGTGGTGGATGTGGAGAGCCCCGGGGCGCGGGGATCGCGGGTGATCCTGGCCCCTGTGCGAATCCGCGATCTGGCCCCCGAAGACACGCCTCTCAGGTTGAGGGTGACGGTGCGCGGCGCCCCGCCGGCGCCGGGAACGCCCCTGAGGGTGTTCGCCATCCTCAATCCGCCGCCGCCGCCGGCCAGCCCCGGCTCGTACGACTTCGGGAAGGTGTCGTTCTTTCGCGGCATCGGCGGAGTGGCGTTCGGGCTGGGGGACGCGCGGCCCGCGGTGCTGCCCGAGCCGCCGGTCGGTCTGAAGCGGCAGATGGCGCTCAACGGCGCGCGGTTCGAACTGGCCACACGGCTGGTGGAGCGGCTGGGCGAGCGGCGCGGCGGGGTGGCGGCGGCCATGGTGACGGGGCACCGCACATGGCTGAGCGAGGACGAGCTGTCGGCCATGCGCGATTCCGGCATGGCCCATGTGCTGGCCATTTCCGGGATGCACATGGCCATCGTGGGCGGGTTCGTCTTTTTCGGCGTGAGGCTGATGATCGCCGCCTGGCCGTGGCTGGCGCTCAGGGTGTCCGGCAAGAAGGTGGCGGCGGTGGCCGGCCTGATCGCGTGCGGCGCCTATCTGCTTGTGTCAGGCGGGCCTCCCCCGGCGGAGCGCGCCTTCACCACGGCGGCTGTGGCCTTCATCGCCATCCTGCTGGACCGAAGAGCGATCAGCATGAACGCCCTGGCCGTGGCGGCCTTCGTGGTGCTGACCCTGAGGCCCGAGACCATCGTGCAGCCGGGATTCCAGATGTCCTTCGCCGCCACCGCCGCCCTGGTGGCCCTGGCCGAAAGCTGGCGGGGACGGATCCGGGAGATCGCGGCGCCCTGGATCATCGTCACCATTCAGAAATTCATCGGCTATGTGGGGGCGGTCTGCGCGGCCAGCATCGTGGCGGGCATGGCCATCGGGCCGTTCGCCATGCAGCATTTCAACCGCACGGCGATCTACGGGTTGATCGCCAACGTATCGACGGCGCCGATCACCGGCTTCATCCTGATGCCCATGCTGGCCCTGGGCGCGGCGCTGGAGCCGCTGGGCCTGGGCGCGCCGTTCCTGTGGGTCGCGGGGTGGGCGGTCGAGGTGATGCTGGCCATCGGGGGCTGGACGTCAGGTTTGCCCGGCGCGGTGCGGGCGGTGCCGAGCGCGCCCACCATCGCCCTGCCCATCGCCTTCCTGGGGCTGTTGTGGCTGTGCCTGTGGAAAGGGCATGGGCGGTGGTTGGGGGTTCCCTTCTTCGCCGCTGTGCTGATCTGGCCCCGGCCCCCGGCGCCGGATCTGTGGATCGGTGACGCAGCGACCACCGCGGCGGTGCGGCAGGGCGGCGAGGCGGTGTTGCTGCGCCCCGGGGTGCGGCTGTTCCCCGCCGAGCTGTGGTCCCAGCGGCGCGGCGTGGCGCTGGTTCCGCCGGACGAGGGCTGGATCGCCACCCGGTCTTCCCGGCGGCCGGAGGCGCAGGGGCCGCTGGCCCTGTGGTGGGGTACGCGGGCGCCGGACATGGATCAGCTGGACCAGCTGTGCGCCTCGGCGGAGGTGGTGGCGGTGCGGGCCGAGGTGGTTCGGTTGCCGGAAGGATGCGGCGGGCGGCTGGTGCTGGACGGCGTGGACTTCGCCCGGGGCGGTGCGGCGGAGCTGTGGCGGGCGCCGGATGCGCCGTCCGGCTGGCGGGCCGTCTGGACGCTGGACGAGCGCGGGGACCGGCCCTGGTCCCCGGTCAGCCCCCGGCCTTGACGCCCCGCAGGCTCATGATGGCGGACTCGACGGTGGAGCCGAAGAACACCGCCGCGATGACCACGGCCAGGCCAAAGCTGACGCCCGGAAACAGCGGAGGCAGGGCCGCGGACAGGATGATCAGGCCCGGATAGATGGCCGCCCAGACCGCTGATGAGGGCGCCTCGGCGGTGACCAGGGGCCCCTTCTTCATCTTCATGAAGCGCGGAACGACCGGCTGCAGGGCCAGGAAGGCCACGGTCACCACGGCCGCGGTGGCCACATAGCGCCACGGCGGATCGGCCGGGCCGAAAAGGGTGGCGCTCATGACCAGCAGGGCAAGGGCGAACAGGGTGGTCACAGCCAGCAGCAGGTTGGGGTCGATACGCTTCAAGACTTCACCTTCACATAGGAACCGGGCGCCGGCTCGACGGGCTTCAGCGCCCCTTTCTTCGGATCACGGGCGTCGATCCAGTCGCCCGACCGCGCATGCAACCATGCGGCCCAGTGCGGCCACCATGAGCCGGGGTGCTGCTGCGCGCCCGCCTGCCATTCGGCGAGCGTTTCGGGCAGGGCGTCGTTGGTCCAGTGCTGGTACTTGGCCGCCGCGGGGTGGTTGACCACGCCCGCGATATGGCCCGAGCCCGCCAGCGTATAGGTCACCGGCCCGCCGAACAGCTTCGTGGAGCGATAGACCGAGTTCATGGGCGCGATGTGGTCCTCGCGGCTGGCCTGGGCGTAGATGGGCGTCCTGACCTTCGACAGGTCCACGCGGACGCCGCCGATCTCGAATTCGCCCCTGGCCAGGGCGTTCTGGCCGTACATCTGGCGCAGATAGGCCATGTGCAGCGCCTTGGGCATGCGGGTCTGGTCGGCGTTCCAGAACAGCAGGTCGAAGGACGGCGGGTCCTTGCCCATCAGATAATTGCTGACGAAGAAAGACCAGATCAGGTCATTGGCGCGCAGGGCGTTGAAGGTGTCGGCCATGGCGCTGCCCGGCAGGACCCCGCCGGCCTGGTCCATCATGCCCTCGATCTCGTCCAGCCAGTGGTCGTCGGTGAACAGCAGGAGGTCGCCGGCTTCCTCGAAATCATGCTGGGCGGCGAAGAAGGTGCAGGCGCCCACCCGCTCGTCCCCCTTGTCGGCCATGTGCGCCATGGCCGCGCCCATGAGGGTGCCGCCGATGCAGTAGCCCACGGTGTTCAGCCGATCCGTGCCGCACTGCTCCATCACCTTCGAGGTGGCGCGGTAGATGCCCTTTTCCAGATAGTCGTCGAAGCCGAAGGCGGCCTTGTCGGCCTCGGGATTGACCCATGAGCAGACGAAGACGGTGAAGCCCTGTTCCGACAGCCAGCGGATCATGGAATTCGCGGGCTGCAGGTCCAGGATGTAGAATTTGTTGATCCACGGCGGGAAGATCAGCAGGGGAATGGCGCGCTGTTTGTCCGTCGCGGCGTCGTACTGGATCAGTTCGAACAGTTCGTCGCGCCAGACCACCTGACCGGGGCTGGTGGCCACGTTCTCGCCCACGCGGAACTTGCCGTAGTCCGCCTGGCTGATGGCCAGCTTGCCGCGCCCGCGCTCCAGATCGGCGGCGAAGTTCTGCATGCCCTTGACCAGACTCTCGCCGCTGGTTTCGGCCAGGGCTTTCAGCGCGGCAGGGTTGGACGCCAGGAAGTTGGACGGGGAGAAGGCGTCGGTCAGCAGCTTGGTGAAGAACTCGGCGCGGCGCCGGGTGCGGGGGTCGACGTCCTCGGCGCTGGAGATGAGGCTGTTCATCCAGTCGGCGGTGACCAGATAGGACTGGCGCATCACGTCGAACAGCGGGTTCTCGGCCCAGGCCGGGTCCTTGAACCGCTTGTCGGGGGCGGCGGTGACGGGGACATCCTCGCCGGCGGCGCGCCGGGCGGTGTCGGTCCAAAGGGTCATGTAGCGGCCGAACAGATCGGCCTGGGCCTGGAAGAGGCGTTCGGGGCGGGAAGCCAGGCTGGTCATGACCGAGGTCATGGCGGGGCCGACATTGAGCGGATCGGCCGACAGGGCCGCCGGGCGATCGGCCCTGCTGAGCGCCGCCTCGGCCAGGGCCGTCTGCGCCGTCATGGCCGCTCTGGCGATGTTCAGGGACAGGGTTTCCAGCATGCGCCGCTGGTCTGCGCCGATGGCGAAGGGGTCGAAGGCGTCCGGCTGGGACGGAGGCGGGGGGGCGGCGGGCTCGCGTTCCGGCGTCGGCCCGGGCGCAGCCTTCTCAGCCTTCGGTGTGGCCGCAGCGCGCGGTGCGGCCTTCTTCGGCGCAGCCTTTTTTGTGCTGCGGGTCGCGGGCTTTTTCGGCGGCGTGGCCATGAACGGCTCCTGCTGGATCGATACAAGGCGGCGTCGCCCTTCCTCGTCGGCCCATGATGGCATATGACCGGGCTCAAGATGAACGCATCGGCGATGAAAAATGCGGCCCTGGCCGCGGTGATGGGCGCAATGCTGCTGACCGGCGCATGCGCCGCGCCGTTCAACAAGGGGACCGATCCGCAATCGCCACTGTCGGACCGCATCCAGGCGCTGGTGGACGCCAATAGCGAATATCCGCGCTGGGCCGACTTTCCCGCCGCGCCCACGGATGTGCCGCGATCGGCGGACATCGCCGTGCGGGTGGCCGGGCTGAACCAGACCGGCGTGACGCTGGGCAGCACCGTGGCGGCCATCGACTGGACCCTGACCGACGATCCGGAGGCTTATGCGGTCGAGGTCCGCCGCAGGGTGGAGGGCGCGCGCATGAGCGTGGGCGCGGCGCGGACGGCCGCGGAGGTGGAAGCCTTCGCCCGGTCCCTGCGCGAGCGGTCCGAACCGCCGCCGCCCATCGATCCGCGCCGATAGGGCGATTTCGCGCCTGCGACCGAATCCGGCGACCCTGTCGTCCAGACTGCACGGAAATGACGAGGCGTATGCTCAATGGCTGACGGCGGCGCGGCGACGGCGGTGAACTTTCTGGGCGTGTCGCGCTCCCTGTCCGGCCGTGCGTGGCGTCAGCGGCCCGCCGACGGGGCGACCGTGCGCGCCCATATGCAGGGGCTGGGACTGGCCGAGCCGCTGGCCCGGGCGCTGGCGGCGCGCGGCGTCACGGCGGACCAGAGCGAGAATTTTCTCGCTCCCACATTGCGGGCCCTGTTTCCTGATCCATCCAGCTTTCTGGACATGGATCGCGCCGCCGGCGTGATTCTGGACGCCCTGACAGCGGGGCGGAACATCCATGTGTTCGCGGACTATGACGTGGACGGCGCCTCCAGCGCGGCGCTGCTGGTGCGGTGGTTCCGGGCCATGGGCGCGGACCTGCCCATCTATGTGCCCGACCGCCTGACCGAGGGGTACGGCCCCAGCCCGAAGGCGTTCGAGACGCTCAAGGCGAGCGGGGCGGATCTGGTTATCACCGTGGATTGCGGCGCGGCGGCGGTGGAAGCCGTGGCCCACGCGGCGTCCATCGGCCTGAAGGTGGTGGTGGTCGATCACCACCTGATGCGCGAGCAGCCGCCCGCGTGCGAGGCGGTGGTCAATCCGAACCGGCCGGGCTGCAATTCCGGTCAGGGCAATCTGGCGGCGGCGGGGGTGGTGTTCGTGCTGCTGGCCGCCCTGAACCGGGCGGCGCGGGCGCGGGGGCTGTTCGCCGAACGGGCCGAGCCGGACCTGCGGCAGTGGCTGGATCTGGCGGCGCTGGGGGCCATCTGCGACGTGACGGCCCTGACCGGCTTCAACCGGGCGCTGGCGGCGCTGGGACTGAAGGTCATGTCGGAGTGGCGCAATCCCGGGCTGGCGGCGCTGCTGGCCGTGGCGGGCATGGAGCCGGGCCCGGCCAAGGCCAGCCATGCGGGCTTCATTCTGGGACCGCGAATCAATGCGGGCGGGCGCATCGGCCGTGCCGATCTGGGCGCCCGGCTGCTGTCCACTGACGACCCGGCCGAGGCTGCGAGCATCGCCGCCGAGCTGGACGCCCTGAACCAGTCCCGCCGCGAGGTGGAGCGCGAGGTGACCGAGGCGGCGGTGCGCAAGGTGGAGAGCCGGGGCCCCGACGCGCTGGATCGCGCCATCATCGTGGTGGAGGGCGAGGACTGGCATCCGGGCGTGGTGGGCATCGTGGCCGGGCGGCTGCGCGAACGCTGGCGCAAGCCGGTCGTCGTCATCGGGGTCGATCCGGCCACGGGCGTTGGCAAGGGCTCGGGACGGTCGCAGCCGGGCGTGAACCTTGGCCGCGCCGTGCAGGCGGCCTGGGAGGCCGGACATCTGATGGCGGGCGGCGGGCACGCCATGGCGGCCGGGCTGACGGTGGCGGGCGACCGCATCGAGGACGCACGCGCCTTTCTGGAGGCGGCGCTGGCCGACCAGCAGGCGGCGGCCGAGGTTCTGGACGTGGTGGATGTGGACGCGCTGCTCGACTGCCGGGCGGCCAGCCGCAGCCTGTTCGAGGATTTCGAGCGTCTGGCGCCTTATGGTCCCGCCAACCCGGAGCCGCTGTTCGCCCTGGACCGGGTGACCGCACGCGAGCCCGTGGCCATGAACGGCGGCCATGTGCGGTGCCGGTTGACGGCGGCGGACGGCGCCTCGGTCAAGGCCATCGCCTGGCGTTGTGCGGACCTGCCGCTGGGCCGGGCGTTGCTGTCGGGCGCGACGGGGATCAGCGTGGTCGGTCGTCTGAAGGCGGATGACTGGAACGGCCGCCGGGGGGTCCAATTCGAGATTGAGGACGCCCACGACCCACGACGCGAAACGACCGACGATTTTTAGTCGGACGCGACTTGCAACGGTGGGAAGGGGCCGCTATATCGCCGGCTCTCGCGCAGCGGTCCCTTCGTCTATCGGTTAGGACGCTAGGTTTTCAACCTAGAAAGAGGGGTTCGATTCCCCTAGGGACTGCCACGCGGGCTCCCCCGAAATCGTAGGTCCACAAACCCCGTTCGGGACGAATCAGCACGCGTATTGCAGGCATTTCTCGCCTTGAGCGCGAAATTGTCGTTTCTGCCCCTCCCACGTTCATCGAACCGTGTTAAGCATGTCTGGTCTGCACGTGAGGGTCGCAGGCGGGGGGAGCATGTCAGCGTACGAAGTGGATGAGGATCTGACGTCGGCCGAAACGGTCCGCATGTCCGGTCATGTCAAATGGTTTGACCCCGCGAAGGGATATGGCTTCATCGTGCCTGACGACCCGTCGCTCACCGGCATGAAGGATGTCCTCCTGCATGTCTCCAGCCTGCGGGACCATGGCTGCGATGACGCCGCCGAGGGAGCCGCCATCACCTGCGACGCCGTGCGACGGCCCAAGGGTTGGCAGGCCACCCAGATATTCCATCTGGCCGAGCCGGATCCGGAGCAGTCGCCGGGCTATGACGCCCTGCGGCGTTCCGCCAGCAATCTGGAAGCGTTCGCCCGCCGCCCGCCGCGGCCCGCCATCCAGGCTGACGGGCCCATGGAGCCGGCGACGGTCAAATGGTTCAATCGCGCCAAGGGCTACGGCTTCGTGGTGCGCGAGGGCGACCAGGACGACATCTTCATCCACATTGAAACCCTGCGCCGGTGCGGGCTCGACGACCTGCTGCCGGGGCACACGGTGCGTGTGCGCTTCGCCCGGGGCCCCAAGGGGCTTGTGGTGGCCGAGATCGAACAGGGCGAATAGGCCGCATTTCGGGTTTATTTCCGCGCGCGGCTAAGGCGTAATGCGGGCGTCGATCGCGCCATCCCCGGGATACCGTCCATGCACCGCCGCCTGTTTCTGACCGCCGTCCTGGCGCTGGCCATGTCGGCGACCGCCTGCGCCCAGGCCGTGCCGCGCGACGAGGCGGGCAATCCGCTGGAGGCCCTGACCGTGATCACGGACAGCGGGGAGCACGCCTTCTGGGTCGAGATCGCCGATACCGACGAGACGCGCGCCCGGGGCCTGATGTTCCGCGAGCCGCTGGCCGACGACCGGGGCATGCTGTTCCAGTTTCCGGACATGGCCGAGCGCGGCTTCTGGATGGAGAACACGCCCAGTTCGCTGGACATCGTCTACATCGACGATCAGGGCCGCATCGTCTCTATCGCGCGGCACACAACGCCCTTCTCGCGCCAGGTGGTGCCCTCCTACGGCGCCGCGAAGGGGGTGCTGGAAGTCCGGGCGGGTCGCACCCAGGAAATCGGCGCCGAACCGGGCGACGTCGTCCGCCATCCGTTCTTCAACAACGCGGACTGACGGATCGCACGGGATTGCAGACGGGCGATTGCGGCCCGCCCCCGGCCATGCCTATAAGCCCCGCCTGATCGGAGCGTAGCGCAGCCTGGTAGCGCATCTGCTTTGGGAGCAGAGGGTCGCAGGTTCGAATCCTGCCGCTCCGACCAGCGTTTCCCCGTTCGAGCAAGGCTTGCGGGTTGGTTTACCGCCCGTTGTCGTCGGATCGTGTTCTGCCGGTGAGGTCGCTGGGAACAAGCGGCTCTCTCCACGGTTGGTCGAGGCAACAAGTGGAGCACACCATGACCGATCAACCCATCGAACAAGACAACGACCAAAGCCAGCCGGGCCAGGGCGGCACGCCCGGCCAGAGTCCGGCCGACGATCAGCCGGGTCAGGAGCCCGGGTCGCCCGCCACGGGCGGCGAAGGCTCACAGGGTGCGGGCGGCCCCGACGGGTTCGGCACGGCCGACTAAATCTCCAGCGTCGTGAATTAATGAGGCCCCGCCGGTTCGGCCGGCGGGGCTTTTTCGCGGAGCTTGACCCGGCCCGCCGCTCCGATTGTTCCTCAGCCCCCCATCCATCCCATGTGTTCAGCCAGGATCAGCGTGCCGATGGCGATGAGGGCCAGACCCCCCAGGATCTCGGCGTATTTTCCGAAACGGGCGCCGACGCGGGCGCCGATGAGCATGCCCAGGGTCGTCAGGGTGAAGGTGGTCAGGCCGATGCAAAGGGCGATGACCCAGATGTTCACGCCGATAAAGGCCAGCCCCACGCCCACGGCCGCGGCGTCGATGCTGGTCCCCAGCGCCACGGCGATCAGGGGGATCAGCCCCCTTCGCACCGGCGCGGCCGGCTGAACCGCATGACGATTGGCGAGGCCATGCCAGGCCATGTGCGCCCCGACCCCGGCCAGCAGGACGAAGGCGATCCAGTGATCGTACTGCTGGACGACTTCTGCGGCGATCAGGCCAAGGCTCCAGCCGATCACCGGGGTCATGGCCTCGATGATCCAGAAAGTCAGCCCGTCCCGCAGCGCTGGGGCCAGCGATGGGCGGTGCGCGGCGCCGCGCCCCACGGCCGCGGCGAAGGCGTCCGTCGACATGCTGAGCGACAGGATGGCGATGGCGCCGGGGGTCATGGGCTCACTCCGCCGGACGACGAGACGCGCATCCCACGCCGCCGGCGAGACGGTGGGACGCGCTGGTCTCGCCAGGCGGATGACATCCGCTGACCGCGCCACGCGCCGAAGCGCGAATGTGTTGACGCGGTCCCGGCCTTCAAGGCGGCCGGCGGCTACTCCCCAACGGGAGCGCCTGCCTACAGGCTCAATAGCGGCCATTCAAGCGGCGGGGCACCGCAGGCGGTGTTGCTTTTGGGCGATTCCTCGGCTCCTAAAGACACCCATGAACCCCATCGACTACGCCTTCCTCGCGGTCGCGGTGCTGTTGCTGTCCACGGTGCTGGCCGGAAGCCTGTCCAGCCGGTTCGGACTGCCGGCCATGATCGGATTCCTGGCCCTAGGCATGATCGCGGGTTCGGAGGGACCGTTCGGAATCGTTTTCTCGGATTACGCCTTCGCCCAGGTGATCGGGGTGGCGTGCCTGGTCTTCATCCTGTTCTCGGGCGGACTGGACACCAGCTGGAAGCTGGTGCGCCCGTCGGCGGGACCGGCGCTGATGCTGTCCACCATCGGGGTGATGATCAGCGCGGGCATCGTCAGCCTGGCGGCGGTGTTCCTGTTGGGGTTCACGGTGACCCAGGGGTTCCTGCTGGGCGCGGTCGTGGCGTCCACCGACGCGGCGGCGGTGTTCGCCATCATGCGGGGACAGGGCGGGGGCGATTTGCGACAGGACCTCACGGGCCTGATCGAACTGGAGTCGGGCTCCAACGATCCCATGGCGATCTTCCTGGTGGGGGCGGCGCTGGTTCTGGTGGCGGCGCCCGATGCGTCCCTGTTGCCCTTCGTGCCCCAGTTCATGATCCAGATGGGCCTGGGCGCGGTGCTGGGCGTAACGGTCGGCTATGCGCTGCCGTCGCTGATCAAGCGTATGCGGCTGCGCACCAGCGGCATGTCGCTGGTGGTGTCCATCGGCGCCGCGCTGCTGAGCTACGGCCTCACAGCCGTGCTGGGCGGGAACGGGTTTCTGGCCGCCTATATCGCGGGGATCGTGGCGGGGAATCGCGAGTATCAGGCGCGGCGCACCATCGGGGTGTTCCAGGACGGCCTGGCCTGGCTGGCCCAGGTGGTTATGTTCCTGACCCTGGGGCTGCTGGTGTTCCCGAGCCAGCTGGGCGGAGTGGCTGCGCCCGGCCTGGCCATCACGGCGGTTCTGATGCTGGTGGCTCGCCCGATCAGCGTGTTCATCTGCCTGGCGCCGTTCCGGCGGTTCGACTGGCGGGCCAAGCTGTTCGTCTCATGGGCCGGGCTGCGCGGCGCGGTGCCCATCGTGCTGGCGACCTTTCCCATCGTGGCGGGCGTGCCCGGATCACAGACCATCTTCAACATCGTCTTCTTCGTGGTGATCGTGTCCAGCCTGGTGCAGGGACCGACCCTGGGCTGGGTGGCGCGCAAGCTGGGCGTGAACGCGGCGAAGCCCCTGCCGGCCTGAGCATGCTGGACCCGTGGGCCGACGCGCGCTATCTGGGCCGCTTCTGACACTGGATTCTTCAGGGCCCGCCATGCTCGCGCGCATCTATCGTCCCGCCAAGACCGCCATGCAGTCCGGCAAGGCCAGGACCCGCGACTGGATCCTGGAGTTCGAGCCGGCGGCGGCGCGCACCAACGACCCGCTGATGGGCTGGACTTCGTCCACCGACATGAACGGCCAGGTGCGCCTGACTTTCGATACGGCGGAGGAGGCGGTGGCCTACGCAGAGCGGCACGGCATTCCGTTCCGACTGCACGAGCCCCGGGCGGCCCCGGTGATCCTGAAGGCCTACGCCGATAACTTCGCCCCGGGCCGCAGGCAGCCCTGGACCCACTGATTATGTTTGCGGCTACCGCGCTTCGCGCTACTTGAGCCGAGATTTTTCGTTGCGGCTATCGCGCTTCGCGCTACTTGAGCCGCTTGCCTGACGGCGCCCGTAGCTCAACCGGATAGAGCATCCGCCTTCTAAGCGGACGGTTGCAGGTTCGAGTCCTGCCGGGCGCGCCAGACCATCACTACCCGGTTGTGCAGTGGGCCGCCTTGAAGGTCTTCACGATCCTGGAGACGATCCAGTTGTCCACATGGCGTCCGTCGTCCTCGCGCCAGCTGAAAGGCGAGTTGGCCATGACCAGTTCATAGGACGGGAAATAGGTGACGGCGTCGAAGTCCCGCGCGATGGCGCCGATGGCGGCGCGCAGGATGCTCTTCCCCTCGGTGTTGGCCGCGACAATGTCGTTGTCCGAGAAGGTGCGGGCCAGCGGCACAGGCGAGACGGTGAAGACGATGCGCGCCTCCGGGCGTACCTGGGTGATGATCTCCACAATACGCCGCAGGTTGGCGTAGTTTTCCTCGTATGAGGACATGTGGAACTCGGTCTGCTCCTCACCGCCGCCCTTGGCGTAGCCCGGCTTCTGGCAGGCGATCTTGCCGCTCTGCTTGTTTCGAAACACCTCCGCCATGCCCATGGTCATGAAGAAGACGTCCGCCTCGCGGATGCCCCGGTCAATGGCGTCGTCCGTATGGCGCACCGCCTCGAGCAAGTCCTCGGGCGTGCGACCGAACGTGGCTCGGCGATAGGGGTCCTGATAGGCGACCTCGCCCTCCCACAGGGGATCCTTGATGGTCCAGTAGTCGTCGGGGTCCTGGGCCCACTCCCCGATGTGGCGCTCGAACTCCTGCCGGATGGTGAAGGTATTGTAGTAGTCCAGATGCGGGTAGCGCGGCAGCCGGTCGATATTGTAGCGGTCCGGCGCCATCGCAATGTGATCCGTGGGCGGGCCGACCTTGAAGCCTTCTGCGGTGAGAAACGAGCGGATGCGCTCGGCAAAGCAACTGCCGATAGTGAATATCTTGTCCTCAGGCCCGAACAGCGGCTTGCGGGCCACGGTGATCATCTTGTTCTTGAAGTGAGAGCTCCAGCGCGGATTGGCGGCCTCCTTCACCACATATTTCTGGAGGGGAGCCTCCGCCGGGATCAGCTCGCCGCTGTTGTCGTCCGCCATATCTGTCTCCTGAGGTCAGGCATGGAGGGTAATGCAGGGGCGACATGAGGCCAAGGCGACTTTGTCTGTACAGTCACGCGCCTTGCCCGCTAATCGGCTTGGGCATAGAGCTTTCCGCTGATCTTTCAGTGCAGGGAAACCCCATGGCGTTCGGCGACAGGATTCTGGTTCAGGCGCGCAACTATTCGGTTCAGGTCGAGGGCCTGGCCGCAGCGGAGCTGAACCGCAATCTGGGCGAGTACCTGCCCCCCAACTATGCCGTGCGCAAGATGGCCGACGCCTATGCCGGCTATGCCCGCAAGCGCACCAACACCAACGACGAATACCTGCTGCTGCGCCAGACCTTCACCGAAACCCGATCAAAGAGCCATCAGGTGTTCAGTTCGGTGATCGCCGACCACGTGCCGTCCGAGAAGTACAATCTGGCCCGCAGCATGTTTGACGTGGCGGACCAGCCCAACACCATTCGCGGCGCGGTCCGCTCGCTGCAGAAGACCGGCATGTGGAAGGCGAAATTCTCCCTCCCGCCGGCGCTGGTCGAGAGCCTTCGCAACAAGGTGCTGACGCGGATGGAGGCGATCCACGGCGACAAGCTGACCAACATCCTGAAGGGCTCGCCCGAGGCGCCGCCCCAGATCAAGTCCAACTTCTCGTGGGTCACCAGCTTCGGCGAGATGTACGAGGTGGCGGCCGATCCGCTGCTGCTGACCATCGTGCATCAGTACATGGGCGTGCCGCCGATCTTCGACGTGCCGGTGGCCTTCGTGAACTCCAATGTGCCGGTCAGCGCGAAGGACCTGTCCGACACGGCGCAGCTTTATCACCACGACATGTACCGCCTCGGCTTCGTGAAGCTGTTCATGTACCTGACCGATGTGGGCCCCAACGACGGCCCGCACGCCATGATCCAGGGCACCCACCGCGACCGCCCCGACGCCCTGTGGGCTGACGGTCGCCACACCGACGAGAAGGTGGCCGAACACGGCCTGCTGGATCAGGAAGAGCGCATCACGGGCCCGTCGGGCACCCTGTTCCTGGTGGACACCAGCGCCCTGCACAAGGGCGTGCACCCGGAGGAGAACTATCGGGTCCTGGCCCAGGTGCAGTACGCCAACTCTCTGTTCGGCCATCCGATCGCTGATGCGGGGCGGCCCTTCACCGCCGCGCGCAAGTCGGATGACCCCGACGTTCTGGCCGCCGCGGAGCTGGTCAAAACCTATGCAGAAAAGGTCGGCGTCCGGTTCATGCAGGGGATGATCTGACACCCCACGTGGCCAGGGCCTGATCCAGATCGGCGATCAGATCGGCGGGGTCCTCCAGGCCGATGTGCAGGCGGACCAGCGGGCCTTCAAGCGTCGCCGGGTGGCGCCGCAGCGCCATCTGGCCGGTCTCGTGGGTCGCCAGGCTTTCGAAGCCGCCCCAGGAGTAGCCCAGGCCGAACAGGGTGAGGGCGTCCAGCACGGCTTCGGCCTCCGCCTCCGTTCCGCCCCTCAGCACGACGCCCATCAGACCCGCCGCGCCCGCATAGTCCCGGGCCCAGAGGTCATGACCGACCGAGCCGGGCAGGGGCGGATACAGAACGCGGGCCACCTCGTGACGCGATTGCAGCCACTCGGCCACCTGCAGGGCCGAACGGGCGTGCTCGGCCATGCGCAGGGGCAGGGTGCGCAGGCCGCGCAGGGCCAGCCACGCCTCGTCCGGAGCCGTGTGCCAGCCCAGATCCTCGATGGTGTTGAAGATCGCCCTGCCGACCTGCGCGTCGGCGACGGCGATTGCGCCCATCAGCAGGTCGGAGTGGCCGGCCGCATATTTGCTGATCGCCTGGACGCTGACGTCCACCCCGTGCGCCAGCGGCCGGAAGGCCAGACCAGCGGCCCAGGTGTTGTCCATGACGGTCAGCACGCCCTTGTCCCGCGCGGCGGCGGTGACGGCGGCCACGTCGACCATCTCGAAGGTCAGCGAGGCGGGGGATTCCATCACGAGCAGCCTGACGCCGTCCATGGCCGCGATGATCCGGTCGGCGGGGGCGTCGGCCGGGTGATAGCGAATGGAGACGCCCCGCGCCACCATGTGGCGATCCAGAAACCGGCGCGTGGGGCCGTAGACGGCGTCTGTGGCCAGCACCGTATCGCCCGGACGGGTCAGGGCCAGGACGGGAATGGTGACGGCCGCCAGCCCGGTGGGCGTCAGCCACGCGTCCGCACCGCCCTCCATCTCGGCGAGCAGCGCGCGCAGCTCTCGCTGAACCGTCATGCCGTCGATGCCGTACACGGGTCCGAGCGACGGGTCGCGCAGACTGGCGGCGCGGGCGTTCAGCAGGGTCGACGCCCGCTCGATGGGAGGATTGACCGGACGGCGACCCTCGGTCGGCTTGCGGGTGGCCGAACGGATCAGGCGGGTGCGGTCGGACGGCGGCTGGGGCATCGCGGGCAGGATAATCCATCAAAGCGAGGTCGGCGGGTTGCGGAGCCGACCCAAAGGCTTCTAACACCAAAGGCGGGATTCCGATGAAGGCGAGGATAATGTTCGCGCGTGGTTGTGCCGGTGCCGGGGTGTTGGCGGGGATGCTGTTTCTGGCGGCCTGCGGCGACGACCGACGCGTGGTCGCGGACGACGCGCCGGACCAGCCCCTGATTGCGCAGGACGCGGCCGAACCCAGTGAAACCCTCGCGGCCGTGCGCGCGCGGGGACGGCTCAACTGCGGCGTTCATCAGGGGCTCGTGGGCTTCGCCTACACAGACAATCGCGGGCAATGGCGCGGTTTTGACGTCGATTTCTGCCGGGCGACGGCGGCGGCGGTTCTGGGTGACCCGAATGCGGTGCGCTTCGTGCCGCTGGCCATCGGCGACCGGTTCGAAGCCCTTGCGGAAGGCCGCATCGACGTTCTGTGGCGCAACACCTCATGGACCATGGGCCGAGACGCCGGAGAGCGCCTGGAGTTCGTCGGCATCAACTACTATGACGGCCAGGGTTTCCTTGTCCGCCGTTCGCTGAACCTGACGAGCGCGGCCGAGCTGGACGGCGCGCGTATCTGCGTGCAGTCCAATTCGACGACGGCCTTGAACCTGGCGGATTATTTCCAGGTGCGGGGCCTGCGCCACGAGGCTGTCATGGCCGACAATGAGGAGGCGGCGCGCGAAGCCTACGCCCGGGAGGATTGCGACGCCTTCACCGGCGATGTCTCGTCCCTGGCCGCCGCCCGCACCATGCTGGGCAATCCCCAGGCCCACGCGATCCTGCCCGATGTGATTTCCAAGGAGCCGCTGGGACCTGTGGTGCGCAGGGGCGATGACCAGTGGTCCGACATCGTGCGCTGGACCCTGAACGCCCTGATTCTGGCCGAGGAACTGGGTGTGACCCAGGAAAACGTGGACGACATGGCGGCCAGCTCCAGCGATCCGCAGGTGCGTCGCCTGCTGGGTGTCGAGGGCGGGTTCGGTGCGATGATGGGGCTGTCCGACACCTGGGCGCGCGACGCGGTGGACGGCGTCGGCAACTATGGCGAGGTTTTCGAGCGTAATCTGGGAACGCGCTCGTCGCTGAATCTGGCGCGGGGTCTGAACGCGCGCTGGGACGCCGATCCGCGCGGCCTGATGTACGGTTTGCCGGTGCGCTGACCGGCCCCTGACGGACTCCCTATGCGCCTTCGACAGGCATATCCGGACGGGCGCCCCATTCCGCCCACGACCCGTCATAGACCGCGCTGTCACGGCCGAGCACCGCGAGGGCGAGGCTGAGGATGGCGGCCGTCACACCTGACCCGCACGTGGTGATGATGTCCCGGGCCGGGGTCATGCCGGCGCGCTCGAAGAGGGCGGTCAGGTCTTCCGGGCCCCGCAAGCCGCCGCTGGAGGTCAACAGGTCGCTGAAGGGGACATTGATCGCTCCGGGCATGTGACCGCTGCGAAGACCCGCGCGGGGTTCGGGCGCCCGTCCGGAAAAGCGCTCGGCCGGTCGGGCGTCGATGACGAGAGCAGCGGGGTCGCCCAGGGCGCGGCGGACCTGGATCAGGTCGGCGACCCTGCCGGCATGAAAGTCCGTCCGGAAAGCGGCGGGCGGCGACGGAGTGGCGGATCCGGTCTGCACCGGGCGACCTTCGGCCAGCCACTTCGGCAGCCCGCCGTCCAGCACCTGCACCCGGCGCGCGCCCATTGTCCGGAACGTCCACCAGACCCGCGCCGCAGAAAACAGGCCGCGCTCGTCATAGACCACGATGTGGTCGTCCTGACCGATTCCCATGGCGCCGACCGCCGCCGCGAACGCCTCGGGCGTGGGCAGCATGTGGGGCAGGGGGCTGGCCGGATCGGCCACCGCGTCGATGTCGAATCGCACCGCGCCGGGGATGCGCGGTTCATCCTCGCCCGGCCGGCTCCCGTCCATGCGCCAGCTGGCGTCCACGATCCGTATGTCGCGCGCATCCCGGATTGCGGCCAACGCCGCCGTCGCCAGAAGGGGAGCGGTCATAACGTCAGCTTCGGGCCAGCGCCAACTGGATCACATTGATGCGGTCGGCGCGGAAACCGGCCTCGCAGTAGGCCAGGTAGAAGCGCCAGAGCCGACGGAACCGGTCGTCGAAGCCCATGCGCTGGATCTGGTCCCACGCGCTCATGAACCGGTCGTCCCAGCGCTTCAGGGTGTCGGCGTAGCAGTGTCCGAACCGCTCGACGCTGTTCCACGCCAGACCCGCGCGCTCCACGATCGGCTGCAACACCGCTTCGCTGGGCAGCATGCCGCCCGGGAAGATGTACTTCTGGATGAAATCCGTGCGCTTGTCGTAGCCGCCGAACAGGGCGTCATCCATGGTGATGATCTGCAGGGCGGCCCGGCCGCCGGGCGTCAGCACCTGATGGATCTTGTCGAAATAGGTCGGCCAGTATTCCTGCCCCACCGCCTCGAACATCTCGATGGACGCGACCCGGTCGAACCGGCCCTGAACATCGCGGTAGTCGATCATCTGGATGTCGGTCTGGTCGGACAGACCGGCCTGGGCCAGCCGGCGCGTGGCGTAGGCGTGCTGTTCGGCGGAGATGGTGACGCCGGTGACATGGGCGCCCACTTCGCGGGCCGCATATTCCGCGAAGCCGCCCCAGCCGCATCCGATCTCCAGAACCTTGTGGCCCGCCCTGAGGTCCATGGCCTGCGCCAGGCGCGCGTACTTGCGGGTCTGGGCGATCTCCAGCGCCTCGCCCGGCGTCTCGAAGACCGCCGAGGAGTAGGTCATGGTCCGGTCCAGCCAGGTCTCGTAGAAGGCATTGCCCAAGTCATAGTGGGCGTGAATGTTCTTGCGCGCCCCCTCGCGGCTGTTTCGGTTCAGCCTGTGCCGCGCCCAGTGAAGCCCCCGCATGATCACATTGCCGTCGAACAGCCGCTGGATGCCCTCGTAATTGCGCACCAGCACCTCAAGCAGGCCGGCCAGGTGGGGCGTGTCCCATTCGTCGGCCATATAGGCCTCGGCGAATCCGATGTCGCCCGAAGCAAGAACGCGCCTGGCGAAACCGTAGTCCTTGACGATCAGGGTCGCAGCCGGCCCGGTCTGCTTGCCCTTGAGTTCATGGACCGCGCCGTTGGGGAGGCGGACCGTCAGTCGCCCGATGGCCCAATTAGCGGCCAGCACCCTCAGAAGAATGCCAAAACCGGTCGGCGTGCGCGCGGCGATGGCGGCGATATCAGGCGTCACAGCGGTCATGAGAACCTCCCTCAGTCCTTGTCCCGTGCGGACTTGATCTGCTCCAGAGCATCCAGGGCGCGTTTTCGCCCCATGGCATGGTCCACGATCGGGGCCGGATAGTCACGCCCCAGCCGGATTCCCGCGGCGGCCAGAACCTCTGTGGGCGCGGTCCAGGGCGCGTGGATCCACCGGTCCGACAGACCCGCCAGTTCCGGAACCCAACGTCGGACATATTTTCCCTCCCCGTCGAATTTCTCGCCCTGGGTCACGGGATTGAAGATGCGGAAATACGGGGCGGCGTCCGCACCCGATCCGGCGACCCATTGCCAGTTCTGGATGTTGGCGCCCATGTCGGCGTCCACAAGGGTGTCCCAGAACCAGGCCTCGCCCTCGCGCCAGTCGACCAGCAGATCCTTGACGAGGAACGAGGCGACGATCATCCGCACCCGGTTGTGCATCCAGCCCGTGGCCCACAGCTGACGCATGCCGGCGTCCACGACGGGGTAGCCGGTCATGCCGCGCTTCCAGGCCTCCAGACCTTCGCCGTCATCGCGCCAGGCCATGGCCTCGAACTCGGGCCGGAACGCGCGCTCGGCCATGTAGGGGAAATGATGCAGCAGGTGCGTTGAGAACTCGCGCCAGCCCACTTCGCTGACGAACTTTTCGGCCTGTTTTCCCGGGACCCGGCCGTCTTTCGCCGCCTGACGCGCCGCGCGTATGGCCCGCCAGGGACTGATCTCCCCGAAATGCAGGTGAGGGGACAGACGGCTGGTTCCGTCCTCTCCCGGTATGTCCCGTCCCTCGCCATAGACCGTGAGGGGGCCGGCCAAAAAACGTGACAGGGCTTCGCGTGCGCCTGACTCTCCCGGCGTCCAGTCGAATCCCGTGGACCAGTCAGGCCGGAGGGGGTGCAATCCCCAGTCGTCGACAGCTTCGCCTGTCAGCCCTGCGACCCCGTCCAGCGTACGCGGTCCGTCCCGGGGCGCGGGCTCCTCCGCCTTGTCCAGCAGCGCCTTCAGGAATGGGGTGAATACCCTGTACGGCGCATCCTGACCTGTGCGGACCGAACCGGGCCGGGCGAGCATCGTGCCGTTGAAGCCCCGGCAGGCCACGCCGTCCGCCTTCAGGCCATGGGCGATTTCGGCGTCCCGTTCCCAGGCGGCCGGCTCGAACATGCGGTTCATCAGGACGGCGTCCGCGCCCGTCTCATTGATCACCACCCGCAACGTGGCTTCCGGGTCGCCGGACCGCAGCAGCAAGGGCGCGCCACGTTCCTCAAGCTCGGTCGCGAGGGCGCGCAGGGACTTGTCCAGCCACCATCCGGACGCCGCTCCCATGGGGCGGCCGTCCAGCGCCGGGTCGTGGATATAGAGAGGGATCACCGGCGCGCCGGTCGCCGCCACCTCGGTCAGGGCTGGATTGTCGGCGATCCTCAGATCACGCCGGAACCAGACGATAACGGGGCGGGACCTGGAGGAACTCATATTCACCTGAAGGGTTCGTGGTCGGACGTGCGGCGGGAAGGCGTCCCCAGATACGTCAGTCGTCGCCGGCGGACGCAACCTTCAGTAGTCGTTTGCGCCCGGGGTGTGGAGCCCTCCAGCAGCGGCCCCGACGGCCCGCAACGGCCTTGACCGGCCGGGTTTGGACGGCTTATCCGGGAAAGGGCGTACGCCAGCCTGGGCGCGCCGTGATTTATTGAAGAGGTGGAACTTGGCTGACCTGAAGACCGAGGCTCGCAAGAGGGCCGCGAAAATCGCCGCCGCCAAGAAGCATCCCACGGTGGATCTCCTGAACGAGCGCGCCAGGCAGACATCGGCCGACTTTATCGAAAGCCATCTGCACACCGCGATGCTCTTTCGGAACAAGAGCGTTCTTCACAGCTATTCCATCAAGAATATCCCCGCTGAAGGCATGATCCTGGAGTTCGGGGTTCGCTCCGGCACGAGCATCAATCTTTTCGCCGACATCCTGAAAACGACCGGAGACGACCGGTTGCTGTTCGGTTTTGATTCCTTTGAGGGTCTGTCCGAACGATGGGTCGGCGCTTCGGGCCGCCCCGGCACCTTTTCCCTGAAGGGCGTCATGCCCGAAGTGAGAGAGAATGTGCGCCTGATCAAGGGCTGGATCGACGACACGCTTCCCAAGTTCCTTGAACAGAATCCGGGCCCCATCGCCTTCATCAATATTGATACGGACACGGTTTCTCCCTGCCGCACGATTCTGGAGCTGTGCAAACCTCGACTGGTGGAAGGAAGCGTCATTCTGTTTGACGAGCTTCTGTCGTACCCGGGGTGGAAGCAGGGCGAGGCGCTCGCCCTTGCGGAAAAGCTGCCCCCGGAATCCTACGAGTTCGAAGCCTTCAGCGGCTACGAAGCCATGATCCGCATCAAGGACGCGAAGGCGCTGGGGAATTCCACCGCCGCCGCCGCCGCCGTCCCCTCGGTCACCTCCGGCGCCGAGGTGCTGGATTTCAGCCAGCTCCCCGGCCTGACCAGGCGGGAAGACGTGGCGCGTTTCACGCGGCCTGGCTCCATCGGCGTGGAACTGGGTGTGGCGTCCGGGTCGTTCTCCCAGCGTCTGCTGGCGACCGGTCGATTTGAACACTTCTACAGCATTGACATGTGGGCCGGCGATCGCGGTCACGACGTCAAGCAGTACAAGGGCGTCCTTCGGCGATTGGCGCCCTACAAGGAGAAAAACAGCATCATCAAATTGAAGTTTGATGAGGCGCTGGATCTTTTCCCTGATGACTATTTTGACTTCATTTACATCGACGGCTACGCCCACACCGGGCAAAATGGCGGCCAGACGATTCAGGATTGGTGGCCGAAGCTGAAAAGCGGCGGCATATTCTCTGGTGATGACTACAGTGAGCGTTACGCCCTGGTCATCAAGGAGGTCGACGCCTTCGCGCAGCAGCACGGTCTGGACCTGCACGTCCACCGACCGAAAAAGGCCGAGGACAAGCTGTTCCAGCATCCGTCCTGGATTATCCGCAAGCCCTAGATGTCGGGGCAGGCGCGGGAACATGGGCGCGCAGCCCCTGTTCCCGCGTCACGGTTCAAGTTCGCCCGTCTGTCTCAGGGCCTCGAAAAGGGCGATGGCGGCCGAGGTTGCGAGGTTCAGCGATCGGGTCTCGGGGCGAATGGGTATGAAAAGGCGCGCATCAGCAGCCTCATGCACGTGATCGGGCGCGCCCGCCGTCTCACGCCCGAACAGCAGGCGGTCATCGGGCCGGAAGGCGAAGCCGGTGAGGCTCTCGGACGCCCTCGTCGTGAAAAGAATCAGGCGGCCGGGGTGACCGGCTGCGCAGTAGGCGTCCCAATCGTCATGCACCGTCATGTGCGACAGCGGCCCGTAATCCAGAGCCGCCCGCTTCATGGATCTGTCGTCCAGAGCGAAGCCCGTAGGGCGGATCACATCCAGGGGCGCGCCGAAACAGGCCGACAATCGGATGCAGGCGCCCACGTTCTGGGGAATGTCAGGTTGAAAAAGGGCGAGACGCATTCTAAGGCCCTCATACGCGCGGGGCGGGGCCTTGTCGCGGCCTGAATTGCGAATGCTTCGCACGGAAGCGTCAGCGACTTGCGGCGAACCGCCGCAAACCCGGGCCGGGGCATGGACTGAACAGTCCCGCTGGGGTTACGCACCACATTGTCGTTCCGTTCCGGTTCGGCGCTGGGTTCTGCAGAGGTGAGACATTGGCCGAATCGGTCGTGCATCCTGAAGGCGAAGGGCAAGACGCCACTCGTCGTGATTTCATTCATATCGCCGCGGGGGCTGCTGCAGCCGGCGCCGGCGTGGCCGCTGTCTGGCCCTTGATCAACCAGATGAACCCGGCGGCCGACACCCTGGCCCTGGCGTCCATCGAGTTCGACCTGACCAAGGTTCAGGAAGGCCAGCAGGTGGTCATCAAGTGGCAGGGCAAGCCGGTGTTCGTGCGGTACCGCACGCCGGCCGAGGTCCAGCGCGCCCGCGCCGAGGACAGCGCCAGCCTGCCCGACCCCCAGACCGACGCCGAGCGCGTCGTGGAAGGCCACGAGCAGTATCTGGTGCTGGTCGGCTCCTGCACGCACCTTGGCTGCGTGCCCACTTTCGGCACCGGCGACTACGGCGGCTGGTTCTGCCCCTGCCATGGGTCGCACTATGACACGTCGGGCCGCATCCGCCGCGGACCGGCCCCCGCCAATCTGGTGGTGCCGGATTATGAATATCTGAGCGACACCCGGATCCGGATCGGCTGAGCGCGGACGTAAGAGAGATCATGAGCGACCACGAATCCACCTACGTCCCCAAGACCGCTTTCGAGCGCTGGATGGACAGCCGTCTGCCGATCATCCGTTTCGGCGCGGACTACATGAGCCTGCCGACCCCCAGGAACCTCAACTACTGGTGGACCTTCGGCGGCATCCTGATGCTGTGTCTGGGGATCCAGATCGTCACCGGCGTGGTGCTGGCCATGCACTATGTACCCAACACCGAAATGGCCTTCGAGTCCGTCGAGCGCATCATGCGCGACGTGAACGGCGGCTGGCTGATCCGCTATGTGCACGCCAACGGCGCCTCGATGTTCTTCATCGCGGCCTACATCCACATGCTGCGCGGCCTGTACTACGGCTCGTACAAGGCGCCGCGCGAGATGATCTGGATCGTCGGGTGTCTGATCTTCTTCCTGCTGATCGGCACCGCCTTCCTGGGCTATGTGCTGCCCTGGGGCCAGATGTCGTTCCACGGCGCGGTGGTGATCACCAATCTGATCGGTTCGATCCCGGTGGTCGGCGGTCCGATCCTGACCTGGCTGCAAGGCGGCCCGGCCATCGACAACGCCACGCTCAACCGCTTCTTCTCGCTGCACTATCTGCTGCCGTTCCTGATCGCCGGCTGCGTGGTTCTGCACCTGTGGGCCCTGCACCACGCCGGGCAGAACAACCCGGTGGGAATCCTGATCCCCAAGGAGCGCCAGGCCAAGGACACCTTGCCCTTCCACCCGTACTACACGGTGAAGGACGGCTTCGCGATCATCCTGTTCCTGCTGCTGTTCGCCTATTTTGTGTTCTTCAATCCGAACGCCCTGGGCCACGCGGACAACTTCATCCCGGCCAACCCGCTGGTGACCCCCACCCACATCGTGCCGGAATGGTATCTGCTGCCGTTCTACGCGATCCTGCGCGCCATCCCGGACAAGTTCGGCGGCGTGGTGGCCATGTTCGGCTCCATCGGCATCCTGTTCGTCCTGCCGTGGCTGGATCGGTCCCGCATCCGCTCCATGCGCTATCGCCCGATCATGAAGGTCATGTTCGTCCTGTTCGTCGTGAACGGGTTCATCCTGGGCTGGTGCGGCGCTGAACTGCCGGACGCCCATGTGATCGGGAATTTCTCCACCTTCACCGTCTATGACGGCGACCTGAACAGCTTCCTCTGGCTGGGGCGTTTCGCGACCCTGTATTACTTCGCTTTCTTCCTCGCCATGCCCTTCGTCGCGCTGAAAGAGAAGCCGCTGCCGGTGCCCAGCTCCATTTCCGAACCCGTCCTGGCCCCCGAGGCCGCCATCGAGAAGAAGGGTTGAGCGCGATGACGCGTCCTGTCGCCAAAGCCCCCCGTCTGGCCATGAAGGCCGCCCTCGTGGCCGCCGTCGCCGCCCTGGGCCTGACCGCCGCTTCGCCCGCGCTCGCCGCGGGTGAGGCCAAGCACCCGCGCTCCGGAAACTTCAGCTTCGAGGGGCCCTTCGGAACGTTCGACCAGGGCCAGCTTCAGCGGGGCTACAAGGTGTTCCGCGAGGTCTGCGCCGCCTGCCACGGCATGAACCTGCTGTCGTTCCGCAATCTGGCGGAGGAGGGCGGTCCGTTCTGGGATCCGCACGAGAGCAACCCCAACAACAATCGCTTCGTGCGGGCTCTCGCCGCAGAGTTCGAGATCGCCGACATCGACTCGGAGACCGGTGAGGAACTCTTCCGCCCGGGCACGCCGGCGGACCGGTTCCCCGAGCCCTATCCGAACGCCACGGCCGCGGCCGCGGCCAACGGCGGCGCCTTCCCGCCGGACCTGTCGGTCATGGCCAAGGCCCGTCACGACGGCGCGAACTACATCTATTCGCTGCTGTCCGGCTATGTGGATCCGCCCGAGGGTCTGCGCATGGCGGCGGGCCAGTACTACAACCCCTATATGGCCGGCGACATGACGCCGTTCTGGGACGGCGACCCTGAGCATGTCCCCTACGGCGGCTTTATCGCCATGCCCAATCCGCTGCGGGCCGGCCAGGTGACCTACGACGACGGCACCGAAGCCACGGTGGACCAGATGTCGCGGGACGTGTCGGCCTTCATCGCCTGGGCGTCCGACCCCCGTGCGGTGGAGCGCAAGCGCACCGGCCTGGCCGTGATGATCTACCTGCTGCTGTTCGCGGGCCTGACCTACGCCAGCTATCGCCGTATCTGGCGCGGCGTCTCTCACTGAGGCGAGGCGCATTATCCAGACAAAAGGCCCGCGAATCGCTTCGCGGGCCTTTTTTTTTACTGAGCGGAACGGCTCAGCCTTGTTGGCGAGCTGCTGCGATGGCTTCAGCAACGGCGCGGGGATCGATGCTGTCCGTGGCGCGTCCGTTGACGAGGAAGGTGGGCGTGCCCTGAAGGTTGATGCGCCGGGCCGCGTCATGGATATCGGCCACGTGCTGGTCCGTCGCGCCTGACGCGATCGCTGCGCGCGCGGCGGTCATGTCTACGCCGGCCATCTCCAGCACAGCGTCCACGCCCGCCTGGTCCAGCGCCGGCTCGGCCATGAGGGCCTGATGAACCGCTAGGTAGCGGCCCTGGGCGTGGGCGGCGAGGGCGGCGCGCGCGGCGTAGTTGGAGGTTTCGTCCCCCGGGCGGTCCAGAATGGGCCATTCCTTGAAAATGAAACGGACATCCGGGTTGGCTTCCATCACAGCCAGGAATCCCGGGGCCACCGATTTGCAGCCGGGACAGCGGTAGTCGAAATACTGGATCACCGTCACGGCCGCCGCCTCAGCCGCAGGCCCGAACGCCGGGTCGCGGGGGTCGTGAGTCAGAAGCGCGGGGTCCGCAGCGACCGCCGCGTTGATGGCCTCCGTGCCGGCGGCCTGCTGCTGCATCTGACGGGCCTGGAGCATCTCTTCCAGCACTTCCGGATGATTGAGCAGATAGGCCCGCACCCGCCCGTCGAAATCGCCGCCGGTCAGCAGGGGCGCCGCTGCGACGCCCAGAGCCAGCACCGAGACGCCCAGGGCGACGGCGCCCAGTCGCGGGTCGCGAAGCCAGGTTGAACGGTTGGCGGGGCGCCCGGCCGGCCGGTCGGCGTTGTCGGTCATGAAGTCTCCTGGAAAGCTCAGTGCTGATGCGAGGGCGCGTGCGACAGGCGCCGCGTCGTCACTTCTTCGTAAAGGGACCTTGGCCGCTCGCTCTGGCGGCGATCGAGGTCTTCAAGATCTTCCGGCGTGGCGCCGGAGGCGAGCACGATGTCCACCGACCTGCGCCATTCCACCGAGCCGGGGTCGAGCATGTCACGGGCCCGCAGGGCGAACTGCGTCGCCTGGCGTCGCTGGCCGACCGAATAGTGAAACTCGGCGGAGGCCAGCCGTGCTTCGCCTTCCATGCCCAGCGTGGCGTACGCCTGCGACATGAGCCGCCAGGCCATCGGATTGTTCGGTTCATCCACGGTGGCGCGACGCAACTCCAGGATCGCCCGGTCCAGAACCGTCTCGTCATTGGTCTCGATGAGAGCGTGGGCCAGATTGATGCGCAGCAGGGGCGCGTCCTCGGGCATCAGCTGCACGGCCCGCTCATGAGCAGGCACGGCGTCGGCGGGCGACCCCGCCTCGAACAGGATCTGCCCCTTCAATTCCCAGTAGTACGGGTTTTCAGGGTCTTCCTCGATGAGGAGGTCGACCGCGTCCACCGCACGCCGGGTTTCCCCCTGCCGATACCAGGCGATGGCCCTGGCGTATCGGGCGGGCAGGGACGTATCGCTTTCGCGATAGGTCCGGAACGTCTGGGTGGGCGAATTCAGGAAGGCGGCGATCTTGGCCAGCATCAGGGCGTGCTGGTCGGCCCAGTGTTCGGGATCCGGCGTGTCGTAATTGCGCAGACGCTCCACTGGCCGTCGCAGGTTCTCGATCCGGCGCGATGACAGCGGGTGGCTGCGGAAATAGGGGTAGCGGCGGGCGTCCGAGAACACTTCCTGGGCGCGGAATTCCTCGAAAAACTCCACCAGACCTCGTGCGGACAGCCCGGCGCGATCCAGCGCCTGCGCGCCCGTCAGGTCGGCTTCACCCTCCTGGCTCTGCATGTACTGAAGGGCGCCGATGGTGCCGAAATAGCCCGAGCTTCCCAGCAGGGCCGCCCCCGCATCCGGCGCACCGGCCGCAATGGCCAGCGCCCCGAGGGCCATGGACACCAGGAAAGGCTGCATGCCGGCGTCGGAAGCGCCGTCCCGCAGGGTGTGGCGGTTCTTGATGTGGCCGGCCTCGTGGGCGATCACGCCCAGAAGCTGTCCGGGATTGTCGGTCTCCAGGATCAGGCCGGTGTGAAAGCCCATGATCTGCCCGCGCGTGGCGAAGGCGTTCAGGGTCGGGTCGTTGATCAGCAGGATGGTGACGTCGTCAGGCTGCAGACCCATGGCGTCCAGCACCGGGTCGGACCACTCGCGAATGATCGCCTCGACCTCGGTGTCGCGAATAATGGACTGGGCCGAGGCCGGCGCAGCGGCGGCCAGCATCGTGGTCGCCAATGCGGACGCGGCGACGACGCCGGAAAGAAAGCGACGGGGCCAGGCCATGTTCGAACTCCTCGACTGACGCCCACCCCCGTCCCTTCAATCTAGCGCCGGATGATCACCGACGCCACCATCCACGTTTCGGCTTGGCTGGGGGCGTGACGATCTGCGCCGGATCCGCCTCGATCACTGCGGCGATGTCCACTTCAGGCCTGGGCGCCGGCTCGTATGCGACCGGCGCCGGCTGGGGCGTATCGGTCTCGACGAGTTGTTCGGGAGACGGAGCAGGGGAGGGCCCGGACGAGGCCTCCGGCTCAACAGGGGCGGGCTCGGGAAGATCCGCAGGCTGTTCAGCGACCGGTTCCGCCGCGACATCGGCCGCGGGCTTGCGTCGCACGCGGCGGCGTTTGGGCTGCTCGGTGGGTGCGGGCGCAACCGTTTCGGCGACCGGGCGCGTGACAGGCGTGTCCAGCGCGACTTCGGGCGGCGTCATGCCTTCCGAGGTGGCGCGGGTCTGGACCTTCACGTCGTGGGTCAGCTCGCCCTGATCCGGCTTGGGCCTGCGTTCTGCGCGCTCGGGGCGCCCGCCCTCCATGAGGTCCAGCGGGTTGAACCAGACATAGGGATCCTGCAGCGACGGGGTCCGGCCCCGCACCCAGGTGTAGGCGTCGCGATCACCGTCCTCACGGGCGCGCCGGCCGCCGCGACGGCCCCTGCGGCGACGGCGGCTGCCGTCATCGTCGGTCGAATCGTCGGCATCCTCGACGCGAACCTCGTCGCGGGCCTCGTCCTGTTCGCCACGACCGCCGCGACGGCGACGCCGGCGACGACGGCCACGCCCGTCGCCTTCAGAGGCTTCGGCGGTTTCCCCGTCTTCGCGCTCGGACCGGTCGCGCGGCTGCTGCGCCGCGTCGTCCCCGTCCTCGTCTTCGTCCTCATCGTCGTCGGCGTCTTCGTCGTCGAAGGCCGAATCGTCGAAGTCGTCATGCAGGGGCGCGGGCAGGGCCGTGTCCTGGAACGGCGGCTCGAAGTCCTCGTTGGTCTCGGTACGCTCGATGACGTGCTCGCTCTGGGCCAGGCTGTCGTCGACGATGACGTTGACGAACAGGCCGCGCTGTTCCTCCAGCCGGCTCAGATAGGCGCGCTTGTGGTTCAGAACGTACAGCGCCACGGCCGTGCACAGGCGCAGGTTGATCGCCCCGGCGCCGCCCTTGCCCGCCTCGATGTCCACCAGACGCAGGGCCATCAGCGCGGCGGATTCCACCGACCGGATGCGCCCGGCGCCCTGACAGTGCGGACAGACCTCGGTCGCGCCTTCCAGCACGCCGATGCGGCGACGCTGGCGGCTGATCTCCATCAGGCCGAAGCCGGAAATCTTGCCCATCTGGACGCGCGCGCGATCCGTGGACAGGGCGTCTTTCAGGACCTTCTCGACCGCGCGATTGTTCTTGGCCTCATCCATGTCGATGAAGTCGATGACCACCAGCCCGGCCAGGTCGCGCAGACGCAGCTGGCGCGCCGTCTCGACAGCCGCCTCCATGTTGGTCTTGTAGGCGGTCTGCTCGACGTTGCGCTCCTTGGTGGCGCGCCCCGAGTTGACATCGACGGCCACCAGGGCCTCGGTCTGGTTGATGACCAGATAGCCGCCGGACTTCAGCGGCACCACCGGCTGGTGGATCTGGTGCAGGATGTCCTCGATGCCGTGGGCGGCGAACAGGGGTTTGGAGCCCTTGTACAGGTGCACCTTCCTGGCCTGGGACGGCATCAGCACGCGCATGAAGTCCCGCGCCTCGCGCCAGCCTTCCTCGCCCTCGACCTGGATGCCGTCGAAATCCTTGTCGAACATGTCGCGCACCGCGCGGCGGACCAGGTTCTCTTCTTCATAGATCAGCGACGGCGCGTTGGAGTTCAGCGTCGTCTCGCGGATCGTCTCCCACAGGCGCAGCAGATATTCGTAGTCCCGCTTGATCTCGGCCTTGGTCCGCTTGGCGCCGGCCGTGCGGATGATCAGGCCCATGCCCTTGGGCACATCCAGGGCCGCCGCGGCCGCCTTCAGGCGCTTGCGGTCCGTGGCCTGGGTGATCTTGCGGGAAATGCCGCCGCCCTTGCCCGTGTTGGGCATCAGCACGCAGTAGCGCCCGGCCAGCGACAGCCATGTGGTCAGGGCCGCGCCCTTGGCCCCGCGCTCGTCCTTGACCACCTGCACCAGCAGGATCTGGCGGCGCTTGATCACGTCCTGGATCTTGTAGCGCCGCATCAAGCGACGTTTCAGGCGCTCTTCCTCGGCGGGACCGCCCTCGGATTCATCGTCGGCGCTTTCACGCTCCAGATGCTCGTCGCCGTCATCGTCGGTCTCGGCCATGATGGCTTCGCGGTCGGCGACCGGGATCTGGTAATAATCCGGGTGGATTTCGTTGAAGGCTAGGAAGCCGTGGCGATTGCCGCCGTATTCCACGAAGGCCGCCTGCAGGCTGGGCTCTACGCGGGTGACCTTGGCCAGATAGATATTGCCGCGCAGCTGCCGCCGCGCCTTGGATTCAAAATCAAATTCCTCGACCTGGCGGCCGTCCACGATGGCGACGCGCGTTTCTTCCGCGTGCGCCGCATCGATCAGCATTGTCTTCGACATTAAGGGTCTCTCCAGGGCGCGCCGGACCTCTGCCTTCGATCAGGAAGGCGCGAGCGGCTCGCCGGTATGTTGTGAGGGGCGTCACGCCGAACCCCATCCGCTCGCCGGTGGCGAGGGCCGAGCGAACGCGGACGCACAGGGCGTCGACGGCGGCTTCAGGCTGGATGGAGGCGCAAGGCGTTGAGCCCATGGTGTTATCGGTTCCTGAGGCCATGACGCGCATCATCTGCGCGTGAGGGCCTCTGGTGAGCGAGTCGCCGGATTGGTCCGGAAAACCCGTCGGATAAGGCGGAATGGCGACCATCCGCGCGCCTTCGCGGCCGATGATCACGACACAGCATAGTGACTGGCGGCCGGAATGAAAAGCGTCCGGTGCTTAACCCGTTGATCACCACGATGTGGCAGGGTGAAGACTGGTTCAGTTCTGTTGGGTGTTTCGCGCATGTCGCGGTCGGTTCAGCTTCCTGATGACGGCAAACGCCGCGCGACTCCGCGCGGCCTGTTGATTCTGGCCGCCGTGATCGTTTTCGCAGCGGCTGTCCTGGCCGCCGGCGCCGGTCTGGCGCTGAACGCCCAGGGCGATGTGCTGCAGGTGCGCTTCGGCGGCGACGCGGAACGGACCCGCATCGTGGTGGATATGGATCGCACCGCACGCGGAAGCATCCGGGAAAGCGGCGAGGCGGGGCGCGTGGTGCTCAGCCTGTCGGGCGTCTCGGCCGGGCAGGGAGCCAGCGGTCGCGGCCTCGGCCTGGTGCGGGCCTATGAAATGCAGGGCTCGGGCGGCGGCGCAGAGCTGCGGCTGGATCTGGCCGGCGGCGCCGAGGTGGAGCGCCGGTTCCTGCTGCCGCCCGGCGACGGGGTGACCCACTATCGCTATGTCATCGACCTGAAGGCCACCGACGCCGTCGTGGCCGCCCGGCCGGAGCGCAACCCGCCCCGGACAGCATCCGTCCCCCAGCGGCGCGAGCCCCCGCTCATCGTCATCGACGCGGGTCATGGCGGTCATGACCCCGGCACCCGGGGCGGGCGCGTCAATGAGAGCGCCGTGACCCTTCAGGCCGCCCGGGCCCTCAAGACCGAGCTGGAACGCATCGGCGGTTATCGGGTCCTGCTGACCCGCGATGCGGACGTCTATGTAACCCGCTCGCGCCGGGTCGCCATGGCCCGCGAGGCCGGGGCCGACCTTTTCATCTCCCTGCACGCCGACGCCGGGCATGACCGCACCACGCGCGGCGCCAGCGTGTACACCCTGTCCGAACAGGGCGCTGTGCGCGCCGTGCGTCAGGCCACCAGCCGCGACGGCTGGCACGCGGAGCTTCACCTGCCGGGCCGCGACCCCACCGTGGACCGCATCCTGCTGGACATGACCCAGCGCGCCACCCAGAACCGGTCCGCCCAGGCGGCGCGGGTTGTGCTGACCCATCTGGAGGCCTCGGGCCACCCGATGCTGAACCGCAGCCACCGGGACGCCAATTTCGAGGTCCTGCTGGCGCCAGACGTACCGGCCCTGCTGCTGGAGATGGGCTTCATGACCAACCCGGACGACGAGCAGCTGCTGACCGACGAACGCGGCCGCACCCGCCTTATGCGCGCCACGGCCCAGGGCATCGACCGCTATTTCAGCCAGCCGGACGCCGGCCTGATGGTGGCGAGCGGCGGACAGGCGGGCGGGGCACGCTAAGGCGCGTCCTCGCTCCAGCACTCCCGCAGGTTGCTCTCGGTCGCGTCGCCCCATTCGCCCAGCAATCCGCTGTTCGACCGCATCCGCACCCAGGCGGGACTGTTGTCGGCCTGATGACCCAGCCCCCAGATCGTGTAGATCGGCGCATCGGCGCGCATAATGGCCGGAGGCCCTCCGACGGCGGGTTGCCGGGGCGTCAGGCCGAGGATGTCCACGGCGGGGGGCTCCAGCCGTGACATCCACCACAAGGCGCCGTGGAGCGCCGGACAGGAGCGACTGTCGGCCCACGTCACATGATCCGAGGGCGTATCGGCGCGCCCGGACGTTCGGCGGATGATCCAGTAGGCGTCTTCAGCCGCGCTCTGGTCCGACGGTTGATGGTAGATGGCGTTGAGGGTCCATGAGCCGCGCTGCTCTGTGGCGTAGAAGGTTGTCGGGATGCGCTCGTTGACGGTGACGGCTCTGGCGTGATCCAGAATGTGGTCAGGAACCTGAGACTGGGCCGTTCTCGGCGTAAGAACGATAGAACCAAGAACAATCAGGGCAAGGATCCGGATTCCGGGGGCTGTGCGATCAAAGTCATGTCTTCGAACCTCACCGGCGTCGTCCGTTGTCATGAGTTGGAGCTGCGGCGCCGGGTTTCAGAAGGGTCTGTCTTCGCGCCAGCAGTGCTCAAGCATTGTTGTCGTGGCTTCGCCCCACTGCGCCAGAAAGCCGGACGTGCTCGACATGCTCACCGTGGCGAGGTCGAAATCGGGCGCCCATCCCTGACCCTCGACCCTGTGAACGGGGCCATGTGTGGGTCTGGGCGGCGGCGTGCGCGGAGTCCAGATGGGGGCTGGCAGGGTTCGCACCCCGGTATGGATCGAGGGAATGACGATTTCCGAAAGCCAGTCCAGCGAGGCGTAGAGGTTGGGGCATTCATCGCCGCTCAGCCATGAGCGCGTGACCGCGCCATCGACCTCTGTACTGTCAAGGAACGCATACCATTTCTGCTGGACAGGCTGGCGAGTCCCATCCTCCGCGTTTGCGGTGGCATCTGGAACGGAAAAGAACACCATCCGAGCGTCGCCCGGAGGCGGAACAGAGTCAGAGCGCGGGACAGGCCACGAAAGCGAATAGACCGCAGCGACGCGGGCGTTTTCTGGAATATCCTCGCGATAGGAATCCACAGCACTCCTGCTCGAAGACTGACCCGTTAGCGCCAAAGTCGCAACCGAGAAAGCGAGGACTACAGTGGGCATGGCTGAGCGTCGGGATTCACTTCCGGCCCCTCTTCATCTTGTATCGCGGCTTCTTGATTGGTGTGATCATAGACGGTGATCTTTGCGTAGGACTCATGTCCGGCCGGGCCTGTCGTCAGGGCGACAATATAGATGCGCGCATCGTCAGGGTTTAGGCCCAGAAAGGTCCGAAGATCGCGAATATACGCCAAGTTCGCCAGATCAAACTCGTCGGGAGACGAGCCTGATGGCAAATGGCTCCCAGCATTATGACTGTGGATCATGCCGATCAGGACGCCGCCCGCAGGTGCAGTCCAATCTATCGGCACGCTGACCCGGCCGCTGGGACCTGGATTCTGGAATGTGTACTGGCTGTGGGTAATCGTACCCCTCACAATAGTACCATCGGGCATTTCAAAAAGAGCCGCGCCCCATTCTCTGTGGTTCAAAGTTTCTGATGGATTTCTCGCTGCGGCGTGATCAACAAATTCCTTGGCCGTCTTGGCCGCCGCCGCGTCCGCGTTCCATTCCCTTCGTGTTTCCGGAGTGTCGCAAGGGCCTGGATCTTCAGGTGGTACGGGTTCGATTTCGTCGAAAATGGGCGGGACAAACGGCGGCGGTTGCGACGGGAAGGATTGGCCAGGCTCGCTCCGGCGCTGGCCGACAATCGTTATGCCCTCTACCTCGGTGACGTCACCGCTCAAGGAAACACTTCTCCTTTCCTCTGCGACCAGGTGAACGCCCGGAGAATACCTCGAGATCATTCCCGCTTGTGGCGTCTCACGAACAGGTGACGAGTTGTGAACGTGGGTGATCCCGGTTTTTCATCGCGCTTCATCAGGCACTGGCGCGCTCGGCGGACGCGGGCTAAGACCGGCCGCATGGGGCGATTTTCGGAGTTCCGCGTGAAGACGATCGGCGAACGCTGGTTCGTTCTGGCAGGCATCGGCCTGCTGGGCGCCATCGCCCTGGCGGGCGTTCTGCTGGCCATTTATGCTGCATGGCTGTTCCATGATCTGCCCGACGCGGGCGATCTGGCGGAATACCGTCCGGCCACGGCCACGCGCGTCTATGCGGGCGACGGCACCCTGATCGGGGAGTTTTCCCAGGAACGCCGGATCTATGTGACCTACGACCAGATTCCGGCCCCCGTGGTGCAGGCGTTCCTGGCGGCCGAGGACTCCAACTTCTTCCAGCACGGCGGCATTGATGTGGGCGGCGTCAGCCGCGCCATGTTCAAGAATGTGCTGAACGCGGTGCAGGGGCGCCGGCTCGAGGGCGGCTCGACCATTACCCAGCAGGTGGCCAAGAACGTCCTGCTGACCAACGAGAGCACCATCGGCCGCAAGCTGCGCGAAGCGATTCTGGCCAGCCGCCTCGAGGCGACCCTGTCCAAGGAACAGATTCTCGAACTCTATCTGAACGAGATTTTCCTGGGCTATCGCTCCTACGGCGTGGCCTCGGCGGCGTTCAACTATTTCGGCAAGTCGCTGGACCAGCTGACAGTGGATGAAGCCGCCTTCCTGGCCGCCTTGCCCAAGGGGCCGAACAACTATCACCCCCTGCGCCGTCCCGAGGCCGCCCAGGCGCGCCGCAACTGGGTCCTGGGCGCCATGCGCTCGAACCGCTTCATCAGCGACGAGCAGTACCGGGCCGCCGTCCAGCGTCCCCTTGTGACCCAGGACGCCCCCCGCCGCGCCCAGTACCAGGACGCCGACTTCTTCGTCGAGGAAGCCCGCCGCCGGGCCCTGAGCATGTTCGGCGAGGACATCAACGCCGGCGGCTACTACATGCGCACCACGCTGGATCCGTCGTTGCAGTCCGCCGCCCGCACCGCGCTGATGCAGGGACTGGAAGACTACGATCGCCGCCACGGCTGGCGCGGCGCCTGGGGCAATGTGGATATCGCCGAGGGCTGGCAGGACCGCGCCCAGGAGCGATCCGCTCCGCCCGAGCGCCGGGAATGGCGGGCCGCCGTGATCGAAAGCGTCAACGGCAATACGGTGCGCGT
>NZ_JBKBIB010000017.1:0-42907 GCF_046299535.1 Brevundimonas sp. | reverse complement strand
CGCCGGCCTTCGCCAGCGTCATCGTGATCGCCGCCGTCAGCGTCGTCTTGCCGTGGTCAACGTGGCCGATCGTGCCGATGTTGCAGTGCGGCTTGTTACGTTCGAACTTTTCCTTGGCCATATCTCTTAGCTCCTGTCCCCCAAACGGGGTCCTTTAAGGTTGGGGGTGTGGGTTAGGCGTACTTCTTGATCACTTCGTCGGCGACGTGTTGCGGCACCGGGTCATAGTGGTCGTACTGCATGGTGAACTGCGCGCGGCCTTGCGACATGCCGCGCAGGTTGTTGACGTAGCCGAACATGTTGGCCAGCGGCACGAAGGCGTTCACGACGGTGGCGTTGCCGCGCACGTCCTGGCCCTGGATCATGCCGCGACGGCCGTTCAGGTCGCCGATGACCGAACCCAGATACTCCTCCGGGGTCACGACCTCGACGGCCATGATCGGTTCCAGCAGCTTGGGCGCGCCCTGGGTGCGCAGTTCCTTGAAGGCGGCGCGCGAAGCGATTTCAAACGCCAGCACCGAGGAGTCCACGTCGTGGTAGGCGCCGTCGATCAGGGTGGCCTTGAAGTCGATCAGCGGGAAGCCGGCCAGCAGGCCGTTGTCCTTGGCGGACTCGATGCCCTTCTGGACGCCCGGGATATATTCCTTGGGCACGTTGCCGCCGACGATCTTGGACTCGAACACGAAGCCCGAACCCGGCTCGCCCGGCTCGAACAGCATCTTGATGCGGGCGAACTGACCCGTGCCGCCGGTCTGCTTCTTGTGCGTGTAGTCGATCTCGGCGGCCTTGCCGAGGGACTCGCGGTAGGCCACCTGCGGCGCGCCGATGGTCGCCTCGACCTTGTAGGTGCGCTTCAGGATGTCGATCTTGATGTCCAGGTGCAGCTCGCCCATGCCCTTCAGGATCGTCTGGCCCGACTCGTGGTCGGTGGAGACGGTGAAGGACGGATCCTCGGACGCCAGCTTGGCCAGGGCGACGCCCAGCTTCTCCTGGTCGGCCTTGGTCTTGGGCTCGACGGCGATCTCGATGACCGGCGCCGGGAACTCCATCTTCTCAAGGATGACGGGCGACTTGACCGGGTCGCACAGGGTGTCACCGGTGCGGGTGTCCTTCAGGCCGGCCAGGGCGACGATGTCGCCGGCGTAGGCTTCCTTGATGTCCTCACGGTTGTTGGAGTGCATCAGCAGCATGCGGCCGACGCGCTCTTTCTTGTCGCGGGTCGAGTTCAGCAGGCCCATGCCCGTTTCCATCTTGCCGGAGTAGATGCGGCAGAAGGTCAGCGAACCGACGAAGGGGTCGTCCATGATCTTGAACGCCAGAACCGACAGCGGCTCGTCGTCCGAGGCGTGACGGACGACCGGCTCTTCGGTCTTGTAGTCCAGGCCCGGAGTCGGGGGGATGTCCAGCGGCGACGGCAGATAATCGACCACTGCGTCCAGCAGCGGCTGCACGCCCTTGTTCTTGAACGCCGAGCCGCACAGGATCGGATAGAAGGCCGCCGTCAGAACCGCCTTGCGCAGGCACTTCTTGATTACGTCCTCGGAGGGCTCGTTGCCTTCCAGGTAGGCTTCCATCGCCTCGTCGTCGAGTTCGACGGCGCTCTCGATCAGATAGCTGCGGGCGGCCGTGGCCTTCTCGACCAGATCAGCGGGGATCTCTTCCTCGGAGAACTCGGCGCCCAGGCCGTCGTTTTCCCAGATGATCGCCTTCATGCGCACCAGATCGACGATGCCGCGCAGGTCGGATTCCTGACCGACCGGCAGCTGGATCGGAACGGCCTTCACGCCCAGGCGGTCGCGGATCGACTGAACCGAGGTTTCGAAGTCGGCGCCCAGCTTGTCCATCTTGTTGACGAAGATGATGCGCGGCACGCGGTACTTGTCGGCCTGGCGCCAGACAGTCTCGGTCTGGGGCTCCACGCCGGCGTTGCCGTCCAGCACGGTCACCGCGCCGTCGAGCACGCGCAGCGAGCGCTCGACTTCAATGGTGAAGTCCACGTGGCCCGGGGTGTCGATGATGTTGAGGCGCTTCTCTTTCCAGAAGGCGGTCGTCGCGGCGGACGTGATGGTGATGCCGCGCTCCTGCTCCTGGTCCATCCAGTCCATGGTCGCGGCGCCGTCGTGGACTTCGCCGATCTTGTGGGACTTGCCGGTGTAATAGAGAATCCGCTCGGTCGTCGTCGTCTTGCCCGCGTCGATGTGGGCCATGATGCCGAAGTTGCGGTAATCCTCGATCTTGTTGATGCGGGCCATATTCGAAAACTCGGGTGTTCGGCGCCGATCCGGCGCCTGGGTCAGGGAGGGGTCTTCAGGAGCGCGGGCGGTCTAACGCAAACCGCCCGCTTCTTGAAGGGCCGTCAGCCGGAAATCCGGCTTACCAGCGGTAGTGAGAGAAGGCGCGGTTGGCTTCGGCCATCTTGTGGGTGTCTTCGCGCTTCTTGACCGCGGTGCCGCGGTTGTTGGCGGCGTCCAGCAGCTCGGCGGCCAGCTTTTCGGTCATGGTGTTCTCGCCGCGGTTGCGCGCGGCGTTGACCAGCCAGCGGATGGCCAGGGCGCGACGGCGATCGGGGCGAACCTCGACCGGCACCTGATAGGTGGCGCCGCCGACCCGGCGCGACCGGACCTCGACCGCCGGAGCGACGTTTTCCAGCGCCGAGTGGAAGGTCGCGACCGGCTCCTGGTCCTTCTTCTTCTCGGCCAGGATTTCGAAGGCGCCGTAGACGATGTTCTCGGCGACGGCCTTCTTGCCCTCGTACATGACGTAATTCATGAACTTGGTGACGATCAGATCACCGTACTTGGGATCCGGCAGAACTTCACGCTTCTGTGCGCGGTGACGACGGGACATGGGGTTATCCTCTTAAATAATATTCTGGACGCGCAGGGCTTACTTCGGACGCTTCGCGCCGTAGTGCGAACGGCGCTGCTTGCGGTCCTTCACGCCTTGCGTGTCCAGCACGCCGCGCAGGATGTGGTAGCGGACGCCGGGAAGGTCCTTCACGCGGCCGCCGCGAATCAGGACCACCGAGTGCTCCTGAAGATTGTGACCCTCGCCGGGGATGTAGCACACGGCTTCGTAGCCGTTCTTGGCCAGGCGGACCTTGGCCACCTTACGAAGCGCCGAGTTGGGCTTCTTCGGGGTCGTCGTATAGACGCGGGTGCAGACGCCGCGACGCTGGGGCGAACCCTCCAGGGCCGGCACCTTGTTGCGCACGGGCTTGGGCTTGCGAGGCTTGCGGATCAGCTGGTTGATCGTAGGCATTCGTGTCTGGTCTCTTCTGCGATGGAGGCGTGTGCCTGTCGGCCGGGGCGCCTCGCGTTCCTTCTTTTGGACGTGGCCGAAAACCGCGCCCGGGCTGTTATCGAGACCGACCGTGCGCTCAAACAGCCCCCGGTTCGCCGCCTCCGGCGAACCGGCGCGACAAGCACAATGGGCCGGAACGCGCGCTTCGGGCGTTCCGGCGGGCTCAGCCCGTCCGTTCGATTGTCACGAGATCAGCAGACGGCGGACCGCCCATGCCTCGAAGTGCGCGCCGTTTACGCTTTGACCCGCAAAAGGTCAAGCGCGTGAAAGCGTTTGCCACATCCGGCCCCCTCCCCTAGCTTGGCCTTGGGCTGGGCTGCGGGTGGACGATTGAGGGGCCATGTCCGCAGTGACACGTCTTGGCAGACTCGCGGCGCGTAACAGGGCCCTGACCACCGTCATGGCCGGGTCGCTGGCGCTGCACCTGGCCCTGCTGGTCACAGTGGGCATGCGGACCGGCCTGGACATGTCCGGCTACAGGTCGCCGCCCGAGCCCCTCTACATCCGGATTGAGCCCCGGCCCATGTTGCGAGGCGAGACGCCGCGCGAAACCCCCGTCACGGTGATCGAGGAGCCTCGCGACGCGCCCGCCCTCACCCGGGAAATTCGCCTGCGCGCGCCCGAGCGTATTGAGGACGAGGAAGAGCGCCGCCGGCTTGAGGCGCTGCGTCTGCCGGTCCGGCCCTCTGCGGCGGATCAGGACGTGGAGCCGCGCTGGCTTGTGACACCCGACGCCGCCGGGGACCAGGTGGCCCGGGCCCTGCGCTCTTCCGGCCTGGCGTGCAGCCGCCCCCGCAACCAGATGACGCCCGCCGAGCGCGCCGCCTGCGACGAGCGCTTCACCGGCGCCGGCGACGCTCCGGCCATTCGCGGCAGCGGCGATCCCGAACGTGACGAAGGCTTCGCCCGTCAGGGTCGCGCCAACATCGCCCGCTATGAAGCGCAGCGCGCGCCGCTGCCGGGCGGAACCGGCGTGGTCGGGCCCGGCGACTGCCCCGGCTCAAACCTTGGCATGGGCTGTGCGGGCGCCCACCTGCGCGAGGTGCCGGGGGTGGACATGCGCCAGGGGGCCGAAACCCCCATCCGTCAGCGCAGCAACCGGGTGGACGAGGATTAGGCCAGCGCCCCGCGCACCCGCCACCCGGCCATCAGGCCCAGCCCCGCCAGCACCGCCATGGCCAGATACCCCAGCGCCCCGTAAGCATCATACAGCGGTCCCGCCATCAGGGTCGCCAGCCCGATCAGCACGCCGGAAGACAGGGCTGACAGCAGGGTCTGGGCCGCCGTCTGGTTGGCGGAGGGCGCCAGACGCTCCACGATCTGCAATCCGGCCAGGAACGTCGCAGCGAAGCTGAGCGCATGCAGGGCCTGCAGCGGCCACAGCAGCCACAGGGGCGGCATTAAGGCCAGGGCGACCCAGCGCACCACAGCCGCCGCGCCCCCGATCATCAGCAGCAGCCACGGCCCGATGCCGCGCCGCCGCCGCCAGGGCTCCACCATCCACATGAACAGCACCTCGGCGATGACGCTGAAGCCCCACAGCATGCCGGTCATGGACTCCGGGATGCCCCGCGCCTTCCACTCGATGGCCGAGAATCCGTACAGGAAGGCGTGGGTGGCCTGGATGGCGCCCACGGCCAGGATGGCGGTCATGAACACCGGGTCGGCGACCAGGGCGCCCAGGCCCCGGAATCGCTCTCGCTTCGGCGGGGCGGCGCCCTCCCGGACCCGCTCGGCGGGCAGGACGGTGAGGGCGACCACCGCGCCGATCAGACAGGCGGCGGCGATCCAGACGATGATCACGTCGGGCGAGGCGCGCAGCAGCAGCGCCCCCATGGCCACATTGGCGACCACGAAGGCCAGAGACCCGGCGCTGCGCGGGGCGGCGAAGGTGAATCCCTCGCGCGCGGCGCCCCTCAGGGTCAGCACGTCGGCCAGGGGGATCACCGCCGCCGCCGCCGTGGCCCCGATGAACCACAAGGGCAGCCACAGGGCGAAACCCTCCACCAGCCCCGCCGCTCCGTATCCGAGCGCCGCCACCACGCTGAGGATGGCGATGGCGGTGCGGCGCAGGGCGAAGCCGTCGGCCCAGACCGCGATCATGGGCCCGGTCACCAGCCGCGCCAGCATGGGCGCCGCCAGCAGGGTCCCGATCTCGGCCCCGCTCAGCCCCTGGGACTGGAACCACAGGCCGGCGAACGGCAGGCTGACGCCGGTGGCGCCGAACAGCAGGATGTAGTGCAGCGCATTGCGCCAGGCGGTGCTCATGGCCGGGCCTTTAGCAGGCGGGCGGGTTACACAACCAGCCGCTCATTCCCGCGAAAGCGGGAACCCAGTCCTTTGGGTGTTGCAGCGGGCAAAGGATATCCACGGCGCCGGTCCTGAAATACAGGTGCAGCTGGACAGAACTGGGTCCCCGCTTTCGCGGGGATGAGCGGAAAAACGGATCAGGCCGTGTCCTGCCGCCGGAACAGCCGGCCCTTCTCGGCCCACAGCACGAACACCAGCGCCCCCAGACCGCAGACCACGAAGCCCAGGGACAGGGGCAGGGTCGAGCCGTCGTACTGCTGGCCGATGAAGAAGCCGATCAGGGCCCCGCCCACGGTGGTGATCAGTCCCTGCACCGAGGACGCCGTGCCCGCGATATGGCCCAGCGGCTGCATGGCCATGGCCCCGAAATTGCCGGGCACCAGGCCGAAGAACAGCATGGTGGCGGCCTGCAGGGCGATGAAGGTCCACAGGGTCTCATGGCCCATGGCGGAGACCAGCACGTGCAGCGCCGCCATGCCGGTGAAGCCGAACAGGGCCAGGTGCGACAGGAACCGCATGCCCAGCCGCTCCACCAGCCGCGCATTAAGGATCGAGGCCACGGCGATGGCCCCCGCAATGCCCGCGAAGGCGATGGGGAAGACATTGGGCCGCCCGAAGGTGTCGGCGAAGATCTGCTGGGCCGAGTTGATGAAGCCGAACAGGGCGCCGGTGATCATCATCATGCCCAGCATGTAGCCCACCGCCTGGCGATGGGTCAGGCTCTCGCGGAAGCCCGCCGCGATGCGGCTGATTTTGATGGGCAGGCGATACTCGGGGTGCAGGGTCTCCGGCAGCTTGAAGGCGCACCAGACCAGCCCCGCCGCGCCCGCCGCGCCCAGCACCAGGAAGATGGCCCGCCACTCGGCGAAGAACAGCACCAGCTGGCCCAGGCTGGGCGCGATGATCGGCACGCCCAGGAAGACGATAAAGGCCAGCGACATGACCCGGGCCATGGTCCGGCCGGAGTAGCAGTCGCGCACGATGGACACCGCCAGCACCCGCAGCGCCGCCGCCCCCACGCCCTGCAGGGCCCGCGCGATCAGCAGGCTGTCGAAGGTGGGCGCCAGGGCCGCGATCAGGCCGAACAGGGTGTAGATCCCGAGGCCGATCAGCAGCAGCGGCTTGCGCCCGAACCGGTCGGCCAGCGGCCCATAGACGATCTGCGCCCCGCCGAAGCCCAGCAGATAGGCGGTCACCACCCACTGCCGGTCATTGTCCGCCAGCACGCCCAGGTCCGACCCGATCTGCGGCAGGGCCGGCAGCATGGCGTCGATGGCCAGGGCGTTCAGCGCCATCAGGGCGGCGATGGTGACGACAAAGGCCCTGAACCCCAGACCGGGATGCGGCGGGGCGGACGAAGGGGAGGCTGGCGCGGACATCGGCCCCATATCGGCGCACGATGTGACGGAAGCTAGGGCGAGAAGGAAAAATCCTCCCCCCTTGGGGGAGGGGGACCATGCGAAGCATGGTGGAGGGGGTCCATCCGCCGCACGATCAAAAGACCTGTCCGCCGAACAACCTTGACCATAATATCCGCCTCATGGACGCCACGAAGGAAACCGTCACCCGGGCCCGTCAGCTTCGTCGCAAGTTGACCTTGCCCGAGGTGATCCTCTGGAACGCTTTGCGCGGTCGCCGCATGGATGGCCGGCGTTTCCGCCGCCAGCATCCGCTCGGCCCGTACATCCTCGATTTCTACTGCGCAGAGGCGCGGCTGGCCGTGGAGATCGACGGATCGGCTCACGACCATCCGGACAAGGTCGAGCACGACCAGCGCCGCACGCGATGGCTGGAAAGCTGCGGCGTTCGGGTGCTGCGCATTCCAGCGCGCGAGGTGCTCGGAAATCTGGATGGGGTGCTGGCCGGGTTGTGCGTCGCGCTAGGGGCGACCCGAGCACAGCGGTGAAGCGGAAACACCCCCTCCACCGCTTCGCGGTCCCCCTCCCCCAAAGGGGGAGGATTTACGCCGCCCGGTTCGAGCCCTCCGGCGCGGTCCAGCGCAGCACCGGCTGGCGGGCGGCGCGGGTTTCGTCCAGACGCCGCATGGGGGCGTGGAACGGGGCGCCCTTGAAGCGGTCCACGTCGCCGGCCTTGGCCGCCGTCGCCAGCGCGCGCATGGCCTCGATGAAGCGGTCCAGCTCGGCCTTGGACTCCGTCTCGGTGGGCTCGATCAGCATCGCCCCGTGCACCACCAGCGGGAAATACATGGTCATGGGGTGGAAGCCCTCGTCGATCATCGCCTTGGCGAAATCGAGGGTGGTGATGTCCGTGCCCTTCAGCCATTCGTCGTCGAACAGGGCCTCGTGCATGCACGGCCCCTCGGGGAAGGCCGGGCTCATCAGGTCCTCAAGGCGGGCCTTGATGTAGTTGGCGTTCAGCACCGCGTCCTCGGCCACCTGACGCAGGCCGTCCGAGCCGTGGCTCATCATGTAGCTGAGCGCGCGCACATACATGCCCATCTGGCCCTGGAAGGCGCACAGGCGGCCGAACGCCTGTTCCGCCTCGTCCTCGGCGAACTCCAGCAGCTTGAAGCCGTCCTTGCCGCCGACCACCCAGGGGGCCGGGGCGAACGGGGCCAGCGCCTCGGACAGCACCACCGGGCCCGCGCCCGGTCCGCCGCCGCCGTGGGGCGTGGAGAAGGTCTTGTGCAGGTTGATGTGCATGGCGTCGACGCCCAGATCGCCCGGCCGCACCCGGCCGACGATGGCGTTGAAATTGGCGCCGTCACAGTAGAAATACGCCCCCGCCTCGTGGGTCAGGCGGCTGATCTCCAGAATGTCCCGCTCGAACAGGCCGCAGGTGTTGGGATTGGTCACCATGATGGCGGCCACGTCGTCGCCCAGCCTGGCCTCCAGATCCGCCAGATCCACGCGCCCGTCGTCGGTCTGGGCGATCTCCACCACCTGATAGCCGACGAAGGCGGCGGTGGCGGGATTGGTGCCGTGGGCGCTGGTGGGCACCAGCACCTTGTTGCGGGGCTTGTCCGAGCGCAGGCCGTGACCCGCCGCCCGGTGCGCCGCGCGAATGGCCATCAGGCCGCACAGCTCGCCGTGGGCGCCGGCCTTGGGCGACAGCGCCACCGCCGGCATGCCGGTCAGGCTGGTCAGCCAGTGCGACAGGGAGTCCATCAGCTCCAGCGCGCCCTGCACCGTGGACTGCGGCTGCAGCGGGTGGATGTCCGAGAAGCCCGGCAGGCGCGCCATCTTCTCGTTCAGGCGCGGGTTGTGCTTCATGGTGCACGAGCCCAGCGGATAAATGGCCAGATCGATGGCGTGGTTCTTCTGGCTCAGCCGCACATAGTGGCGCATGGCCTCGGGCTCGCTCAGGCCCGGCAGGCCGATGGGATCGGCCCGCACCAGACCGCCCAGATCGCCGCCGTCGGTCTTCGGCTCCGGCAGGTCGACGCCGGTCTTGCCCCAGCCCTCGCCCTCAAAGATCAGCGCCTCGTCCTGCAGCAGGCCGCGACCGCCCGTCAGGGTGTCGGGCTTGGTCGAGACTTCGTTCGGCGTCGTGGGGCGTCCCACAGTGTTCATGGTGCTCATCACAGAACCTCCGCCAGGGCGGTCTTCAGGGATTGGATGTCGTCATCCGTCGTGGTCTCGGTGGCCGCGATCAGCAGCACGTCGTCGAAGCGGGCGCCGGGGTTCAGGCGGCCATAGGGCACGCCCGCCAGCACGCCGCGCTCGGCCAGCTGGTCGACCACCTCGGCGGCGTTCCTGGGCAGCTTCACCGCGAACTCGTTGAAGAAGCGCGGAGTCAGCACCTCCACGCCCGGCACCGACGCCACCGCATCGCGGGTCGCCAGCGCCTTCTCGTGGTTCAGCAGGGCCATGCGGCGCAGGCCCGTCTCGCCGAGCAGGCTCATGTGGATGGTGAACGCCAGCGAGCAGAGCCCGGAGTTGGTGCAGATGTTCGACGTCGCCTTGTCGCGGCGAATGTGCTGCTCGCGGGTGGACAGGGTCAGGACGAAGCCGCGCCGCCCCTCCGCGTCCGCCGTCTCGCCGCACAGGCGGCCGGGCATCTGGCGCACCAGCTTGTCGCGGGTGGCGAACAGTCCGACGTACGGGCCGCCGAAGTTCAGCGCATTGCCGATGGACTGGCCCTCGGCCGCCACGATGTCCGCGCCCATCTCGCCCGGCGACTTCAGCAGGCCCAGCGAGACCACCTCGGTCACCACCACGATCAGCAGGGCGCCGGCGGCCTGGGCCGCCTCGGCGATCTTCGTCACGTCGGTGGCCGTGCCGAACACGTTCGGCGTCTGCACCACCACGCAGGCGGTGTCGGCGTCGATGGCCGCGATCACCGCGTCCTCGGCGTCGATGGCCGGGTCCAGCGCCTGGGTCTCGACCCCCACCGCGTGCACCACCGTCTCGGTGGCCGACACATAGTGCGGGTGCACGCCGCCCGAGATCACCGCCTTGTTCCGGCGCGTCACCCGCGTGGCCATCAGCACGCCCTCGGCCATGGCGGTTGAGCCGTCATAGAGCGAGGCGTTGGCGACCGCCATGCCGGTCAGGTTCGCCACCTGGGTCTGGAATTCGTACAGATACTGCAGCGTGCCCTGGGCGATTTCCGGCTGATAGGGCGTGTAGCTGGTCAGGAACTCGGACCGCTGGATGATGTGGTCCACCGTCGCCGGCACATGGTGGCGATAGGCCCCGGCCCCGCAGAAGAACGGCGCATCCCCCGCCGCGGTGTTCTTCCCCGCCATGCGCTTGAGGGCGCGCTCGACCTCAAGCTCCCCCATCACGCGGGGCAGGTCCACAAAGCCGTCGCGCCGCGCCGCCTGGGGCACGTCCACGAACAGGTCATCCACGGATTTCGCCCCGATGGCGGCCAGCATGGCCGCGCGGTCGTCGGGCGTCAGGGGGAGGTAGCGCATGGCGGGGAGGTCCGTGCTGAAAGGGCTTTAGAGCGTGGTCAGATACTGGTCGTAGGCCGCCTGATCCATCAGGGCGTCCAGCGCCGAGGCGTCGGCCACCTTGATCCGGGCGAACCAGCCGTCGCCCTGCGGGTCGGCGTTGACCGTCTCGGGGGCCGAGGCCAGCACGGCGTTGGCCTCGACCACTTCACCGGCGACGGGGGCGTAGACGTCCGAGGCCGCCTTGACGCTCTCGACCACGGCGAAGCTGTCGCCCGCCTTCACGGTCTTGCCCACTTCCGGGGTCTCGACGAACACCACGTCGCCCAGCGCATCGGCGGCGTGCTTGGAGATGCCGACGGTGGCGACGTCGCCGTCCAGACGGACCCACTCATGTTCCTTGGTGTAACGCATTGGCTGGTTCCTTGCGGGCCTGAAATCAGGACCTGGGTTTGCGATAATAGCGGTTGGCGACGAACGGCGTGGCGACCACCTCGGCGGCCAGCGGCTTGCCGCGCACGATGACGGTCAGGGCGGTCCCGATCTCCGAGAACGCCGGCGGCGCATAGCCCATGGCGATGTTCTTGCCGAGTGTCGGCGACGGCCCGCCCGAGGTCACCTTGCCGATGACCTTGCCGTCCGCATCGGCGATCTCCGCGCCTTCACGGGCCGGGGCGCCTTCCTTGACGTGCAGGCCGACGCGGACCCGCGACAGGCCGCCGTCCAGCTCCTTCGCGATACGGTCGGCGCCGGGGAAGTCGGCGCGCTCCTTGCGCGACTTCGACAGGGCGAAGGTCAGGGCGGCCTCCACCGGGCTGGTGGTCTCGTCGGCGTCGTGGCCGTACAGCGGCAAACCCGCCTCCAGCCGCAGCGAGTCCCGCGCGCCCAGGCCGATGGGTTTGACCCGCGCGTCTTCGAGGATAGTGTTCCAGATGCGCTCGGCCTGATCCGCCGGCACCGAGATCTCGTAGCCGTCCTCGCCGGTGTAGCCCGAGCGCGAAACAAAGCAGTCCGCGCCGAACAGCATCAGCCGCGCACAGTCCATGAAGCCGAAATCCGCCAGCACCGGCTCGTGCGCCGCCATCACCTCGGCGGCTTCCGGCCCCTGGATCGCCAGCAGGGCCCGGTCCAGCCGGGTCAGCTTGGCGTCGCCCTGAAGCCCCGCCTCGATATGGGCGAAGTCGGCGTCCTTGCAGGCGGCGTTGACCACGATGAACAGGCCGTCGTGGTCGGGCTTGCCCGCCATCAGGTCGTCCATGATCCCGCCCTGGTCGTTCAGCAGCAGGGAGTATTTCTGGCGGCCCGCTTTCAGGATTTCATAGTCGCCGGGCACGAAGCGCTCGAACTGCGCCACGGCGTCCGCGCCGGTCAGCTTGGCCTGGCCCATGTGCGAGACGTCGAACAGGCCGGCGTGCTCGCGGGTCCAGCGGTGCTCGGCCAGCACGCCCTCGTACTGGACCGGCATGTCATAGCCCGCGAACGGCACCATGCGCGCGCCCAGCAATCGGTGCGCGGCGTTCAGCGGCGTGGTCTTCAGAATCTGGTCGCTCATGGGCGCGCTCCGGCTGAGGTGGGTCGGCGGCGCACCGGGCGAAGCTTCGCCCGTCACGCGCCCCCGCTGTCCTGAAGCCTGAGAGATTCCGGCGCCGAGCGTATGGCGCCTTGCTCCGTCGGCGAGCCCGAAGGCTGCTTTCCAGCGTTCCTGAGCCGTCGCGGTCCTTTTGCCTGAGCGTTTCCGGGGCGGTTGCGCCTTCGGCTCCGAGGCCCGGAATCAGGACCTCGATCTCTCCCGCGAGAGCCCGTCTTCCCTGTGCGCGGAACCCTTCGGAGTCAAGCGCCGCCGTGCCGCAGGGCCTGCGCCAGTCCACGCGCCGCCGCCCTGACGTCGGCCCAGGTCACGTCGAAACCGTCGTCGCCGCCGTAATACGGATCCTCCACCGGCTCCCCCGCCCGGCCCGCGTGATCCAGCATCAGGCTGAGCTCGGCCTGCGCGCCGGGCGGTCTCAGTCGTTCCAGATTGGCGAGATTTTCGCCGTCCATGGCCACGATGTGGGTGAAGCGGTCGAAGTCGTCCCCCCTCACCCGCCGCGCCCGGTAGCCGCCGATGTCCACGCCGTTGCGACGGGCGACGGCCTGGGCCCTGGGGTCCGGCGGCTCGCCCTGATGCCAGCCCCCCGTACCCGCCGAATCGACGTCCACCGCCAGCCCCAGCCGCTCCGCCTCCAGCCGGAACGCCGCCTCGGCCAGGGGCGAACGACAGATGTTGCCCAGACACACGAACAGGACAGCGATTTTCGACATCGGGACCACTCTTTATTCTTGCCGCGCGCAAACCCGTCGCGCCGCGCGGAAATCGGACGCCCGGGTCTTCTAAACGCAGCCGTTACCCGCTAGCAAAACGCCTTCGGAAACGGGTGATCGTTGTTCCGGGCTGATTCCGAGGAGCCGCCTTGCTGCTTGCCTTCCTGGCTGTCCTGCCGCTGATCGGCGCCCTGGCGCCCGCCCTCGCCATCCGCGCGGGCCGCGACGCCTGCGCCCTTGCCGCCGGTTTGGTGACGCTGTCGGCCATCATCATCCTGGCGACCATGGCCCCGGCGGTCATGGCGGGCGAGGTGATCCAGGCCCGCATGGACTGGATCCCGTCCCTGGGGCTGAACGCCAATTTCTTCCTTGATCCTCTGGGCCTGATGTTCGCCGGCATGATCCTGGGCATCGGCCTGCTGATCATCATCTACGCCCGGTTCTACCTGTCCAAGGCCGACCCCATGGGGCGGTTCTTCACCTATCTGCTGCTGTTCCAGGGCGCGATGCTGGGCATCGTGCTGTCGGACAACGTCCTGCTTCTGCTGATCTTCTGGGAGCTGACCAGCCTGTCGTCCTTCCTGCTGATCGGCTTCTGGCGTCACCTGCCCGAGGGGCGTCAGGGCGCGCGCATGGCCCTGGCGATCACCGGCGCGGGCGGGCTCAGCCTGATCGGCGGCCTGATGATCCTGGGCAATATCGCCGGGTCCTACGACCTGACCGTGATCCTGCAAAACCGCGAGGCGATCCAGGCCTCGCCGCTGTACCTGCCCGCCCTGATCCTGATCCTCGGCGGCTGTTTCACCAAGTCGGCCCAGTTCCCGTTCCACTTCTGGCTGCCCCACGCCATGGCCGCCCCCACGCCGGTCAGCGCCTATCTGCACTCGGCCACCATGGTGAAGGCGGGCGTCTTCATGCTGGCCCGCCTGTGGCCGGTGCTGGCGGGCACGGACGCCTGGTTCCTGATCGTGGCCTCCACCGGCCTCGTCACCATGGTGGTCGCCGCCTGCATCGCCCTGTTCAAGGACGACCTGAAGGGCCTGCTGGCCTATTCCACGGTCAGCCATCTGGGCTTCCTGACCATGCTGTTCGGTCTGGGCACCCCCATCGCGGCGGTGGTCGGCGTGTTCCACATCATCAACCACGCCACCTTCAAGGCCGCCCTGTTCATGAACGCGGGCATCGTCGATCACGAGGCGGGCACCCGCGATCTCAAGCGTCTGGGCGGGCTGTTCAGTCTCATGCCCATCGCCGGGACCCTGGCCCTGATCGCGGGCCTGTCCATGGCGGGCATTCCGCCGTTGAACGGCTTCATCTCCAAGGAGATGATGCTGGAGGAAGCCGCCCACACCGTCTGGCTGGGCCAGCCGTGGGTGTTCCCGGTGCTCGCCACCCTCGGCGCGACCCTGTCGGTGGCCTATTCGCTGCGCTACGTGATCCACGTCTATTTCGGGCCGAAGCGCGACGACTATCCGAAGAAACCCCACGATCCGGGCGTCGGCCTGTGGGGCCCGCCCGCGGTCCTGACCGCGCTGGTGGTCCTGATCGGCCTCATGCCCGCCCTGTTCGCCGGCCCCATCGTGGCGGCGACGGCCGGCGCCGTGATCGGCGCGGACCTGCCCTACTACTCGCTGACCCTCTGGCACGGCGTGACCCCGGCCCTGTTCATGAGCATCATCGCCGTGGCCGCGGGCGCCCTGCTTCTGTGGCGTCACCGCAATCTCGAAGCGATCTGGACCCGCATCGGCGTGCCCGAGGCCAAGGCCATGTTCGACGGTTTCGTGGAGGCCCTGGCCGCCGCCTGTCGCCGCCTGACCCTGAAAGTCCACAACGGCTCCCTGCAGCGCTACCTGGCCTTCTTCGTGGGAACCGCCATCGTGGTGGGCCTGGCCGGTTTCTTCACCGCGAGCCACAGCGAGGGCACGCGCGAGGTCATCGCCGCCACCCCCGTCGCCATGATCGCCTGGCTGGTGCTGATCGCCGCCACCCTCGCCGTGGTGGTCGCCCACCGGGCGCGGTTCCTGTCGCTGATCTTCATCAGCGTGGTGGGCTCCACCATCGCCCTGACCTTCGTCTATCTGTCCGCCCCCGACCTGGCCCTGACCCAGATCTCGGTGGAGGTGGTGACCATCCTGTTGCTGCTGCTGGCCCTGAACCTGATGCCCAAGACCTCGCCGGCGGAAAGCTCGATCCCACGCAGGCTGCGCGATGGCCTGCTGGCGATCACCGGCGGACTGGGCGTGGGCGCGGCGGCCTGGGCCGTCATGACCCGCGACGGCATGGAGTCCATCTCCCGCTTCCACTGGGAGAACAGCTATTCCGGCGGCGGCGGCACCAATGTGGTCAACGTCATCCTCGTGGACTTCCGCGGTTTCGACACCTTCGGCGAGATCATCGTGCTGGGCATCGCGGCGCTGGCCATCTTCGCCCTGCTGGACACCGCCGACCGGGGCGCGGCCGGACGCCGTCTGGCGGGCTGGACGCCGGACCTGATCCGCTCGCCTGAGCGTCACCCCATGATGCTGGTGGTGGCCACCCGCCTGTTGCTGCCCCTGGCCCTGATGGCGGGCCTGTACATCTTCCTGCGCGGCCACAACGAGCCCGGCGGCGGCTTCATCGCCGGACTGGTGTTCTCCATCGCCCTGCTGATGCAGTTCATGGCCTCCGGCTGGGGCTGGGCCGACGCCCGCCTGCGCGCGGACAACCACAACCTGATCAGCTGGGGCGTGCTGATCGCGGGCCTGACCGGCGTCGGCTCGATGCTGTTCGGCGCGCCGTTCCTGACCAGCGCCTTCGACTATTTCACCCTGCCCGTGGTGGGCGAGTTCGAGCTGGCCACCGCCATGCTGTTCGACATCGGCGTGGCGCTGACCGTGGTGGGCGCCGTCATGCTGGCCCTGGCCCAGCTGTCCCGCGTCGGTCAGCGCGCCGAGAACCTTCAGCCTTCCGAGCACCCGATGGATATCGATCCCGCCCGTGACCCGTCCATGGAGACGAGGTCATGAGTCTGGAGTTCCTGATCGCCACCGCCATAGGCGTCATGACGGCGGCCGGCATCTACCTGGTCCTGCGCCGCCGCACCTTCCCGGTGGTCCTGGGCCTGGCCTTCCTGTCCTACGCCATCAATGTGTTCCTGTTCTCCATGGGGCGCGTGGTGGTGGATCTTCCGCCGATCTATGACAGCGCCGCGCCCGGCTATTCGGACCCGCTGCCCCAGGCCCTTGTGCTGACCGCCATCGTCATCGCCTTCGGCATGACCGCCTTCGTGGTGATCCTGGCCCTGCGGGCCTACCTCGAAACCGGAACCGATCAGGTGGACGGCCTGCCGGACGCCGTCCGCCCGGTGGAGGACGGCGTCGACGCCGACTCCATCATCCCCGACACCGAGGTGAAGGCGCCGCCCCCCCCAGGTCGCCCGAAGGGCGGCAGGAGGACCCGGAAATGACCGCCGCCATCGCTCCCTGGGTCGTCGCCCCTGTCATCATTCCGGCCCTGGCCGCGGCCCTGATCCTGCTGGTCATGCGTCGGCGCCTGGTGCTGTCGCGGGTCACGACCCTGGCGGTCTCGGCCGCCCTGGTGGTCATCAGCGCCGTCATGGTGGCCCACGCCTCCACCGGCGAGGTGGTCGCCTACGCCATGGGGAACTGGTCCGCGCCCTTCGGCATCGTGCTGGTTCTGGACCGCCTGTCCGCCCTGATGGTGCTGCTCACATCCGTGGTGGCCCTGGGCGTGCTGATCTACGCCATCGCCACGGGGCTGGACCGCAAGGGCTGGCACTTCCACCCCCTGTTCCAGTTCCAGCTGCTGGGCCTGAACGGCGCCTTCCTGACCGGCGACCTGTTCAACCTGTTCGTCTTCTTCGAGGTGCTGCTGCTGGCTTCCTACGGCCTGATGCTGCACGGCCAGGGCGCCGCGCGCCTGAAGGCAGGGGTGCAGTACGTCATCATCAACCTGGCCGGATCGGTGCTGTTCCTGATCGCGGTGGGGATGCTCTACGGCGTCACCGGCACCCTCAACATGGCCGACATGGCCCTGCGCGTGGCCGCCGCGCCCGAGGGGGACCAGGCCCTGCTCAAGTCCGCCGGCCTGTTGCTGATCGTCCTGTTCGCGCTCAAGGCGGCGCTGGTTCCGCTGCACTTCTGGCTGCCGCGCACCTACGCCCACACCTCCGGCGCGGTGGCGGCCCTGTTCGCCATCATGACCAAGGTGGGCGCCTACTGCATCATCCGCGTCGCCACCCTGATCTTCGGCGACGACAGCCAGGCCTCCGCCTGGGCGGCGGCCGACTGGATGCTGCCCGCCGCCCTGGTCACCATCACCCTGGGATATTTCGGGGTTCTGGCCGCGAAGGGTCTGCGGGATCTGGCCGCCTACGCGGTGATCGGCTCCATGGGCACCCTGCTGGCGGCGGTGGCGGTGTTCCAGCCGGACGCCATGTCCGCGGCCCTGTATTACACCGTCCACTCCACCCTGGCGGGCGCGGCCCTGTTCCTGGTCATGGATATGATCGCCGCGCGCCGGGGCGAATACGGCGACGCCATCAATGTGGGGCCCCGCTTCCAGGATGTGGAGAAGCTTTCGGCCCTGTTCTTCCTCGCCGCCATCGCCATGGTCGGCCTGCCGCCCCTGTCCGGCTTCCTGGGCAAGCTGCTGATCCTGGACGGCGTGCGTGACGCGCCGGGCGGATACTGGGTCTGGGCCGTCATCCTGATCACCACCGTCATCGGCATCCTCGGCTTCGCCCGCGCCGGCAGCCAGATCTTCTGGAAGAGCGCCTCGGTCGAGGGCGACTGCAAGGCCGGCCGCATCCACGGCGGCGGCGCGACCATGGCCGTGGCGGCCGGCTTCATCGCCCTGCTGGCCGCTTCGGCCCTCTTCGCCGGGCCGCTGACCGCCTATACGGACGCCACGGCCGCCCAGCTGTTCGACCCTGACGCCTACATCAACACCGTCATGGGAGGCCAGTCGTGAGCGAGCTTCCGGTCCAGCGCCCGTCCCTGATCCAGCGCATCCTGCCGCACCCGGCCCTGTCGGTGATGCTGGTGGTGGTGTGGATGCTCCTGCTGAACAGTCTCAGCTGGGGCGGGCTGGTGCTGGCCGTCGCCTTCGCCGTGGCCATCCCGCTGCTCACCAGCCGGTTCTGGCCGGGCAATCCGCGCATGCGCTTCGGCCCGCCCCTTTGGGGCTATCTGGCCATTGTGCTGTGGGACATCATGGTGGCCAATTTCCAGGTGGCCTGGATCATCCTGTTCCGCCGCAACCGGGACCTGCGTTCGCACTGGCTGGTCATCCCCACCGACCTGCGCTCGCCGGAAGCCATCACCGCCTTCGCCGCCACCATCAGCCTGACGCCCGGCACGGTCTCCACCGACATCTCCGCCGACGGCCGGGCCCTGCTGGTGCACATTCTGGATACGGCCGATCCCGACGCCGAGATCGCCCGCATCAAGTCCCGCTACGAGGCCCGCCTGCTGAGGATCTTCCCATGAGCCCCATCGGATACGCCCTCGGATTCGCCATCGGCTGCGTGGCGCTGGGCATGGCCCTGAACCTGTTCCGCCTGCTGCGCGGTCCCACCAGCGGCGACCGCATCCTGGCCCTGGACACCCTGACCATCAACATCATCGCCATGGTGGTGCTGTTCGGTCTGTGGGAGCGCACCGCCAACTATTTCGAGGCCGCCCTGCTGCTGGCCATGGTCGGGTTCCTGGGCACCGTGGCCTATTCCAAATTCCTCCTGCGCGGGGACATTGTGGAGTGACGCCCGTGATCGAGATCATCATCGAATATGTCATCGCCCTGCTGCTGGTCATCGGCGGCGGCTTCCTGCTGGTCGGCTCGTGGGGCCTGGCGCGGCTGCCGTCCCTGATGACGCGCCTGCACGGACCCACCAAGGCCACCACCCTGGGCGTCGGCGCCTGCCTGATCGCCTCCATGATCTTCTTCCCGGCCATGGAGGGGACCTATTCGGCGCACGAGCTGCTGATCACCCTGTTCCTGTTCCTGACCGCGCCGGTGACCGCCAACATGATCGCCAAGTCGCACCTGCACCGTCAGGGCCGCCACATCGATCCCAACCCCGCCGACGACATCCGCGAGGGCCTGCCCCAGCCTTCGGGCGGCAAGACCTGGGCCACCTTCGACGACAGCGCCACCCTGGACCAGAAGGTCGTCAGCGATCTCTGAGGTCATGGGCTCCCGGTTGCCTTGCTGCGCCGCACAAGGCATAGGGGCGGTTCGTCGGACCCGGACCTGATCCGGGTGGCTACGCCGGGCGCCGATCCCCCGGACACACCACAGGCCTGACGGCCGACAGTGGCTGCACCCACGCCGTGACGGGGCGACGGGTCCGCTGGTCCTCCCCGGACGACCCATGAAAATCATCTCCCTCGCGCGCCAGGAGTGGCTCGCCAGCCCCCGCCGCGATCTGCTGGCGGGCACCGTCGTGGCCCTGGCCCTGATCCCCGAGGCCATCGCCTTCTCGATCATCGCCGGGGTCGATCCGGCGGTCGGCCTCTACGCCAGCTTCGTCATCGCCGTGACCATCGCCTTCGTCGGCGGACGCCCGGCCATGATCTCGGCCGCCACCGGCGCCATGGCCCTGCTCATGGTCACCCTCGTGCGGGACCACGGCCTCGAATATCTGTTCGCCGCCTCCATCCTCACCGGGGTGATCCAGATCATCGTCGGGGTGCTGAAACTGGGGCGCTACATCAAATTCGTCTCGCGCTCGGTGATGACCGGCTTCGTCAACTCCCTGGCCATCCTGATGTTTCTGGCCCAGCTGCCCGAGCTCATAGGCGCCAACTGGCAGACGTACGCCATGGTCGCGGGCGGTCTGGCCATCATCTATCTGCTGCCGCGCCTGACCAAGGCCATCCCCTCGCCCCTGATCGCCATCGTGGTGCTGGCCGGTCTGGCCATGTGGCTGAACATCGACGTGCGCACCGTGGGCGACATGGGCCAGATGCCCTCGACCCTGCCCGTGTTCCACCTGCCCGACGTGCCCCTGACATGGGAGACCCTGGCCATCATCGGCCCGGTGGCCGCCACCCTGGCCTTCGTGGGCCTGCTGGAATCCCTGCTGACCGCCAACCTGCTGGACGACATCACCGACACCCCGTCGGACAAGGACATGGAGTCCCGCGGTCAGGGCATCGCCAACATCCTGTCGCCCCTGTTCGGCGGCATGGCCGGCTGCGCCATGATCGGCCAGTCGATCATCAACGTCACCTCCGGCGCGCGCGGGAGACTGTCCACCCTGTGGGCCGGCCTGTTTCTGCTGTTCCTGATCCTGGTGCTTCAGGACTGGGTGGCGCGGATTCCCATGGCCGCGCTGGTGGCCGTGATGATCATGGTCTCCATCGGCACATTCGACTGGGGCTCGGTCCGGCGCCTGCGCTCGACCCCGATGCAGTCCTCCATCGTCATGATCGCCACCACCCTCACCGTGGTCCTGACCCACGACCTGTCCAAGGGCGTGATGCTGGGCGTGATCCTGTCGGCCATCTTCTTCATCCGCCGTCTCGGCAAGATGATCGAGGTGGTCGAAGCCGGGGACAGCACCGACGAGGTGCGCCGCTACACCGTGCGCGGCCACGTCTTCTTCGTCTCGGCGGATCTGTTCGCGGCGGCCTTCGAGTATCACGGCCAGCCCGAGCGCGTGATCATCGACATGAGCGACGCCCACCTGTGGGACATCACCGCCGTCGCCGCCGTGGACAAGGTGGTGTTCCGCTATCGCCGCCGGGGCGTGAAGGTCGAGGTCTACGGCATGAACGCCGCCGCCCGGACCCTGGTCGCCCGCACCGGCAAACACGACAAGGCCCACCTGCCCGAGGGCGCGGTGCATTAGGTTGTCTGCCTTTGACAAACCCGTGCGGGTTTAGAACTGAGCGTCTCGTTGATAGCGCTCGGTCCGCTCCTGCTCTCTCCGCTCCCTCAGATCGGTCGCCATCTCGCTGAGAAATCCGCCGTGCGCGTATCCATTCTGGTCGCTGGATTCGACGCCAAGGCCCGCCGTGGTCTCCTTTCGGAGCCACGCCACCTGATACGTCAAGCGCTGAATAGCGTTGATAATGGCGCTAGCTGCTAGCCCAACCGTGACCGCTAGTGCGACAGTGCAGATGACGATGACCCAGATCATTAGTTTGGCTCCCCTTCCGCCCTAACCGTACGTCAGGAACGTCTCGATCTCCGCCCTCGACCCCAGCATCACCGGCACGCGCTGGTGCAGGGCGTCCGGGACCACGTCCAGCATGGGCTGCGTCCCGTCGCTGGCCGCGCCGCCGGCCTGCTCCATCACCATGGCCATGGGCGCCGCCTCGTACATCAGGCGCAGGCGGCCCGGCTTGGACGGGTCCTTGCGGTCCGCCGGGTACATGAACACCCCGCCGCGCATCATGATGCGGTTCACGTCCGCCACCATGGACGCCACCCAGCGCATGTTGAAATCCTTGCCGCGCGGCCCCGTGGTCCCCGCCAGACAGTCGGCGATGTAGCGCTGCACCGGCACGTGCCAGTGGCGCTGGTTCGACGCATTGATGGCGAATTCCTTCGTTTCCACCGGCACGGCGATGCGGTCGTGGGTCAGCACCCATTCGCCGCTGACCGGCTCCAGGGTGAAGCCGAACACGCCGTCGCCAAGGGTGAACACCAGCAGGGTCTGGGGCCCGTAGACCACATAGCCCGCCGCGACCTGCTCCCGTCCCGGCTGGAAGAAGTCCTCGGCCACCGGATCGCGCGGCGTCTCCACCAGCGGCGCGGGCAGCACCGAGAAGATGGTGCCGATGGACACGTTGACCTCGATGTTGCTGGACCCGTCCAGCGGATCGAACAGCACCAGCCAGCCCTCGTTCGGGCCGACCTGGGCCACCGGCACGATGCCGTCCTGCTCTTCCGACGCCGCCGCCACCACGCCCGGCGCGGCGCGGCACACGTCCATCATGATGTCGTCGGCGGCCAGATCGAGGGTCTTCTGCACCTCGCCCTGCACATTGGTGTCGCCCGCCGTGCCCAGCATGTCCGCCGTCGCGCCCTGACGCACCGCATGGCTGATGCGCACGCATCCGTCGGCGATCCCGGCGATCAGCCCCTTCAGGCTTTCGGGGGCGGACTGAGCCTTCAGAAAGGCGGCGAGGGTCTTGCCGGACGTTTGGGCCATGAGGGTCTCCGTATGCTGAAGGCGATCTCGCATCCCGCGACGCGGGGCGCAACCTGCGCTATCCGTAGCGAAACGAAACGGGAGGAATCGCATGGGTCATGGCCCCTTGAACGGCCTGAAGGTCGTGGAGTTCGCCGGAATTGGACCGGCGCCCTTCTGCGCCACCCTCCTGTCGGATCTGGGCGCCGAGGTGCTGCGCATCGATCGTCCGGGCGGCGGCGCGGCGCCCCATGACGTCACCGCGCGCGGACGGGCCGGCTCGCTGGCGCTGGATCTGAAGGCCGGCGCCGACCGCGAAACCGCCCTGCAGGCCATCGCCGCCGCCGACGTGCTGATCGAGGGCTTCCGCCCCGGTGTCATGGAGCGGCTGGGCCTCGGGCCGGATGAGGCGCTGGCCGCCAATCCGCGCCTGATCTACGGCCGCATGACCGGCTGGGGCCAGACCGGGCCGCTGGCCCACGCGGCGGGCCACGACATCAACTACATCGCCGTCACCGGCGCCCTGGACGCCATCGGGCCGAAGGGCGGCGATCCGGTCCCGCCGCTCAATCTGGTGGGCGACTACGGCGGCGGCTCGCTCTATCTGGCCATGGGCATCCTCGCCGCCCTGCATGAGCGCCAGACCTCGGGCGAGGGTCAGGTGATCGACGCGGCCGTGGTGGACGGGACCGTCTCCCTGATGGGGGTGTTCAGCTGGCTCACCCATGACGGCCTCACTAGCATGAAGCGGGGCGAGGGCCTCTTGAACGGCGCCATGCCCTTCTATCGCACCTACGCCTGCGCCGACGGCCGCCACGTCTCGGTCGGCCCATTGGAGCCCGCCTTCTATCTGGAGCTGCGCACCCGCCTCGGCCTCCCGCCCCAGCCTGCGGGCGACATGGACCAGCAGGCCGCCGAACTGGCCGCCGTCTTCATGACCCGGCCCCGCGACCACTGGACCACCCTGCTGGAAGGGACCGACGCCTGCTTCGCCCCGGTTTTGTCTCTGGACGAGGCCCCCGCGCATCCCCATCTGGCCGCCCGCGAGAGCTTCACCGAGGCCTTCGGCGTCACCCAGCCCGCCCCCGCCCCGCGCTTCTCCCGCACGCCGGGCGCCCTTCAGGGTCCGCCTGCAAAGGCGGGCGAAAACGGCGAAGCGGTGCTGGCGCGCTGGTCGGACGCGACGATTTAATCCCACTGTCCGGGAGCGGTGTATACTGGCCTGAGCCGACACCGCCGCCGGGAGGCGATTTCGGACATTTCGTACAATTCGGACACGTTTTTTCTGACTCCGAAATCCGCCCTGCCGGACGCCGGTTTCGGACAATTCGGACAATTCGGACCCTGTTTTTCGCCGTCAGGATCCGAAACTGAAAGATCGGGCGGTGGAGCCTCCTGACCTCAGGCCCTATGGTCCGCCGACCTGAAGGAGTCGCCCATGTCCCAACCCGTCATCGTCATCACCGGCGCCCACGGCGCCCTCGGCTCTGCGGTCGCCAGGGCGGCCGGCGAAGCGGGCTGGACCGTCGCGGCCGTCGACCACGCCGACAAGGGCGACCTTCCCGGCGCGGCCCTGACCCTGTGCGGCGTGGACCTCACCGACGCGGCTCAGGCGGACAAGGCCATACAAACCGTCGCCGACCAGCTCGGCCGCATCGACGCCCTGCTCAACATCGCCGGCGGCTTCGTCTGGCAGACCCTTGAGGACGGCGACCCCGCCGCCTGGGGCCGCATGCACGCCCTGAATGTGACCACCGCCCTGAACGCCAGCCGCGCCGCCCTGCCCTTCCTGAAACAGGCGCCCGACGGCCGCATCGTCAATGTGGGCGCGGCGGGGGCGCAGAAGGCCGCCGCCGGCATGGGCGCCTACGCCGCCTCCAAGGCGGGGGTCCATCGCCTGACCGAGGCCCTGGCCGAGGAGCTCAAGGACAGCGCCGTCACCGTCAACGCGGTCCTGCCCTCCATCATCGACACCCCCGCCAACCGCGCCGACATGGGCGAGGAGAACGCGGACAAGTGGGTCAAGCCCGCCGATCTGGCCGCCGTCATGCTGTTCCTGGCCTCCCCCGCCGCCCGGGCGATCACCGGCGCCCTGATCCCCGTCACCGGCCGGGTCTGAGCCATGACGCCCCGCCGCAGCGTCCTCTACCTGCCCGCCTCCAACCCCCGCGCGGTGGAGAAGGCCCGCACCCTGCCCTGCGACGTGGTGGTGCTGGATCTGGAGGACGCCGTCGGCCCGGACGACAAGGCCGCCGCCCGCGACGCCGCCGTCGCCGCCCTGCGTCAGGGCGGCTTTCAGGCCCCCGAGGTCGGGGTCCGCGTCAACGGCCTGGACACCGACTGGGGCGACGGCGACCTGACCGCCCTGCACGCCGCCGGACCCGCCTTCATCGTCGCGCCCAAGGTCTCCACTGCTGATCAGGCCGCCGCCTTCACCGCCCGCCTGCCGGACGCCGCCGCCCTGTGGGCCATGATCGAGACGCCCGGCGCCCTGTTCCATCTGGACGCCATCGCCGCCACGCCGGGCCTCGGCGCCCTGATGCTGGGGGTCAACGATCTGGCCGCCATGCTGCGCAGCGGCCCCGCCCCCGATCGCGAGCCCCTGAAGACCGCCATGAGCCTGACCGTCGCCGCCGCCCGGGCCCACGGCCTGTCCCCCATCGACGGGGTCTTCAACGCCCTGGACGACGACGCCGGGTTCGAAGCCGAATGCCGTCAGGGCCGCCTCTACGGCTTCGACGGCAAGAGCCTGATCCACCCCCGCCAGATCGCGGGCGCCAACGCCGCTTTCTCTCCCTCCGCCGACGACATCGCCTGGGCCGAGGCGGTGGTCGCCGCCTTCGACAACCCCGGCCACGCCGGAAAAGGGGTCATCCGCGTCGAGGGCGCCATGGTGGAGCGGCTTCATCTGGCGCGCGCCCGCGACACGCTCGCCTTGCGTGATCTCGCCGGAACACTCTAAGAGTTCACGGACTCGTTATCATCAGGCTCCGGATCTCATTGTCAGTCGCCTCGCCATCCCCGTCCGCCGGAGCTGATCCGGACGCCAGCGACGCGCCGTCTGACGCCATTCCCGGCCTCGCCGGACGGCGCTTCCTGATCATCTCGGCGCCCTTCGGCTCCTATTCGCGAAAGCTTGCGGCGGTCCTGCGCGCGAACGGCGCGGTAGTGCGGCGCATGATCTTCAACGCGGGTGATCTTCTGGACTGGGGCGGCAGGGACGCCGTCAAGTTCCGGCGCGGCGGCGAGGCCTGGCCCCACGCCCTCCCCGGTCTGGCGGAGCGCTACACCGACCTCGTCCTTTTCGGGGAAGCCGGCATCTACAACCAGACCGTGATCGAACAGGCCAACCGCCTCAAGGCGTCGGTCTGGGTCATCGAGAACGGCTATTTCCGTCCCCACTGGGTGACCATGGAGCGGAATGGCGTCAACGCCCGCTCCACCTTGCCCCGGTCCGCCGAGGGCTATCCGGCGCCCGCGCCCCGCGAGCCGCCGTTCCAGCCTGCGGGCACCATCCTGCCGCACCACGTCTGGAACCTTGCCCGCTATCACACCGTACAGGTGGCCGGCAGCGTGCTCTACCCTCGCTATGTACGCCCGTACACGCGTCACGCCATCGCCCAGGCGGCCGGCCATGCCTGGCGGTACCTGAAGCTGCGCATCGCCTCGCCGCGGGACACCGATACAGGGGTTATCGCCGGGCGCGGGCCGTTCTTCATCGCCTGCCTCCAGCGCGAGGGCGACACCACCCTTCTGCGCTACTCCGACTACGCCACCAACACCGCCTTTCTGGAAAGGGTGGTGGAGGATTTCGCCCGTACCGCCCCGGCTGAAGCGCGTCTGGTGGTGAAGAACCATCCGCTGGATCCCGGACTGGTGAACTACAGCGCCGTGGTCCGCCGGCTGGGGCGGCGGCACGGCGTCGAGGGCCGTATCGACTTCATCGACGGCGGCAATCTCGCCGAGCTCTGCCGCGCCTCGCGGGGCATGATCGTCAATAACTCCACCGCGGCCTTGTCGGCCGTGGGTTTCGGCACTCCGGTCAAGGTGCTGGGCGAGGCCTTCTTTGATTTCGAGGGCCTGACGGATCAGAAACCGCTGTCCGACTTCTGGCGGTCGCCGGCGCCGCCGGACCACGACCTGTATATCCGCTTCCGCGAACACGTGCTTCACCGCACCCAGATCAACGGCAGCTATCACAACCCCGCCATGCAGGAGGCCACGGCCCGCCGCATGGCCATGGCCTTCGCCGGGGGCTGGGACCGGGCCCAGGTCCAGTGAGCACGCCCGCGCCCGCATGGGTCTGCGCGCCGGGCGTCCGCCGCCTGCCCAATCTGGCGGCCTTCCTGCCCGAATACGATCTGCGCGCCCTGCCTGGCCGCGACATACAGGCCGTGCTGGGCTGGGGCCTGAAGCCCACAGCCGCCCACGGCCGCCGCTGGGCAGAACAACACGGCTTGCCCTATGTGGCGCTGGAAGACGGTCTGCTTCGCTCCGTGGGTCTGGGCGAGACGGGCGCAGCGTCGCTCAGCGTCGTGGCCGATGATGTGGGGATCTACTACGACGCCACCCGCCCCTCGCGGCTGGAGCAACTGATCGCCGGGGCGCCGGGCTGGATGTCGCCCGACCTGCGGATCCGCGCCCGCGCCCTGATCGACCGCATCGTCGAAAGCGGCGTCTCCAAGACCAATATGGGCGGCCCGCTGGACGAGGCCCAGCTCAAGCCCGGCCGCCGCATCCTGATCGTGGACCAGACCCACGGCGACGCCTCCATCGGCTTCGGCATGGCCAGCAACCAGTCGTTCATCGACATGCTGGACGCCGCCCGCCGCGACGAGCCCGGCGCCCAGCTTATCGTCAAGCGCCATCCGGCCGTGGCCGCGGGCCGCAAACAGGGCTGCATCCCCGCCGACCGCCTCGGCGACGCCACCCTGATCGACACCGACGTCCGGCCCGCCGACCTGCTGGCCCATGTGGACGCGGTCTATACGGTCACCAGCGGCCTGGGGTGGGAGGCGCTGCTGCGCGGCCTGCCGGTCCGCTGCTTCGGCGCGCCCTTCTATTCCGGCTGGGGCCTGACCACAGATGCTGTGGACACAGGCCGCCGGGGCCTGTTGCGCGAGATCGAGTCCATCGCCGCCGCCGCCCTGATCCGCTACGCCCGCTATGTGGACCCGGTCACCGACCGCGCCTGCGATGCGGAACAGGCGCTGGAGCGCCTCATCGCCCTGCGGGATCGGGCCGAGCGGCTGGCCGGCCTGAACGCCTGCGTCGCCTTCGCCCCGGCCAAGCGCCCGCCCGTGCGCCGCTTGCTGAATTCGCCCAAGGGACCGGTGCGCTATTTTGCGTCCGCATCCGCCGCCCGGACCGCCGCCGAAGCCGAGGACGGCCGCATCGTGTGCTGGGCCTCACGCACCGGCCCCGACTTCGATCAGGCGACCGAGGGTTTCACCGGTCCGGTCCTGCGCATGGAGGACGGCTTCATTCGGTCGCGCGGCCTCGGCTCGGACTTCGTCGGCGCCCTGTCCATCACCCTTGATGACCTGGGGGTCTATTACGACGCCACGCGCCCCTCGCGGCTGGAGGCCCTGATCGAACAGGGCGGGTTCCCCCCCGCCCTGCTGGCCCGCGCCGCCCGCCTCCGCGAGCGGATCGTCGAGGCCGGCCTCAGCAAATACAATCTGCCCGCCCCGCCCGGCGCCTTCGACGCCTGGCCTAAAGACCGCAAGCGAATCCTCATTGTGGGCCAGGTCGAGAACGACCAGTCGATCCTGAAAGGCTGCGCCGACATCCGCACCAACGCCGGACTGGTCGCCGCCGTGCGGGCGGACCACCCGGACGCCTTCCTGATCTACAAGACCCACCCCGACGTGCTCGCCGGCAACCGCCCCGGCCTGCTGGACGGCGCCGCCCTGGACGCCGTGGACGCCTCGGCCGACGGGCTGGACATCAGCCAGTGTGTGGACCACGCCCACCGTCTGGCCACCCTGACCTCCCTGTCGGGCTTCGAGGCCCTGCTGCGCGGCAAGCCCGTGACCACCTACGGCACGCCCTTCTTCGCTGGCTGGGGCCTGACCGAGGACCGCGTCCCCTGCCCCCGTCGTAGACGCCGGGCGACCCTGGACGAACTGGTCGCCGCCGCCCTGATTCTGTACCCCGTGTATGTGGCCCCGGGCGGCTGGCCCTGCGAGGTCGAGGATCTGGTCGAGGCCCTCATCGCCGCCCGCGACAAGCCCGCGCCGCCGCCCCCCTCGAACCAGATCGCTCGTTGGTGGACCGGAATTCGCGCCAGTCTCGACCGGACGCCGCCGCCGTCCTATTGATGGGGTTCGTCAACAAAACGGACAAACCGTGACCCAGACCATTCAGGCCGTCATCGCAGCGACCGGCCTTCACACCCCCGAGCAGTCCATCTCCAACGCCGAGTTGGTGGCCGCCTACAACGCCTTCGCCGAGCGCTTCAATGCGGCGAACGCAGAAGCCATCGCCGCCGGTGAGCTGGAGTCGCTCACGCCCTCCTCGTCCGAGTTCATCGAGAAGGCGTCGGGCATCAAGTCCCGCTTCGTGGTGGAGAAGTCGGGCATCCTAGATCCGGACCGCATGGTCCCGCACATTCCCGAACGCGGGAACGACGAGCTCTCGGTGCTGGGCGAAATGGCGGTCAAAGCCGCCCAGGAGGCCATCGCCCGCTGGGGCAAGCCGGTCAGCGAGATCGGCGCCGTCATCTGCGCCGCCTCCAACATGCAGCGCCCCTACCCCGCCATGGCCATCGAGGTCCAGCAGGCCCTGGGCATCCACGGGTTCGCCTTCGACATGAACGTGGCGTGCTCATCGGCCACCTTCGGCCTCAAGACCGCCGCCGACTTCATCGGCTCCGGCTCGGTCAAGGCGGTGCTGATGGTGAACCCCGAGATCTGCTCGGCCCACCTGAACTTCAGGGATCGCGACAGCCACTTCATCTTCGGCGACGTGGCCACCGCCGTGATCATCGAGGCCGCCGATCAGGCGACCGGCGGCTGGGACATTCTCGGGACCCGGCTCAAGACCGTCTTCTCCAACAACATCCGCAACAATTTCGGCTTCCTGAACCGCGCCGCCCGCGAGGACGTGAGCGCCGTCGCCGACGGGGCCCGCCCTGACGGCCTCACCGACAAGCTGTTCGTCCAGCAGGGCCGCAAGGTCTTCAAGGACGTGGTGCCCATGGTCTCCGAGATGATCGTGGACCACGCCCGCGAGTTGGCCATCGATCCGACAGACCTGAAACGCCTGTGGCTGCACCAGGCCAACATCAACATGAACGAGATGATCGGCAAGCGCGTGCTGGGCCGCGAGCCTGCGCCGGGCGAAAACGTCATCATCCTCGACGACTACGCCAACACCTCGTCGGCAGGGTCCATCATCGCCTTCCACCTGCACAACGACGGCTTCGCTCCGGGCGACACCGGCCTGATCTGCAGCTTCGGCGCCGGCTACTCGGCGGGCTCGGTGTTCGTCCGCAAGCGCGCCTGACGCGCTCAAGCAGCGAGGCCCCGCACGCCGAGCGTTAGCGCCCAACACGCGCTCAAGTAGCGAGGCCCCGCGGGCCGAGCGTTAGCGACCAAAAAAGAAGAAAGACGCGCTTCCTCTCCGAAGCGCGCCTTTCCTGCTCGATAGCGGGGCTCCGTCTCCGGAGCCCCGATGTCATCCGGCTTTAGAAGCGGCGGATGTAGCTCACCGAGTAAACGTCGGCTTCGCCGCCGTCGTCAGTGAAGTCACGGCGTGTCCAGTCGCCACGGACGCCATTCTGGCCGTCGAAGAAGTAGTTGGCGCCGACGCCGTAGTTCCAGCTTTCACCGTCCTCACGGGCGCTCACGCCGGCGGCCGAAGCCTTGATCTCGGTCGTGCCGTAGCCCAGGCGGGCGAACAGCTCGAAGTTCGGGCTGACGGGCAGGAACGCCACGCCGTAAGCGGCCAGGTCGTAGCGATGCTCGATGTCAGCCGTCACGCCGGCGATGGTGACTTCGTCATCGCGCACGCCGACGGAACCTTCACCCTCGAAACCGAAGTACGGCGTGAGCTTGGCGCCGAAACGTCCAGTGATGGCGCCGAGTTCAACGTCGGTGTCATCAGCTTGCATGTGCGAGTAACCCAGCGAACCGTAGTATTCGGGCGCAGGCCAGCTTTGCGCCATGGCGGGCGCGGCGGCGAACATCGCGATGGCGGCGGTAGAGAGAAGAATCGTTTTCATTTAGTAACACTCCGTGAGCAGCGACTTCTTTGGTCGCCAGCCCCTTATCCCAGCGAGTGTTCAAGTAGGTACGACTTGGGGCGGTTCCAAGGCCGAACGATTACACAAGCGTAACGGTGGCTCAAAAGACACATACGCCGTTCCGGGGGCTCTTGACGCATCTCGCGGAAAGCCGGACCCTGGCGGTCTGATAGCGCTACCACGACATCAAGATCGCCGGGCGCGACAGGGAGGATGATCATGATCTCCAGACGCCGCCTGCTGGGCGCTTTCGCCGCACTCGGCCTCATTCTCACGCCGGTCACAGCCGTGGCCGACAATGCGCGATGGGTCGGCGCATGGGCCTCGTCCCAAATGGTCGCCGAGAATGAACACGCCTTGCCCGATGGCGCCATGGATAACGTCACCCTGCGGCAGGTGGTGCGGCTCACTGCATCGGGCGACCAGATCCGGGTGCGGGTTTCCAACGCATTGGGCGACGCGCCGCTTCATATCCGGAGCGCCGAGGTGGCCCGATCGGCCACACGCGACGGCGCGTTGGTCGATCCGGCCACGGTCAGGCCCCTCACCTTCGCAGGCCGGCATGACGTCATGGTCCCCGCCGGGGCCGAGTTCAATTCCGATCCGGCGAATTTCCCGGCCGAGGCCCTGTCCCATCTGGCCGTGACCCTGCATGTCGCGGATGCGCCCCCGCGCCTCACCGCCCATCCGGGCGCGCGCGCCACCAGCCGCATGGCGCCGGGCGACCAGACCGGCGCCGGAGCCCTGACCGGGGAGACCACCTTCACCCGCTGGTACCTGCTGTCCGGTGTGGACGTGCTGGGCCCGCCAGACGCCGGGGCGATCGTCGTGCTGGGCGACTCCATCACCGACGGCTATGGCGTCCAGCCGGACACCGACACGCGCTGGCCGGACTTTCTGGCCGAGCGGCTGCAGGCCGACCCCCGCACGACGCACCTCAGCGTGTTGAACCACGGCATCGGCGGCAACCGGGTGCTGCGTGACGGTCTGGGGCCCAATGCCCTGGCGCGGTTCGAGCGGGACGTGCTGGGCCAGACCGGCGTGACCCATCTGATCCTTCTGGAAGGCGTAAACGATCTGGGCGTGCTGACCCGCGACACGCCGGCCACGCCGGAGGCCCACGCTGCGCTGGTCGCCGACATGATCGCCGCCTACGCGCAGATGACCGCCCGGGCGCGGGCGCGAGGCATAACCGTCATCGGCGCCACCATCACGCCCTTTGGCGGCTCCGACTATTATCGCCCGGGGGCGGCAAACGAGGCGGACCGGCAGGCGATCAACGCCTGGTTCCGGACGCCCGGAAACGTGGACGCGGTGATCGATTTTGACGCGGTCCTGCGCGATCCGGATCGGCCCACGCACCTTCGGGCCGAGTACGACAGCGATGGCCTGCACCCGTCCATTGAGGGCTACCGCGCCATGGGCGAGGCGGTGGACCTGACGCTGTTTCTGACGCACGAAGACTGATGCGCCTCCCCCTGATCGTTTTCGCCGCCGCCCTGTGTCTTCCGGCCGCCGCCGGGGCGCAGCAGATCGCCATCACCATCGACGACGCCCCGGTCCACGGGCCTGTGCCCGAGGGCGAGACCTATGTGGGTGTCGCCGCCCGCATGATCGCGGCGCTGAGCGAGGCAGGCGACGCCCCGGCGACCATCTTCATCAACGGCGGGTCGATCGAGCAGAACCCGGACGCCGCCGCGGCGCTGGACCTTTGGCGGGCGGCCGGCCACGCGCTGGGCAACCACACCTGGACGCACGAGAATCCGAACGTCATCGGCGCCGAGGCCTATGAGGCCGGAATCCTGTACAATGAGCCGCTGCTCGCCGTGCTGATGGGCGAGCGGGACTGGCGCTGGTTCCGATATCCTTTCCTGGCCGAGGGCGATGACCCGGCGCTGCGCGACCGGATCAGGGGCTTTCTGGACCAGCGGGGCTACCGGGTGGCCTCGGTCACCATGAGCTTTGACGACTGGGCCTGGACCGAGCCCTATGTGCGCTGCCGGGCGCAGGGCGACGACGCGGCCATCGACCGGTTGGAGCGGGCCTATATGGAGGCCGCCGAGGCCGCCTTCGACCATTCACAGGCCATGGCGCAGATGCTCTATGGCGAGGACATCCCCTATGTCCTGCTGCTGCACACCGGCGCGTTCCACGCCCGCATGCTGCCGCAGGTGCTGGGGCTGTACCGGGACAAGGGCGCCGCGTTCGTCTCCCTTGAAGAGGCGCAGCGCCACCCCTTCTATGAGGCGGACATGCGGGTGACGCCGTCGGACGGACCGCTTTATCTGGAGACGGCGCTGGCGGCGCAGGGTCAGACCGCACCGCCGAAGCCGCGGGACATCGCCTGGCTTGAGACCGTCTGCCGCTAGCGGTCCTTTTCGCGCTCGGTGCCGGCCTTGGCATGCAGCGCCGCCTGCGCCGCCGCCAAGCGCGCGATGGGCACGCGGTAGGGGGAGCAGCTGACGTAGTCGAGACCCGCATCTTCGCAGAAGGCGATGGAGGACGGGTCGCCGCCGTGCTCGCCGCAGATGCCCAGCTTGACGTCCGGACGCACGGCCCGGCCCCGCTCGGCGGCGATGCGGATCAGGTCGCCTACGCCCTCCTGATCCAGCCGCACGAAGGGATCGGTCTCGAAGATGCCCTTGTCCATGTAGGCCTGCAGGAAGCGGCCGGAGTCGTCACGGCTGATGCCGAACGTGGTCTGGGTCAGGTCGTTGGTGCCGAAAGAGAAGAACTCGGCATTCTCGGCCAGGTCCCCGGCGCGCAGGGCGGCGCGAGGCAGCTCGATCATCGTACCGACCTGATAGTCGACCCGGTCGCCCGCCGCCGCGAAAACCGCCTCGGCGGTGCGGTCGGTCAGCTCGCGCAGGTATTTCATCTCAAGACCCAGCGCGACCAGCGGGTGCATGATCTCCGGCGTCGGCGCGGCGCCCGAGGCGGCCTTCACCGCCAGCGCCGCCTCAAGGATGGCGCGCACCTGCATCTCGTAGATCTCGGGATAGGCCACGCCGAGGCGGCAGCCGCGATGGCCCAGCATGGGGTTGGTCTCGGCCAGGTCCTTCGCGCGGCGTTTCAGCTTGGCCGCGTCCAGGCCCGATGACGCCGCCAGGGCGTCGATGTCCTCGTCAGAGTGCGGAATGAACTCATGCAGGGGCGGATCCAGCAGCCGGATCGTCACCGGCAGGCCGGCCATGATCTGAAACAGCTCCGTGAAGTCCGCCTTCTGGAACGGCTCGATCTTGGCCAGGGCCGCGCGACGGCCCTGTTCGTCGTCGGCGAGGATCATTTCGCGCACCGCGGCGATCCGGGTCTCGTCGAAGAACATGTGCTCGGTGCGGCACAGGCCAATGCCCTCGGCGCCGAAGCCGCGCGCGGTCTTCGCGTCCAGCGGGGTCTCTGCATTGGCCCGCACCTTCAGGCGGCGCACCTTGTCGGCCCAGGCCATCAGTGTCTGGAAGTCACCGGTCAGCTCCGGCTCGATCATGTCGACCGCGCCCTCCAGCACCTCGCCCTTCGAGCCGTCGATGGTGACGATCTCGCCCGCACGGAACTCGCGGCCCCGGGCGCGGAACAGGCCCGCCTCCTCGTCGATGTGGATTTCGCCGGCGCCGGAGACGCAAGGCCGCCCCATGCCGCGCGCCACCACCGCAGCGTGGCTGGTCATGCCGCCGCGGGCCGTGACGATGCCGCGCGCCGCGTGCATGCCGTGGATGTCCTCGGGGGAGGTCTCCTCGCGGACCAGAATGACCGCGTCGCCCAGTTGGCCCAACCGTTCGGCCTCGTCGGAATCGAACACCACCTTGCCCGTGGCCGCGCCGGGGCTGGCGGGCAGGCCGGCGGCGATGACGTTGCGATGGGCCCTGGGGTCGAGGGTGGGGTGCAGCAGCTGGTCCAGCGCCGAGGGATCGACCCGCTGGATGGCTTCTTCCTGGCTGATGACGCCCTCGGCGGCCAGGTCTACAGCGATCTTCAGCGCCGCCTTGCCGGTGCGCTTCCCGTTGCGGGTCTGCAGCATGTAGAGCCGGCCCTGTTCGACCGTGAACTCGATGTCCTGCATGTCGCGGTAGTGGCTTTCCAGCTTGCCGACCACCTCCACGAACTGGCCGAACACCTCCGGCATGGCCTCTTCCATGGAGGGGGCGCTCTCGCCCATTTCCTCGCGGCCCGCCTTCGTCAGGGACTGGGGCGTGCGGATGCCGGCGACCACGTCCTCGCCCTGGGCGTTGATCAGGAACTCGCCGTACAGCTTCGCCTCGCCCGTGGACGGGTTGCGGGTGAAGGCCACGCCGGTGGCCGAGGTCTGGCCCATGTTGCCGAACACCATGGACTGGATGTTCACCGCCGTGCCCCAGCTCTCGGGGATGTCGTGCATGCGGCGATAGAATTTGGCCCGGTCGTTCATCCAGCTGTCGAACACGGCGCCCACGGCGCCCCACAGCTGGGCGGCGGGATCCTGCGGGAAGGGCTCGCCCTGTTCGCGCTCGACCACGGCCTTGTAGTCGGCGACCACCTTTTCCCAGTCCCCGGCCGTCAGCTCGGTGTCGACCGAGACGCCGAGGCGGTCCTTGTGGTCGTCCAGAACCTCCTCGAACAGGTCATGGCCGATTCCCAGCACCACATTGGAATACATGGTGATGAAGCGGCGATAGCTGTCCAGGGCGAAGCGTCGGTCGCCGGACAGGGCCGCCAGCCCCTCCACCGTCTGGTCGTTCAGGCCCAGGTTCAGCACCGTGTCCATCATGCCCGGCATGGAGGCGCGGGCGCCCGAGCGCACCGACACAAGCAGCGGATTGGCCGCGTCGCCGAAGCGCTTGCCGGTCAGGGTCTCCACCTGCTCCAGCGCCGTCTTCACCTGGTCCTCCAGATCGGCGGGGTAGGTCTGGCCCTGGGAGAAATAGTGGACGCAGGCCTCGGTGGTGACGGTGAAACCGGGCGGCACCGGGAGCCCGAGGGAGGACATCTCCGCAAGGTTGGCGCCCTTGCCGCCGAGAAGGTTCTTCATCGAAGCGTCGCCGTCGGCGGAGCCGCCGCCGAAGCCGTACACCCACTGGGTCATGTCTGCGTCGATCCTGAGTTTCAGTCTGGAGAATGGACGGGTTGAGCCCCGCCTCTGAGCCGGCGGGAAGCTAGCGCGGCGATGCGGCAAAGGCCATGGCGGGCTGTAACAAATCGTGAGACGGGACGGATGCGGCCCTGGCCCACACCCCTCCTGATGACAGATCAATCCAGGCCGAAACGCTGTTCGAAACGGCCCAGGGCGGCGGGCGGAAGCTTGACCACCAGATGGACGCGGCCATCGGCGTCGGTGTCGCGGAAGGTCACGCGGCCATGCTCATAAAGCCAGGCCAGGGCCTCGCCCTGTCCGGGGTCGAGGGTCAGGCGGGTTTCCGGCTCGTCGTCCACCAGGGCGGCGATGGCCTCGCGCAGGGACTCGATCCCCTCCCCGGTCCACGCCGACACCGCGACGGCCTTGCCCTCGCGCAGCTGACGGGCCGCCTGTCCGAGAACGGCCTCGCGGTCCTCCTCCGACAGCAGGTCGATCTTGTTCCAGACCTCCAGCACCCGCCGGCTACGGCCCTCGGGCACGGGGATCTGCTCCAGCACCTGCTCCACGTCGCGGCGCTGGGCCTCGGTGTCGGTGCTGGCGATGTCGCGCACGTGCAGGATCAGGTCGGCCTCGCCCACCTCCTCCAGCGTGGCGCGAAAGGCGGCCACCAGTTCGTGCGGCAGGTCCGAGATGAAACCCACCGTGTCGGCGATGATGGCCGGGCGGCCCTGCGGCAGGCGGATGGTGCGCTGGGTGGTGTCCAGGGTGGCGAACAGCAGATCCTTGGCCAGGACCTCCGAGCCGGTCAGCCGGTTGAACAGGGTCGACTTGCCCGCGTTGGTGTAGCCCACCAGCGCCACGGACGGGAACGGCACGCGCTTCCGGGCCTTGCGGTGAAGGGCGCGGGTGCGGCGCACGTCTTCCAGCTCGGCCTTCAGCTTGTCGATGCGGTCGGCGATCATGCGCCGGTCCAGCTCGATCTGGGTTTCGCCGGGGCCGCCGGTGGAGCCGGTGCCGCCGCGCTGGCGCTCCAGGTGGGTCCAGGTGCGCACCAGCCGCGAGCGCTCGTAGTCCAGCCGCGCCAGTTCCACCTGCAGTCGCCCCTCGGCGGTGCGGGCCCGGCGACCGAAAATCTCGAGGATAAGGCCGGAACGGTCGATGACCTTGACCTCCCACGCCTTCTCCAGATTGCGCTGCTGCACCGGGGTCAGGGCGTCGTCGATGACCACCACATCGGCCTCGGCGGCGCGGATCAGGGCGGCGATCTCGTCCACCTTGCCCATGCCGAACAGGGTGGCGGGCACGGTGCGGCGCAGGCGGGCCACCTCGGCGGCGCGCACGTCCAGATCCAGCGCGCCGGACAGGCCGACAGCCTCTCCCAGCCGCTCCTCGGCCAGACGCGCGGACGTCCCGCGACCGTCGGGGTGAATGACGACGGCGCGCTGGACCGCAGGGGCGTGGTCAATGAGTTTGGAGGTCAATCAGTCCTCATCCGCCTCGGGCTCGTACAGCTGCACGGGCGCGGAAGGCATGATGGTGGAGATGGCGTGCTTGTATACCAGCTGGGACTGGCCGTCGCGACGCAGCAGCACACAGAAGTTGTCGAACCAGGTGACGATGCCCTGCAGCTTCACGCCGTTCACCAGAAAGATCGTCAGGGGGGTCTTGGTCTTGCGGACGCTGTTGAGGAAGGCGTCCTGAAGGTTCTGTCTCTTGTCTTGCGACATGGCCAGGTTTGTCCTGTTCTTCGTTGTTGATCGACCGGCGCCGGGGAGGACGCCGGACACGACGGATATGCCGTGGACTGACCCTAGCCCGCACGTGGGCGCGACGGCAACGATCTAGATCGCCTCGTCGCGGGTCTTGTCCAGATAGAGATCGCGCAGGCGCTTCGCCAGTGGGCCGGGCTTGCCGTCGCCGATCTTCGCCCCGTCGATTCCCACCACCGGCAGGACAAAGGCCGAGGCGGAGGTCACGAAGGCTTCGCGCGCCTGTTTGGCGTCCTCGACGCTGAAGGGGCGCTCATCGACGGTCAGACCTTCCTCCCGGACAATTTCCATCAGGGTCTGGCGGGTGATGCCCCGCAGGATGTTGGCCTGGATGTCGCGGGTTCTGAGCGCGCCGTCCTTGTCCACGATCCAGGCGTTGTTGGATGTGCCCTCGGTGACCAGACCCATCTCGTCCACCAGCCAGGCGTCGCCGGCGCCGGCGTCCAGCGCCGCCTGCTTGGCCAGAACGTTGGGCAGCAGGCCCACCGTCTTGATGTCACAGCGACCCCAGCGGTTGTCCGGCTGGGTCAATACGGTGATGCCCTTGGCGGCCTTCGCGTCCAGCGCGTCGAAATTCATGGATTTGGCGGTCACCACCACGCTGGGCGGGGTGCCCGGCGGCGGGAACGGGTGGTCGCGCCGGGCCGTGCCGCGGGTGACCTGCAGATAGACGATGCCGTCGCGCACCCGGTTCCTGCGCACCGTCTCGCGCAACACTCGGGTCAGGGCCTCCCGGCTCATGGGCGGGTCGATGCGCAGTTCGGAGAGGCTCCGGAACAGGCGCGCCATGTGACCTTCGAAATCGGCCAGCCGCCCGTCGGCGACGGACCAGACCTCATAGACCCCGTCGGCGAACTGGAAGCCCCGGTCCTCCACATGGACCACCGCCTGGCCGTGGGGCCGGTAGACTCCGTTGACGTAAGCGACCCTGGACATCAGTCCCCGTTTCCTTCCTCGTCCTCAGCACCGCCGCGCGCGGGCGCCACGCCCAGCGACTTCAGCTTCCGGTGCAGCGCCGACCGCTCCATGCCAATGAAGGCGGCCGTGCGCGAGATGTTGCCGCCGAAGCGCATGATCTGGGCGGTCAGGTACTCGCGCTCGAACACCTCGCGCGCCTCGCGCAGCGGCAGGCCGATGACCCGCTCGGTCCCCATGGTGGCCGCCGCGCCGGTGCTGGCCACTTCCTGCGGCAGCATGTCGGCGGTGATGGGCTCGGACGGATCGCCTGTGGCCAGGATCAGCAGACGCTCCACATTGTTGCGCAGCTGGCGGACATTGCCGGGCCAGTCGTGGACCTGCAGCACCGCCAGGGCGTCCTCGCTGAGGACCCGCCGGGGGAGCCCCTGGGACTCGCAAAGAATCTCCACGAAATAGTTGACCAGTTCGCCGATGTCCTCCCGACGTTCCGACAGCGGCGGCACGCGGATCGGCACCACGTTCAGGCGGTGGAACAGATCCTCCCTGAATCGTCCGTCGGCGATCTCGTGACGCAGATCGCGCGAGGTGGAGGTGATGACGCGCACGTCCACCTGGACGTCGGTGTCGCCGCCCACGCGGCGGAAGCGCTGCTCAACCAGCACGCGCAGGATACGGCTCTGGCTCTCGCGGGGCATGTCGCCCACCTCGTCCAGATACAGGGTGCCGTTGTGGGCGCGCTCGAATACGCCGATCTTGGAGGGACGGCCGCCCGCCCCTTCCTCGCCGAACAGCTCGATGTCGAGCCGCTCGGGCGTCATGCCGGCGGCGGAGATGGCCACGAACTCGGAGCGGGCGCGCGGGCTGCCGTCGTGAATCTGGCGGGCGACCAGCTCCTTGCCCGAACCGGGCGGACCAGCGACCAGCACGCGGCTGTTGGCCGGGGCGACCTTCGAGATGGTGGAGCGCAGCTGCTGGGCCGCGTTGGATGTCCCGATCAGGCCCGTCGGCACGAAAGCCTTGGCGCGCAGCCGGCGGTTCTCGCGCCTGAGGGTCGAGGCCTCCAGCGCTCGCTCGACCACCAGCACCAGCCGGTCGGACTTGAAGGGCTTCTCGAGGAAGTCGTAGGCGCCGCGCTTCAGCGCGCTGACGGCCGTCTCGATGTTGCCGTGCCCGGAGATCATGACCACCGGGAGGTCGGCGTCCAGCTCCATGACAAGGTCGAGCAGTTCCAGCCCGTCCATGCCGCCGCCCTGCATCCAGATATCCAGCACCAGAAGCGAGGGCTTCCTGGCCTTGATGGCGGCCAGGGCCTCCTCGGAGTTGGACGCGGTGCGCACCGCGTGGCCCTCGTCCTCCAGAAGGCCGGAAACCAGATCACGGATATCGGCCTCATCATCGACGACAAGAACGTCGGCGCCGCCAGGTGTGACTCGCATATCGCCTCTCTACTGCTTCGACGCTGTTTGACCAGCGCCCGCTGAACTCGAAGTCTGAAGGGGAAGAACCATGCAGAACCGCGCCCCGCCCAGATTCTGGGCGTCGGCCAGCTTGAGATCGCCGCCGTGGTCCTCACAGATGCGCTTGACGATGGCCAGACCAAGGCCGGTGCCCTTTTCCCGGGTGGTGACATAGGGCTCGGTCAGGCGATCGCGGTCCTTTTCAGGCAGGCCGATCCCGTCATCCTCGACGATGAAGGTGGCGCGGTCCGCGTCCACCTCCAGCATGACGGAGACGCCTCCCGCCGCCGCACCGCCCTGGACCCGGGCGCCCGTCACCGCCTCGCCGGCGTTCTTGAGCAGGTTGGCCAGGGCCTGGCCGATCATCCGGCCGTCGCAGCTGATGACGGCCTCGGGCAGGGGCTCGGTCATGTGAACGGCCACTTCGGGATCCGCCACGCGCTGGGCGAACACGGCCTGACGCAGCAACTCGGCGGCGTCCTCGGGCGCGAAGCGCGGCGCGGGCATTCGGGCGAAGGACGAGAACTCGTCCACCATTCGGCCGATGTCGCCTACCTGACGGATGATGGTCTCGGTGCAGCGGTCGAAGGTCTCCACGTCGTCGGCCACCTGGGATCGGTACTTGCGGCGCAGGCGTTCGGCCGAAAGCTGGATGGGGGTCAGGGGGTTCTTGATCTCGTGGGCGATGCGGCGGGCCACATCCTTCCAGGCCGCGTTGCGCTGGGCCGTCACCAGTCGGGTGATGTCGTCGAAGGTCAGCACCATCTCGCCGCCAAGCCCGCCTTCGACTCGCACCCGCAGGCGCAAGGTCTCGCCGTCGCGGGTGACGTCGATTTCCTCGTCCACGCGGGCCTCGCCGCGGGCGACCAGATCGCCAAGCTCCGGCGCGACCTTGGCCAGGGCCTTGCCCAGAACCTTCGGCTCCTGGATCGACAGAAGCTGGGTGGCGCTTTCGTTGATGGCCGAGATGCGGCCCTTCCTGTCCAGGCCGATGACGCCGGCGCTGACGCCCGACAGAACGGTTTCGATGAACAGGCTGCGGGCCTGGGCGTCCTCGCTGGCGGCGCGCAGGGCCTCCTGCTGCGCCTGAAGGTCGCCGGTCATGCGGTTGAAGGCGCGCGACAGGACCGCGATCTCCTCCGGGTCGGCGCTGGAATCCACACGGGCGGACAGGTCACCCTCGGCCACCCGGTCGGCCGCCTGCACCAGGCGCGCCACGGGCCGGGAAATGGCGTTGGCGGCGGCCAGGCCCAGCCAGACGGCGCCCACCAGCACCAGCAGCGCCGTCTCCACATAGCTGAGGGCGAAGGCTGCCTGGATCCGGGCGCGGCTCTCCTCGGCCTCGCGGTAGGCCTCGATGGAGTCGATGGAGGTGTTCATCTGGGCGATCAGGCCGGGGGCCAGGGGCCGAACCACATAGAGATAGGCGTCACCGTAGTCCGGCAGCGGATACAGGATGCGGATGGCGTCCGGGTTCTGTGTCGCCTCCACAGCGGCGTCCTCTCCCGCTGCGGCGATCTCGATGGCTGACGTCGGCGGCGCCAGATAGGGCGGCGCCTCCGGCGTCTCGCCCCGGGCCATCACCTCGCCCTCGCCGTTCAGGATATAGATGGCCGGATAGCCGAAGAATTCCGCCATCTGGGTCAGGGCGTTGGAAAACTGGATGCGGTTCGGGAAGACCTGCCGCACCGGTCCCCCAAGTTCGTTCGACATGGTGGCCAGATCGCGCTCCATGTCCGTCTGCACATCCAGCACATAGGCCCGACCGATGGAGGCGCCGTTATCGACGGCGGCCTGCACGTTGGCGCTGAACCACTGGTCCACGCCCCGGTTGACCAGAACCCCGAACACCAGGGCGATCAGGATGGCTGGCGCCACCGCCACCAGCGAGAACAGGGTTACGAAGCGTAGATGCAGCCGGGCCCCGGCGTCGCGCTCGCGGGCAAGATTGACCACCCTCAGGCCCACCACCATGGCGAGGAAGGCGATCAGAACCAGATTGGCCAGCAGGATGACCAGCACCGCCTGACTGGCGGCCGCCTGGGCGCCGCCCCGGCCCGAGTCCACCCCCGGCGCGGCCGCCACCAGCCACACGCCCGCGCCGGTCACAACGGCCGCCACGGCGTAGGCCAGCCAGAACAGCGCGCGGCCGCGATTGTGGAGCGTCCAGTCCCACAACGCATGCAGCCTGCTCCCGGCAGGCTCCTCGCCCATATCGATGGCGCTGTCGGTTGGCGCGCGGTCCGTCATGCAGGGAGCCTAGGCCGCGCTGTGGCCTGAACTCAACACAAATGTTGCCGAATTACGCCACCAGACGCGCGGACGTCGATGACCAGAGGTCCGACAGGGCCGTCTCAACCGCCTCGGGCGTTTCCAGCCGGCACAGGCGGGCCTTGGCCTGACGGCGCTCCAGCGGACAGTACGGCCACGACGCCTGCTCTACGTACCAGCCCAGATGCTTGCGGAACATCTTCAGGCCCAGTCCCTCGCCATAGAAGGCCAGGGTCTGCCGGAAATGGTCGAGCACGATGGCCAGTCGCTGTGGGGCGTCCGGTTCGGCCGCCGCCGGGTCGCCGTTCAGGGCCGCGTCCAGACGGGCCGCCAGCCACGGACGGCCATAGACGCCTCGGCCCAGCATCAGGGCGTCGGCGCCGGACGCCGCCAGCGCGGCCCGAGCGTCGTCCGGGGTCAGGATGTCGCCGTTGACGATGACCGGGATGGAGACCGCCGCCTTGACCTCGCCCACGGCGGTCCAGTCGGCCTGGCCGGTGTAGAACTGCTTGCGGGTGCGGCCGTGGACGGTGACGGCCTGCACCCCGAGCGCCTCGGCCCGGCGGGCCAGCTCGGGCGCGTTGCGGCTGGCGTCGTCCCAGCCCAGCCGCATCTTGACCGTCACGGGGCGCGACGTGGCCTTCACCACCGCCTGGATGATGTCGCAGGCCAGATCCAGATCGCGCATCAGGGCCGAGCCGGAGGCCACGCCCGTGACCTCCTTGGCGGGACAGCCGTAGTTCAGGTCGATGATGTCGGCGCCCGCGCGCTCGGCCATGGCTGCGCCTTCAGCCATGCGGCCCGGGTCGCGGCCCACCAGCTGGATCACCGTCAGGGGCAGGCCCTCGCCCACCGCGGCGCGGCGCACGACGTCGGGCCGGGCGCGGGCCAGCTCGGCGGCGGCGACCATCTCGGTGGCCACATAGGGCGCGCCCAGGGCTGAGGCCACGCGCCGGAACGGCAGGTCCGTGATGCCGGTCATGGGCGCGGTCAGCACCCGGCCGGGCACGGTGACGTCGCCGATCTGAAGCTTGCCGTTCATGGCGGGCATTTAGAGGTTCAGGCCCGCGCGGTCCATCAGGGCGCGGAAATCGGCCGGAATGGGCGCCTCGACCGTGAGGGTTTCACCCTCGGGGTGGGGGAAGGTCAGCCGGGCGGCGTGCAGCATCAGGCGCGGCGCCGCGCCGCCCAAGAAGGTCAGGGCCCCACCATAGCGGACGTCGCCCACCAGCGGCCGCCACATGTGGGGCATCTGCACCCGCAGCTGATACATGCGCCCG
>NZ_JBKBIB010000016.1:0-72629 GCF_046299535.1 Brevundimonas sp. | reverse complement strand
GCGCCTGGGCAATGTGGATATCGCCGAGGGCTGGCAGGACCGCGCCCAGGAGCGATCCGCTCCGCCCGAGCGCCGGGAATGGCGGGCCGCCGTGATCGAAAGCGTCAACGGCAATACGGTGCGCGTCCGCACCGCGCAGGACAACCAGACCGGCGCCTTGCTGGCCGCCGACGTCAGCTGGGCGCGGGCCGGCGCCGGGCTGGAGGTCGGCGACCTGATCTTCGTTGAACCGCGCGAGGGCGGACAGTTCGCCCTGAAGCAGGTGCCCGCCGTCAACGGCGCCCTGGTGGCCATGGAGCCCCGGTCCGGCCGCGTCCTGGCGATGGTGGGCGGCTACTCCTACGCCCTGTCCAGCTTCAATCGGGCGACCCAGGCGGAGCGGCAGCCGGGTTCTGCGTTCAAGCCCATCGTCTACGCGGCGGCGCTTGAAGGCGACTTCACGCCGTCCAGCATCGTGCTGGACGCGCCTATCTCCTTCCCCGGCGGCGCGGGCGGACGGCCCTGGACCCCAGAGAACTACAGCCGCCAGTATTACGGTCCCCAGACCTTGCGTCGGGGTCTGGAGCTGTCGCGCAACGTCATGACTGTGCGTCTCGCCCAGGCGGTGGGCATGGATAATGTGGTCCAGCTTGCAGCGGACATGGGGGCGGGTGACGGCATGCAGCCGAACCTGTCGCTGTCACTGGGGGCGGGTGAGACGACGCCCTATCGCCTCACCGCCGCCTACGCCGCCTTCGCAAACGGCGGACGACGCGTGAATCCCTATCTGATCGAAATGGTTCAGGACCGGAACGGCCGCACCATCTACCGGGCTGACCAGCGGGACTGCCGCAACTGCGGCCGCGGCTTCGACGGCGGCGCCTCTCCCCGGCTTGCGCCCCGCGGCGAGCAGGTCATCGACCCCATCACCGCCTACCAGATCAGCTCCATGCTTGAAGGCGTGATCCAGCGCGGCACCGGCGTGCGCGCGCGCGGGCTGGGCCGGTGGGTGGCGGGCAAGACCGGCACGACCAATGAGTATCGCAGCGCCTGGTTCGTGGGCTTCACCACCGACATCGTGGTCGGCGTCTTCATCGGCTTCGACGACAACCGCTCCCTCGGGTCCGGCGAGGCGGGGGCGGCTACGGCCGTGCCGGTGTTCATCAACTTCATGACCGAGGCGCTCAAGGAACGGCCCGCCCGTCCGTTCGTGCGTCCGCGCAACGCCATTTTCCGCACCGTCAACGGCATTGAGGAAGCCTTCCGGCCCGGCACCGAGCGGCGCGCCGAGCCCGCGCCCGTGCAGCAGACCTGGGAAGGCCCCCAGGCCTACACCGACGTCCTGCGCCGTGAGGCCGAGGCCCAGCGCCAGGCCCAGCAGCAGCAACAGGCCGCACCTGCGGAACAGGCGCCGGCGCCGCGCCGCGAACCGGCCGAGGACTTGAGCGGGCTGTACTGACCGACTAGATGACCTTTCTTCCGCCGCCCGAATCCTCGGGCGGCGCACCTGTTTTCGCTTCGGAGTGATGCGATGAGACCGGATGTCGAGGCCGCCAAGGCTGACATCGAGCAGAGCCTGGCTCTGCTCAGGAGGCGTCTTTGACTGGGAGCCTGCCCTTCGAAAACTCGACGAGCTGAACGCCCGCGTCGAAGACCCGACCCTGTGGGACAACCCTGACCAGGCCCAGGCCCTCAGCCGCGAACGCTCGCGGCTCGAGGCCCAGATCAACGCTGTCCGCGAGATGGAAAACGGCCTGGAAGAGGCCGTGATGCTGTCCGAAATGGCGGATGAGGAAGGCGATGAGGCCGCGCTCGAGGACGCCCGCGCCAGCCTCAAGACCATCAAGGATCGCGCGGCCCGCGCCGAGCTGGAAGCCCTGCTGTCCGGCGAGGCCGACGGCAACGACGCCTATCTGGAGGTCAACTCCGGCGCCGGCGGCACCGAATCCAACGACTGGGCCGGCATGCTGCTGCGCATGTACAGCCGCTGGGCGAAAGCCCGGGGCTATGAGGTGGAGATCCAGGAAGAGACCGACGGCGAGCAGGCGGGCGTCAAGTCCGCGACCATCCAGATTTCGGGCCCCAACGCCTATGGCTGGCTGAAGTCGGAGTCCGGGGTGCACCGTCTGGTGCGCATCAGCCCCTTCGACTCGGCGGCCAAGCGGCACACCTCCTTCGCCTCCATCGGGGTGTCGCCGGTGGTGGACGACACCATCGAGATCGACATCAATCCGTCTGACGTGCGCACCGACACCTACCGGGCCTCCGGCGCCGGCGGCCAGCACATCAACAAGACCGATTCCGCCGTGCGGCTGACCCACGTGCCCACCAACACGGTGGTTGCGTGCCAGGCCGGGCGCTCACAGCACCAGAACCGCGAGCAGGCCTGGAAGATGCTGCGTGCGCGGCTCTACGAACTGGAGCTTCAGAAGCGCGAGGCCGCCGCCCAGGCGCTGGCCGACGCCAGGACCGACATCGGCTGGGGCCACCAGATCCGCAGCTACGTCCTGCAGCCCTATCAGATGGTCAAGGACCTGCGCACCAACGTCGAGACGTCCGACACCGACGGCGTCCTGAACGGCGATCTGGACGCCTTCATGGGCGCCGCCCTGGCCGCGCGCGTGGGCGACAAGCGGGGCGAGGCGGCCGAAGACTGACATTGTTCTCCCTCCCTGTCTCGGGGAGGGGGCTGAGCCAGAGGCGAAGCGGGTGGGTGCGCTTCGGCAAGTCAGCCGTACACATATCGCCGAGCCCTCACCACCCGGCCGTCGCTAAGCGCCGACCGCCCTCCCCGAACGGGGAGGGAGAACGTGTTGATTTAAGCCGGGGCCTTGGCCTGGAACGGCTGGATGGTCTGCTCGCCGGATGGGGCGGATTCGGCGGCCTGCGCCGGTGTGCCGCCGGGTGCGGCTGAGACGGGTGCAGGCGCGGAGACTGGCGACGGCGCGGCCGAAGGCGCTGCGTCCCGGCGGCCCTGAATGCAGCGGCCCTGGAAGTAGGCGCCCACATCGATCGAAAGTTGTTCGTGGGTGATGTCTCCATCCACATAGGCGGTGCCGAGCAGCTTGACCTGCTTGCCGTTCACCCCCCCGACGATGCGGCCGCGCACTTCCACATAATCCGCCGAGACATTGCCCTCGACCGCGCCGGTCTCCCCGACGATCAGGCGGCCGACGCGCAGGTCGCCCTTGACCGTGCCGTCCACCTGCAGGTCGCCGGCGCCGGAAACATTGCCTTCGAACGTCAGGTCGGCGGACAGGGTGGACAGCCCCTTGCCTGTCGGAACCTGCGACGGGATCGAGGTCGATGGCTGGGGCGCGGGCTGTCGCCGGGCCTGGGCGGGGGAGGGCAGGTCCGGCAGGGGCGGGATGGGCTCCGCGGAACGCAGGGGTTTGGCGGCGGGCTTAGTCTTGTTGAACAATTTGCTCTCCGGCTCTCAGGAAGCGGGCGGGATTCTGGGGTCGACCGTCCATCCACACCTCGTAGTGCAGATGGACCCCCGTGGAGCGCCCGGTGGTGCCCATGCCGCCGATCCGGTTGCCGACGGAGATCCGCTGGCCGGTCTGGACGGCGATGGTGTGCAAGTGGGCGTAGCGGGTCTTGAACCCGCCGCCATGGTCGATTTCGACAGTGCGGCCATAGCCGCCGCGCACGCCCGCGAAGGACACCACGCCCGGCGCCGTGGCCAGGATCGGCGTGTTGGCCGGGGCGGCGAAGTCCTGACCCTGATGCAGGGCCGGACGACCGTTGAAGGGATCAAACCGCACGCCGAAGCCTGACGTGGTCCGCGCTGCGCGCACCGGACGGCCGAAGGGCAGGCGCCCGGCGGAGTCAGCCAGGCTGCGCATATCCGACAGACCTTCGGCGGCGTTGCGGATGCGCACCGCGAACGCCTCGTCCACGTCCAGAACAGCGGCCAGGGCCCTGGGGTCGCGGGCCTCCACCAGAGGACCGCCCAGGGCTGTGCTTGTAGCGGCGTAGGCCGACGGGTTCAGTCCCGCCAGCCGGAAAGCCAGACGCAGCCGTTCGGCGCGGTTCTGCGCGAAGTCCTCGGCGCGCGCGATCAGGCGCTCCTGGTCCGTCTGGACCGAGGCGATGCGCCGGATCGGGGAATTGGTGTCGGGGTCCAGGGGGCGGGCCGGGGCCAGAACCTCTTCGGCGCCCGCAATGCCGTTGAACATGCCCATCACCTGGGTCAGGGCGGCGTGGCGCCGCTCGACCATCTGGGCGGTTTCCTCCAGGGATCCCGTGGTGGCGGACATCCGGATGACTGCGCTTTCCAGGCGGGCCTGGAGGTCGGCGTTGACCCTTTCGGAGGCGGCCCGGCTGCGGGCGATCTCGGCTTCGGCCCGGCTTTCGGCCAGGGCGCCGAGCATGAAGCCGCCCGTGGAGAGCACCATCCAGCCGCCCATCACCGTGGCGACGCCCGCCATGAGCATCTGACGGCCCGTCGTCAGCACATAGCCCCGGGTCTCCCCGTCGCACCTGAGATAGAGATGCCGTTCAGGAAAGATTCGCTCGACAAGCTGCGAGAGGCGAGAAGCGAAAGTCCTAATCATCAGTTAACGTCCCCCAACGTCAGGCCGTGTTTATCTGTGAACACTTCACCCCGTGCAAGGGAGTCCACGTCCTGGACCGTCTTGAGGCGTCAGGATTCACCGCCGGCGATGTTGATCGGGGTTAACTTCGCCTGTCGCGTGTATTGGCCGGACAGATTTCATCAACCAACGATCTGTCAACCATTATGAATGGAGAACGTAACGCGGCTGTGAAGGGACGAAGTCAGGTCGCGTTCACCGCGTCCAGAACGGCCTGGGCATGGCCCGGAACCTTCACCTTGCGCCAGATCCGCCGCACCTGGCCCTCCGGGTCGATCAGGAAGGTGGTGCGCTCGATACCCATGAACTTGCGGCCGTACAGGGTCTTTTCGCCCCAGACGCCGTACCGTTCGCACACGTCGCCGCCGTCGTCCGACGCCAGGGTGACGTTCAGCTCGTGCTTGTCCTTGAACCGATCCAGCTTCTTGACCGGATCCTTGGACACTCCCACCACGACCGCGTTGACGCGCCCGAAGGCCGTCTTCATGGCCGAGAAATCCTTGCTCTCGCTGGTGCAGCCGGGCGTGTCCGCCTTGGGATAGAAGAACAGCACCGCCCACTGGCCCTTCAGTCCGCCCAGGGTGATCCGGCCGCCTCCGTCCGTGGCCATATCGAATTCAGGGGCCGGGGCGCCTTCAATGATCTCAGTCACCTTGTTCTCCATCAGACCGGTCGCACCAGAACGATCTTCTTCTTGCCTGCGGCCAGCTTAAGCACGCCATCGGGGTTGATGTCGCCCGCTTCGAGCACCCGCGCGCCGTCCTTGATCGCCTCATCGTTCAGGCGCAACCCGCCCCCCTGGGCCAGCCGCCGGGCCTCGCCATTGGACTGGGTCAGGCCGGCGCGCGTCGTCACCGCCGCGATCATGGCGCCGACAACCTCGTCGCGGGGCAGTTCGACGGTGGGCAGGTCTTCGGACAGACGGCCCTGCTCGAAGGCGGCCTCAGCCGCCGCGCGGGCGGCGTGGGCCGCCTCGGCGCCATGCAGCATGGTCGTTGCGGCGTCGGCCAGGGTCTTCTTCGCCTCATTGATCCCGGCGCCTTCCAGCGCTTCCCAGCGGGCGATGTCCTCGTCGGACAGGTCCGTGAACAGCCGCATGAAGCGGCCGACGTCGCCGTCCTCGGTGTTGCGCCAGTACTGCCAGTAGTCATAGGGGCTGAGCTGGTCGGCGTTCAGCCAGACGGCGCCGCCCACGGTCTTGCCCATCTTCTGGCCCGATGCGGTGGACAGCAGCGGGGTGGTCAGGCCGAAGGCCGGCTTCTGGTCCACGCGCCGGATCAGCTCCACCCCGTTGACGATGTTGCCCCACTGGTCCGAGCCGCCCATCTGCAGCACGCAGTCGGCCCGCCGGTTCAGCTCCAGGAAATCGGTCGCCTGCATCAGCATGTAGTTGAACTCGAGGAACGTCAGCGGCTGCTCGCGCTCCAGCCGCAGCTTGACGGAATCGAAGCTGAGCATGCGGTTGACGGTGAAGTGGGTGCCGTACTCGCGCAGGAACTCCAGATAGCCCAGCTTCGACAGCCACTCGTCGTTGTCGAGCATGATCGCGTCGGTCGGGCCGTCGCCAAAGGTGAGGAATTTCTCGAACACGCCGCGGATGCCGGCGATGTTTTCGGCGATACGCTCGTCGGTCAGCAGGGGCCGCTGGGTGTCCTTGAAGCTGGGGTCGCCCACCTTGGTGGTGCCGCCGCCCATGAGCACGATGGGCTTGTGGCCGGCCTGCTGCAGGCGGCGCAGCAGCATGATCTGGATCAGGTGTCCCACGTGCAGGCTGGGGGCCGTTGCGTCGAAGCCGATGTAGCCCGTGACCACGCCCGAGGCCGCCGCCGCATCCAGCTCTGCCGGATGGGTGACCTGATGGATATAGCCCCGCGCCTGCATGGTGCGGAGAAACTCGGACTTGAAGGCGGTTTCGGTCATGGTCAAAGCGGCTTGAGCATAAGGGAGCAGGGCCTGTAGCACGACGCGCGCGCATCGTTGAAGGTCATGACTTTCACCGCCTGCTTTCAGGGCGTGTTAAATTGGGCCGGCTGGGGCGCGCGCAGTGTGCGGCCGGGGCTGTGGGGGAGGGGATCATGGGCCGGATTTCGGACAATTCGGACAATTCGGACACTGTTTTTTCCGGCGCGGAGTCCGAAACCGTGATCGCGCTGATCCCGCATCCGTCGACGCCGTCCGCCGGACTGCAGATTCACGTCCAGGCGCGCCGCAGGGACGGCGTCGTCAGCCTTGAGTATCGGGTGACCGGTCCGGTCGCCGCCGTCCGGCTGCCCGATCCCGCGGCGAGGGTGCGCACCGACGGCCTGTGGCGCACAACCTGCTTCGAGGCGTTCGCCGGGCGAAAGGCGGGCTATGCGGAGTACAATCTGTCGCCTTCCGGCGCCTGGGCGGCCTACGGGTTCGAGGGTTATCGCGAGGGCATGCAGCCGCTTGAGCAGGCCGCGCCGATGATCGTGATGCGCCAGACCGCAGAGACCGTCGTCCTCACCGCCGACGTCACCCTGCCCGCCGATGCGGACGGGCGGATCGGGCTGACGGCCGTCATCGAAACCCTGGACGGCGCGATCAGCTACTGGGCGCTGGCGCATCCGGCGGAAAAGCCCGACTTTCACCATCCCGACTCATTCATTCTGATCCTGCCCGAGACCTGCGCATGACATTCGGCCTCGACCGCCTGCTGTCCGACCCCGACCTGCGCCGCGACCTGAAGGGGCGAAAGGTGGCGCTGCTGGCCCATCCGGCCTCGGTGACGGCGGACCTGACCCATGCGGTGGACGCCCTGGCGGCCTGTGACGACATCACGCTGACCGCCCTGTTCGGTCCCCAGCACGGCATGAAGGGCGACCTTCAGGACAATATGATGGAGAGTCCGGACTACCGCGATCCGGTCCACGGCGTGCCGGTGTTCAGCCTCTATGGCGAGGTCCGCCGTCCGAAGGACGAGTGGATGGAGACGTTCGACGTCATCCTGATCGACCTCCAGGATCTGGGCTGCCGCATCTACACCTACGTCACCACATTGCTCTATGTGCTTGAAGCAGCAGAGAAACATGGCAAGTCGGTGTGGGTTCTGGACCGGCCCAATCCCGCCGGGCGGCCGGTGGAAGGGCTGACCCTTCGTCCCGGCTGGGAGAGCTTCGTGGGCGCGGGCCCCATCCCCATGCGCCACGGCCTTACCATGGGCGAGCTAGGTCAATGGTTCATCCATCACTTCAGGATCGACGTGGACTATCATGTCGTCACGATGGAAAACTGGTCGCCGGATCAGGCGCCTGGCCACGGCTGGCCGCTGCTGGAGCGGGCCTGGGTGAATCCCAGCCCCAATGCGCCCAACCTGTCCATGGCCCGGGCCTATGCCGGCACGGTTATGCTGGAAGGGGCGACCCTGTCGGAGGGGCGGGGCACCACCCGGCCGCTGGAGCTGTTCGGCGCCCCCGACATCGACGCCCGCGCCGTGATCGCCGAAATGCAGGCGCTGGCCCCTGAATGGTTGGCCGGCTGCGTGCTGCGCGACATGTGGTTCGAGCCCACCTTCCACAAGCACGTCGGCCAGCTGTGCAGCGGCGTCCAGATCCATGTGGACGGCCCGCATTACGACCACGCCGCCTTCCGCCCGTGGCGGGTGCAGGCGCTGGGCTTCAAGGCGATCCGGCGGCTGTATCCCGACTACGACCTGTGGCGGGACTTCCCCTATGAGTACGCCTTCGGAAAGCTGCCCATCGACGTCATCAACGGCGGTCCTGCCCTGCGCGAATGGGTCGACGACGCCGGGGCTGCGCCCGCCGATCTGGACGCCCTGACCCTGCCGGACGAGGCGGCGTGGATCGAGGAGCGGCGGCCGTTCCTGCTGTACTGAGGCTCAGTGCAGCTTGAGCCGGCCCGATATGCGGTTGTGCACTAGCCGCGCCAGCGCCAGCACCGCCGTCCGCACAGGGCCCAGAATGCGCCGGTGGTGGTCCAGGTGCAGGGACATATAGGCCCAGCGGGCCGTCAGCCCCTCAATGAAGAACCGGTCCCCCAGCAGCCCGCCCATCAGGGATCCCGCCGCCTCGTCGTCGCCCAGCGCCACAAGCGAACCCCGGTCGCGATAGACGAAGCCCTTGCCGTGTGACCGCCCCTGCGCATCGGCCAGCAGGGCCTCGCTCAGATAATCCGCCTGCTGGGCCGCCGCCTGGGCGCGAGCGGGGATAGCGCGGCCGTTCGCGCCGGGCGTCTCGGCGCAGTCCCCCATGGCCCAGACGCCCGGCGCCGAGGTGCGCAGGCGGTCGTCGGTGATGAACTGGTTCAGCTTGCCGGTCCTGAGGCCGAAGGTGGTGTTCCGCTCATCCGCCTTCACCCCGGCGGCCCAGACGATCAGGTCCGCAGGAACCTCGCCCTGTGACGTGTCCAGCCCATCCGCGCGCACCCGTTCCACCTTCGTGTCGGTCATGACCCGCACGCCCTTGTGGACGAGGGCGGCCGTCGCCTGGCCGGCCACCCGGTCCGGCAGGCCGCCCAGGATGCGCGGCGCCATTTCCACGATGGTGACCTCCAGCCGGAACTGTTGATCGTGGGCGAGGGCCTCCTGAAAGGCGTCGTGGGCTTCCAGCAGCTCGGCCGACAGCTCCACTCCGGTGGCTCCCGCCCCGACGATGGCGATCCTCAGCACGCGCTCATCGGAAAAGGCCGTGGCCATGAAGGCGGTGGTCAGCCGCTTCTGGAAGTCGCGCGCGTCGTCGGTGTCCTCCAGCAGGCGGGCATGCTCGGCGGCGCCCGGCGTGCCGAACAGGTTTGAACCGCTGCCGGTGGCCAGTACAAGCCGCTCGAACCCCAAGACCCGCTCCGGCACGATCACCTTGCCATCCGGGTCGCGCATCTCCGCCAGCGTCAGGCGCTTGCCCTCCACATCCAGCCCCGACATGTCGCCCAGGCTGAACTTGAAGGAGTTACGCCGGGCCAGCATGGGGTACGACAGCCCCTCCTGATGGGCGTCCAGGGTCCCGGCGGCGATCTCGTGCAGACTGGGTTTCCAGATATGGAGCGGCGTCCGGTCGATCAGCAGGACCCGTCGCCGCCCGTCCCGTCGTTCCAGTCTGCGCCCCAGTCGGGCCGCCAGCAGCAGGCCGCCGGCGCCGCCGCCGACGATGACGAAATCCGCATCCATGTGGGTCCCCGTTTTCTGGCTCGTCTCAAGGTCATTTAACGCACGGCTCGCCGGTCGGTGCGATCCGGACCGGGATAATATGCCGCGACGCCGTGATGGATTTCTTGGCTTGCCCCCGGGCGATGTCCTATATGATCGCCTGTAGTTCGCGTCGGCATACCGCCGCCGCTTTCGAAGCAGAGACGAGACCTCATGCAGCCCGGCATCTGGCAGATCATCATCATCGCGGTCATCGTGCTGCTGCTCTTCGGCGGCCGTGGCAAACTGTCGGGCCTTATGGGCGACGCCGCCAAGGGCATCCGCGCCTTCAAGGACGGCCTGTCCGGCGGCGACGATGACAAGAAGCCCAACGAGACCCCGGCCGGCACCTTGCCGCGCACCGAGGCCGAAAAAGACGAAGCCCAACGCTGACCGCGTTCGCGCAGAGGGCTTGATTCATGGGCGGCTTGGGCCCCGGCATAGGCGCCACCGAACTTCTGTTGATCGGCATCATCGCGCTCATCGTGGTGGGGCCGAAAGACCTGCCGCTCCTGATGCGGCGGGTTGGCCAGTTCATGAACAAGGCGCGCGGCATGGCGGCCGATTTTCGCGCCAGCTTCGATGAGATGGCGCGCCAGTCCGAGCTGGACGACCTTCGCAAGGAGGTCGAGGCCCTGCGCACCGGCCAGATGGCGAAGCCGCTCGGAGCCGAAACCGAGGCTGCCTTCCGCCAGATCAGCGAGGACCTGAACAAGCCGGTGGTGCCCACAAGCTACGGAGCTTCGGATCCCCCCGCCCAGCCCGCGCCCCCCGCGATTCCGGCGCCGGTTGCGGCTGAGCCCGCCCGGTCCGCAGCCGCCCCGGCCAAGGCCCCGAGCGCCGCAAAGATCACAGCTGCGAAGCCGAAGACCAAGGCGACGACGAAAGCCAAACCCAAGACCGCGACCGCCAGGTCCACGCCGGCCAAGCCCGTGGCTGCATCCGCCGCCAAGGCCGCGCCCCGTCGCAATCCCGCAGCGAAGAAGACCCCGGAGGCTGGATCGTGAGCCGCCCCGAGGACGACGAAGCCGAGATCGAATCCTCCCGCGCGCCGCTGCTGGAGCACCTGACCGAGCTGCGCAGCCGCCTGCTTGTCTGCGTGGCCGCCTTCATCCTCGGTTTCATCCTGTGCTTCGCCTTCGCCGGGCCGCTGTATGTCTTTCTGGTCAAGCCGTTCGCCGCCGCCTTCGCCCTGCACGAGGCGTCGGGCGGGCAGGGGGTGTCGCCCATCGACCTGATCCTGGCCACGGCCGGGATCACGCCGCTGCCGGAAGGCGGCTCGGCCGTTGGCCTGATCTCCACCGCGCCGCTGGAATTCCTGATCACCAAGATCAAGCTGGCGGCCTTCGGCGCCATCGTCATCACCTTCCCGATCCTGGCCTGGCAGGTCTACGGCTTCGTGGCGCCGGGCCTTTACCGCAACGAGCGCAAGGCCTTCCTGCCGTTCCTTCTGGCCGCGCCCATCCTGTTCCTGATCGGGACGGCCATGGTCTATTTCATCATGCTGCCCTTCGTCATGTGGTTCTCGCTCAGCCAGCAGATCGCCACGGCCGAGGTGTCGGTGGCCCTGATGACGCGGGTGTCGGACTATCTGAACCTGGTCACGGCCCTGCTGCTGGCCTTCGGCCTGTGCTTCCAGCTGCCCGTGGTCATGACCCTGCTCGGTCTGGCCGGTATCGTCAGCGCCGAGGCTCTGTCGAAGGGGCGCAAATACGCCATCGTCGGCATCTTCGTGGTGGCCGCGTTCGTGACGCCGCCGGATCCCGTGAGCCAGAGCATGCTCGCCTTCCCGCTGATCATTCTCTACGAGATATCGATCTGGTGCGTGCGCCTGATCGAGACGCGCCGCCGTCGCGAGGACGAGGCGGCTGCAGCGGCCTAGAGAAACCGCTTCATGTCCATGCTGGACCGCTCGCCCACGGCGGGCAGGCAGTTCTGAAGCCAGTGGTCCGCAGCCTCGCGGCCCCGCGCCTTCAGGTCCAGCAGGAAGGTCCATTCGGTGTTGAACTTTGACCCCAGCGACAGATCGTCCAGATGCCCGTCCGCCGACACGGCGTGCAGCAGCATGTGGCGATAACGGCCCCGCGCCGTCTCGGTCAGCTGGCCTTCCTCGATCAGTTCCTGCACGAAGGCCACGGCGCGCAACTCGGCGGTGAGCGGCGCATTGAAGGCGATCTCGTTCATGCGATCCATGATCTCGCCGGGCGCCCGGGGCGTATCCTCCCGCTCGAACGGATTTAGCGGCAGCAGCAGGATGTCGTCGGGCGTGTCATCGTAGAACAGCGGCCACAGCGCCGGATTGGCCAGATAGCCGCCGTCCCAGTAGGGCTCGCCGTCGATGGTCACCGCCTGGAACAGATGCGGCAGGCAGGCCGAGGCCATCAGCACCTCGTCGCTGATCTCGTTCGACGTGAAGATGCGCGCCCGCCCGTGCTTCACCGCCGTCGCCGACACGAACAGCTTGATCGGCGAGTTGTGCACGGCCTCGAAATCGATCGAGGCGTCTATGACGCGCTTCAGCGGGTTCAGATTGAAGGGATTGAAATCATAGGGACTGGACGACAGGGCCAAGGCCTTGAACGAGCGCCAGAACGGCGTCTCCTTCAGCCAGCCCGGATTGGTCATGGCGTTCCACACGCCGCTGTCGCCGAAGACGTTGCGGCCGCCGGACTGGTTGGTTTCGCGCCAGAGCTTGTCTAGGGCCTCGCGGGCGCCGTCCCGCCCGTTCGCCGCCATACCTGAAATCAGCGCCGCGCCGTTCATGGCCCCGGCCGAGGCGGCGGTCACCGCCTTGATGTCCAGCCGCCCGTCTTCCAGCAGCCGGTCAAGCACGCCCCACTGGAACGCCCCGTGGGACCCGCCGCCCTGAAGCGCCAGACAGACGGCCCGGAGCCGGTTCGGATCGGAGGGTTTTTTCCGCTTCAGCAAGCCTAGCCCTCCGATGGGGTCACTGGGCGGTCCAGCCGCCGTCGATGGAGAAGCTGGCCCCGTTGGCCGAGGCCCCAAGGTCGCTGACCAGATACAGGAAGATGCCCGCCAGTTCGTCGGTGGTCACGAACCGCCGCGTGGGCTGGGACTTCAGGATCACTTCGGCCAGAACCTTCTCGCGCGGAATGCCGCGGGTGCGGGCCTGATCGGCGATCTGCTTTTCGACGATGGGCGTCTCGACAAAGCCGGGGCAGATGGCGTTGCAGGTGATGTTCTGCTCGGCCAGTTCCAGCGCCACGGTCTTGGTCAGGCCGATGACGCCGTGCTTGGCGGCCACGTAGGCGGATTTGTAAGGGCTGGCCACCAGCCCGTGGGCCGAGGCCACATTGATGATCCGCCCGCGCCCCTGCGCCTTCATGATCGGGACCGCCGCCCGGATCGCATAGAAGGCGGACGACAGGTTGATGGCGATGATCTGCTCCCACTTGTCGGCGGGGAACTTGTCGATGGCCTCCACATGCTGGACGCCCGCGTTGTTCACCAGAATGTCCAGCCGGCCCAGATCGTGTTTGGCGAAGGCGACCATGTCGGCCACCTCGCTGCCGTTGCGCATGTCGGCGGCGTGATAGCGGACTTTCACCCCATAGGCGGCTTCCATGCCGGAGCGGGTGCGCTCGATTTCGGCCGGGTCGCCCAAGCCGTTCAGCACCACATCGCCGCCCCGGGACGCCACCGCGCGGGCCAGCGCAAGGCCGATCCCCGACGTGGAGCCCGAAATCACAGCCGCCTGACCCTTCAGGTCGTTGACGTCGGCGTTGAAGGGACGCGGCGCATCCTTCGCCGTGTCGGAGCCGGAGATGCCTTTCAGCCACTGAAACATGCGGGGTCTTCCATCCTGCCGGCGAGTCGCCCGCCGGTTCTTCAGGTCAATCTAGCGACACTCTGCGCCGGTGGCGACAGGGCGTCAGGATTTTCCCGGTCTGGTGAATATCCAGTCGTTCTCGCTGGATGCAGCCTTGTCAAAGCTATAGCCCTCAAGGTCGAAGCCCTTCAGATCCGAGGCCCGCTCAACGCGGTTGTCGATGGCCCAGCGCGCCATCAGGCCCCGCGCCTTCTTGGCGAAGAACGAGATGATCCGGCTCTCGCCATCACGAAGCTCGCGGAATTGGGGCGTGATCACGGGCAGCTTCAGGGCTCGCGCGTCCACGGCGCCGAAATATTCCTGGCTGGCCAGGTTCACCAGCGACGGATCGGCCTGCCCCTCCGCGTCGGCGTTCAGGCGTTTGGCGATGCGGTCGCCCCAGAAGTCGTACAGGTTCGCGCCCCGCTCGGTGCGCAAGCGCGTGCCCATCTCCAGACGATAGGGGTGGATGGCGTCCAGCGGCCGCAGCAGGCCATACAGGCCCGACAGTATGCGCAGGTGATCCTGCGTCCATGTCAGCGCCTTGTCGTCCAGTTCGCGGGCCTTGAGCCCTTCATAGACATCTCCGGCGAAGGCGAACGCGGCGGGCAGGGCGCCCTCTTCGCTGTCCGGGTCAAAGGCCTGGAAGCGTTCGTGATTCAGATCCGCCAGCGGCTTGGAGATGTCCATGAGCCGACGCAGGTCCGCGCGTGTAAGCTTGCGCGTGACTTTGGCCAGTTCGGCGATGTCGGTATCGAAGCGCGGTCGGGTGGGCTGGATCGCCGTCGGGGCTTCGGAATAGTTCAGACGCTTGGCGGGCGACAGGACGATAAGCAAAGGCACGGCCTCCGGAGGTTTCGGGGCAGATAGGCCGTGCAGCCTCCGATTGGAACCTTGAGGCTCAGAAAAGCACCGACGGGTTCATGATCCGCTGTGGGTCGAGGGCGGCGCGCACGGCCCGCATGGCGGCCACTTGAACCGGATCCTTGTAGCGTAGCGCCTCTTCGGTCTTCAGGCGCCCCAGACCGTGTTCGGCGGAGATGGAACCCTCGAGTTCGCCGACGATGTCGTGGACGATTCGCGCGCCCTCGTCCTTGCGTGCGGCGAAGGCTTTCGGGTCTTCGCCTGCGGGCGGGACAACGTTGTAGTGCAGGTTGCCGTCGCCCAGATGCCCGAACGTCACCAGCCGGATGCCCGCGAATTGCGCGTTCAGCGCCGCGTGGGCGCGCTCGACAAATTCCGGCAGGGCGGTCAGGGGCAGGGAGACATCATGCTTCCATCCGCCGCCCGCCGCCTTCTGGGCCGCCGACATCTCCTCGCGCAGCCGCCAGAACTGGGCCGCCTGCGCCGCGTTCTGGGCCATGGCCGCATCCGAGATCAGGCCGCGCTCGAAGGCGTCTTCCAGAATGCGCCCCATCCCGCGTTCAGCCGCCCCCGGTTCGCCGGCTGCCAGTTCGATCAGCACCGCCCACGGGCTGGGCGTATCCAGCGGATCACGGGTGTCGGGGATGTGGGCCAGACAAATCTCGATCCCCTGCCGGTTCATCAGCTCGAACGCCTCGACGCCCCCGCCGGTCTCGGCCTTGGCCACCGCCAGCAGTTCCAGCGCCGCAGCCGGCGTCTCCAGCCCGACCACCGCCGTGGCCCGCGACCGCATGACGGGAAACAGCTTCAGCGCCGCCGCGGTCACAATGCCCAGCGTGCCCTCGGCGCCGATCAACAGGTGCTTGAGGTCATAGCCGGTGTTGTCCTTGCGCAGCCGCTTCAGTCCGTGGAAAATCTCCCCGTTGGGCAGCACCGCCTCCAGCCCCAGCACCAGATCGCGCGCCACGCCGTAGCGCAGCACCGCCGTACCGCCGGCGTTGGTGGAGATCACGCCGCCCACCGTCGCGGTGCCTTCGGCCGCGAGGCTGAGCGGAAAGAAGCGATCCGCCGCCGCCGCCGCATCCTGCGCCTCCTTCAGCGTCAGCCCGGCCTCCACCACCAGCACGTCTTCCAGTGGCAGCACCTGTCGCACCGCCCGCATTCGGGTCAGCGCGATCAGAACCTCGCCGTATGGAATCTGGCCGCCCACCAGTCCGGTGTTGCCGCCCTGGGGCGTGATGGCCACGCCCTCGCGGGCGCAGACCGCCACGACCCGCGCCACCTCTTCGGTGGAGCCGGGGGTCAGAAGGATCGGGGTGTCGCCCTCCCAGGCGCCGCGCCACTCGACCACGCGCGGCGCGATCAGGTCCGCATCCTGCGTCCAGCCTTTCGGGCCGAGGATGGATTTCAGTTCGTCGATGACGGCGGGGGAGGGTGCGGGCATGGACACGCTTGTCTCAAACCCGCATGGATCAGGAAAGCCAGAATGCGTGACCGCCCGCGTGAGGATTGCTGAATGACCCCTGTGCCCGTCGTCGGGGTGGTGTGCCTCAAGGGCGACCAGGTGCTGCTGATCCGGCGCGGCACCGAGCCCCGTCTTGGCGAATGGAGCCTGCCGGGTGGCCGGATCGAGCCGGGCGAGCGGGCCCAGGACGCGGCCTTGCGCGAACTGAAGGAAGAGACCGGCGTCGACGCGGTCATCACCAGCCTGCTGGCTGTAGTGGACGGCGTCTTTCCCGACCACGACCGTCACTATGTGATGATCGACTACCGCGCTGAATGGACGGGCGGCCAGCCTGTGGCGGGGGACGACGCGGCCGAGGCGGCGTTTCATCCGCTTTCCGAGGTGGATGAGTTGGTGGGGTGGGAGGAAACACGGCGTGTCATCCACGCCGCCGCCCGGGAAACCTTCAGTCCAGGCGGCTGATCAGGACCGACAGATCGGGCCGGTCTCGTTCCAGCGCAGGCGCGGCGGGCGTGCCCAGGTGGATGAAGCCGGCGATGCGTTCGCCCGCCTGAACGCCGAACAGGGCGGTCGCTGCGGGCTCGTAGGCATACCAGTCGGTTATCCAGTTGGCGCCGAATCCAAGGGCGTCCGCAGCGTGCAGCAGGTTCATGCAGACCGCGCCCGTGGACAACTCCTGCTCCCAAACCGCAATCTTGTGGCCCTGCACCGGTGTCGACACCACCATCACGCAGACCGGCGAGGCCCGCAGCTTGGCGAGTACAGCGACGCCTTTGGGATCCGGCGCCATCGGTTCCAGTTCAGCCGCGATCCGCGCCTTGGCCGACGCGCCCAGAATTACGAAGCGCCAGGGAGCCAGCTTGCCGTGGTCCGGCGTGCGCGCCGCCACCGACAGAATTCGCGCGATCTGGTCGTCGCCCGGGCCCGGCGCGCCGATGGTCTGGGCGGGGGTCGAGCGCCGGTTCGACAGGCGCTTCAGATAGGCTTCGGACGGTTCGGGGGCGGGCAGGGGCGCGCCGACAGGGGCGTAAGGGCTCATCCTCAATAGCTAGGCTCGCCGGTCCCATCGCGCCAGAGTCTTTCTGCGAGCCGGTCTCAATTTCCCGCTTCGGGCTTTTGCAGACTGCGTCGCAGGCCTAAGTTCCATTCGGTCAGGCCCGCGCGAAAGGAATGCTCATGGCGCAGCCACTGGAACTGGTCAGCGACCCCCCGTCACGGTGGCGGCAATTGCGCGAGGCGGCTGAGCAGGCGGCGCGCGACGAACCACGCCTGTCGTCCCTGATGAGCGCCACGATTCTGTCCCATGACGATCTGGCCGGCGCTCTCAGCTATCAGATCGCCCGCAAGCTGGGCGACGCCGAACTGGGCCCCATGAGCGTCCGCGAAGTGTGCGCCCAGTCCTTCGCCGCCGACCCGGCCATTGTCGCGTCGGCCGGCGCCGACCTGCAGGCGGTGGAGGAGCGTGATCCCGCCATCAAGTCGCTGTTGCAGCCGTTCCTCTACTTCAAGGGATTCCAGGCCATTCAGGCGCACCGCGTTTCCCACTGGCTGTGGACCCAAAGGCGCGAAACACTGGCCTTCCACTTCCAGAGCCGGATGTCCGAGCTATTTCAGGTGGATATTCATCCCGCTGCGCAACTGGGGGCCGGTCTGTTCTTCGATCATGGCACCGGCATTGTCATTGGCGAGACGGCGGTGGTGGGCGACGAGGTCTCCATGCTGCACGCCGTGACCCTGGGCGGCACGGGCGCAGAGCGCGGCGACCGTCATCCCAAGATCGGGCGGGGGGTCTTGCTGGGGGCCGGCGCCAAGGTGCTGGGCAACATCACTATCGGCGACTACGCGAAGATCGCTTCGGGCTCGGTGGTGCTGAAGCCGGTGCCCGCCCACTGCACCGCCGCCGGGGTCCCGGCGCGTCTGGTCAACTGCCCGACCGGCGAACAGCCCGCGCGCACCATGGACCACACCCTGGCCGACATCGCCTATGATTTCGTGATCTGATTTCTGTTCCGTGCGTTTGAAATGCGGTGCGGCCTCCAATAGGGTCCGCGCCTTCAAATCATAGAGGCCGTCCATCGTGAACGACACCGACATCAAGCGCATCGAGACCCATCTGAAGCGCACCTTCAACACCGGCGGCATCAACCTGAAGGCCCGCCCCAAGCAGAACGACTCCGCCGAGGTCTATGTGGATGACGAGTTCATCGGCGTGGTCTTCAAGGATGAGGACGACGACGGCTCGTTCATGTTCGAGATGGCTATCCTGGCCGAGGATCTGCCCCCGGCGTGATCGAGACGCTCCAGGCATGAAAAAGCCCCGGACGGTTCGACCGTCCGGGGCTTTGTCGTTTCAGGCGCGACCTACTTCTTGCCGAAGATCATGTCGCCGAACCGGGCGAGGAAGCCCTTCTTCGCCGGAGCGCTGCGCGACGACGAAGCCGAAGCGGCGGGCGCCGGGGCGGCCGGAGCGGCCGCGGTCGCGGGCGTCGGAGCAGCCTTCGGCGCGGGCGCCGGTGTGGGACGCGTGGCCGTGGTCGTGCGACGCGGCGCTGTGGACCGGGTCGCCGTCGAACGGGTCGCGGCGGAGGTCTTGGGCTTGGCGGCGGCGGTGCGGGCGGCGGGTTTCTTCGCTGCTGTCGCCGGCGCCTTGGCGGCCGTCGTCACCTTCGCGGCGGGCTTGCTGGCCGGCGCCTTGGCGGCGGCCTTCGGCGCGACGGACGCCTTGGGCGCCGTGGTCTTCACAGGCGCCCTGGCGGCCGTGGTCTTCGGCTTGGCGGCGGCCTTGGGCGCCGCAGCCTTTGCAGCGGGTTTCGCCGCGGTGGATTTCGTCGTCGTTGACTTGGCCGTCGCGGGCTTTTTCGCGGCGGTGGTTTTCGACGTGGTTGGACTCTTGGCCATGTATTCCCCGACCCCTCGGTGATACGAGCACGCAGGGGCGCGCTCCTGTCTTGCGATTCCACACCATACCGATGTTTGAGAAATGTCCGAGTCCGCCGTTCAAATAATTGCGCGTGGCGCGCGAAAAGCCGCCGAGGCCGCCGCCGCCGCCATCGACGCCGATCCGTTGCTGGAGGGCGCGACCTACTCGATCCTCGAAGAGGACGAGGACAAGGGCATATGGCGCATCGACGCCTTTCCCACATCGACGGATGAAGCGGACGGAATCGCCGCGCGTCTGCGCGCGCAGGGCGAGCTGCGGGTGGCGATCGAGAAGCTGGCCGACGCCGACTGGCTGGCCATGTCGCTTTCAGGCCTGCCGCCGGTGCGGGCGGGGCGCTTCTTCGTCTACGGCGCCCACGACAAGGGCCGGGTGCCGGTCAACACCGTCAATCTGATGATCGACGCGGGCGCCGCATTCGGCACCGGCCACCACGGCACCACGGTCGGCTGTCTCGTCGCCTTCGACGAACTGCTCAAACGCGAGCGGTTCGAGCGGGTGCTGGACGTGGGCGCCGGTACCGGGGTGCTGGCCATCGCAGCGGCGAAGACCGGCAGCACCGTCGCGCTGGGCACCGACATCGACAAGCCGTCCGTGCGCATCGCCAACGAGAACGCCAGGCTTAACGCCGCCCCCGCCCGCTTCGTCCACGCCTCGGGCCTGAACGACCAGACGGTGCGGGGCCATGGTCCCTATGATCTGGTATTCGCCAACATCCTCGCCCCGCCGCTGGTTGCCTTGTCACAGGACATCAAGACGTCGCTGAAACTGGGCGGCGTGGCCATCCTGTCAGGCCTGCTGCGCACCCAGGAGCGACGCGTCTCCGCCGCCTACCTGTCGCGCGGCTTCCGGCTGGAGCGCCGCATCCACCGCGACGCCTGGAGCGCGCTCGTGCTGCGCCGGGTGGGGTAGAAGCGACGGAATGATGGGCGTAAGTCATGCGCCCATGAGACAGACCTTCGACGAAACCACCGACCCGTCCTTCGGCGCGAAACACCTTCCGCTGGTCCGCGAACAACTGAAAGCCCAGAGGCTCGACGGCTTCCTCGTGCCTCACGAGGACGAGCACCAGAATGAATATCTGCCCACCGCCAATGACCGGCTGGCGTGGGTGTCCGGGTTCACCGGCTCGGCGGGAGCGGGTGTGATCATGACCGACCGCGCCGCCGTCTTTGCGGACGGGCGCTATACCGTTCAGGTGCGCGCCCAGGTGGATGCGGATCAGTTCGACATTCTGTCTTATCCCGACGACGTCCCGACCTATCTGGCCAAGTCGCCGAAGGGCGCCGTCATCGGCTATGACCCGCGCCTGCATAGCCCCGACGCCCTGGCGGGTCTCAGACGCGCCGCAAACAAGGCCGGCGCCGAGCTGAAGCCGGTCCAGATCAATCCCGTCGACGCCGCCTGGGCCGAGCGCCCGGCCCAGCCGCAAGCGCCCGTGGTCCCGCATCCGGATGAGTATGCCGGCGAGACCAGCGCCTCGAAGCGCGCGCGGGTGGGGCAGGGACTGGACGACGCGGGCGCCGACGCCGCCGTCCTGACCGCGCCGTCCTCCATCGCCTGGCTGTTCAACATCCGCGGCGGCGACGTGATCCGCACGCCCCTGCCGCTGGCCCAGGCGATCCTCAAGGCCGACGGAACCGCGCGCCTGTTCCTGGACCCCGCCAAGATCACCGAGGATCTGCCGTCGTGGCTGGGCAATCAGGTTTCCCTCGAGAAACCCGACGACCTGCCTGGCGCCATCGCCGCTCTGGCGGGCCAGCGCGTGCTGATCGATCCGGCCCAGTCCTCGGCCTGGTATTTCGATCATCTGGAAGCCGCGGGCGCGACCGTGGTCCGCGCCGCCGATCCCTGCGCCCTGCCGCGCGCCACAAAGAACCCGGTGGAGATCGAGGGCTCTCGTCAGGCCCACATCCGCGACGGCGCCGCCATCGCCAACTTCCTCCACTGGGTCGCCACCGAGGCGCAGCAGACCCTGCCCGACGAACGCGCCATTGTCGAAAAGCTGGAAGGCTTTCGCGAGGCCACCGGCGCCCTGAAGGACCTCAGCTTCGACACCATCGCCGGCGCGGGCCCCAACGGCGCCCTGCCGCACTACAAGCCTGTCACCAGCACAATCCGCCGCATCGAGACGGGCAGTCTTCTGCTGGTGGATGGCGGCGGCCAGTATCTGGACGGCACCACCGACATCACCCGCACCATGGCCATCGGCGCGCCCACGGCTGAGCAGAAGGACCGCTTCACCCGCGTTCTGAAGGGCCACATCGCCATGACGGTCGTGCGCTTCCCGGCAGGAACCACGGGCCATCAGCTGGACGCCCTGGCGCGCCTGCCTCTGTGGATGACGGGTCTGGACTATGACCACGGCACCGGCCACGGCGTGGGCAGCTATCTGGGTGTGCACGAGGGGCCCCAGCGCATCGCCAAGGCGGTGAACACCCAGCCGCTTCTGGAGGGCATGATCCTCTCCAACGAGCCCGGCTACTACAAGCCCGGCCACTGGGGCATCCGCATTGAAAACCTGCAGGTGGTCACGCCCGCCACGCCCATCGAGGGCGGCGAGCGACCCATGCACGGCTTCGAAGCCCTGACTTTCGCCCCCATTGACAGGAACCTGATCGAGGTCGGCCTGCTGACGCCGGACGAGCGCGCTTACATGGACGCCTATCACGCCCAGGTGCTCGAGAAGATCGGCCCGCATGTGGACGGCGACGTCCGCGCCTGGCTGGAGGCCGCGTGCGCGCCGCTGTAGCCGCGCTTGTCGCGCTCGGGCTGGCCGCGCCGGTTCAGGCGCAGACAGCCCGCCTGTCCCGCGACGTTTTCGATGTGATCCCGCCGTCCGAGCGTGTCTCGGGCGAGCGGGGCGCCATGCGCGTCATACAGCCTGGCTGCCGCGTCGGCCCTACCGACTGGGCGCGGCGGCGCATGGTTGATGTGGCCGTTCAGGAATGGGCCTTCTTCGGCTTCCAGACGGTTGACGCGCGCCCGGTGGAGGCGGGCCGCCTGCCCGACGGGATCGTGCCCGACGCCCTCAACCCCCGCCGCCCGGCGCCGAGACAGGCGCGCCACATGCTGCGCTTCGGCGACTGGGAGGACCGCGATCGCGTCACCGCCACGGTGGCCGGCTACTGGTCCGCCACCCCCGACGGCGCCGAGGTCATCGGCGACCAGAACCGCGAATGGCGCCGCACCGACCGCCCCATCGACTGGGTGCAGCCCTGGTCCGCTGCCTTCATAAGCTGGGTCATGTGCGAGGGCGGGCTGGGCGACATGAGCCAGTTCGCGCGCGACATCTCGCACAGGGTCTATATCGACCAGGCCATCCGCGCCCGCGACGGCCAGGCCCCCGACGCCGCCTTCGTGGCCCACGACGCGGGCGAGGCGGAAATCCAGCCCGGCGACCTGCTGTGCAACGCGCGCGGTTCGGCCAGCTATCGTACTCTCGCCGATCGCCGCCGCGACACGGGCGAATACGCCCCGCTTCACTGCGACATCGTGGTGCGGATAGACATGGAGGCGGGCCTGTTCCACCTGATCGGCGGCAACGTGATGAACAGCGTCACCCTGACCATCCTGCCGGGCGTGCGGGACGGCGATCATCTGCGCCCGCTGACCGAGGACGACCTGGACGGCGCTCGTACAATGTTCGCCCATCTGAAGCTGCGCGCGCCCGCGATCGAGCCGAACGCCCTGGACGCCACCCCGACCATTCGGGCCATGAACGCGCCTTGAACCACGCGCAGGCGGCGCCCAACTGAAAGCGGCCGGCGGCGACCATCACCGCCTCCCCACATCAGCAGGAGAGCGCCCCGTGAAGACGCGCAAACTGGGCCGGAACGGTCCCGAGGTTTCAGCCATCGGTCTGGGCTGCATGGGCATGAGCGCCTTCTACGGCGGCCGCGCGGACAGCGAGGCGGAGTCCGTCGCCACCATCCACCGGGCGCTGGATCTGGGCATCACCCTGTTCGACACCGCCGAAATCTACGGCCCCCACACCAACGAGGACTTGGTGGGCAAGGCGCTGGCCGGGAAGCGCGACCGCGCTTTCATCGCCACCAAGTTCGGTATCCGCACCGACTATGTGGCCGGCGGCGGCATCCCGCTGGATGGTTCGCCCGCCAATGCGCGCCGGGCGGTGGAGGGCAGCCTGCAGCGCCTCGGCGTCGAGACCATCGATCTCTACTATCTGCACCGTGTCGACCCGGCGACGCCCATTGAGGAAACCGTCGGCGAAATGGCCCGCTTCGTGGACGAGGGAAAGGTCCGCTTCCTCGGCTTGTCCGAGGCGTCCGCGGCGACCCTGCGCCGCGCCCATGCGGTGCACCCCATCACCGCGCTGCAGACCGAGTACTCCCTGTGGACCCGCGACGTGGAGGACGAGATTCTGCCCACGTGCCGCGAACTGGGCGTGGGCTTCGTGCCCTACAGTCCGCTGGGCCGCGGCTTCCTGACCGGGGCGCTGCGCTCGCCGGACGACTTCGAAGATGGGGACTCCCGCAAATCCAACCCCCGCTTCCAGGGTGAGAATTTCGCTCGCAACCTGCGACTGGTGGACGAGGTGAAGGCCATCGCCTCTCGCAAGGGCGCCACGCCGGCCCAACTGGCTCTGGCATGGGTGCTGGCGCAGGGTGAAGATCTTGTCCCCATCCCCGGCACCAAGCGCGTGGACCGCCTGGAGGAGAACGTCGGCGCTCTCGATGTGAGCCTGACTCCTGACGACCTGTCCCGTATCGAGGCGGTCTTTCCGGCTGGCGCGGCCCAGGGCCAGCGTTACCCCGAAGCCGCCATGTCGGCGCTGAACGGCTAGGGATCAATGCGCTCAGCGGCCTGAGATGCGTCAGACCGAAGGACGCCCGATTTTTTCCTCATCAATGAGGGCTTCGACAGTCGTTCGGAACAGGGAGATGTCCACTTCGAAAGGATCCCTGCCGCCGCTCCTGGCGTCCAGCCTGACTTCCTTGCGGGGGGTCACCCGGCGAAGATTCTCTGTCCACACTTCCAGTTCGGACGAGAGGCCCCAGGTGTTGTGATAGGTGACGCCGGGTTTGTGCCGAAGCCCGCTCGGCACAAGCGCGGCCGCCCCCTGCATGGACACAAAGAAATCCGCCTCGCCGCACAATTTCAACTTGTCGCGGTAGGGAAGGGTAAAGGCTTCAATCACCTCAACCGGCTGGGGCGCTAACGCCATCTGCTCGCGCATGAATTCGCGGACCTTTCCGGCGATGAATTTGTCCTTGGGGGCCGCCGAAAGCGGCATGGGCGACCAGCCATCGACGATCAGTCGGAAGCGGTCGTCGAAACGGGCGGTCAGGACGCTCAGCAACTCATGAAAGACCTCGGCCTGATTCTGGATGCGGCCTTTCTCGATTTCGACTGAAAACCAGACGGTGATGTGATCCGCATGGCGAAGCGCTTTCCTTGTGTCGGGCCATTCGAGGGCTCGAGACGTCCGGTCGGCATAGTCGACCACGCGCTTCCTGAGGCTCTCGGACATGTTGTGACCCGAGCGCATAAAGCGCTGCACAAACAGATTGCGGTCGATCGCCAGACGGTTGACGTCGGCAAGCGGGACGTAGGCGACCTGAACAGACGAGGGCACGTTGAACAATTCGTCCGCCGGGATGAAGGCGTAGTCGGTCGGCACGATGAGATAATCCAGAGTTTTCCAGAATCGCGCCAGCCGATCGGTCTCCTCCAGCTTCTGCAAGGCGCCCAGGCTCTCGAGCAGATAGTGCGTGGGACGCTCGTCGCCGACCACGCATGCCGTTTTAGAAGGCCGATTGACGGAAAGATGCCTGTAGAAATCGAGCCCACAGGATCGCACCAGCCTGACGGCGGCGTTGACAAAATTATAAGGGTCTTCCTTGTTTTTGACGATGTCGATCATGACCCTTCTTGAAGGATACATCAAAGTCATCGGCTTTGATCCGAGGCAGCCCAGTATTATCGGTTCATCTTTGAATGAGAAAAAGAATAGCTGATACTTTCTGAATATAAGAGATTTCGTTGAAGCCAGAATTTTTCCATTGATCGGATCAAATACACGAAGCTGGCCGGCCCGGATGTTCCGTTCAATCTGGATGGCGCTGCCCGCGCTGGCGCCAAAAAAGGCGATTGCTTTCGCCCTCATTTCCTCATTGCAATACGGATCCAGCACATGAGCTGCCCCGGTATCGCCGGCAAGGGATCCTGCGGTCCAGGTTCGCTCGCCCGCATCCATCTCCCGTCGTATGACCGCAATGGACTTGCGAAGGGCCGCGATCGCTCGGGGCGACATCTCTGTGCTGCGGGCTGAGCGCGAGGGGAGTTCGTCTAGAGGCATTCGGGTTGTGCTCCTGGGGCCCGGGCTTGAGCTGGCGGTCTGTGGCGATTCCGGGCGCCCGCGTACTTGTGACCTCTTACAAAGGCGACCGGCCTTCAACAACCGGACGATGGATCCGTCGGGATCTTGTCGCGGTTCCCATTGGCCGGAAGCGCGCATCTGTTGCAATATGGAGTGCGGGGCGCCACGTGGAGCGCATTCACGATCTGCGCATGGACGACACGCGCCCTGACCAGTTTTGAGGAACACCATGAAGCCCAACGCCGTGATCGAACTCTCAGAAGGCTTGTCGCGTCCGGTGCGCATCGGGGGCGGCGCGCGCATCGTCTTCATCGCCGGGCCATGCCAACTGGAAAGTCGTCAACACGCCCTCGAGATGGCGTCGGCGCTCAAGGAGATCGGCGAGCGGCTGGATGTGGGGATCATCTACAAGACCAGCTTCGACAAGGCCAATCGCACCTCGGCCAACGCGGCGCGGGGATTCGGGCTGGAAGGGTCGCTGCCCATCTTCGCCGAAATCCGCGAGACGCTCGGCCTACCGGTACTAACCGATGTGCACACCGAGGAGCACTGCCGCATCGCCGGGGAGGTGGTGGACGTGCTGCAAATTCCGGCTTTCCTGTCGCGCCAGACCGACCTGCTGATCGCCGCTGCCCGGACCGGCAAGGCCATCAACATCAAGAAAGGCCAGTTCCTGGCTCCCTGGGACATGAAGAACGTCATCGCCAAGGTGACGGGCGCCGGAAACCCGAACGTCATGGCCTGCGAGCGCGGCGCCAGCTTTGGCTACAACACTCTGGTGTCCGACATGCGGGCCCTGCCGATCCTGCGCGACATCGGCTGTCCGGTGGTGTTCGATGCTACCCACAGCGTGCAGCAGCCGGGCGGGCAGGGTACGTCGTCGGGCGGCCAACGCGAATTCGTGCCTGTCCTGGCCCGGGCGGCTGTGGCCGTGGGTGTGGACGCCGTATTCATGGAGACGCACCAGGATCCCGACAATGCGCCGTCGGACGGTCCCAATATGGTGCCCCTGGACCAGTTCGAGGCCCTGGCCGCCGACCTGATCGCCTTCGACGACCTGGCCAGAAGCCAGGCGGCCAGGAAGGCGGCGTAGGTCGTCTTGGGCGAAAAGGCGTCCGGCTTGCTCATCCGCCGCATCATCGGTTCGACCCTGATCGGTCTGGTGGCGCTGGTCGTCATCGCCATTCTGGTGTGGCGCGGCGACATTCTTCGCTCCGGTCTCGACCCAGAGATGCCCTTCCAGACCTACGAGCCGCCGCCGGCGGCTGACTATGCCGAAGCATCAGCTTGGGCGCTGAGGGACGCGGGCCGCGAGGATGGCGCAGCTGTCTTTTTCATTCACTCCACGACCTATGACGGCGGGGATCACTGGAACGCTCCCGTCGACCAGCGTGAGGCGGAGATATGGCTGAATCGTTCGGTCCTTCCCAATCACGCGGCGCTGTTCGCACGATCGGGAGCCCTCAGCGTTCCCCGGTATCGTCAGGCCAGCCTCTACACCCGACTGACGATCCGGGAGGATGCCCGCGAGGCCCGGGCGTTCGCCTATCAGGACATCTCGGCCGCCTTTGACGCCTGGCTGGCTCGCAACCCGGATGGCCCCATCATTATCGCCGGTGTCGAGCAGGGGGGCGAATTAGCCGCCCGGCTGCTGCGCGAGCAGGTGGGACCCAATGAGGTCCTGCGGGCACGTCTGGTGGCGGCCTATCTGATGGACTCGGCTGTGCCAGCGGATGAATACGAACCGGACGCACCCCTGCCTGCCTGCCGCGATCGGGCGGAAACGGGCTGTGTCTTCGGATGGGTCCAGATTCGCGAGATGGATGAGGACGCACTGCGACGGCTGCATCGTCGCGCGATGGGATGGTCAGACAGGGGCGGGCTCGAACTGTTGGGGAGCAGGCCCTACCTCTGCGTCAATCCTGTCCTTGGCGCACGTACGGATCGCCGAGCGGAGATGCGCGAACATCTGGGCGGTGCGAACGCTACGGACCTGGAGTGGGGCGTTCGTCCCGCGTTCCTGACACGCCAGGTGTCGGCGCAGTGTCAGGATGGTGTTCTGCGTTATTCCCGGTCGGCTTCCGACGTGTTCAGACCGACGGGATCCTGGGCGGATCGCAGAAAAGCCCCTTCGTACAATCTATTCTACGCGGATCTTGAAGCCGATGTGGAACGTCGCCTTCACGCCTGGCGTCAGTCCGCCGATGGGCGGTCGGCACGCCAGTCAAACAACGCCTCCAGCACCTGAACAGCCTTCCCTCGCTCCGAAGCCAGGTCGGGGTCGCGGGTCAGGATCAGGCGGGCGTCGTCGGACGCCGCCAGGATCAGTTCGCGGTGGCGCACGGGATCGGCGAAGCGGTAGGCTGGAAAGCCGCTCTGTTTCAGGCCCAGCGGATCGCCGCCGCCGCGCAGTCGGAAATCCTCCTCCGCGATCTCGAAGCCGTCCTCCGAGCGGCGCAGGACGTCCAGCCGCTCGCGCGCCACCTCGCCCAGATCGCCGTACAGCAGGATGCAGGCGCTCTGTTTCGAGCCGCGTCCCACGCGTCCGCGCAATTGATGCAGTTGGGCCAGGCCGAAGCGGTCGGCGTGCTCGATGACCATGATGGTGGCGTTGGGCACGTCGACGCCAACTTCGACCACGGTCGTGGCCACCAGCACCGGCACATGGCCCTCGGAGAAGGCGGTCATGACGCTCTCGCGGTCGGCGCCGTTCATCTGGCCGTGGGCGAGGCCCACGTTCAGGCCCAGATGGGCCCGCAACTCCACAGCCCGCGCCTCGGCCGCCGCCAGATCGACGGCCTCGGACTCGCCCACCAGCGGGCAGATCCAGTAGGCCTGCGCGCCCTCGGCCACCGCCGCCTTGAGCCGGTTCGCCACCTCGTCGATGCGCGCCAGCGGCAGGACCGCCGTGGTCACGGGCGTGCGACCGGGCGGCTTCTCGCGCAGGCGGGACACGTCCAGATCGCCGTACTGGGTCAGCTCCAGCGTACGCGGGATGGGGGTGGCTGACATGGTCAGCAGGTGCACGCCTCCCTTGCCCTTGCCCTTGGCCTGCAGCCGCTGGCGTTCGTTGACCCCGAAGCGGTGCTGTTCGTCGATGACGGCCAGGGCCAGGTCGTGGAAAGCCACCGCGTCCTGGAAAAGGGCATGGGTGCCGATGGCCACCTGGGCTTCGCCCGAGGCCAGAGCGGTCAGCTTGGGCCGTCTCTCCGCCGCCGTGTCCCGTCCGGTCAGCAGAACGGCGTGCACGCCGGCGCTCTCCAGCATGGGGGCGAGGCGCTGGTAGTGCTGGCGAGCCAGGATTTCCGTGGGCGCCATCAGGGCGGTTTGCCGACCGCTGGCGGCCGCGTCAGCCACGGCGATGGCCGCCACCGCCGTCTTGCCCGAACCCACATCGCCCTGTAGCAGCCGTCCCATCTGTTCGCCGGAGGCCAGATCGGCGCGGATTTCCACAACGGCCTGTTTCTGGGCGCCGGTCAGTTCGAAGGGCAGGGCGGCCAGCACCTGTTCGGACGCCGGACCGGGCGTGATGACCGGGGCGCTCACCGTCTGTCGCGACTGGCGTCGCCGGGCCAGAGCCAACTGGTGGGCGAGCAGTTCGTCATAGGCCAGCCGAAGGCGCGGCGGGGCGTCCGGTGACAGGTCCGCCTCGGTCTGGGGATTGTGCAGGGCCTCCAGCGCCGCGCGCCAGGCGGGCCAGCGTCTGCGTTCGATCCAGGCGGGGTCCTGCCACTCGGGCGGATCCGGCGCGGTCTTCAGCGCCTCCAGCGCCAGACGGCGCACGATCCGGCGCGCCAGCCCCTCGGTGGAGGGATAGATCGTTTCGGCGAGGGGGATGTCGCCGGCGGCCTCGGCCTTCACAACATCCGGGTGGAGAATCTGGATCTCGTTGTTGAATATCTCCACCTTGCCGCTGATGACGCGCCGTTCGCCCGGCGGGAGCAGCCGTTCCAGATGCGGGCCGCCCCGGAACCAGATCAGGTGCACGAAGCCGGTAGGGTCCGAGGCCCGCACTTTCCACGGCGCGCCGATCTTGTGGGGGCGGATGTGGCGGTCGATGACCACGTCCAGGATCGCCGCCTCGCCCTCAAGGGCCTGATCCGCCGTGGTGGCGCGACGATGCACGAGGCCGGTCGGAGCCAGGAACAGAAGGTCGCGCACCAGCGGGCCGGCCACCCGGGTGATCTGGGGGGCGACCTTGGCGCCCACGCCCTTCAGGGTCGTGACCTCGGCGAACAGGGGAAAGAGAATCTCGGGCCGCATTTGAGGAACATAGCCGGTGGCGAAGCGCCTGTGGGAACGCTATGTGAACGCCCTTGTATGTTTTGACGGAACGGAATGACCGTGGCCGAGGAAATCGCACGTCCGCAAGCGCGTGAAGAGCGCCTGAAACGCCTGAGCTTCCGCGCCTGGCGGCGGGGTTTCCGTGAGGCGGACATGGTGCTGGGCCCCTTCGTGGACCGGATCGCCGTCGACTATTCTGATGCGCAGCTGGATGTTCTGGAGGCCTTGGTGGCCAATGAGGATCAGCCGCTCTACGGCTGGATCATCGGGCGTGAACCACCCCCGGCCGAGTTCGACACGCCGATCCTGACGGACATTCGCGCCTTCATGGCCGAGCATGTGGCCGTGGCGGTCCGGAAGGGCATCGGTTGATGGACGGTTCGATCATCGCCATCGACGACCGCGAGCTGTCGGGCACGCCCGAGGGGCTGGACGCCCGCCTGCTGGCCGAGCATCTGGCCGGGACCGGCGGCGCGGCCCTGTTCGTGGCGCGGGATTATGCGCGGGCGGGCGCCTTTGTGCAGGCGTTCCGCTTTTTCGCCCATGACGTTGACGTGCTTGAGTATCCGGCCTGGGACTGCCTGCCCTACGACCGGATGAGCCCGACGCCGGCGGTTTCGGCCCAGCGGATGGCCGCCCTGACCCGGCTGGCCCGGCGGCCCCCTGAAGACAGAACATCGCTGCTGATCGTCGCCACGGTCGGGGCGGTGACCCAGCGCACCCCGCCGCGCGAAGCCACCACGGCCGCCGCCTTCGAGACCCGGGTGGGCCGCGAACTGGATACGGCGGCGCTGGCAACCTATTTCGCCGTCAACGGCTACGTGCGCGCCTCCACCGTGTCGGAGCGGGGCGAGTACGCCATCCGCGGCGGCGTCATCGACGTGTTCCCGCCCGGTTTTGAAGAGCCCGTCCGACTGGACATGTTCGGGCAGGAGCTTGAGTCGATCCGCTCCTTCGATCCGGGGACCCAGCGCTCGACCCAGCAACTGAAGGCCGTTGAGCTGTCGCCGGTGTCCGAGGTGCTGATGGACGCCGAGGCGGTGTCGCGGTTCCGCCAAGGCTATCTGAACCTGTTCGGCGCGGCGGGCGACGATCCCCTCTACGCCGCCGTCAGCGCCGGCGCGCGGCGTCAGGGCGCGGAGCATTTCCTGCCGCTGTTCTATGAGCGGATGGAGACCTTTTTCGATTATCTGCCAGAGGGTTCAGCCGTTTTCCTCGACCACAATGTGGAGGATGCGCGTGGCGAGCGGCTGACGCTGGCGCGCGACGCCTATGAGTCCCGGCGCGAGGCGTCTCAGGGGCGGGGCGGGTCGGCCTACCGCGCCTTGCCGCTGGACCGGCTGTATCTGGATGACGAGGACTGGCGCGGGGCTCTGGCGCCGCGTCCGATCCGGCGGTTCACCCCGTTCCAGCGAGACGGCGAAGAAACTGGCGGCCGGCTGGGCCGCAACTTCGCCGCCGAGCGGGCGCAGGACAGCGTCAATCTGTTCGCCGCCGTGGCCGACCACGCCAAGCGCCTGAAAGAGCAAGGCCAGCGCGTCCTGTTCGCCTCGTGGACCGAGGGCTCGTCGGACCGCCTGTCCGCCATGCTGACCGACCACGGGCTGGACCACATCGTCGCCGTGCGTGACTGGCGGGATGTGAAGGCGGCGCCCGAGGGGCTGTACCTGCGCGCGGTGCTGCCGGTGGACACCGGCTTCATCACCGACGACCTGGCCGTGATTTCCGAGACCGACATTCTGGGCGATCGCCTGGCGCGGCCGCGCCGGAAGCGCCGGGCGTCCAACTTCCTGGCCGAGGCCTCGGCCCTGACCACCGGCGATCTGGTGGTGCACCAGGACCACGGCATCGGCCGCTATGAGGGACTGAAGACCCTGGAGATTCAGGACGCCCCGCACGACTGTCTGGAACTGCTCTATGCGGGCGACAGCAAGCTGTATCTGCCGGTCGAAAACATCGACCTGCTGACCCGTTACGGGACCGATTCCGACGGGGTCCAGCTGGACCGGTTGGGCGGAGCCGCATGGCAGGGTCGCAAGGCCAAGGCCAGGGAACGCCTGCGCGACATGGCCGAGGGTCTGATCGCCCTGGCCGCCAAGCGCGCCCTGCGCACCACTGACGCGGTGACCCCGCCGCAGGGCCTGTTCGACGAGTTCTGCGCCCGCTTCCCCTATGAAGAGACGGACGACCAGCTGAACGCCATCGGCGACGTGCTGGAGGATCTGGGCAAGGGCCAGCCCATGGACCGGCTGATCTGCGGCGACGTGGGCTTCGGCAAGACCGAGGTGGCCCTGCGCGCGGCCTTCGTGGCGGCCATGAGCGGCATGCAGGTGGCCGTGGTCTGCCCCACGACCCTGCTGTCGCGCCAGCACTACAAGACCTTCACCGACCGCTTCGCAGGCTGGCCGGTCACGGTGCGCCAGCTGTCGCGCATGGTGCCGGGCAAGGAGGCCAACGAGACACGCGCGGGCCTGAAGGACGGCTCGGTGGAGATCATCGTGGGCACCCACGCGGTGCTGTCCGAACAGGTCGGGTTCAAGAACCTGGGTCTGGTGATCGTGGACGAGGAGCAGCACTTCGGCGTCAAGCACAAGGAGAAGCTCAAGAACCTGCGCGCCGATGTGCACCTGCTGACCCTGACCGCCACGCCCATTCCGCGCACCCTACAGATGGCCCTGACCGGCATCCGCGAGATGTCCATCATCGCCACCCCGCCCGTCGACCGTCTGGCCGTGCGCACCTATGTGGCGCCGTGGGATCCGGTGATGGTGCGCGAGGCCCTGCTGCGGGAGAAGTATCGCGGCGGTCAGGCCTATTACATCGCGCCGCGCCTGTCAGACCTGCCCGACATCGAGAAGTTCCTGCGCGAGCACGTTCCTGAAGTGAAGTTCGTGGTGGGTCACGGCCAGCTGGCGCCGACCCAGCTGGAGGAGGTCATGGGCGCCTTCTACGACGGGTCCTATGATGTGCTGGTCTCCACCACCATCGTGGAATCGGGCCTCGACATCCCCACGGCCAACACCCTGATCGTGCACCGTGCCGACATGTTCGGCCTGGCCCAGCTGTATCAGATCCGGGGGCGGGTGGGCCGGTCCAAGGCCCGCGCCTTCGCCTATCTCACCACCGATCCGAAGAAGCCCATGACCCTGTCCGCCGAGCGGCGCCTTCAGGTGCTGCAGTCACTGGACAATCTGGGCGCCGGCTTCCAGCTGGCGAGCCACGATCTGGACCAGCGCGGCGGCGGCAATCTGCTGGGCGACGAACAGTCGGGCCACATCCGCGAGGTTGGGGTCGAGCTGTATCAGCAGATGCTGGAAGATGCGGTCGCCGAGCTGCGCGAAAAGGGCGAACAGATCCCCGATCGCGGCTGGTCGCCCCAGATCAATGTGGGGGCCGCCGTATTGATTCCAGAGAGTTACGTGCCAGACCTGAATGTCCGCCTCAGTCTGTATCGCCGCCTGTCGGACGCCGAACAGTCCACAGACCGCGAAGCCCTGGCCGCCGAACTGATCGACCGGTTCGGTCCACTGCCGGACGAGGCGGCGCAACTGCTGCGCATCGTGGAGATCAAGGCCAACTGCCGCACGGCCAACATCGCCAAGATCGACATGGGGCCGCTGGGCACCGTGCTGACGCTGCGCAACGATACCTTCCCCAATCCCATGGGTCTGGTGGGCATTATCCAGAAGAACCCGGCGGCGTGGAAAATCCGGCCCGACCAGAAGATCGTGGTCAAGGGCGACTGGCCCACGGCGGAAGATCGGCTGAAGGCCGCTGAGCGCATGACGGCGGCGCTGGCGAAGGTGGCGGCGGGCTAGGATCTTCGCACGGGCCGGCTGTCCGGTGTTCTTTTCACGGCCATGTGGACTTCACCGGACTCTGCATGTCATCGCTTGCCCGGATGTCGACCATGACCTAACCCTCCGCCAAATAACGAGGAGACGATCATGACGTTGGCCCTTCTTTTCCCCGGTCAGGGCAGTCAGAGCGTGGGCATGGGCGCCCAGCTGGCCGACGCCTTTCCCGCCGCCCGCGAGGTGCTTCAGGAAGTGGACGACGCCCTGGGTCAGAAGCTCAGCATGATCATGCGCGAGGGCCCCGAGGATCAGCTGACCCTGACCGAGAACGCCCAGCCGGCCCTGATGGCTGTGTCGCTGGCGGTGATCCGGGCGCTGAAAGTGGAGTTCGGGGTGGACGTTTCGCGCGCCGCCTTCGTGGCCGGGCATTCGCTGGGCGAATACTCGGCGCTGGCGGCGGCGGGGGCCCTGTCGGTGGCGGACACCGCGCGCCTGCTGAGGCTCCGCGGCCAGTCGATGCAGAAGGCCGTGCCCGTGGGCAAGGGAGCTATGGCCTCGCTGATCGGGCCCAAGTCCGACCTGGCCCTGGCCGAGGAAGCGGCGAAGGCCGGCTCGTCGCTGGGCGTCTGCGTCGTGGCCAACGACAACAACAACGGTAACGTGGTCATCTCCGGCGAGAAGGCCGCCGTGGACCGGGCCATCGAGAAGGCCAAGGAACTGGGCGCGCGCGCCATTCCGCTGAACGTCTCGGCGCCGTTCCACTGCCCCCTCATGCAGCCGGCCGCCGAAGCCATGGCCGACGCCCTGACCGACGCGAAGATCGTCGTGCCCTCCGTGCCGGTCGTCGCCAACGTCACCGCCAGCCCCGAAACCGACCCTGAAGTGATCCGCCGCCTGCTGGTGGAGCAGGTCACCGGCCGCGTGCGCTGGCGCGAGTCCATGGAATGGATGGCCACCGAAGGCGGCGTGCTCCGGTTCGCCGAGGTGGGCGCGGGCAAGGTCCTGACCGGCATGGCCAAGCGCATCGCGCCGGACGCCGAGAGCGTCGCCCTGAACGGGCCGGAAGAGCTGGAAGCGTTCGCCCGGTCGCTGTGATCAGCCTGCCGCGATGTCCGTCGCGATGGCCGCGCGGATGTCGCCCGCCACCGGGGCGGACTGGCCGAACTGCTGCAGCATGATGGTCCCGGCGGTGCGGCGCACGGGGTCGAGCCAGCCTTGGGTGCCCGCCGCGCCGCCCCAGCCGAACTCGCCGGGCGTGTCGCCGTCAGGCAGGCCGATGCCGCCGCCGAATCCGAAGCGGAAGGCTCCGTTTTCGGGGTTCACGCCTTCGGGCAGGATGTCGGTGCGGATGAGGCGTGCGGTTTCGGGTGCCATGACACGGACCCGGCCCGCGCGCCCGTCGTCCAGTATGGTTGTCAGGAAGGCCAGATAATCGCGGGTGGAGGACACCAGCCCGGCGCCGCCCGCGAACAGGGTGACCGGCTCGGCGTAGGCGGTCTCCGCGACCGGATCGACCACCTGGCGACCGCCGTCGGCGTAGTTGTAGAGGGCCGCAAACCGGCGACGTTCGCCGGCGCCGCGCAGGCGCCAGACGGTGTCGTCCATGCCGATGGGGTCGAACAGACGGCGCTGCACGAAGTCGGGGAAGCTCATGCCCGAGGCCCGCTGGATGACCAGCCCCAGCACGTCCAGCGAAATGGAATAGAGGTATTCCGTGCCCGGCTCGTACATCAGGGGGATGTCAGCCAGCGCCCGGGCCATGGCGTCCAGATCGCGCACCTGGGGGGCGTCAATGTCGCGCGGCGAAAGGTTGTAACCGGTGACCGGGAAGATGCCCGCCCGGCTGTAGGCGTTGGCCACGGGCTGGTCGCCGAAGAAGTGATAGGTGAAGCCCGCCGTGTGGGTCAGCAGGTGGCGGACCGTCATGGTGCGCGTCGCCGGACGGGCGTCCAGGCCGCTGGTCCTGTCGATCACGACCGTCATGTTCGCGAACTCGGGGATGAATTCGGCGACGGGCGTATCCAGGGTCAGGATTCCGTCCTCGATCAGCAGGGCGGCCGCCGCCCCGGTGACAGGCTTGGTCATGGAATAGATGCGCCACAGGGTGTCTTCGTCCGCCGCCGCCGCGCCGTCGAAATCCAGCGATCCGGCCTCCAGGAACACGTCCTGTCCGTCGGGCATGCGCACGCCCACGCTGATTCCCGGCACGTGGCCCGCCGCCACATGCCGATCCATGGCCGCTTGCGTTGAGGGGAGCCGGCGCGCCGCCTCGGCGGGCGTGATCCCGTTCGCGCAGCCCGCCAGCGCCAGGCCCGCACCGGACAGCAACAGATGGCGCCGGTTCAGATGGATGGTCATGGCGAGCCTCCGGTTATCGCTACCGCCGACATTCCACCGGAAAACTGGCGATGTCGAGCGCATCGGGCTAGGACGGCGGCCACAGGATTCCCAGGAGACACTCATGTTCAATCTTTCGGGCAAGACGGCGCTGGTGACGGGCGCGACGGGCGGCATCGGCGGGGCGGTGGCCCGGGCGCTGCATGCGCAGGGCGCCAGCGTGGTGCTGTCCGGCACCCGCGAAGCGGTGCTGGCCGATCTGGCGGGCGAACTGGGCGAGCGGGCGTTCGCCGCCGCCGCCAACCTGTCGGACCCCGATTCGGTCGACGGCCTGGTGGCGCGCGCGGAAGAGGCTGCGGGCGCGCCGCTGGACATCCTCGTGGCCAATGCGGGCATCACGAAGGACGGCCTGCTGATGCGCATGAAGGACGAGGAGTGGGACGCCGTCATCAAGGTCAATCTGGAAAGCTATTTCCGTCTGGCCCGCGCGGCCGTGAAGGGCATGATGAAGCGCCGCTCGGGCCGCATCATCGGCATGGCCTCCGTGGTCGGCGTCACCGGCAACCCCGGCCAGACCAACTATGCGGCGTCCAAGGCCGGCATGATCGGCTTTTCCAAGGCTCTGGCCCAGGAAGTGGGCTCGCGCGGGATCACGGTGAACTGCATCGCGCCGGGCTTCATCGCCAGCCCCATGACCGACGCCCTGAACGACCAGCAGCGCGACGCCATCCTGACCCGCATCCCGGCCGGCCGACTGGGCACGGGCGACGAGATCGCGGCGGCGGCGGTCTATCTGGCCTCGGATGAAGGCGCCTATGTCACTGGCCAGACCCTGAACGTGAACGGCGGCATGGCGATGATCTGAGGCGGGGCAGGGCCGCACACTTTCCTGTCATGGCGGGCTGTTTCCTCGCATTACAGGCGTGCTAAACATCACTTCGCGCTTCCGGCGAACGGTTCCGTGGGCTATTGGGCTTGCGAAACCAGCAGCTTCGTGACAACGGAGCGCGACCAGAAAGACCGCCACACAGGCGTATCTAGGAAGGCATTAGATTCATGTCCGACACTCTCGAACGCGTCCGCAAGATCGTCATCGACCACCTGGACGCCGATCCGGACAAGGTGACTGAAAAGGCCAGCTTCATCGACGATCTGGGCGCTGACTCGCTCGACAACGTCGAGCTGGTGATGGCCTTTGAAGAAGAATTCGACATCGAGATTCCCGACGACGCCGCTGAGCACATCCAGACGGTCGGCGACGCCGTGAAGTTCATCGACGAGAAGACCGCGGGCTGATTTCGCCCTCGATCGACGGTAATGAAGCGGCCGCCGGGCTGTTCCTTTGCGGGACCGACCGGCGGCCGTTACTGTTTCAGGTTTAGGCTAAGGAGCTGACCATGCGCCGCGTCGTGATTACGGGCATCGGACTCGTCACCCCCCTCGGTTGGGGTGTCGAGCACAGCTGGCGAAATGTTCTGGACGGCAAGTCCGGCGCCGGCCAGATCACGCTCTTCGACACCGAAGGCTATGGCTGCACCATCGCCTGCGAAGTCCCCTCCGTGGACGGACGCGGCGGCGGGGGCGCCGACATTCCCGGCAGCTTCGATCCCGACCAGATCATGTCGGCCAAGGACCGCAAGCGCGTCGACGATTTCATCCTGTTCGCCATCGCGGCCGCAGACGAGGCCCTGGCTGATGCAAACTGGAAGCCCGAATCGACCGAGGACCAGGAAGCCACCGGCGTCATGATCGGCTCCGGCATCGGCGGGCTCGGCCCCATCGCCGATACGGCCATCGTGCTCAAGGAGCAGGGGCCCCGCCGGGTCAGTCCGTTCTTCATCCCTTCGGCCCTGATCAACCTGGCGTCCGGCCAGGTGTCGATCCGGCACGGCCTGAAGGGCCCGAACCATTCCGTCGTCACCGCCTGCGCCACCGGCGCCCACGCCATCGGCGACGCAGCCCGCATGATCGCCCTGGGAGACGCGGACGTGATGGTGGCCGGCGGCGCCGAAAGCGCGATCGTGCCGGTGGGCATTGCCGGTTTCCTGGCTTGCCGGGCTCTCACCACCAGCTTCAACGATGCGCCTGAAAAGGGCAGCCGACCCTACGACCGGGATCACGACGGCTTCGTCATGGGCGAGGGCGCGGGCGTCCTCGTGCTTGAGGAATACGAACACGCCAGGGCGCGTGGCGCGAAGATCTACGCCGAGGTGGCGGGATACGGCATGAGTGGCGACGCCTATCACATCACCGCCCCGTCCGAGGACGGGGAAGGGGGGCAGCGCGCCATGAAGATGGCGCTGCAGCGCGCCGGCATGCAGCCGTCGGACATTGATTACGTCAATACCCACGGCACCTCGACCATGGCCGACTGGATCGAGTTGAAAGCCGTCGAGCGCCTGCTGGGCGACCATGCGAAGAACGTGTCCCTGTCATCCACCAAATCCATGATCGGCCACCTTCTGGGGGCCGCCGGGGCGGTCGAGGCGGCGTTCTGCGCCCTCGCCATCCGCGACCAGACCGCACCGCCTACAATCAATCTGGACGATCCGGAGCACGAGACGGCCATCGATATGGTGAAGGACAAGGGCAAGGCGCGGAAGATCGACGTGGCCGTGTCCAACAGCTTCGGCTTCGGCGGCACCAACGCCTGTCTGATCCTCAAGTCGGTGTCCTGAGATGGCTCTGTTCCGTCGGCGGGGGGAAACGCCGGAACAGAAGCGCGGAGGACTGATGGCCGGTCTGATCGGCGCCACGGCCACCCTCAGCCTGGTGGCCATCGCCGCTCTGGTTTGGGTCTGGAGCGTCTACTGGGGGCCGGGACCTCGTGCTGAGGGTGGAGAAACCACGACCGTTATCCTGCGGTCCGGCGCCGGGGTCTCGGAAATAGGTGAGACCCTGCACGAGGCTGGCGTTATCCGCTCGCCCGAAATGTTCCGCGCCGCTGCAAGCCTGACCGGCGCGGATCGGCGCCTGCGCGCGGGCGAGTACGAGATCGAATCGCGCCTGTCCCTGTCGGGCGTCATCGACAAGCTGGTGTCCGGCCAGGTTGTGCGCCATTTCGTGACCCTGCCCGAGGGCCGCTCTTCCATCCAGGCCTGGGACATCCTGAACGCCAGCGAAATCCTGACCGGCGAAATTCCGGTTCCCCCCGAAGGCTCCCTGCTGCCAGAAACCTATGAGGTCACGCGCGGCGAAACCCGCGCCGAGGTCGTGCGCCGCATGCAGCAGGCCCACGACGAATTGCTGGCCGAACTGTGGGCGGGCAGGTCGCCGAACCTGCCCGTCAATACCCCTGAAGAGGCCGTGATCCTTGCCTCCATCGTCGAGAAGGAGACCGGCCTGGCCGAGGAGCGGCCACAGGTGGCGGCCGTGTTCATCAGCCGCCTGCGCCGCGGCATGCGGCTGGAGAGCGACCCCACCATCGTCTATGGCGTCAACGGCGGCCGTCCGCTGGGCCGAGGCATACGGCGGTCCGAACTGGATCGGGTGACGCCCTACAACACCTACCGGATCGACGGCCTGCCACCGACGCCAATCGCCAATCCCGGCCGGGAGGCCCTGGCGGCGGTGCTGAACCCGCCCGAAACAGAATATCTGTTCTTCGTCGCGGACGGCACGGGCGGCCACGCCTTCGCCCGCACCTATGAGGAGCACCTGGCCAACGTCGCACGCTGGCGCGCCATCGAGGCCCGGCGCGCCGCAGAGCCCGCCGAAATGGTCTCCCCCGAGGAAGCACCTGATGCGGTTGCGGGTCAGGACGCCCCCGGCGCCGCCATTCGTCTGCCGGAGACGGCCTCATGACTCGCCTGACCAGCATGACCGGCTTCGGCCGGGCCGAGGGCGCGCTTGCGGGCTGGACCTGGGCGGTCGAGGCGCGCTCGGTCAACGGCCGTAATCTGGAGCTCCGCTTTCGCGGTCCGCCGGGCTTCGACGGGCTTGAGCGCGCATCACGCGAGGCGGCGCAGGCCCGTTTCCAGCGTGGCCAGATCACCCTCGGCGTCCAGGCCCGCCGGGCCGAAAGCGATCAGGCCCTGGTCCTGAACGAAGCGGTGCTGGAGCAGTATGCGGCCATGGCCGAGCGTCTTGCCGGCCGCGGCTTCGCCCCGGCCTCGGCCGACGGCCTGCTGGGTCTGCGTGGAGTCATGGAGGCCCCGCAGGAGGACGCCGACGCCGAAACCCGCGCCGCCCTTGAAGCAGCCATGACCGTCAGTATCGATCAGGCGCTGGACGCTTTGGCGACCTCGCGCGCAGCCGAGGGCGAACGCCTGGCCCCGGTGGTCACCGGCCTGATCGAGCGCATCAAGGGTCTGGTCGGCCAGGCGGAGTCCGAAGCGGCAGCCCAGACCGACGCTATCCGAGAGCGCTTCACCCGCCGCATGACCGAGCTGGCGCCAGACGCGCCGGATCTGGCGGACCGTATTGTGCTGGAGGCTGCAGCCCTGGCCGCCCGCGCCGATGTGCGCGAGGAGCTGGATCGGCTGACCGCCCACATCGATTCGGCCCGGTCCCTGTCGAAGGGCGGAGCGGTTGGCCGCAAGCTGGATTTCCTGATGCAGGAGTTCATGCGTGAGGCGAATACCCTGTGCTCCAAGTCCGCCACCACGCGGCTGACCGCCGTGGGTCTTGACCTCAAGGCCGCCATCGAACAGTTGCGTGAGCAGGTCCAGAATGTCGAATAACCAAACCCCGCGCCGTGGCGTCCTGCTCATCGTCGCCAGCCCCTCGGGCGCCGGCAAAACCTCGCTGTGCCGCCGGCTGATGGCCGATCACGGCGGGCTGGAGCTGTCCATCTCCATGACCACCCGTCCCATCCGCCCCGGCGAGGTGCAGGGCCGCGACTACAATTTCGTCAGCCACGAGGAATTCCAGCGGCTCGTGGATCAGGACGCGTTCCTGGAATGGGCCGACGTGCATGGCCAGCGCTACGGATCACCGCGCGGCCCCATTGACCGGGCTCTGGCGGAGGGCAGGGACGTCTTGTTCGACATCGATTGGCAGGGCGCGGCCCAGGTCGCCGAGAAATGCCCCGAGGATGCGGTCCGCGTCTTCATTTTGCCGCCCAGCCTCGAGGAACTGCGTCGCCGTCTGATCACCCGTTCGCAGGACGCGCCCGAAGTCATCGAGCGCCGCATCAGGAACGCCAAGGGCGAAATCGAGCACTGCGACGTCTTCGACTACGTCTTCGTCAATGACGACTTCGACCGCTCATACGCCGAACTGGCCCACATCTACCACGCCGAACGCAGCCGCCGCTTCAGGAATCTCTGGGTCGCCGACTACAAGGCCGCCCTGCTGCGCGAAGTGGTCTGAAAGGCGCAGCGGCCGTCACGGTTCTGTGGCCGGATTTCCGTCACGCTTGAACCGGCCGCATTTGACGCCACATACTTATCCGAACACCGTCGGAATCGGCGGACGGTCCGAATGTCCGGGCCGTGGGTCCGAGATGATCGAGGGCCCTGAAAGCAGTGAGCATCATGTCCGAGTCCAAGATTCTCCCCGTCCTGCCGCTCCGCGACATCGTCGTCTTCCCGCACATGGTCGTGCCCCTTTTCGTGGGCCGCGAAAAATCCGTCCGTGCGCTGGACGAGATCATGAAGGGCGAAAAGCAGATTTTGCTGGCCACCCAGAAGAACTCGGTCGACGACGATCCGGCGCCGGAGGCCATCTATCCCATCGGCGTGCTGGCGACGGTCCTGCAGTTGCTGAAGCTGCCTGACGGCACTGTGAAGGTGCTGGTCGAGGGCAAGTCTCGCGCCCGCCTGACCTCCTTCACGGAACGGGAGGAGTTCTACGAGGCCGCTGCGGTCGAGATCGAGGATGAAGACGGCGACGCCGAAGAGGCCGAAGCCCTTATCCGCGCTGTCGTGGAACAGTTCGACAGCTACGTGAAGCTGAACAAGAAAATCCCGCCCGAGGCGCTCAGCTCCATTCCCCAGATCACGGAGCCTTCCAAGCTTGCGGATTCCGTGGCCGCCCATCTGTCGGTCAAGATTTCCGACAAGCAGGCCCTGCTGGAAACCATCAGCGTCCCCCGCCGGCTTGAGAAGGTCTATGGCCTCATGGAGGGCGAGATCAGTGTCCTGCAGGTGGAAAAGAAGATCCGCTCGCGCGTGAAGCGCCAGATGGAGAAGACCCAGCGCGAGTATTATCTCAACGAGCAGATGAAGGCGATCCAGCGCGAACTGGGCGAGACCGACGATCAGCGCGACGAGATTCTCGAGATCGAGACGCGAATCCGCAAGACCAGACTGACCAAGGAAGCGCGGGCCAAGGCGGAAGCCGAGGTCAAGAAGCTGCGCAACATGTCGCCCATGTCCGCGGAATCCACCGTGGTGCGCAACTATCTGGACTGGCTGCTGTCGATCCCGTGGGGCAAGGCGCGCACCAAGCCCATCGACCTGGAAAAGGCCGAAACCATTCTCGAGGAAGACCACTACGGTCTGGAGAAGGTCAAGGAGCGGATCATAGAGTATCTGGCCGTCCAGGCCCGCACCAACAGCCTGAAGGGCCCGATCCTTTGCCTTGTGGGTCCTCCCGGCGTCGGCAAGACGTCACTGGCCGCCTCCATCGCCAAGGCGACGGGGCGTGAGTATGTGCGTATGTCGCTGGGCGGCGTGCGGGACGAGGCCGAGATTCGCGGCCACCGTCGAACCTACATCGGCTCCATGCCCGGCAAGATCATCCAGTCCATGAAGAAGGCCAAAACCACCAACGCCTTCGTGCTTCTGGACGAGATCGACAAGCTGGGCGCCGACTGGCGCGGGGACCCGTCCTCGGCCCTGCTCGAGGTGCTGGACCCGGCGCAGAACTCGACCTTCGGCGATCACTATCTTGAGGTCGATTACGACCTGTCCAACGTCATGTTCGTGACTACGGCCAACAGCCTGAACATGCCCCAGCCGCTGATGGACCGGATGGAGATCATCCGCGTCGCCGGCTACACCGAGGACGAGAAGGTCGAGATCGCCAAGCGCCACCTGCTGCCGAAACTGGCTAAGGATCATGGCCTGAAGGACGGCGAATGGATCGTGCCGGAAGACACCATCCGCGACACAATCCGGTACTACACCCGTGAAGCGGGGGTGCGCTCGCTTGAGCGCGCCCTGGGAGGGCTGGCGCGCAAGGCCGTTCGCGAGATGGCCAAGACCGGCGCCCTGACGGTCACCGTGGGCGCCGCCAAGCTGTCTGAATACGCCGGCGTCCGCAGATACCGCCACGGCGAGACGGACGAGGAGGATCAGGTGGGGATCGTCACCGGTCTCGCCTGGACCGAGTTCGGCGGCGACATCCTGACCATCGAGGCCATCAAGATGCCTGGCCGCGGCCGCATGACCGTGACCGGCAACCTGAAGGACGTGATGAAGGAGTCCATTTCGGCCGCCGCCAGCTATGTGCGCGCCCGGGCCCTTGCCTTCGGCGTCAAGCCGCCGGTGTTCGAGAAGACCGATATCCACGTGCACGTGCCCGATGGCGCAACGCCCAAGGATGGTCCCTCGGCGGGCGTGGCCATGACGGTGGCCATGGTCTCGGTCCTGACCGGCATACCCATCCGCAAGGATATCGCCATGACCGGCGAGATCACCCTGCGCGGCCGGGTCACCGCCATCGGCGGGCTGAAGGAGAAGCTGCTGGCGGCCCTGCGCTCCGGTGTAAAGACGGTCCTGATCCCGCAAGAGAACGAAAAGGATCTCGCCGAGGTGCCGGACAATGTGAAGGCGGCCCTGGAGATCGTCCCGGTCTCCACCGCCGATGAGGCGCTGAAATGGGCGCTGACGGGCAGTCTGACGCCAGTGGAATGGGACGAGGAGACCGAACCCCTGCCGCCGGCGCCGCCCGCCGGCACGGGGGCCGAGACGGTCATCAGCCACTGATCGGTGAGAAATTCCGGCGAAAAGGGCCAGAAACCCCCAATTTAAAGGGATTCCGGACGGTTTCTCTTTTGACGCGAGGGAAAAGCTGGCCTTTAGTCGGGGGGTAGGGCTTAGGCCGAGTCGTCTTCCGGACGGCAGCTGCGCCCATATAGGGCTGGAGAAAATTGTAATGACGAAAGCTGAACTCATCGCCGCCATCTCCGATGGCGCCGGGATCACCCGCGATCAGGCCAAGAAGGCCCTGGACGTGTTCACGGAAAGCGTGACCAACTCGCTGAAGGCTGGCAACGACGTGCGTCTTGTCGGTTTCGGCAGCTTCGTGGCGACCGAGCGCAAGGCTGGTCTGGCGCGCAACCCGCGCACGGGCGAGACCGTTCAACGCCCGGCTTCCAAGACCGCGCGTTTCCGCGTCGGCGAAGGCCTGAAGAGCGCCCTGAACGGCTAGACCGCTCACGCGTTGTTCAACAAGGGCGCGGGCCAGGCGGTCCGCGCCCTTGTTAATTGAGGGCGGCTAGCTCAGCTGGAAGAGCATCTCGTTTACACCGAGAGGGTCGGCGGTTCGAACCCGTCGCCGCCTACCAACCCCGGGTCAGAAGCTCCCGGGCGTAATGCCTGCTCACGCGGTGAGCGCCAGCCACTCATCCTCTGTCAGCACCGGGACCCCATGCTTTTGGGCGTCCTTCAGCTTCGAGCCGGCGCCCGGCCCGGCGACCAGATAGTCTGTCTTCTTCGACACCGAGCCGGACACCTTGGCTCCGAGACTTTCCGCGCGGGCCTTGGCCTCGTCGCGCGTGAAGCGCTCAAGCGAGCCGGTGAAGACGACGGTCTTGCCCGAGACCGGAGAGTCCTGCGTCGGGCGTTCGACCGGCTCGATCTCGGTCAGTTCGGCTTCCAGCGCCGCCACGACGGCGAGGTTGTGCGGTTCGTGGAAGAAGCGGGCCAGTTCGCGAGCGGCGACGGTGCCGACGCCGGAGACGCCTGCGATCTGGTTGAGTATTTCCGAGGGGCCTTGTTCGCGGGCCACGCGGGCCCATTCGACGACGGCCGGCCAGTCATTGGCCAGTTCGGCCAGCCCGCGCCGGGCGGGCGCCGCCATGCCGGGGAAGGCGAGAGCGATCTTCTGGTCCAGCGGGGCGTCCGGCCACGGATCCTCGGCCGGCATCCGCGCCTCCGCCATCAGGGCCAGAACGCGGGGGGATATGGCGTGGGTTTCGGACAGACGGGTCCAGGCTTCGCTGGGCACGCCCTTGGCGGCGGCCAGACAGGCGGTCTTCAGCGCGTCCCAGGTCTCATAGGCGCGGGCCAGAACCAGCGAGGTCTGTTCACCGATGTCGCGGATGCCCAGGCCGAACAGGAAGCGGTCGAGGGCGATGGTGCGGCGGGCGTCGATGCCGGCGACCAGATTGGCCACGCTGGTTTCGCCGTAGCCGTCTTCCTCGCGCAAAACGTCCAGCTTTTCCGTGTCGCGGGCGAGGCGGAAGATGTCGGCGGGCTCGTTGATCCAGCCGCGCCCATGGAAGGCGTTCAGCTGTTTTTCCCCAAGACCTTCAATGTCAAAGGCGCGGCGGCTGACAAAATGCTTGAGGCGCTCGATGATCTGCGCCTCGCACACCAGCCCGCCTGTGCAGCGCCGCTTGACCTCGTCGCCCTCACGCACCGCCTCGGAACCACAGACGGGACAATGGTCGGGAAAATCGAAGGGTTTCGTATCTTTGGGGCGCTTCTTTGGGACCACGCCAAGGATTTGCGGGATCACGTCGCCGGCGCGCTGGAGGATCACCGTATCGCCGATGCGCACATCCAGCCGGGCGATCTCGTCCTCGTTGTGCAGGGTGGCGTTGCGCACCACCACGCCGCCGACGGTGACGGGGTGCAGGCGGGCCACTGGGGTCAGGGAGCCGGTACGGCCCACCTGGATGTCGATGGCCTGCAGCACTGTGGTAGCCTGCTGGGCCGGAAATTTGTGCGCGATGGCCCAGCGGGGGCTGCGGGCCACGAAGCCGAGCCGCTTCTGCCAGTCCAGACGGTCGACCTTGTAGACCACGCCGTCGATGTCATAGCCCAGCGTGGCGCGGTCGGCCTCCAGACCCCGATACAGCGCCATCAGCGCCTCGGCGCCCTCGACGCGCGTCGAGCGGTCGTTGACGTGGAAGCCCCAGGCCTTGAGCTTTTGCAGCGCATCCCACTGGGTCTCGGCGAAGTCGGCGGAGAAATCGCCCCATGCATAGGCGAAGAAGTGCAGGGGCCTTTGCGCCGTGATGGACGGGTCTTTCTGTCGCAGGGAACCGGCGGCGAAATTGCGCGGGTTGGCGTAGGTGCGCTTTCCGTCCGCTTCGGCGGCGGCGTTGAACGCGTCGAAGGCCTCGGTGGGCGCATAGACCTCGCCCCGAATCTCGATGCGCCCGGGCCAGCCGGCGCCGGACAGGCGGTGCGGGATTTCGGCGATGGTGCGCAAGTTGGCCGTGACGTCCTCGCCGGTCTTGCCGTCGCCCCGGGTGGCCCCGGTCATCAGTTCGCCGTTCACATACAGCAGGCTGGCCGAGAGGCCGTCGATCTTGGGCTCGGCGGTGAAGGCCACCACCTCGTCGGCGGGCAGCTTCAGAAACCGGGCCACCCGGGCGGCGAAGTCGCGCACCTCGCCCTCGTCGAAGGCGTTGTCCAGCGACAGCATGGGCACGCCGTGGCGCACCGGCGCGAACTGGGTCGATGCTGCAGCGCCCACGCGCAGGGACGGCGAATCAGGACTGACCAGATGGGGGAAACGCGCCTCTATGGCGGCGTTGCGGGCTTTCAGCGCGTCATAGTCCGCGTCGCTGATCTCGGGCGCGTCCTGCCCGTGATAGAGCAGGTCGTGGTGCGCGATGGCCTCGGCCAGACGTTGCAGGTCCTCCGCCGCCTCGGTTTCGGTCAGGTTTTCGACGGGGGTGTCAGGCATCTGGGGATTCGTCCGCTGATTGGGCCGCAATCTAGGGCCCTTGCCGGGCGGCGTCATCGTTTGGATGACGGTTCGTTTAGCTGACGACACATTCGGGAAGCGCTAGAGCGGTTGAAAACCTCACGGAGTTATCGATGCGCTTCACCGTCATTCCGGCCGCCGTCGCCGCCCTGATGCTGGCCGCCTGTGAAACGGGCCCGGCGCCGGTTGTACCCGCGCCGACCGTCGAGGCGCCCGCCGTCCCCGCGGCGTCCCGACAGTTGCTGGAGGACCTGCGCATCCTGTCCCACGACGACATGGAGGGCCGCGACACGGGCTCGCCCGGCGGCCAGCGGGCGCGGGAATACATCGTCTCGCGGCTGGATGCGCTCGGGGTCGAGGCGCCCCTGACGGGCCGGTTGCAGGAATGGAGCGCCCCCAACCGCAGCCGTATCGGTGCGGTTCACTATGACGGTGTCAACGTCATCGGCCTGATCCGGGGTACGGAGCGGCCGGACCGCTACATCGTGGTGACGGCTCACTATGATCATATGGGGACCTATGAGGGGCGGCTCTACAACGGCGCCGACGACAACGCCTCGGGGGTGGCCTCCATGCTGGAGCTGGCCGCGCGGCTCAAGGCGTCACCGCCACGCCACTCGGTGCTGATCGTGGCGCTGGACGGGGAGGAGCGGGGCCTGCTGGGCGCAGACCAGTTTGTGCAGCGGCCGCCGGTGCCGCTGGAGTCCATCGCGTTGAACGTCAACCTGGATATGACCGCCCGCGTGGACGACGGCTATCTGTGGGCCACGGGGACCTGGCAAAACCCTCAACTGAGACCGCTGCTGGAGCCGATCCAGCCTGTCGGCAGTGTCCGGCTTGTGCTGGGCAAGGACACGCCCGCCGACACCGGCGCAGACAACTGGGTCAACAGCTCGGACCACGCCGTGTTTCACCGGGAGGGTGTCCCGTTCGTCTATTTCGGCGTGGACTTCCATCCCGACTATCACGAGCCGACCGACGATTATGAGCGGATCGAGCCATCGCGCTTCATCGCGGCGACCGAACTGATCGTCCAGGGCTTCCGGGCCCTGGATCAGGGCCTGGCGCGGTAGACGGCAGGAACGTTCGGCGCCACGATCATCAGGCGTTGAGTCAGGGGGACGCCATGCGGAAATGGATCATTGTGGGCGCTGCGGCGCTGGCCGTTGCGGCCTGTGAGCGGCAGGCGGCCCAACCGCCGGTGGATGCTGGGCCGACGCAGACCGGGGCGACGGATCAGGCCGGCCGTCTGTCCGGGTTCCGCCACGATCTCAGTCAGGATGTCTCTGGCTACTACATGCCCGCGACGCCGGCTGAGGTCGGGACCTGGCGACTGCGCAGCATCAGCGTCCTCTCGCAGGATGACATGGACGCCTGGGAGGGCGGCCAGCAGGGCGAACTCTATGGTCCGATCATGATCGAGTTCGACAATGTGACAAGTCCGACCGGCGTGAACGAACTGGGGCAGGAATACTATTCGCAAACCGCCCGCGTGTTGCCGGAAGCCTATGACGTCACGGACACGCGCGTTCGCTTTCGGGGCCGGTCGCCGGAGGTGGGGATCGTGACTCTGGATGCCGAATTGGACGGCGACGCCCTGGGGTTGGCCCGGCGCGACCTCGGCTCCAGCGAGGGCCCCGTGTTGACCGGGACCCTCACCGTCGGCGAGCGCGTGTTCGAAGGCCAGCAATTCCGCTGGTGGATGGGCGACTAGCTGACGGTCGCCTTGACGATCTTGCCCGGGGTGCGGGGCGGTTCGCCCTTGGGCAGGGCGTCCACATGGTCCATGCCCTCGATGACCTGGCCCCAGACGGTGTACTGGCCGTCCAGGAAGGTGGCATCGTCGAAGCAGATGAAGAACTGGCTGTTGGCGCTGTCCGGGTTCGCCGTGCGCGCCATGGAGCAGACGCCGCGCACGTGCGGCTCCTTGCTGAACTCGGCCTTCAGGTTGGGCTTGGAAGAGCCGGAGGTGCCGGTGCCCGTGGGATCGCCGCCCTGGGCCATGAAGCCGGGGATGACGCGGTGGAACACCACGCCGTCATAGAAGCCCTCGGAGGCCAGCTCGGTGATGCGCTCAACATGGCCGGGGGCCAGGTCGGAACGCAGCTTGATCACCACGTCGCCCGTGCTGGCGCCGGTGTCGAGGGTGAAGGTCAGGGTGTCGGCCATTGGGGCTCTCCGTGTCTAAAGTCGCGGGGGTCATAGCCGTTCAAGCGCGTGAGGGCTATGGAGCGTTCATGAGCCAGGATGAAAAACCGCCCGAACGCCGCCGCATGGTGCGCCTGCCCACCGGCGGGACCCCCGCCGGACGCGGCATGGGCCAGAAGATCCGCACGGCGGACAAGAAGTCCCTGTCCAGTCAGGAGTGGATCAAGCGCCAGCTGGCGGACAAGTTCTCTGAAAAGGCGCGCGCCGAAGGCTGGCGTAGCCGTGCGGCCTTCAAGCTGACCGAGATCGACGATCGCCTGCATGTGATCAGGGATGGGTCGCGGGTGATCGACCTGGGCGCGGCGCCCGGCGGCTGGGTTCAGGTGGCGCTGAAGCGGGGAGCGACGGCGGTAGCAGGTGTGGACCTGCTGCCCATCGAGCCCATCACCGGCGCGGATCTGATCGAAGCGGATTTCACCGATCCGGGCGTGGGCGAGCGGCTGATCGAGCTTCTGGGCGGGCCGCCGGACCTGGTGCTGTCGGACATGGCGCACAACACCGTGGGGCACCGCAAGACCGACCACATGAAGATCGTCCTGCTGATCGAGGCGGCGGCCGATTTCGCCATCATCTATCTGAAGCCGGGCGGATCGTTCGTGACCAAGGCGTTCCAGGGCGCCGACCTGGGGGATCTGAAGAACCGGCTGCGGGCCGAGTTCGAGACGGTGAAATTCGTCAAGCCGGAGGCGAGCCGCAAGGACTCGTCCGAGGTTTTCATGGTGGCGCTCAACAAGCGCTAATCCTCGCGGGCCGCCTGCCGGGGGCTGAACTTGGGCGCGGGGGCCAGGCGCAGGACCTCGCCCTGATAGCGCTCGTCGTCGCCCATGGCGGCGAAGGGCAGGGCGTCGGCCACCGCGTTCAGCAGGGCCTCGACCCACGGCAGTTCGGCCTTGTGGAAGTCCCCCAGCACGTGGGGCATGACCAGATGCTTCTCGCCCGGATGCCCGATGCCCAGTCGCGCGCGGCGGAAGTCGGGGCCCAGGTGGCTGATCAGCGATCGCACCCCGTTCTGGCCCGCCGCGCCGCCGCCGGTCTTCATGCGGAAGCGGCCGGGAGCCAGATCGATCTCGTCATGGAATATGACCACGTCGGCCGGCGGAACCTTGTAGAAGCGCGCCGCCTCGCCCACGGCGCGGCCGCTTTCGTTCATGTAGGTCTGGGGCTTCATCAGCAGGGCGCGCACCTCGCCCTGGGGCGTCTCGATCACGCCCTCTGACACGACCGACTGGAATTTGGCCCGCTCGGGTCCGAACCGCCAGCGGCGTGCGATGGCGTCCGCGGCCATGAAGCCGATGTTGTGGCGATTGTTGCGATATTTGTCGCCTGGATTGCCCAGGCCGGCGAGAATCAGCATGGCGTCAATCCAGCCCAGATAAGGAAACGGCCCCCTCCGGTTCCGGAAGGGGCCGTCTCAAGCTTCCAATCCCGAAGGCGGGATCAGCCTTCCGACGTCTCTTCCGTTTCGGCCTCGGCTTCCGCCTCCGGCGCGGCGGCCTCTTCCTCGGCGGCGGCGTCAGCGGCCTCGTCGGCGGCTTCCGACTGGGCGGCGGAGGACACCTTGATCGAGGCGATCATGAAGTCGCGATCGGTGATGGTGGCATGGGCGCCTTCGGGAAGGGCGATGTCCGACATGCGGATGGCGTCGCCCAGCTGGCGGCCGGCCAGATCGACGACCAGTTCCTCGGGAATCTGATCGGCGCGGACGACGATTTCCACTTCGTGGCGGACGATCTCCAGCGAGCCGCCCTGACGGAACGCCGCGCATGCGTCCTGGTTCTTGAAGTGAACCGGGATCGAGATCTTCACATCGCCCTTGGCGTCAACGCGCATCAGGTCGAAGTGCATCGGACGGTCCGACACCGGGTCGAACTGGATATCCTTGGCGATGACCGGCTGGGTTTCCTTGCCGTACTTAAGGGTCACCAAGTGGCCCAGCAGCTTGCCGGTGTACAGCGACTTGCGGAAGTCCTTCTCGTTCACCGAGATGGCGACCGGCTTTTCGCCGCCGCCGTACAGGACGCCGGGCACGAAGCCTTCGCGGCGCGCAGAGCGGGCGCTGCCGGTTCCCACGTCCTTGCGGACGTCCACGTTCAGAATGATCTCAGCCATCAGGCTCGCCTCAATAACAAAACCGCCGCGCAAAACGGCCCGCGCGGCGGGGGTCGAAACCCTCGAATTCAAGAGCGCGGGTCATTACACGCTTCGTTTCCGAAGCGCAACCATGGCCGCGCGGAAAGGCGACGGGCCCGTCGCCCGGCGATCAGTTCGGAGAGGTCGCTCCGTTCTCGATCGCCTCGGTGGAGGTCGCAGCGGCGTCCGCCGCCACGGGTGTGGATTGGGCCAGGGCGGTGGGCAGGACCAGCGCCTCGGGCGTGACCGCCTCGGCGGTGCATACGGCCAGGTCGCCCATGACATGACGTCCGGCGCAGAACATGTGCTCGTAGTGGGGCCGCGCGGCGGCGATGCACTGGTACAGGTTCAGCTTGGACATGCTGAGGCAGAACTGGCTGTTGCGCTCCAGCGTCAGGGCCTCGGTGTTGGGACGCCAATCCTCACCGCCGGCGCCGAGAGCCGCCAGGGCGGCGATGGCCAGGGCGTTCGCAACCGCCGGGGTGTAGGGCGGTTGCATGTCCTCCGCGCTGACCGCCAGACCATTTCCGTCATGGGCGGCGGCGAACAGGCGCGCGGCTTCCTCGGCGTTCGGCAGCATCTGGGCTTCGGACAGGCGACGAATCGTCTCCAGACGCGAATCCCTGTCCGTCACGGCCTGCTGGGCCCAGCGACGGCGGGGGTCGTTGCGTTCCTGGATGGTGTAGGCGTCCTCGGCCACCACATGGGCGATGGCGGCCAGCGCTTCCGAATCAGCGCGGAGCGTCGAAACGATCAGCCCGGCCGCGTCAGCGGCGCCCGGCAGTTGGGCGGCGTAGGCCGGGTTGGCCACGAGGCTTTCGATTACCTGGCGACGTTGATCCGGGTCTGCGGCGAAGGCGCGCACGCCTTCCACATAGGCCGTCGATTGCAGGGCGAGGATGGCGCCATAAGCCACCATGCCCCGGGACAACTGGTTGGATTCATAGGCCGCGCCGCGGGTCATGATCAATTCGATCGTGGCGGCGTCGGTGATGGCGGGATCGATGGTGCGCGCCTCGCGCATGAAGGCCACATAGATCGCGGCGGCCTCGGAAATTCCGCTGTTCAGAGCAAGGGCGGGCGGCGGCGGCGGAGGAGGGGGCGGCGGAGGGGGCGGCTCGGGCGTCTCGCAAGCGGCCAGAACAAGGGCGGACAAAACGGCGGCCATGCCGAGCCCACGACGAACAAGAGCCTGTTGCATCAAGCGATCCCTACGAATGGACGCGAAACGCCCCCCAAAATCCGGCGTCCGATACCAAAGACCTTATACCGCCCCTGATTTGGTTTTTCGATCGTTAATCGAACAGCTTTGAAACGGACTCTTCGTTGGCGATGCGGCGGATGGCCTCGCCGATCAGGGGCGCCACGCTGACCTGACGAATCCGGCTGCAGTTGTTCACCTCGAGCGGCTGCTCAATGGAGTTGGTGATCACCAGCTCCTTCAGGGACGAAGCCTCCACGCGCGTGACCGCGGGGCCGGATAGGACGCCGTGACTGATATAGGCCGAAACCTCGACCGCACCCTTTTCCAGCAACGCTTCGGCCGCGTTCACCAGCGTGCCGCCCGAATCGACGATGTCGTCGAAAAGAATGCACCGGCGGCCTTCGACGTCGCCGATGATGTTCATCACTTCGCTTTCGCCCGCCTTCGGCCGGCGCTTGTCGACGATGGCCAGATCCGCATCCAGCCGCTTGGCCAGGGAGCGCGCCCTCACCACCCCGCCCACGTCCGGCGAGACGATCATCAGGTCTGACGTCTTGTCGTAATTCGTGCGGATATCCTGGGCCAGAACCGGCGTAGCCAGCAGGTTATCGGTCGGGATGTCGAAAAAGCCCTGAATCTGGCCGGCGTGAAGGTCCATTGTCAGGACGCGATTCGCCCCGGCCCGAGTGATCAGATTGGCCACCAGCTTGGCCGAAATCGGCGTGCGTCCGCCGGTCTTCCGATCCTGACGGGCGTAGCCGAAATAGGGCATCACCGCCGTGATCCGCCGCGCCGACGCCCGCACCAGCGCGTCGGTGATGATCAGCAGCTCCATCAGGTTGTCGTTGGCCGGATAGCTGGTCGACTGGATGATGAAGACGTCCTCGCCACGAACATTCTCGTCAATGACGGCGAAAACCTCGTTATCGGCGAAACGCTTGACCTGGGCCCGGGTGAGGGGCCCATCCAGATGGTCGGCGATGGCCTGGGCGAGCGTGCGGTTGGAGTTTCCCGCCAGCAGCTTCATGGGCTGTCATCCTTTCGCCGTCATCGGCACGATTACTCGTGGCGCCTTCTACCAGTCGGCGCGCGTGTAGCAACCCACGCCGCGCCGCATTGGCGTGAACAAATCGCTGGTGTAGAAGCGCCGGACTGTCTTTCAAGCGGCCGCCGGGGGCGGACGCAGCCACGTGAGGTCGGACTTTGCTTCTCAGGAAATCGCGTTCCGGTTTGTCGACCCGTATCGGCGCCTTGGCTGTGGTATTGGCTGCGACAACGGCCCTGACCGCCTGCGCCGGGCGCAACGAGCGCCCGCAACTGGTGTATGAGGAGCGCCCGGTCGAACTGCTCTACAATACCGGATACCAGCGTCTGGAGCGTGGGCGCTGGCTGGACGCCGTGGCCTATTTCCAGGAGGTGGAGCGTCAGCACCCCTATTCGGAATGGTCGCGCCGCGCGATCCTGATGCAGATGTACGCCTATTACCGCCAGGGCCGGTATCAGGACGCCATCGCGGGCGCGGACCGCTTCATCCAGCTCTATCCCGGCAGCCCGTCAGCCTCCTACGCCTTCTACATGAAGGCCGTGTGCTATTTCGAGCAGATTGTGGACGTGGGCCGGGACCAGGCCGCCACCGGTCAGGCGCTTCTGGCCCTGCGGGACGTGACCCGTCGCTATCCCGACACGCCCTATGCGGCGGACGCCCTGATCAAGATCGACATGGTCAACGACCAGCTGGCGGGCAAGGAAATGGCCATCGGCCGCTGGTATCAACGCCAGCAGCAGCCCCTCGCCGCCATCAACCGCTACCGCACGGTCATCGACAATCAGGACTTCCAGCGCACTTCGCACACGCCCGAGGCCCTGTACCGGCTGGTCGAGCTGTATCTGACCCTGGGCCTGGACGAGGAAGCCACCCGCAACGGCGCGGTGCTGGGCCACAACTATCCCGGCAGCCGCTGGTATCAGGACGCCTATGTGCTGCTGACCAACGACGGCCGCCGCCCCACCGTGGAGCCCGAGGGCGAGCGTGAAGGCTGGCTGCGTCGTCTCATTCCGGGTTGATCACGGTCGCGACCCCGCGAATCTGCTAGTCGGGGGAGGGGACGTTCGCGTCCCGTTCCACTGATGGCCGCCTGAGGGGGCCGGACGGAGTGTCATGCTCTCAAGCCTGTCGATTCGCGACGTGGTGCTGGTCGAGGCCCTGGATCTGGAGATCCGGGACGGCCTGACCGTGCTGACCGGCGAGACCGGGGCGGGCAAATCCATCATTCTGGACGCGCTGGGGTTGGCGCTGGGCGGACGCGGCGACGCCGGGCTGGTGCGCAGCGGCGCAAAACAAGCCGTGGCCACGGCGGTGTTCAGCGCGCCGGATGATCCCTCCTTTCTCGACATGCTCAGCGAGCGCGGCTTCGAAGCGGCGCCCGGCGAGGATTTGATCCTGCGCCGCGCCCTGACGGCCGATGGCCGTAGTCGGGCCTGGATCAACGATCAGCCGGCGGGGGTCACCGCCCTGCGCGAGATCGGCGCCCTGCTTGTGGAGGTGCATGGCCAGCATGAGACCGTCGGCCTGCTGGACCCCAGGACCCACCGGGGAATGCTGGACGCCTATGGCGGCCTGGCGGTTGAGCGCGGCGCGGTCGCGTCGGCCCATGAGCGGTTCAAGGCGGCCGAGGCGGCGCTGGCGGCGCTGCGGGCCGAGGCCGAGACCGCCCGCGCCCGCTTTGAGGAGTTGAGCGAATCCCTGGCCGAACTGGACCGGCTGGACCCGCGCGAGGGCGAGGAAGCCGATCTGGCCGGCGAGCGGGCCATTCTGGGCGCGGCGGAAAAGGCGCTGGCCGACCTGGCTTCGGCGCGGGACTCGCTGGGCGGAGACACCCTGTCACAGAAGCTGGCCCAGGCCTTCCGGGCCGTGGAGCACGCCCGCACCCGGGCCGTGCAGTCGGGCGCCGGCGAGGATCACCCGGTGATCACCCGGCTGGCGGCGGCGGGGGAGGCCATCGACCGGGCGCTGGTTGAGGCCACGGAGGCCGTGGCGGCGGTGGACGCAGCGGCGGACGCCTTCGAGTTCGAGCCCGGCAAGCTGGACAAGGCCGAGGAGCGCCTGTTCGCCCTGCGCGCCGCAGCCCGCAAGCTGAACGTCGCCGTAGACGCCCTGCCCGCGCAGCGGATCCGGTTCCGCGAGCAACTGCGCCTGATCGAGGACGGCGCCGAGGCCCTGAAGGCGGCCGAGGCGGAGTCGGCGGCGGCCAAGGCGGCCTATGAGGAGGCGGCGGCGGTGCTGACGGCGGCCCGGCGCGCGGCGGGCGACCGGCTGGCCGCGGCGGTTCAGGCCGAGTTGGCGCCCCTCAAGCTGGAGCGCGCGCAGTTCCGGGTGACGCTGGAGCCGCTGCCGGAGGACCGGCGCGGGCGTGACGGCGCCGAGGCTGTGCGCTTCGAGGTGGCCACCAACGCCGGAACCGCCTTCGGCCCGCTGGACGCCATCGCGTCGGGGGGCGAGCTGGCGCGCTTCGCCCTGGCCATGAAGGCGGCCCTTGCCGAGCGCGGCGGCGGGGTCCAGCCGGTGATGATCTTCGACGAGGTGGATCAGGGCGTCGGCGGCGCCGTGGCCGAGGCCGTGGGCCTGCGCCTCAAGCGCCTGGCCGACGGCGCCCAGGTCCTGGTCGTGACCCACAGCCCCCAGGTCGCCGCCAAGGGCCACGCCCACTGGAAGGTCCGCAAGGCCGAGATCGAGGGCGAGACGCGCACCTCGGTGGACACCCTGACCGATCAGGCGCGGCAGGAGGAGATCGCGCGGATGCTGGCGGGGGCGGAGATCACGGATGCCGCAAGGGCGGCGGCGCGGGCGTTGATCGGGTGAGGGGGCCCATCAGTCCTCGACATGAGACGGACAGGTCGGGACGGTATCGTCCGACCGTTGCAGACCGCCGATAACGACCTGGATAACGGGCTCGGGCCAGCGCTCGAAATTCGCCATGCCCGGCGGCACCGTGCAGACGGATGTCTCGTCAGGACCGCGCGCCTGGCCGCCCACATAGCGCACGATGAAGCCGATGTACCTCAGGCCTTGGTCCTGGCTGTTCTCGACCTTCAGCAGCGAACCCACATCCTGTCGGGCGTGCAGGCCGAACCTCACCGTGCCAGGAGCCGCTCCGTTGGGATGCTCGCGTGATCCCGACGGCGGAGGCAGGACGTCCTGGATCTCGATCCGGTCGACCTGCACGAGATCATAGGTCCCGTCGGCATTGCGGCGGAGGGTGGCGCGTTCGCCCGCCGCGACGTTCAGGGTTCCCTGCACATAACTGGACCGTCGCCCGGCGAACTGTTGAGGGGTGGCGGGGTGAGGGGTCTGGGCGTCCTGAAAGATGACGCCGGCCATGAGGGCGGTGAGCAGCATGATTGACTCCGTTTAGCCCGACCCGGTCAGCGGATGTCACGAACCGCGGTATCCAATCGTTGATCGCCAGCATCCACGTCGGAAATAGCACCGGGAACTTCCCTCGCCAGATCCTGACAGCGGCTTTGCAGTCGGGGCAGCATCTGGCGCAAGTGACGACGGGCCTGTCGAGGCGTCACACTCTCAGCGTCCATGACAATTCCGATCTCGGCGCGCTCGATCTCACGGCCCCGGTCATAGGCGCTCATTCTCTGATCGGCGGTCCAGCCTGCGTCGGCGGAGCGCCGCTCGAAATCGTCCGCCAAGCTTTGTCCCACGGTGAGATCCACAGTGTAATAGCGCGCGCAGACGGCGAACAGGGTCGAGTATCTGCCGAGACGCTCGCCCTCTGACGTCAGGTCGTCGACCGGACTCGGCTGCAAAGCAATCATCATCAAGAGCGGAAGCAACATCTACTCATTGTTCGGTATGACCGTGCCCAGTTCAAGGCCGGCGCAATTCGTCTAATCCAGATACTCCACCCGATGCCGCCCGTGCAGTTGCCGCACATAGGGCAGGGGGCGATCCGGCGCCGTCAGGCGCTCGGCGGCTTCGTTGAGGACAAAGCGGGTGATGGCGGGCAGGTCCAGGGCGCGCGCCTCCTCCATGGGGATCCAGGCCACCGCGTCCAGTTCCTCGGTCGGTCGGCCAGCGGGCACGTCCAGCAGGGCGTCAGCCGTGGCCATGAAGAAGCGGGCGTCGAAGCGGCGGGTGCGGCCCGGCGGGGTGATGGCCCTTGCGATATAGGTCAGGGCCGACAGGTCGGGCAGGGCGCCGACGGCGCGAAAGCCGCGCCACGGTCCGGCTAGCGACGCGGGCGGCGCTGCGCGGGCCAGACGCAGGCCCGTCTCCTCGAAGGTTTCGCGGATGGCTGTCAGGGCCAGGGCGCGGGCCCGGCGCGCGGGCAACTCCCGGGCCAGCAGCGCCTGTGAGGCCTTGGGCAGATCGCCCGCGGCCTCGATGCGGAAGTCCGACGGATCGATCCGCCCGCCCGGAAACACCCATTTGGACGCCATGAACACGTGCCCCGCGGCCCGGCGACCCATCAGCACCTCGGTGCGGCCGCCCGCCGTTCGCGTCACGATCAGGGTCGCCGCATCCTTTGGCCGCATGCGCGTACCGGTGTACGGCGCGTCCTTCAGATCCTGGGCGGCGTCGAAAGGGTGGCTCACTTTTCCATCCCGCTCATCCCCGCGAAGGCGGGGATCCAGTTCTGTCCAGCTTGGCGCCGGTGTTTCAGGACGATCGAGCAAGGGGCGCCCTGATCCGCTGCAACACCCAAAGCACTGGGTCCCCGCGTTCGCGGGGATGAGCGGAAATTGGGAATCAACGCCGCTTGCCTTTCCTGACGCCCTTTAGCCCACCCGACGGCGGCTTGGGCCCGCCGGGGCGTTTGGAGCCCCGCTTCGGTCGGTCGTCACCGCCGCCGCCTCGCCCGCGCACGCCCAGACGCGGGGCCTGGGCATTGGGATCGCGGGGCTCGGGCTCGCTGACCATCTCGAACACCAGACCGCCGGTGATGGGGGTGGCCTCCACCAGCTTCACCTCCACCTCGCGGCCCAGTCGCCAGCGCTTGCCGGATCGGTCGCCCACCAGGGCGTGGGCGCGGTCGTCATGGACGAAATATTCGTCGCCCAGCTGCGAGATGGGCACGATGCCGTCGGCGCCGGTTTCCTGCAGCCGCACGAACAGGCCGAACCGGGTCACGCCGCTGATGCGGCCTGCGAAGGTGGCGCCAACGTGCTCCTCGAGGAAGGCGGCCACATAGCGGTCGGTCGCCTCGCGCTCGGCGGCCATGGAGCGGCGCTCGGTGGCGGTGATGTGCTCGGCGATGGCCTGCAGTTCGGTGGCCTCGGAGTCCGTCAGCCCGTCGTCGCCCAGCTTCAGCGCCCGGATCAGGGCCCGGTGCACGATCAGGTCCGCATAGCGCCGGATCGGCGAGGTGAAGTGGGCGTAGCGGTCCAGGTTCAGCCCGAAGTGCCCGATGTTCTCGGGCGAGTAGATGGCCTGCATCTGGCTGCGCAGCACCACCTCATTGACGATCTCGGCGTGGCCGCTGTCGCGGGTCTCGTCCAGCAGGCGGTTGAACCGCTTGGTGGTCGGCGCCTCGCCCTTGGTCCAGGGCTTGCCGATGGTCTGCAGGAAATCGGCCAGGTTGAAGATCTTCTCCTGACTGGGCGTGTCGTGGACCCGGTAGATCAGGGGCGTCTTCTTCTGCTCCAGCGTTTCGGCGGCGCAGACGTTGGCCTGGACCATCATCTCTTCGATCAGGCGGTGGGCCGGGATCGACACCCGCGCCTGGATGCCGACAACCTCGCCATCCTTGTCGAACAGGATGCGGCGTTCGCTGCTTTCGATGGCCAGCGGGCTGCGGCGCTCGCGGCCCTTCAGCATGGCGGCGTAGGCGTTCCACAGGGGATAGAGGATCGGCTCCATCAGCGGGCCGGTCAGGTCGGCGGTCTCGCCCTCGGCCTTGCCGTCGATGGCGTCCTGAGCCTGCTCATAGGCCAGTTTGGCGTGGGACCGCATCAGCCCGCGCACGAAACGGTGCGACAGCTTCCGGCCGTCCTTGGAGAACACCATGCGCACGGCCAGACAGGCGCGGTTCTCGCCCTGTTTCAGGCTGCACAGCCCCGCTGACAGGTGCTCGGGCAGCATGGGCTCGACCCGGTCGGGGAAATAGGTGGAGTTGCCCTTGTCCCGCGCCGTGCGGTCCAGCGCCGAGCCGGGGCGCACATAGGCGGCCACGTCGGCGATGGCGACCCAGACGATCCAGCCGCCTTCGTTGGCGGGATCCTCGTCCTTCTCGGCGAACACCGCGTCGTCGTGGTCGCGTGCGTCCATGGGGTCGATGGTGATGAAGGGGATATGACGCAGGTCCTCCCGACCCTTCAGCGTCGGCGCCTCGGCCGCCTGGGCTTCGTCGTCCACGGCGTCGGGGAAGCCCGTGGGAACCCCGTGGGCGTGGATGGCCAGCAGGGAGGCGGCGCGGGGATCATCCTCGCGGCCCACGATCTCCAGCACCTTGCCCTGTTTGGGTCCGTGGCGGCGTTCGGACTTCTCCAGCGCCGCCAGCACCAGATCGCCGTCGCGCAGGGGCTCGGCCTCCAGCTTCGACAGCACCAGAAAGTCCTTGGCCTTGCGGTCCACCGGCTCGATGCGGGTTTCTCGGCCGCCCTTGCGCACCACGCCCAGAAGCCGGTGGGCGCTCTGTCCCAGCTTCTTGATCATGCGGGCGGTCCACTGATCGCCCTCCTTCTCGAACTTGGCCAGCATCCGGTCGCCCAGCCCGGGCGCGGCACCCCGCTCGCTGTCGCCGGGCAGCAGCAGGGCCAGGGGCGCGTCCTCGCCGCCCTTGGTCAGGCGCACGAACAGATCGCCGTCGGCGTCGCGCTCCACCACATCGGCTACGCCCACCGGGGGCATGACGCCGGCCTCAGCGAAGCCCTTGCGCCCGCGCTTGCCCAGCTGCCCCTCGGCCTCCAGTTCCTTCAGCATCTCCCGCAGGGCCCGGCGCTCCACGCCTTTCAGCCCGAAGGCGCGGGCGATGTCGGCTTTTTCGGCCTCGCCCGCTTCGCGCAGGAACTCCAGCAGGGTGTCCTTGTCGGGAAGGCCGGCGGGCCGGCGAGGGGATTTGGCCATGTGTTCGGAAGTCCCGGGAAAAATCAGTCAAAGGGCGGCGCGGTCGGCAGACCCAGGGCCGCCGCCGCCCGGGCCAGTCTGAGGTGGAGCGTAACGAGTCGGGCGTCGAGCCGCCCGGACATGGCAACGTGCACGGCGTCCGGTGTGCGGAGCTGCAGGTCGAACCGGCGCACGATCCGGTCAGCTTGCTCCATATCGACCGCCGTGAGCGTGACCGCCGTGGTCGTGATAGCGCGCCACTCGTCGAATTGCTCCAGTCGACGCGCGGCCTGAACCTCCGTATCCACGCCCATCCGGACCTGTCTCGACAGGGCCGAGGCGACCTCCGCCGCCGCGAAATCGCTGACCAGAAGGTCCGCCCCTGACGACTCCAGCGCCTCGGTTACCGCGTCGCTGCCCGGTTCCTGCAGCAAAGCCGCCGCCAGAACGCTGGCGTCGAGGTAAAGTCTCACCAGGGCTTCTCTTCATAGACGGCGTTCAGAAGCTCGACGGAGCTCATGGCGGCCGGCGGCAAGGCGTTGCGCATGGCCTTCAGCCGCGCAAAGGCGGCGCGTTTCTCGTCCGGGGTCGGAAGCGGGCGCGCCGCGTCCACCGGCCGAATCTCGGCGATGGGCTTGCCATGGCGGGTGATGACAACGCGCTCGCCCGCCATCGCCTTGTCCAGCAGGCGCGGCAGGGTGTTCTTGGCTTCCGCAACGCTATAGGTGGTCATGACGGGCTCCGATTATGGCCAATAATATAGCCATTTTCTTTCCGGCTCGCCAGACCCGCCCCGCTTGACGCCGGGGCGCCGCCCCATCAGCTTCCGGGCCAAAATCCCGTTCAGGAGTTCATCAGCGCATGTCGCTACCGGAAACGCCCGTCCTCACCCGTCCCGCCGGCTCGGTGCTCGGTCTCATCGGCAAGACGCCGATGATGGAGGTCACCCGCATCGACACCGGCAAGTGCCGTCTGTTCCTCAAGCTGGAAAGCCAGAACCCCGGCGGCTCCATCAAGGACCGCATCGCCCTGGCCATGATCGAGGCGGCGGAGAAGGAGGGCTTCCTCAAGCCCGGCGGCACCATCGTCGAGGCCACAGCGGGCAATACGGGTCTGGCTCTGACCTTGGTCGGCACCCAGAAGGGCTACAAGATCCTGCTGGTCATTCCCGACAAGATGTCGCGCGAAAAGATCCAGCATCTCAGGGCCATGGGCGCGGATGTTCGCCTGACGCGTTCGGATGTGCCGCACGGCCACCCTGAGTACTACACCGACATGGCCGAGCGTCTGGCCCAGCAGCTGCCCGGCGGTTTCTACGTCAACCAGTTCGCCAACAAGGCCAACTCCGAGGCGCACCGCCTCAGCACCGGCCCGGAGATCTGGGAGCAGATGGGCCACGACGTGGACGCGGTCGTCACCGGCATCGGCTCGGGCGGCACCATCACCGGCGTGGGCCAGTTCCTGCATTCGGTGTCGCCGAAAACCGAGATGATCCTGGCCGACCCCGTCGGCTCCGTGCTGGCGGGCCTCGTCAACGACGGGGTGCCAAGCCCCGAGGGCAGCTTCGCGGTCGAGGGCATCGGCCAGAATTTCGTGCCGGACACCACCGACATGAGCGAGATCGCCAAGGCCTATTCGATCCCGGATGCCGAGGCGATCGCGGCGGCGCGCGAACTGCTGCTGAAAGAAGGCATCCTCGCGGGCTCATCCTCCGGCACCCTGCTGGCCGCGGCCCTGCGCTATTGCCGCGAGCAGACCGAGCCCAAGCGGGTGGTCAGCTTCGTCTGCGACACCGGCGCCAAATACCTGTCCAAGGTCTACAATGACGCATGGCTCGCCGATCAGGGCCTGACCGAGCGGGAATTGCATGGCGACCTGTCGGACGTCATCACCCGCAAGTACGAAGAGGGCGCCGTGGTGGCCATCGGCGCCGACGACACCCTGGACACCGCCTTCAAGCGCATGCGCGGCGCGGACGTGTCCCAGCTGCCCGTGATCGTGGACGGCCGGCTCGTGGGCATCCTGGACGAGAGCGACATCATCCACGTGCTGAACACCGACGAGATCACCCGCGAAGCCCGCTTCAAGAAGACCGTGGGCGAGGTGATGATCCGCGATCTGGACACCTTGCAGGTGGCCGAGCCGCTGGACGCCCTGATCCCCATCTTCGACCGGGATCGCGTGGCCATCGTGCTGGACGGCGAGAAATTCGTCGGCCTGATCACCCGCACCGACCTGATCAATCACCTGAGCCTGAACCGCTAAGATGTCGTGGTTCAAAAAACTGTTCGGGGCTACGGACGATAACGGCCAGCAGCATATGACAGAACCCGCGACCAGTTTTGTCTATGTACGCATGCCCGGCGATGCCCAGCCTACGGAGCGCCATTATCTCTTCGAAGATCCGATCGAAGAGCAGCTCAAAATCAGAAATCTGGGCTACATAAGCGGGGGCGGCAGCTTGCAGTCGGCGCCAGACGAGAACGGCGTTCGCAGGATTGAGCTGACGGGGATTGATATCGAGGCCGAAGACCTTGATGCAGTGCGCGCCCTCTTACGGAATCTTCTACCTGGCCTCGGCGCACCTGTCGGCACTCAGATAGAGTTCACTCTAGAAGACCAGCGATTGCAGGACCGATTGATCGATAGCGGCTGGATCGAACGCGAGCCGCGCACAGATCGTCATCCGGGCTTCGATCTTTGATGAGAGATATCCAGTGAACAATCGCAAGAACAGCCAGGGTTTCTCCACCCGCGCAATCCATGCGGGCCAACACCCCGACCCGACCACGGGCGCGGTGATGACGCCGATCTACGCGACGTCCACCTACGCCCAGGAAAGCCCGGGGGTGAACAAGGGCTATGAGTACGCCCGGGGCAAGAATCCCACGCGCGAGGCCTTCGAGGCCTGCATCGCCGATCTTGAGGGCGGCACCCACGGCTTCGCCTTCGCCAGCGGCATGGCGGCCACCTCCACGGCGCTGGAGCTGCTGGACGCGGGGTCGCACATCGTCACGGGAGACGACCTCTACGGCGGCTCTTGGCGGCTGTTCGAGCGGGTGCGTCGCCGGTCCATGGGGCTGGACTTCGCCTATGTGGACCTGTCCGACCTGAGCGCGGTCGAGGCGGCGATCACGGACAAGACGAAGATGTTGTGGGTCGAGACGCCCACCAATCCGCTGATGAAGCTGGCCGACATCGCGGCCTTGTCGAAGATCGCCAGGGCGCACGATCTGCTGCTGGTGGTGGACAACACCTTCGCCACGCCGTGGAGCCAGCAGCCGCTGGGCCTCGGCGCCGACGTGGTCATGCACTCGGCCACCAAATATCTGAACGGCCATTCCGACATCATCGGCGGCGTTCTGGTGGCGAAGGATGCGGATCTCGCGACGCGCATCAAGTTTCTGCAGAACTCGGTCGGCGGGGTGATGGGCCCGTTCGACGCCTTCCTCGCCAACCGGGGCCTCAAGACCCTCGGCCTGCGCATGAAGGCCCACAACGAGAACGCCCTGGCCGTGGCCCGTTGGCTCGAGACCCATGCCGGCATCGAGCGGGTGATCTATCCGGGGCTCGAAAGCCACCCCCAGCACGATCTGGCGAAGCGTCAGATGAATAGCGCGTTCGGGGGCATGGTCACGGTCCTGATCGACGGCGATCTGGCGCGCACCAAACAGGTGCTGGAGCGGGTGGAAGTGTTCACCCTGGCGGAATCCCTGGGCGGCGTCGAAAGCCTGGTGAACCACCCCGCCATCATGACCCACGCCAGCGTGCCGAAAGAGGTGCGCGAGGCCGGCGGGGTGACCGACAACCTGATCCGTCTGTCGGTGGGCGTCGAGGACATAGACGACCTGATCGCCGACCTGGATCAGGCGCTGGCTTAAGGCCTCAGCTCGCCTTCTTGCGGGGCGCGGCCTTGACGGGCGCCTTCTTCGCCGGCGCCTTCCTGGCGGTCGCGGAGCCCTTGAGGCTGTTCTTCAGCGCCTCCATCAGGTCGATGACATTGGTCTCGTCCGGCTCGGGCGAGGCCACCAGTTTCTTGCCCTTGGTCTTGGCGTTGATCATCTCGCGCAGGGCGTCGTCGTAGCCGTCCTTGAACTCGGCCGGATCGAAGTCCGCTTCCTTCTGGCCGATGATCTTGTGGGCGATCTCGATCATGTCCTTGTCGGCTTTCACCGTCGGGATGTTGTCGAAGAAGTCGCCCGCGTCGCGCACCTCGTCCCGGGACCGCAGGGTGTAGGCGATGATGCCCTTGTCGCGCACCTCCAGCGCCACCTGACGCTCCTTGCCGCGCAGCACCAGACAGCCGAGCGCCACCTTGCCCGCCTTCTTCATGGCCTCGCGGATGACCGAGAACGCCTCGGCGCCGTCCTTGTCGGGCACCATGTAATGGGGCGTGTCCCAGTACAGTCGGTCGATGTCGGCCTCGTCCACGAAGCGGTCGATGCTGATAGCCTTGGTGCTCTCCAGCTTGACCTTGTCGAAGTCGGCGTCGTCGAACAGGACGTATTCGTCCTTCTTGACCTCATAGCCCCGCACCAGATCGGACCGCTCCACCGGACCGGTGTCCGGATCGGTCGGCACCATGCGAATGCGGTTGTTGGTCTCCGGATTGATCAGGTGAAAGCGCACGTCATTCGCCGACGTGGTCGCCGTGAACAGCGACACCGGGCAACTGACCAGCGACAGCTTCAGGCGGCCTTGCCATGTGGGTCTCGCAACCATTGTTCAGCCCTTCTTCAAGGCCGGTTGAACGTGCGGCGGCGCTCGGGGTTCAGCGGACGCGAAAAAGCCCCGCCGCATCGCTGCGACGGGGCTCTTCCGTTCTTAAGGGGCCTAGTTGAACAGACCCACGATGACGGCGGTGATCAGGCCGGTGGCGACGGCGGTCAGGACCACGTCATTGTCGACGCGAGTGTACTGATAGCCGCGGGGCGGGGCCCGCAGGCCGTATTGCCGGTGATCGACCACATAGCGGCTGTGACGATAGGACGGGGGCAGGGTGTAGCCCGCGTTCCACTGGCGCTGCTGATAGCCGTAGGGCCGCTGATAGGCGCCGGCGTTGTAGCGACGCTGGGCCATCATGCGGGCCGCCTGGGCGCGCTGCTGCTGCTGCAGTCGTTGTTGCTGCTGCTGGATCTGGCGCTGTTGCTGCGCGATCTGGCGCTGGCGCTCCTGAAGGGCGCGCTGTTGCTGGGCGTTGCGCTGGTTCTGGCGGGCGTCCGGGCGGCGGTCGTTGCGACGGTCGTAGCGATCGCCGCGATCCTGGCGCTGTTCATAACGGTCGCCGCGGTCGGGGCGGGACTGGGCTTCCGCGGCGGAGGCCGCGCCCAGGGTGGTGGCCGCCATGACGGCGGCGATGGCGGCGGTAAGGGCCTTGTTGGTCATCGGATGTCCTCGTCGGCGGGATTGCCTGATGACCCCACACTAGAGACCCCGCCCTGAGCCCGACCTGAACGAACCTGGTCAGGCGGGGTTCATCCCTTCGCCCGGGTTCCGGCGCCGTCTTGACGTCTCAGGAATAACGCCGTCACATCCCTGCAAGGGGGAGACATCATCACACAGTTCGTACCGCCCGCGTCTCATATCGCCCTTCTCCAGGAAGGGTATTCGGCTCTGCGGAGGGGTGATCATTCCCGCGCCAGAGCCGTGCTGGAGCGCGCGGCGGAGGCGGCTCCCGACGACATGAATGGGCTTTACGGTCTGGCCCTGGCCTGCCTGGCCGTGGGGGATCAGCCGGCCAAACTTGCCGCCCTGGACCGGTTGCTGGATGTCGACCCGCGCAATATGCGGGCTCTGATCATGAAGGGGGACCACTACGCCGAGGCGGGCGATGACCGCGCGGCCTCGGCGTTCTACGGCGAAGCCCTGGCCGTGGCGCCCCCGGACCTGCCGCCAGACCTGATGCGCGAGGCACGGCGCGCCCATGCACAGCAACAGAAATACGCGGTCGCCTTCGAAGAACGCCTGCGCGGCGCGCTGGCGCGTAGCGGCCTGGAGGGCGCGTCGGGCCGTTTCGCTCGCTCCATCGACATTCTCACCGGCCATCGGCAGGTATACGTGCAGGAGCCGCGCACCTTCCTCTTCGCCGAGCTGCCGCAGATCCAGTTCTATGAGCGCGATCAATTCCCGTGGATGGACCGGCTGGAGGCCGCAACCGACGCCATCCGGGAAGAGCTTCTGGCCGTAATGGCCGATCCCGCGAGCTTCGCCCCCTATGTGGAGGGGGAGAAGGACCGTCCCGGCGGCGACTATCACGGCATGCTGGGTAATGCGGACTGGAGCTCGTTCTATCTCTGGAAAGACGGAGCGCCGGTTGACGCGAACGCCGCACGCTGTCCTCGCACCCTGGACGCGCTGCAGGATGCCCCCTTGAGCCGGATGCCCGGACGAACGCCCTCGATTCTGTTCTCGATGCTGAAGCCGGGAGCGCGGATTCCGCCGCACACAGGCATGGTGAACACGCGGCTGATCTGTCACCTGCCCCTGATCGTGCCTCCCGGCTGCGGACTGCGCGTCGGCAACGAAACCCGCGCGTGGGTCGAGGGCGAGGCCTGGGCCTTTGACGACACGATCGAGCACGAAGCCTGGAACAACAGCGACCAGACCCGCGTCATCCTGCTGTTCGACATCTGGCGCCCCGAACTGACGGAGGATGAGCGACGCCTGGTCAACGCCATGTTCGCCGCCATCGATGGCGAAGGCGGCGCCCGATCCTGGGGGACCTGAGCGCCGCCGCAGCCGTCAGTCGATCTTCAGGCGCATGAAGACCATGCCGCCCGTCGGCCTGTCATCGCCATAGAGCGGGGCCAGATCGCCGGGCACGTCGTTGACCGCATACAGGGCGCCCAGGCCCAGACGGGCGCGCGGGGCGATCCTCCAGTCGCGCAGGACGCCCACCGACGCCTTGGCCACGGTGAAGGTCTCGCCGTGATGGCCGCCGTGGCCGGGGACCAGTTCGTCGCTGTCGATGCGCTCGGCGCGCGCGAACACGGTCCACCGGTCGTCCGGGCTGAAGGCGGTCTCCAGCAGCCAGGCGTCCTTGGCGTCATGATCACCCTCGCGGCGGCCCCAGGCGGCGGTGGAGGACCACCAGCCGTTCGCGCCGATGCGCCGGGCGTGGATGGCGCTGGCGGACCATTTGGTCTCGTCGTCGTCGGGGTGCAGCTGTTCCGGCGCGGACACGTCGGCCCACGACGCCTGCAGCGACCATTCCGGCGACGGATTCCACGACAGGCGCACGGCGACGCTGTCCAGATCCGGTTCCTCAATGTCGAAGCGATCCTGGTCCGGCTCGCGGCCCCGGAAGCCGGAGACCTCCACCTTCCAGTCATTCTGGACATAGCCCAGCGTGACCACGCCGAAAACGATGTGGGTGGAGTCCAGCCAGTGGTGGGTGATGGGCGCCTCGGGACTGTCCATGGCGCTCATGCGGTGCATGAAGGCGGGCGGGCCGAACGCCGGTTCGCCCGGCAGACCCACATAGGCGAAGACGCTGGAGTCGTCCGACAGCGCGCGGCTGTACGAGGCCGACAGCTCCATGAACAGGTCGTGCGGATGCTGGCGGTCCACCAGCGGCGTGACCCCGTCCGCCGTCTCGCCCGCCGCCAGCAGCAGGGGATAGCCTTCCGCCCCCATCCAGGGATCAGGGCTGATCATGCCGCGCAGGGTCAGCTTCGAGCCGTCGGCGAAGTCGCGGCGGCCGGTGGTCATCAGCATGCCGGCGAGGAAGGTGTCGTTGTCGCCGCGCGGACCGGACTGGTCGCTGTGGACCAGATTGAGCGTGGCGTGGGTCATGATCATCCAGTCGCCGGCCTGATGGTGGACCCCGCCGTGACGGCCCATGTCCGGCTGCCAGGATGTGCCCGAGGCGTCACGGTTCATGGACCATGGGCCGTAGGCGCTGGTCATGGCGTGGCCGGGGGCGTGGCCGGGGGCGTGATCGGGGCTGTGAGCGGGCCCGTGACCCTGTTCCGGGGTCATGTCGTGCCCCTCGTGAGGGTCCGCGGCGGGCTGATGGTGATCGTGATGGTCGTGGGCGTTCTGGGCCTGTGCAGCCGGGATCAGGACGAGAAGGGATGCGCCGGCGCAAAGCGCGGCGAGGGAGCGGGCGGGCATGAAAGCCTCCGGTAAAATAGCAGATATGCGTCTCAGGACGCGGAAATGTCGGTTATTTCTCTCGCGAACTCAGGCGCGCGGCGGGCCCGGTTCCGGCGACAGGTCACGTCCCGTCCGCTCGAGGGCGGCGGACGGCGAGGGCAGGGCGTCATGGACGAAGACGGCCTCGCCCAGCGGCGTCGGCATCGGCGTGCTCACGCAGGCGATGCAGCACGCCATCACCGGCGAACCCATGGCCGGATCATGATCACCCGCCGGGTCCATGGCCGCCTCGTGACAGGGCGGCGGCGCGCTGTCACGGGCCATGGCGGGCGCGCCGAGGCCGCCCAGAACCAGAACGGCCAGGACACCCAGCATCAGAACCATCGCGCGCAGCATCCGCATGGGCGCGGTATAGGCCGCGCCGCGCCTCGCGGCAAATCAGGCGCCGACGAAGGGCAGGCCGTCGCCTGCGGGCGGCTCACCGTCACCGGGGCCCAGGGCGCGCTGCATGAAGATCACGTCGCGCCAGCCGTCCAGCTTCCAGCCCGCCGAACGAAAGGCGCCGGCGTGGACGAAGCCGCAGCGCTCGTGCAGGCGGATGGAGCCGGTGTTGTCCGCGTCGCCGATGACGGCCACCATCTGGCGCAGGCCCATGGCCTCGCATCGCGCGATCAGGGCGGTCAGCAGAGCGGCGCCGACGCCGCGCCCCTGCATGCCCGGCTCCACATAGACCGAATCCTCCACCAGCCAGCCGTAGCCCGCGCGCATGCGGAACGGCCCGGCGTAGGCATAGCCGGCGAAGGCCCCGTCCATCTCGGCGGTCAGCCACGGCAGGCCCAGATCACCGATGCGCCCGAACCGGCCGGTGATCTCGGCGTGGTCCGGCGGCGCATATTCGAAGCTGCCGGTCCCGGTGCGGACGCTGTGGCCGTACAGGGCCGTGACGGCGGGCAGGTCTCCCGCCGCCGCGTCCCGGATGATCAGACCTGTTCCCACCCGCGCTCCACCGACCACAGGGCGAAGGCGTAGTCGAAGGCGATCTCCTTGAGGAAATCGAACCGGCCGGAGGCCCCGCCGTGCCCGGCCTCCATGTTGATCTTCAGCAGGATCGGGTCGCCCGAGGTGGTGAACTCGCGCAGCTTGGCCGCCCATTTGGCGGGCTCCCAGTAGGTCACGCGCGGATCCGACAGGCCGCCGGTGGCCAGCACGGCCGGGTACGGGGCCGCGGTCACATTGTCATAGGGGCTGTAGCTGGCGATGTAGTCGTAGGCCGCCTCGTCCTCCAGCGGATTGCCCCACTCGGGCCATTCCGGCGGGGTCAGGGGCAGGGTGGTGTCGCTCATGGTGTTCAGCACGTCCACGAACGGCACCGCGGCGATGATGCCGGTGTAGAGCTCGGGGCGCAGATTGATGATGGCGCCCATCAGAAGGCCCCCGGCCGAACCGCCGTAGGCCACCACCTTGGCCGGATCGCCATAGCCGTTGGCCAGCAGGTGATCGGTCACTGCGTTGAAATCGGTGAAGGTGTTGATCTTCTTGTCCGTCCGGCCGTCCAGGAACCAGCCCCAGCCCTTTTCCGTGCCGCCCCGGATGTGGGCGGTGGCCCAGACCCAGCCGCGATCCACCAGCGACAGATTGCGGATCGAGAAGTTCGGATCCATGGAGTAGCCGTAGGAACCGTAGCCATAGACCATCAGCGGCGCGGTCCCGTCGATGGGCGTGTCGCGACGGGCCAGGATGGTGACGGGCACCTGCTCGCCGTCCGGCGCCGTGGCGAACAGGCGCCGGGCCACATAGTCCTCGGGGTTGTGGCCCGAGGGGATTTCCTGGGTCTTGCGCAGGACCTTCTCGCGCGTGGCCATGTCGTAGTCGAAGGTCTGGGTCGGGGTGGTGGGCGAGGTGTAGACGTAGCGCAGGGTGTTGGTGTCGAACTCGTAGCTGCCCAGCATGCCCAGCACATAGGCTTCTTCCGGCTGGACGATCTCGTGCTCGCTCAGGTCGTCCTTGCGGGTGATGACCAGACGAGTGTTGGCGTTGACCCGCTCACGGCGCACCAGATGGTTCTCGAACGCCGAGGTCTCCATGACGAAGGTGCCCGGTCGGTGCGGCTTCCACTCGGTCCAGTTGGCGGCGGAGGGGTCGTCCTCCGGCGCCCACATCAGCTTGAAGTCGATGGCGCCGTCCGCATTGGTCAGCACCACGAAGCGGTCGCCCCAGTGCTCCAGATCATAGCGCACGCCCACGCGGCGGGGCTCGACCACGCGCGGCTCGGCCGTGGGGTCGGAGGCGGGGATCAGGCGGTATTCGCTGGTTTCCTGATTCTGGCTGGCGATGCCGATATAGGCGCCGGACCGGGTGGCCCACACGCCGATGAACATGCCGGGGTCGGCTTCCTCATAGACCAGCACGTCCTCTCCGCCGCGCGCCGGCCGACGGTAGATCTTCGTCGGCCGCCCGTTCTCGTCGCGGAAGGTCCAGAACAGCCACTGTCCGTCGGGCGAGAATGTGAATCCGCCCGTGGAGTTTTCCACCGACCCGGGCAGGACCTCTCCGGTGGCCAGGTCCTTGACCCTGATGACGTAGTATTCGGAGCCCTGCGCATCCTCGGCCCAGGCGTACAGGGAATGGTCCGCGCTGTGCCCGGCGCCGCCCACGTCATAATAGTCGTGGGGCTGGGCCAGGGCGTCCACGTCGATCAGGATTTGCTCGCCGTCCTCGCGCCCGCGCGGCCGGCGGGCGTGCAGCGGATGTTGGGCCCCGATCTGATACCGGGTGTAGTACTCCCAGTCGCCATCCGGGGTGGGGACCGAACTGTCGTCCTCCTTGATGCGGCCCTTCATCTCCTCGAACAGGGTGTTCTGCAGGTCCTGGGTGGAGGCGAGCATGGCGCGCGAGTACGCATTCTCGGCGTCCAGGTGCTCGCGGATGTCGGCCCGCAGCACCGACGGGTCGCGCATCACCGCCTGCCAGTTGTCGTCCTTCATCCAGAAGTAGTTATCGGTGCGCGTGCGGCCCAGTTGGGTGATGCTGTGGGGATCGCGACGGGCGACGGGCGGCTGGGGCATCGAAACTCCGGTTTGCTGGCGAGCCAGAACAGGGCCGCCCGAGGCGGCGAGGGTCGCCGACGCGGCGACGGACACGATCATTTGACGACGGTTCATCGGAGATTCCGTGACTGGACAGCCCTATTGGCGCCCAGACCTTGTGCCTGACTTCGGCGAGCCGTCAAATGCTGATGCGCACCATTGAGGAGAGTTCATGTTCGCCGAAGCCGTGACCTGGGATCTGACCGTGTCGCTGATCAATGCGACGGTCCAGCTGGACCAGCCCCAGGGCGACGGCACGCGAACCGTGGGGACCGGCTTCCTGATCGATGCGCCGCGCGCGGACGGCGGGCCCAGGGTCGTTCTGGTCACCGCCGGGCACGTCCTGAACCGCATGCCCCGTCAGGATGTCCGGATTGGCTGGCGCGTGCCGCTCAGCGACGGCAGTTGGCGTTTCACCCCCGCGCCGTTGACGATCCGCGACGAAGAGGGCGAGCCCATGTGGGTCAGCCATCCCGATCACGACGTGGCGGTCATGAGAATTGAGGCGCCGGACTCCTTCGCCCGCGCCGCCATCCCGATTGGCTGGCTGGCCGACGGCTACACCTTCGAACGTTTTGACGTCGCTCCGGGCGACGAGATGATGTCGCTGGGCTTCCCGCGCGGCCTGTCCGCCAACCGGGCGGGATTTCCGATCCTGAGGGTGGGGCGGATCGCCTCCTATCCACTGTCGCCGGTCGTGGCGTTCCCGACCTTTCTGGTGGACTTCACCGTCTTTCCCGGCAACTCCGGCGGGCCGGTGTTCCTGACCGGCGCGGCGCGCATGCGGCCCGGCGTGCCCCAGCCGGAGCACCCCTTTATCGCAGGCGTTCTGACCCAGCAGGTGGAGATGAACAGCGAGCGACTGGGTATCGGCGTGGTGGTCCACGCCAACTATATCCGCGAGGCCATCGAGCTGCTGAACCAGGCCGAACGGGCGGCGGCGGAGGCCGAGGCCGAGGCCGAAAGCGCCGTTCAGATGGCGCTCGACTGAGCCCGACCGCGCCGCGCGTGGGCTGAAACCGGCGCCTGATCCCGCATTTTCGTCCAGCAGTCGCCTGTTCGGCAAGGGGTTCGGGTTGCGAGGGCAGTTTTTACACCGCCTTGCTCAGGCCGAGCTTATCCTTGGAGTCGCGTTCAGCAGGGCAGGGAGGGAGAATGGAATCAGGCTCGATGAGACTCTTTCTCGAAGAGGCTCACGGGACCAGCAGCGATGAGACCCCATCTGCACTGTTTCTGACAGTCGACTGCACTGTTTTTCCGCCGGCGGATTGCACTGATTTTCGGCGACGGAGTCTAACTGCAACGAAAACCCTTGAAAATTCAGAGGCCGTTGCACTCCAGTTGCACTGTTTTTTCTCACCGGCAGTGCACAACCGGATGGACCGCCGGTCCGACCACGACGTGCTCGTGGTCGGACCAACAC
>NZ_JBKBIB010000015.1:0-73295 GCF_046299535.1 Brevundimonas sp. | reverse complement strand
GATATAGCGGCGGGGCGGATTACTCGCCGGGTCCGGGACATGGAGCGCTGTCCATGCCCGCCCGTTCAGGGCCTAAACACCGGCTAGCGCCTAAAACGCGTGCCTACCGGGGGCTCTGGCAGAACGGTCACGCGGGGCGTCAGCCTTCGTCGAAACGGTATTTGTCTATCCTTACACCGGGCGATGGCCCGGCGCCCCGTTCCCTTCCCGCTAACCCGCACCGACGGGCGCTTCAGCCTGCCCGGCGATCGGCAAAACCTTCCCCATGGCCCGGCAGAAACGGCGTGTGCGCCTGCCTGCGCCCACCAATGCCTTGATAATCAACACCCTGACGTCGGCCCGATCCTTGCGGGGGCGTGCGCGAGCCAGAACCGGCTCAGCGGCCAGAAGGCCGTTTTCACTCCCCGACCAGAATGGAAGGACCGCCGACATGAACTCGGTGAACGTCAACGTGGGCGCGATGATCGCGCTCCAGAACCTGAACAAGACCAACCAGGACCTGGCCACAACCCAGAACCGCATCAACACCGGGATGAAAGTGGCGTCCGCCAAGGACAATGGCTCGATCTGGGCCATCGCCCAGGGCCAGCGCGCTGAACTCGGCGCCTTGAATGCGGTTTCGCAGTCGCTCGATCGTGGGCGTTCGGCGGTGGATGTGGCCATGGCCGCCGGCGAGTCGATTTCCGACCTGCTGGTCCAGATGAAGGAGAAGGCCCTCGCGGCGACCGACGAAACCCTGACCAGTTCCTCGCGAGAGGCGCTCAACGAGGACTTCGAAGCCCTGCGTGATCAGATCACCAGTGTGATCACCAACGCCGAGTTCAACGGGGTGAACCTTTTGAACACCGGCGCCACCGGTTTCGAGGCCCTTGCGGACGCCAGCGGTACGGCGCGCCTGACGGTTGCGGCGGAAGTGATGGCGCTGGGAGGCGGAATCGTATCGGTCGGCGTCAGCCAAGGCATCACCAGCATTTCCGACGCCTCGACGGCGTTGACCGCCGTGGATGATTCCATCGCCGCCGTCTCGGCCGCCCTCGCGCGGATGGGGACGAAATCCAAGGCGCTGGAAACCCATGTCATCTTCGTCGGCAAACTCCAGGACGCCCTGGAGGCAGGCGTGGGCAATCTGGTGGACGCGGACCTGGCGAAGGAAAGCGCAAGGCTCCAGTCGCTGCAGACCAAGCAGCAACTGGGCGTCCAGGCGCTGGGCATCGCCAACCAGGCGCCGCAGATGCTGCTGGGCCTGTTCCGCTAGAGCCTGACCGGTGGAGGCGGACCCTCTTCGCGGGTCCACCGGACGCGTCGATCGGGTTCTTGCAGGCTGGGGATCGCAACCCGGTCTGGTCGGGCGTCGTCCGACCGGACCGGTTCGATCAAGGTCGTGTTCGGGATCAGACGCCGGACGTGCGAGCCCCCCGGGCCCGCCGTCCGGCGTCCCCTTCGCCGGGGATCAGCGGATCGTGGCGGGGTCGCAGGCGGCGATTACCCCGCGCTGACAGGCTTCCACCCGCCGACGCCACTCCGCCAGAGCCGCCTCGTGTTGCTGTCTCTGACGCACCAGTTCGGCTTCATAGGCGTCCTGCTCGGCCTGGTGCTCTCGCGCCAGACGGGCCACCCATTCCGCGTGGTCCTGAAGACCCTGCTGATACTCGGACTGCGCCGCCATATTGGTCTGGCGCACAGACTGGTTGTAGGCGTCCACCGCCGCGTTCAGTCGCTGCGTCTCCTCGACCTCAGGGTCATACTCGGGTTTTTCGACCGCGGTGGTCGCCTGGACCGGCGCAGGCTCGGCTGGCACGGGTTGCTGCTGGGGCCGCTCCTGCGCCGGGCGGGGGTTGGCGAACAGATCATCCACTGCGTCCTGTGCGACAGCCGGGGCGGCGACCGCCAGCGTCAGGGCGGCCAGAAGGGGGATGCGAAGCATGATGTATCTTCCTTGACCTTGGCGCCGAAGCGATGCGGCTCGGAGCGATAACGAGCATGCCGGCCCAACCGTTGCAATATGACGCGTCACCGCCGCGCCAGTGGGTGGGGTGTGCAAGCCCGGTTCCCTCTGCTAGTTGCGCCGCCCACGGATAAAATTGACAGGCGGCGCCGGTGGCCAGGACCCTCGACAAGGATCTCAAGAAGCTCGGCCGCCTGGAAACTGCGACCGCCGATCTGGCCCGCTCCCTGGCCTTGCCGGGCGCTGCCCTGATCTTCCTGCTGGCTGTGGCCCTGTTCGCCCTGCGCATCGCCGGGGTGGGCGATCTGGCCATCTATGTGGTCTTCGGCACTGTGGTGGCCGGCTACATGGCCCTGAACATCGGCGCCAACGACGTGGCCAACAACATGGCCCCCGCCGTGGGCTCCAGGGCGTTGAGCCTGACCGCCGCCCTGATCATCGCCGCCGTCTGCGAGACCGCAGGCGCCTTGCTGGCTGGCGGCGCCGTGGTCGACACCATATCGCGAGGGATCATCGAGCCTGTCCCGGATCTGGACGCCCAGAGCCTGATCCTGTTGATGACCTCTGCGCTTCTTGCCGGGGCCTTGTGGCTGAACCTCGCCACCCTCCTGGGCGCGCCGGTCTCGACCACCCATTCCATCGTGGGCGCTGTGCTCGGGGCGGGGATAGTCGCCTTCGGGGTCTCTGCGGTCTCCTGGACGGTCATGGGCGGGATCGCCGCCAGCTGGGTCATCTCTCCGATCATGGGCGGCGTGATCGCCGCCGCGCTTCTGGCCTTCATAAAGTGGCGCATCCTGTTCCGGGAGGATCGCGTCGCCGCCGCCCGCCGCTGGGTTCCCGCCCTGGTGGCCCTTATGGCGGGCGTGTTCACCCTCTACATGTTCTCCAAGGGCCTCAGCCGCATATGGTCCCCGTCGCTCCCGGTCGTACTGATCGGCGGCGTCGTCATGGCCACGCTTGGCTGGCTGATTGCCAGGCCGTGGGTCCTGCGAAAATCCCGGGACATGGAAAACGCCCGCAAGCAGGTGGCCACGTTGTTCGTGCCGCCCCTGATCATGGCGGCGGCGCTTCTGTCCTTCGCCCACGGGGCCAACGACGTGGCCAATGCTGTGGGTCCCCTGGCGGCCATCGTGGCGGCGGCCCAGACCGGCTCAGCCCAGACCGGAGCTGTGATCCTTCCAATCTGGGTGCTGCTTGTGGGCGGGCTGGGCATCTCTCTCGGGCTGGCCCTGTTCGGGCCGCGTCTGATCCGCACCGTGGGCGAAAAGATCACCCGCATGGACCCCATGCGCGCCTTCTGCGTGGCCCTTGCGGCGGGCTGCACGGTTCTGGTGGCGTCTGTTCTGGGCCTGCCGGTGTCCTCCACCCATATCGCCATAGGCGGCGTGTTCGGCGTCGGCCTGCTGCGCGAGGTCATGACCAACCGGGGCATGCGCCGTCGTAGCGGAACGCCTGGGCCCGCCGTCCTCGCCGCCACGCCGGAAGAGGCGGTCAAGGCCGACAGCAAGCGCCAGAGGCGCATGCTTGTGCGTCGCCAGCATGTCTGGGGCATCGCCGCGGCCTGGGTCGTGACCGTCCCGGCCGTGGCGGCCCTGTCAGGGGTGATTTATCTGGTCCTGACCCGTTTTCTCGGCTGACGGCGCCGCTTGCCCGGTTTGCCTGTGTCTGCAGCCCCCTGGATCAGGTTTTCGTGCAACCGGTCCAGAACCGCCAGCAGTTCGGGGTTGTCGATCAGGCGGCGCGCCTGCCGGTGCGTGGCCCAGTGACGGCGACGACTGCGGCGTTCGGGCCAATCCCCCGCCTGGTCGTCAACCCTGAGCGGATAAAGGTCCACGGCGATCATCCGGGTGCTGTGCCGCTCGACTTTTTCGGTGCGATACGTTCCGACGGCGGTGTTGTCGATAAGGCCGCGCACACCCGCTTCCTCCCACGCCTCCTTCGCGGCCGAGGCGGAGGGGGTCATGTCCGGCTCCACGACGCCCTTGGGAAATATCCATCGGCCGGTGCGCCGGGAAGTGATCAGAAGATAGGTGGGTTCGTCGTCCGACCAGGCATAGGGAATGGCGCCGCTTTGCACAGTCGAGGGACGCCCCCCTTGGGGACCGGACTTTCTGCGACGAGCCCCGAGGGCCCGCACGATGCGGCGCAACATTCAAAGAGCCTAGCGGTCAACACTGAGTCGGGGGAGGGCGAATGCAGGGCGCCAACGGCCTCCGCCCTAAACGTCGCACGCAGGCGTCCGTTACAAGCCCGCGATGGTACCGCCCTTCCGGATCGAACGGGAGACTTCGAGCGCCACAATCTGGGAGGTCTGTCCGGGTTCAACGCGCCGGCTCTGAAGATCCGCATACCGGGTTTTGGCAAAGTGTGGCGTGAAGGTTCTACTCGGCCCCTGACAGGACCGCCTTCAACGCATCTTCGGTAATTGGTTTGGTCAGCGTGGCGTGAGCGCCGAGGCCTGTGGCCATTTCGAGAATTGGCCCGGGGCCGAGCCTGCCGCCGCCGGTTATGGCGATTACACGCATGGTCTCCCTGAGATCTCGGGTCTCCATGATGAAGTTCAGACCGTCGCGGTCCGGCATGAGGATGTCCACCAGGACGGTGTCGGGAGACCAGTCCCTGACGATTCGGAGACCGTCATCCACCGTTCCGGCGGTCATGACCTGGTAATCCATGCGCTTCAGCATGTCTTCCAGATGGCGCAGCATCAGGGGATCGTCCTCGATGACGCAGACCTTCATTTCGAACCTCCGGATGTATCGAGCATCAAGGTCTAGCTGATGACCCCCGAAGTCCGTCAACCCGCCCGACGACGTTTCCGACTTATCGTCGGGCTTGCGGCCGCGATTCTGGCGGTTCTCATATCTGTTGCCGGACTGGAGATGCGACGGGAGTTCGCCAACGCCAGTGGACTGCGTTCAGCGGTGCAGCGTTCCTACGACACCCGGTTGCAGATTCAGTCGGTGTTCTCCCTGCTGCAGGACGCAGAGACAGGACAGCGCGGCTACATCATCACCGGCGACGAGCGCTTTCTTCAACCCTATGACCGGGCGCTCACCCAGCTGGACGCCCAGATGGAAGCCCTGCGCATCCTGTTCGAAGACGACGGTGCTCAGGCCGCGGATCAGCGGCGTCTCGCCGAACTGGTGGCGCGCAAACGCCTGACCATGGATCACAGCGTCGATCTGCGCGAATCCGGACAGGCCGCGGCCGCCATGGCCGCGGTTTCCAGCGGCCAGGGCAGGGCGGCCATGGACGACATAAGACATGTCGTGGATCAGCTGACGCGCCGTGAGGCCGAGAATCTGTCCACTCTATCCGCAGGCGCCCAGATGCGGACGGAGCGGACCGAAATCATGGTGTCGCTGCTCTTTATCGCCCTCGTCGTCATCGCTGGCGTCACCGGCTTCCTCGTGTGGCGCTATCTCGCCACGCGGGGCGCCCTGCTGGAACGGCTGGAAGCGGCCGCGGCAAGGCATAGAGCGACCCTGGACAGCGCCTTCGACGCCATCGTCACCCTGAACCCCAGCGGCAGCATCGAAACCATGAATCCGGCGGCCGAACGGATGTTCGGCTGGCGGACGGAAGAGATCGGGCGCCGGGATGTGAGTCTGCTGATTGATCTGGCGCCGAATGGCGAAGGCTCTTTTCTGGAGCGGCTGGGCGCCAGTCAGGGGGCGCTGGACGCCGGCCTGCAGCGGGAACTGGCCGGCAGGCGCCGCGATGGCGAGACATTTCCGGCCGACGTGGCCCTGGGCGCCATGGATCTGCCCACGGGCCGTCATGTGGTGGCGGTGATCCGCGACATCACCGAACGCAGGCGTGTCGCCGAGATGAAGGACGCCTTCGTCTCCACGGTCAGCCACGAACTGCGCACGCCGCTGACCTCCATCGCGGGATCTCTCGGCCTGCTGGCTGGCGGGGCCGGCGGGGAACTTCCGGACAAGGCGGCGCGGCTGATCGGCATCGCCCATTCCAACAGCCAGCGGCTTGTGCGCCTGATCAACGATATTCTGGATGTTGAGAAGCTTGAGTCCGGAAAGCTGATCCTGGCCTTGTCGCCTCTGGACCTCCGGGACATCGCGGCCAGGTCAATCGACGGCGTACGCGGCTATGCCGAGCAGATGGGCGTGACCCTGAGCCTGAGCGACGGCGAGCGAGCTCCCGTGCGCGGCGACGCCGACCGTCTGATCCAGGTGGTGACCAACCTGCTGTCCAACGCGGCCAAATTCTCGCCCTCTGGCGGCGAGGTGACCGTGACCGTCAATCCAGAAGCGCGGATCGCCCGGCTGAGCGTCGCGGACTACGGGCCCGGCATATCGGAGGAGTTCCGCGCCCGCATTTTCGGCAAGTTCGCCCAGGCGGACTCCTCCGATACGCGGGCCAAGGGCGGCACAGGACTCGGCCTGGCCATTGCGAGGGAGATCGCCGAGCGCCACGGCGGCCGGCTGTGGTTTGAGTCCGCAGAGGGCGAGGGCGCGACCTTTCACCTCGACCTGCCCCTCGACCGGCCGGAAGAGGCGACTGGGAATGGAATGGGGCGGCTGCTCATCTGTGAGGACGATCCCGACGCCGCCCGGGTGCTGGCCGAGATGCTGTCCCACGAAGGCTATCAGGCCGATGCCGTCGGCACCGCGCGGGAAGCCCTGTCCAGGGCGAAGACTGGCTCCTACTCGGCGGCGCTGGTCGATCTCCAATTGCCCGACGCCGACGGCGTCAGCCTGATACGGGCGCTGAAGGCGAGTGATGAAACCCGAGCAATGCCGGTCATCGTCGTCTCAGGCGATGTGGCGCGCGGCCGGGTGCGCGGGCGTTCGCTGGAGGTGGCCGACTGGATGGAGAAACCGGTGGACCAGGCGCGCCTTCGTCTGGCCGTGCAGTCTCTGTTCAGCGGCAAGGAAAAGCCGCTGGTGCTACACGTGGACGACGATCGGGATATTCTGGAGGTGACGCGGCAAGCCCTTGGAGCGGTCGAGGTGGTCGGGGCCGAAAGTCTGGCTGAGGCCCGCGCGGCGCTGGCGGCCCGGCGTCCGGACCTGGTGATCCTGGACCTGGGCTTGCCGGACGGGAACGGGCTGGATCTGCTGCCGGAACTGACGGACGAGGATGGCGGCACCATTCCCGTCGTGATCTATTCCGCCCAGGACATGGACCGTGAAGCCGCGCCGGCCGTGCGGGCGGTGCTGACCAAGTCGCGCATGTCCCTGACCCAGCTGGCGCGCACGGTGCGCCGCCTGACACGCCGCACCAGAGGACCTTCATGAGCACATTGAGGATTCTGCACGTGGACGACGAGGACGACATCCGCGAGGTGGCGTCGTTTGCGCTGGAGCTCGACCCCGACATCACCCTGACCTCCGCCGCATCAGGGGACGCCGCTCTGGCGGCTCTTGATGGCGGACTATGTCCGGACGTCATCTTGCTGGACGTGATGATGCCGCATATGGACGGCCCGGGAACGCTCGCTCGGATCCGGGAACGGCCGGCGCACCACGCCACGCCGGTGATCTTCATGACCGCGCGGGCCCAATCGCGCGAAATGGACCACTATCGGGCGCTGGGCGCCCTGGACGTCATCACCAAGCCGTTCGATCCCATGACCCTGGCAGGCGACGTGCGGGCCATCCTGGCGGCCCGGCGATGAATGATGTGCTGGCCGGTCTGAGGGTGCGGTTTCTGGATCGCTGCGTCGGCGATCTTGAGCGGCTCGACGATCTGGCGGCGCGGGGCGACCTGGACGTTGACGAGATGCGGGACCTTGTCCACAGCCTCGCGGGCGCCGCGGGCACCTTCGGATTTCCCGAAATCAGCGCCGCGGCGGGGGAATGCGATGACGCCTTCGCCCAGGACGGAGCGCCCGATCTCGCGGGAGTCAAAAGGCTGGCTGCGGCGATCAGGACAGCTCTGGCTAAGCGGGCGGGCTGAAGCCCTTGCGGGTCATGGTCCCCCACGACTGGCTGCGCCGCAGATATTGCCACAGGCCGCGCAGACGCCACAGGTTGTTGAGCTGGCGATAGCCGAAATTCTCGAGCACCGCGACGGCAGTCAACAGCAGCAAATGACGGGCGCGGGGAAAGCGCCGCAACTCCGACTCCTCTAGCGCAAGCGCTCCGACAGAGATCACCACCCCAAAAGTGAAGGTGACCGCCAGGAACGCCAGCAGGTAGTTCAGTGACAGCACTCCCAGAGCCCAGAAGGCGGGGATGAGCAGATAGCCGAGCAACTCCACGATGGGCCCCAGCACGTCCACCAGAAAGATGTAGCCAAAGCCGATTGGGCCGAGCCGGCCGTAGCGAGGGCGGAACATCACGTCCCAGTGGCGCTCGAAGGTTTCCAGCGCGCCGCGATGCCAGCGCGACCTCTGGCGACCCAGAACACGCAGATCCTCCGGGGCTTCGGTCCAGCAGACCGGTTCAGGGACGAACCCGACGCGATAGGGGCGGCCCTGATCGCGCATCAGGCGGTGCAGCTTGACCACAAGCTCCATATCCTCCCCAACGGTGCCGCGCGTGTAGCCGCCGACCTCGATCACACGGGCCCGACGGAACAGGCCGAAGGCGCCGGAGATGATGGTCAGGGTGTTTATCCGGCTCCACGCGAGACGCGCCATCAGGAAGGCGCGCAGATATTCTACGGTCTGCAGCAGGGCCAGCAGATTGCGAGGCGGGCGGACCTCCAGAACCTGGCCGTCGCGAATGAGACAACCATTGGCGATGCGGACCGTGCCGCCGACCGCCACGGTGCGCTCCGGGTCCTCGACGAAGGGCCTCACCGCGCGCAGCAGAGCGTCCGGCTCCAGCAGGGAGTCCGCGTCCATGGAACAGAAGATCGGCGCCCGGGACACGTTGATCCCGGCGTTCAGGGCATCCGCCTTGCCGCCGTTTTCCTTGTCCACGACAATCAGGCGCGGCTGGTGGGCGGCGGCGTATACGCCGCGGATCACTTGGTGATCAAGGGCCTGATCATAGTGTCTCTGCACCGGCTTCAATTCGTAGGCGTCGATCAGCACCTGCAGCGTCGTGTCGTTCGAACCGTCGTTGATGACGATCACCTCGAAGCTGGGATAGCGCAGGGACAGCAGGGACCGGACGCTCTGAACGATGGTCAGCGCCTCATTGTAGGCGGGCGCCAGCAGGGCGATGGGCGGCGACGCCTCGGCATAGCGCCGCCACAGCACGCCGGGCTGCGGGATCGACGGACGCGAAGAAAGGGCGCCGGCCGCCAGAAGCAACTGGATCAGATAAATCAGGTTCTGCGCCAGACCCATGCCGATCACGAAGACGGCGATGGACTGGGCGAACCCCACCATGATGACGGCCATGTCCTGGGTCATGCCGCTGTCTCGGTCAGGCCGCGCTCGGCCAAAGCCAGCGACGCCGCGCGGCGCACTACATCCTGATCGATCGCCACCGCCATGCGCAGGCCGGCGATTCCCTTGTCTCCGAGCATGGCGAGCGCTTCACCAGCCCTAAACCTCACCCACCAGGCGGGGTCTCCCAGCGCCTGGACCAACATGGGAGCGGCCCGAACGAGCCCGATCCGCCCTGCGGACTCGCACGCGGCGGACCGTACCTCCCACGCCGCGTCTGAAAACGCAGTCATGACGGCCTCCTCGGCGGCGGGATGGCCAAGGATCCCCAGGGCGCGGACGGAAGCGATACGCAGTTCCAGCTCAGGCGCCGCGGCGGTTCTGCATAATGGCTCTACTGCACGATAGTCTCCGGACGCGCCCAAGGCGTCCGCCAGCACGGCCCGGGTGGCGGACGGCGCTTCGGACAGCAGGAAAACATCCAGGGCTTCCATCGGCGTGGCGGCTGCCGCCCGACGAATGACCGGCTCGTACAGTAGTGAATCGTGCAGGTCGCGGTTTGCCAGGTCGATGAGCATGTCTTGGAGCGGCGGCGCGGCCTCCATGTCCAGAAGAGCGGTAAGCACCGCCACACGGAAATCGCCGTCACACGATCGTCCCAGGGACGCACGCAGAGCGTCCACGGTGGCCACGTCGGGAAAGGCGGCCAGCGCTTCGGCTGCGGCGACCCGGCCAGCCTTGCCGCCGCGGTTGAGTCGAAGTCTCAGACGTTCGGCCACGCCCAGTCTAGCAAGACCATCGATCAGCCGTTCACGCTCGGCGCCCCGCACCAGGCCGATCACCTCCACCAGGGTCTCCGCCATCAATCGGGCGCGTTCGGCGTAGGGGCTCAGACGCTGCTCTGCGTCGGCCTCGCCGGCCATGATCTCCAGAAACAGCGAACGGACACGCGCCTCGTCTGCAGCCCGCTTCCGGTCAGTGCGCTCGCGCCAGAGGCGGGCTAGGATCAGGCCCGCCATCCACACCAGCGCCGCCGCCCCGAAGAGCAGAGAACTCCACCACAGCAGGGCTAGAAAGCTCACCAGAACCGCCAGCCGAGACCAAGCGTGATCGCTTCCCGGTCATAAGCTCCGCGATCCTCGTGCAGGGCGCCCAGCCGAAGGCTGACCTGGTCGGTGAGGTCAATTTCGGCGCCCACGCTGAGGGCGCGCACATCTACGGTCACGCCTTCGCTGGTTTCCGGCGCGTCGGCATGATCCAGACGCAGCCGCAGACGGTCCATGGCCGCCCATTGGGCGCTCAGGGCATAGCCGGTCCGGCGCTGACCGGTTTCGTCCCAGACATTGATCCAGCGCGCCGCCACGCGCACCCGACCTTGCGCCAGGTCGGCGGCCAGCCCCGGCTGCAGGCTGGTTACATCGCCGCTGGCGAAACGGGCGGCGGTGGCGTCCAGGGTTCCGCTGATGACGGACGTGATGCGGATATCGGTCCCGGCGCGAAGGGAAGTCTCCGGTCGATAGTCAGCCTCCATCGCCCCGCCCAGCGCAGCATAGGCCCCGCCCCAGGCGAAACGACGATCCACGCGCCCCTCGAGGAACAGATCCCCCTCGCCGAACCGCTCGGTCCATTCCCCTGACGCGCCAAGGGTCCAGCGCTCATCCAGCGTCCGGACGGCGCCCAAACGCGCCTCGGTCCAGTCGGGCAGGTTCATCCCGAGACGGCTGCGCGACACGTCCAGATCGACCCGCCAGGAGGGCGGCGGCCGCAAGGCGCGGCCGAGCGCCGCGACATCGGCGCGATCCGGCGCCGCCAGGGCGGCTCTTTCCGTTTCGATCCGCGCCCGGGCCAGGTTGCCCCGCCGTTGAGCGACGCGTGCGAGGCCCAGCCGGGCGTCCACATAATCCGGCGCGACCGCCAGCACCGCCTCGAAATCCGCTTCGGCCTCGTCCAGCCGATTGAGGGCCAGCAGGGAAAGGCCGCGATTCAGCCGCGCGTCCACGTCGTATGGCCGGGCCTCAAGAACGGTGTTCAGCTTTAGAAGCGCCGCGTCATGTCGCCCCGCGCGCCGGTCGGCCACCGCCGCCTCGTACAGGGCCCCAGGGTCTGTGCGGATTTCAGCCGGGACGTCTTGAACGATCATCACCGTGCTCCGTGCTCGAGGCGCTCAAAACCCGCCGGATCCGTTGCACCAGTTCGTCTGGAATGAAGGGTTTGGCCAGATAGTCCGCGGCGCCCAACTGAAGCCCGCTAACCACATCCTGCTCACGTTTCAGGGCGGTCAGCATGATTACGGGAATGTTGCGCGTGTCCCTGTCAGCCTTGAGCCTGCGCAGTACTTCGAACCCGTCCATGACCGGCATCATGGCGTCCAGCACGAGCAGGTCCGGCGCCAGATCGCCAACCAGCGCCGCAACCTCGCCGCCATGCTCGGCCACAAGGACCTGATGATCCTCCGCCGCCAGCTTGTGCTGCAGCAGCGCCCGCAGCAGCGGGTCATCATCAGCAATCAGGATGCGCGCCATCCTCACACTCCACCATCGGCCCGCCCGTCGAGTGGCATGATGCAGGCAAGAGTGTGAATCAAGGCCTATGGCCTGGGACCTTTTCCGCCTGAAGGGCACAGCCGAGGGCGCTGCCCGGACGGACCCGCCAGCCCCGCCAGCTTCGCCCAGTACCGGCGCCAGGCCGACCGCATCAGGATGGCCGACAATGCCACCGACAAGGTCACCCAGCTGCGCGCCCGCGACGCGGCCGCGAACGCCTCGGGAACAGGTGGTGTAACAGCAGGTGGAACAGGGGTGTAACAGCCCACGCCCCTACCGGGCGCAGCCCAAGGCTCAAACCCTTGCGGCATAAGACTTAAGCGATGGTACCGCCCTCCCGGATCGAACGGGAGACCTCCAGAGCCACAATCTGGCGCTCTAACCAACTGAGCTAGGGCGGCATCGCGAAGGCCCGGTGTCTAGCCGCACCGGGCCCGCTGATCAAGCGGAGAAGACGCCTACCACCCGCGGCTGGAAATATACTGTTCCAGTTGGGCGATGCGCGTCTGATCCGAAGGGTGGGTGGAGGCGAACTCCGGGGTGGAGCCTTGGCGTTGCTGGGCCATCAGGGTCCACAGGGCGATCGCCTCGCGAGGCTGATAGCCGGCCGCAGCCATGTAATCGACACCCAGCCGGTCCGCCTCAAGCTCATGGGTCCGCGAAAACGGCAGCAACACGCCCAACTGGGCTCCGACCCCTCCAAGGGCGCCCACGGCCTGGCCGTAGTCGCCGGCGACGCCGCGAGCCACCTGCAGGCCGGTGGAGGTCAGGGCGGTTTGCGAGTACCGCTCGGCGGCGTGGCGGGCGACAACATGGCCGACCTCGTGGCCGATGACAGCGGCCAGTTGATCGTCATTGCGCACCAGGGACAGCAGGCCGGTGGTGACGCCGATCTTGCCGTTCGGCAGGACGAAGGCGTTGGGAGTCTCGCTCTGGAAGACGGCGTAGTCCCAGGACAGGCGATTGGAGAGGTTGGCAGCGTTCACGATGCGCCCGCCGACAGTACGCACACGCTGGTTCTGCGCGGCGTTGTTGGTGGGGTTCATCTCTCGCATGGCCTGGGTCCAGGCCTGATCCGCCGAAGACTGCAGGGCGCCGTCGTCCACAATCAGCAGCTGACTGCGGCCCAGGGTCTCATTGTAGGCGCAGGCGGCCAGGCCGCCGGTCAGGGCGGTGGCTGTCAGAAGTGCGGCGGCGGTCTTGCGGATCATGGTGTGCTCCCTCGGTGTGGCCACCGTAACGCCCAAGCTGGCCGATTGGCTCCCTTATCGTAAGCGGCAAAGAAAAACGCCCCGGAGTTTCCTCCGGGGCGCTGTTTCCTGGCTTCAGGCCTGACCGGGTCAGCCCAGACGCCAGCCGATCGGGATCCGGACCCGGGCCCCGCCGACGGGCGCGCCGTCGCGGGTCTGGGGACGCATCTGGAACCGGGGCGCCAGCTGCAGGCTGGCGCGGCCGAAGCCGGCTCCCGCAGGACTTTCGCTGACGACGCTGCAGTCCGAGAGACGACCATTGGCCTGGACGGTGCACTCGATGACAGCGTTGCCTTCGGTGCCGTCGGAAGCGGCGCGGGTCGGATAGAACCGGGCCAGGTCGGCGCCCGAGGGACGACGGGTCCAGTCCGGGTTGGTGATCACCGACGGCGCGGGAGGCGCCGGCGGAGCCGGAGGCGGCGGCGGGCCGGGGACGATCACGGGCGGACCCGTGTATTCGACCCGGTCTTCCTTCTTGGTCGCCTCGATGGGCAGCGTCACCGGAGGCGGCGGCGCGTTGGGGATCGATACCGGTTCGCGCACCTGCAGCTTGGGCGGGGGCGGCTGATCCGGCGGCGGCGGGGGAGGCGGCGGCGGGGGAGGCGGCGGAGCGACGGGGTCGATCAGCTCGACCTCGATCGACTGGTCCGAATAGGACACCTCTTTCAGAACGAACTTCTGATTGTAGATCCACCAGGCGCCTGCCACGTGGACGAAGACCGAGATCCCGATACCCACCATGACGCCGGTCGACATCTTCTTCCGGCGCGGCGGGTCCAGGAGCGGGTCGCGACGATGTTGTTCAGTCATGCTTTGCGACCAGGCCCTTATGCGTTGTCTTCGCCGACGAGCGCGACGCTGTAGAATCCGTTGTCCTGCAGCGCATTCATGACTTGCATGAAATCGCCGTAGCGGACTCCCCGGTCAGCGCGGATGAAGATCCGCTCATCCTCGGGATTGCGCTGCCCGATCAGACGACGAAGATCATCGCCCATCTGCTCGACGCTCGTACGACCGTCTCCGATGTACACGCTGCCGTTTTGCTGCAGCGATATGTACACCGGCGTCGGCGGGTTCTGCTGAGGCGGCGCCACGGCTGTCGGCAAGTTCACCTCAATCGACACGGTGGCTAGCGGTGCCGCCACCATGAAGATGATGAGCAGAACAAGCATGACGTCCACAAAGGGAGTGACGTTGATTTCGCTGTTCTGCTCGATCTGGTACTTGCCGCCGCCGCCGCCTCCGATTTTGGCGGCCATCTAGATTACGCTCCCTTGTCGAGTTGACGCGAGATCGTGTTCATCAGTTCGGCGTTAAAGCCGTCCGAGCGCACACCGTAGGACGAAATCCGGGTGTTGAAATAGTTGTAGAAGATAACCGCCGGAATGGCCGCGAACAGACCCAGACCGGTGGCCAGCAGCGCCTCGGCGATGCCGGGGGCCACAACCGCCAGGTTGGTGGTGTTGGTGTTCGCGATGCCGATGAACGAGTTCATGATGCCGTACACGGTGCCGAACAGGCCGATGAAGGGCGAGTTCGAACCGGTGGAGGCGAGGAACTGCTGACCGCCCGACAGGCGCTTGGCCAGACCGGACTGCACGGCGGCCACGGCGGCCATGGAGCGACCCAGAGTGGTTTCGCGGTGGTCGCCGTTAACGGCCAGACCCGCAGCACGGGACGCTTCGACTTCCTCGGTGGCGGCCGCGGCCATGTCGGCGAGCGGGTTGCCCTCGAAGTCCTCGGAGGTCGATACGCGGCGGATGTCCGCAACGGTCCGGGCGCCGCGGAAGGCTTCCAGATAACGGTCAGTCTGACGGTTCAGGCTGCCGAACTCGATCATCTTGATGACGAACAGGGTCCACGAGAAGACCGAGGCCAGCACCAGACCGATCATCACCGCCTGAACGACGGGGTCGGAGTCGATGAACATGCGGGCGACGGTCAGTTCGCCGTGGCCGCCGACTTCAGTGGGAGCCGCTTCCGCCGCCGGAGCGGGAGTTTCTGCCGGGGTAGCGTCGGTGGTCGCCGGGGCCTCAACCGCGGTCGCTTCGGTGGGTGCCGGGGCCGCGTCTTGCGCGAGAGCCGGCGAGCTCGCCATGAGGACGGCGGCGCCGGCCAGAGCGAGAAGGAAGTTTGTCTTTTTGCTATCGAGCATAGTTCGCCAGTTCCTGCTTGGTCTGACTCGTTGGACCTAAGAAGCGGCACCGGGTGGCGTCGCCTCTCGTTGAAATTACACCGGTCGCCGTATCTATGATGCGGCAGCCGAAACGTTTCCTGTCGCAATCCGGTTGCCGTGAGGCTCCGAAAGCGGCCGCGATCAGCCTGGAGAGGAGGCCTTTCGCATATTGACGCTCTCCTTTTTCAAGAGTGCGGTCAGGTTCTCTTGGCGAACCGTCTGGGGGGCGTCAAGTCCGCGACCACGCTTTTCAACTGGGGCGAGAGCGCCCCAGGTCGCACTGCAAGGTCTTTTCGTTCATCTGTCATAAGAGCGTCATCCGTTTCAGCAGGCGACGTTACGTAGGTTAAAAATATTTTCAAAAGAGGGAAAAGAGCAATAATTCACCCTGTTACAGTTGGTAACCGAAATGGGCTTTCTCTATTGACGCTGTGCGCGAAATCTCCCGCCAGAGCGGTCCGGCATCCGCATCAGCTGCGGTTGCCGACATGGAGGGTCTAGACCGCCTTGGCGTCCTGATGGCGTCGGACAAAACATAACAGCGTCATGTTACGGAGGGCGGTAACCGGTGTCGCCCCTTGATTCGCAATGATTTGCAGAAAGTGGTGCCTGGGGGCGGATTCGAACCACCGACACGCGGATTTTCAATCCGCTGCTCTACCAACTGAGCTACCCAGGCCCGGGTCCAGCGACGGCTCAGGCCGTCGGGAGCGGGGTCTATAAGCGAGGCCGAACAGCCTGTCCAGCGTCAGGCCTGATCCTCGCTGTCGCTTTCGCCATTTTCATCTACGGGCGGACCGGGAACGGCGTACCGACCCGTGAACCAGCGGCCCAGGTCGATGTCCGCGCACCGCTTGGAGCAGAAGGGGCGGTACTTCGGATCGGCCTCGGCATGGCGGCAGATGGGGCAGGCGGCGCGGGTCATTCAATAATTACTCGGGTCATGGGCAGGCTGTCGTCAGGAATGACATGGGCGCGCGGGCCCAGACGCGCCACCAGGGGGGCGGCGGCTTTTGCAATCTCGCCATGGCAGCGGGCCGTGACGCGGGCGCGCCCGGTGTCCGCGAGCAGGGCGTGGTTGAGCTTGCGCGCCGCCTCGCAGGCGGCCGCCTCCACACCCGGCCGGGTCAGTTCTTCCAGAGGGGTCAGACGCCACGGCAAAACCAGCTGAAGCACGCCGAACCGGTTGACCGGGCCATAGGCGATGGCGGGGTCGGTTCCGAAGGCTGTCCGCGCCGCGGCGGTGATCTGCGCCCCGTCGTGACCGGCGCCCAGCAGATCAATGGCTGCCAGCCCGCCCCAGCGACGCAGGCGGATCAGACGGGCGGCGATATTCAGCCCTTCCTGATTGGCGCGCTGCCTGTCCCTGGCGCTCAACCCCTTGCCGGGCTGGGGCGGCTGGTCGATGTCGACGGTGATCATGGCGCGGGTGCGTTCAACCGCCACATCCGGGCCGGCCGCAGGCATCGCCGGGGCCTGGGCGTCCTCGATGGCCGCCCAGCCGGCCTCGATCGCCGCCTTTCCCGTTATCGGGCCGACGCCGGGAGCCAGTCGGGCCAGCCACTCGCCGATGTCGGGACCGGAGCGGATCAGGCGCGCCTCGCCCTCTGCGGGGCCGAGCAGGCGCAGGGTCGGCCCTTTCGTCTCGCGGGGTTCGGCGACGACCTCCACCTCGATCTTCTGGCCCACGTGGAGGGGGGCGTTTCGTTTCAGGGGGAGAAAGCCTTCCCCGCCGCCCAGATCAACAAAAGCCCCGTTCAGGCCCGGCTCCACGCGCGATACCCGGCCCACGGACACCGCGTCGAGGCGCCGGGCAAGATCGTCAACCTCACGCTGGATCAGAATGTGCTCGAAGCCCCGCTCGCCCTCGATGATCCCGCGCGTCTCGCCGGGGCTGTCGTCTATATAGACCTGGAGGTCGCGGCTCACGGCCGGGCCGGACGCCAGCCGGCGCCGCGCAGGAGTTGGACCGTTTCGTACAGGGGCAGACCCATCACGGCAGGATGGCTGCCGACGATGCGGCGCACGAAGGCGCCCGCAGGGCCCTGGATGGCGTAGCCGCCGGCCTTGCCGCGCCAGTCGCCGGTGGCGATGTAGCCGGCGATTTCGTCATCGGACAGGGGCTTGAAGGACACGCGGGTCTCGACCACGCGCACGGCTGCGTCCCGCCCCGGCGCCTTGAGGGCCACGCCGGTGAAGACCCGGTGGTTGCGGCCGGACAGGAGAGCGAGGAACCGGCGGGCCTCGGCTTCGTCGGCGGGCTTTTCCAGAAGGCGACGGCCCACGGCGACGACGGTGTCGGCGGCGAGGACCAGGGCGTCGGGCTCGCGCCCGGCGACGGCTTCCGCCTTGGTCAGCGCGAGACGCTCGGCCAGGCGCGGGGGCGTCTCGCCCTTCAGGGGCGTTTCGTCGATGTCGGCGGGGGCGATCCGGTCGGGCGCAATCCCGACCTGCGCCAGCAGCTCGATGCGGCGCGGGCTGGCCGAGGCCAGCACGAGAGGCGGCGAGGCCACGCGGCCGCCCGCCTTACTTGAAGCGATAGGTGATGCGACCCTTGGTCAGGTCGTAGGGGGTCATCTCAACCAGCACCTTGTCGCCGGCCAGCACGCGGATGCGGTTCTTGCGCATCTTGCCGGCGGTGTGGGCGATGATCTCGTGGTCGTTCTCCAGCTTCACGCGGAAGGTCGCGTTGGGCAGCAGTTCACTGACGACGCCCGGAAACTCGAGCAGTTCTTCCTTCGACATGCAGTCTCTCTCGCCCTCGGGAAACGGGTAACGGCCGCGCCGGGCGTGGGCGCGGCTCGGAAATGGACGCGGCCTAATGCACCAAAACGGGGCGGGCGTCGAGTTCTGCCCGCAAATAGGATCGGATCAGCCCCGACGCCACAGGGCGCAGATGAGGGTGAACAGGCGGCGGGCGGTTTCGTGGTCCAGCTCCACCTTGCCGTCCAGGCGCGCCTTGATGGCCTCGGCGCCTTCGTTGTGCAGGCCGCGCCGGCCCATGTCGACGGACTCGATCTGGCTGGCCGACGAGCCGCGCAGGGCTTCGTAATAGCTGTCGCAGATCATCAGATAGTCGCGGATCACGGTCTTGAGCGGCGTCAGGGACAGCAGATGGCCCTTGTGATAGCCGGGGCCGGTGATCTCCATGGCCAGGCGGCTGTCCTGCAGGGACAGCTTCAGCTGGTACGGCCCGCCGTCGGCGCCGACGGGGATGAAGCTGTTCTGCTCGACCAGATCGAAGATGGCCACGCGGCGGGCGTGCTCGATCTCGGCGGTGGCCGAGGGCAGGGAGGTTTCGTCCAGATCGACGGCGGACAGGCGATGGGGACCGCTCATGCGGGCTCCTCGTCATGCCGGGGCGCCCGCCTGGCGCGCCAGCGTTCGGAGATGTCGGCCAGGACCGCGTTCATGCACTCCACGTCCACGCGCAGGTCGCCGCCGCCGGCGAACATCATGATGATCCGCCCGCCCGGCGCCTCGCCCGGCATGAAGTCCATGGCCAGCAACTCCAGCGGGATCTCGGGGGCGCGGGGCATGTCGCGGCTCTTCACCGCCATGACGTCGCCGAACTGCAGCGCCGCCTGGACCCGCGTGCCGCCGCATTCCCAGCAGAACCGGCGCAGGGTGATGGTCAGTCGCCGGGCCGCGCTTTCCCACAGGATGTCGCCCGGCGTCAGGATGGCGTCCTGCAGCGCCGCCGAGATGATCAGCAGATCCTCATGATCCTCGGCCAGCAGACGCAGGGGCGGCAGGGGCGGGCCCTTGTCCTCCGTGGTCTTGTCCTGGTTCAGGTCCGCATCGACGGCGGGGGTCTCAGTGTCCATCCTCATCGCCTTTCAGACGTCGCACCTCGGCGCCGCAGGCCCCCAGCTTTTCCTCAAGCCGTTCGAAGCCGCGATCCAGATGATAGACCCGGCCGATGGTGGTTTCACCCTCCGCGGCCAGACCCGCGATCACCAGGCTGACCGAAGCGCGCAGGTCGGTGGCCATGACCTCGGCGCCGTGCAGGGCCTGAACGCCCCGAACCCGGGCCTCGCCGCCGTGCACCGAGATGTCGGCGCCCAGGCGCATCAGCTCGGGCACATGCATGAAGCGGTTCTCGAAGATGGTCTCGGAGATGACGCTCTCGCCGTCGGCCAGGGTCATCAGGGCCATGAACTGGGCCTGCAGGTCGGTGGCGAAGCCGGGATAGACCTCGGTGGTCACATTGACCGGCTGGAGGCGTCCGCCATCGCGCCGGATGCGCAGGCCGTCCGGCGTCTCGTCCACCGTCACGCCGGCCAGGCGCAGTTTTTCGGTCAGGGCCGACAGCAGGGCGGGCCGAAGCTTCGTCAGGGTCACGTCGCCGCCGGTCATGGCGGCGGCGGTCGCATAGGTGCCCGCCTCGATGCGATCGGGAATGACGCTCCAGTCGGCGCCCGAAAGAGAGCCGACGCCGGTGATGGTGAGGGTGTGGGTGTCGATGCCCTCCACCTTCGCGCCCATGGCGTTGAGGCAGTGGGCCAGGTCGCCGATCTCCGGCTCGCGCGCCGCATTGTTCAGGACGGTCGTCCCCTGCGCCAGCACGGCGGCCAGCAAGGCGTGCTCGGTGGCGCCCACGGAGATGAAGGGGAAGGTGATCTCGGCGCCGCGCAGGCCGGTCGGCGCCTGGGCCGAGACATAGCCTTCCTCAAGCTCGATGACGGCGCCGAGCGCAGTCAGGGCCTGAAGGTGCAGGTCCACCGGCCGCGCGCCGATGGTGCAGCCGCCCGGCAGGCTGACCCGGGCATGGCCTGTGCGGGCCAGCAGCGGCCCCAGCACATTGAACGACGCCCGCATCTGGCGGACCAGTTCGTAGGGCGCGAAGGTCGAGGTGATCTCGGCGGCGTGCAGCACGGTTTCGCCGCCGTCGGGACCGTCCTGCTCGGTGACGCTGACGCCCAGCCCGCTCAGCAGTTCGCCCAGGAACCGGGTGTCGGCCAGGCGCGGCATGTTGGTCAGGCGCAGCGGCTGGTCGGTCAGCAGCGATGCGGCCATCAGCTTGATGGCGGAGTTCTTGGCGCCGCTGACCGGAATGGATCCGTTCAGCCGGGCGCCGCCGGTGATGGCGATGCGGTCCATGGGGTCTCTGTCGAGGCTGCGCCCGGCGCGGGCGAAGCGGGGGCGGTATCTAGCCTGTCTCGCGCGCCGGTTGAAAGGGGCGAGAACGGACTGTCACACACCTTGAACCGTCGGGCCGCCGGTTTTGACCCGGCGTATTCCCATGCATCGATCAGAGGTGACTCACTTCATCGCTTTCGCTTCATTTTCTCCAGGCGGCGGCGTTCAGCGCGGGTGAGTGGGCGGTCGGGGGGCTCGGTGGCCGGGACCTCGCCGGAATCACGGTGCAATTGGTGCAATTGGTGCAATTCCCGCTCTGCCTCGCGGGCCCGGTCCAAGGCAGCGTCCCGCACGTCGCGGGCGGCATGACCGATGGCGCGGATGCGCTGGACCGCGCCCCGGTGTTCGACGGTCTTCGCCTCGGCTTCGGCGTGCTGTTCCGCCCGCCGATCGGCGCGGGCCTGTTCGGCGAGGCGCGCGTGCGCGGCCAGGCAGCGGTGGGCCTCGGCGGTGCGGCCGCGCCGGAGGGCCCGCGCGGCGATGCGCCAGAGCGTGTCCATCATCTCTTCGCGCGAAGGCAGGGGCGCCGGGTCGTCGAAGAGGTCGTCGTCTGCGGCCGGATCGGGATCGGGCGCGTCGGCGCGGCGCCAGCCCTCTCGGCGCGCGCGATCGCGGAAGGCGGACAGGCCCAGGTCGAAACGTTCGCAGACCGACTGGGCGCTTTCGCCCGCCAGATAGGCGGCGCGGGCGGACTCCCAGGTCTCGGGCGAGCGCATGCGATGACCGGCGGGAACTGTGGCGGCTGGGGTATGAACATCCTGCATGACGCCAGCGTGGCGCCCGCCTGCGTCAATCCGGGACGCAGGCGCATCCCGCCGATGAGGAATCAGTCCGGGTCAGCGGGCGAAGGCGGCGGCGCCTTGCGACGGCGGAGATTCGTCCGCAGGGCGGCGGCCAGACGCGCGGCCCGCTCCGCCTTCGCTTTCTCGGCGGGCGTCGGGGGCTTTTGCAACGGCGTGTCGGGCGGGCTTTTCACCGGGCGATAAAGGCCGGATGCAGGAATGCGATCAAGAGGCGTTTTGGCCTTTGCATCGGGCGAACGTATTGGCTATACGGCCGCTTCCTCAGATTTCGCCGCCGTAGCTCAGTGGTAGAGCGCATCCTTGGTAAGGCTGAGGTCGTGGGTTCGATTCCCCCCGGCGGCACCATCTGAAGCAAGAGGCCCGGACTTTCGTCCGGGTCTTTTTGCATTACCGGTTTGGATCATTGTAGCTGAAGCTGGCGAAGCCGCTTTCGAAGCCCGGTAGCAGGGTGAGCCGATTGCGCGCCCGGCTCCGCGATGCGCCTTGATGCGGCGCCAACCTCCCGAATGTTCGTGGAATTTTGTTCACCCTGCCGGGTCAGCTCTAACCCAAATCAGGGTGAAGGTGGCTATGAACGTGATAAGTCCGCCGAGGTTTGGGATGTGAGCCACGATACCGTGGACGGGAGCGGCTGTGATGATATCTGATCTGCTTGTCAGTCTGCTGGCTTCCCTTGCAGGCCAGGAACCCGCAGCTCTGGAGCCGATAATCGCGACTGAGGTCTTCTACACCGCCCCTGGCTCTACCAGCGTCAATCTGGCATGGTCATGTAATGGGAACGCTGCAGTGGTTGTTGTGTCAGTTTCCTCAGCAACCAATGACTATGGGCGCGAATTCGCCGAGCCGACGGTTTTTGCAACGCTGAACGGCCACGCCCTCCGCGACCCGGAGATCGCAGCGCTTGAAGGGATGGTCCGTCAGGTCAGCCGGTTGCCACATATCGTCCCCTTCTGCCGGGGCGCCATGCCGGGCGTCACGATTCAGGAAGAGGGGCGTCTTGAGCGCTGGGCTTTCCCTTCACGCGATTAGAAGAAATCAACGGTCTCTTTGTGTTGACCAGCGCTGAGCGTCGGGGATGGCGGTAACGCCCCGCGTCCGCAGCGCCCGACTGGTCAGCTCGTCGTCGCCCCAGACGTTCCAGGGCTCGCCGGCGCCGAGCCGGGACCTGGAGTGGATGCCATAGCCGTCATAGCGGTGATCAGAATATGGCCCGTAGCCATATGGGCTGTAGCCGCCGAACCGGCCCTCGCTCTCGCTGTAGTGCAGGCTGATCAGGCCGCTTTCTCCGATGGGGATGGAGACGCCGACGCCGAAGGCCTGGTAGCCGTGGGAGCCGATGGCCGCGCTGACCTCGCCCCGGATGCGGCGCTCGGGTTCGAAGGGGGCGTCGTAGTCCAGCGGGCCCTCGCCCCGGTCCATTTGCACCCCGGGGGAGGCGCCGATCCAGGCGGCGATCTGCTCGTCGGTGCTCATGGCCCGGGCCCCGGTGATCGAGGGCGCGACGGGCTCCGCGGCCACGGAGGGGGCCTGCACATGACCCTGGGCGCGGCCGGCCGTGGCGATGGGCTGGTCGGACAGGACCAGAACGGCGAGGGCGGTCAGGATCATGGCTTTTACTCCAGTGCCGTCACGCTGACGGCTGAATGCGGCGGGGTCGTGTCACCCGGGCAGATGATCGCCGCGCCCCAGCGGATCGGGCAGGGGCTCGCCGTCCGGGGTGAAGCTGAGGGCCGCAGAATTGATGCAGTAGCGGTCGCCGGTGGGCGGCGGGCCGTCGGGGAACACGTGGCCCTGGTGGCTGTCGCAGCGGGCGCAGCGCGTCTCGACCCGCACCATGCCGAAGGACGTATCCGTGATCGCCGCCACGTGGTCGGGGTCATAAGGCGTGTTGAAGCTGGGCCAGCCGGTGCCGCTTTCGAATTTGGTCTTTGTCTGGAAAAGGGGCAGGCCGCACAGACGGCAGCAGAAGACGCCCGCGCGCTTTTCCGCCAGCAGGGTTCCGCAGAACGGCGCCTCGGTGCCGTGGTTCAGCAGCACGCGCCGCTCCTCGTCGTTCAGGTCGTGCTCGAGGATGGCCAGCTGTGTGGAGCTCGGCGGGGTCAGGTCGAAGCCGGAGGCGGAGCGGCGAGGGGTCTGATCGGTCATGGGACCAAAATGGGGGCGCCTGGGCCGGATTCCAACAGCTTCCGGCCATCATCCCTTGGATCGAAAGGTTTCATTCACCATGTCGGGCGGAAAGTTAACGGGCGCGCCGCGCCCTTTGAGTCGCCAGGACAGTCCCATGCAGACCCGCAATCCGTTTCTCGATGAATTCGCCAAGCTGACCACCGGCGCCATGGGCCTGGCCCAGGCGGCGGGCGAGGAGGCCAGGGCCGCCTGGCGGGCGCAGGCCGACCGCTTCGTGGCGGACATGGATCTGGTGCGCCGCGACGAGTTCGACGCGCTGAAGGCCGAGATCGCCGCCCTGCGCGCCGAAGTCGCCGAGCTGAAAAAGCCCGCGAAAACAGCCGTAAAGACGCCTGGAAAGGGAACGTCCACAGCCGGGGCTCGCCCACAGGACGCAGCCGGTTGAGCCGAATCTGCGAACACGCCTACCGTCCGTGCATGGGGCGTGAGTCGCTCCGTCTCGACACACTCACGCCCTCGGCGAGGGACCGGACTGCTTCATGGACGCACTGACCCCCGACGAGGTCGAAATCCCGTACGACCCGCTCGACGTGGTGGAGCATGTGCTGACGGCCGAGAACCTGCCGTTCGACCGCACGGACCAGGGCGACCTGGCCTTCGCCCTGGCGGGCGACTGGAAGGACTACGAGCTGTGGTTCGCCTGGCGGCCCGAGGGCGACTGTCTGCAACTGAGCTGTTCGCTGGACATCCGGGCGCCGAAGACGCGCCGCCCGGCGGCCTTCGAGCTGGCGTCGCTGTTGAACCAGCGGGTCTGGCTGGGGCATTTCGAGGTGTGGAGCGAGGACGGCGAGATCGTGTTCCGCCATGCCCTGGCCCTGCCGCACGGCGAGCGGCCGACCCTGGCCCAGGCGGCGTCCATGATCGACGCGGCCATCGACGCCGCGGACCGCTATTTCCCGGCGTTCGACTATCTGATCCGCGGGGGCAGCTCCCCGCGCGACGCCATCGACGCCTGCCTGTTTGAAACCGCGGGAACCGCCTGAGGCCTTGACGGATCGACCTGTCATTCTCGTGGGCTGCGGACGACTGGGGTCGTCGCTGGTGGAAGGGTGGCTGAAGACCGGCGGGCTGGACCCGCGCCAGCTGATCATCGTCACCCCGTCTTCCAAGACCGTGGCCGAGGCCGCGCGCGACAAGGGCGCCGTGATCAATCCGGACGACGAGGTGCTGGCCCGCGCCGACCGGGTGATCCTGGGCGTGAAGCCGGCCATGTGGCGGCAGGTGGCGGCCGATCTTGACGGAAAGCTGGCCCCGGACGCCCTGATCATCTCCATGATGGCGGGCGTGCGGGCCCCGGACCTGTCGGCGGGCTTCGCGCCGCGGCCGGTGGCGCGGGTCATGCCCACCACCAGCATGGCGGTGGGCGAGGGCGTGGCCTCCATCTGGGCGCAGAGCGATGCGGATCTGGACAGGGTGCGCGGTCTGTTCGCGCCGGTGGCCAAGGTGGTGGGGCTGGGCGACGAGGGGCTGATGGACGCCGCCACCGCCGTGTCCGGCTCTGGTCAGGCCTATTTCTTCGCCTTTGTGGACGCCCTGACCAAGGCCGGGGTGGAGCAGGGGCTGTCGCCCGATCAGGCCGAAGCCCTGGCGTCCGGGACGCTGGTGTCCGCCGCCGCGGCCATGAAACAGGACGGCGCGCGGGCCGAGGACCTCATCGCGCGGGTGGCGTCGCCGGGCGGCACCACACGGGCCGCGCTGGACGTGTTTGCGCAGGATGGCGCGCTGGAGCGGCTGGTCTCGGAAGCCGCCGCCGCCGCGGTCGCCCGGGCGGCGGCGCTGTCCCGAAGCTGATTCTTACAGCTGGCCGTCTGACAACTGACGCGAGAAACGCATGAAGGCGCGGTCGGCATCGTGCCAGGTGCTCTGATACCGCGCGTCACGAATGTTGTGGCTGTACCAGTCGTACCGGACCGGACGGACCTGACCGTCCGCGGTGGTGATCTCGCCTTCGATTGCAGCGCCGCCGACACTGAAACTGTTGATGAAATCCAGGCCGGGCGTGTTCCTCAGTCGCTGCTGCGTCGGCCGGTTGGGGGCCAGGTCCACCAGCACCAGATTGATACGTGCGCCGTCATAGGCGGGGTTGGACGCCAGTTCCCGGGCCAGACGGTGCTCAAGCACGCGCGCGCGCTGGACAACCTCGGCCTGTCCCAGGTTTCGGGAGGCTTCGCGATCAAGGTCGCTTCCAATCGTGACCGTGATCTCGGCGGGCTGTGCATAGGCGGCGCCGGCCAGGGTCACCGCGGCGCCCGCGGCGGCGAGGAAGGAAATCGTACGCATGGTAAGCCTCCTGAAGAGCCCCGGATGCAGGCTCCACCGAGAAACATGGCCTCAATGCGACAGTTTGACCAGAGGGTGAGCACGACCTTGTGATCACCGGCCGGTCAGCCGGGCAGGCGGATCACGGCTTTCAGACCGCCCAGATCGCTGGCGCCCAGGGTGATGTCGCCGCCGTGGCTGCGGGCCACGTCGCGGGCGATGGCCAGGCCCAGGCCGACCCCCTTGGTGTTCTGGTTGCGGGCGTCGTCCAGGCGCGAGAACGGGCGGAAGGCGTCCTCGTGCTGAGCCTCGGGGATGCCGGGGCCGTCGTCCTCCACAGCGATCTCGACGCCGTCGCCGGCGGGGGTCAGGGACAGCCGCACCCGCCCGCCGTGGTCGGCGGCGTTGCCGGCCAGATTGGTCAGGGCGCGGCGAAAGGCCAGGGGGCGCACCCGGGCCTGCACCGGGCCGTCCGGGGCGACGATCGACACCCTGGCCCCGCGCTTCCGGACCTGGGCGCCGATGTTGTCCAGCAGGGCCTTCAGGTCGATGGACCGGGACGCCTCGCCGGCCTCGCCGCGGGCGAAGGCCAGATACTCGTCGATCATGTGCTCCATCTCGTCCAGATCGCCCAGCATGGCCTGGGTGCGCCGGTTCTGGTCGGCCAGGGCCAGCTCCAGACGGAGGCGGGTCAGGGGCGTGCGCAGGTCGTGGCTGACCGAGGCCAGCAGCACGGTGCGCTGTTCGATGTGGCGCTGGATGCGCTCGCGCATGTCCATGAAGGCGCGGGCGGCCGAGCGCACCTCGCGCGCGCCGGACGGGCGGAAGCGCGGGGCGTCGATGCCGCGCCCGAAATCCTCGGCGGCCTCGGACAGCCGCTCGATGGCGCGCACCTGGTTGCGGATGAACAGGATGGCCACCGACATCAGCAGCACCGTGGCCAGGGTCAGCCACAGCACGAAGATGTGCCCCTGGGTCGCCACGGCCCGCTCGCGGGGGGCGATGATGCGCAGCACGCCCTGGGGCTGCTGGACCTGGATGTCCACATAGGCCGGATAGCGGGTGGTGCTGAACCAGAACGGGTCGTCCAGCCGGGAGTCCAGGGCCTCGTCCAGGGTGCGGTCGACCACGCCGAAGACGCTGGAGTCCCGGCTGTCGGGCAGGGTCCGGCCCTCCTGCAGGGCGATGGACAGCTGCATCGACCGCTCCGCCCGGTCGGCGATGGTCGCCAGGTTCGAGGGGGAGGGGTCGTCGGCGTAGCTTTCAACCGCCCAGGCGATCTCGCCGGCCAGACCCTCGGACAGGCGCGCGGTGACGGTCTGCCAGTGGGCGTCGAAGAAGGCCCAGGTCACCGCCACTTGCATCAGGAACACCGGCAGGATGATGATCAGCAGCGAACGCCCCCAGAGGGAGGTGGGCAGCCGCCGCCTGAGGAACCGCGCCCAGAACCGGGGCCAGTAGCGCCAGGAATGGCCGGCGAGGCTCATCAGTCCGGCGCCAGCATGTAGCCGACGCCGCGCACCGTCTGCAGGTAGCGGGGGTTCTTGGGGTCCTTCTCCAGCTTGCGGCGCAGGCGGGTCACCTGCACGTCCACGGCGCGGCCGGTGATGTCGGCGGTGTCGGAGGCCAGCTGCATGCGCTCGACCGGGGCGTGGGCGCTCTGGGCCAAGGTCTTGAGCAACTGGGCCTCGGCCTCGGTCAGGCGCTGGGGCTGGCCGTCGCGGGTCAGTTCCAGCCGCTCCATGTCGAACAGGGCGTCGCCCAGATGGATTTCCTTCGGCCCGATGGGCTTGGGGCCCGTCCGGCGCAGGATGGCGTCGATGCGCAGGCGCAGTTCGCGCGGATCGAAGGGCTTGGACATGTAGTCGTCCGCGCCGCGCGACAGGCCCTCGATGCGGTCATCGGCGTCGCCGCGCGCGGTGAGCAGCAGCACCGGGGTGCTGGAGGTGGCCGCCTTGGACCGCACCCAGCTGGTCAGGGACAGGCCGTCCTCGCCCGGCATCATGATGTCCAGCACCACCAGATCGAACTCCAGCAGCTCCATCAGCCGCCGCGCGGCGGCGGCGTGCGCCGCGCCGGTGACGCGGAATCCCTCGCGCGCCAGATATTCCTTCAGCAGTTCGCGGATGCGGTCGTCGTCGTCCACCACCAGCAGGTGACGGCCTTCGCCCGGCGCCGCTACGGGCCCCGACCGTCCGCTTGCCGCGCGTGAATCCGGCCCGCTCATTGAACACCTCCCGGCGGCGGGGCGTTGACCTGGGCGGCCGCGCCCGTTCTAAACGGGGAATCGGTGCAGGAGAATTTGTTCAATGACGTTCGTTCCCTTCGACGATCGTGACGGCTGGATCTGGATGGACGGCGACTTCGTGCCCTGGCGGGAAGCGAAGACGCACGTTCTGACCCACGGCCTACACTACGCCTCTTCCGTGTTTGAAGGCGAGCGTATGTATGACGGGGAAATCTTCAAGATCACAGAGCATTCCGAGCGTCTGCATCGATCCGCCGGCATGCTGGACTTCGAGATTCCGTTCAGCGTCGCCGATCTGGACGAAGCCAAGCGCGCCACCTGCGCGAAGATGGGCTTTACCGACTGCTACATCCGCGCCGTGGCTTTCCGCGGTCCCGAGCAGCTGAGCGTCTCGGCCTTCCCCAACAAGACCCGCGTGGCCATCGCCGCCTGGGAATGGCCCAGCTATTTCGACGCCGAGACCAAGGCGAAGGGCATCCGGCTGGAGTGGGCCAAGTGGCGCCGCCCCGACCCGGCCACCGCCCCCTCGGCGGCCAAGGCGGCGGGCCTGTACATGATCTGCACCCTGTCCAAGATGGCGGCCGAGAAGAACGGCTTCTCCGACGCCATGATGCTGGACTGGCGCGGCTATGTGGCCGAGGCCACCGGCGCCAATGTGTTCTTCGTGCAGGACGGCGTGCTGCACACCCCGCCCACCGACGCCATCCTCGACGGCATCACCCGCCGCACGGTGATCGATCTGGCGGCGGCCAAGGGCATCGAGGTGGTGGTGCGCCACATCCGCCCCGAGGAGCTGTCCGGCTTCACCGAGTGCTTCGTCACCGGCACGGCGGCGGAGGTGACGCCGGTGGGCCAGATCGGCGAGTATGGGTTCACGCCGGGCGAACTGAGCCTGGGGTTGATGGAGGACTATGGACGGCTGGTGCGGCGTCAGGGGTAGGGAGACGGGCTGCTGGGTAGCGGAGGTTGTGAACTGGGGCGATGATCTCGCACCAAGCAGCGGTTGCGTCCGCTTATGGCATCAGGTTGTGAATCTGAGGAGCAGCGCGCCGGTGGTTAGATGCGCCAGCGCCAGATCAATAGCGATTCGCCTCGACAACGGCTCCCGGGAAGGCCAGCCCCAGCGTCGTCACCACGTCCATGGTCGAGCAGGCCAAAGCCGCTGCGTGGCGCTGGACCTGATTGAGCCAAGCCACGTCCACTGAGGTCTCGAAGACGCTCGGCTCCTTCATCCCCCCTACAACGGCGGCGATGTACAACGGCTGCGCAGAGTCAGCACTGATTGGGTTCCAACTAGCGTGGCAGATCGCATTGCGCACGTCTGCGGCTTCCTTGATGTCGCGGACCAACGCGGACACGTATGCCATATCGGCACGGCCGTGTTCTTGCGCTGCCGTCTCGAAGGCCTTGGCCAACGCGACGAGCGTGGAGGTCGAGACCTTCGTTAGCCGATCGTTCCAGTCCGCCATCGCTTGTCGAAGTTCGACTTCATCGGTCGGCGCGAGATGATCACCAGTCAACGCGAAGATTGCTCGGCGGAGAGTCCATTCGAGGAACCCGAAGGAGGCGACAGCGCGACCGAGTGCTGACCAAAACACCTCGCTTTGTCGGTGGGCTGGCCACGCCATGGGCAGGCGGTCTTGGTCAATCATCAGGCTGGTCATCGGCGACGATCCTAAAAAAATCTGGCACTCTCTCGTGATGCTCAAGTGGATCAAGCGCCTCTACGCACGCCGCGTCCGATGGATGAAGGCCAAGAGCGAGCATCTTCGGTTCAAATATCTACCGGGTATCGCGCAGCGGCTACTGCACTGGAGCACGTGGCAGGCGCGAAAGTCACTGGCCGGCAACGCCCCTTTGGTCCTCGTAGACAGCAGCGTGCTCCACCACGCTGTCACGCATGAGACGGTCTGGATCGACACCGGCGAGAGTCTTTGGGGCGGAGTCGTTCCGATCAACACGGGCTATATGGCCAGGGTCCCGGTCCACCGGTTTGAGTCCGACGTGGCCGCTTACTCGGACATCCTGTTCCTTCCCGGGTTGGCCTACCTCGGAAAGCTCGGATCGCTGAGACTGCGGACCTCGGCGGAGTTGATGGCTGAGCGAGAGGCCCATCCTCCAGCCCGTTTCCGAGCGACGGGTATGTTCGATCACAATCTGTTCGGAGGCGGCGAGTTAGAGAGCGTCGATGGGCGCCACTGGGATGGCATCTTCGGCTCTGCCATCGAGCCTCGGCGCAGCCCTCGCGACATCCAGCAAGAGCGGTTGGCTGCGTCTGATGACCCTCTCTACCGCGCGTTGCTGGAAGTTCTAGGCGCTAAGAACTCTCAGGATGCCTGGCACATCCGGACGGCCGAAGTTCACGAGATGCTGTGCTTCCTGACCATGGACCACCGGCTCATCCGTGCGATGCGGGCGCAGGCCCGACATCCGGTCATCAAGAACTTGAAAACCCGCGTCCTGACACCGGCCGAGCTAGGCAAGGAACTGGACATTCTGCCTTTCCCGCCACTACTGCTTAGCTACACGGACGCCAGCTACCCGGTGAGGACAGACGTCACCCAAATTGACGAGAAGAGGCGACCGGCGCGCCGATCGCCACGTTGACGACCATCGCGGCTCTGCCGTTTTGAAACGCTCGTCCATTAAATGCACGACTCTGGATTGGTCGGTGAAGACCGCTCCTGAATCACGTCACCGTCGTAGCCGCCGAAGCGGCGGGCAACCGAACATGGGTTGCAGTACTGCGCTAATGGCTCTCTGTTAGCTTGGATGGGGTAGATGTCGGGGGCGCCGCATGGAAGAGGCCATTCTCAATAGGCTCGGTGATGATCGGATCACGTCCCGCCAAATCGATGAGCTCATCGGCTTGGCGCGCGGGCTGGCGGCGGACGGTGATTTGAACCACAGCGAGGTTGAGTTCCTGCAGAAGTGGTTGGCAGCGAACCTCGCCATTAGCCAGCAACCCCTGATCCGCACCTTGTACAATCGCATCAACGCGGTCCTCGCTGACGGTGTTGTCGATGAGGAGGAGAAGAGCACCCTTCTCGATACGCTGAACAGCCTTTCGAACCGCGATTTTGAACTGGGCGAGGTCATGAAGCCTGCATCCTTGCCGCTATGCGATCCGGCTCCACAGCTACGGTTCGAAAGCCAAGTCTACTGCTTCACGGGAACCTTCATCTTTGGGCAGCGGAAAGACTGCGAGCGAGCAATCTCCGAGCGCGGCGGTTCAGCCGGATCACTGACGCAGAAGACCAACGTGCTGGTGGTTGGCGCCTACGCTACCGACTCGTGGAAGCACTCCTCCTTCGGTACCAAGATTTTGAAGGCCAGTGAGTGGCGGGATGCGGGACGACCCGTGGCTATCGTCTCAGAGCAGCACTGGTCTTCGCACCTCTAGGTTGTCGGCGGCCCAAACGCTAATGTCGCGGACATGGCCGCCCTTGGCAGATACTGCTGCAGAGCGGACCTTCGACCTCAACTACCCCACAGCCCCCCGCCTCACGCCCCCGCCAGCCGGATGACCACGTCGTCCACCTGCACGCCGCCGCGGTCGATGACCAGGTTCTGGTAGTTGCGCTGGCCGTCGCGGGTTTCGGCCTCGACGCCGTGCACCTCGGAGCGGAACTGGCGGCGCAGGTAGGTGGCCAGTTCGCCGGCGGTGACCAGACGGTCGCCGTTCTCGTCGGCGCGGCCCGCCAGGCCGGTGCGCAGGAAGTGCGACAGGTAGCCGCCGGCCTGGAAGCGGTCGGCCACCATGCTGGTCAGGTCTTCCTCAGAGCTGAACACGCCCATGACGCCGGGCCGGTTGACCACCTCGCGGGCGAAGCCGCCGCTGAAACAGGCGTCCAGCACCACCAACGACAGCCGCGCGCGCACATTGCCCAGCATCCGCGCCAGCTCCACGTCGCTGATCTCGCCGTCGCGCAGGACCAGATGCTCGCTCTGGCCGTCCAGCTCGCGGTCCGAGGTGGTGGGATGCTGGACCCCGTGGCCCGAGAAGAAGAACAGGAACACGTCGTCGGGCCCGGCCCGGGCCGCCACTCTCTGGATGGCCGACGTGACCGAGGCGCGGGTGGCCTGGGCGTTGGTCAGAAGCACGCTGGCGGGGTTGAGCACGCCCTGACGGCGCAGCTCGGCCTCCAGATTGACGGCGTCCTCGTCGGTGTAGGGCAGGTTGGATGTGGTTCCGCCATAGTCCGACACCCCGACCATGACGGCGAAGACCCGCTGGCCCGCCTGCACGCCCTGCTGACGCGCGGACTCCTGACCGGCGGACAGCGACAGGCGATAGGCCCCGGTTTCGCCGGGCTCATAGCTGGTGACGCGGATGACGTATTCGCCGTCGGCGGGCAGGACCTCGTCCATGCGGGCGTCGGTCCCGTCCGGCCCGTCGTCGTTCTCGCGCTGGCCGCCGTCGGGCAGGGTCAGCATAAGATAGGTGTCGAAGTCGGTGGAGGTCGCGTCGATCCGCACCCGCTGACCGCGCGCGCCGATGAAGCGGTAGCCGTCCACATATTCGCCGGACTCCAGCTGCTCGTCGCCGTCGGCGAGGGCGCCGCGGATGGTGTCGCCCATGGACAGGCGCGAGCCGGCCGCCGCCTCCATGCCGCTGGACCAGCCGGCGGCGGTGGCCGCGTCGGCGGTCGCGGCGGTCAGCTGATAGCGGCCGATCTGTCCGGGCGCATAGCTGGTGACCGTGATGCGGTACGTCCCGTCGGCGGGCAGGGCGGCCACGATGCGGCTGTTCAGGTCGTTTTCCGGGTCGTCGTCATTGGCGTCGGTGAACCCGTCCGGCCCCGAAATTTCCAGATAGGGGTCGAAATCGTCCGAGGTCAGGCGGATGTCCACCACCTGGCCGGACACGCCCTGGAACTCATGGATGGCCACATACTGACCGGACTCCCGGCGCGGCCCGCCGGCCTCCAGCGCGCCGCTCTGCGACCGGCCAAGGCGCAGGGACTGTGGCCGGGGCTCGCCCTGGTCCCGGATGCGCCGGACGCGCAGGCGATAATCGCCGGTCTCGCCCGCCGCATAGCTGGTGACCGTGACCGAGACCTCGCCGTCCTCTGCGGCGATGAAGTCGACCAGGCTGTCGCGGGTGGCGCGGCCGGAGTCGTCGTTCTCGAGGCTGACGCCGGCGCCGCGAACGATCAGATAGGGGTCGAAATCGCCGGACTCCAGCGTCGCCAGATATCGCTCGCCCCGCGCGGCGGGGAAGGTCCAGACGTCGGTGTGCTCGCCGGTCTCGAGGCGGTCGTCGTCGGCCTCGAGGGCGCCGCGCACGGCCTGATCCGGCGTGATGGGACCGCCGTCGCCGAAGGGCTCGGGCCCGCTGCACGCGGTCAGGCACAGCGCCGCCGTGACGGCGACGAGAATGGCGGTCAGCCGCATGTCCCCTCCGGGATGATCGATGCGGCCCCGCCGCTTCATCCCTTGCAATCTGGCGCCGTGGTCTTGTCAAGCTCTCCCCTGTTGCGTCTAAGGGCGAAAAGGGCCGGTCGCCGGCGGGGATCCTTGCATGTTCACCCTTCTCAACGCCCAGAGCCTGATCGGTCTGGCGGTCATCATCGGCCTGTGCTGGGCCCTGTCGGAGAACCGGCGGGCCTTTCCGTGGAAGCTGGCGCTGGGGGCCGTGGCGGTCCAGACGGCCATCATCCTGTTCGTGTTCGGGGTGCCGGGCGCGGATATCGGGCTGGCGGTGATCTCCGGCGCGGTGGAGGGGCTGGCGGCGGCCACCCGGCGCGGGGCCCAGTTCATCTTCGGCTATCTGGCCGGGGGGGATCAGCCCTATTCGGTGGAGAACCAGGGGGCGCTGTTCGTCTTCGCCTTCCAGGTGCTGCCGCTGATTCTGGTGATCTCGGCCCTGTCGGCCCTGTTGTGGCACTGGAAAATCCTGAAGTGGATCACGCAAGGCTTCGGCCTGCTGTTCCAGAAGTCCATGGGGCTGGGGGGCGCCTCGGCGCTGGCGGTGGCGTCCAACATCTTCCTGGGCATGATCGAGAGCCCCATCGTCATCCGCGCCTATCTGGACAAGCTGACCCGGTCGGAGATCTTCCTGCTGATGACGGTGGGCTTCTCCACCGTGGCGGGCTCGACCATGGTGGCCTACGCCACCATTCTGGCGCCGGTGCTGCCCAATGCGGCGGGGCACGTGCTGGTGGCGTCCATCGTCTCGGCTCCCGCCGGGGTGCTGCTGGCCCGCATTCTGGTGCCGGAAAAGCCGGGGGAGGGCGGCGCCTACGCCGAATATGACTCGGCCCTGAAGTACGACAGCGCCATCGACGCCATCTCCAAGGGCACGGCCGACGGCCTGATGGTGGTGCTCAACATCTCGGCCATCCTGATCGTGTTCGTGGCCCTGATGACCCTGGTCAACATGATGGTGGGCGGGCTGTGGCTGTTCGGCGAGCCGGTGACGGTGGAGCGCCTGCTGGGCTTCGCCTTCGCGCCGCTGGCGTGGGCGACCGGGGTGCAGTGGAGCGAGGCGGGAACCGCCGGCTGGCTGCTGGGGGTCAAGCTGACCCTGACCGAGTTCGTGGCCTTCATCGAGCTGGGCGCCATTCCGGACGGCGAGATCAGCGAGCGCACCCGCCGCCTGATGACCTATGCCCTGTGCGGCTTCGCCAACATCGGCTCGGTGGGGATTTCGGTCACCGGCCTGTCCATCCTGATCCCCGAGCGGCGCGAGATGGTGCTGGGTCTGGTCTGGAAGGCGCTGATGGGCGGGTTCCTCGCGACGCTGGTCACCACCTCGGTGGTCGGCGCCTTGCCGGACAGCATCTTCACCGGTTAGGTTTCGAAAAGAAACGAACCGGAGGGCGACCCATGAAGCTCTATGACACCCAACGCGCGCCCAACCCGCGCCGCGTCCGCTGGCTGATGGCGGAAAAGGGCGTCGAGGACGTCGAGATCGTGCAGGTGGACCTGCTGGCGGGGCAGCACCGCACGGCCGAGTACCGCGACAAGGTGGGCGCGCCGCACGTGCCGGCGCTGGAGCTGGACGACGGGACCTGCATTTCCGAATCCCTGGCCATCTGCCGCTATCTGGAGGCGCTCTATCCCGAGCCGAACCTGTTCGGGCGCGACGCGAAGGAGCAGGCGGTCATCGAGATGTGGACCCGGCGGGTGGAGATGTATCTCTCCACGCCGATGATGCTGACGGTGCGCTTCACCCATCCGGCGCTGGCCGCGCTGGAAGAGCCCAAGCCCGAGGTGGCCGCCTACAACCGCGACAGCGCCGAACGCTACATGAAGGTGCTGGACCGCCGGCTGGCCGAGGGGGAGTTCATCGCCGCGGACCGCTTCACCATCGCCGACATCGTGGCGGCGACCGGCGTGGATTTCGGGCGCCTGATCAAATACCGGCCGCCCGAAGAGTACGCCCACTTCAACCGCTGGCTCGAGGCCTGTCGCGCCCGCCCGGCGGCGAAGGCGGGGCTATAGGCGACGGGCCGCGCCGCTTGCTGATCGGGGCCCTACAACCAGTGCTTGCAAAATTGCCTTAGCCGGGTTAGCTTATTTGCATGGCCGTCACCGCGAACATCCACGACGCCAAGACCAACCTGTCGAAGCTGATCGAGCGGGCCGTCGCCGGCGAGGAGGTCATCATCGCCAAGGCGGGAAAGCCGCTTGTGCGCCTTGAGCCGATCGAGACCGCGAAGCCGCAGGACCGTCGCCGAATTCTCGGGGCCATGCGGGGAAAGATCACCTTCGCGCCTGACTGGGATAGCCCGGAAACCAACGCCGAGATTGAGCGGCTCTTCTATGGCGAGGAGCCGGCGGTGGAGGCTCTGCGGGGCGTGGCCGAAGAGTGAGGCTGCTGCTGGATACGAACGTCGTCCTGTGGATGTTGGACGATCCCGCGCGACTCTCACGCACGGCGCGGGAAGCCCTCGAAGACCCGGCTAACACCCTGATTGTCAGCGCGGTTTCCATTCTGGAGGCCGCCATCAAGGTTTCAACGGGCAAGCTCGTTATCGACTATGACCTGCCAGAAGTGCTGGCGGACCTGGGCTGCGAAATCTTCGATGTGACCAGACATCATGCGTGGCGGCTCAGAACCCTGCCACGCATCCACCGTGATCCTTTTGACCGGCTGCTGGTTGCACAAGCGCTCGAGGAAAAGCTGGTTCTGATGACGAGCGACCGCCTGCTGGCGGACTATCAAGTCCCGGTGATGCGCGCCTGACCTCAGCCCCGCGGCGTGAACTTCTTGATCACGCCGGAGAAGGTCATCAGGGTCCGGTCGCCGGTCTGGATCTGGCCGCGGACGAAGATCAGCGAGCCGCCCGCGCGCACCACCTCCCCGGTGGCCTCCACCAGTTCGCCCACATGGGCGCCGTCGATGAAGGTGGAGTCCAGCTGCACCGTCACCCCGGACTTGCCCTCCATCTCCTGATAGGCCGTCTGGAACAGGGCGATGTCGGCGAAGGTCATCAGGCAGCCGCCGTGCATGCGCCCGCCGGCGTTCATGTGCTTGGGTTCGGCCCGAAAGGCGCAGCGCATCTGGCCGTCAGGGTCCGGCTTGAAATAGAAGGGCCCCACCACCTGATCGAAGGTGCCGTGCAGGTCATAGGTCTGCCAGCCCGCGAATTCGCCCTCGCTCACCGTGATCTTCTCGACCATCCTCAATCTCCGACTCGAAATATCTTTTGCAGCGCAGCATATAGGCCCGATGACCGATCCAATCGAGAGCGCCATTTTCGATCACCTGAACCGGCTGGCGCCCGGAAAGTCCATCGAGCCGTCCGACGTGGCCAAGGAACTGCAGCCCGAGCAATGGCAGCGGATGCTGCCCAAGGTGCGCGGCGTGGTCGTGGGCCTGGCCCGCGAAGGCCGCCTGATCATCACCAAGAAGGGCAAGCCCGTCGATCCGAACGCCTTCAAGGGCGTTATCCGGCTGAAGCTGCCGGACGCCCCTGGAGATGATGACCCCGCCTGACCTGAACGCTCTCCTGGCCGAGATCCGCGCCTGCCGCGCCTGCGCGGGCGAGCTGGCGCATGAGCCCCGGCCGGTGGTGATGGTGGCGCCCGAGACGCGCTTGCTGATCTGCGGCCAGGCGCCGGGGCGGCGGGTGCATGAGAGCGGCGCGCCGTTCACCGACGCGTCCGGCGACCGGCTGCGCGACTGGATGGGGGTGGATTCCGAAACCTTCTACGGCGATCCGCGCATCGGCGTGGCGGCCCAGGCCTTCTGCTATCCCGGCACGGCGGTCGGGGGCGGGGATCATCCGCCGCCCAAGCGCTGCGCCCAGCTTTGGCGGCCGCGCCTGCTGGACGCCCTGCCGCGCATGGAACTGACCCTGCTGGTGGGCGGGCACGCCCAGGCCTGGGCGCTGGCCGACCGCATGAAGCCGACCATGACCGCGACCGTGGCGGCGTGGCGGGAGTATCTGCCGGACGTCCTGCCGATGCCGCACCCGTCCTGGCGCAACACCGCCTGGCTGCGGCGCAATCCGTGGTTCGAGGCGGAGGTGGTGCCGTATCTGCGCGAGCGGGTGCGGGCTATGCTGAAATGATGAAGGCTCTGGATGTACAGCCCCTCTCCCGTGGGGTGAAGGAGGGGCCCGACGCGAAGCGGCGGGAGGGTGAGGGGGTTCGGTGGAACCGTCCCTGGCGCCGTAACCCCTCATCCCCCGCGCACAGGGTTTTCGCTGCGCTCAAATGCGCGGGTTCCCCCTTCTCCCGATGGGAGAAGGGTCTCGCACTGGGCTTTTTTCTCCTGCTTTCCGCCTGCGCGCCGACGGTCCAGCAGCCCCTGACCCCGACGCCGGGCTTCGCCGGGCCCGCCATCGAGCCGGACGCCTTCGTGGTTCAGGACGGCGCCCGCCTGCCCATGCTGCGCTGGCTGCCCGAGGCCGAGCCGTGGGCGGTGGTGGTGGCCCTGCACGGCATGAACGATCACAAGGCCTCCTTCCATCTGGCCGGGCCGCACTGGGCGGAACAGGGCGTCGCCACCTACGCCTATGACCAGCGCGGCTTCGGCCGGGCGCCCGGGCGCGGGGTCTGGGCCGGGCAGGACCTGATGACCGAGGACCTGCGCACGGTGACAGCCCTGGTCCGCGCCCGGCACCCGAACGCGATCATCGCCGTGGCGGGGGAGAGCATGGGCGGGGCCGTGGCCGTCGCCGCCTTCGCGTCGGAGCGCCCGCCTGCCGCCGACCGGCTGGTGCTGCTGGCCCCGGCGGTGTGGGGCTGGTCCAGCCAGCCGCTCAGCTATCGCGCCAGCCTGTGGGCCGCCGCGCGCCTGATGGGCTCCACCGCGCTGGAGCCGCCCGACTGGGCCGTCCGAGACATCCGCGCCTCGGACAATCTGGTGGAGCTGCTGCGCATGGGCCGCGACCCGGACATGATCTTCGCCACCCGGTTCGACGCGTTGTCGGGTCTGGTGGATCTGATGGAGACGGCAAGCCGCGATCTGGGCCGCACCCGCGCGCCCACGGCCCTGTTCTATGGGGCCAACGACCAGATCATCGAGGCCGACCCCATGGCGCTGGCGCTGGAGCGGGCAGGGGACGCGCCCAACCTGCGCACGGCCTTCTACGCAGACGGCTGGCACCTGTTGAACCGGGACCGGCAGGCCCTGCGCGTCTATGGGGACGTGGAGTCCTTCCTGCGCGACCCCGCCGCGCCGTTCCCGTCGGGCGCCCCGGCGGTTCCCGCCGAATAGTCGCCGCCTCGAAACCGTCATGCTTGCCCGGCAAGAGCAGGCGGCGTATCTGCCGCGCACAAAAAACTGCTCAGGGAAGGCTCAGTTCAGGGCATGACGCTTTTCGATTCGCCGTCTTTCGCACAACACGAAGGCGTCCACGCCTTCTTTGACGAGAAAACCGGCCTCAAGGCCATTGTCGCGGTGCACTCCACCGCGCGGGGCCCGGCGGTGGGCGGCTGCCGCATGTGGAACTACGGCTCCTCGGCCGAGGCGCTGGAGGACGTTCTGCGTCTGTCGCGCGGCATGAGCTACAAGAACGCCGTGGCCGATCTGGATATGGGCGGCGGCAAGTCGGTCATCATGGGCGACAGCCGCACCCAGAAGACGCCGGAACTGTTCCGCGCCTTCGGCCGCGCGCTGAACACCCTGGGCGGAACCTACTATTCGGCCGAGGACGTGGGCGTGTCGGTGGCGGACATCGCCGAGGCCCGCAAGGAGACCGCCTATGTGGTCGGCCTGTCCGGCGGCAAGGAGGGGTCGGGCGACCCCAGCCCCGTAACCGCCGAGGGGGTCTACCGCTCCACCCTGGTGGCCGCGCGCCGCCTGTGGAAGCAGGACGACCTGACCGGCCTGACGGTGGCGGTGCAGGGCGTGGGTCATGTGGGCGGCTATCTGGCTGACAAGCTGGCGAAGGCCGGGGCGAAGCTGATCATCACCGACGTGAACACCCAGGCGCTGGAAGAGGTCGCGGCCCGCACCCATGCCGAGATCGTGGCGCCGGACGCCATCTATGATGTGCAGGCCGACATCTATGCCCCGTGCGCCCTGGGCGCGACGCTGAATGAGAAGACGCTGGACCGGATCACGGCCCGGGCGGTGGTGGGCGCGGCCAACAACCAGCTGGCGACGCCGGAAATCGGCCACGAGCTGTTCCGCCGGGGCGTGCTGTACGCCCCCGACTACGTGGTCAACGGCGGCGGCATCATCAATGTGGCCTCCGAGATGCGCGCCCGCGAAACCGGCGGCTCGTATGACCCCGAGTGGGTTGAGGGCAAGCTGGACCGGCTGATGCAGACGCTGGAGGAGGTGCTGGAGCGCTCCGACGCCGAAAAGCGCCCGACCCACGAGATCGCCGACGCCATCGCCGAGGCGCGGATCAATGCGGCGAGGGACGAAAAAGAGGCGCAGCGCAAGGCGGCGTAAGGCCCTGACCTTCTCCCATTGGGAGAAGGGGGAACCCGCGCACCGGACCCCGGACTTGTTCCGGGGGACGGTTCTGCGCGCGGGGGATGAGGGTCGGATAGCCTGACCCCATGCGTTCGACCCTCACCCTGCGCGCGAAGAAGCGGCCTGCTTCGCATTCCGCTGCGCGCAGCCCTCTCCCATCGGGACAGGGACGTTGTCACCACCCGATCTCCGCCTCCCCCCGCAGGATCGCTTCCGCCTCGGCCGAGTGCTTCGCCCCGTCGCGGTCGTGCAGGATCACGGGCGGCAGCAGGCGCAGGGGCGCGCGGCCGGTCTTGATGGCGTGAACCAGCACCCGTTTTGCCGGTTCGTCGGCGTAGGGGTGCACCGGGCGCACCGCGATCGAGCCCGCCTTGTCCCCCAGCAGGGCCAGCAGGTCCGCCAGCCGATCGGCGCGGTGGATCATGACGATGCGGCCGCCTTCCTTCACGGACTTGAGCAGGAAACCGGTCCAGGCCGCCAGTCCGTCGTCGGCCATCCAGGCGCCGCGCTTGCCGGGGGCGGGGGCGCGCAAGGCGGCGGGGTCGTCGAAGAAGGGCGGATTGCTGACCGCCCAGTCGAAGGGCTCCAGCCCCAGCGCCCGGAACCCGGCGGCCACGTCGCCCTGATGCACTGCGATCCGCTCGCCCCAGCCGTTCAGCGCGGCGTTGTCCGCCGCCAGCCCGGCCATGGCCGCATCCCGCTCCAGTCCCGCCAGCGTCACGCCCGGCCGCCGGGCGGCGATCTGCATCAGCACCGCGCCCGCGCCGCAGCCGGCCTCCAGCACCCGCTCGCCGGGCCGGGCGGGGCAGGCGGCGGCCAGCAGGGCGGCGTCCATGCCGGCCCGGTAGCCCCGCGCGGGCTGGCGCAGGCGCACGCGCCCGTCCAGCAGGGCGTTTTCGGTCACGTCGATCTGTTCGGGTGTGGCGTTCACGCTTCTTGACCCCTGATGGCCCCCTCACCATTGTGCGCCGCGACGAAGCGGGGCAAGTCGGCGCCTCGATTTTAAGGCCGGGACCGCCCGGCGCGTATGGAAAGAGCCTTCGCCTTGGACGCAACCTCCGCCCTGTCCGTTCCGGCGCGCCCCAAAGGCGACGTGGCGCCGCTGGTCCGCCTGGCCGAGGCCGACATGGGGCGGGTGGACGCCCTGATCATCGAACGCATGCAGTCCGACGTGCCGGTCATTCCGCTGCTGGCGGAGCATCTGGTGGCGGCGGGCGGCAAGCGTCTGCGTCCCCTGCTGACCGTGGCCGCCGCGCGGGCGACGGGCGGGCCGGTGGAGGCGGCGGTCAGCCTGGCGGCGGCGGTGGAGTTCATCCATACGGCGACCTTGCTGCACGATGACGTGGTGGACGGATCCGAGCTGCGCCGTGGCAAGGTGGCGGCGCACCTGATCTGGGGCGCGGCGTCCAGCGTTCTGGTGGGCGATTTCCTGTTCGCCCGCGCCTTCGAGCTGATGGTGGAGACCGACAACATGCGCGCCCTGGGCGTGCTGGCCCGCGCCGCGGGGGTCATCGCCGAGGGCGAGGTGCTGCAGCTGACCCGCGCCCACGACATCACCCTGGACCGCGACACCTATCTCAAGATCATCCAGGCCAAGACCGCCGAACTGTTCGCCGCCGCCGCTGAATCGGGCGCCCTGGGCGCCGGGGCCGGCGACCCCCAGGTGACGGCGCTGCGCGACTACGGCATGGCCCTGGGCGTGGCGTTCCAGCTGGCCGACGACGCCCTGGACTACGGCGGCGCCTCGGAGACCCTGGGCAAGAACGCCGGCGATGACTTCCGGGAGGCCAAGGTGACCCTGCCCCTGCTGATCGCCATGGAGCGCACCGGCGCGGCCGAGGCGGCCTTCTGGACCCGCACCGTAGACCGCCGCGAGCAGACTGAAGAGGATTTCCGCCGCGCCCGCGAACTGATCGTGGCCAGCGGCGCCCTGAGCGCCACGCTCGATGAGGCGGCCGCATGGTCGGACCGGGCCAAGGCCGCGCTGGATGTGCTGCCGGACACCGAATGGCGCCGGGCGTTGGCCTCGCTGGCCGATTTCGCCGTCAGCCGCGCGGCCTGACGGGGCTTCTCCGCGAGGACGACGGCGGTCAGACCGCCATGTTGTCGATCAGCCGGGTCTTGCCCAGCCACGCCGCCGCCAGGATTCGGGCGGGGCCGTCCACGACGCCGCTGAACGGCGCGAGGGTCTCCGCATGGCGGATGGCCACATAGTCCACCTTCGCGAACCCGGCCTCAATAAGGCCGCTGGCGACGTCAGCCTCTATGCATTCAATCGGCCCACCGGCTGCGGCGCCTTCAGCTCCCCAGCTGAGAAAATTATTCAGCCGCCGGGCCACCGCCAGTTCCTCGGCGGACAGGTAGGCGTTGCGCGAGGACAGGGCCAGGCCGTGGTCGTCCCGTACCGTGGGCGCGCCGACGATCGCCGTCGGGATGTCCAGATCGCGGGCCATGCGCCGGACCACCATCAACTGCTGGTAATCCTTCTCGCCGAACACGGCCACGCCCGCCTGGACCTGGTTCAGCAGCTTGGCCACCACCACGGCGACGCCGCCGAAGAAGTGGGGGCGGAAGTCGGTCTCCAGCCCCGCGCTGGGCCCGCCCACCTGCACCGAGGTGGCGAAGCCGTCCGGGTACATCCCGGCCGCGTCGGGCGCGAACAGGATCGAACAGCCGGCGCCGGCCAGCAGTTCGGCGTCGCGCGCCTCCTGCCGGGGATAGGTCCCCAGATCCTCGTGCGCTGCGAACTGGGTCGGATTGACGAACACGCTGGCGACCACCGCGTCGCTCAGCCGCCGGGCCTCGGCCACCAGCGCCAGATGCCCCTCGTGCAGGGCGCCCATGGTGGGAACGAACCCGATGCGTTTTCCCGCGTTACGCAAGGCGGCGACCTGTTCACGCAGGTCGGCCACTGTGCGTGTCAGTATGAGTTCGGGGACGGCGGTCATGGTTTACGCGTTAACCTCTCCGATTAAGCGTGTCTTTCAACGGCGTCTTGAGAGCCGTCCGCTAGGGTGGCGCTTATGACGCCGACCGACCTGTTCCGTAAAGGGCTGATGGGCGCAGCGATCCTTTCGCTGGGCGCCTGCGGCATGGTCGAGGATCAACCCAACCGTTTCGAGGCCATGGCCGAGCGCGTGGCCGATATCCGGCTGTCGACCCATGCCTCGCAGGACGCGCCCGGTGCGCCGGTCGCGCCCGCCCGGGCCGAGACCGCTGGTCTGCGTCAGGCCCTCCGGGTCGAGGTGCTGGACCCCCACGCCCTTTGGGACGCCCGTGACGGCGGCCTGCGCGGCGTCATCGAGGCCGCGGCGCCGGCCGTGGCCGAGGCCGCCGCGCCCGCCATCGTCCAGGCGGCCAGCGATCAGGTCAGCCGCGCCGTCTCCGACCACTTGCGCCCCGCCGTTTCCACCCCGGTTCGCCCCGGCGCGGTGATCCAGCTGGGCGCCTTCCACAGCGAGGCTTCGGCCCGCGAGGCCTGGACCCGCTTCAGCACCGGGGCCGCCCGCGCCGCCCTTGAAGGTCTGACGCCCCGGTTCGAGCCGGTGACCGTAAACGGGCGCGAACTGGTGCGCCTCAAGGTCGGCGCCCCGGCCGACACCGCGGCAGAGATCTGCCGGGCGGCCCAGGTGAGCGATCCCTGGTGCGCCGCCGCCGGACGCGCCTGAGCGCTCCACAGGCGCGTCTCTCCGCTTCGTTGACCTTCGGCTTCCCAGCCCTGACTCTGACAGTTCCGCCGCGCATGGATTCGCGGCTCATGGGGCTGTGAGCAAACATGTCTGAGGCGAAGGTCATCGTCGTCGGCAACGAAAAGGGCGGGGCGGGCAAGTCCACCCTGGCCATCCATATCGTCGCCGCCCTGCTGGAGGCGGGCCGCCAGGTGGCGGTCATCGATCTGGACCTGCGGCAGAAGTCGCTGGCCCGGTTCTTCGCCAGCCGCCGCTCCTGGCTGGCCGCCAACAACCAGATTCTGCCCGAGCCCGTCATGGCCGATCTGGGCGACGGCGCCGCCCTGGCCCGCGCGGGCGACGACGAGCAGATGGCTCGCTTCGAGGCGGCGTTCCAGGCGGCGCAGTCGGCGGAATACATCGTCATAGACACCCCGGGCGGCGACACGGTTCTGTCCCGCGCCGCCCACGGCCGGGCCGACCTGATCGTCACCCCCATGAACGACAGCTTTGTAGACTTCGACCTGCTGGGCCACGTGGACCCGGTGACCCTCGATCTGCTGAAGCCGTCCATCTATTCCGAGACCGTGTGGGAGGCCCGCAAGCAGCGCGCCATCGCCAACGCCGCCAAGGGTCAGACCGGGACCATCGACTGGGTGGTGGTGACCAACCGTCTGGCCGTGTTCGAGGCCCGCAACCGCCGCCGCCTCGAGGAACGCATGGCCAAACTGGCCAAGCGGGTGGGCTTCCGCATGGGGCCAGGCCTGCGCGACCGGGTCATCTACCGCGAGCTGTTTCCGTTCGGTCTGACGGTCGCCGACCTGTCCGAACAGGTGCAACCGGTGGAGATGGCCCTGGCCCACGTCTCGGCCCGTCAGGAACTGCGCAGCCTGATGCTGGCCCTGGGTCTGGCAGAGGGCGCGCGCCTTGATGACGCGGCCTGATCCGATGATGTCATGGGCCTGATCTGGCTGGTGGTCGGGGGCGTCGCCCTGTGGGCGCTGGTCCGTCTGGGCCGTCAGACCGAGCGGCCGGGCAGGGGCCAGTGGCGGGTGTCGGCCACCCTTGTCGCGGCGGCGTGTCTGGGCGGCGGCGTCCTGGCGCTGGCGCGCGGCGCCTGGCTGATTGGCGGGGCCCTGATCGCGGCGGGCCTTTATCTGGCCTTCGCCTCCCGCATCCGCGCCGTCGTCCGCTCGGTCGAGTCCGGCATGAGCGTGAAAGAAGCCCGCGACACCCTGGGCGTGGCCCCTGATGCAACGACGGATCAGATCAACACCGCCTGGAAACGTCTGATGGCCCGCGCCCACCCCGATCAGGGCGGCACCGAAGGTCTGGCGTCGCGCCTGAACGCGGCCCGGGATCGCCTGCTGAAGGGCTGATCAGTCCGGCCGGACCACCATGCAGGTGACGCGGCGCTCGGCCAGGGCGGCGCAGGCGGCGCGCGCGCTGTCCTCGGTCAGGCCGGTGAAGCGACTGCGATACCATTCCCCGGCGGTCTGGACGGCGCGTTCGGCCCCGTTGAACTGGGTGCGGAAGCGGCGATTGACCTCGGTCAGCCAGTTGTCGGCCACGGTGCGGTCCCGGAAGGCGCCCACCTGCACGGCCCAGGTCCCGGACTGGCTGGCGGGAGCGGCGGCTTCGCGCGCAGGCCGCAGGGCCGCCTGCTGAGAGGGCGCGCCGTTGAGGGCGGCGGTGAAGCTGGGGCTGGCGGTGACGCCGGCGGTGTTCGCGGGGGCCGAGGTGAAGGCCACCGCCGTGGTCGATTCCGGCTGGGTGTCGCTGCCGAAGGTCTCGACCGAGGCGTACTGGACCGGTCCGGACGCGGCGCTGCCGACGCCGTAGCCGCGGGATTCAAAGAAGGTCTGGGCCACCTGGATGGATTCGCCGGACGCCCGGCGCCGCTCGACCTCGAAGCCGGTGTTCATCAGCTCCGCCACGTGATCGTTGCGCGACCGGCTGGAGCGTCCGCCAAGCACCACGGTGATGATCCGCCGTCCGTCCCGCACCGCTGACGCCGCCAGATTGTAGCCCGAAGCATTGGTGAAGCCGGTCTTGATGCCATCATAGCCGTTGCCCGAGTGCAGCAACCCGTTGGTGTTGCCGTACTGCCGACCGTTGTAGACCCAGTGGTGTTGCCCGAAATAGTGGTAGTACTGCGGGTAGTCGCGCATCACCGCGCGGCTGAGGATGGCCAGGTCGCGGGCGGAGGAAATCTGGCGGCTGTCGGGCAGGCCGTGGGGATTCACGAACCGGCTCTGGGTCATGCCCAGTTCCTGCGCTCGCAGGGTGGACATGGCCGCGAAGCGCGCCTCCGATCCCCCCACATGTTCGGCGAGGGCCATGGCCATATCGTTGGCGGAACGCACCGCCAGCGAGCGGATGGCGTCGTCCACGGAAATGCGCTGACCTGCGGCCAGGCCCAGTTTCGACGGCGGCTGCGAGGCGGCGCGCGGCGACACGGTGATCATGTCGTCCAGCTTGATCCGTCCGTCGGACAGCGCCTCGAACGTCATATAGAGGGTCATGACCTTGGTGATGGAGGCGGGATAGCGCGGATTGTCGGCGCGCCGGGCGAACAGCACCTCGCCGGATTCCGCGTCCACCACGATGGCGGCGTAGCGGGTGTTCTCGCCCGACTGGGCCACCAGGGGCGCCGCGCCGGGCGTGGGGGTCAACCCGGCCGCGACCAGGACGAAGCCGAACAGAAGCGCCTGTACAAGGACGAGGTGGCGTCGGCCGGCCCATCGTCCGCCAGCTTGTCGTGTGAATGCTGTCATTGACCCGATAGCCTCTTTACTCACGCGCGATCGCCGCCCCCGTATCGCCACGCACCAAAACGCTATCATGCTTGCTCAGGGTTTCGGCGTGGTAAACAACCGGCAAACGCAATTTTGAACGGCCGTGAGCGAAAGCGTCAAGAAAAGTTCATTGTGCGCTGCACAAAAGATGGTTGACCCTTTCTCGCACCTGCGTCATAAGACGCGCGTCGCTCGGGATTCTCCCCAGGCGAGAAAAATCATGGCGCGGGATTCACCGCCCAGACCGTTCAGGAGCATGACCATGGCCGACACCGCCGAAACCGTGAAGAAGACCATCGACCAGGCCAGCGCCAAGGCCGAGAAGACCCAGGCCGCCGGCGCCAAGGTTTTCCGTGACAGCATCGAGAAGAGCGTCGCGGGCATGAGCGAACTCAACGCGCACAGCAAGAAGAACCTCGAAGCCATGGTCGAAAGCGCCACCGCCGCCCAGAAGGGCGCCGAGGCCATCAGCCAGCAGACCCTGGCCTACTCGAAGAAGTCCTGGGAAGACGGCGTCGCCGCCGCCCAGTCCCTGACCCAGGCCCGTTCGGTCCAGGAAATGGTTGAACTGCAGACCGCCTTCGCCAAGACCTCGGTCGAAGCCTGGCTGGGCGCTTTCAACAAGACCACCGAACTGTACACCGCTTCGGTCAAGGACGCCTTCAAGCCCATCAACGAGCGCGTCACCGCGACCGTCGAGACCTTCCAGGCCGCGCGCTAAGCCATACGCCTGCTGAGATCGGAGAGGGTCCGGGGCGCTGCTCCGGGCCCTTTTTCGTGCCCGGAACCCCCTCAAGTCCGGGGATCGCGCGCAAGCGTGATCGACCGCCCCTTTTAAAAGCCCCGACTTTCCATATCTAATCCAGGGTGAGCAGGACCGAGTCCTTGCTCCGGGATTGAAGCGTAGAGACAGCGGAACAGCATGCCGTCGAGAAAAACGGATCAGGGACAGACAGGCGGGGGCGGCTACGGCACGGCCGTCGTCACCGAAACCCGGCCCAAGCTGCAAAAGCCGTCGCTGTATCGCGTTCTGATCCTGAACGACGACTACACGCCGATGGAGTTCGTCATCTACGTGCTGGAGCGGTTCTTCGCCAAGTCGCGCGAGGACGCCACCCGCATCATGCTGCATGTGCATCAGCATGGCGTGGGCGTTTGCGGGGTGTTCACCTACGAAGTGGCCGAAACCAAGGTCGCCCAGGTGGTGGAGACCGCCCGCCGGCATCAGCACCCGCTGCAATGCACAATGGAAAAGGACTGAGAGGAACCCCTGTTGCCCTCATTTTCGCGCCACCTCGAAGAAACCCTGCACCGGGCGGTCGCCTACGCCAATGAGCGCCGGCACGAATACGCCACGCTGGAGCACCTTCTGCTGGCGCTTGTCGACGACCCCGAAGCGGGCGCCGTCATGGCCGCCTGCAACGTCGACCTGGTCAGCCTGAAGACCGCGCTCGCCCTGTATGTGGACACCGACCTGGCGGCCCTGGCCACCTCCATGGGCGAGGACGCCAAGCCCACGGCCGGCTTCCAGCGCGTGATCCAGCGCGCGGTCATCCATGTCCAGTCGTCGGGCCGCGAGGAAGTCACCGGCGCCAATGTGCTGGTGGCCATCTTCTCCGAGCGTGAGAGCCACGCCGCCTATTTCCTGCAGGAGCAGGACATGACCCGCTATGACGCGGTCAACTACATCGCTCACGGCATCGCCAAGAAGGCGGGCGCGTCCGAAGCCAAGCCAAATCGTGGCGGTCCGTCGGCCGAAGAGGGCGAGGAAGCCGCCGTGGTCAAACAGGGCGGCGAGGCGCTCGACGCCTATTGCGTCAACCTCAACGAGAAGTCGAAGGAAGGGAAGATCGACCCTCTCATCGGCCGTCACGCCGAGGTGGAGCGCTCGATCCAGATCCTGTGCCGCCGCACCAAGAACAACCCGCTGCTGGTGGGCGACCCCGGCGTGGGCAAGACCGCCATCGCCGAAGGGCTGGCGCTCAAGATCGTCAACAAAGAAGTGCCCGACGTCCTCAAGAACGCTGTCATCTTCTCGCTCGACATGGGCGCGCTGCTGGCCGGCACCCGCTATCGCGGCGACTTCGAGGAGCGGCTGAAGCAGGTGGTCAAGGAACTGGAGAACCATCCGGACTCCATCCTGTTCATCGACGAAATCCACACGGTGATCGGCGCCGGCGCCACCTCGGGCGGGGCGATGGATGCGTCCAACCTGCTGAAGCCGGCGCTCGCCTCGGGCAGCCTGCGCTGCATGGGCTCCACCACCTACAAGGAGTATCGCCAGCACTTCGAGAAGGACCGCGCCCTGGTGCGCCGGTTCCAGAAGATCGATGTGAACGAGCCGACGGTGGACGACACCATCAAGATCCTGAAGGGCCTCAAGAGCTACTACGAGACCTTCCACAAGCTGCGCTACACCGATGCGGCGATCCGCTCGGCGGTGGAACTGTCGGCCCGCTACATGACCGACCGCAAACTGCCGGACAAGGCCATCGACGTGATCGACGAGGCGGGCGCCAGCCAGATGCTGTTGTCGGAGTCCAAGCGCAAGAAGACCATCGGCCAGAAGGAGATCGAGGCCGTCGTATCCAAGATGGCCCGCATCCCGGCCAAGTCGGTGTCCAAGTCCGACACCGAGGCGCTCAAGAACCTGCACATCGACCTGCAGCGCGCGGTGTTCGGTCAGGATCAGGCCATCGAGCAACTGGCCACGGCCATGAAGCTGGCCCGCGCCGGCCTGCGCGATCCAAACAAGCCCATCGGCAGCTATCTGTTCAGCGGCCCCACCGGGGTCGGCAAGACCGAGGCGGCCAAGCAGCTGGCGGGGACGCTGGGCATCGAGATGCTGCGCTTCGACATGTCCGAATACATGGAGCGCCACACCGTCAGCCGCCTGATCGGGGCGCCTCCGGGCTATGTGGGCCACGACCAGGGCGGCCTGCTCACCGACGCGGTGGACCAGCATCCCCACGCGGTGGTCCTGCTGGACGAGATCGAGAAGGCGCACCCCGACGTCTACAACATCCTGCTCCAGGTCATGGACCACGGCATGCTGACCGACGCGGTGGGCAAGAAGGTCGACTTCCGCAATGTGGTTCTGATCATGACCACCAATGCGGGGGCCGCCGACAACGCGCGGGCCTCGATCGGCTTCGGCCGCGGCAAGGTGGAGGGCGAGGACGACAAGGCCATCCAGCGCCTGTTCACGCCCGAGTTCCGCAACCGTCTGGACGCCATCGTGGCGTTCAAGCCGCTGGGTCAGGACGTCATCCGTCAGGTGGTGACCAAGTTCGTGCTGCAGCTGGAAGCCCAGCTGGCGGACCGCAACATCACCATCGAACTGACCGAGGAGGCCACGGACTGGCTGGCCCAGAACGGCTTCGACGAACTGTACGGCGCGCGCCCCCTGGCCCGCGTCATCCAGGACTCCATCAAGAAGCCCCTGGCCGACGACATCCTGTTCGGACGCCTGATGCGCGGGGGCCATGTGAAGGTGACCCTGAAGGACGGCAAGATCGCCTTCGACATCACCACGGCCGAGGCGGGCCCGGCCAAGCGCAAGGCCGGCGAAAAGACCGAGGCGGTGGAGTAGGGCGGCTGATCGAAGTCGAAGCTTGAGCGTTAGTCTCCGTGTGAGATGACGGAGGCGGCGTGACGGGCATCGACTGGCGGCTGGATCGGAAGCGGGTGCGCAAGCTGGGCGCGGTGCTGGGCGTGGGCCTGGCCCACGTCGCCCTGATGGCGGTGCTGAGCCGGTCCCAGCCCCAGCCGCCCGATCCGCCGCCGCCGCCCATCGAGGTCTTTCTGGTCCCGCCGCTGGAGCCGGAACCCGAGATCCCGCCGCTGGACCCGTCGCCCGAGGCGGGGGGCGGGGCCCCGGCCGCGCCGTCCATCGTCCACACGCCACCGAACCCGCCGCCTGATCCGCCCGAGATCATCGCGCCCATCGAACAGGCGCCCGAACCCGCGCTCAACATCGGCATCGCCCCGACCGAAAGCCCGGAGCCCGGCATGGGCCAGGGCGGGCAGGGGACGGGGCGGGGCACGGGAACCGGCGCGGGCGACGGTCCCGGCTCGGGCAGCGGCCCGGCGCAGATCGTGCGGGGACCCACCCTGGGCCAGATCCAGGCCGTCCATCCGCCCGGCGCGCGCAGCGTCTATGGCCGGGTCAGCCTGTCCTGCATCATCCGCCTGGACCAGTATCTGGACCAGTGCCGCGTGGTCAGCGAGGACCCGCCCGGGCGGGGCTTCGGCGACGCAGGGCTCGTCGTCTCCCGCTATTTCCGCTTTCGTCCCCCGACGCAGGGCGGTAGACCTGTTGAAGGTCAGCGGGTCGTCGTGGGCGTCGACTTCGGCCGGCCGCGCCGCTGAGCGCGCCCACCCATTGACGCAATCTGAATCCCCTGTATAAGGCCCGTCTTCCGCGAAAGACGCGCAGCGCGCTCCTGGTCTGTCGACCGGAGCGTTCTTCGCGTCTGCGACGCGTATTGGAGAGATCGACAACGTGGCCCGTATCGCAGGCGTCAACATTCCGACGAACAAGCGCGTTGAGATCGCGCTTCAGTACATTCATGGCATTGGCCCGAAGTCGGCCAGGGACATCACCGCCAAGGTCGGCATCGAGCCCGCGCGCCGGGTCAACGAGCTGACCGACGCCGAGGTGCTCCAGATCCGTGAAGCGATCGACAGCGACTTCATGGTCGAGGGCGACCTGCGCCGCGAGACGTCCATGAACATCAAGCGCCTGATGGACCTGGCCTGCTACCGCGGGCTGCGTCACCGCAAGGGCCTGCCGGTCCGCGGCCAGCGCACCCACACCAACGCCCGCACCCGCAAGGGCCCCGCCAAGCCGATCGCCGGCAAGAAGAAGTAAGACAGACACATGGCCAAGGAACCGGGTCGCGTAAAGAAGCGCGAGCGCAAGAACATCACTTCCGGCGTCGCCCACGTGAACGCCAGCTTCAACAACACCATGGTGACCATCACCGACGCGCAGGGGAACGCCATCTCCTGGTCGTCGGCCGGCCACATGGGCTTCAAGGGTTCGCGCAAGTCGACCCCGTACGCCGCCCAGATGGCCGCCGAGGACGCGGCCAAGAAGGCTGGCGAGCACGGCGTCAAGACCCTGGAAGTCAACGTCTCGGGCCCCGGCTCCGGCCGTGAGTCGGCCCTGCGCGCCCTGCAGGCCGCGGGCATGACCATCACCACCATCCGCGACGTCACCCCGATGCCGCACAACGGATGCCGCCCGCCCAAGCGCCGCCGCGTCTAAGCCTGCCGCCGACCCCATTCCTACGCCGGTCCTGGCGTCCAGAACGCTGGACGCGGGCCCGGCGAAACCCGTTCGAGGGACATCGATGATCGAAAGAAACTGGCAAGAGCTGATCCGTCCCGAAAAGCCGCAGATCGACGCGGGCGGCGATCCGCAGCGCAAGGCGCGGCTGGTGGCGGAACCGCTCGAGCGCGGCTTCGGCGTGACCCTGGGCAACGCCCTGCGCCGCGTGCTGCTGTCGTCGCTGCAAGGCGCCGCCGTGACCGCCATCCAGATCGACGGCGTGGTGCACGAGTTCTCGTCGCTGGAAGGCGTTCGCGAGGATGTCGTGGACATCGTCCTGAACATCAAGCAGCTGGCCCTGCGCCTGCACGCCGAAGGCCCCAAGCGCATGACGCTGAAGGCTGACGGCCCCGGCCCGGTGACCGCCGCCCAGATCGACGCTCCGGCGGACATCGAGGTGCTGAACCCCGACCACGTGCTCTGCACCCTGGACGACGGCGCCTCGGTGCGCATGGAACTGACGGTCCAGAACGGCAAGGGCTATGTGGCCGCCGAGTTCAACCGTCCGGAAGACGCCCCCATCGGGCTGATTTCGGTGGATGCCCTCTATTCGCCGGTCAAGCGCGTCGCCTACCGGGTCGAGCCGACCCGTCAGGGCCAGTCGCTGGACTACGACAAGCTGATCATGGAAGTGGAGACCAACGGCGCGGTGTCGCCGGTGGACGCCGTGGCCTACGCCGCCCGCATCCTTCAGGACCAGCTGCAGATCTTCATCACCTTCGACGAGCCCAAGGCGGCGGTCGAGGCTGCGGACGGCAAGCCCGACCTGCCCTTCAACCCGGCCCTGCTGAAGAAGGTGGACGAGCTGGAGCTGTCGGTCCGTTCGGCCAACTGCCTGAAGAACGACAACATCGTCTACATCGGCGACCTGATCCAGAAGACCGAGGGCGAAATGCTTCGCACCCCGAACTTCGGCCGCAAGTCGCTGAATGAAATCAAGGAAGTCCTCGCTTCGATGAGCCTGTCGCTCGGCATGGATGTGCCGAACTGGCCGCCGGAGAACATCGAGGAACTCGCCAAGAAGTTCGAAGACCAGATCTAGGTTGCTAAAGGGCCGGGGCGGCGTTGACGCCCGGTCTGACTGAGGAGAGACCCCAATGCGCCACGGCGCCGCTCATCGTAAGCTCGGCCGCACGGCCAGCCACCGCCAGGCCATGCTGGCCAACATGGCTGCGTCGCTGATCAAGCACGAGCAGATCACGACGACCTTGCCCAAGGCCAAGGAGCTTCGTCCCTACGTGGAGAAGCTGGTCACCCTGGCCAAGAAGGGTGATCTGGCCGCACGTCGTCAGGCCATCAGCCAGGTCCGCGACGTGACCCAGGTCGGCAAGCTGTTCGACACCATCGGCGGTCGTTACGCCGAGCGTCCGGGCGGCTACATCCGCATCATGAAGGCCGGCTTCCGCCACGGCGACAACGCCGCCATGGCCGTGATCGAGTTCGTCGACCGCGACGTGGACGCCAAGGGTCTGGACTCCGGTCCGGTCTACTCGGCCGCCGACGACTCCGAGGACTGATCGGTCCCTTCTGATCTGGTTTGAATTCAGGGCGGCGGGCTTCAGGTCCGCCGCCCTTTTTCTATCCGCCGCCCATCAGCGCATAAAGCACCGCCGTCCAGACGGCGGCGACGGCGAGGACGTATCCGGGCGTGATCCGGCGCGGCGGGGGCAGGGGGGGTCTGTCTTTCCGGTTCATCGGTCAGGATGAAGCGTCGATTGCCCCCGACGGCCAATCGATTTAAGCGAAGCTTCCTTGTGAGGTTTCGTCACATGCGCCGCCCGCTTCCGCCGCTCAACGCCCTGCGCGCCTTCGAGGCCTTCGCCCGTCACGGCTCCATGACGACGGCCGCCGACGAGCTGTGCGTCACCCACGGCGCGGTGAGCCGGCAGGTAAAACAGCTTCAGGATCAGCTGGGCGTGGTGCTGGTCGAGGGTCCCCGCAACCGTCTCCAGCTGACGGCCGCCGGGCGTGTTCTCGCCGATGGCCTGAAGGCCCCCTTCGACGGCATGGCCCAGGCCGTGGCCGCCGCGCGGTCAGGGCCGGGCGCCCGCCGCGAGATCGAGATCGCGTGCCTGGGCACCTTCGCCATGAAATGGCTGATCCCGCGCCTGTCCCGCTTCGTCGAGCAGCATCCCGACCTGAAGGTGCGGGTCTCTGAATCCCATGGGTCGGTGGATTTCCGCCACCACGCCTGCGACGGCGCCATCCGCATCGTCGACCACGATGACCCGGCGTTCGAGGCCAGAACCGCCTTTCTGCCCAACAACCACGGCCCGGTGGTCGCGGCGGGCCTGGCCGGGGCGGACCTGACCCTCGCCGCCCTGTTCCGTATGCCGCGCCTCTACGCCACAACCTACCGCGAGGGCTGGCGAACGTGGGCCGCCGCGAACCGGCTGGACCTGCCGCCGCCCGCCGCCGAGCGCGAGTTCGGCCACAACCATTCCCTGATCGAGGCGGCTGCGGCCGGGCTGGGCGCGGCCGTCATTCCGTGGAGCTTCGGAGCGCCGGATATCGCCGCCGGCCGCCTGGCCGCGCCGTTCGGCTTCATCTCGCGCCCCGCGTCCTTCGTCTTCCTGCGCCCGCCAGGCCGCGCCGACGCGGCCATGGACGCCTTTCAGGACTGGCTGATCGTCGAAGGCGCCGCGACCCCGGCGCCGCCGGACCCTATCGCGCCGGCGTGACCTCAAGCAGTTCGACCTTGAACAGCAGGGCCGAGTTCGGCGGGATTTCGCCGCCGCCCGCGCCGCGCGCGCCATAGGCCAGGTCGGCCGGAATGACGAAGTTGAACGTCTCACCGACCCGCATCAGCTGCAGGCCCTCGGTCCAGCCGGGGATGACGCGATTGAGCGGGAATTCGATCGGCTCGCCCCGCTCGTAGGAGCTGTCGAACACCCGCCCATCGATGAAGGTCCCCTCATAGTGGACGCGCACCGTGTCGGTCGGTCCCGGCATGGCGCCGTCGGGATTGGCGCGCCCTTCGCGCCGGTGCTGCAGGCCGCTTTCCGTGGCGGCCCAGCCGCGCCGCGCCCCGCTCCAGGCCAGATAGGCCTCCTGACCCGCCTCCCAGCGCGCCTGCGAGGGCGGGCCCGGATCGACCGGCGCGGGCCGGGGCGCCGTGGCGCAGGCGGCGAGGGCGAGGGTCAGGGCGGCGAGGGGGATGAGGGTGCGGTTCATGGGATCACGCTAGCCGATTCCGTCATCTGCGGATATCTGGGCGCGAGGGCCTTTATTTCGTCCGAAAAGCGAGTATATGTGCCCGCTCCGCTGATTCCGAAAAGAAGCTGCGCGAAAGCGCCGAGGCATGGTCCGTCGCCCTCCGACCATTGCGAAGGCGCGCTCCTCCCCAAGGGAGCCACTGAAATTTCAGGCGTTCTGGTTCTTCGGGGCCGAGGGTGAACGCCGAGAAACCGGGTCACGGGTCGCTGTACAGGCGTCGCCGTGGCCGCTGCATTGTGACGCGGGTCCACGCCCGCGCGATTGGGAAAACGAATGGCAAAGTCCACCGCCGGCCTGACCATCAACGGCCAGATCGCCTCCGCTCAGACCTTCACCGGCAAGAAGCGCATCCGCAAGTCCTTCGGGCGCATCCCCGAGGCGGTGCAGATGCCGAACCTGATCGAGGTTCAGCGGGCGTCCTACGAGCAGTTCCTGCAGCGCGAGGTCCGTCCCGGCCAGCGCAAGGACGAGGGCATCGAGGCGGTCTTCAAGTCGGTCTTCCCGATCAAGGACTTCAACGAACGCGCCGTGCTGGAATACGTCTCCTACGAGTTCGAGGAGCCCAAGTACGACGTCGAGGAATGCATCCAGCGCGACATGACCTACGCCGCGCCGCTGAAGGTCAAGCTGCGCCTGATCGTGTTCGAGACCGACGAGGAAACCGGCGCGCGCTCGGTCAAGGACATCAAGGAGCAGGACGTCTACATGGGCGATATCCCGCTCATGACCGGCAAGGGCACCTTCGTCGTCAACGGCACCGAGCGGGTGATCGTCTCCCAGATGCACCGGTCGCCGGGCGTCTTCTTCGATCACGACAAGGGCAAGACTCACGCCTCGGGCAAGCTGCTGTTCGCCGCCCGCGTGATCCCCTACCGCGGCTCCTGGCTGGACTTCGAGTTCGACGCCAAGGATCTGGTCTATGTGCGCATCGACCGTCGCCGCAAGCTGCCGGCCACCACCTTCCTGATGGCCCTGGGCATGGACGGCGAGGAGATCCTGCGGACCTTCTACGAAACCGTCCCCTACGAGAAGCGCGGCGAAGGCTGGGTCACCCCCTACAAGCCCGAGCGCTGGCGCGGGGTTAAGCCCGAATTTGATCTGGTCGACGCCGACACCGGCGAAGTGGCCGCCCCGGCCGGGACCAAGGTCAGCGCCCGCCAGGCCAAGAAGCTTGCCGACGGCGGCCTGAAGTCCCTGCTGCTGGCGCCCGACGCCCTGCTGGGCCGCTACCTGGCCGCCGATGCGGTCAACATGGAAACCGGCGAGATCTACGTCGAGGCCGGCGACGAGCTGGACCAGGCGGCCATCGAGCTGCTGGAAGAGAACGGCTTCTCCACCATCGACGTGCTGGACATCGACCACGTGACGGTCGGCGCCTACATGCGCAACACCCTGCGGGTGGACAAGAACGACGCCCGCGAGGACGCCCTGTTCGACGTCTATCGCGTCATGCGTCCCGGCGAGCCGCCGACGCCGGAAGCGGCCGACGCCATGTTCAACAGCCTGTTCTTCGATTCCGAACGCTACGACCTGTCCTCGGTCGGTCGCGTGAAGATGAACATGCGCCTCGAGACGCCGGAAGTGGGCGACGAGATCCGCGTGCTGCGCAAGGACGACGTGCTCAAGGTCCTGCAGATCCTGGTGGGCCTGAAGGACGGCCGCGGCGAGATCGACGACATCGACAACCTGGGCAACCGCCGGGTCCGTTCGGTGGGCGAGCTGCTGGAGAACCAGTACCGCGTCGGCCTGCTGCGCATGGAGCGCGCCATCAAGGAGCGCATGTCCTCGGTCGATATCGACACGGTCATGCCGCACGACCTGATCAACGCCAAGCCGGCCGCCGCGGCCGTGCGCGAGTTCTTCGGTTCGTCGCAGCTGTCCCAGTTCATGGACCAGACCAACCCGCTGTCGGAAATCACCCACAAGCGTCGCCTGTCGGCGCTTGGCCCGGGCGGTCTGACCCGCGAGCGCGCCGGCTTCGAAGTCCGCGACGTGCACCCGACCCACTACGGCCGCATCTGCCCGATCGAAACGCCGGAAGGCCCGAACATCGGCCTGATCAACTCGCTGGCCACCCACGCGCGGGTCAACAAGTACGGCTTCATCGAGAGCCCGTACCGCCGCATCAAGGACGGCAAGACCACCGACGAGGTGGTCTACATCTCGGCGATGGAAGAGGCGAAATACACCATCGCCCAGGCCAACATTGCGCTGAAGGACGGCGAGATCGTCGAGGATCTGGTCCCCGGCCGGATCAACGGCGAATCCCAGCTTCTGCCCAGGGAAGCGGTCGACATGATGGACGTGTCCCCGAAGCAGGTCGTTTCGGTCGCTGCGGCCCTGATCCCGTTCCTGGAAAACGATGACGCCAACCGGGCCCTGATGGGCGCGAACATGCAGCGTCAAGCCGTGCCGCTGGTGCAGGCCGACGCCCCGCTGGTGGGCACCGGCATGGAAGATGTGGTTGCCCGCGATTCCGGCGCCGTGGTCGTGGCCCGCCGCGACGGCGTGGTCGAGCAGATCGACGGCACCCGCATCGTGGTGCGCGCCACTTCGGATCTGGAAGCCGCCCGCTCGGGCGTGGACATCTACCGCCTGTCCAAGTTCCAGCGCTCGAACCAGTCCACCTGCATCAACCAGCGCCCGATCGTGCGCGTGGGCGATGTGGTGAAGAGCGGCGACGTCATCGCCGACGGCCCGTCCACGGACCTGGGCGAACTGGCTCTGGGCCGCAACGCCCTGGTCGCGTTCATGCCCTGGAACGGCTACAACTTCGAGGACTCGATCCTGATCTCCGAGCGCATCGTGCGCGACGACGTCTTCACCTCCATCCACCTGGAGGAGTTCGAGGTCATGGCCCGCGACACCAAGCTGGGGCCTGAGGAAATCACCCGCGACATCCCCAACGTCGGCGAGGAAGCCCTGCGCAACCTCGACGAGGCGGGCATCGTGGCCATCGGCGCCGAGGTCCACGCCGGCGACATCCTGGTCGGCAAGGTCACGCCCAAGGGCGAAAGTCCGATGACCCCGGAAGAGAAGCTGCTGCGCGCCATCTTCGGCGAAAAGGCCTCGGACGTGCGCGACACCTCCCTGCGCCTGCCGCCGGGCGCCAGCGGCATCATCATCGACGTGCGGGTCTTCAACCGCCACGGCGTCGACAAGGACGAGCGCGCCATGGCCATCGAGCGTTCGGAAATCGAACGCCTGGGCAAGGACCGCGACGACGAGCTCAAGATCCTCGAGCGCAACGTCTACTCGCGCCTGCGGGAGCTGGTTCTGGGCAAGACCGCCGTGTCCGGTCCCAAGGGTCTGGGCCGCGGCGAGATCACCGAGGCCAAGCTCGACGAGCTGTCGCGCGGCCTGTGGTGGCAGATCGCCATGGACGACGAGAAGGCCCAGGGCGAGCTCGAGGCCATGAAGAAGTCGTTCGAGGACGCCCGCAAGGCCCTGGATCGCCGCTTCGAGGACAAGGTCGAGAAGCTGCAGCGCGGCGACGAACTGCCCCCGGGCGTCATGAAGATGGTCAAGGTCTTCGTGGCCGTGAAGCGCAAGCTGCAGCCGGGCGACAAGATGGCCGGCCGCCACGGCAACAAGGGCGTGATCTCCAAGATCCTGCCCATGGAGGACATGCCGTACCTTGAGGACGGCACGCCGGTCGACGTGGTTCTGAACCCGCTGGGCGTGCCCTCGCGCATGAACATCGGCCAGATCTTCGAGACGCACCTGGGATGGGCCTCGGCCGGCCTGGGTCGTCAGATCAAGGGTCTGCTCGAGGACTGGACCCAGAACGGCGGGCAGAAGAAGGCCCTGATCGAACGTCTGACCGACATCTACGGCGCGGACACCCCCCTGCCGCAGGACGAGGACGAGCTCATCGAGCTGGCCCGGAACCTGTCCAAGGGCGTTCCCTTCGCCACACCCGTCTTCGACGGCGCCAACATCTCTGACATCGAGCGTCTGCTGGATGACGCAGGGCTGGACCGGTCGGGCCAGTCGGTTCTGTACGACGGCCAGACCGGCGAGCGCTTCAAGCGTCCGGTCACGGTCGGCTACATCTACATGCTGAAGCTGCACCACCTGGTGGACGACAAGATCCACGCCCGCTCCATCGGCCCCTACAGCCTGGTCACCCAGCAACCGCTGGGCGGCAAGGCCCAGTTCGGCGGCCAGCGCTTCGGCGAGATGGAGGTGTGGGCGCTGGAAGCTTACGGCGCGGCCTACACCCTGCAGGAAATGCTGACGGTGAAGTCCGACGACGTGGCCGGCCGTACCAAGGTCTACGAGGCCATCGTCCGCGGCGACGATAGCTTCGAGGCGGGCATTCCCGAGAGCTTCAACGTGCTCGTCAAGGAAATGCGCTCGCTGGGTCTGAACGTGGAGCTGGAGAACAGCTGAGTCTGAAGTGGCGAGTGACGGGTGGCGGGTGGCGAGAAGTCGCCGCAGCCATTCGGGCCTCACTCGCCCCTAACCACTCGCCACTCTCCACTCTTCTTTATTTTCGCGGCCCCCGCCGCAGAAGGAAAACAAGATGAACCAGGAAGTCCTGAACATCTTCAACCCGGTCCCGGTCACCCCGACCTTCGACCAGATCAAGATCGCCCTGGCCTCGCCGGAGAAGATCAAGTCCTGGTCGTTCGGCGAGATCAAGAAGCCGGAGACGATCAACTACCGCACGTTCAAGCCCGAGCGCGACGGCCTGTTCTGCGCCCGCATCTTCGGTCCGACCAAGGACTACGAGTGCCTGTGCGGCAAGTACAAGCGCATGAAGTACAAGGGCATCATCTGCGAGAAGTGCGGCGTGGAGGTCACCCTCGCCCGCGTCCGTCGCGAGCGCATGGGCCACATCGAGCTGGCCGCCCCGGTCGCCCACATCTGGTTCCTGAAGTCCCTGCCCAGCCGCATCTCGCTGATGCTGGACATGGCCCTCAAGGACGTCGAGCGGGTCCTGTATTTCGAGAACTACATCGTCACCGAGCCGGGCCTGACCCCGCTGAAGCAGAACCAGCTTCTGACCGAGGACGAGTACTACCAGTTCCAGGAAGAGTACGGCGATGACGGCTTCACCGCCGAGATCGGCGCCGAGGCCGTGCGCGGCCTGCTCATGGGCATCGACCTGCACGCCGAGGCCGAAAAGCATCGCGGCGAGCTGTCGGAACCCACCAGCGAGCTGAAGGCCAAGAAGGCCTCCAAGCGCCTCAAGCTGCTGGAAGCCTTCATCGAGTCCGGCAACAAGCCCGAGTGGATGATCCTGACCATCGTGCCGGTCATCCCGCCCGAGCTGCGCCCGCTGGTGCCCCTGGACGGCGGCCGCTTCGCCACGTCCGACCTGAACGACCTGTATCGCCGGGTCATCAACCGGAACAACCGCCTGAAGCGCCTGATGGAGCTTCGCGCGCCGGACATCATCATCCGCAACGAGAAGCGGATGCTGCAGGAATCCGTCGACGCCCTGTTCGACAACGGCCGTCGCGGCCGGGTCATCACCGGCGCCAACAAGCGGCCCCTGAAGTCGCTGGCCGACATGCTGAAGGGCAAGCAGGGCCGCTTCCGCCAGAACCTGCTGGGCAAGCGGGTCGACTACTCCGGCCGTTCGGTCATCGTGGTGGGACCGGACCTGAAGCTGCACGAGTGCGGCCTGCCCAAGAAGATGGCGCTCGAGCTGTTCAAGCCGTTCATCTACGCGCGTCTGGACGCCAAGGGCCTGTCGGGCACCGTCAAGCAGTCCAAGCGCATGGTCGAGCGCGAGCAGCCGGCGGTCTGGGACATCCTGGACGAGGTCATCCGCGAGCACCCGGTTCTGCTGAACCGCGCGCCCACGCTTCACCGTCTGGGCATCCAGGCGTTCGAGCCCAAGCTGATCGAGGGCAAGGCCATCCAGCTGCACCCGCTGGTCTGCGCCGCCTTCAACGCCGACTTCGACGGCGACCAGATGGCCGTGCACGTTCCGCTGAGCCTCGAGGCCCAGCTGGAAGCGCGCGTGCTGATGATGTCCACCAACAACATCCTCAGCCCCGCCAACGGCAAGCCGATCATCGTGCCGTCGCAGGACATCGTCCTGGGCCTGTACTACCTGTCGCTGGTCAAGGACGGCGAGCCGGGTGAAGGCAAGCTGTTCGCCAACATCGGCGAGATCGACGCCGCGCTCGACGCCGACGTCGTGACCCTGCACACCAGGATCAAGGCCCGCTGGACCGAGCACGACGCCGAGGGCAAGGAGGTGACGAAGGTCATCGACACCACCCCCGGCCGGATGAAGCTGGCCGCCCTGCTGCCGCGCAACCCCAACGTGGGCTACCGCCTTCTGGAGAAGAACCTCACCAAGAAGGAAATCGGCAATCTGATCGACGTGGTCTATCGCCACTGCGGTCAGAAGGCGACGGTGATCTTCGCGGACCGCATGATGCAGCTGGGCTTCCGCGAGGCGGCCAAGGCGGGCATCTCGTTCGGCAAGGACGACATCGTGATCCCCGCCAAGAAGACCGAGATCGTCGAGGCCACCCGCACCCTGGTCGAGGAGTACGAGCAACAGTACGCCGACGGCCTGATCACCAAGGGCGAGAAGTACAACAAGGTCGTCGACGCCTGGGCCAAGGCCACGGACAAGGTCGCCGACGAGATGATGGGCGAGATCGCCCTGCCGGTGCAGCTGGGCGACGGCCGCACCGCCGAGATCAACTCGGTCTACATGATGGCCAACTCCGGCGCCCGGGGTTCGCAGGCCCAGATGAAGCAGCTGGGCGGCATGCGCGGCCTGATGGCCAAGCCCTCCGGCGAGATCATCGAGACCCCCATCGTCTCGAACTTCAAGGAAGGCCTGACCGTGCTGGAGTACTTCAACTCCACCCACGGCGCCCGTAAGGGTCTGGCCGACACCGCCCTGAAGACCGCCAACTCCGGCTACCTGACCCGTCGTCTGGTGGACGTGGCCCAGGATTCCATCGTCACCGAGGAAGACTGCGGCTCCACGCGGGGTATCACCCTGCGCGCCGTGATCGAAGGCGGCGACGTCCTGGTCTCGCTGGGCCAGCGCGTGCTGGGCCGTTACGCGGCCGAGGACATCAAGGAGCCCGGCACGGACACCGTGCTGTTCCCCGCCGACACCTATCTGGTGGAGGAGGTCATCGAGGAGATCGAGGCCGCCGGCGTCCAGTCGGTCAAGGTCCGCTCCGCGCTGACGTGTGAAGCCGACGCCGGCATCTGCGGCATGTGCTACGGCCGTGACCTGGCGCGCGGCACCAACGTCAACATCGGCGAGGCGGTCGGGGTCATCGCGGCCCAGTCCATCGGCGAGCCGGGCACCCAGCTGACCATGCGGACCTTCCACATCGGCGGCACCGCCCAGGTGGCCGAGACCTCCTTCGTGGAGGCCTCCAACACCGGTACGGCCCGGATCGTCGGCCCCACCGTCAAGGCGGCGCACGGGGATCTGGTGGCCATGAGCCGCAACGTGGTGCTCAGCGTTCTGGTCGACGGCAAGGATCGCGAAAGCCACAAGGTGCCCTACGGCGCCCGTCTGCGCATCAAGGACGGCGCCGAGGTCAAGCGCGGCCAGCGTCTGGCCGAGTGGGATCCCTACACCACCCCGATCATCACCGAGGTGGGCGGCGCGGTGCGCTTCGAGGATCTGGCCGACGGCCTGTCGGTCAAGGAAGAGACCGACGAGGCCACCGGCATCACCCAGCGCGTGGTCTCCGACTGGCGCGCCAGCCCCCGCGGCTCGGACCTGCGTCCGGCCCTGGGCGTGATCAAGGGCGAGACCTACGCCAAGCTGGCTTCGGGTGCCGACGCCCGCTACCTGCTGCCCGTGGGCGCCATCCTCTCGGTCAACAACGGCGACGAGGTCAAGCCGGGCGAGATCATCGCCCGTATCCCGACCGAAGGCGCCAAGACCCGCGACATCACCGGCGGTCTGCCGCGGGTGGCGGAGCTGTTCGAGGCCCGTCGTCCCAAGGACTGCGCGGTCATCGCCGAGATGGACGGCCGCGTCGAATTCGGTCGCGACTACAAGAACAAGCGCCGCATCAAGATCACCCCGGAGCCGGACGCGGACGGCAATCAGGGCGAGCCGGTCGAGTTCCTGATCCCCAAGGGCAAGCACATCTCCGTCCACGACGGCGATCTGATCCAGAAGGGCGACTACATCATCGACGGCAACCCGGATCCGCACGATCTGCTGCGCATCCAGGGCGTCGAGGCGCTGGCCGAGTATCTGGTCAACGAGGTGCAGGAGGTCTACCGACTGCAGGGCGTGCCGATCAACGACAAGCACATCGAGGTGATCGTTCGCCAGATGCTGCAGAAGGTCGAGATCCTCGACGCGGGCGAAACCGGCCTGATCAAGGGCGATCACATGGACCGTCCCGAGTTCGACATCGAGCAGGCCAAGACCCTGAAGCGCAAGGGCCGCCCGGCGACCACACAGCCGGTTCTGCTGGGCATCACCAAGGCCTCGCTGCAGACCAAGAGCTTCATCTCGGCCGCCTCCTTCCAGGAGACGACCCGCGTGCTGACCGACGCCTCGGTCAACGGCAAGGTCGACACCCTGGAAGGCCTGAAGGAGAACGTGATCGTGGGTCGCCTGATCCCGGCGGGCACGGGCGCCTATCTGCGGTCGCTTCAGAAGATCGCCAACGAGCGCGACGCGGTCCTCACGCAACAGCGCGAGGACGCCGTCGAGCCGCTGCCGGCCGATCTGGCCCTGGAGCTGGAAGGCGAAAAGACCGAGGGCTGATCAGCCTGAGGCCTCAAACGATCAGGGCGGCGCCGAAAGGCGCCGCCCTTTTCTTTTGTCCCACGTCCCCGATTGACGCAGGGCGCCCCTACGGTCGTCAGTCATGAGCGAGACCCTGGCGATCGACGACGAGCCCCTGCCGGACCTGCACGACATGCTCGCCATGGCGTGGCGCGGGGCGGCGCGCGCCATCCGGGCGGGGCGTGCGGGCGAGGCCCTGCGCTGGCTGTCCGTCCATGCCCGGCTGGAGAGGATGGCCAGGGCCGGAGCACCGCCCGAACCCGGCCCGGCGTCGTCCGTCACAGCCGAACATGAACCGTCAGCTCCCTCGACGCAGCGGAGCGCACCGGCCCGTGCCAACGCCGCGCCGGAATTGCACCAATTGCACCAATTGCACCGTGCATTTGCGGGTGCGCCGGTTCAAAGCGCGGGCGCCGGCCCCGATCCGCCCTGACGCCCCGCGCCGGACTGCTCAAACGCGCCCGGCAGGCGCTCCGGACCCCCGCGAAGATCCCGAAACAGCCCTGCTCGACGCCTTCCCATCCGAAGGTCGCGATCCGCTGGCCCGAAGCGGCGACCTACCGCCGGCGGGGCGTCAGGATGTCGCCCAGCCGGTCCCGTGTGCCCGCGATCCGCTCCAGCGCCGGATAGCGCAGGCCCCCGGCATAGGGGATCTCCACCGTGCGGAAGCGGTCGCCGTTCCTGACGATCAGGCGGATCGGGCCGCCGTCCTTGCCCGCCGTCACCGCATCGCGCAGCCGCTCGGGCGTGGCCGCCGTGTCGTTGACCGCCACGATGTCCCAGCCCTGGGTCAGGCCCGCCTCGAAGGCCGGGCTGTCCCACAGCACATTGGTGATGCTGTTCGATGCGGACAGGGTGAACCCCAGCGAAAACAGGAAGTCCCGGCCCCACTGGGGCTGCACGCGACGGTAGGCCGCATCGGGCGCTTCCACGAAAACCAGCCGGTATCCGCCCCGCTCGATGCCGTCCAGCGGCGCCGCGGCCTCCGGCCCCACCGCGTCCAGCCGCGCCCTCAGGAACCCGGCCCAGTCGTGGGGATGGACCCCGTTCAGCGCCGTCACCACATCGTCGAAGGTGTAGGGCCGCGCCTCCCACACCCCGTCCTCGATGCCGAAGAAGGCCCGCGCGAAGTCGTCCAGCGAGCGCCGGTCCCGCGTGGCCTCGCGGATCAGGGTGTCGGCGTCCAGCCACATCAGCAGCGCCTCGCGGTAATAGTCCCCGCCCGTGCGCGACCAGGTGGCCCACGGCGTGGAGGACCGATAGCCCAGCAGGTTCTGGTTCACCGTGTCCTGCAGCGCCCGCCACTCGCGCCCGCGCTGGGCGTCATAGAAGGCGGCGGTCCAGGCCAGGTTGGCCAGGGCCTGGTCCTGCGGCACGATCTCCGAACGCGCGGCCAGAACGGCGCCCCAGTACTGGGTCTGGCCCTCGTACATCCACAGCAGGCTGTTCTGCACAGGCGTGTTCAGGTCCGGCGTCAGCTGGTCGGCCGGGCGCCTGAACTTGCCGTTCCAGGAGTGGGCGTACTCGTGGGGCAGCAGTTCGCGATTGCCGTAGGAAGCCGTATCCCAGCTCGAGAAGAAGTCCGCCGAGACCGTGTTCTCCGAGGAGCGGTGATGCTCCAGCCCCACGCCCCCGAGCCGGCTCGTGGCGGCCACCAGGAACTCGTACCGGTCAAAGGGCCGGACCCCGTAAAGCCGGTCCGCCTGGACCACCAGATTGCGGAACGGCGCCAGGCGCTCCTCCACGGCGTCCAGTTCTGAAGCTTCGTCGGCCATCACATGCATGTTCACCGGCGTGCGGCCGTTCGGGTCCAGGTCGAACACCCGATAGTGCGTCCCGGCGAACATGGGGCTGTCGGCCAGCATCTCCACGCTGATGGGGGCGAACACGGCCTCGCCCCCGCTGAAGGCCTCCGTGTCCAGCGCCACGCCATAGTTCCAGCCGTCCGGAAGGCGTACGGTGGTCTGCACCATGATCCCGTCGTGCTGGTAGCCCGCCGGATAGAGCATCAGCTTCTCGAACTGCAGGTTCAGCATCTCGGGGGTCATCATCACCCGCCACTGGCTGGTGCTGACCTGGCTGAGATAGTCGAAAGAGACCTCGATCTCGCTGACCCCCGCCGGAACCTCGATGTGAAAGGCGTAGGGATCCAGCGGGTCGCGCACCCACTCCACGCGCTGGCCGCCCGCGCCGACCTGCACCCCGGCCACCAACTGGATCGGCCCGGTGGGCGCATGGTTGCCGGGCAGGTATTTGGGATACAGCAGCACCATGGGGCCCGCCTGGGCCACCGGAATGGTCTGGCGCACCCGGATGATCTTCCGCTCGGTGTCCGTGGCGTCCACATGGTGCCGGATCACGCCGGGGTAGGGCTGGGCCGCCGACGCCGGAATGGGCGGCAGGTCGCGGGGCAGGGCGGGCGTTCCCACCTGGGCGGCGGCGGGCAGGGCGGTCAGCAGGGCGGCGGCGCAGGCGGGCAGGATCAGACGCTTCATCAAACTTTCCGGGTCAGGCCGCCAGGTGCGACCGGCCACAGGGTTTCGCCCGGGGCCCCCGGCGTCAAGGGCGCTACTCCTTGGACAGGTCCTGGCGCTCGAAAATGGCCAGTGCGGCCAGAAGCGGCAGCACGGTCCAACCGATCAGGCTGATCCACGCCTTCGCCTGCAGGGCGGCGGGAACCCCCGGTGCGCCCTCCCCGGCGATCAGCAGGCCCTTCAGCGCGTCAAAGGCCTGGCCGGGCAGCAGAAGCTGCACGGTCCAGCTGTCAGGCATGAAGCCCAGACCGCCCAGAATCGGCGCGCCGAACGCCTGGGCTGCGCCCAGCGCCATGGGGATGAACAGGGCCGCCAGCAGCGACCGCGTCGCCACGGCGGCCAGCAGGGCGATCATGGCGAACTGGACCACCCGCAGCCAGCCCAGGCCGAACAGGCCCAGAAAGGCGCCGATCTGCTGGCCGCTGAGGCTGAAGGCGAGCTGGCGCTCGAAGATGGCCGCGCGGATCGGCTCGCCCATCATGCTGAAGACCAGAAGGGCGGCCATGGCGGCGAAGGTCAGGACGACGAGGACCGCCAGCTTGCCCATGATCAGGTTGGACCGCCGGTTGCGGGCCCGGATCAGCCGCCAGGTCTCCCACCGGTAATCGCCGGCGAACAGGGTCGCCGCCCCGATCAGGACGAACAGCAGCACCGGCCCGCCCGCCAGTGAGGCGGTGTTGTCCAGAAGGGCCGCCCCCAGATTCAGGGGCGTGGAGATCATTCCCAGCTCGGTGGTCACCTCGGCCAGTCTTGCTTCATTGTTCTTTGCCGCGAAACTGACCACGATCCCGAGGATCAGCGCCGCGATGGGCACGAACAGCACGCTCCAGAACACGGCGCTGCGGTTGCGGGCGAACCGGTAGCCCTCGGCGCGAATGGCGTCAGCCAGCATGGGGCGCATCCTCCACGGTCAACAGGTTGAAGACGCTCTCCAGATCGGCGCCGACCCAGCGCGCCTCCTCGATCTCGGCGCCCTTTTCGGCCAGGGCGCGGATCAGGGCGGGGGCCTCGGACCGCTCGATGGCGGCCAGAACCGCGTCGCCGTCGCGCGTACCCTTCATGCCCAGCAGGCCCAGCGCCGCGTCGGCGGGCCGCAGGGTCAGGCGCAGGCGCTCGCGCCCGGCCACCAGATCGGCCACGGCGCCCTCGGCCGACAAGCGGCCCTTGTTCAGGATGGCCACCCGGTCGCACAGCTTCTGCACCTCGGCCAACTGGTGGCTGGCGATCACTACGGTGACGCCGTCATCGTCGGCCAGCGACCGGATCAGGCCGCGCATCTCCTGGATGCCGGGCGGGTCCATCCCGCTGGTGGGCTCGTCAAGAATGATCAGCTCGGGCCGGGTCATCAGCGCCGCGGCCACGCCCAGCCGCTGCGCCATGCCGACGGAGAAGCCCCGCACCTTGCGGTCGGCGGCGGCGGTGAGGCCCACCCGCTCCAGCCAGGCGCCTATGGCGGCGCGGTCCACGCCCTGCCCATGACTCAGCGACACCCATTCCAGCACCTGACGGGCGGTCATGTAGGGCGGAAAGCGCGGCGTCTCGATCATGGAGCCCATGCGCCGCATGGCGTGGACGTCGCCGACCGGCCCGCCCATAATCCGCGCCTCGCCCGCTGTCGGCCGGATCAGGCCCAGCAGGATGCGGAAAAGTGTGGACTTGCCCGCCCCGTTCGGCCCCAGAACGCCGTAGACCCCGCCGCGCGGGATGGTCAGGCTGAAATCGTCCAGGGCCTTCACCGCCCCGTAGGCCTTGGACAGGCCGCGTGTCTCGATGACCGGTTCGCTCATAAGGTCGAGCTTGCGGGGTGGGCGGCTTCGCCGCAAGCCGTAAGACGACTGTCACGGATTAACATTAGGCAATAGGCCGTCCCCGTATCCGGAGTTCCCATGTCCCGTCTGCTGCTGATCCTGCTCGCCCTGACCCTGTCTGCCTGCGCCACCACGGCGCCCGAGCGCGCGGCGACCGAGGACCGGCCGCTGGTGATTCTGGTGGGCATTGACGGGTTCCGGCCGGACTATCTGGAGCGGGGCGTGACGCCGACCCTGAGTCGCCTGCGCGCCGAAGGCGCCTTCGCCGCCATGCGCCCGTCGTTTCCCAGCGTCACCTTCCCCAATCACTACACCCTGGTGACCGGCCTGCATCCTGACCGCCACGGCCTCGTCAACAACACCATGGTGGATGCGGAACTGGGGCGGTTCGCCCTCGGTAACGCGGCGGCGGTGACCAACGGAGACTGGTGGGACGAGGGCGAGCCCATCTGGGTCACCGCCGAGCGCGCTGGCCTGACGACCGGCACCATGTTCTGGCCGGGCTCGGAGGCCGAGATCCGCGGGGTGCGTCCGACCCACTGGACCGTCTTCGACCAGTCCCTGCCCGGCGACGCGCGGGTGGACCGGGTGCTGGGATGGCTGGACCTGCCCGGCGACCAGCGGCCCGACTTCGCCACCCTGTATTTCGACATCGTCGACACGGCCGGCCACCATCATGGGCCCGACGCGGTCCAGACGACGGAAGCCGCCGCCTCGGTGGACGCCTCCATCGCCCGGCTGATCGCGGGTCTCGAGGCGCGCGGTCTGGCCGATCGCACGGTCCTGGTCATCGTCGCCGACCACGGCATGGCCGCCACCTCGCCGGATCGCGCCGTCTATCTGGACGACCTGATCGATCTGGAGGCGGTCGAGGTGGTCCATGCGGGCGCCTTCGCCGGGCTCAACCCCGCGTCGGGCCGCGAGGCCGAGGTGCAGGCCGCCCTGGTGCGTCGCCATGCCAACATGGAATGTTACAACAAGGCCGACCTGCCGGAGCGCCTTGCCTATGGCCGCCATCCGCGCGTACCGGCCATCCTGTGCCTGCCGGACACCGGCTGGCTTGTGGCCACCCGCAGCCGGCCGATCAGCCGCGAGGGCGGCGCCCACGGCTATGACAACGCCGCGCCCGAGATGGCCGCCCTGTTCATCGCCCATGGCCCCGGCGTCCGTTCCGGCGTGACGCTTCAGGACATGGACGCCGTGGACGTCCAGCCCCTGCTGGCCCACTTGCTGGGCCTCGCCGGCCCGGACGGGGACGGATCGCTCCAGGACGTGGCGCCGGCGCTGATCCGGCCCTGACAGGAGGGGGAGAGAGCAGGACGACGGAACGGTCGTTTGCTGACCGTCTCCGGCCTGCCCCTTGCGGCGCCTTGATCCGGTCCCAAATCGGAGGTCACCTTGACCGCGTGACGTCCCACATGAAAACTGACCTGATCCAGACCATGAAGCTGTCTTCCGCCGCTCTCGCCGCCCTGCTGGTTCTCGCCGCCTGCGGCAACGCCGACCAGACCTCCGCCCAGGAAGGCGGGTTCCCCGAACCCAACGTCTTTGGCAGCACCGAGCGGGTGGTTCCCGGCGACGCCAACGCCATGAAGACCTCGTTCGCGCCGGTGGCCGCGGCCGCCAGCCCGGCGGTCGTGAACATCTCGGCGGTCTCCAGCCGCCGCACCGACCCGTTCTTCGAGATGTTCACCGGCCGGTCCCAGCGTCAGGCGTCCTCCATCGGGTCCGGCGTCATCGTTCGTTCGGACGGGGTGGTGGTGACCAACAACCACGTCATCCAGGGCGCCCAGCGGATCACCGTCACCCTGGCCGACCGCCGCGAATTCCGCGCCCGCGTCCTGCTCGGCGACCAGCAGTCGGACATCGCGGTGTTGCAGCTTGAGGGGGTCGACGGCGGCCTGCCTGTCCTGCCCATCGACGATCAGGAACAACATCTGGTGGGGGATCTGGTGCTGGCCATCGGCAATCCGTTCGGCGTGGGCCAGACCGTGACCAACGGCATTATCTCGGCCCTGAACCGCACCAACACCGGCATTTCGGACGCCTCATCCTTCATCCAGACCGACGCGGCCATCAATCCGGGCAACTCCGGCGGCGCGCTGGTGGACATGGACGGCGACCTGATCGGCATCAACACGGCTATCTTCTCGCGCTCCGGCACCTCTGCGGGAGTGGGCTTCGCCGTGCCCGCCCAGACCGTGCGCCAGGTGCTGGAGAGCGCGCTTGGCGGCGCCGAGGCGGTCATTCGTCCCTGGCTGGGCGTGCGCAGCGAGTCCGTCACCGCCGAGATCGCCCGCAGTCTGGGCCTCAGCCGGCCACAGGGCGTGCTGGTCACCTCGTTGTATCCCGGCGGGCCCGGCGACCGGGCGGGCATCCGCGAGGGTGACGTGATCACCGCCGTGGACGGCGTCGAGATCAACGACTCCTCGGGCCTGAACTTCCGCGTGGGGTCCCGCCGCCCCGGCGAGAGGGCCCAGATCTCCGTCCTGCGCGACGGCCGCAGCCAGACCCTGAACGCCACGGTCCAGCCTCTGCCCGGCGACCGCGATCCGGCTCAGGTGGTGATCGAGCGCGGTCTGATGGCCGGCGCCACCGTGGCCCCCTATTCGCCCGCCCTGGCCGATCGCATCGGCGGCGACGCCTTCGCGGCCGGGGAGGGCGTGATCGTCACCCGCCTGTCCGGCCGTGGCTACGCCGCCCGAGCGGGCTTCCGCCCCGGCGACATCGTGCGCGAGATCAATGGCCGCCAGATCGGCTCGGTCGAGGCCTTGCAGCAGGCCCTCGGCGCGGCCACCCGCTGGGACGTCACCATCGAACGGCGCGGCCAGCGCATCAGCGGCCGCTTCGGCGCATGACCAGATGACGGACGGGCGCCCAGCGCCTATCTGTCCAACATGACCGATCTGTTCGAAGCCTCCGGCGTCCATCCCCCTGACGCGCCTCTGGCCGACCGCCTGCGCCCGCGTTCGCTGGACGAGGTGGTGGGCCAGGATCACCTGCTGGGCGAGACCGGGCCGATCCGCCGCATGGTCGAGGCGGGGCGTCTGGGCTCCATGATCCTGTGGGGCCCGCCGGGCACCGGCAAGACCACCATCGCCCGCCTGCTGGCCCAGGCGGCGGGCTATCAGTTCCAGCAGATCAGCGCCGTGTTCTCCGGGGTCGCGGATCTGAAGAAGGCCTTCGAGACAGCGCGCGGCCGCCGCGCCGCCGGTCAGTCCACCCTGCTGTTCGTGGACGAGATCCACCGCTTCAACCGCGCCCAGCAGGACGGCTTCCTGCCCTTCGTGGAGGAGGGGATCGTCACCCTCGTGGGCGCCACCACCGAGAACCCGTCCTTCGAACTGAACGGCGCGCTGTTGTCCCGCTCGCAGGTTTTCGTGCTGAAGCGACTGGACGACGAGGCGCTTGATCAACTGTTGACGCGCGCGGAGGCGCAGGAGGAGAAAAGCCTGCCCCTGACCCCCGAAGCGCGCCATGCGCTGCTGGCCCTGGCCGACGGGGACGGCCGCTATCTGCTGACCATGTCCGAGGTGTTGTTCGGCCTGGCCGGCGGCGAGCCGCTGGATGTGCAGGCCCTGGCGGGCACCCTGCAGAAGCGCGCGCCCGCCTACGACAAAAGTCGAGAAGAGCACTATAACCTCATATCCGCATTGCATAAATCGGTTCGGGGGTCTGACCCGGACGCCGCGCTCTACTGGCTGGCGCGGATGCTGAACGGCGGCGAGGATCCGCTGTATCTGGCGCGCCGGATCGTGCGCATGGCCGTCGAGGACATCGGCGAGGCGGACCCTCTGTCGATCCTCGTCGCCAACGCCGCCAAGGACACCTACGATTTCCTCGGCAGCCCGGAAGGCGAGCTGGCTTTGGCCCAGGCGGTGGTCCATCTGGCCACCGCGCCCAAGTCCGTCGGCGTCTATGAGGCTTACAAGGCCGCGTCGAAAGCCGCCCGCGAAACCGGCAGCCTCATGCCCCCCGCCCACATCCGCAACGCGCCCACGAAGCTGATGAAGGACCTGGGCTACGGCAAGGGCTACCAGTACGACCCCGACACGCCCGAGGGCTTTTCGGGCGCCGACTACTTCCCCGACGAAATGGAGCGCCGCGTCTTCTACAAGCCGAAGGGCGAGGGCCACGAGGCGAAGGTCAGGGAGCGTCTGGAGCGGTGGGCGGCGCTGCGCGCGGAGCGACCGTCCGGCGCCGATTAACCGTTGCCGTTCTCTGAAATAGGCGTAGCGTCCGCCCATCGGAAATTCTTGTGGGAGGGAATGATGACCGATGCAATGGGCTCAACGCCCGCGACGAGAACCCCCTGGCACCTGTGGGTGGTGGGGGTCTTGGCGGCCTTGTGGAACGGCTTCGGCTGTTTCGACTATTTCATGACCCAGACGCAGCGCGAGGACTGGTTCGCCCAGATGGGCATGACCGCAGAACAGGTCGTCTATTTCGACGCCATGCCGGCCTGGACTCACGCGGCCTGGGCGATCGGGGTCTGGGGCGGGCTGCTGGGCGCCGTCCTTCTGCTGTTGCGCCGCAAATGGGCGCTGCCGGTCTTCGTTGTCTCCTTCCTTGGCTGGGCGGCGGGGGCGGTCTACGCCTTCGTCCTGTCGGACGGGTTGGAGGCCATGGGGTCGATGTGGCCGATGCAGGTCGTCATCGGCGGCGCCTGCCTCTTCTTCATCTGGTACGCCTTGATGATGAGCAGGAAGGGCGTGCTGCGCTGACGGGCTGACGGGGGAGAACGGTTCGCGTATGCACGTGCGGTGACCGACCGCTCCCCCGTTTCCCTGTCGCCCGGCGACATCGCCGCCGTCCGCTCGTGGGTCATCCACGAGGACGCGCACCTGATCGCCTTCGACAAGCCCTCGGGCCTGTCCAGCCAGGGCGGACGCATTCAGGCCCATACGCTGGACGACCTGCTGTGGGCCTTCGCCCGGTCCAACGGCAAGCGGCCGGATCTGGTGCATCGGCTGGACCGGGACACCTCCGGCGTCATTCTGGCCGGAAAGACCAAGCCGGCCACGGCCTTTCTCGGCAAGGCGCTGCAGGCCAAGCGTTTCCGCAAGACCTATCTGGCGCTGGTTGAATCCCCGCCCGACCCGCGCGGCGGCGAGATCGACCCCCACCTGCTGCGTCAGGAGGTGGGCCGCGAAAGCCACATGCGCGTGGTGGAGGAGGGCACGCCCGGGGCCCAGCCGTCGCGCACCCGCTACCGCACCCTCTCGGCCAACGATCACGGCTCCCTGATCGAGCTGGAGCCCCTGACCGGGCGCATGCATCAGCTGCGGGTGCATATGGCCCACATCGGGCGGCCGCTGGTGGGCGACGTCCGCTATGGCGGGGCCCTGACCTTCTCGGGCGGTGGGGGGCCGCGCCTCGTGCTTCACACCGCCCAGATGAACTTCCCCCCCCCCACAGGCGGAGACCCCACAGGCGAA
>NZ_JBKBIB010000014.1:0-85557 GCF_046299535.1 Brevundimonas sp. | reverse complement strand
TGACAGAGACCGCCAGTCGGCGCCGAGGGCGCGAGCAGCTTCTCCCGCGAAGGCGGTCCATGCGCCGCTGTCGGGGTGCAGGCGATGATCAACGGTCAGGGCAAGAAGCGGGCGCCCGCGCCGCCCGCACCAGTCGGCCGCCAGGTGCAGAAGGGCCATGGAGTCTCCCCCGCCCGACAGGGCGAGGGCGACGGGGCGATCCGTGTCCAGCGACAGCCGCGCCTCGAGCGCGGCGACGGCGCTGTCGATCAGGCCGGGCACTCCGCCCGTTCACGAATCTGGCGGGCGCGGTTGATGAGGGTGGTGGGCGCGCCCTCGCCGTAACGCTGGAAGAATTCACGCACCGCAGCGCAGGCCTGGGTGTTTCGCTCCGTGGCGTTGAGGCCGGTGGCCAGCTTGATGGTGGCTTCCGGGGCCCAGGACGTGCGCGGCCAGCCTGAAAGGGCGGCGGCATAGGCCTGAACGGCGCCCGCCTGATCGCCGTCGCCTGTGCGCAGGTCGCCCAGGCGATAGTTGGCCTCGCGGGCTTGGGCGGCGTCGGGCCAGGTGATCACGAAAACCTCGAGCGCACGACGGGCGCGCACATCGTTGCTGTTGGCCATGCGAATGGCGCGGTCGAAATCCTGGCGCGCATCACCGGTGGGCGAATCCGCCACAATGGGGGCGTTGGCCTCAGAGACAGCCTGGAGCTGCCCCTCAAGCTCGGTGATCCGGTTGTTGGAATCGGTTAGCAGACGTCGCATGGCCGCATTGTCCCGCTGGGCCTCGTCCACGGCGAAGGTGAGGCGCTCGTTATCGCCGTTCATGCGCTGCACGGTGGCCTCCAGATCGGCCAGGCGTCGCTGCATGTCCGAGACCACGCCCTGGAGGATCACCACCTCCGGATCCGTCTCGATGATCACCGGAGCGCCTGCGGCGTTGCGCTGGGTCACTGCGCGTTCCAGCCGGCGCACATTGCGGTCGAGCTGGTCAAGACGACGGGGCGTCCACTCGATCGCCGGCGGCTGAGGTTGCTGCTGGGCCTGAACCGGATGGGCGGGCGCCAGCACCATCGCGGCGGCCATGAGCGGCGCAGCGGCGGCAGCGGCGAGGGCGGAGACGGTGAACGGACGAAGCTGGGTCATGTCTCAATAGGTTCCATCGGTTTGCGGCGGGCGCAAGGCCGCGCGCCGGGCGGGCGAAACGTGAAACGAAAAGGGGGACCGACGTAAACGCCGGTCCCCCCGTTTTCCATCAGAAGCGCTTACTGGGGAGCGCCGGAAACGATGGCCGTGTGAGCGTTACGGTTCTCGGCCCACGCTTGCTCATTAGAGCCCTGGGCGATCGGACGCTCCTTGCCGTAGGAGATGGTGTCGATGCGGTTGGCGGCGACGCCGCGGTTCACCAGGTGACTGCGGACAGCCTCGGCGCGGCGGGCGCCCAGGGCAAGGTTGTACTCGCGCGTGCCGCGTTCATCGGCATTGCCTTCAATACGGATGCGCACGTTCGGATAGCGGTTCAGCCACTGCGCCTGGGCGTCCAGGCGCGGCTGGGCGTCAGCGCGGATGGAATAGCTGTCCAGATCGAAATAAACGCGGTCCCCGATGTTCTGGCGGAAGTCACCCACCGAGCCGGGGGTCGCGGCGCCGGGCAGGGTTCCCGGGTTCACCGGGCCGGTCGGGGCGCCGGGCTGGCCGGGTTGCGAGGGCTGGGCGGGACCGGGCTCGGGGATGGGCTCCGGCTGCTGGCGAGGGGCGCAGGCGGCCATCGCGGCGACCATGACGCCCACGGCGGACAGGCGGATGATCGAACGGGTGGATTGCATCAGGGTCGTCTCCTTAGTTGTCGGGCCGCGGCGGCGGCCGATTAAACCTTTGCCGTAGCCCACTAGCCTTGGCGGGGGCGTTTCACCAGCGGCGATAACGCATAGTTGAGCGGTTTGCTCCGCCTGTCACATAACCGTGTCCAATCAAGACGATCGGCCCAGCGGAAGGACGATCAACTCGGGCAGCTGTCCGAGGCCTGCCCGACACCGAGATTGGTGGGCGGCGGGTCCAGCAGCGGCGACCAGGCCGGGTCCCCCGCCATGCCTGAATAGGAGGCCTGGCCAACGACACGCCCCGTGACGTCCACGGTCCAGAGGCGGGAGCCTCCTCCCGGCGCCTGGCGCGCGAACATGATGTATCGGCCGTTGGGCGCCCAGGACGGGCCTTCCTCAAAATAGCTGGAGGACAGGATGCGTTCGCCACCGCCGGAGGGATCCATCACGCCGATGTGGAAGCGCCCGCCCTGCTGCTTGGTGAAGGCGATCAGATCGCCGCGCGGACTCCATGACGGGGCGGTGTAGGCTCCGCCGCCGCGCGAGATGGGGCGTTGCCCGGAGCCGTCCGAGCGCATGGTGTAAAGACGCGCCGAGCCGGAACGGTCCGACACGAACACGATCTGGTTTCCGTCCGGGCTGAACGACGGGGATGTGTCGATGCCGGGGTCGCTGGTCAGCCGCCGCGTCTGGCGCGTGCGCAGGTCCATGACATGGACGTCGGTGTTGCCGCCGACGCTGACGGAAAAGGCGATCTGGTTGCCGTCCGGCGAGAAGCGGGGGGCGAAAACCTGCCCCGGAAACTGGCCGATGCTTTCGCGACGGCCGGTCTGCAGGTTCATGATGTAGATGCGCGAATAGTCATCACCCAAGGCCATATAGGTGATTTCATTGGGGTTGTTCGAAAAGCGCGGCGTCAGGATGATCTCCTGCCCGCTGGTCAGGAAAAAGGGATTGAAACCGTCCTGATCCATCACCGCCAGCCGGCTGAACCGGTTCAGGCCCGTGCCGCTTTCGGAGACGAACACCACACGGGTGTCGAAATAGCCCTGCTCGCCGGTCAGCCGCTGGTAAACCACGTCGGATATCTTGTGCGCCAGGCGGCGCCAGTTCTCGGGGGTCGCGGTGAACGAAAAGCCCACCAGCTGACACTCGCGGTAGGGGTCATAGAGGCGAAAGCCCACCTGCACCCGTCCATCAGCCTGCGGCGTGGCCGAGCCGTAGAGGACCGCCTGTGCGCCGATCCGGGTCCATTGCGGAAAGTCGGGCTGGTTCGCCAAGCTGAGATTCTGCTGGATGAAGGCGTTCGGATCGATGGGATCAAAAAAGCCCGAGCGCTGAAGGTTGCTGGAGATGACCCCGGCGATTTCGGCGCCGTTGGGACCGCTGAACGGCGCCACGGCGATCTGAAGCGGACGAAGCACGCCCTGGGTAATCTCCACCTCGGGTGAGCCGGACTGGGCCATGGCGGGCGTGACGGCCACGGGCGCCAAGGCGATGGCGGCGACGCCGGCGATCAGCGCGTTGAGGCGTTTGTTCGGTCGCATGAGATGAAATCTCCCCGGGCAGGCGGTTGGTTGACGCTTCGGCATGGCGCCGGAGCATTGCGGCGACTTTCAGGCTTGGCCACAGGCGCGCAAGTCACAAACGCGCGGGGCATGGGGCGGCTCCCCTCCCCTCATCTGTTGGCGCAGGCCTGATCGGCGCGGAAGCGGAAATTGATCTCCTGGGTCTCGAAGCCGGAAGGCACATCGAAGGGCTCGGCGGCGCGAATGGCCCGCAGCATCGCTTCCGACGCGGTCTGCCAAGTGGCGCTCGCCCGGCGCTCGGTCACCGTGGGACCCGCGCTGATGCGGCCTGTCGAGGTGATCGTCACTCGCACGGGAATGGAGAGATCACGCATCCCGTCCACATCACAATTCAGGATCCAGTGTCGCGTCACCTGCCCGCCCAGATCCGCGATCTGGGAGCCGGTGGCGCGGGGGGCCTGGCCGGCGCCGGACTGGCCAGTCGGCCGCTGGGCCTGCTGGCGCGGGGTGGGTTGGGACAGGGAATCCAGGTCCAGTCCCGGGTCCGGCCGGTTCTGGCTGGGCCGGGGCGTCGGGGCCGGGCGGGCCTTTTCGGGCGGCGTGGGACTGGGGCGCGGCGTGGGGGTCGGGTTGGGCCGGGGCGTGGGGGCCTTTTCCGGCGGCGCAGGTTGAGGCGGCGCAGGCTGGGGCGGGGTGGGCTCCGGCGGCGTGGGTTCCACCTCCGGCAGGATCTCGGCCTCCAGATCGTCCAGGGCCGCCTCGGCCTCCTCGATCAGTTCGTCAGAGGGGTTGTCGGCAGGCGCGGCGGCGACCTGCTCGCTCGAGATGATGGAGACCGGCACCGAAGACACCATCGGCGGCGGTGCGCTGCGGGGCCATGGAAACAGGGCGAGCGCCACCACGGCCGCGTGCAACCCGACCGAGCCGATCGTGGCGATGCCGGGACGACGCATGGCTCAGCCTTCGCTTTCCACGGGGGCGGAGATCGCGCCGGTGGGAACCGTATCCGTCACGAGGTTGATCTTGCTGAAGCCCGAGGCGGACAGCCGCGCCATGACACGGGCCACCGCTTCATAGGACGCCGCGCCGTCGGCCCGAACGAAGATGGGCCGGTCCGTGACGCCCGCCCCGGCGATGGCGGCCACCCGCGGCCCCAGTTGATCCAGCGTGGCCGGATCCTGATCCACATAGATGGCGCCCGACCGCTCGACCGAGACGCTGATGGGCTCATTGTCCGTGGAAATGGCCGTGGCGTCGGTGCGGGGCAGCTCCAGCGGCACCCCGACGGTCAGCAGCGGCGCCGAGATCATGAAGATGATCAGCAGCACCAGCATCACGTCCACCAGCGGCGTGACGTTGATCTCGCTGAGCGGACGCTTCTTGGCGCGGCGTCGGCCACGCACGTGGCCGCTCGCACCGGGACCGGACCCCAGAGCCATGGCTCAGCGTCCCCGATTGAGGGTGAAGTCGGACGGCGGCGGCGGCGGGGCGACCGGCGCCCCGCCCAGACGGCGAGCCACAGCGGCCTGAAGATCGTCCGCGAAGCTCTCCAGACGTCCGGTGAACTTGCCAGCGTCGATGGAGAACTTGTTGTAGGCCATGTAGGCAGGAATGGCGGCGGCCAGACCCAGGGCGGTGGCGAACAGGGCCTCGGCGATGGCAGGGGCCACCGTGGTCAGGTTGGTGTTGCCCAGGGCTGCGATGGCCGAGAAGGCGTTCATGATGCCCCACACCGTGCCGAACAGGCCGATGAAGGGCGACGAGGTGGCCACCACCGACAGCACGCCCAGGCCCTCCTCCACCTTCTGGCTCTCGCGGGCGATGACCGAGTCCAGGCTGCGGTCGATGCGCGACACCAGCATGGCGCCCTGATGGTCCGTCAAGGCCTGCCCCCGCGAAGTGCGCCATTCGGTCATGGCCAGAACCAGCATGCGCGGCAGGGGATGGGTCGGATTAGGCCCGGCCTGGTTGGCCATGTCCTCAAGCGAGCGGCCAGAGTTCAGGTCATTCTCGAAGGCATTGGCCTGACGGTTCAGGGCGGCGAATTTGAACGCCTTGTCCAGGATCACGGCCCAGGACCACAGGGAGGCGACGAGCAAACCGATCATCACGGTCTTCACGACCCAGTCGGCCATGAGGAAAAGCGCGATCGGATCGAGCATGGAGGCGGCGTGAGGGGCGGCTTCGACCATCTTTAAATCCCTGGGCGGCGTGGGCGGGCGGTTGGCTCCCGTCCCTTGCAAGGTTCAGGCCTATCCATCCGCACGAGGTGACGATTTCAAGGCGCAAGGGTTAACGGGAATCAGTGTTTCCGCCGATCTCTAGGGTGATGCGGCCGTGGCGTCATTCATCGTCAGGGCCCGAAGTCCTCCGAACACGAAAATGTCAGGGCGAATCCGGCTTCAGCCAGGGCGTGACCGCCGCGACCAGTCTGGCGGGCGCGCGGCGGGGGCGGCCGGCCAGATCGATGACCGCGGCCTCCACCTCGGCCCGGCACAGCACCTCCCCGCCCCGCTCGATGGTCTGGCGAATGGTCAGGCGCGGCCCGCGCAGGCTGTCATAGGTCGTGCGCACGATCAGGGCGTCGTCGATGCGCGCAGCCTTGAGAAATCGCAGGGCCATGCTGGTGATGACGAAGGCCAGGGGCGTCTCGCCCGCCAGCAGGTCGGCGTGGCCGACACCCGCCAGCCGCAGGAAGTCGGACCGACCCCGCTCGAAATAGCGCACATAGTTGGCGTGATAGACGAGGCCGGTGAAATCAGTGTCCTCGTAATAGACCCGCACGGGCAGGATATGCTCGCGGCCCTCGAAGCGGCCGGCGGTGGGGAGATCAGTCATGGGACGGAAGGCTCAGGGTTTGACGCACGCGCCAGTCCGAGGGCGATGAGCCATCCCGCCACGAGCGAGGCGCCCAGGCCCACGACCGGCAAGGGATAATTGCCGAGCAGGGCCGCGCTCACAAGGCCGAGGTAAAAACCGGCGAGACTCAGGGCCACCCGCTCCCCGCGCCGCGCCAGCAAGATCAGCGGCGCCATGACAAGACCGGTGGCGACAGTGGCCATGAGGCCGGTCCCGAGCCCGTGGCCCCAGGCATTGGGCAAGACCTGCTCCACCCAGGCCACCGACGGCAAGGCGTCGGGCCGGATCCACGCCCAGACCGTCAGCAGGATCAGTCCCAGCCCCACCGCCCACACATGAATCCCGACGCGGGGCCCGAAACGGGCATGCAAGGCCGCCCATGCCACCGCCAGACCGGTAAGGGCGGCGGCGTCAAACTGCAGCGCCAGAACACTCCCGACAGCCAGAACGAGCAGGCTACTGACCCAGTCCGGTCGGCCAACGGCCGCCAGCCAGACCACCACCGGCAGCAGAACCATCGACGGCTGAACGGCCACAGGCCCCAGCAGCACCCATCGTCGGGCGCCGGCCAGTTCGGGGCCCGACGCCAAGGGCAAGGCTACCACGACCAGCAAGACAGCCAGTCCAATCGCTGCAACAGACTCGCGGCGGGGCGGATGAACTTGACCGAGCAGGATAAGCAGGAGGGCGCCCAGGCCGGCGCCCGCCACCTGAACCATCAGCCCGGACGCCGGCGCGCCCAACTGGTGCTGCACCGCCAGGCCGAGCAGAACCGCAACGCCCGCCGCAGTCCAGATGGTCCATCGGTCGCGCGTGAGGGTCATTTCCCGAACAGCCCGCCCTGTTCCGGCGCGACATTTTCATGTTTGGGGGGCTCGGTCAGGCCCAGATGGGCGTAGGCCTTGGCGCAGGCCATGCGGCCGCGCGGGGTGCGCTGGATGAAGCCCTGCTGCAAGAGATAGGGCTCGATCACGTCTTCCACCGCGTCGCGAGCCTCGGCCAGGGCGGCGGCGAGGGTGTCCATGCCGACGGGGCCGCCGCCGTAGTTCTCGATCAGGGCCCTGAGGAAGCGGCGATCCAGCGAATCCAGCCCGGCCTCGTCCACCTCCAGCCGCGCCAGTGCGCGGGCGGCGGCGAGGCGGTCGATGACGGGGGAGCCCTCGGCCTCGGCGAAATCGCGCACCCGGCGCAGAAGGCGGCCGGCCACCCGGGGTGTGCCGCGCGCGCGGCTGGCGATCTCCAGCGCGCCCTCGTCGTCGATGGGCGCCCCCATCTTGCGAGCCGCCCCGGTGATGACCCGGACCAGTTCGGCCGGGGTGTAGAACTCCAGCCGCAGCGGAATGCCGAACCGGTCCCGCAGGGGCGTGGCCAGCAGGCCCGCACGGGTGGTGGCGCCGACCAGGGTGAAGGGCGCCAGATCGATGCGCACGCTGCGCGCCGAGGGTCCCTCGCCGATGATCAGATCCAGCACATGATCCTCCATGGCCGGATAGAGGATTTCCTCCACCGCCGGGTTCAGGCGGTGGATCTCGTCGATGAACAGGACGTCGCGCGGCTCGAGGTTCGTCAGGATCGCCGCCAGATCGCCCGCCTTGGCCAGGATCGGTCCGGAGGTGGCGCGGAAGCCGACGCCTAGCTCGCGCGCGACGATCTGGGCCAGGGTGGTCTTGCCCAGTCCCGGAGGACCGAACAGCAGCACGTGATCCAGAGACTCGGCCCGGCCGCGCGCGGCGTCGATGAAGACCTTCAGATTGCCCTTGGCCTGCTCCTGACCGACGAATTCGGACAGGGTCTGGGGCCGCAGGGCGCGGTCGTGCGCTTCGCCGGGGACGGGCTCGGGGGAGATGACGCGGTCGTCGGTCATCGCCCCAGCTCCTGCAAGGCGGCGCGGATGACGGCGGACAGGTCGGCGTCGTCGCCCAGCTTGATGACCGCGTGATCCACGGCGCGGCGGGCGTTGACCTCGGCCACGCCCAGACCCAGCAGAGCCGAGACCGCCTCGCCCGTGATGGAGGGGACCGGGGCCGACGGCGCGCTGTGAACGCCGGGCGCGGAGGGGGCGAAGGTCACGTCGCCCAGCGGCTTGCCCTTCAATTCGGTGACGATGCGCAGGGCCAGCTTGGGGCCGACCCCGTTGGCGCGGGCCACGGCGGCCTTGTCCTCGCGGGCCACGGCGGCGGCCAGCTCGCCCGGGGGCAGCACGTCCAGCACCGCCAGCGCCGCCTTGGGCCCCACGCCCTGGATGGCCAGAAGGGTGGTGAAGGCGCGGCGCTCGTCCCGGGTCAGGAAGCCGTACAGGCGCGGGCCGTTCTCCTGACTCCACTGGGTTTCGACATGCAGGATGGCTTCGTCGCCGGGCGCAGGCAGGCGCTGCAGGGTGCGCGCGCCGCAGCTGGCCACATAGCCGACCCCGGCGCAGTCGATCAGGCAGTCGTGCTCGCCGGTCTCGACCAGGGTTCCCCTCAGCCGCCCGATCATGCGGCCAGCGTCCGGACGCGGCGCAGGTGGGCGTGGGTGATGGCGACGGCCAGGGCGTCGGCGGCGTCGGCCTTCACATCCCCGGCGGCGGGGAGCAGACGGCGGATCATGAAGGCGATCTGGGTCTTGTCGGCATGGCCCGCGCCGACCACGGCCTTCTTGATCTGGTTGGGGGCGTATTCGGCCACCGACAGGCCGCAGCGGGCCGGGCCCAGCATGACGGCGGCGCGGGCGTGGCCCAGCTTCAGCGTCGATGACGGGTTCATGTTGACGAATACCTCCTCGATCGCCGCCTCGTCACAGCGGTGCTCGGCACATACGGCGCCGACAGCCTCCAGCAGATGCAGCAGCCGTTCGGAGAAAGGCGCGGTCTCGGGCGGGGCCACCACGCCGTGGGCCACCCACGACAGGCGCGCGCCCTCGCAGGCGATGACGCCCCATCCGGTGCGTCGCAGGCCGGGGTCCAGGCCGAGGACTCGAATCGCGCTGTTCGTCATTCGTTCCAGTCATGCCCCAAAGAGGGTTACCGGACAATGACCAGCGCCGTCAGTCGTCTTTGCTCAGTCGTCTCTGGGGTCGAGACGGAAGCCGGTGACGCCCGGCACGCCGCCCAGCCGGTCGCCCAGCGCCGCGAGCCGCGTTTCGCTGGCGCGCAGACGATAGAGGCGGCGCACCTGATCGCCGTCGCGGGTATAGCCGGTGCGCTTCAGGCCGCCGCCCTGATCGGACAGGATCGCCTCGACCGCCTCGGCGGGGGCCGCGTCGGCGGCCCAGCAGACCTCCACATCCACCACCGTGTTCTGGGGCAGGCCCCTGGACACCACACGCAGCACGATCAGGATGATGGCGGTCACCACCGTGGCCAGGGCGCCCAGGGTGAACATGCCCACGCCGAACAGGATGCCGATGGCCGAGGTGATCCACAGGGACGCCGCCGTGGTCAGGCCGTGGATGGAGAAGCCGGTGCGGAAGATGACTCCGGCGCACAGGAAGCCGATGCCCGTCAGGATGCCATGGGCCATGCGGGTGGGGTCCATGACCAGATTGACGTCGTCCGTCAGGTCGAAGGTCCACTCCGCCTGATGCACCGCCGCCAGCATCAGCAGGGCCGAGGACAGGCTGACCAGGATATGGGTGCGGAAACCCGCCGGACGGCCGCGATACTCCCGCTCGAACCCGATCATGGCCCCGGCGATCAGGGCGCCGAGGATGGGACCGGCGTATTGCATCAGGTCATCGAGCATGACCGCTCAACGCGGCGGGAAGCGGAACGGTTCGCTCCGCCCTCCCCCTATCGGGCGCGCAGGGCCTCGACGCCCGGCAGGGGCTTGCCTTCCATCCATTCCAGGAAGGCGCCGCCGGCGGTGGAGACGAAGGTCATGTCTTCCACCACACCCGCGTGGTTCAGGGCCGACACCGTGTCGCCCCCGCCCGCCACGGCGGTGATCTTTCCGGCCCTGGCCAGCCCGGCGGCGTGGCGCGCGGCCTCCACCGTGGCCTTGTCGAAGGGCGGCACCTCGAACACGCCCAGCGGGCCGTTCCAGATCAGGGTCTTCGACAGGTCCATGGCGCGCTTGAGCCGGGCGACGGTCTCCGGCCCGGCGTCCAGGATCAGGTCGTCGGCGGCGATGCGGTCCAGGGCGCGGACGCCGGACTCCACCCCCGGCTTGACCGCCTTGGCCACAACCACGTCCACGGGCAGCAGCAGCTCGCAGCCCTGACGGCGGGCTTCCTCGATAATCTCGCGGGCGGTGTCGGCCATGTCCTTTTCACAGAGGGAGCCGCCGATATCGACGCCCTGCGCGAACAGGAAGGTGTTGGCCATGCCGCCGCCGATGGCCAGGTGGTCCAGCTGGGCCACCAGATTCTTGAGCAGGTCCAGCTTGGACGAAACCTTGGCCCCGCCGACGATGCCCAGCACCGGCTTGACCGGGGTCCCCAGCGCCTTGTCCAGCGCGTCCAGCTCGCGGCGCATGGACTCGCCGGCGTAGGCGGGCAGCAGGCGCGCGAGGCCTTCGGTGGAGGCGTGGGCGCGGTGCGCGGCGGAGAAGGCGTCGTTCACATAGAGGTCGCCCAGCTTCGCCAGTTCGGCGGCGAAGGCGGGGTCGTTGGCCTCCTCGCCCGCGTGGAAGCGCACGTTCTCCAGCAGGGCGACGCCGCCGGGCGCCAGGTCGTCGGCGATCACCGCGCGGGGCGCGTCGCCGATGCAGTCCTCGGCGAACCAGACGGGGGCGCTCAGCAGCAGCTCCAGCGGCTCCACCACAGGCCTCAGGCTCATCTCGGGATTCGGCTGGCCCCTGGGCCGTCCGAAGTGGGCCATCAGCACCACCTTGGCGCCCAGATCCCGCAGCGCATTGATAGTGGGCAGGGCGGCGCGCAGGCGGGTGTCATCGCTGACCGTCCCGCCCTCCATGGGGACATTGAAGTCCACACGGACCAGAGCGGTCTGGCCGGACAGGTCGGTGAGGTCGGAGAGGGTGCGGAAGGAGGTCATGGTCAGTCCTGCGGCTCATGCCGCTGATAAATCAGATAGGTAAGAGCCTTGGGCATGGCCTGATCGCCGCAGACGATGAACCGCTCGTCGATCTTCGCGTCCACGAAATCAGCTATGATTTCAGTGCCCGCAGACTGGACCAGATCGATCTCTTCGGCCGCAGGCGCTTTTTCAAAAACAGCCTGACAGGTGACTGTTCCACCATTCATCTCGACCGAGAACGATCTCAGGTTCGGGGTCACAGCGCCGAGCAGGGCATGCTGGGCGGACAGCCTGAGGAGGATATCCGCCCCCGGCTTCATCAGATCAGCTTGCTCATCGCCAGCGCCGTGTCGCTCATGCGCGTGGCGAAGCCCCACTCGTTGTCGTACCAGCTGAGGACGCGCACCAGCGCGCCGTCGACCACCTGGGTCTGCGGCAGGGCGGCGGTGGAGGACGCGGCGATGTGGTTCATGTCGCTGGAGACCACCGGGTCGGTGGTGGTGAACAGCACGCCCTTCATGGCGCCGGCGGCGGCGGCCTGCAGCGCCGCGTTGACCTCCTCGACCGTCACGTCGCGGCCGGCGACCACCTTCAGGTCCACCACCGAGACGTTGGGGGTGGGCACGCGGATGGACGAGCCGTCCAGCTTGCCCTTCAGCTCGGGCAGCACCAGACCCAGGGCCTTGGCCGCGCCAGTGGACGTCGGGATCATGGACAGGGCCGCGGCCCGGCCGCGGTACAGATCCTTGTGCATGGTATCCAGCGTCGGCTGATCGCCGGTGTAGCTGTGGATCGTGGTCATGTAGCCGCGCTCGATGCCGAACAGGTCGTTCAGCACCTTGGCCACCGGCGCCAGGGCGTTGGTGGTGCACGACCCGTTGGAGACGATGATGTCGTCGGCCGTCAGGGTCTCGTGATTGACCTTGTAGACGATGGTCTTGTCCGCGCCGTCGCCGGGGGCCGAGATCAGCACCCGCTTGGCGCCGGCCTTCAGGTGGGCGCCGGCCTTTTCCTTCGAGGTGAACAGGCCGGTGCACTCGAACGCGATGTCCACGTTCAGGTCCTTGTGCGGCAGGTTGGCCGGGTCACGCTCGGCGGTGACCTTGATCTTGCCCGTGCCCACGTCGATCCAGTCGTCGCCGGACTCCACCGGTCCGGGGAAGCGGCCATGGACCGAGTCGTACTTCAGCAGGTGGGCGTTGGTGGCCACCGGGCCCAGATCGTTGATCGCCACCACCTCGATGTCGCGGCGCCCGTGCTCGACGATGGAGCGCAGGACCAGACGGCCGATACGACCGAAACCATTGATGGCGACGCGAACGGTCATGGGATGGAACCTCTCCTGAAGGGGCCTGACGGCGATTTTTGTTGGCGTCTTAGTGACGCCGACGGGCCAAGGATTCAAGGGTTGGGACGGTCACGTTGGGCAAGCGTGAGTGACGCGTCTCAGCCGAATCGCATCTGGTGCAGGGCCACGGCGCTGGTGGCGGCCACATTGAGGGAGTCGAAGCCGCCCGCCATGGGGATGGCCACGGTGCGGCAGCGGGCCATGACGGCGGGCGCCAGCCCCGGCCCCTCGGCGCCCAGGATCAGGGCCGCCCGGCCGCCGGGGCGAACCTCCGACAGGGGCTGGTCGCCCGACGGGCTCAGCGCCAGCAGGGAGAAACCCGCCGCCTCCAGCGCATCGAGCATGACCAGCGGGTCGAGGCCGGTCACGAAGGGCGTGCGCAGGGCGGCCCCCACCGAGACCCGGATGGCCTTGCGATACAGCGGGTCACAGCAGTGCGCGTCCAGCAGCACGCCATGGGCGCCGAAGGCCGCCGCGTTGCGGAAGATGCCCCCCATGTTGTCGTGATTGCCCACCCCGCAGACTGCCACCACCACAGCGTCATCGGGCGCAGCGTTCAGCAGATCGGCAGGGTCGGGTTCAGCGGGCTTCTCGCCCAAAGCCAGGATGCCCCGGTGGATCGGAAAGCCCGCCACCGCGTCCATCACCCCCTGCCCCGCTGCATAGACCGGCGCGTTCAGGCGTTCGAGAACCGGCCGGAGGGTCTGGACCCGCTGTTCGGCGATCAGGGCCGACACGGCGCCGCAGCGGGACTGGGGCGAGGCCAGCACGTTCAGCACCACCGCTCCCTCGGCCACAAACAGACCCCGACGCCCGGTCAGGTCGCGCTCGCGGATCTGGCGATAGTCCGCCACGCGGGCGTCGTCGGGATCATGAATCGGGATGGGCGTCATGGTTTACCCCGCATTAACCAAATCGCCCGAAGGAGGAAGCGTCTTCACGCTTTCGGAGACACCCACCATCACCGAACTTACTACGCCCGGCCTCACCGCCGGGTTTTTTCTTGAGTCCGACAAGGGGCTTGGCCAACGCCGCCCGACTGGCGGCGACCGGAGCCGAGGCTAGAGCCTGACCGCCAGCACGAGCGTCGCCGCCGCCACGACCCCCAGGGTGGTGAAGAAGTGGCGGTGGATGAAAAGCAGAACACGTCCGCCCATCGGAAAGCTCGTTCATGACACCAGCGGCCGCATGCCGCCCCAGCGCAATATGATCCTGCGGAGCGCCGGGAAAAGGGCCCTCCCGAACGCAAGCGCGTGAACGGATCGTGAGCATGTCGTGAAGCCCGAAAGGGCGAATGGCTCCGCGGGTAGGATTCGAACCTACGACCAGCCGATTAACAGTCGGCTGCTCTACCACTGAGCTACCGCGGAACAGTTCACTCGGGAGGCGCGGCTATAGCAGCGTGTTCGCGGCCGATGCAAGCCGGATGCCTGGGTAAAATGCGCCTGGAGAGCTTCAGTCCTCTCCCGGCGTCGGCGCCAGCATCCAGCTGCTCTGGAAGCCGCCGCCCGGCGTTGGCCAATCCACCCGCGTGGCCACCCCGGAAACGGCCGCGCTCAATTCATCCGAAGGCGCGCTGAGGTTGAGCAGGACGTCTTGGCTGTCATCGCCTGCCTCCACCCGAAAGCGCCTGGGGCCGGGAGGAATCGCGGGAAACCGCGCCACATGACGTCCTGTCGGATCCGCCGTCGCCGTCCGGGGCGGGCCGTCATCAACGCTGACCCTGACGGTCTGCCCCGGACGTGCTGTGCCCGAAACCAGAACGCCGGAGCCGTCGTAGTCGACGGCGGCCAGCAGTCTCGCGCGATTGAGCGGCGCAGAAGCGCCGCCTGGAGCCAGCACGGCGGCGACGGGCGACGGACCCGGCGTGATGACCAGCCATTCGCCCGCACGCGCCTGGCTGCCGCGACTCTGGATTTCGGAATGATGCAGAGTGACGCCGTCCGAAGGCGGCAGGCGAAGGCTGAAAGCGCCGTCCGCCCCGGCGGTGGCGGCTACCGAAACACCCGCCACGTCGGTCAGAACAATGCGGTCGCCCGGCGCGGCGGCGCCGGTCAGGACAACGCCATCGGTGCTGAATACAGCCGACTCCAGCCTGGCAGGGGCGGCCCAGCTGGTCTGCATCTCACGGGATTGGCGCGGGAGCGCGTCAGGTTCGGTTCCGCAGGAGCCGAGAGCCAGCATGGAAATGATCCCCGCAAGGGCCGCATCCCGAACCGCAATCCGTCGTTTCATCCTCGCGCCCTCGCCTGTATGGCTGCCGGTCGCTGCATCCGCGCCGTGTTCTTCCTGTCGCTGCAATTGTCGAGACGTCAATGCCCGAAGGCCCCCTTCCCCACGATTTGAAACCTGTCCGTTCCGTTTGCCTGTTCTGCGGCTCATCCGATTCCGCAGATCCCGAGTACGTGATCTGGGCTGCAGAGATGGGCCGGGCGCTGGCTCGCGAAGGCATTCGTCTGGTTTACGGCGGCGGCGGTGTGGGTCTGATGGGCGCTTCGGCGCGTGCGGCGCACGAGGCCGGCGGCGAGGTTCTGGGAATCATGCCCCTGTTCCTGCGAAGCCGGGAGCGGCTGTTCGAGGAAGTGGAAACCCTGGTGGTGCCCTCCATGCACCAGCGCAAGCAGCTGATGTACGACGAGTCTGACGCCTTCGTGGTGGCGCCCGGCGGTGTCGGAACGCTGGAGGAGGTGGTGGAAATCCTGTCGTGGAAGCGGCTGGACCTGCACGACAAGCCGGTGATCTTCCTGAATCAGGGCGGTTTCTGGGAGAGCCTGTTCGCCCTGGTGCGCCACACGGTGGACGAGGGCATGACCCCTGCGTCCTTCCTGGAGGCGTGGGAAGTCTGCAACACCGTGGATGAGGTGATGGCGGCGCTGAAGCGGGCCCATGAGACGCCCGTGTTGCGTCATGATCCCCGATAACTTATCAGCGATCATTCCGACAGGCCGCGTGGGTTGCGTTTGCAGACCCGCCTTGACAGTTTTCATTAAAAACTGACACATGACGCCATGGGGCCGTCCGCGCCCCGGCATTATCGGAGTCCTCCCCATGCGCGTTCTTATCGCCATTGCCGCCCTCGCCCTGGCCGTCCCCGCCGCCGCCCAGACGCCCGCCACCAGCCTGACCCTGGCGGACGCCGCGTCCGCGCCCTCGGGCCGCGTCATCATCGACGGCGCCGGCTGGACCTGCGACGAAACCGGCGCCTGCACGGCCTTCGGCGGCCGCGAACAGCCCGCCGACCGCGCCTGCCGCCGTGTCGTGGCCCGCCTCGGCGCCGTGACCGCCTTCACCTGGAAGGGCCAGGCCCTGAACGAACAGGAAATTGCCGCCTGCAACGCCTCGGCGCGCTGACTATAATTTCCGCTCGTCCCGGCTTTCGCCGGGATGAGCGGATTTTTGTTTAAGCCGTCTCGCCCTGCAGCCGCCGCACGATGCGGTCGCGGTCGATCAGGGGCAGCAGGGCGGCCATGTCGGGGCCGTGGTCCATGCCGGTCACGGCCTGACGCAGGGGCATGAACAGGGCCTTGCCCTTGGCGCCCGTCTTTTCCTTCACGGCGCCGGTCCAGGCGCTCCAGCTGTCGGGACCGATCTCGGCGGGCAGAAGCTCAAGCGCCGCCGCCGCGAAGGCCGGGTCGGCGATGATCGGCGTCACCGGGCCGTTCACGAGCCGGGCGAAATCCTTCACATCGGCGAACTTGCCCAGGTTCGGGCGCACGGCGTCCCAGAAGCCTTCTCCCAGATCACAGTCCATGGCGACCAGGCGGGCGCGGGCGTCGTCATAGGCAATGCCATGCAGTGCCTGGGCGTTCAGACGGTCAAGGTCGGCGGTGTCATAGCGCGCCGGCGATCGGCCCATCTTGGAGAAGGCGAAGGACTGGCCCAGAGCCTCTACAGAATCCGCGACCTCCAACGGGTCGGAGGTGCCGATGCGGCCCAGGTGGCTGGTGATGGCGATGGGCTCATAGCCCTGGTCGCGCATGTCGGCGATGGACAGCGACCCCAGCCGCTTGGACAGGGCCGCGCCGTCGGCGCCCACCAGCAGCGGCATGTGGGCGAAGCCGGGGGCGTCGGCCCCCAGCGCCTCGAATATCTCGATCTGGGCGCCGGTGTTGGTGACATGGTCCTCGCCCCTGATCACGTGGGTGATCTTCATGTCGATGTCGTCCACCACCGACGGCAGGGTGTAGAGGAACAGGCCGTCCTCGCGGATCAGCACCGGGTCGGACATGGAGGCGGTGTCCACCTCGGCGTGGCCCCGGGCCAGATCCTCCCAGGCCACGCGCTTGCCCTCCAGCCTGAAGCGCCAGTGCGGGCGACGGCCCTCGGCCTCCAGCTTCGCCTTGTCCGCGTCGGACAGCTCCAGCGCGGCGCGGTCGTAGATGGGCGGCAGGCCGCGCGACAGCTGCACCTTGCGGCGGCGGTCCAGTTCGTCGGAGGTTTCGTAGCAGGGGTACAGACGCCCCGCTGCCTTCAGCCGCGCGGCGGCCTCCTCGTAGCGGTCGAAGCGTTCGGACTGGTTGTAGCGTTCGTCCCAGGTCAGGCCGAGCCACTGCAGGTCGGTCTCGATGCCGGTCTCGAATTCCTTGGTGGACCGCTCCAGGTCCGTGTCGTCGATGCGCAGCACGAAGGCGCCGCCCTGCCCCTTGGCGAACAGCCAGTTGACCAGAGCGGTGCGCACGTTGCCCACGTGCAGGCGTCCCGTGGGGGACGGCGCGAAACGAACCTTGACGGACATGGAATTCAGACCTTGCAGAGAAGGCGCACAGGTCGGTCAGCGGGGGGCGGAAGTCAAGGCGCGTCGTCCCGCCCGAACAGCCACAGCATCCCCGCCCGGTAAGCGTCCGGGGCGTTGGCGGCGTGAGTGCCGCCCTCGATGCGGACCAGGTGCAGACGCCACGGGCGTACGGACTGGCGTTCCCAGTGCGCGAGCCACTGAACGGCCTCGGCCTGAAGGTCGGGACGGTCGCGCGTGCCGCTGGTCACCACAACGCCGAGATCGGCGCGCGTCGCCTCGGCGGCGGGCTCCAGCAGGGACTCGATCCCGGGCGTGATCGAGGGATTGCTGGCGATGCGGCCCCAGAACAGGTCGGGGTCTGTGACGGCGGAGTAGAGCACGAAGGCGCCGCCGCGCGACTGGCCGAACAGCACGCGGCGCTGCGGATTCGAGCGGTAATCCGCCTCGATGCGAGGGATCAGCTCGGATGTCAGGAACCGCTGGAACGCCTCGGCCCCCGCCTGTTCCACGCCGTCGCCGGGAGACTGGAAGTCAATGTTGCGCCGGTTCACCGACGGATCGAACCCGCCATAGGCGATGCCCACCACCAGCGCCTCGGGCAGTTGTTCGTCGTAGTGCAGGAACAGGTGATTGGCGGCCAGGATCGGAAACAGGGAATCCCCGTCGGTCAGATAGACGGTCGGCCAGGTCACGTCCGCCGCCGGGTCGTAGCCCTCGGGATAGCGGACATAGATGTGATAGGGCCGCCCGGTCGCCTCGGAATCGATGCGGAAATAGTCGCCGCGCAGGGCGGACAGGTGATCCAGCGGCGTGACAGCCTCACCCGGTGTCTGGGCAGGCACGGCGACGCCCGTCAGCGACAGAATCAAAACAGCCAGGACAGCGATCAGCCCCGGCGCGCGCATGTCAGTCGTCCCGGTGAACGCGCTCGCGGCGCTCGTGACGCTCCTGGGCCTCGACGCTCAGGGTCGCCGTGGGGCGGGCTTCCAGACGGCCGAGGCCGATGGGCTCGCCCGTCTCCTCGCAATAGCCGTAGGAGCCGTCCTCGATCCGGCGCAGGGCCTCGTCGATCTTGGAGATCAGCTTGCGCTGGCGGTCGCGGGTGCGCAGCTCCAGCGCCCGGTCGGATTCCGAAGACGCCCGATCCACCAGATCGGGATGGTTCTCGGTTTCGGCCTTCAGGTTCACCACAGTGCCCTTGGACTCGCGAAGGATATCGTCCTTCCAGTCCAGCAGCTTATGCTTGAAATAGGCCAGTTGCCGTTCATTCATGAACGGCTCGTCGTCCGATGGACGATACGCCGACTGTTCGGCGGTCATGGTCGCGGTTGCGGTCATCACAAACTCACGCTCGCTCCGAGCGCCCCCCTGCGAAGCGAGTGGACGTATATGGCCCGCGACGAGTCGCCGCAACGGCGTTCTCGCATCCGTGATGGAAAATTCATCAACCGGGCGAAATTCACCGCTTCATCAGGGAAATACCTGAATACTGGCGGTATTTCAGGCGTTGCGGCGCATGTCCGCCTTGGCCAGCTCGACGGCGGCGCGCAGATCGATCTGATCCAGCAGCGCGTTCAGGCCAGGATCGGCGCTGTCGGGGCGCTCCTCGCGCACCGCGCGGGCCAAGGTGTTCAGCACGCCCACGCCGTCCTGACCGGCCAGCATCATCAGCTTCAGTTCGTCCAGCCTGTCCAGCAGCCCGCCGCCCCGGCGCATGGCCCGGCGGCGCCGTTCAGTGGCGTCCTCGACCCCCTGCAGCGCCATCAGGGCCGAGACCCCGGCCACGCCGCCGGCAGCGGACGCGGCGGACGCGGCCCCCGCGCCGGACACGCCGCCGGAAGGCAGGCTGAACGCGCCGCCGGAAGCGCGGGACGTGCGGCTGGATGGGGTCGAGGTCGTGCCCGACGGACCAGTGACCTTCATGAATCGGCGCTCCTGAACATGGCGCGGGAATATGGGGGGCACCATCAAGGGGTTCGCGTCACTGTTTGGTTAACGGCCCGGCAGCATTTGCCCGGCGGGTGAAAGTTCCGCCTCTGCGCTCCCTGTTTTTACTCCGCTTTTCAGTGGCACACATCTGGCATCGCGCTGGGCGAACAGTATCGGAATTCACCCATGCGCATGATCGCCCGCTTCGCAATCGCCGCCTTCGCCGCCGTGGCCGTCGGCTGGAGCGCGCCCGCCCTGGCCCAGTCCCGCATCAAGGACATCGCCTCTGTCGAGGGCGTGCGCACCAACCAGCTGGTGGGCTACGGCCTGGTGGTGGGCCTGAACGGCACCGGCGACTCCCTGCGTAACTCGCCCATGACGCGCCAGTCGCTGGAAGCGATGATGGAACGGCTGGGCGTCAACATCCGGGATGCCAACGCCAACACCAAGAACATCGCTGCGGTCATGGTCACCGCAGACCTGCCGTCGTTCGCCACGGCTGGCTCGCGCATCGACATCAATGTCTCGGCCATGGGCGACGCCAAGAGCCTGCTGGGCGGCACCCTGCTGGTCACCAGCCTCCAGGGCGCGGACGGTCAGGTCTATGCGGTAGCGCAGGGCACGGTGCAGACCGGCTCGGTGTCCGCCGGCGGCGCGTCAGGCTCGTCGGTCACACGCGGCGTGCCCACGTCGGGGCGAATCGCAGGGGGCGCCAGCGTCGAGCTGGAGACCGGCTTCTCCCTGGCTTCCATGAGCGAGCTACGGCTGAACCTGCGCAACCCGGATTTCACCACCGCCCAGCGCGTGGCCCAGGCCATCAACCTGGCCTATCCAGGCACGGCCTTCGCCGACAACGGGGCGGTCATCACCCTGCGCCCGCCGCCCCAGCTGGGCGCCGCCGGCTTCATCAGCCGCATCGAGAACCTGCCCGTCAATGTGGACACGCCCGCCCGAGTCATCATCGACGAGGTCAACGGGGTGATCGTGATGGGCGACGCGGTGCGCGTCTCCACCGTGGCCATCGCCCAGGGCAACCTGACCGTCTCCATCCAGGAGCGCCCCTTCGCCAGCCAACCGGCGCCGTTCAGCGATGGTCAGACGGTGGTCCTGCCCGACACCGAGGTGACCATTGAGGAGGAGCGCGGCCGCCAGATGCGCATCGTGGGCGGGGACACCTCCCTGTCCACCCTGGTCAACGGGCTGAACGCTCTTGGGGTCAGCCCGCGGGACATGATCTCCATCCTGCAGGCCATCCGCGCGGCGGGCGCCCTGCAGGCCGAAATCGAGGTGATGTGATGACCCCCATGGCTCCTTCCGTCGACCTGCTGCGCGGCGCCCCCGGGCTGACGACCCTGTCCGGCGCCGACACAGCCCGCATCCGCCAGACGGCTCAGGATTTCGAGGCCACCTTCCTGGCCCAGATGCTGCGGCCCATGTTCGAGGGCCTGTCCACCGAGGCACCGTTCGGCGGAGGCCACGCAGAAGAGACCTGGCGCGGCTTCCTGATCGACGAAATGGGCAAGCAGATCAGCCGCTCGGGCGGAATCGGCCTGGCCGACCAGGTCATGGCCGAGATGATCCGCATGCAGTCCGGACGATCCACCGGACCCAGCGAAGGAGACGCCGCATGACCCCCGCCGAACACGCCACCCACCTGACCGCCCTGACCGAACGCCTGACCGAACGTCTGGCCGAAGAAACGCGATGTTTCGAGGCGCGTCGCCCCCAGGACGTGGCCGCCGGGGTGGCCGAAACCCAGGAGCTGGCCAACATCTATCGTCGCGAGACGGCTCGGGTGAAGGCGGATCGCGGCCTGCTGCAGGGCCTGCCTGCCGCAGAGCGCGACGCCCTGATCGCCGCGACCCAGGCTTTCGAGGCCGTTCTGGCCCGTCACAATCGCGCGCTTGAAGCCGCAAAGACCATCACCGAGGGCTTGGTCCAGGCCATCGCCCAGGAGGTGGCCGCCGCACGGGCCCAGGGCACGGGCTATGGCGCGGGCGGTCAGGCGGCCGCAGTGGACGGCCGCGCCGTGACCCTGAACCGCAAAGCCTAGCGACGCCAATTCAGCTGGATTCGCGCCCCGTCCCGGCGATGCGTTAACCGCCGGGATTCCGCGCTTGTTTACGACTAACGGCGATACTCGCGGCATGTCGCTGACCCGAAATCTCCTGGGCATGGCCTTCGCGTCCGCCGACCTCCTCGTAGAGGTCGACGAGAAGGGTCGCATTGTGCTCGCCCTCGGCGCAGCGCCCGACGGGATCGACACCGAGAGCCTGAAGGGGCGCCTGCTAGCGAACCTCTTCACCCCTGCATCCGGCGTGGACGTCGCCGGGGCGCTCGCTTCGCGGACACAGGGCCGCACAACGCTTCCGGTTCAGGTGCGATGGGGTGACGCAAGGGTCCGCGATGCGGACCTAAAGCTATTCGGTATGCCGGAGCTGGCCCCGCATTGCTCGTGCGCCATCATCTACCGCGGTGCAACTGCGCCAGCGATGATGGAGGTTGCTGACGGCACCCCGCCGCCTCTGGTGGACGGAGACGGCCTGATCCAGAAGGTGGTCTCCGCCTTCGAAGGCCTGAGCGTGCAGCAGCGCAGCGTGCTGTCCTTCACCTTCGTGGATCTTCCAGGCGTCGAATCCCACGCCGCGGGGCCCGACGGAAAGGCGCTCATGGCCGCCCTATGCAAGCTGCTGCAGTCAGCATCCTGGAACGGCGCCAGCGCCGCGCGCCTGAGCGAGGAACGATACGCCCTTCTCGGCCAGCCTCCGGGCTTGGACGACCTCGGAGAGGATCTGGAACGGCTGCTGGAAGAGCACGGCGCCGAGGTGACGCCGCGCACGTTGTCGGCGCCGGTGCCGCCCACCTCCGATCCCCTGCCCACCCTTCGGGCCCTTCGCCTTGCGCTGGACGGGTTCCTGAAAAAAGGCGCTGACGGCGAGCCGCAGGTGACCTTCACCGCCGCCCTAATGCGCACCATGAAGGATGGCGAACGCCTCCGAACGATCATCGCGGAGCGTACCTTCGACCTGCACTATCAACCCATCGTGGATCTTCAAACCGGCGGCGTGCACCATTTCGAGGCGCTGACCCGCTTCAGCGAAGGCGTCAGTCCGGCCGGCGCCATTCGCATGGCCGAGGAGCTGGCGCTGGTTGTCGAGCTGGACAAGGCGGTGGCGGACAAGGCCATAAGAAAGCTGCACAGCCCGGGGTTCGGTTTGATCAGGATCGCCGTCAACGTATCGGCCAACGCCCTGGAATCCGACGATTACGCGGATCGGGTGCTGGCCATGACAGCGGACCGTCCCGAGGTCCGCAAGCGTCTGCTGGTGGAAGTGACGGAAACGGGCGCGCTGAACGACGCAGCGGCCGCAAACACGCGTCTGGCCCGCCTGCGGGAAGCAGGAATTCAGGTCTGCATCGACGACTTTGGCGCCGGCAGCGCCTCATTCGATTATCTCCGCTCCCTGTCCATAGACATCGTCAAGATTGACGGCTGTTTCGTGAAGGCGCTGGCCGGGGGCGGGAAGGAAACCACCATGGTCCGCCATCTGGTGAAGCTGTGCAGCGACCTGAACATCGCCACGATCGCCGAGATGGTCGAGACCGAGGAAGTGGCAAACACCCTGCGTGGTCTGGGCGTTCACTATGCGCAGGGCTACCTGTTCGGCAAACCGGAGAGAGAACCGCGCATTCGTCTCGAGCAGAAGCCTGCCAGGCGCATGGGCATGGCCGAGGGCTGGGGCTAGGCTGCTGCAAGCGGCAACGTCACAGCGCGAGTCACGCCAATCTTTTCGAGAAAGAGCAGGTCGTGGCTGACCACCGCCAGGGCGCCGTCATAGGCAGTCAGCGCCGCCTCCACCGCCGCGACGGAGTCGAGATCCAGGTGGTTCGTGGGCTCGTCGAGAATCAGCAACTGCGGCGGCCGGGCCCCGGTCATGACGCAGGCGAGAGCCGCCCGCAGGCGCTCCCCGCCTGACAGGCTCCCGGCGACACGCCGGGCCTCCACATTGCGGAACAGGAACCGGGCCAGGGCGGCGTGGGCGTCATTGGACGAGCCTTCAGGGTTCAGGCGCCGCCAGGCGTCGATCAGGGTCTCGTCGGGTTGCAGGAGCGCGGCGTCCTGATCCAGCAAGGCGGCCCGCACAGGACGACGCACAACGCCCGACGTGGGCTCCAGCGCGCCGGCCATCAGCTTCAGCAGGGTCGTCTTGCCCGCGCCATTCGGCCCCGTGATCGCAACCCGTTCAGGGCCGGTGAGGCGCAGCGAAACGGGACCGACAGTCGCCGCTCGCCCGCTCTCGGCCGGCGCGGCGAAATCAAACCGCGCGTCCTGCAACTCCAGCACCACCTTGCCCGGAGCCAGGCCTGTCGAGGGCATGGGGATGCGCATGAGGCGAGCCTGCTCCACCCGCTCACGGGCGGCCTCCAGTTCGATGCGGGCCTGATCCTGCCGCCGTTCGGCAAGACGGCGCGCCTTGCCCCCCGTATCCTGGGCCCGGTCCGCCCGCAGGCCCAGATCAATGCGCGGCATGCTGCCTGACGCGGCGAAGCGTCGACCCGCCGCGTCGCGGCGGGCCTTCTTCTCGGCTTCGCGCTGGGCCTCCTGCGCCACCCGCGACGCGGCGCGTTCGGCGGTGTCCAGCTCTCGCTCGGCCGCCGCGCGCTCGGCCGCCTTTCGCTCCGTGTAGAGGTCCCAGTTCCCGCCATAGGTCGCCGCGCCCAGGCTGGACAGCTCCACAATGCGGTCCACGCGGCCCAGCAGGGTGCGGTCATGGCTGACCACCACCGCGCCGCCCTCCCATCGCTCCAGCACGCCTGCGATCAGACCGCGCCCCTCGGCGTCCATATGGTTGGTGGGTTCGTCCAGCAGGATCAGGTCGGGCCGGGCCAGCAGCAAACCGGCCAGACGCAGGCGGGTCTGTTCGCCGCCGCTGAGGCTCGCCGTCCTGCGGTGCAGGTCGAGACCGGACAGGCCGACCTGGGCCAGGGCCTCGTTCAGCCGGTCGTCCAGCGTCCAGTCCGCCTCGCCCATATCCGATACGGAGCCCTCGCCCGCCAGCACGCGCCGCAGCACCGCCAGCGGACGTGCGACGCCAAGGGTGTCGGCGACCGCTTCACCGGGCGCGGGGTCATACCTCTGGTCCAGCACGCCGATGGTCCCGGCGCGCGACGCAGCGCCCTCGGCGGGCGGCTGCGTTCCGGCGATCAGGCGCATAAGCGTGGACTTGCCAACGCCGTTCCTGCCCACCAAACCGGTGCGCTCACGGCCGAAGGCCAGGGTCAGATTGTCGAAGAGAGTGTTTCCGTCAGGCGTTCGGGCGGCGACGCTGTCGAGCGTCACGAATGCGGACGGGAACGGGCTTGGGACGAAGCGCGACATAGCCGATGAGCAGCGAAAGGGCGGAAAGGGCGAAACCGATTTCCAGCGCGCTGATCATGGTCGTGTCTCCTTCTGAAGCTTGAGATTTGGAATATAGGTACGAAATGTCCGCTTCGCCAAGTCAGGTTCCGCTTCACGACCTCGTCAGGGCGTTCGGCCGCATCGGGCTGATCAGCTTCGGCGGGCCCGCGGGCCAGATCGCCCTGATGCACCGGGTGGTCGTGGATGAGCGCAAATGGTTGGACGAGGGCCAGTATCTGCGGGCCCTGAACTTCTGCACCCTGCTGCCGGGTCCGGAGGCGCAGCAGCTGGCCACCTATGTGGGTTGGCGCCTGCACGGGGTGGCCGGGGGACTGGTCGCGGGCGGGCTGTTCGTCCTGCCGGGCGCGGCGGTGATCCTGGGGCTGTCGATCCTGTACGCCTATGCGGCGGACCTTACCTGGGTCCAGGGCGCGTTCTTCGGCGTCAAGGCGGCGGTGCTGGCCATCATCCTGCAGGCGCTGGTCCGCCTCGCCCGGCGGGCGCTGGACACGGGGCTCAAGCGCGGACTGGCGCTCGCGGCGTTCGGCCTGCTGTTCCTCTTCAACGCCCCCTTCCCCGCCGTGATTCTCGGCGCGGCCCTGATCGGCGCCCTGTTCGCGGCGGCGCCGATCACCGAGCCGACGTCGGACGCAGAGCCCCGACCGCGAAAGCGCGACATGGCGTGGCGAACCGGGCGCGCCGTCGCCGTCTGGGGCGCGATCTGGGCCGCGCCGGCGCTGGCGATCCTGCTGGTGCTGGGACCGGACCATGTGCTGATGGACATCGCCGCCTTCTTCTCGAAGCTGGCGGTGGTCACCTTCGGCGGCGCCTATGCGGTGCTGGCCTATATGGCGCAGGAGGCGGTGCAGAACCACGGCTGGCTGGACGCGGGCCAGATGGCCGACGGCCTGGGTCTGGCCGAGACCACGCCCGGCCCCCTGATTCTGGTGACCCAGTTCGTGGGCTTTCTGGCGGCCTTCCGCTTTCCCGAGCCGTTCACGCCCCTGCTGGCCGGGATCATCGGCGCCGGGTTGGCCACCTGGATGACCTTCGCGCCCTGCTTTCTCTGGATCTTCGCCCTGGCGCCCTGGATCGAGCGGCTGGAGCACGCCCGGCGGCTGCAGGCGGCCCTGTCCGGGGTGACGGCGGCGGTGGTCGGGGTGATCGCCAATCTGGGCCTGTGGTTCGCCCTCCACGTACTGTTCGACCAGACGCGGCGGGTCCAGACCGGGCCGCTGGACATGACCGTGCCGGTGCTGGCGGGCGTCCAGCCCATGGCCTTGATGCTGGCCGCCGTCGCCGCCGTCGCCCTTATCCGCTTCAGGCTGGGGATCATGACCGTGCTGGCCGGCGCGGTCGCAGCGGGCGTGGCGCTGCAGGCGGTCGCATAGCGCCGCCCCAGCCCCTATCTTCCCTCCATGACCGCCAGTCCCGCCCAGACCGAAGCCGAACACCGCGCCCGGCGCGAGGCCGCCACCGCGCGGCTGCGGTCCGGGACGGGCATCGACGAAGCCATGATCGATGGGCTGGTGGAAGGCTTCTATGGCCGGGTGCGCGATGACGCCCTGATCGGGCCGATCTTTGCGGCGCGGGTTGAGGACTGGGCCCCGCACCTGCATCAGATGAAGCTGTTCTGGTCCTCTGTGGCGCTGTCGACCGGCGTCTATCAGGGGCGGCCGATGCCCAAGCACCTGCCCCTGCCCATCGACGCACGGCATTTCGACCGCTGGCTGGAGCTGTTTCGGGAGACCGCCCACGACCTGTGCCCGCCCGTCGCCGCCGCCCACTTCATCGAGCGCGCAGAGCGCATCGCCCAGAGCCTTGAGCTGGGCGTGGCCTCGGCCAACGGCGTGATCGTGGGGCCGGGCGAGCGCTATGTGATGCCGACGCAGGCCTGGACGCCGGAGGGCGGCTAGCGGTCCTCGCGGGTGTGGAAGATGCGGGTGACGAGGACGCGGTTCTGCTCAACCCGATAGGTCACCATATAGCCGGCGTCGCCGAACGGCACGAACAACTCGTGGCCGCCGTTCCGGATCGGCGTCCTCAAGGGCATCTCGGCAAGCGATCGAAGGGCCCCTTTCAGCGTCTCGCCCATTCGCTAACTGGCCGAAGGCGAATGGACCGCCAGAAATCGCGCCAGGCGGATCAGGTCCGCCTCAGCCTTGGGGAGCACCACGACCTGCCAGGTCAAGCGCGCTTGGCGAGGTTGCGCTTGAGTTCAGCGTCAAAGGCGGCAAGAGCGTCTTCGAGCGGTATCGTCTCACCCGTCCGCTGATACTCGGCCCAGCGTCGAGCCTCCTCGCCGTCCTCCATCGCCTGCTCCAGCGCCTGAAGGAGATAGGTCTCCGGATCGACGCCCGACGCCTCGGCCGCCGCCCTCAGGCGCCGGGCCTGATCCTCGTTGAGGTGGATATCGAAACCGTCGGCCATGATCAACGATACCCCACGGCTTGAACCGCCGCAATGTTCCCACATTGTTCTTGCTGAATCACGCGGATTGATCCCCATATAGGGCCGTCGCGTATCTGTTCCGGCTGAACCTTCCCCGCATCTGACGGCTTATTCCCTCGCATGACCGACAAGCACGATTTCATCCGCGTTCGCGGCGCCCGCGAGCACAATCTCAAGGGCGTGGACGTGGACATTCCGCGCGGCAAGCTGGTGGTGCTCACCGGCCTGTCCGGGTCGGGCAAGTCGTCGCTGGCGTTCGACACCATCTATGCGGAGGGTCAGCGGCGCTATGTGGAGAGCCTGTCGGCCTATGCGCGACAGTTTCTGGAGCTGATGGGCAAGCCGGACGTGGACCTGATCGAGGGCCTGTCGCCGGCCATCTCCATCGAACAGAAGACCACCTCCAAGAACCCCCGCTCCACCGTCGGCACGGTGACAGAGATCCACGACTACATGCGCCTGCTGTGGGCGCGGGTGGGCGTGCCCTATTCGCCGGCCACCGGCCTGCCCATCGAGAGCCAGACCGTCAGCCAGATGGTGGACAAGCTGACCGCCCTGCCCGAGGGTGAGCGGCTGTACCTGCTGGCCCCCGTGGTGCGCGGTCGCAAGGGCGAGTACCGCAAGGAGCTGGCTGAGTGGCAGCGCCAGGGCTACCAGCGGGTCAAGATCGACGGCGTCTTCCACGCCATCGAGGACGCCCCCACGCTCGACAAGAAGTTCAAGCACGACATCGACATCGTGGTGGACCGGCTGGTCACCAAGAACGGGCTGGAAAGCCGCTACGCTGACAGCATCCAGACCGCGCTGAATCTGGCCGACGGCCTGGCCACGGCGGAATGGGCGGATGTGAAGGAGGGCGAGACGGAGCCGCGCCGGATCATCTTCTCCGAGCGTTTCGCCTGCCCGGTGTCGGGCTTCACCATCAGCGAGATCGAGCCGCGGCTGTTCTCGTTCAACAACCCGTTCGGCGCCTGCCCGGCCTGTGACGGGCTGGGGGTCAAGCTGGCGTTCGACGCCGATCTGGTGGTGCCGGATCGGGACAAGACCCTGCACAAGGGGGCGGTGGCGCCGTGGGCGCGCGGCCCCTCACCGCTCTACACCCAGACCCTGCAGTCGCTGTCGCGACACTTCGGCTTTTCCATGGATGTGGCCTGGCGCGACCTGCCGCAGCAGGCCCAGGACGTGATCCTTCACGGGACGAAGGAGAAGGTGAAGTTCACCTACGACGACAACGCCCGGAAGTACGAGGTGGCCAAGGCGTTCGAGGGCGTGGTGCCGAACCTTGAGCGGCGCTGGCGCGAGACGGACTCGGCCTGGGTGCGCGAGGAGCTGGGCCGCTATCAGTCCGAGACCCCGTGCGAGGCGTGCGGCGGCAAGCGCCTGAAGCCCGAGGCTCTGGCGGTCAAGGTGGGCGGCGAGGACATCGCCGACATCTCGGCCCTGTCCATATCGAAGGCGCACCTGTGGTTCACCACCCTGGACGACAGCCTGACCGACAAGCAGATGGAGATCGCCCGGCGGATCCTGAAGGAGATCAACGACCGGCTCGGCTTCCTGAACAATGTGGGGCTGGACTATCTGAACCTGTCGCGCGCGTCGGCCACCCTGTCGGGCGGCGAGAGCCAGCGCATCCGACTGGCGTCACAGATCGGCTCGGGCCTGACCGGGGTGCTGTACGTGCTGGACGAGCCGTCCATCGGCCTGCACCAGCGCGACAACACCCGGCTGCTGGAAAGCCTGCGCGGCCTGCGGGACCTGGGCAATTCGGTGCTGGTGGTCGAGCACGATGAAGAAGCCATCATGACCGCCGACCATGTCATCGACATGGGGCCGGCAGCGGGCGTGCACGGCGGCGAGGTCTGCGCCGAGGGCACCCCGGCCGAGGTCATGGCCAACGGCAAGAGCCTCACCGCCAAATACCTGACCGGCGAACGCGAGATCGAGCTGCCTCCCGAGGGCCGCCGCCCCATCAACCGCAAGAAGATGCTGAAGATCACCGGCGCCACCGGCAACAATCTGAAGAACGTGACCGGTGAGATCCCCGTGGGCGTGTTCACCTGCATCACGGGCGTGTCCGGCGGCGGCAAGTCCACCTTCACCATCGAGACCCTGTACAAGGCGGCGGCCCGCCGGCTGCACAACGCGTCGGACGCGCCCGCCCACTTTGACCGCATCGAGGGGCTGGAGCATTTCGACAAGGTCATCGACATCGACCAGAGCCCTATCGGGCGCACCCCGCGCTCGAACCCCGCCACCTACACCGGCGCCTTCGGCCCCATCCGCGACTGGTACGCAGGCCTGCCGGAGTCCAAGGCGCGCGGCTATGGCCCGGGCCGGTTCAGCTTCAACGTCAAGGGCGGGCGCTGCGAGGCGTGTCAGGGCGACGGCCTGATCAAGATCGAGATGCACTTCCTGCCGGACGTCTACGTCACCTGCGACGTCTGCAAGGGCAAACGCTACAACCGCGAAACCCTCGAGATCGTGTTCAAGGGCAAGTCCATCTCCGACGTGCTGGACATGACGGTCGAGGAGGCGGCGACCTTCTTCAAGGCCGTGCCGCCCATCCGCGACCGCATGCAGACGCTGGAGCGGGTCGGTCTGGGCTACGTCAAGGTGGGCCAGCCGGCCACGACCCTGTCAGGCGGCGAGGCCCAGCGGGTCAAGCTGTCCAAGGAGCTGTCGAAACGGGCCACGGGCAAGACCCTGTACATCCTCGACGAGCCCACCACCGGCCTGCACTTCGAGGACACCCGCAAGCTGCTGGAGGTGCTGCAGGAGCTGGTGGAGCACGGCAACACCATCGTGGTGATCGAGCACAATCTGGATGTGATCAAGGTGGCCGACTGGCTGCTGGACTTCGGCCCGGAGGGCGGCGACGGCGGCGGCGAGATCGTGGCCAAGGGCACCCCCGAACAGGTCGCGGCCGATCCGAAGAGCTGGACCGGGAAGTACCTCAAGGAAATGCTGGATCGCCACGAGACGCGTCGGCTGGCGCGGGTGAAGGCGGCGGTCGAAGCCGCTGCCCCGCCCCAGAAAAAGGCCCGCGCTAAGGCGCGGGCCTGATCTGGCCTTACAGCGACGGCGCAGGCTCGACGGCCAGCGGGGCGCCGCCGCCACGAATGTCACGGTACGCGGCGGCGTAGGGGGCCATGAAGATGGCGAGGCTCAGCGCAGATATGACGCTGTTGCTGAGGATATAGATGATGATGGCCGGGCCCATGGCGCTCATGATCTGACCGAAATCCGCGCCCTGCATGGCGGCAAGTTCACTGATGTTCCCGGTGAAGAACATCAACGGCAGGATGATGATGGAGGCCAGGATCGACACCACGATGGCCATGACGATGATGATCAGGGTCATGCCGAACAGGGGCAGCGCCTTGCCCTTGGTCATGTTCCAGGAATCGAAGATGGCGAAACGCCGCTCGGCCACGGTGATGGGCAGGGCCAGGCAGAACCGCACGGCCAGCCAGAAGAACGCCGCCACCGCCACCAGCATCAGCACCAAGCCCACCAGACCGCCCGCATCCCCCGCCGCCACGCTGGCCAGGCCAGCCAGAACGCCGGCCAGACCGAAAATGATCAGACTGGCAAGGAAGGCCAGGACGCTAAGCACGACCGTCACCACGAACACGCGAACCTCGTCCATGCCCAGGCGCATATAGCCGAAACCCTTCTCCTCGGGCCTCAGCACCACACGCAGGGCGGCCGTGTAGAGCACCGCACTGAACACCAGCGCCAGAGGCATGATCCACATGACCCCCGCATAGGCGGCCCACAGCGGCGCGAAATCCTCGGGCGTGGGATTGGTGACGCCCTGCAACTCGGTCGCCGTCGCCATCAGGGCGATGAAGGATCCCCCCATCAAGGCCAGAACCACAGCCATGAAGAGAATGTAGGCCGCAGCCCAGATAAGAATGGTCAGGGGCGTACGCCGGGCCACGCGGAAGCCCTCGAACGCGCACTCTGTTGCCGAAAACGCCATATCGCCCTCCCAAGGCATAAATCAGGGGAAATCCTTAGCGCGCGAAGGCCGCGTCGTCATGCCGTTTCCTGTTCAAGGATTGTGACGCTAGAACCCCCGCCATGAGCACCTCTCCCTCCCCAGTACACATCATCGGCGGCGGCCTGGCCGGTTCGGAAGCGGCCTGGCAGATCGCCAGTGCGGGCGTCCCCGTCATCCTGCATGAAATGCGGCGTGACGGTGTGCGCACCGACGCGCACCACACCGACGGCCTGGCCGAACTGGTCTGCTCCAACTCGTTCCGGTCGGACGACTGGGAGTACAACGCCGTGGGCCTGCTGCACGCCGAGATGCGGGCGCTGGATTCGGTGATCATGGCCTGCGGCGACGCCAATCAGGTGCCGGCTGGCGGGGCCCTGGCGGTGGACCGCGACGGCTTTTCCCAGGCCGTGACCGCGAAGCTGGAGGCCCATCCGCTGATCACCCTCGTGCGCGAGGAGATCGCAGGCCTGCCGCCGGAAAACTGGGACAATGTCATCGTGGCCACCGGGCCGCTGACCTCGCCCGCCCTGGCCGACGCCATCCTCAAGACCACGGGCGAGGAGAGCCTCAGCTTCTTCGACGCCATCGCGCCCATCGTCCACGCCGAGAGCATCGACTTCGACATCGCCTGGCGTCAGTCGCGCTATGACAAGGCGGGGCCGGGGGGCGACGCGGCGGCCTATGTGAACTGCCCCATGGACAAGGCGCAGTATGACGCCTTCATCGACGCCCTGTTGGGCGGCCCCAAGACCGAGTTCAAGGAGTGGGAGAACGTCCCCTATTTCGACGGCTGCCTGCCCATCGAGGTGATGGCCGAGCGCGGCCGCGAGACCCTGCGCCACGGCCCCATGAAACCGGTGGGGCTGACCAATCCGCGCGACCCCATGGTCAAGGCCCACGCCATCGTCCAGCTGCGGCAGGACAATGCGCTGGGCACCCTGTTCAACATGGTGGGCTTCCAGACCAAGCTGAAATACGGTGCCCAGACCGACATCTTCCGCATGATCCCCGGCCTGCAGAACGCCCAGTTCGCGCGGCTGGGCGGGCTGCACCGCAACACCTTCCTGAACAGCCCCAAACTGCTGGACCGGCAACTACGACTTAAGGCCATGCCGCGCCTGCGCTTCGCCGGGCAGGTGACGGGGGTGGAGGGCTATGTGGAAAGCGCCGCCATGGGCCTGCTGACCGGCCGTCTGGCCGCGGCGCAGGCGCTGGGCCGCGATCTGGTCCCCCCGCCGCCGGAGACGGCCATGGGCGCCCTGGTGGAGCACATCACCGGCGGGCATCTGGAGGGGTCGAAGTTCCAGCCCATGAACATCAACTATGGCCTGTTGCCGCCGCTGGAGGCGCCGCGCGTGGACGCCGACGGCAAGAAGATTCCGCCCAAGGACCGGGGCCGGGCCAAGAAGCGGCTGATGAGCGTGCGGGCGCTGGAGGCGCTGAAGAGCTGGCGGGACGCGGCGTCCGTCCGGTGATAGACTGGCCCCATGGCCTTTCACGCCTGTCCTCGCGAGACTGAGGTCGCCGCCGCTCCGGCTGGAACGGCGGCTGTGGCCGTCGATCACCCGCTGGTCTGCGCCATCAATCATGACAAGGACCGCGAGCGGGACGGACGCACCACGGTCGTGGTGATGCAGCCCTTCGCCTACGAACAGCCGTCAACGGGCCGCTGGATCTGGGTGCCCGCAGGCTATGTTACTGATTTTGCATCCATTCCGCGCGTGGGGCGCTGGCTGATCCCGCCGTTCGGGCGTCACGCCATCGCGGCGGTGGTCCACGACTGGCTGTACTCGGTGGGCGAGCCGGGTCAGCGCGACGCGGCCGACGACATTTTCAACGAGGCGCTCACGGAACTGGGCGTGGACCCGGCGCGGCGCGGCGTCATGCACGCTGCGGTGCGCGGCTTCGGCGCCGGAGGCTATGAGCGGGCGGAGGCGCTGTGGGGGCGCAGCTTCATGGACTGGCGGACGGGAGACTGGCTGGACCCTCCCGCCGGTCGTGACGCCTTCTTCGGCGACGGCGACCCGGCCATCATCGAGCGCATCCGCAACCAGGCGCCCGCAAACTGCGATTTCAGACTCTGACGCTGCGAAAAAAGAGTGTCCGAATTGTCTGAATTGTTGAAATCGCCTCCTGACCGCTGGTGACGTTCCCATCATAGGGCCTGCGAAACCCGGGGGGCGGAAACGCCTAGATGCGCCCCCGCAAGACCGCCCATGTCAGGCGCAGACGTTTGAGCGGTTCGGGCGCGGCGTGGTCGGTCAGAGCGGCGTGAGCGACAGCGGGAAAGGCGGCGGCGGGCAAGGATTTCAGCGCCCGGTTGGCTTCGGCCCGCAGAGCGTTCGCCTCGTCGGCGCGGCCCGTCTGGGACAGGCCCCGCATGCGCCCGGCAGGCGCGACCGCCGCTTCATGGCCAAGCCCGGCCAGAATTCGCGCCGCCGCCTGCATGGGCCCCACATAGAAGGCGTCCAGATCATGAGGCTCGTCGTGGACGCGGCCGATGTGAGCCTCGATCAGAGCATCGAGCGGCGCGCGATCCAGACCGTGTCGGACAGCGACGGCGGACAGGGCCTCCAGCACCGGGTGACCCTTGCGCGGCTCACCGGCGAACAGGCCGTCCATCTGGTCCCCCCACCAGGTGAAGCGCATCTCGGCCAGCAGCGGCTGGGTGACCTTCGACGGGATCGCCATCAGTTCCGCCTCGAAGGCGTAGAGCGCGATCAGGTCGGCGCGCCGGTCCGCGTCGGCCACGAAGCGGCTGGACAGCCAGCGGTCCGGATCCGCCGCGCGCACCTGACCGTCCAGCAGGTCGCGGCGGTCGGTCATGAAGCGATCAGGCCTTGGAGCCCATACCCAGCTTGATCGGCGTGGCCTCCTCGTCCGCCTCGTCGCCGCGCTTGGCGCCCCACAGCAGGATCAGCGGCGCGGCGATGTAGATGGAGGAATAGGTGCCGATGATGACGCCGAAGATCATGGCCCAGGCGAAGCTGGCCAGCACCGCGCCGCCCAGCAGGGCGATGGCCAGCAGACCCAGGATGGTGGTCAGGCCGGTCATGATGGTGCGCGACAGGGTCTCGTTCAGCGACAGGTCGATCACGTCGGCCAGCGGCATCTTCTTGTACTTGCGAAGGTTCTCACGCAGGCGGTCGCACACCACCACGGTGTCGTTCATGGAGTAGCCGATGATGGTCAGGACCGCGGCCACGCTGACCAGGGTGAATTCCATGCCCGTGATGGCGAAAAGGCCGAAGGTCAGGATCACGTCATGCAGCAGGCCCACGAGGGCGCCCACGCCGAAGGTCCACTGGAAGCGGAACCAGATGTAGGCCAGCATCATCAGCATGGCCACGCCCAGCGCCATGACCCCGTTGGTCAGAAGCTCCTGGGACACCTGGCCGCTGACGGCCTCGGTGCGGGTCACCTCGATGGAGGGCTGCACCTCGGTCAGGGTCGCCTGAACCGCGCGCAGCACCTCGCCGGGATCGCCCTCCGGGGTCTGGAAGCGGATCAGGGCGTCACTGGGAGAGCCGAACGCCTGCACCTGGACATCGCGCAGATCCATGGCGTTCAGACCGTCGCGGATGCCGGGGATGTCGGCGGCCTCCGGCGCGGCGGTGATCTCGACCACCAGACCGCCCGAGAAATCCACGCCGCAGTTCAGACCGCCGCACGGCGGGGTCAGCGGCCACAGGGTAAGGAACAGCGAGGCGATCACCGCAATCACCGACAGCACGCCCATGATGGGCGCGTATTTGACGAACTTCAGGTTCGTCTTGTCGGGGAGCAGCTTGATGAAGGGCCAGAATTTCATGGGTGCGCTCACGCGATGGGAAGTTTCTTGGCGCGGGTCGCCCGCAGCCAGAGGGCGACGCCGATCTGGGTCACCAGAACCGCGGTGAAGACCGAGGTGAACACGCCGATGGACAGGGTCCAGGCGAAGCCGCGCACGGGCCCGGCTCCGAACTGGAACATGATCAGCGCCGCGCCCAGGGTGGTGATGTTGGCGTCCAGAATGGTGGACATGGCGCGGCTGAAGCCGGAGTCCGCCGCCGCGATGGCCGAGCGGCCGGCGCGCGCCTCTTCCCGCATCCGCTCAAAGATCAGGACGTTCGCGTCCACCGCCATGGCCAGGGTCAGGATCAGACCCGCGATGCCCGGCAGGGTCAGGGTCGCCCCGGTCAGGGACATGGCCGCGATGATCAGCATGCCGTTGATCAGCATGGCGATGACGCTGATGCCGCCGAACACAAAGCCGTAAGCCACGATCATGAACAGGACCACCAGAACGAAGCCCACCAGGGTGGCCTTCATGCCCGCCTCGACCGCATCCGCGCCGAGCCCGGCGCCGACAGTGCGGCGCTCTTCCACCGTCAGGGGCGCCGGCAGGGCGCCGCCGTTCAGCAGGTTCACCAGCTCGGACGCCTCGGAGATGCTGAAGCGGCCGGTGATCTGGCCGGAGCCGGTGGTGATGGGGGTGACGATATTGGGCGCCGAGATCACCTGGCCGTCCAGAATGATGGCGAAGCGGCGGCCCACATTATTGCTGGTGGTCTCGGAAAAGCGGCGCGCGCCCTGGCCGTCGAAGCGGAAGTCGATGGCCGGACGGCCCGACTGGTCAGAGCCGACGCTGGCCCGGGTCAGGCTTTCGCCCGACACCAGGATGCGGCGCTTGATCAGCAGCGGGGCGCCGAATTCGTCCTGCATCAGGATCGCATCGGGAGGCACGCGGCCAGCGAGGGCTTCCTCGACCGAATTGTCGTGGTCGACCATCTGGAAAGTCAGCTGGGCGGTCTGGCCGATGACGCGCTCCAGCGCCTCGGGATCGCTCTCGCCCGGGGCCTGGACCACGATCCGGTCCGTGCCCTGGCGGGTGATGGAGGGCTCGCGGGTGCCCAAGCTGTCGATCCGGCGGCGCACCACCTCGATGGACTGGTCCACCGCATTGGCGCCCATGTTGTTCAGGGCCTGATCGGTGAAGGTGGCGCGAATGCGGTTGTTGGTCTGGCGGGTGACCGCCACGTCGGACACCCCGGTCGACGTGGGCCGGGCCAGTTGCTGCAGTTCGCTGAGCGCGCGGTCGTAATTGGCCGGATCATTGATGGTGACCGTGAAGCCGCCGGGCTGCCGCTCCAGGTTCGAGAAGGCGATGCGCGCGCCGGAGAGGATGACGCGCATGTCCTCCACGAGGCTGTTGACGCGGGTCTCGCGGACCTCGTCCACGTCCACCTGCAGCATCAGATAGGATCCGCCCTGCAGATCCAGACCCAGGTTCAGAACACCGGAAGGCACGAAACCGGGCAGCGCCTCGCGCTGGGCCGGGGTCAGAAGGTTCGGGAAGGCGAACAGCGTCGCGAGCAGCAGCGCCGCCGCGACCACATAGACCTTCCAGCGGGACAGCTGAATCATCGAACGGAACCCCGGCCTTGTGCTTGCAGGCTTACTTCTTGTCGTTGGCGGCGATTTCGGTGCGGTTGCGCACCTCGGCCACCATGGACTTGACCACGCGCACGTTCACGCCTTGCGAAATCTCGACCATGGCCTCGGCGTCCTCGACCCGGGTGACCTTGCCGATCATGCCGTTGGACAGCACCACCGTGTCGCCGCGCTTCAGACCGCCGACCATGGCCTGGTGCGCCTTCATGCGCTTTTGCTGCGGCCGGATCAGCAGGAACCAGAACAGCACGAAGATCAGGACGAAGGGCAGGAACTGGATCAGCGTCGCGGTCAGACCGCCGCCGGCGGCGGCGCCGGCCGTGGAGGCGTAGGCGGGGGTGGCGAACATGGTGTCTCCCAAGGTCAGTCGCGGGCGTCCGCGACGCCCCGTCAGAAATAGGGGCGGAACCTAGGGGCGCCGGGTCAGCTTTGCAACGTGGCGTATTGGTCGCGGACCCGGATCAGCGCGGCAGCACCGTCCGGGGGTCCACAGCGACCGGCTGGCCGTCGCGCATGTGACGCACCTCGAAAGCGATGGAGGGACGCCCGTCGCCCGCCGTCAGGCCCACGGTGCCGATCTCCTGCCCCTGCCGGACGTCATCGCCGAACGACACCGTCGAGGAGCCCAGATGGGCGTAGACCGTGCGCCAGCCGTCCCTATGGATGATGATGACGGCCAGGCCCAGGCCGGGCTGATCCGACCCCACATAGCCCACGCGACCGCCGGCGGCGGCGCGGACCGGCGCCCCGGCGGTCGCGCCGATGTGGATGCCGTTGTTGCGCTCGCTGACTCCCACCTGTCCGAAATTGCGCACGATGTCGCCGCGCAGGGGCCATTCGAACATGCCCTGGCCGGTGCTGGCCTCGTTGGGCGGCGGCGCGGCGGGGTTGCCCGAGGGCGGCGGGGGCGGCGGCGGCGGCGGGGCGCCGGTTTCGGGGACCAGAACGCCGCGCGGCGAGGGGCCGGTGGCGTAGGGATCGGGGCCGGTGTCCACCGCGCTGTCGGGCAGGACCAGCCCGCGCCCGGCCGAGATGTCGGCGCGGGGCGCCAGGCCGTTCAGGGTGATGAGGGTCTGCACCGGCGTCTGGAAGCGCCGCGCCACGCCGGAAATGGTGTCACCCGGCTGGATGACATAGGTCGCGCCGGGTCCGAAGCCGCCCGGCCGGGCCGGAGCGGGCGGGATCTCGCCGGGGCGCTGGTCCGGCAGATAATCGGGTCGGGGCTGCGGCTGGCCGGTCGGCGGCAGCGGCTGGGCCTCGATGGGCTCATAGGGCGCGGGCGTCGGCTCGTACGGGTCGATATCGGGCCGGGTCTGGAGCTGGGTCGGGGGCGTGTTGGGCACAGGCTCGCCCCACGGAGACTGCTGCGCCGGGGCGCCGGTGGTGGGCCGGGTCGGATAGCGCGGCTCCGACGGATAGGACGCACAGGCCGCCAGCGTCGCCGCCGCACCCGCAATGATCAGCGCCCTGCGCGCCAGTATCGTCCAGCCGGTCATCCCCGCCCTCACCTTCAACTCAATCGGAATCGTCGCCGGCACCCAACAGCCGGAAAGGCGCCATTTTGGGGCGAAAGGGTTAACGGCGCCAGAGACTTTGCCCCCACGGCTCACGTCTCCTTCGCCACGCCCTCCACCAGCGGCACGAAACGCACCTCCATGAGGCTCTCGCGGCTGAAGGCGCCGTCCTCGTCGGCGGTGTAGCGGTTCAGCATCTGCACCGAGCCGCGCCCCACCGGCGCCACCAGCACCCCGCCGGGCTTGAGCTGGCGCAGCAGATCCCTGGGTTCGTGGGGCGAGGCGGCGGTGACCATGATGCGGTCGAAGGGCGCCTGTTCGGCCCAGCCCTCGCCGCCGTCGCCGTGGCGGGTGAAGACATTGTCCACGCCCAGCGCCTTCAGCTTGCCCTCCGCCTCCTTCAACAGGCTGCGATACCGCTCCACCGAATAGACGAAGCGGGCCAGCCGGCTCAGCACCGCGCACTGGTAACCGCTGCCGGTGCCGATCTCCAGCACCCTGTGGCGGGGCCCGACCTGCAAGGCCTGGGTCATCAGGCCCACCACATAGGGCTGGCTGATGGTCTGGGCGCAGTCGATGGGCAGGGCCTGATCCTCCCACGCCTGATCGAGGAATTTCTCGTGCACGAAGACCGCGCGGTCCACCGATTCCATGGCCGCCAGCACGCGGGGGTCGGTGACCCCCTGCTGGCGCAGGCTCAGGATCAGCCGTCCGGCGCGGTCGTCTCTCATTCAGCCGCCGCCTTCACGGTGCGGGGCGGGGCGCCGCCCAGCACGCCCTTCAGATCGTGCACGCTTTCGCGGTGGGTGAGGTCGATGTGCAGGGGCGTGACCGAGATGCGGCCCTCGTCCATGGCGCGCAGGTCGGTGCCCTCGGCGTGCTCCTGCTTCGTCCCCCGGAAGCTCATCCAGTAGTAGTCGCGCCCGCGCAGGTCGGTGCGGCGCACCGCGTGCATCTCGCCGATGTCGCGGAAGCCCTGGCGGGTCACCTCCACCTGCTTGACCAGCTCGGGCGGCAGGGCCGGGAAGTTCAGGTTCATCACCACCCCGTCGCGCCAGGTCTGGTCCAGCAACCGGTTGATGATGGCCGGGGCGAAGGCTTCCGCCGTCTCCCAGTGGGCCGTCACTTCATCGTGGAAGCGTTCCAGCGACTGGCTGAGCGCGATGGAGCGGATGCCGAAGGCCATGCCCTGCAGCGCCCCGGCCACGGTGCCGGAGTACGAACAGTCCTCGCCCACATTGTGCCCGCGGTTGACGCCCGACAGCACCAGATCGGGGCGGTGGTCGGTCATCAGGTCATTGACCGCCAGCACCACGCAGTCGGTGGGCGTGCCGGTGACGGCGAACCGCCGGTCATTGAAGCGATTGACCCGCAGCGGCTCGGTCAGGGTGACCCCCCGCCCCTTGCCGGACTGCTCCACGGCGGGCGCCACCACCCACACGTCGTCGGACAGCTCGCGCGCGATGCGCTCCAGCGCCGCCAGACCCTCGGCCTCGATGCCGTCGTCGTTGGTGAGGAGAATTCTCATGCCGCGCCCACGTGAGTCAGGCCGCCCATGTAGGGCTGGAGGACGTCCGGGACGGCGATGCGGCCGTCCTCGTCCTGATAATTCTCCATCACCGCCACCAGCGTGCGGCCGACCGCGAGGCCGGAGCCGTTCAGGGTGTGGACGAACTCGGTCTTCTTCTCGCCGGCCCGCTTGAAGCGCGCGTCCATGCGCCGGGCCTGGAAGTCGCCGCAGTTGGAGCAGGAGCTGATCTCGCGGAACGCGCCCTGGCTGGGCAGCCAGACCTCCAGATCGAAGGTCTTCATGGCCGAAAAGCCCATGTCGCCCTTGCACAGCAGCATGCGGCGATAGGGCAGGCCCAGCGCCTCCAGCACCGCCTCGGCGCAGCCGGTCATGCGCTCGTGCTCGGCGCCCGAGTCCTCCGGCCGGGTGATGGAGACCATCTCCACCTTGGAGAACTGGTGCTGGCGGATCAGCCCGCGCGTGTCTCGCCCCGCCGACCCCGCCTCGGCCCGGAAGCACGGCGTCAGGGCGGTGAGGCGCATGGGCGTGGCGAGGTCGTCCTCGGCGAGGATTTGCTCGCGGACGAGATTGGTCAGGGAGACTTCGGCGGTGGGGATGAGCCAGCGGCGAGCGGCTTCGGCCTTCGCGACTTCCTGATCGAATGCGCCCGAGAATGTCTCCAGCGTCTTGGCGGCAACGCCATCCGCAGCGAAATCCCGCGCTCCGCTAGAGAGATAGGCGAAAGGACCAAGCTCGAATCCCGTCCCGAACAAATCCTCCTCGAACTTCGGCAACTGTCCCGTGCCGAACATCGCCTCGTCCTTCACGAGGTACGGCGGGTTCACCTCCTGATACCCGTGCTGGTCGGTCTGCATGTCCAGCATGAACTGGCCGATGGCGCGCTCCAGCCGGGCCAGCCCGCCCTTGATCACCGCGAACCGGGCGCCGGACATCTTGGCCGCCGCCTCGAAGTCCAGCAGGCCCATGGCCTCGCCCAGATCGGCGTGGTCCTTGGCCGGTCCGGTCCGGCGGGGCTCGCCCCAGGTCTTGACCTCCACATTGCCCGCCTCGTCCTCGCCGTCGGGCACGTCCGCCGCGGCCAGGTTCTTCAGGCCGGCCAGCAGGTCGCGCAGTTCAGCGCCGATCTTCGTCTCGCGCTCGCCCGCCCCCGCGATGACGCCCTTGAAGGTCTCTACCTCGGCCTTCAGCCGATCGGCCTCGGCCGTGTCGCCCTTGCCCATGGCCGCGCCGATGGCCTTGGAGGCCGCGTTGCGCCCCGCCAGCGCCTCCTGCCCCTCGGTCTGGGCCGCGCGCAGATCGCGGTCCAGCTCGATGAGCTTCGCCACCACGCCGGACGCGTCGTCCACCCCCCGCGCGGACCAGCCCGCCACATAGGCGTCGGGGTTCTCACGGATGGCTCGAATGTCGTGCATGGCGCTCAGTCAGGCAGGGAACAGGAGGAAGGGCGCATCCCTAGCGCCGGGGAAGGATTCCTTCAAACCCTCTCACGTTCCTTCTCCCCTTGAGGGAGAAGGTGGCCCGCGAAGCGGGTCGGATGAGGGGTGAAACACCGTACGTTCCGGCTACACTCCGGCCATGCTCAAGCCGACGCAACGCACCCGCACGAGCGCCCGACGGTCACGCCGCGAACCGACGGTGACCGAGGCGGCCATGTGGCGGTTGTTGCGCGGCCGGGGGTTGGAAGACCTCAAGTTCCGCAGACAAATGCCCATCGGCGCCTATGTGGCCGACTTCTGCTGCCCGGCTCTCAAGCTGATCATAGAGGTGGACGGCGGCGTTCATCGACTGAGAGAGGAGTCAGACGCTCGCCGGGATGCGTAGCTGACAGCGAAGGGGTTTACGGTGCTGCGGTTCGGGAACGAGGCGGTTCTGCGAAACCCGAACCTGATCCTTGAGGCGGTTCGGGAGCATGCGGCGCGCAAAGGGTGAAAGGGGCGTTTCACCCCTCATCCGCCCCCCTTCGGCGGCCACCTTCTCCCTCAATGGGAGAAGGGAACAGAGCCGGCTCTTGCAGCTTTGCCTTGACGCTGCCGCAATTAGCGCCCATCTGGTGCTGCATCGCACAAACGCGATTTCCGGCGCCTCCAGCGCGTGTGGGTCTTTTAGCAAAAGACCTGACTGTAGCAGCAGCCGGCTTCTCCAGATTCATTCGTCGCCCGGACACGCGGGGCGGCGCCCGATCACTCCCGTCGGCCCGCATTTCGCGGACTTCATCGGGATTGGCGGCGCGCGGCCTTCGGCTTTGAGCCCGGCCTGATGCGCGTCGCCGCATGCGAAAGAACCATTTTGACCAAGACCCTTATTCCCTTCGCCGACATGGGCCTGAATCCGGCCCTTCTGCAGGCTCTGACCAGCGAAGGCTATCACACCCCCACCCCCATCCAGTCCCAGGCCATCCCGGACGTGATGAAGGGCAAGGACCTGCTGGGCATCGCCCAGACGGGCACCGGCAAGACCGCCGCCTTCGCCCTGCCGATCCTGCACCGGCTGGCGGCCGACCGTAAGGCGCCCGTGCCCCGCACGACCCGCGCCCTGATCCTTTCCCCCACCCGCGAACTGGCCAGCCAGATCGCCGACAGCTTCAAGGTCTACGGCGCCAATCTCGGCTTCCGCGTGGCCGTGATCTTCGGCGGCGTGAAGTACGGCGGCCAGGAACGCGCCCTGCAGCAGGGCCTGGACATCCTGGTGGCCACCCCGGGTCGCCTTTTGGACCACGTCCAGCAGAAGACCCTGGACCTGTCGACCACCGAGATCTTCGTGCTCGACGAGGCGGACCAGATGCTGGACCTCGGCTTCGTCAAGCCGATCCGCCAGGTGGTCTCGCGCATGACCGCGCGCCGCCAGAACCTGTTCTTCTCGGCCACCATGCCCACCGAAATCGGCAAGCTGGCCGGCGAACTGCTCAAGGACCCGATCAAGGTCCAGGTGACGCCCCAGGCCACCACGGTCGAGCGCATCAACCAGAGCGTCATCATCGTCGAACAGGGCCGCAAGCGCGCCCTGCTGTCGGAGATGTTCGCCGATCCGGCCATGACCCGCTGCCTGGTCTTCACCAAGACCAAGCACGGCGCCGACAAGGTCGCCGCCTATCTTGAGGCCGGCGGCGTCGAGGCCGGCGCCATCCACGGCAACAAGAGCCAGTCCCAGCGCGAGCGGGCCCTGGAAGCCTTCAAGAAGGGCAAGCTGCGGGTGCTGGTCGCCACCGACATCGCCGCGCGCGGCATCGACGTGGACGGCGTTTCGCACGTGGTCAACTTCGAGCTGCCCTTCGTGCCGGAAGCCTATGTGCACCGCATCGGCCGCACCGCGCGCGCCGGCGCCGACGGCTCGGCCGTCAGCTTCTGCGCCCCCGACGAGATGAAGCTGCTGCGCGACATCGAGCGGGTCACGCGCCAGAAGCTGAAAAGCTGGGATCGCCGCAACGACAAGGCCCTGGCGGCGCTGGACGCCTCCATCATGGCCGCGGGCGTCGGCAAGAAGGCCACCCTGCCGGACGACGAGCGTCCGCGCGGCGACGGACGCGGCCCCGGCGGTCGCGGCCGCAACCGCAACCCGCACCGCGACGGCGTGCGTCCCGAAGGCGGCAAGGGCCAGCCCCACCGTCAACGTCGGGCCAAGCCCGGCGCCGCGTCCGCGGACCGCGCCCAGCCGGAGCGTCCCGCCTATAACCCCATGGCGGGCGAACGCGCCCCCCGACCCGCGGTCGAGGGCGACTTCAAGATGAAGCGCCGCGGCCGCAACCGCTCCGGCTCCGGCGCCCGCAAGCCTGAAATGGCGTAAGCGGCGGCCATTCACCACAATCGCTGACAAGGCGGTAACCAGGGCGCGGCCATCCTCACCGGATGCGCCGCGCCTTTTCTTTTCGCCGTCGCCGTCGCTTTCGCCGCCTGAGCGCGGCGGAGCGCGGGGTCATCGTCGTCGCTGTCGTTGCGGTGGCCGTGATCCTGAAGCCCGACTGGGTGGGGGCGTCGCTCAACGCCGACACACCGCCCCTGCCCCCGATCGCCGCAGACATCGTCCCTGGGCGGCAGGCCGACATTTCCGGCCACGCCCGCATCGTCGACGGCGACGGTCTCGAGATCGGCGGGCAGCGCATCCGCCTGCATGGCGTCGACGCCTTCGAGATGCGTCAGATGTGCGGCGCCAACGCCTGCGGTCAGGCCTCCGCCAGCGCGCTACGCAATCTGGTAGGCGGGCGTCCGGTCGACTGTGTCGAGATGGACCGCGACCGCTATGGCCGCAGCGTCGCCGTGTGCCGCGCGGGCGGGCAGGACCTCGGCGCGGCCATGGTCCGTCAGGGCCACGCGGTGGCCTACACCCGCTATTCCCACCGCTACGTCCCGGAGGAACTGGCGGCCCGCCGCGATAACGCGGGCGCCTGGGCCTATGGCTTCACCCCGCCGGAAGTCTGGCGGCGCGCCTCCTGAACGTCAGCGGATCTTCGACCAGTCCAGAACCACTTTGCCCGACTGGCCCGACTTCATGGCCTCGAAGCCGTCCTCGAAGCGGTCGTAGGGCAGCTGGTGGGTGATCAGCGGGGTCAGGTCCAGCCCGGCCTTGAGCAGGCCCAGCATCTTGCGCCAGGTGGTGAACATCTCGCGGCCGTACACCCCCTTGATGGTCAGGGCCTTGAGGATGATGGCGCCCCAGTCGGTCTCCATGGGCTTTGACGGAATGCCCAGCATGGCCATGCCGCCGCCCATGATCAGGGTGTCGACGCACTGCCTGAAGGCGATGGGCGAGCCTGACATCTCCAGCGCCACGTCGAAGCCCACCTTCATGCCCAGCTCGTGGATCACGTCGTGCAGGTCTTCCTTGGTGGTGTTCACCGTGCGCACGCCCGGGGCCACCTTCTGGGCCAGCTCCAGCCGGAAGTCGTTAATGTCGGTCAGCACCACGGTGCGCGCGCCAGCGTGACGGGCCACGGCGGCGGCCATCATGCCGATGGGCCCCGCGCCGGTGACCAGCACATCCTCGCCCAGCAGGTCGAATTGCTGCGCCGTGTGCACCGCATTGCCGAATGGATCGAGGATGGCGCCGATCTCCCACGGCACCTCGTCGGGCAGTTCGATGACGTTGAAGGCGGGGGCCACCACGAACTCGGCGAAGCCGCCCTGGCGGTTCACGCCGATGCCCCGGGTGGCGGGGTCCAGATGGAAGTGGCCCGCGCGCGCCGCCTCACTGTTCAGGTCGATGACGTGGCCCTCGACCGAGACCCGCTGGCCGATCCTGATGGGACGGTCCACGTCCTTGCCCACCGCGACCACCTCGCCGGAGAACTCATGGCCGGTGATCATGGGGACGGGCACGTTCTTCTGGGACCACTCGTCCCAGTTCCAGATGTGGATGTCAGTGCCGCAGATGGCCGTGCGCTGGACACGGATCAGCACGTCCTCGGGCCCGGCGACGGGCACGGGGGCGTCGATCAGCTCCAGCCCCTCTGCGGGCTTGGTCTTGGCGAGGGCCTTCATGGTCTGGGTCATGTCGTCTTCCTGAGTCCTTGAGGGTCGTGCGGCGGGTCAGATAACCCCAAGCTCCCTGCCCGCCGTAGTGAAGGCTTCGACCGCCTGGTCGATGTGCTCGAAGGTGTGGGCGGCCGACATCTGGGTGCGGATGCGGGCGGCGCCGCGCGGCACGACCGGGAACGAGAACCCGATCACATAGACGCCCAGCTCCAGCATGCGCGCGGCGAAGTCCTGCGCCAGTTTCGCATCGCCCAGCATCACCGGGATGATGGGATGCTCGCCGGGCAGCAGGTCGAAGCCCGCCTCCGTCATGGCGCCCCGGAAGCGGGCGGCGTTGGCGGCCAGCCGCTTTCGCAGGGCGTCGCCTTCTTCGCCCTGGGCGATGCGGATGGCCTCGAGGCTGGAGCCGCACACCGCCGGCGACAGGGCGTTGGAGAACAGATAGGGCCGCGCCCGCTGCTTCAGCAGCTGGACCACTTCGGTGGTGGCGCAGATGAAGCCGCCCATGGCCCCGCCCAGCGCCTTGCCGAAGGTGCCGGTGACGAAGTCCACCTTGACCCCGTGATGGGCGTAGGAGCCCCTGCCCTTTTCACCGAGGAATCCCGTTGCGTGGCAGTCGTCCACCATGATCAGGGCGTCATACTTGTCGGCCAGCGCGCGGATCTCCTTCAGCCGGGCGATGTAGCCGTCCATGGAGAAGGCGCCGTCGGTGGCGATGATGATGTCCCGGGCCCCGGCGGCGCGTGCCTCCTTCAGCTTCGCCTCCAGTTCGTCCACGTCGGAGTTGGCGAAACGGTAGCGCCTGGCCTTGCACAGTCGCACCCCGTCGATGATCGAGGCGTGGTTCAGGCTGTCGGAGACGATGGCGTCCTCCTCCCCGAACAGCGGCTCGAAGATGCCGCCGTTGGCGTCGAAGGCGGCGGCGAACAGGATGGCGTCCTCAAAGCCAAGATAGCCCGCGATGGCGGCCTCCAGCTCCTTGTGGATCTCCAGCGTGCCGCAGATGAAGCGCACCGAGGCGGTGCCGGAGCCCCAGCGTTCGGTGGCTGCGATGCCGGCCTGGGCCACGCGCGCGTCGCCGCCCAGACCCAGATAGTTGTTGGCGCAGAAGTTCAGGACCTCTCGCCCCGCCACGGTGATGACCGGCCCCTGGCGCGAGGCGATCACCCGCTCCGGCTTCGTCAGGCCCTGCTCGTCGATGGAGTCCAGTTCGGCGCGGACACGGGTATGGAATTGCGCAGGCATGGTGTCTCCGGGGTCGGGGATTCAGCGATGGGCGCGAGTTACGCCGAATCCGCGCCCAAGGCCACCCGTGCTCAGCCGGGCGCCGAGCCGTCCCGGACCGGGCGCAGGGGGCTGACCCGCACCTGACGGCCGCAGGGCTGCAGCTCCAGATCCAGCGGAATGTCCGCCGTGTCTCCCGGCGCCCGGGCGATGACCGACGCCACAGACGGACAGCGGGTCTCGCCCAGATTTTCCTGGGGCACGGCGCTGTAGGACAGGTCGAAATAAGCCTTCCCGCCCGGCTCCAGCGCCACCGCGCCCGGCGTCTGTCCGGCGCGGAAATAGTTCCCCAGTTGCTGGACGGCCCGGACCTGATCCAGATCGTCCCCGTCCCCGTCGCGAAGAACCACGCCGGGATACCCCCGCACCGAACAGGCCGTCGAACCGGCGTTGGTCAGGGACAGGACCACTTGCCGATTGCCCGCGCCCGCATCGCCGCCCTCTCGCGCCAGCCGCAGGGCCGGGCCCCGGCACGGCGGGGCCATATCCGGGTCCAGAATCTCAATGGCCCCGGCTTCGTCGGGCGCGCGCGGCGGCAGGACCGTGTTGGCTGGCCGCGAACAGCGCTCCAGCACGACGGAACCCACGTCGTCGTTGGGGCCGAGGCGGCTGAGGGTGGCGGTCTCCTGATCGCCCCGGGCCGCAGTCCACCATTCCAGATCCTGCCCCGCATACCGCGCGCCGCTGGCCGAGCGGGCGATGTTCAGGGTGTAGGTCTGGCCTTCATAGGTGACCTCGGCGCTGGCGGAGTCCATATAGCGCACGCTGAGGGACCGGCCGCTCTCACAGGCGTAGCTGATCTCCGGCGCAGGGGGCGCCGGAGGCTGTTCGGCGACCGGGATGTCCTCCACCGCCTCGACCGGCGCTTCGTCGCGCGAACAGGCGGCCACACTCAAGGCCAGGCAGGATACGGCAAGAACGGACAGGATGGAGCGGGTGATCATGGACGCCTCCGGTTAAGCCGAAGGTTAACGCCGTTCGCTCGCAAAGGCTCCGCTTGCCGGTCAGGCCGCCGCCGCTGCGTGCAGTTCGTCGCGCTTTCGATCCAGGAAGGCATGCGCCTCCTCCAGGGTCATGAACACATGGTGCGTCCGGTTGTCGAAGCAGAAATCCATGGTCCGCGCCCAGTGCACGAAGCCTGCATCGAGACTGATGAAGCAGGTCCGCGCCGCCCTGGCTCCGGCCCCACAGAGCTTGAAGGCCTCGGCGATCCGCAACACGTCATCGTGCGCCCCGTCGCCGTAGGATTCACGCAGGTCGAGAATGAAATCATGGTCAGCGCGCTCGGGCCGCTCGGCCACCAGGCGGATCAGGCTCTGGTTCATGTCGCGCGCCATGACGGCGCCGTCGGCGATCAGAACGATTCGGAGGCGGGCCTCGTCAATCTCGACCACGGGTTTCATGGCGTCGCCTCTACCCGGCGGACCAGCGACGACAGCCCGTCCAGCATCGCCCTGGCAGGGGGCCCATCCTCGAATCCCGTGGTCAGGATCAGGCGAAGGGCGCGGATGTGAACATCCACCGACGACCAGTCGCACCGGCCGGATGCGGTCAGTTTCTCGGTCAGTTCGCACAGGCTGTAGACCGCCTTGTAAAAGGGTCCCGTCTCGAAAAAGCCCGCCGTTCCCGCCAGGTTTGCGGCGATGGGATAGACCGAGGCAAAACCGTCATCGGACCGTTCGCGGCACAGCGCCTCCAGACGTTCCACCCCCTGGGTGAGGCCTTCGACGGCCGAGGCGCGCTGATCATCCAGCGCCGCATCCGCGGCGGCCACGGCCTCCCCCACCTTCTTACCGCCAGGGAGGCGGATCTGGTCGGCGATGGCGGGCCTGACCTTGAACAGGCGCGCGGGATTCTCGGATCCGGCGGTCACAGGGCCACCCTTTGCGGTTTGAGGAGCATGTCGATGTCGGACTGGTCCATGTTGGGTTCCAGCGCGGCCCCCACATGGGCGGACAGGTCGCCGGCGCGGCGGCCGGCCATGCCCAGGGGCGGGCCGTAGTTGCGCACGCGGCGGTCCGGCCCGATGTAGGTGTCGCACTCGACCCACTCACGCTGGTCTTTGGTCAGCCACAGGATTCTCTGCAGAAGCACCATGGGGGTCAGGGGCTTGGTCACGACGAAGCTGGCGCCGCAGTCGCGGCTCTGGGTCACGAAGCCTTCCGACGCGTGACCGGTCAGGATGATGACGGGCGTATAGGCGCTGGTCTTGGGGCCGTCGCGCCGCATCCAGCGTACGAAGTCACAACTGTCGGTGGACGAGGCGCACTCCACCATCACCATGTCCACCGAGCGGCGCTTGATCACGGCTCTCGCGTCGTCCGGCGAGGCGCACTTGATCTGCTCCTTCAGGCCGAAACCCTGAACAATCGAGCTCAGGATATCGAGGCCCTGAGGATTGTCGTTGATCAGCAGGGCGGCGGTGCGCTCCAGATTGATGCGTGTGTCGGGGGAGATGGCGCGGGACATGGGATCAGTCGAACAGCATCAGGTCGCCCGAGGGGGGCGGATGAGAAGTCGTCACGGTTCTTTCCCCGGCAAGGGCGACGCACATGCGTTCCACCAGCCCGCCCAACGGGGCCGCCACCACCGCGTCCTGCGGATCATCGCCCTGACCCACACGGGCGGCCATCGCGGCGAGCGCATCCAGATGCTGCACGAGCATATCCAGGGCCTGGGCCCGGACGATGGTGTCCGGCGCGCCCGCGGACGGCGCGGCCGACAGCAGGGGGGCCAGGGATTCCGCCATCACGCGGCCGTGCGCGATTTCTTCGGCCAGGGCGGCCAGGAAACGGGCGTCGACGGTCATCAGAACAGCTCCAGTTCGCCCGAGTCGGCGACGACCGGGGGCGGAACGGGACGCTCGAGCGGCCGGTCGCTGACCGACTTCTGCAACGCGCGACCGCTATTGGGCCAGAACTGGACCCGCCGGGCGCCGTGCCCGCGCAGGCTGGAGGCGATGATCGGGATGCCTTCGTCGGCCAGGAATTTCTCCGCGAAATTCGCATTGGCCACACCCACGTCGGCCAGACCGTCGAACATTCGCCCGCCGCCGAAAAGCTTGGCTTCCAGCCGGTCACGTCGGCCTCCGGCGGACAGCACCCCGTTGATCAGCACTTCCATGGCGTAGGCGCCGTAGCGGCGGCCTTCGTCAGCGCCGTCCGTGCGGCCCGAGGGCAGCAGGAAATGATTCATGCCGCCGATCCGGGCGACCGGATCGCGCAGACACATGGCCACGCACGACCCCAGGATGGTGGTCAGCATCACCTGCGGATCGCCGGTGATCAGGTGCTCGCCCTGCCCCACATGCAGGCGCACCGAGGCGGGGAGTTCCGAAAGGGTGGCCGCATCCATCATGTCAGCGGACCGAAGACGCCCTCGATCTTCTCCTTCAGCTGACCGGCGGTGAAGGGTTTCACGAGGTAATTATTGACGCCGAACTGCACGGCGCGCTGGACCAGCTCCTTATCGGCCCGGCCGGTCAGCATGATGAAGGCCGACTTGCTGGTGGGCGGATGGGCGCGGATGGCGCGCAGCAGACCAAGGCCATCCAGATTCGGCATGTTGAAGTCCGAAATCACCAGATGCGCCGGCTGGGCGATCATGGCGCGAAGCGCCTCCTCGCCGTCGTTGGCCTCACGCAGATTGACGACGCCGATCTGCTGCAGGCTGGCGCGGATCAGGCTGCGCATCGTCAGCTGGTCGTCCACGATCAGGGTCTGGATGGCGGAGGCGGCAGGCATGTCAGTGAACCTCTGAAGGCTTGGAAGCGGCCGGGGAGGCGGCGGAAACAAGATCAAGAATGACGGAGCCGATACGGCCCAGAGGCAGCTGGCGCTCGACGGCGCCGATCTCCTGCGCGGCGCGGGGCATGCCGTAGACGACGCTGGACGCCTCATCCTGACCCAAGGTCCGGGCGCCGGCCTGACGCATGGCGAGCAAGCCCTGAGCTCCGTCGCGGCCCATGCCGGTGAGGATGACCCCCACTGCCTTTTGCTCAAGCCGGGCGACGGACTCGAACAGCACGTCCACCGAGGGGCGATGGCCGCTGACCGTGTCGGCGGCGCGCAGCCGGCATCGTGGCGAGGATCCGCGCGATACTTCCAGATGGGCCTCTCCGCCGGGCGCCAGGAAGATGCGGCCGGGCAGCAACACGTCCCCGTCCTCAGCCTCCTTGACCGAGGCGGCGCACAGCTTGTCCAGCCGCGCAGCGAAGCTCCTGGTGAAGGTGGCCGGCATATGCTGGGTGATGACGGTGGGCGGGCAGTTCGCCGGAAAGGACGAGAGCACGGTGATCAGGGCTTCAACGCCCCCGGTAGAGGCGCCGAGCGCCACCACGTGATCCGGGCGGGCGCGCCAGGCGGCGTCGACCGTGGGTCCCCTGGCCTCGCTCACTGGCCGAACGCGGGCGCCGGCCGCGGCCTTCACGCGCTGGGGCAGATCGGCGAACGCCTCAATGGCGGTCACCCCGCCTGACGGCTTGCCCACGGCGTCCACGGCGCCCAGTTCCAGCGCCGCCAGGGTCACCTCGGCGCCCGCCTGGGTCAGGGTCGAGACCATGACCACCGGCATCGGCCGCAGGCGCATGATCTTCTCGAGAAACTCCAGCCCGTTCATGTTGGGCATCTCGACGTCCAGGGTGATGACGTCGGGGTTCAGCCGCTTGATGGTGTCGCGCGCCTCCAGCGGATCGCCCGCCGTGCCCAGCACCTCGATCTCCGGATCGCGCTTCAGGGCGGCCGAGATCAGACCGCGCATGGTCGGGGAGTCGTCCACCACCAGAACAGTCACGGTCATGACAGCGCCTCATAGGTGGTCAGGCCGCTGGTGCGCAGGCGGGCCGTCGCAGGCCCCGAGACGCGCTCCGAGTGGCCGATGTAGAGCGTGCCGCCGGGGTTCATCATTGGCAGGAAACGGCTCCACACCTTTTCCTGGGTCTGGTCGTCGAAATAGATCACCACGTTGCGGCAGAAGATCACGTCGAACTTGCCCCTCATGGGCCAGTCGCCGATCAGGTTCAGTTCGTTGAAGGTGACCATCCGACGCAGCTCGGGCGCCGCGGCGTACAGCATGCGGTCGCCGCCGGTTTCACGCTTGAACCAGCGAGTGCGCAGGGTGTCCGGCACAGGCTCGAGCGCTTCGGCCGAATAGAGACCCTGACGCCCTTCGGCGACCATGTTGGGATCGATGTCCGTGGCCAGGATGCGCACGTCCAGGTCCGCCGCCTCGGGCAGGACCGACAGGACCGTCAGGGCCATGGAATAGGGTTCCTGCCCGTTCGAGCAGGCCGCGGACCACAGGCGGACACGGCCGCCCTGACGCGCGCGCTCGGCCAGGGCCGGCATCACGTGATCACGGAGGTGATCGAAATGGTGCGGCTCGCGGTAGAAGCGCGTCACATTGGTGGTCAGGGCGGCGAACATGGCCTGACGTTCGTCCAGGCCGTCGGCGCCGTCGATGAGGGCGCAGTATTCCCGGAAACTGCGCAGCCCCAGGGCGCGCAGCCGCTTGGCCAGGCGCGAATAGACCAGGGCCGCCTTGGCCTCGGTCAGGGCGATGCCGGCATGGGAATGCAGCACCTGGGCGATGTGACGGAAATCCTCGGTGGTGAAGGCGAACTCGCCCTGCACCAGCGAGGTCTCCTTCGCCGGGCGCACCCTGTCGGCGGTCGGGGTCATGCTGCTTCGGCCTCCGGCTCGGTCGGCAGGATGCGGTCCAGGGCGATCAGGCTGATCATCCGGCCGTCGATGGCGAAGATGCCCTTCACGAACGCCTTGACCTCGTCGGCCGCCACGTCGGGGGTGGGCTGAACCTGGTCGTCGGTCAGTTGCAGGATGTCGGACACCGCGTCGACCAGCAGGCCCACGGTCCGTTCGCGGATGTGCACCACCATGATCACGTGGCGCGCGCTGGGCTCGGTGACCCCCAGGCCGAACCGGCCCGACAGGTCGATGATCGGCAGCACCGCGCCGCGCAGGTTGATGACGCCCTTCATGTAGCCGGGCGTGCGGGGCAACGGCGTGGCGGGAGTCCAGCCGCGGATCTCCCGTACGGCCATGATGTCCACGCAGAATTCCTGTTCGCCGATGCGGAAGGCGATCAGTTCGCGCCGGGCGCCGGTCTGGATGGTCGTGTCTGTCATGGATCAGCTCGCGAGCTTGAGGTCAGGTTTGCGCACCGAACGGCGCGTGTTCGAGACGAGGGCGTCGATGTCGAGAATCAGGGCCACGCGGCCGTCGCCGAGGATGGTGGCGGCGGCCACGCCGTCGATGGCCTGGTAGTTGGTCTCAAGGCTCTTGATGACCACCTGGCGCTGGCCCTGGATGGCGTCCACCAGCAGGGCCGCCTTGGCGCCGCCCTCGGCTTCCACGATCAAGGCCACCCCGGTGGAGGCGGGCTCAGGGCCCGTGCCGAAGCCCAGGGTCGCGGCCACATCCACCAGGGGGACGAACTCGTCCCGGAAGCGGATCACCGGCGTATGGCCCCCGACCCGGTGGATATCCTCGGCGCGGGGGGTCAGGCTCTCGACGATGGCCGCCAGGGGCGCGACCAGGGTCTGCTCCGTGCTCGTGACCACCATGCCGTCCAGCACCGCCAGGGTCAGCGGCAGGCTCATGGTGAAGGTGGAGCCTTCGCCCGGCTTGCTGGTGATCGCGATGCGCCCGCCCAGGGACTGGATGGAGCGCTTCACCACGTCCATGCCCACGCCCCGGCCCGAGACGTCGGAAATGGTCTCGGCGGTCGAGAAGCCGGGCATGAAGATGAGATTATCGATCTGTTCGTCGGTGAGCTGGGCCTCGGGCTCGATCAGGCCCTTTTCAATGGCGATTCCCAGAACCCGTTCGCGGTTGATGCCCGCCCCGTCGTCGGAGATTTCGATGACGATGCGGCCCGAGCGGTGCAGGGCCGCCAGGCGCACCTGGCCCTCTGCGGGCTTGCCGGCGGCCACCCGCTTCTCGGGCTTCTCGAGGCCATGATCGATGGCGTTGCGCAGCATGTGGGTGATGGGCTCCGCCAGACGCTCCACGACCGTCTTGTCCACTTCCGTGGCCTCGCCCTCGGTGACCAGACGCACCTGCTTGCCGGTCATCTGGGCCACTTCGCGCACCAGCCGCGGCATGCGCTGGAACACCGATTTCACGGGCTGGGCGCGGATGGCCATGACGCTGTCCTGGATCTCGCGCGTCAGCAGCTCCAGATCCTCAAGACCCTGCCCGACACCCGTGGCGCGGACCATGGCGGTCTCGCTCACGCGCTGGGCCAGCACGGCCTGCTGGATCACCAGTTCCCCCACCAGGTTGATCAGGCGGTCCACCCGGTCCAGATCGACGCGAATGGTCGCCGGGGCCTGGATCGCCGGCGAATTGGCGGCCGCTTCAGGCGCGGCCGGCGGCGTCTTGGCCTCTGGCGCCGGCGCTGCGGTCAGGGCCGCCGGTTCGACGGGTGCGGGGGCGGCGGGCTCCACAGGCGCCGGCGCCTGGGCTGCTGCCAGCAGGGCGGCGATGTCCAGATCAGGTTCGGCGGGAGCGGCGGGCTCGGCGGGCTCGGCGGGCTCGGCGACCGGCGCGTTCGCACCGTCGCGCAGAATGGCCAGATCGCAGTCCCCATCGACGAACTCGAACACGTCACGGATCGCCGCCTCCTCCACCGCGCCTTTCAGGCGGATGGTCCAGGTCAGGCAGCCCTCTTCAGGCTCCAGGGCGTCGAGGGTAGGCACGCCGCTGGCGTCGATCTCGATCGTCGCCTCGCCCAGCCGGGCCAGTTCGCGCAGCAGCAGGCCCGCGTCATTGGCCTTGGCGTACAGGGCCGCATTGGGCTGGAACACGACGGTCCACTCGCCGTGGCCGGATTCGGCGGGAGCCGGGGCCGGCCCCAGATCCATGGGGTCGAACTGGACCGGCCTGAAGCCGAACTCATCCTCGTCCGCTTCCGGCGCGGGCGCCGGGGGCGCCGCGTCGCCGCCGTGGGTCAGCGCCTCCAGTTCGGCCACCAGCGCGGCCGAGCGGGCTTCGTCCACCGGAGCGCCCGCGCCGCGGGCGGCGCTCACATGGTCGTTCAGCACGTCGGAAGCGCGAAGCAGGGTCTTTATGGTGGCGTCGTCGCAGGGCTTGCGGCCAGCACGCAGCTCATCCATCAGGGTCTCGAAGACATGGGCGAAGCGAACCAGCGCCTCCATGCCGAAGGCCCCGGCGCCGCCTTTCACCGAGTGCACCGCGCGGAACACCGCGTTGATGGTCTCGTCGTCGCCTTCGCCGTTTTCCAGCGCCAGCAGGCCGCTCTCCAGGTCGGCGAGCAGTTCCTCGCACTCCTGGAAGAAGGTCGCCTTGATCGCTTCGAAGGGATCGTCGGTCATCTTGCGCTCCTGCTCAGGCCGCGACCCGGCGAACGGCGTCCACCAGCTTGACCGGATCGAACGGCTTGACGATCCAGCCGGTCGCGCCCGCGTCCCGGGCGCGCTGCTTCTTGGCGGCGTCGCTTTCGGTAGTCAGGACCAGGATGGGCGTGCCCCGATACTCGGGATCGGCGCGCATGCCCTCGATGAAGCCGAAACCATCCATGCGCGGCATGTTGATGTCGGTGATGACCACATCGGCGCCTTGCGCCTTCAGGGTCTCCAGACCATGCACCCCGTCCTCCGCCTGGATGACGTTGTAGCCGGCGTCCTTGAGAGCCATCATCAGCATGTCCCGCATGGTGCGCGAGTCATCGACGGTCAATACGGTCTTCATCCTGTCGCCCCAACGAGATCAATGTTCAGGTCCGCGCAGCCATAGGCGGCGAGTTGTTCGGTCAGGGCCTCGGACACCGGCGCCAGCGTCAGCGCCTTGTCGTCCATGGCCCAGGTCTTCTTCGCGCTGATCAGCACCTGCAGACACAGGCCGCCGATCCGCTCCACCTCGCCCCCGTCCAGGGTGATGTCCGACCCGCGCAGGGCCAGCAGATCATCCCGGAGGGGGCCGGCGGCGCGGATATCCAGCACCGCCGGCAGGCGCACGGCCGTCATCAGAATTCCTCCCAGCCGTCTTCGGCGGCCACGGTCTCGAGCTTGCGGGCCGCGCCGCCGGCGCCCATGGCCTTCAGGGCCGTGACGGTGCGCTGGACAGCGGAGGGCTTCGCCGCCGGCTTGTGCTGGGCCGGAGCCGGCGCCGGAGCGGAAGCCCTGCGGCCCTGCTCCTCGATCTGGAAGCGCGAGACCGACTGGTCCAGCGCGTCCGCTTCCTGGGCCAGGGAGTGGCTGGCGGCGGTGGATTCCTCGACCATGGCGGCGTTCTGCTGGGTCACCTGATCCATCTGGTTGACGGCGGTGTTGACCTGCTGAAGGCCCGTGGCCTGCTCCTGGGCGGAGGCGGCGATTTCGGAAACCAGTCCGTCGATCTCGGCCACCCGCTGAACGATGCGGTTCAGGGCCTCGCCGGTCTGGCCGACCAGGTTGACGCCGGCGCCGACCTGGGTCCCGGAGGACGAGATCAGGGTCTTGATTTCCTTGGCCGCGTCGGCCGAGCGCTGGGCCAGGGCCCGCACTTCGGACGCCACCACCGCGAAACCACGACCCGCGTCTCCAGCCCGCGCCGCCTCGACGCCGGCGTTCAGGGCCAGCAGATTGGTCTGGAAAGCGATCTCGTCGATCACACCGATAATCTGGCTGATCTGGGTCGAGGACTGTTCGATGGCGCTCATGGCGCCCACGGCGTCGCGGACGATCTCGCCGCTCTTCTCGGCGTCGCCGCGCGCGGCCAGCACCACGTCGGAGCACTGCTTGGCGCCCGAGGCGGTCTTGCGGACCGTGGCCGTGATCTGGTCCAGGGCGGCGGCGGTTTCCTCCAGGCTGGCGGCCTGCTGCTCCGTGCGGCGCGACAGGTCGTCAGAGGCCTGGCTGATTTCGCCGGCGCCGGAGCGGATGGCGGCCACGTTGTTGACCACGGTGGCCATGGCGTCCTTGAGCTGGCCCATGGCCGCGTTGAAATCGCTCTGCAGCTTCAGATACTCCTCGGGGAAGGTCTGGGTCAGGCGATAGGTCAGGTTGCCCTTGCTCAGTTGCTCCAGACCTTCGGCCAGGGCGTCGACCACGGCGGCCTGCTGGCGGGCGGCCTCGGCGCGCTCGGCCTCGGCGCGGGCCCGTTCGGCCTCGGTCATGCGGCGCTGGTCGGCGGCTTCGCCTTCCAGACGGTCATTGGCGATGGCGGCGTCCTTGAAGGCCAGGACGGCGGCGGACATGTCGCCGATCTCGTCCTTGCGTCCGGCTCCCAGGATCTCGACGGTCTTGTCGCCACCGGCCAGCTTGCGCATCACAGAGGTCATGCTGACCACCGGATTTGCGATGCTGCGGGTCATCAGCAGACCCAGGGCCCCCGCGATCAGGGCGGCAAGGACGACGCCGGCGATCAGGACGGTCTGGGCCATGGAGGCGGCCTGGGCCTGGCGCGCCTGGGCCGCGGCCAGTTGGGTCGTTTCAATTGCGATCAGGGCGTCCAGGGCTTCCTCAACCGGATCGATGTAGGTATCCGCCACACCGTCACGACCGACCATCGCGATCGCCTGCGCGGCGGTGGCGGGATCCGCGCGCAGCGCCTGACCAACCTGGACCACATTGACTTCCCAGGCGCTGCGGGCGGCCTCGGCCTGGGTCAGGAGTTCAAGGACCTCCGGATAGGCGGCCGACCGGGTCTCGACCTCGTTCAGCTTGGCCAGAAAGTTGTCGCGGTGAGCGTCCAGCCTTTCGATGTAATAGGGGTCTCCGGACAGCAGGTAACCCCGATAGGAGTTCTCCTGCCGGCCCAGATAGAACTGCGCTTCGGTCGTGAAGCGGAGGTTCTGATTGGCGATGCCCCGCGCTTCCTGGGCCTTTTCCAGCTCCACCACATTCAGAAAGACTGTCACGCCCATGACGGCGATGACGGCCACCACCGCGGCGAAGGCAAGGGCCAGTTTATGGCCGATCTTGATGTTGTTCAGCTTCACGGGAACTGCCTTTCAGAGGATCTCGAAGCGGGGGCGCCGCCGGATTGTCGTTGTCAGAAGGATGCGGTCAGGGCGGCCACGAGGCGGCCGTCGTAAGCGGGGCTGCGGAAATGTCCGTCGGTGTCGTACCAGCGCACGTCCAGGGCCAGATTCTCAACGAGGGTGCGGGTCACGCCGATATTCCAGGCGTTGTAGTCGGCGCCGTTTTCCGCCATGCGATTGGCGACGGCGGCGCTTACGGTCGTGCCCTGGGCCACATTCACCGAACCGTTCAGCTCGATCCACCAGGCCTCTTCAGTGGCCGAGAAACCGTCTGGCGTATAGTTGACGCGCAGGCGGGTGTTCACCGGGCCCATACGGCGACTGATGTCGCCCTGAAACTCGAAAAAGTTGCTGTCGATGCCCGAGCGCGTGCCCGGCAGGTCCCGGTTGACCACGGAGAAATTCAGGCCGTTGCCCGCCCAGCGGGTCTTGTAGCCGATCGACGACACGATTTCGGCGGTCGAGCCCTGCGGCAGGTCGGCCGTGGAGGCCCAGACCTTGGCGTAGAAGCTGCCGTAGGCGGCCTGGACGCCCCCGAAAATGCTGGGATCGCCATCGCTCTTGCCCAGACCTTTGCCGACATACTCGCTCGCAATGCCGAGTTCCCCCGACCAGTTGATGGTCGGCGATGTCGACTGGGCTTGCGCGGAACTGGGGGAGATCGCCGAAACGGCGACCGATGTTATAGCCGCAATACACGCGGCTCCAAAATAAGCTTTAGTCAAAGTAAACCTCACCTAGTATTCTACTTGGAGAAATACGGACTTGCTGAAAATATACGCGTTCTACATTTCGGGTTTAGGCGGTCAGTCCTTACCAAAATCGAAATAGCGGCGCTCTGCGGCCGGGACTGTGACCCAAAATGGGTCCTTGCGAATGATTTTCGACACCGGTGTCATCGCTTATGTCATGGGAAAACATCGTTACTCGCTTTAAACGACTTCGATGGACCAGGGTAAAGCGCCGCGCGGCAGCGGAATTTCGGGCTCTGCAACCCCGACGCCGCATTATACGGCCGGGCGCGAGCTCATCGAGGTTCTGGACGCCTCGCCCGACTTCCACATCCTGTTGGCCGAGGACCAGACCATCCTGTTCGCCAACGCCGCCTTCCACGCGGCCAACCCTGACGAGGCTGGCCCTCTGACGGGGCAGTCCCTGGCCGCCAGTCTTCTGGGCCTCGACGCCCGGCGCGCCGCCAGCCGCCGCATCATTCTCGACACGGTGCGCTGCGCGCTGGCCACCGGCAGGGTCACCCGGGCGCCCATCTTCCGGTACGACGTTCAGAAAACCCGCGAACATCCGCCCCGCGAAGCCTGGTGGAGCCTGTCGGCGTCACCCCTTGACCTGAACGGCCGGCCCAGCTTGCTGCTGACGTCGCACGAGGTCACCTCGGCGGTGCGGGAAGTCCGTGGAGAGGCTGAGCCTGAACCTGCGGGCGGAGGGTCTCTGGTCTGGGCCGAGCGGCGACGCCTGGGGCAGATATTCGATCAGACCACGGACCTGATGTCGCTGGTGGTCGGCCCCGACCATGTGTTTGAGTTGATTAACCCCGCCGCGCGGCGGCTGTTCGGGGAGCCGCAGCTCCTGGGGCGCTCGATCAGGGATGTGGTATGGTCCGACCGCGGACGGGACATGGTGCGCCGGATGGACGAGGTGCGCCGCACTGGACAGCCCTATATGGCGCAGGCCGTTTCCTTCCGCATGAAGGCCGACGACGAAGAACATTTCCTCGACATCACCCTTCAGCCCCTGACCAACGACGACGGCGCGGTTGAAGCCATCTTCTGCCGCGGTCAGGATGTAACCCGGCAGGTGCGGGACCGCGCCGTTCAGAGCTTCCTGCGCGAGGAACTGGCTCACTGTCAGGGCAACACCCTGGCGGTGGTGCTGGCCTTGGCGGAACAAAGCGCCGTCCACGCCGGTTCGCTGGAGCAATTCAGGGCCATTTTCGCAGGGCGATTGGCGGCGCTGGCCGCGGTGAACGCGGCGCTGACCACGGAAGGCCCTGATGTGTCTCTGGCCGGTCTTCTCAGGGGGGTGGCGCAACGGACCGGAATGGCCGCGCGTTTGGGGGGGTCCGGCGGCGGCGCCACGCTCAGGCCAAAAGCCGCGATCACCCTGGGCTTGATGTTTCACGAGTTGCTGCAAATTTCGAACCCGGAGCCGGAGTCGGGTTCGACAACGCCGCGAATCCGGGCACACCAGCGCGCCGGCTGTCTCCATCTGATCTGGATATCGCCATTGGCGCGTGATTTCGGCCAGACAGGTGACCACTTCGCCCACCGCCTGTTCGACCACGCCGTCCGCCATGAGTTCGGAGGACGCTGGCGCGTGATCCGCCGGGAAAGGGTCTCGGCCTTCTGTTTCGAGTTTCCGCTTGGCCATTCCGCCTGGACCCGTTCCGGCGCGGCTTCATGAACTGAGGGATCCCATGCGTATTCTTGTGGTCGAAGATGAAACCCTGGTGCTGTTCACCCTCGAGGCCGAACTGACGCGCGCCGGATTCCAGGTGGTGATGGCCAGCGACCCGGCCAGCGCCCGCGCCCGTCTGGATGAGGAAGGCGCCCAGCTCGACGGCCTGATCGTGGACCTGAACCTTTCTGCGGAGGAGACCGGTTTCGACGTGGCTCGCCATGCCCGGGCCGTCAATCCCGCCATGGCGGTCATCTATATCTCCGGGAATGACCGCAGCCAGTGGGAGGCGCAGGGCGTGGAAGACAGCGTGTTCTTCGCCAAGCCTGTGCTGTCATCCGTCGTGGCCGACGCCCTGAAGGCCAGGATGACCTAGCCCGCTCCGTCGTCCTTTTCGACCATGGTCTGGATGGTCACGTGGCTGACAGCCGCAAGCCGGATGAACTTGTCCACCGCAAAGCGGTTTTCCACAAACACCTTGGGCGTGATGGTCAGTAGCTGACCCGAGCGCTTCACCTGCCCGGCCTGGATGAGTTCATTGACCTTGCGCCGCACCGTTTCACGCGGAATGCCGGTGGAATCGGCGATGGAACGGATATTGGTCCAGAGGGTCGGCAGGGAGTCCAGGTCGCCCGACAACACCTTGTCCGATGGCAGATCTGCAAAGCCCCGCGCCATGGCGCTGCGGAGCATAATGACTAGCAACACAAGCTGCTGATCCAGGTCATTCGCTTGCCGCCTGGAAACAATGAGATAGTCAGTTAACGCTGATAACAAAGCCGGCGCGACGCGGCTGTAGTTCTCACGGATGCGTGCTTCCGTCGGCGCAGGCATTCCTCACCCTGAACAGTTTCCCTGATAACAGAAATGCACAATCCACATACATTTGCACCCTGTGTAAGCTCATTATTGCGTGACCACAGTTCTACCATCCGCGTTATTGACTTTCGCAGGCCAAGGTAACCGGTGGACAATGTTAGACGCGGGCAAGGGTTGGCGCCGCGCCCGCCAACCCTTTATGCCTGATCGCAAACAAGGATCGCTCGCCGTGGCGCGGGCGCGACGGGAGATCGACCCTCATGACCCAAGCCCTTTCCGGCGCCCCCGAAGGCTACATGCCCGGCTTCGGCAATCACGTTGCGACAGAGGCTGTGGCCGGCGCCCTGCCCCAGGGCCGCAACTCGCCGCAAAAGACGCCCTTCGGTCTGTACGCCGAACAGCTGTCGGGCACGGCCTTCACCGCCCCGCGCCACGCCAATCGCCGCTCGTGGCTGTACCGCCTGCGGCCCAGCGCCAACCACGGCGCCTATTCCCCCTATGACGGCGGTCGCCTGATCCGCACCGGCCCCTTCACCGAACAGCCGCCGACGCCCAACCGCCTGCGCTGGGATCCCCTGCCCCTGCCCGAGGCGCCCACCGACTGGGTGGACGGGCTGGTCACCTGTGTAGGCAACGGCGACGCGGCGGCCACCGCCGGCATCGGCGTCCACCTGTACGCCGCCAACGCCTCCATGAAGGACCGCGTGTTCTACAACGCCGACGGCGAACTGCTGATCGTGCCCCAAGACGGCGCCCTGGCCCTGTTCACCGAGATGGGCCGCATCGACGCCCGCCCCGGCGAGATCGTGGTCATCCCGCGCGGCGTGCGCTTCCGGGTCGATCTGCCGGACGGCTCCGCCCGCGGCTATGTGTGCGAGAATTACGGCGAGCCCTTCCGCCTGCCCGACCTGGGCCCCATCGGCGCCAACGGCCTGGCCAACCCGCGCGACTTCCTGACCCCGGTCGCCTGGTTCGAGGACATGGACCGCCCGGTGCAGATGATCCAGAAATTCCTCGGCGGCCTGTGGGCGACCCAGCTGGATCACTCACCGCTGGACGTGGTCGCCTGGCACGGCAATCACGCGCCGTATAAATACGACCTGGCCAATTTCAACACCATCAACACGGTCAGCTTCGACCACCCCGACCCGTCGATCTTCACGGTGCTGACCAGCCCGTCGGACACCCCGGGCACAGCCAACTGCGACTTCGTCGTCTTCCCGCCCCGCTGGATGGTGGCCGAGGACACCTTCCGCCCGCCGTGGTTCCACAGGAACGTCATGAGCGAGTTCATGGGCCTGATCCACGGCGCGTACGACGCCAAGGAAGGCGGGGGCTTCGCCCCCGGCGGCGCGTCCCTGCACAACTGCATGAGCGGCCACGGCCCGGACCAGGCCGCCTATGACAAGGCGATCAAGGCGGACCTCAAGCCCCACAAGATCGACAACACCCTGGCCTTCATGTTCGAAAGCCGCTGGGTCTTCCGCCCCACGGCCTGGGCCGTCGAGACCCCGGCCATGCAGCTGGACTACGACGACGTCTGGACGGGGTTCGAGAAGGGGACGGTGGGATAGGTCCGGGCGGAGCAGAGACCGCTGCCGACCCATAGCGGGGAGTGCCAGGCCCTGTTATTGATCGGGAGGACTTAGAAGGGGGCCGCAAACGCATGGAAGCGTCCGAAAACCGATCCCACGAGTCCGTAACTGCTGAAAGCCAATCAACAACCTCCGGCTTGGGCCATCAAGGAGGACGAGCGCGCTCGACGCGAGGACGGCGCCGACCACTCCGAAGGATACCATTACGTTTGGGTACTGGTGTTCGCTGCGGTACCCCCCTTGATCGCTTTCGCATGGCGGCTCGTCACGTAGGTTCCGCCCATCACCGATGCAGAGCTTAAACGGGTCCGCTTCTTGGCCGTCAGTGCAAAAGGCCGATTGCGGCAAGTGTGCGACGGTCCGCTCCCGACCCATTGCAGACATTCCTTCTGCGTCTAGGATCAGCCTATGCCCGCGTTCCTTTCGCTCGTTTCAGCCATCCTTCTAGGCGCGGCTTCACCGTCGCCGCTTCAAATCTCAGCATGCGAGGTCGCTATGGCGGCGGAGAACAGTGCAGCGACGTGGCTCGATGCCTTCAACAAGCGATGGGCTCACGAAGACTACCCACCCATCGAAGTGCAACCTGCCGACTTGGAGCAGGCAGAGAAGGATTTGAGCTTCACCTTTCCGGCGACCTACCGTGGCGCGGTCTTGGCCGTCGGCCTTCCGAGGCCCACAGCCGATCTGTGGGACGCCATCGATGAACAATCGGACCTGCCGCACTTGGGAGACTTCCTGACGCCGACCGAGATCGTTGAAAGCGTTCAAGGCTGGACGCCCTCGGGCTATCCTGCCGACCTCGTGCCGTTTGCGTCCGACAGCGGGGGCAACTTGCTTTCGTTCCGGAGGAGCGATGTCAGTGACGCCGTATATCTCTGGGACCACGACTTCGGCACGGTTCAGCAGATCGCTCCGTCTTTTGCGGACCTTCTAAAGGCGTATTGCAGCCCTCCGAGTGAGACTGCCTAGGTCCGCTTTCCACCCGTGAGCGAAGGTCGGCTCCGACCCATTGCGGACACGCAGGCCAGCGACATAGTCTCGCTTGATGCTCAAGAAAGACGACGGCGAACATCCTGTGCCGGACGAGCTTAGACATCGCTTCCGGGCTTTGGTGTCGGCTTTGGTTTCGGAGGACTTTCAGCTCTCAACACTCGCTGTCGAGGGGGTTTCACCCATCGATGCGGATACGGGCGGCTTCATTGCAGGGCAGGTCGCTGCCTACGGCGATGGCCTGGCTCCGCTAAGTGACAGGGTTTGGCAGCGATCAGTTTATCGCTGGATGGACGGCTATTGGGAGTTCGTTGTCGATCTCAGCACGGTTCATGAACCGGTGAGCGACCTCGCGCTTCACGCCAAGCTGGCCGACCATCAGAACGCCCGCCTTGAGGTCTGGTCCGTTCACGTGCCTTAGGTCCGCTTTCCACCCATGACGGTCGCTGAGGATGTCCGCTTTCCGGGCCGCTGAGTGAGCCCGCCCCTAAACCTGCCCCACCGTCTTCAGCCGCGCCTTGGGATGCACCTCGTTCTGGCTCATGACCACGGTCTGGCCGCGGAAGCGTTCGATGATGGAGCGCACATAGGGGCGGATCATGGGGCCGGTCAGCAGGACCGCCGCCTCGCCGCCCATGGCCGCGCGCTCGAACACGTCGCGCACCTGTCGGATGAAGTCCTGCAGCCGTGACGGCGCCATGGCCAGCTGCTTGTCCTCGCCCTGCCCCACCAGACTCTCGGCGAAGGCCTGCTCCCACTCGGGGCTCAGGGTGATGATGGGCAGGGCCCCGTCGTCGCCCTTGTGCTGCCAGCACAGCTGACGGGCCAGACGGCTGCGCACATGCTCCACCAGCTGGGTGACCGACGACGTGTGCGGCGCCGCCTCGGCCAGTCCTTCCAGAATGGCGGGCAGGTCGCGGATCGACACCCGCTCGCGCAGCAGGGTCTGCAGGACCCGCTGCAGGGTGGTGACGGTGACCACCGCGGGGATCAGTTCGTCCACCAGCTTCTTCTCTTCCTCGCCCAGCTCCTTCAGCAGCTTCTGCACCTCGGCGTAGGACAGCAGCTCGGCCATGTTCTCCTTGAGAATCTCCGTGAGGTGCGTGGTCAGGACCGTGGACGGATCGACGATGGTGTAGCCCCGGAAGGTGGCCTCCTCGCGCAGGGATTCGTCGATCCAGGTGGCGGGCAGGCCGAAGGCCGGCTCGCGGGTGTGCTCGCCCGGAATCTCCACCTGGCGCCCCGCGGGGTCCATGGCCATCAGCTGGCCCAGCCGGACCTCGCCGGTCCCCGCCTCCATCTCCTTGATGCGGATGGCGTAGCCCTGGGTGGCCAGACGCATGTTGTCCAGGATGCGCACGGCCGGCATCACGAAACCGTACTCCTGGGCCAGCGACCGGCGCAGGGCGCGGATCTGGTCGGTCAGGCGCCGGCCCTCCAGATCGTTGATCAGGCTCAGCAGGGAATAGCCCAGCTCGATCTTGACCTCGTCGATGGTCAGGGCCGTGGAGATGGGCTCTTCCACATCCTCGGCCGGACCTTCGGAAACCTCCTCGACGGTTTCGGGCCGCAGCCGGTTTCGCCCGCGCCGCCAGGCCAGATACCCCGCCCCGCCGGACAGCACCGCGAACGGCAGCAGCGGCATGCCGGGGATCAGGCCGATGAAGCCCGCCGCAGCCGACACCATGCCCAGCGCCACCGGGTTCATGGCCATCTGGGCCACCAGCGCCTTGTCCGCCGAGCCCTCGACCCCCGCCTTGGACACTAGGAAGCCCGCGGCGATGGAAACGATCAGCGCCGGCACCTGGGTCACCAGCCCGTCGCCGACGGCCAGCAGCACATAGCTGGACGCGGCGTCGCCCGCCGACATGCCGTGCTGGACGATGCCGATGATCAGGCCGCCGATGACGGTGATGAAGGTGATGATCAGGCCCGCCACGGCGTCGCCGCGCACGAATTTCGAGGCGCCGTCCATGGCCCCGAAGAAGGTGGATTCCTGCTCCAGCTCCTTGCGACGGGAGCGGGCCGTGGTCTCGTCGATCAGGCCCGACGACAGGTCCGCATCAATGGCCATCTGCTTGCCCGGCATGGAGTCCAGGGTGAAGCGGGCCGAGACTTCTGCGATGCGGGTCGAGCCCTTGGTGATGACCACGAAATTCACCACCAGCAGGATGGCGAAGATGATCACCCCGATGACGAAGCTGCCGCCCATCATCAGGGCGCCGAAGGACTCGATCACCTGCCCCGCGCTGGCGGTGCCTTCGTGCCCGTGGCTGAGGATCAGGCGGGTCGAGGCCAGGTTCAGGCCCAGCCGGTACAGCGTCACCACCAGCAGCACCGTGGGGAAGACCGCGAAGTCCAGCGGCTTCTTGATCAGCAGGGCGGTCATCAGCACCAGCACCGAGCCGGTGATGGAGATGGCCAGCAGCAGGTCCAGGATGAAGCTGCTCATCGGGATGATGAGCAGGCAGATGATCAGCACGACGCCCAGCGCCAGCGCCACTTCGCCGCGCATGAACCAGCCGAACATGTCGCGTCCCGAGGGCCGCGCCATGCCGTCCTTCATCATGCCTGCCTCAGCCATGCCCGAACGCCTCCAGCGCCCGGCCCACAGCCTCGGCGATGACGGCCTCGCCCGCCGCGAAATCGTCCGTCGGGGGGCCTTCGTAATAGGCGGCGACAAAGATGGGGGCGCCCTCGGGCGGCCAGATCACGCCGATGTCGTTGATCGGCCCCTGGCTGCTGGTCCCGGTCTTGTGCCCCACGCGCCAGCCTTCGGGGGCGGCGGCCTTGATGCGGTTCGGCCCGGTGGGCGATTCCGTCAGCCAGCGCTCCAGCAGGGTCTGGTGCGCAGCCGTCAGGCGCGTCTGACCCGGCGCCAGCAGCCGCGCCATGTTCGCCACGGCTTGATCCGGCGTGGTGGTGTCCCGTTCGTCCCCGACAGCGTTCAACTCAGGCTCCAGACGGTCCACGCGGGTGATCGAATCTCCCATGGAACGGTACCAGTTCCGCCATGAGTCGAGACCGCCCATTTCGCGGATCAGGATGTTGGCCGCCGGATTGTCGCTGAGCTCGACCGTCGACTGGCACAGCGCCTCGATGGTCAGCTCGCCGCCCACCGCCGGGCCGGTCACCGGCGCATGGGACACCATGTCGTCCGACGCGATCGGCACAGCCCGATCCAGCCGCTCCTCGCCCCGGGCCACGCGCTCCAGCGTCGCCGCGGCCAGGAACAGCTTGAAGGTCGAGCAATAGGTGAAGCGTTCCGTGGCGCGCCATTTCACGCGGCCGCGATCAGTGAAGGCGCAAATGCCCAGACGCCCGCCCTGCCGAGCCTCCAGATCCGAGCAGTCCAGATCAAGATCGAACGACGTGACTTGCACCTCGGTGGTCGACGCTGCGGGAACGTCGCATCCGCTTACACCCACACCAAGTGCGCCAAGGCCGATCAGGACGCTTCTGCGGTCCGTTTGCGCGGTCATGGTCAGGCGGCGTTGTAGGCGGAGCTGGCGACGCCGGCCGAAACGCCGCTTTGGGGCGCGGGGATGGCTTCACCCGCGTCGGCGTATTCGTTCAGCTTGTTGCGCAGGGTGCGGATCGAGATGCCCAGGATGTTGGCCGCATGGGTGCGGTTGCCCAGACAGTGGTTCAGGGTGTCCAGGATCAGGGTCTTCTCCATCTCGGCCACCGTCTGGCCCACATAGGCGCGGGTGACCGCGTCGGCGGCCTGGGCCGCGTGGCCCGCGACCCCCTCGTCCCGCGGCGCCGCGCCCATGCCGCCGGCGCCCAGCGGCTGGCCGTCGGGCATGCGCAGGGCGTCCTCCCCGATCTCCGGGCCTGTCGCCAGCAGCACCGCCCGGTGCATGGCGTTCTCCAGCTCCCGCACGTTGCCCGGCCAGCGGTGGCTCAGCAGCGCCCGGCGCGCGGCCTCGGACAGGGGCCGGACCGGCACCCCGTTGGCCACGGCGTATTTCTTGACGAAGTGATCCGCCAGCACCGCCACGTCGCCCGGGCGCTCGCGCAGGGACGGCAGGCGCAGGTTTACCACGTTCAGGCGGTACAGCAGGTCCTCGCGGAACGTGCCCTCGCTGACCGCCCGGGCCAGGTCGCGGTTGGAGGTGGCGATGATGCGGATATTGACCGACACGGGCTTGGCCCCGCCCACCCGGTCGATGACCCGCTCCTGGATGGCGCGCAGCAGCTTGGCCTGCAGCCGGGCGTCCATCTCGCTGATTTCGTCCAGCAGAAGGGTGCCGCCGTCGGCCTCCTCGAACTTGCCGATGCGCCGGGCCACCGCTCCGGTGAAGGCGCCCTTCTCGTGCCCAAACAGTTCGGACTCCAGCAGGTTGTCCGGGATGGCGGCGCAGTTGACCGAGATGAACGGCTTGTCGGCGCGGCGCGACTGGCTGTGCAGGTGACGGGCCATCACCTCCTTGCCGACGCCGCTTTCGCCGGTGATCAGGATGGAGGCCTCGGACTTCGCCACCTGGTCGGCCAGCTTGATCACCGCCGTCATGTTCGGGTCAGCGCTGATCATGGGCCGGTCGTCGTCGGCCACGGCGGCCAGCACGGCGGCGATCAGGTCCGCCTCGGGCGGCAGGGGGATGAACTCCTTGGCCCCGGCCCGGATGGCGCTGGCGGCCAGGTCGGCGTCGGCGTCGACCCCGCAGGCCACCACCGGCACATGGATGCGCTCGGCCTCGTTGGCCGCGATCAGGGCGGCGATGTCCAGGTGGTAATCCACCATCAGCAGGTCGGCGCCCTGCCCTCGTCGCAGGGTGTCGGTGGCCTGATCACAACGCTCGACGTGACCGACCTTGGCGCCGTGCGCCATGGCCATCTTCACCGCCGCCGCCAGCTGTCCGCTGAGCCGTCCCACTACCAGAAGCCGCATGGGTCTTCTCCTCTAAAGCCTGTCCCGATCCCGTCGCCCGTCAGGCGCCGGAGTCCTCGGTCTTGATGATTTCCGTCATGGTCACGCCCAGATGGTCCTCGACGACGACGACCTCCCCCCGCGCGACCAGCCGGTTGTTGACGAAGATGTCGATGGCCTCGCCGACCTTGCGGTCCAGCTCCAGCACCGAGCCGCGATTCAGCTTCAGCAATTGCGCCACCGACATGTGCGCCTTGCCCAGCACCGCAGAGATGTTGACCGGCACGTCGAACACCGGGGCCAGGTCGGACGCGGTCTTGTCGCCGGGGTCGTCGGACGTCGCCAGCGCCGTGCTGTCGCCGAATTCCTCAAGGGCCAGATCGTCGGATGGCATCAGCCGTCTCCTTCAGGAATGATCAGGGTTTCCGCATGTCCGCCTTCCGCCGCGAGGGCGGCGGTCAGAGCCTCGCCCACGCGGCGGGCGGAGTCTTCGGGGCTGTATTCGGCCCGGCCGTCGGCCCACTCCAGGGCGAACGCCGCCGCGTCCATGCCGGGGTCCTCGCGGAAGGACACCTGGCCGGTGAAACCCGCCTCGGCGCAGACCGCCTCGATACGCAGGCGCGCATCGTCGGACAGCCCTCCCGTGCGGACCACCAGTCGGGGCGTGGCGTCGATCTCGTGTCCCAGCGCCTCCAGCGCCTCATGCAGCGGCCCCTGCGGCGTCTGCGCCAGGGCCGATCCGGCGATGATGCGGGCGGCGGCCAGGGCCAGTTCGGCGGAGGCCGCGCGATGTTCGTGGGCCACCCGGGCCAGACCGGGCAACGCCCGCCCCAAGGCCTGACCGATTTCGGCCAGGGCCATGGCCTGGACGCCCTCCAGCTCGCTCATGGACTGCTGGCGCGCCTCGGCCCGGGCCTGGGCCACAAGGGCCTCCACCTCGGCGGCCAGATAGACCCGCTTGACGGTCTGGGTCGGCCGCGAGGCGACCACGCCGCCGGCGGCGTCGAACTCGGTGTCAAAGACGAAGGGCCTGGGCTGGGTCATGTCAGTAGATCAACTCGTCGTCGCCGCTCTGGCCGACCAGCATGATCTCGCCCTTGGCCGCCAGGTCCTTGGCCGCCTGCACCATGGTCATCTGGGCCGCGTCCACGTCCTTCAGACGCACCGGCCCCATGGCCTCCATGTCCTCGCGCATGATCTTGGATGCCCGCTCGGACATGTTCGAGAAGAACAGTTCGCGCAGGGTGTCGGACGCGCCCTTGAGCGCCAGGGCCAGCTGGTCCTTCTCCACCGCGCGCAGCAGGGTCTGGATGCCGCCGGGGTCCAGCTTGCCCAGATCCTCGAACACGAACATCAGGGCGCGGATGCGCTCTGCGGACTCGCGGTTGCGTTCCTCCAGCGCGCCCAGGAACCGGGCCTCGGTCTGGCGGTCGAAACTGTTGAAGATCTCGGCCATGGCCTCGTGGCTGTCCCGCTTGGAGGTGCGGGCCAGATTGGACATGAACTCGGTGCGCAGGGTCTGCTCGATCTTGTCGAGGATTTCGCGCTGCACCGGCTCCATGCGCAGCATGCGCTGGACGCATTCCAGGGCGAAATCCTCGGGCAAGGCGGTCAGGACGCGGCTGGCGTGGTCCGACTTCACCTTGGACAGCACCACGGCGACCGTCTGGGGGTATTCGTTCTTGAGGTAGTTCGCCAGAACCGCCTCGTTCACGTTGCCCAGCTTGTCCCACATGGTGCGGCCGGCCGGGCCGCGGATTTCCTCCATCAGGGCCTCGACCCGGTCGGCGGGCATGAAGGCCGCCAGCAACCGCTGGGTCTGGTCGTAGCTGCCCATCAGGGCGCCGGATCCGGACATCCCTGAGACGAAATCAACCAGCAGTTCCTCGACCACGCTGGACTGAATCGTGCCCAGGGAGGCCATGGCCTGGGAGATTTCCTTGATCTCCTCCTCGTCCAGCGCCTGCCACAGGGCTGTATGCTCCTCGCCCAGGGCGAGCAGGATCACGGCCGCCTTTTCCGGGCCGGTCAGCCGGCGGGCGTCGTCGACACCCGGCTTCTTCGTGGCGAGCCGCGCGGCCATCAGCCCTCCTGCACCCAGGTGCGGAGGATGCTGACGGACTCCTCAGGATGCTTGGAGACGAACTCGGCCACCTTCTTGACCGAGGACGCCTTCACCTGGCCTTCGATGCGGGCGATGTCGATGCGGCTCTCCATGTCGGACATCGGCGCCGGCAAGGCTTCCATGGAGCCCCCGGAGGGCAGGGCCCCGGCCATGGCCGGGCCGTTTCCGACCGGCATTGTCTGCAAGGCCGTGACTCCGCCGCCGCCCTCGCCGCGCGCGGTCTTCAGCAGCGGGCGCAGGACGAAGAAGATCAGCAGCAGGCCGGTGACCAGCAGGATCAACAGCTCGACCCCGCGCATGATGTCGTTCTTGGTGAAGTTCAGAAGCGGAGCGCCGGCGTCGGTCCCGCCGATGTCCGGCGCGTCCCGGCTGAAGCGGACATTGATGACGCTGACCTGGTCGCCCCGGTCAGCGCTGTACCCCATGGCCGAGCGGACCAGGGCCTCGATGCGCTGCATGTCCTCTTCGGAGCGGGGCGCATAGACCGGCTCTGCGTCCGCGCCCGCAGCCGGCGTCAGAACCCCGTCCACAGCCACGGCCACGGACACGCGCTGGAGCTGGCCCGGCTCGCGGACCGTGGTGGTGGTGGTGTTGGAGATTTCGTAGTTGGTGATTTCGGACTGATCGCCCGTGGTGGAGCCCACCGCGATCATGGCGGGGTCTTCGCCGCCGGGGATGTTGGCCTGGGCGCCCACCGCGCCGTCGGGCTGGGCCTGATTGTCCTGGCTGTTGGAGGCCGAGGTGGACGTGGAGCGCACCACCTGGCCCTCCGGATCGAAGCGCTGCTCCTGGGTGGTCTGGCGGCTGGTGTCGATCTCGGCCGAGACCTGGACCCTGGCGTTGCCGACGCCGACCACGCCCTCCACCAGATCCCGGATACGGGCGGTCATGGCCGCTTCCATCTCGGACTTGCGACCGTCAGCCAGCCCGGCGGTGAAGCCTTCATCCTCGGCACCCGCAGCCAGGGTGCGATTGCCTTCATCCACCACGGTGACCCGGTCCGGGCGCATGTTCGGCACCGATGAGGCGATGACGTTCCTGATCGCGCGGATCTGGTCGCCCGTCAGGTCGCGCCCGCCCACGCCCACGACCACAGCGGCGGTGGGATCACCGGCCTGACGCTGGAACATCTCCCGGCGCGGCATTGTGATGTGAACACGGGCGGTGTTGACGCCGCGCATGGACTGGATGGTGCGCGCCAGCTCGCCTTCCAGGGCGCGCTTCTCATTCAGGTTCTGCTGGAACTCTGTCTGGCCCAGCACCGACTGGGTGTCGAAGATCTCGTAGCCGACACTGCCCGAGGTCACCATGCCGGACGACGCCAGCATCAGGCGTGCGGTGCCCACGTCGTCGCGGTGCACCATGATGGTCGAGCCGTCGCCGCGGGTCCTGTACCGGATGCCTTGCTGGCTCAGCGCGCCGGTGATTTCGGCCGCCTCGCGCAGGTCCAGGTTGGAGTACAGCAGCGCGTCCGGCTCCTGCCCGACGCGCAGCATCAGGGCCACCAGCACAGCCGCGACGCCGGCCGCGACGCCCAGCACCGCGGCCAGACGGCCGATACCGAATCTCTGCAAAGCCGCCGTGAATCCGCCCACGCGCACCGCCCCGAACACGCGGGGTACATGGAACGCTCCCGCTAGGCAGAAAGTGCCGCGTTCTTGGTAAACGCGGTCTTAAGATGCGCGGAAAACCTTTGAAGAGTCAGATGTCGAACCGCACGCCCTGGGCCAGCGGCAGGGCGCCGGAGAAGTTCAGGGTCTGGGTCTGGCGGCGCATGTAGGCCTTCCAGGAGTCGGAGCCGCTCTCGCGCCCGCCGCCGGTTTCCTTTTCGCCGCCGAAGGCCCCGCCGATCTCGGCGCCCGAGGGGCCGATATTGACGTTGGCGATGCCGCAGTCCGAGCCCCAGGCCGACAGGAAGCCCTCCGCCTCGCGCATGCGCTCCGTGAAGACGCAGGACGACAGCCCCTGCGGCGCCGCATTCTGGAGGGTCACCGCCTCGTCGAAATCAGCATAGGTCAGGACGTACAGGATCGGCGCGAAGGTCTCGCGCATGACCACGGCCGACTGGGCCGGCATGCGGATGATGGCGGGCTTCACATAGACCCCGCCCGCCCAGTCCGCATGCACCCCCCCCGTCAGCACCTCGCCGCCCTCGGTCCGCGCCTGTTCGATGGCCGCATCGAAGCCCCGCCCCGCATCCCCATCGATCAGCGGCCCCACCAGCGTCCCGTCCTGACGCGGATCGCCGATGGACAGGCTGCCGTAGGCCGTGACCAGCCGGTTCAACAGTTGATCCGCCACCGCCTCATGCACGATCAGGCGGCGCAGGGAGGTGCAGCGCTGGCCCGCCGTGCCCACGGCGGAAAAGGCGATGGCCCGCACCGCCAGATCCAGATCGGCGCTGTCGCTGACGATCATGGCGTTGTTGCCGCCCAGCTCCAGCAGGCTGCGGCCCAGCCGCCCGGCCACGGTGGTCGCCACCGCCTTGCCCATGCGGGTCGAGCCGGTGGCCGAAACCAGGGGGATGCGCGGGTCAGCCGCCAGCGCCTCACCGACCCCGCGCCCGCCGATCAGCACCTGCGACAGGCCCTCGGGCGCATCGTCGCCGAACCGAGCGGCGGCGCGGTCGAACACCGCCTGCACCGCGATGGCGGTCAGGGGCGTCTTCTCCGACGGCTTCCAGATCACCGGATCGCCGCAGACCAGCGCCAGCGCCGCGTTCCACGACCACACCGCCACGGGAAAGTTGAAGGCTGAAATGACCGCCACAGGCCCCAGCGGCTGCCACGTCTCGCGCATGTGGTGGCCGGGCCGCTCCGACGGCATGGTCAGGCCGTACAGTTGCCGCGACAGCCCCACGGCGAAGTCGCAGACGTCGATCATCTCCTGCACCTCGCCGGCGCCCTCGGAGACGATCTTGCCCGCCTCCAGCGTCACCAGCATGGCCAGATCGTCTTTCGACGCCCTCAGTTCCTCGCCCAGCAGCCGCACCAGCTCGCCCCGCCGCGGAGCCGGAACCCGGCGCCAGGCCTCGAACGCCCCCTGCGCCTTCACCACCGCCCGCTCGATGTCGTCGCCCGACGCCTCCCCCACGCGCCCGGCGCCGGACCCGTCGATGGGCGAGCGCGCCTCCACCCCCGCCGCGCCGAACACATCGCCCACGCCCAGCCGCTCCAGTATCGCCTTCGCCTGATCCGCAGCCGTCATGGGGTCTCTCCTATCAGCCAAGGCAAATCATCCGTCACCCTCGGGCTTGTCCCGAGGGTCCATAGACTCCCACGGAGCCGAGAGAAACCGGGTCCTTCCGCGCGTATGGATTCCCGGGACAAGCCCGGGAATGACGGGCGGAAATCAGGCCGCATCCTCCCGCGGCGCCTGATCCGGGTCATAGTTCAGGATCGGGGCCAGCCAGCGTTCGGCCGTCGACAGGTTCCAGCCCTTGCGGCGCGCATAGTCCTCGACCTGGTCCCGGTCGATCTTGCCGACGCCGAAATAGAAGCTGTCCGGGTGGCTGAAATACAGCCCCGAGACCGAGGCGGGCGGGTTCATGGCGAAGCTCTCGGTCAGTTCCATGCCCGCATGGCCCGGCGCGTCCAGCAGGTCGAACAGGGTCTGCTTCTCCGTGTGCTCGGGCTGGGCCGGATAGCCCGGCGCTGGGCGGATGCCCTGATAGCGCTCGGCAATCAGGTCCGCGACGCTCAGCGCCTCGTCGGCGGCATAGCCCCACAGCTCGGTGCGCACGGCCTTGTGCATGCGCTCGGCGAAGGCTTCGGCCAGACGGTCGGCCAGGGCCGTGGCCATGATGGCCGAATAGTCGTCGCCCTTGGCCTTGAATTCACCCGCCTTCTCCAGCTCCCCATGCCCGGCGGTGACCGCGAAGCCGCCGATCCAGTCGTCCGTGCCCACCGGCGCGATGAAGTCCGACAGGGCCGTATTGGGCTTGCCGGGGGTCTTGGCCATCTGCTGGCGCAGGGTGTGCAGCCGGGCCAGCTCGGTGGTGCGCCGATCGTCGCCCCAGACGATGATGTCGTCCCCGTCCGCATTGGCGGGCCAGAAGCCCACCACGCCGCGCGCCGTGTACCATTTCTCGGCCACGATGCGGTCCAGCATGGCCCGCGCGTCCTTGTACAGGTCCCGCGCCGCCTCACCCACGATCTCGTCGTCCAGAATGTCCGGGAACCGGCCCACCAGCTCCCAGCTGGCGAAGAAGGGCGACCAGTCGATGTGCCCCGCCAGGTCCGCCAGGTCCCAGGCGTCGAACGCCTTCACTCCGGTGAACGACGGCTTCGCCGGCCTGTGCGCCGCCCAGTCGATGGCGAAGCGGTTCTGGCGCGCCTTCTCGATCGGCGTGCGGGCCTTCTGGGTCTGGCCACGCGCATACTGCTCGCGCACCCGCACATACTCGTCCCGCGTCGCCTGCTGGATGCGGTCCTTCTCGGTGGCCGACAGCAGGCCCGAGACCACCCCCACCGCCCGGCTGGCGTCGGTGACATAGGTGGTCGAGCCCCGCTTGTAGGCCGGCTCCACCTTCACCGCCGTGTGGGTCTTGGACGTGGTCGCCCCGCCGATCAGCAGCGGAATGTCGAAGCCGCGCCGCTCCATCTCCGAGGCCACGAACACCATCTCGTCCAGGCTCGGCGTGATCAGGCCCGACAGGCCGATGATGTCGCAGTTGTGGGCCTTGGCCTCGTCCAGAATGCGGTCGGCCGGGACCATGACGCCCAGGTCCACCACCTCGTAATTGTTGCACTGGAGCACGACGCCGACGATGTTCTTGCCGATGTCGTGCACGTCGCCCTTGACCGTCGCCATCAGGATCCGGCCCGCCTGCTCGCGCGGCTTGCCGGCCTTCTCGGCCTCCAGATAGGGCTCCAGATAGGCCACGGCCTGTTTCATCACCCGGGCCGACTTCACCACCTGCGGCAGGAACATCTTGCCCGAACCGAACAGGTCTCCGACCACGTTCATGCCGTCCATGAGCGGGCCTTCGATGACGTGCAGCGGCCGTTCGACCCCCTGCCGCGCCTCTTCCGTATCGGCCTCGATGAACTCGGTGATGCCGTTGACCAGCGCATGCTCGATGCGCTTGGCCACCGGCTGCTCGCGCCATGTCAGGTCCACGACCCGCGCCGCGCCCTTCTCGCCCTTGTACTCCGGCGCCATGTCCACCAGCCGCTCGGTGTTGGACACATTGGTCCGCTGGGGCCGGTTCAGGATCACGTCCTCGACCGCCTCCCTCAGCTTGGGGTCGATGTCGTCATAGACCGGCAGGTCGCCCGCATTGACGATGCCCATGTCCATGCCCGCATTGATGGCGTGGTACAGGAAGACGCTGTGGATCGCCCGGCGCACCGGCTCGTTGCCGCGGAAGCTGAACGAGACATTGGACACCCCGCCCGACACCCTGGCGTGCGGCAGGGTCTGTTTGATCACCCGCACCGCCTCGATGAAGTCCACGGCGTAGTTGTCGTGGTCCTCGATCCCCGTCGCCACGGCGAAGATGTTGGGGTCGAAGATGATGTCCTCGGGCGGAAAGCCGATGTCGTCCACCAGCAGGCGATAGGCCCGGGTGCAGATCTCGATCTTGCGGTCCTTCGTGTCCGCCTGGCCGGCCTCGTCGAAGGCCATGACCACCACCGCCGCCCCATAGCGCAGACATTTCACCGCATGCTCGCGGAACGCCGCCTCGCCTTCCTTCAGCGAGATGGAGTTGACGATGGGCTTGCCCTGCACGCACTTCAGCCCCGCCTCGATCACCTCCCACTTGGAGGAGTCGATCATGATGGGCACCCGGCTGATGTCGGGCTCGGCCGCGATCAGGTTCAGGAACGTGCGCATGGCGACGACGCCGTCCAGCAGCCCCTCGTCCATGTTCACATCGATGACCTGGGCGCCCGCCTCCACCTGCTGACGCGCCACGTCCAGCGCCGCCGTATAGTCGCCCTCCACCACCAGCTTGCGGAATTTGGCCGAGCCGGTGACGTTGGTCCGCTCGCCGACGTTGATGAAGATCGGTCTCATGCGTAGGCCACCCAGCCCTGCCAGTTCATGGCGAAATAGAAGGTGTGGACGCCGGTGAACCCGGCCTCGTTCAGCAGCGCCTCATCGCGCGCGGCCGTCGCCATGGACGTGTTCGCCCGGTGGCTGGCGCGGGCGTTCTTCAGGGTCTCGGGATCGACGCCGCTGGCCGTCGCATAGGCGATGTAGCGGTCGATGTTGCGGTCGAAATCGGGGCTGTCCGCATCGTCGCAGCGGTCCACCAGCACGAAGGCCGCGCCGGGCTTCAGCCGCCGCCGGATGTCCTGAAGCGTCCTCAGCTTCGACCCGTCATCGGGGATCAGCCCCAGAACCAGAATCAGGGTCGCCCCGTCGAACGGCCCCTCGGGCGCCGCCTCGACCCCGCCCTCGATCAACTCCACCCGCGGATTGATCTCGTCCCCCAGCACCACCCGGGCCAGGTCCAGCATCTTGCCCGCCGGATCGACACCGGTGAATCGCCAGCCCGGCGCCAACCGGGCCATCGCCCGCGTGTCCAGCCCGCCGCCGGCGCCCACCACCAGGATATGGCCGTCCGCCGGCGCCCGCTCGGCCAGCAGCACGCCGACCATCTGCAGCAAACCCGCATGGCCAGGCGTGAAGGCCGGCGGCCCCTTCTCCACATAGCGGGCGACGAATTCGGGATCGTCGAAATTGAACGCAGGCTTGCTCATGACGCGATCTCGAACGGCTCCAGCCCCGACAGCCTCATGGCCGTCGGCCGCTCCGGGATCGCGCGCGGCTTCACCCCCGCCACCGCCTCGGCCACATGCTTGATGTGGTCCGGCGTGGTGCCGCAGCAGCCGCCCAGGATGTTGACCAGCCCGCTCTCGGCCCACTCGTGCAGGTGACAGGCCGTCTGGTGCGGCTCCTCGTCGTACTGGCCCATGGCGTTGGGCAGGCCCGCGTTGGGGAAGGCCGCCACCAGGGTGTCGGCCACTCGGGCGATGTCGGCGATGTGGGGCCGCATCAGGTCGGCCCCAAGGGCGCAGTTCAGCCCGATGGCGAACGGCTTGGCGTGGCGCACGCTGTTCCAGAACGCCTCGGCCGTCTGGCCCGACAGGGTCCGTCCCGACCGGTCGGTGATGGTGCCCGAGATCCACAGGGGCAGGGCCTCATAGCCCTCGTCCTGCAGGTCCAGGATCGCCTTGATGGCCGCCTTGGCGTTCAGGGTGTCGAAGATGGTCTCCACCAGAAACAGGTCCACCCCGCCCTCGTGCAGGGCCCGGGCCTGCTGCTTGTAGGCCTCATAGACCTCGTCGAAGCTCACGGCGCGAAAGCCCGGATCGTTCACGTCCGGACTGATGGACAGGGTCCGGTTGGTCGGCCCCATCGAACCCGCCACGAAGCGCGGCTTGTGCGGCTCCCTCTCCGTCCAGCGGTCGGCCACTTCGCGAGCGATCTTCGCGCCCTCGAAATTCAGGTCCCACACCGCGTCCTCCAGCCCATAGTCCGCCTGGCCGATGGTGGTGGACGAGAAGGTGTTGGTCTCCGAAATGTCCGCGCCCGCCCCGTAATACTGGTCGTGCAGGTCGGCGATGATGTCCGGCCGGGTCAGGATCAGAAGGTCGTTGTTGCCCTTCTGCGGGTGGCTGTGCTCGCGGAAACGTTCGCCCCGGAAGTCCTCTTCCGACAGGTCGCAGCGCTGGATCATCACCCCCCAGGCGCCGTCCAGCACCAGGATGCGTTCCTTCGCTGCCGCGTGCAGGGCCTTGATGCGGTCGGCGCGGGTCATGCGGCGGCTCCTTCCCGGACGCCCAGCACCCGGCAGATGGCGTAGACCAGATCGGCCCGGTTCAGGGTGTAGAAGTGGAAGTCGCCGAACCCTTCCTCCTGCAGCCGCGCGCAGGTCTCGGCGGCGACCGAGGCGGCGATCAGGCGACGGGTGTCGGGGTCTTCGTCCAGCCCCTCGAAATGAGCGCCCAGCCAGTCGGGCACGCTGGCCCCGCAGGCGCCGGACATGCGCTTCAGGGCGCCGAAATTGGTCACCGGCATGACGCCGGGGATCAGGGGGATGGTCACCCCCGCCGCGCGCACCCGGTCGCGGAATCGCAGGAAGGCGTCGATGTCGAAGAAGAACTGGCTGACCGCCCGCGTGGCCCCGGCGTCCACCTTGGCCTTCAACACCTCGATGTCGTGCTCGATGGAGGGGCTTTCCGGGTGCTTCTCCGGATAGACGCCCACCGTTATCTCGAACCCGCCGACCCGGCTGATGGCGGCGGCCAGTTCGGTGGCGTTGGCGTAGCCGTCGGCGCGCGGCTCATACACCCCGCCGATTCCGGCGCCGCCGGGCGGATCGCCGCGCAGGGCCACGATGTGGTTGACCCCCGCAGCCTTGTACTCGGCGATCACCTCGTCGATCTCCCCGCGCGAGGCCTCGACGCAGGTCAGGTGCGCCGCGGGCTTCAGGGTGGTTTCCGACAGGATGCGGGTGACGGTGCGATGGGTGCGCTCGCGGGTCGAGCCGCCCGCGCCATAGGTCACTGACACGAAGGCGGGGTTCAGCGGCTCCAGCCGCCGCACCGCAAGCCACAGGTTCTCTTCGGCCTGATCGGTCTTGGGCGGAAAGAACTCGAACGACACGCGCGGTCCGGCGCCGTCACGCTGCCCGGCGCGGGCCACCGGCCCCAACGGCGACAGCAGCAGGGCGCGGGCCTCGGACAGGCTGGCTGAAGCGGCGGTCATGCCACGCTCCTTTTCGCGGTTTCGGCCCGCGTGGCGGTCCAGATGGTGACGGTCAGGTCTTCGGTGTCCGGCGGCAGGGCGATGGGCGCGGACGGGGCCAGCCCCGCCTCCCTCATCCAGCCGCTGATCTCGGCGTCCGAGAAGCCCAGGCGGCGATGCTGGTGCGCCTCGCGCAGCTGCTCCAGCCCGTGGGGGGCGAAGTCCACGATCAGCAGGCGGCCGCCCGGCGCCACCAGACGCGCGGCCTCCCGCACGGCGGCGGCGGGATCGGTCAGATAGTGCAGCACCTGGTGCACCACCACCAGATCGGCGCTCTGCCCCGGCAGGCGCGTGGCGAAGATGTCGCCGTGGCGCAGCTCAACCTTGTCCAGCCCCGCCTTCGCCGCATTGGACCGGGCGATGTTCAGCATGTTCTGGCTCAGGTCCAGGCCGATGGACATGCGGGCCTTCTTGCCCAGCAGGGTCAGCATGCGCCCCGAACCGGTGCCCAGATCCACTACCCGATCAAACGGGCCGGAGCCGGCGGCGCGCTCGATGGCCGCCTCCACCGCGCTTTCGCAGACATACAGCGACCGCATCTGGTCCCAGCGCGGCGCCACCTGTTCGAAATAGGCGGCGGCCTCGGCCTCGCGCTCCCGGCGCACCTCCTCCAGACGATGATGGTCCTGATCCGCAGCGCCGTCCTCCAGCAGGTCCAGCACCATGTCCACCAGCCGCCGCGCGGCCAGGTCCGACGACAACCGATAGAAGACGCGCGCGCCGTCAGGGAATCGCTCGATAAGTCCGGCGTCGGCCATCAGCTTCAGATGGCGTGACACGCGCGGCTGGCTCTGGTCCAGTATGCGCGACAACTCCATGACCGACAGCTCGTCGCCCGCGAGCAGGGTCAGGACCCGGAGACGGGTCGGCTCTCCCGCGGCGCGCAGGGCTTCCACAGCCTGATCGGACGTAAACGACATGACGTCATATAAAGATATCTTTATATGATTATGCAAGGGAAATTCCTTGGCCTTGCGGCGGTTCTTGGCCTCGTCGCGCCGTTGTTGGCCGGTTGTGACGCGTCCGGTCACAGCGGGGAAAGTCAGGACCGGCCCGTGGTTCAACCGGTCCCGGCGGCCGACCCGGCGACCGTACCGCCCCCGCCTCCGCCGGCTGGGCCCGCCGACGCCCCGCCCGACGCCGCCCCGCCCCCGGTGCGCGCGGCGCCGCCCCGCGCCGAACCGCTCGCCGAGGATCCGCCTGAACTGCCGACAGAGGTCGAGCCCCTCATCGTCATCGGGCCGCGCGACGGCGAGACCCTGGGCGAATACCGGGCGCGGGCCGAGCGGCTGTTCAACCGGCTGGACCTCGACGGCGACGGACGACTGAACCGCGAGGAGATCATCGGCGGCGTCGGGCAGGCCCGCCTGCGCCACGCCCTGGAGCGCGCCGACGTCGATCTGGACGGCCATGTCTCCCGACAGGAGTTCAACGATCTGGTGACGCGCGCCTATCAGCGCCTCGACGCGGACGGCAACGGCGTGATCACCGAAGCGGAGTTCGAGGCCGGCGACCCCCTGGGGGTCGAATAGACCCCGCCAATCCCGCATTTCGTGACGCCAATCCCTTTCCGCACAAGGAGTCACGTCGCCGCGACCACCTTTTTCGGCCCCCTCCCCCGTCGCGCCCTTACACTGGGCCCGTCAAACTGACGGGAGGCGAATTCAACAATTCAGACAATTCAGACACTGTTTTTTCCGCGCCGCTTGCACTCCAGTTGCACTGTTTTTCCGCCTGGGAGTGCAAGTCGCCGCCGGGCCAGGGCGCACCTTGTCATCCCGGAAGCCGCGCCAGCGGCTATCCGGGATGACGGCCTCACCCCACCGGGGTCTTCAGCGGCCGGCCCTCGAAGTGGGCCGACAGGTTCTCCAGCAGCAGGCCCAGCATGCCCTGGACCGCCTCGTTGGTGGCCCCGGCGGTGTGGGGAGTCAGGGTGGTGTTGGGCACGTCTGCCCAGCGCGCCGGGTCCGTGGGCTCGGTCTCGAACACGTCCAGCGCCGCATGGCCCAGCGTGCCTGCGGTCAGGGCCGTAATCAGGGCGTCCTCGTCCACCAGTTGGCCGCGCGCCACATTGACCAGCAGGCCGCCCGGCCCCAGCGCCTCGATCACGGCGCGCGAAATCAACCCACGGTTGTTTTCATCAGCCCTGCAGGCCACCACCAGTACGTCGCTGTCCCGCGCCAGCTCCGTCAGGGAGGCGGCCCGGGGCCAGGCGGCGTCCTTCTCGCGCGGCCCCCACCAGGCGACCCGCATCCTCAGGGCCTCGCACCGGCGCGCCACCGCCTCGCCGATCAGGCCCAGGCCCACGACGCCGACGCGCAGGTGGTTCAGGGACGGGGTGATGGTCTTGGCGTCCGGTGTCCACTGGCCGGCTCTCAGGGCCCGGTCGCCCTCGGTGATCCGCCGCCGCGCCGAGAGGATCAGGCCCAGGGCGTGGTCGGCCACGTCCTCGTGGTTGACCCCCGGCGCATGGGTGACCGGCAGGCCGCGCTCCCGGCACCAGTTCACGTCGATGCCGTCATAGCCCGAGGTGAAACAGGCGATCAGTTCCAGCCGCGGCAGGCTCTCGATCAGGTGCTTGTCCAGTTCGAACTCGCCGGCCACCACCATGGCGCGGATATCGTCCCGCGCCTCCACCGGCGGCCCCTCCCAGAACCGGTAGACCGTATAGGCCCCCTCCAGAAAGGCCGTCAGCGGCGCCAGATGCCGCTGCATGATCAGGATCGCCGGGCGGTCGGTCATGCAGGAGCTCCGGGATCAGGCCTTCAACCGATGACGCCGAGGAAGTTGTCGAACTCCGAGTGGTTTCCGTACAGGACGATGCGCATGTCCGCCACGCCGTCGCCGTCCACGTCCATGGCCAGCAGGGTGAAGCCCGCCGAAGGCAACCAGGTCAGCACCAGTTGCCCGGCCTGACCGGTGAAGGCGTCCACACGGTTGAATGCCTGGTTCCCGGCCGCATGGACGTTGGCGTCCACGGCCCTCAGGTCGATGAAGTCATCGGCGCCCAGATCCATGATCCGGTCGTAGTTTGAATAGCTGGAATCCGACACCGCCGTGTACCGGAAGGTGTCAGATCCCCCCCCGCCGGTCAGGACGTCGCCGCCGCCATATCCGATGATGATGTTGTTGGCGCTGTTGCCGATGATGATGTTGTTCAGGTCGTTGGCGACAGCGTTGGCGTTGGAGCGGCCCAGGATGGTGATGTTCTCCACGTGGGTCTGCCGGGCGTCAAAGCTGACCGTCGTGTAGACCGTGTCGATGCCGCCGCCCGCCACCTCGACCACCACGTCGCCCCGGCTGTCGACGTAATAGGTGTCGTTTCCGCCCCGGCCTTCCATGTAGTCGTCCCCGGCCCCGCCCTTGATGACATTGGCCGCGTTGTTGCCGATGATGACGTTGTCCAGGTCGTTGGCCACAATATTGGCGTTCCGGGTTCCCGTGACCTCGAAATACTCGATGTGCTGGCCCGCGCCGCTGAAGCTGACGGACGTAAGGACCTGATCGTACCCTTCGCCGGCGCGCTCGGTCACGCGCGCCCCGGCAGTGTCGATGATGTAGACGTCGTCGCCTGCGCCGCCGAGCAGCCAGTTATCGTTGCCGCCCGCGCCCGTATAAAGCCAGTCATCGCCATCACCGCCGATCAGGATGTCGTTGCCCAGGCCGCCGTGAAGCTGGTCATTGCCGGCTCCGCCTTCCAGCCGCGAGCCCTCATAACCGCTCACGGGCGCGGCGGCGCCGGTGAGGGAGACATTCAGCGTATAGGTCTGGCCGGCAGGGATCGGCGAATAGTCGACATAGCCGCCGGACCCCGCTCCGGCGTAGGCGCCCACCACGATGTAATAGACGCCCGCCGCAGGAAGGGTGAAGCTGAGGAAGGAGTCCTGCCGCACGGTGCTGCCCACATCGACCGGACCGTCGTCGTTCTGGGCCAGCGGCCTTCCGGCGGCGTCATAGATGCGCACCACGGTGTCGAGCCCGCTGGTCCCGTCAATGTCGATGGTCACGGTTTCCCCGGCCCCCGCCGTAAAGCGGTACCACTCATGGGTCCCGCTGCCGGTGGCCTGGACCGTCGCGTGCGGAATCGTGGTCGAGGAGATGATCTCGGCGTCGAACTGCAGGCCGAAAGCGCCATCGAGCGACAACGCCGTCCCCCGGCTGGCGATCACCTGCCCCTGAGCCTTGACCAGGTCCGCCACGGCAATGGCGATGGGGGTCGAGGCCGCGTACATGATGTCATTGCCGGAACCGCCGATGGCGCGCTCGATGACGACGCCCTGGGCGATGGCCACATTGCCGACCAGTCCGCCGACGTTGGAGAAGTGTCCCTGCCGCAGGTCGATGAGCTGGTTCTGGGCGTAGCCGGAGAAGTTCAGCGTGTCGTAACCGCCGCCGTCCCAGACGGCGAATATCAGCGGCGAACCGGCGTCCGTGGCCGTATAGAAGTCCCGCCCCGTGTTGGAGTTGAATCCATAGACCGTATTGCCGGCGCGGGCGCTCATGTTGGCGCCGTAGATCAACTGGATCGCCGCGATGTCGTCCAGCAGCGGCGCTGCGGGATGCGAGCCCTGAAAGGAGGCGCCGGTGATGCCTTCGTTCCAGTAGCTCATGATGCTGAACTGGCGCGTATCCTCCCGATAGTCCGCATCCGCATAGGTGGGGCTGTTCTCAGCGCTGGCGTTGTAGTCGCCGGGATGCAGCAGGCCGATCGCATGGCCGATTTCGTGGGCCAGGGTGAGGCGGCCATAGTTCAGGTAGCCCGGGGCTGAATTGTACCAGAGCGAGCTGTTGATCCAGACGTCTCCACTCGCAGAGCCGACGGCCGCATTCCCCGGGAGCGAAGCGAACGCCGCTGCGCCGTCGACGCCCGAGGAATAGTTTCCAAACAGGATCGTCGCATTGTCTGAATAGCCCGCGCCGACACGCTGGAAGACGATGTTCGCTACATCCGACCAGCTCTGGAGGGCCAGCAGGGTCTGCTCGATCTGGCTGTTGTTGAACCGCGAAAAACCGGACGTGTCGCTGGGCATGGACGAAGGTGCCGTGTCACGGAACGCGAAAGTCACCACGGCGCCGGGTCCGCTTCCCCAGATCAGGCCGGCGCGGGCTATGGTCCCTGCGGCGCCTTCGATCGTATAGGAAGGCTTGCCGCCGAACGAGCCGCCGCGGTCCTCGGCATTGATGCTGAGCGGCTCATCGATCGTCGGCCAGTCCTGCTCATGGCGTACGAAGTAACCCAGACCGCAGATGCCGCACATGGCGCATTCCTTCCCTTGACCCTATGTGCGACCTTAGAGACGAGGTCGTCTGCGGCAACCCTCTTTAATGGCCGACAAGAGGTTGTGATGGGTTTCATCAATGCGGGCTCGATTCTTTCCGGCGTCATGGCGGGCGCCCTGATGTCGAGTCATTTCCTGGAGATGTCACCCGTGACCATGTCCACACCCATCCTGCCCCTGGCCGAGACTCTGGCGGGCGATTGGCGCCTGGCGTGGAGCAATGGCGGCTGTGTCGTCAGCCTGTCGGCCCGGCCGGTCGCCATGCCTCGCCCGGCCGCCGACGCCTGGGCCCTGAGTCTGGAGCAGCCCTGCGCGGGGAACCCGGCGCTGGAATCCATCCGGGCCTGGCGGCCCGCGTCCGACGGCATGGATCTGACCGACGACCAGGGCCGGACGCGCCTGTTCCTGTCCCGCGTTGGCAGGGACCTCTATGAAACCGCTCTGCCGTCTGGCCAGACGCTGCGGCTGATGCGCGACTGATCCAACGGCCGGCGGCCCGGCCGATCAGCTTGCGCCGACGCCAAGGAAATTGTCGAATTCCGAGTGGTTGCCGTTCAGCACGATTCGCATGTCGGCGACGCCGTCCCCATCTACGTCCATGGTCACCACGGTGAAGCCCGCCGACGGCAGCCAGGTCAGGGTCAGTTGACCGGCCTGTCCGGTGAAGGCGTCCACCCGGGTGAATGACTGGTTGCCGGCGGTATGGATGTCGGCGTCCACGCCCCTCAGGTCGATGAAGTCGTCATCGCCCAGATCCGTGATCCGGTCATAGTTCGAATAGCTCGAGTCCGACACGGCCGTATACCGGAAGATGTCCGCTCCGCCCCCGCCGGTCAGGATGTCGGCGCCGCCACCGCCGAAGATGATGTTGTCCGCGTTGTTGCCGACGATCACGTTCTTCAGTTCGTTGCCCAAGGCGTTGCCTTTGACGCCGCCGGTCAGGGTGATGTTCTCCACATGGGTCTTGCGGGCGTCGAAGCCGACGGTGCTGATCACCGTGTCAACGCCCCCGCCCGCGACCTCGATCACCACGTCTCTGAGGTTGTCCACATAGTAGGTGTCGTCGCCGCCCAGGCCTTCCATGCGATCAGCGCCGGCGCCGCCCTTGATGATGTTGGCCGCGTTGTTGCCGATGATGTCGTTGTCCAGGTCATTGCCCACGAGATTGAGCGCCGCGCCGCCCTGCGCCCTCAGATTCTCCACATGGGTGGTGCGAGCGTCGAAGCTGACGGTCGTGAACACTGTGTCGATACCGCCGCCGGCGACCTCGATCACCACGTCGCCCCGGCTGTCCACATAGTAGGTGTCGTCACCGCCCAGCCCTTCCATGCGATCGGCGCCGGCACCGCCCTTGATGATGTTGGCCGCGTTGTTGCCGATGATGTCGTTGTCCAGGTCATTGCCCACGAGATTGAGCGCCGCGCCGCCCTGCGCCCTCAGATTCTCCACATGGGTGGTGCGAGCGT
>NZ_JBKBIB010000013.1:0-92460 GCF_046299535.1 Brevundimonas sp. | reverse complement strand
CGCCGGCCTTCGCCAGCGTCATCGTGATCGCCGCCGTCAGCGTCGTCTTGCCGTGGTCAACGTGGCCGATCGTGCCGATGTTGCAGTGCGGCTTGTTACGTTCGAACTTTTCCTTGGCCATGGCCAAAACTCCTGTGGCCCAGGTCCCGCGTCGTAAGGGAGGGGCGTGTTTGCATTAATCAGCAGAAACTGGAGCGGGTAGACGGGATCGAACCGACATCCTCAGCTTGGAAGGCTGCTGCACTACCATTGTGCTATACCCGCGCATGGAGCACGGGAAACCCGCACCCGTTTCCGACCCGAAAGCCGTCCGTCGGTCGATCCTGCAAGGGCGCGTGGTGGGGGAAGTAGGACTCGAACCTACGAAGCTTACGCAGCGGATTTACAGTCCGCCCCCTTTGCCACTCGGGACATTCCCCCGACGCGCCGCTTTCAGGACCGCCCTGCCTTCGCCCGGACAGGTCGAAAAGACCCATACGAACAAAAGCCCTCGGTGTTCCAGACAGCCTCGTATATGGGAGGCGCCGGACCCGAAGGCCGGGTGGCCCCCAAATCGGAGCGCGTCTTATAGTGTCGTCGAACCGCGAACGCAACGACCGGAAATCCAAGAAAACGCAGGGCTTCAAACCCCGGCCTGAACGGAGCTGGTCGCCGAAAAGCGACTCAGGCCCGCCGAGAGATTCGGCGCCGCGGGCGCCCCGGCAGAAGGTGGAGCCGGACAATCTGATCTGGGGACGGCACCCGGTGCTGGCCGCCCTGGCCAATCCCGCGCGCAAGGGCATGGGCCGCCTGCTGGCCACCCCGGAGCGGGCCGAGGAGCTGGCGGTCGGCGGCCTGAACCACGGCCACCAGATCGAGATCATGGAGGGCCCGGCGCTGGCCCGCATGGTCCAGCCCGGCGCGGTGCATCAGGGGCTGGTGTTCAAGGCAGCGCCGCTGGAAGGCGTGACGCTTGAGGAGATCGCCGAGCCGGCTGAAGGCGTGATCGTCATGCTGGACCAGATCACCGATCCCCAGAACGTGGGGGCGGTGTTCCGCTCGGCGCTGGCGTTCGGAGCGAAAGGCATCGTGGTGCAGGACCGCCATTCGCCCGCCCTGGCCGGGGCGCTGGCCAAGGCGGCGGCGGGCGCCACCGAGCGCCTGCCCTGCGTGCGGGCCACGAATCTGAGCCGGGCGCTGGAGCGGCTGGGCGATCTGGGCTGGCGCGCGGTGGGCATGGACGGGTCGGCCGAGATGACGCTGGATGAGGCGCTGGACGCCCGGCCCACGGTCATCGTCATGGGGTCCGAAGGCGACGGCATCCGCCGGCTGGTGGCCGAGCACTGCGAGGTGCTGGCGAAGATTCCCATGCCGGGCGGGTTCGAGAGTCTGAACGTGTCCAACGCCGCCGCCATCGCGCTTTACGAGGCGACGCGGGCGCGGAATCGCCCGGGCTGAAACGAGCCGTTGCGCAGGGCCCCGGGGCGGGCCTAGAGAGCGGCGATGTTCGACTTCTTCTCCTCCCCCGAATTCGCCAGCCAGATGGTCGCCCTCGGCCAGGTGCTGATGATCGATCTGGTGCTGGCCGGCGACAACGCCGTGGCGGTGGGACTGGCCGCCGCCGCCCTGCCCGCCGAGCAGCGCCGCAAGGCCATCATCATCGGCCTGGCCGCCGCGGTGGTGCTGCGCATCGGCTTCGCTCTGATCACCATCCAGCTGCTGGCAATCGTGGGCCTGCTGATGGCGGGCGGGTTCCTGCTGCTTTGGGTGTGCTGGAAGATGTGGCGCGAGCTACGGGAGCAGGCGACGCACGATCAGGCGGAGGCCCAGGCGGAACTGGAGCTGGCCGCCAGCATCGAACACGGCAGCGGCCCGAGCCCCGAAGAGCTGGGCATCAAGCGCAAGACCTTCGGCGCCGCCCTGCTGCAGATCATGATCGCCGATGTGGCCATGAGCTTGGACAATGTGCTGGCCGTGGCCGGCGCCAGCCATGACCACCCGTGGATCATGGTGTTCGGCCTGATCCTGTCCATCGCCCTGATGGGCGTGGCGGCGACCTTCATCGCCAGGCTGCTGAACAGGCACCGCTGGATCGCCTATGTGGGTCTGGCGATCGTGCTTTATGTGGCCCTGCACATGATCTGGGACGGCTATCGCTCGGTGGTGGTGCGCACCGACCGGACCGAGGCGCACAACCAGTTCATGATCGGCTCCTGGCTGGACATAGGCCCGGAGGAGGCCGCCAAGCATTTGCGACACGCGGATCAGGAAAACGGAGGCCGTCACACGCCCGAGGCCCTGCCGGGCGGGGCGGAGCGGTCCAGACCGGCGCCGGTCAGTCCCTGACGCGGAAGAAGGACCCGCTGACGAAGCCGTTGGCGCCGCAGTATCCGGGGGGCCCCGAACGGCCCTCCACGAGGGTTTCATCGACCCGGATCACATCGCCCAGAAGGCGGGCGGACAGGCGATAATTCCCGTCCATGTCGGCCGGCCCCTCAATCACTCCGTTCACAGGGTCGCCGGTCAGGCTGACGTCGCATAGCCACCGCGCGTTCGCCGGATGGGCGGTGTTGAAGGCCAGGGTCAGTCGGCCGCCCTCTTCCGTGACAGTCAGCGCGCCGGCCGCATTGCGCCATCGCCCCGTCCAGCCGCGCGCCCCGGCGTCGATGGACGCGAGGAAGTCTGACCGTTGTTCCATACGCTCGGCCAGGGTCGGAAATCCGTCCCAGCGGTCGCGGTTCTCGAACCATTGATCCCGGGCGCCGAGGAACCATCGCTGGTCCTGGCGCAGGGCGGCGCGGGCCTCGGGCGACAGGCGGGCGCGCACATCGCGGTACAGCGTCGCCAGCTCACGATCCTGACGGGACAGGTCGGCGTCGGCGCAGATCGCCCGTTCCGCGCCGGTTTCAGCGCGATCGCAGTTGAAGGACGGTTGCGACAGGGCGCCGACGAGAAGGCCGAACATCAGGATCATGGGCCGCTCCGGGAAAGCTTAGGGGATCAAGCGTCGCCGCCGCCGAAGCGTTCCGCCCACTCGGCCACCTGGGCGTCCTCGATCTTTCTGAACAGCACCTCGGGGGCCGAGACCGGAGCGCCGCGCGGAAGGACGTCCAGCAGGGCGGCGTCCGGCTCCGGCCAGGTCAGATCGGACTGGCCCACCGTGGCGCCGATGCGTTCGGCGGTGAAGGGCAGGATCGGGGCCGAGACGCGGGCGAACAGGGCCACCAGATTGAGGCCGGTGCGCACGCCCACGGCGGCGCGGTCGCGGTCGGTCTTGAAAGCGGTCCAGGGCGCGGCTTCCTGAAGATACTCGTTGCCCAGCACCCACAGGGCGCGCAGCGCCTGACCGGCCTTGCGGAACTCCATGGCCTCGAACTCGGCGGTCAGGGTGGCCAGGGCGGCCGTCACATCAGCCTCAAGTTTGGCCTCGATCGGGCCGGGCTCGCCTTCGTGGGGGACCACGCCGTCGAAGCGGCTCTCGGCGAATTTGACGATGCGGTTGACGAAATTGCCCAGCACGTCGGCCAGATCCTTGTTCACCGCGCCCTGGAACTGCTCCCAGGTGAAGGCGGTGTCCGAATGCTCGGGCCCGTAGGCGGTCAGGTGCCAGCGCCAGTAGTCGGCGGGCAGAAGCTCCAGCGCCTGATCCATGAACACGCCCCGCCCCTGCGAGGTGGAGAATTTGCCGCCGTACCAGTTGAGCCAGTTGAAGGCCTTGAGCTGGTCCACGGTCTTCCACGGCTCGCCGGAGCCGAGGATGGTGGCCGGGAAGCTGACGGTGTGGAAGGCCACATTGTCCTTGCCCATGAACTGGACGTAGCGGACGTCTTCGGCCCCCTCGTCCAGACGCCACCATGAGCGCCAGTCGCCGCCGGACGTGTCGGCCCACTCCTCGGTGGCGGCGATGTATTCGATGGGGGCGTCGAACCAGACGTAGAAGACCTTGCCCTCCAGCCCCGGGCGCGGCCCGCCGTCAGGCCCCACCACCGGCACGCCCCACTTCAGGTCGCGGGTGATGCCCCGGTCGATCAGGCCCTCGTCCAGATGCTTGTAGGCGATGGAGCGGGCCAGCGGCTGCCAGCTGGGCGACCGTTCATCGACCCAGCCGCGCACTGCAGCGGCCACCTTCGTCTGCAGCAGATAGAGGTGGCGGGTGTCGCGCACCTCCAGATTGCGGCTGCCCGAGACGGCGGAATAGGGATCCTTCAGATCGGTGGGGTCCAGCAGGCGGCCGCAGTTGTCGCACTGGTCGCCGCGCGCCTTTTCATAGCCGCAGTGGGGGCAGGTCCCCTCCACATAGCGGTCGGGCAGGAAGCGGCCGTCGTCGATGGAGTAGATCATGCGATCCACCCGCTCCTCGATCAGGCCGTTGTCCTCCAGCACCTTTGCGAAATGCTGGGTCAGGCGGTGGTTGGGGGCGTTGGAGGAGCGGCCGAACACGTCGTAGCTGAGGCCGAAGGCTTCGCCCGCGGCCTTCTGGACCTGATGCTGTTCGTCGCAATAGGTCTTCACGTCCTGACCGGCGGCGGCGGCGGCCAGCTCGGCCGGGGTGCCGTGCTCGTCGGTGGCGCAGACGTAGAGCACCTCATGTCCCTGGGCCCGCTTGAACCGCGACCACACGTCGGCGGGCAGCATGGAGCCCGCCAGGTTGCCCAGATGCTTGACGCCGTTGATGTAGGGCAGAGCCGAGGTGACGAGAATGCGGGCCATGGTGTCCGTACGCGGTTCGGGGAAGCGGTGGGATATAGCCGCCGGGCGCCCTCCCGCAAAGGGCGTCAGGCGGACAGCGTCTCCTGGAAGCGGACCGGGCGGCCATGGGCTGAGCCGATCAGCGCGCCGTCCTTCATGACCACGCGGCCGCGCACGATGGTCGCCATGGGCCAGCCGGTGGCCTCGAAGCCGTCAAAGGGGGTCCAGGCGGAGCGGGTGGCCATGTCGGCGTGGGTGATGGTGCGCTTCGCCTTCAGGTCCACCAGCGTCAGGTCGGCGTCATAGCCAACAGCCAGACGGCCCTTGCCGGCGATGTTGAAGATGCGCTGGGCGCCCGCCGAGGTCAGGTCGATGAAGCGCTCCAGCGTCATCTTTCCGTCGGCCACATGGGTCAGCATGACCGGGACCAGGGTCTGGACGCCCGGCATGCCCGAGGGAGAGGCGGGATAGGGCCGGGCCTTTTCCTCCAGCGTGTGGGGGGCGTGGTCCGACCCCAGCACGTCCACGATCCCCTGATCGATGCCGCGCCACAGGCCCGCAACGTGCTCGGCGGAGCGGATGGGCGGGTTCATCTGGGCGAGGCCCTTGAGGCGTTCGTAGGCCTCGGGGGCTTCCAGCGTCAGGTGCTGGGGCGTGACCTCGACGGTGGCCACGTCCTTGTGCTGCGCCAGATATTCGATCTCCTGCGCCGTGGTGACGTGCAACACGTGGATGCGACGGCCGACCTCGCGGGCCAGACCCACCAGACGGCGGGTGGACAGGATGGCGCTTTCGGCGTCGCGCACCTCCGGATGGCTGGTCCAGTCGCCGGCGCGGGCGAGGCCGCGGCGCTCCTCCAGCCGGTATTCGTCCTCGGAGTGGAAGGTGGCGCGGCGGGCCACGTTCCGGAGCACCTTGCGGACGCCGTCGTCGTCGGCGATCAGCAGGTCGCCGGTGGAGGCGCCCATGAACACCTTGACCCCGCAGCAGCCGGGCAGACGCTCCAGCTCGCCCAGATAGTCGGCGTTCTCGTGGGTGCCGCCGATGTAGAAGGCGTGGTCGGTCCACATGCGGTCGCGGGCGCGGTGCAGCTTGTCTTCCAGCGTCGCCGGATCGGTGGTGTTGGGATTGGTGTTCGGCATCTCGAACACGGCCACCACCCCGCCCAGGGCGGCGGCGCGCGAGCCGGTCTCCAGATCTTCCTTCCACTCGAGGCCCGGTTCGCGGAAATGGACCTGGGTGTCGATGACGCCGGGCAGGACCGTCAGGCCCGCCGCGTCCACGATCTCCGCCGCGTCGGCCTGCGACAGGTCGCCGATGGCGGCGATCCTGCCGTCCCTGACGCCCACGTCGGCGCGGCCGCGTCCGGCGTGATTGGCCACCTCACCGCCACGAACGATCAGGTCATAGGTGCTCATCGGCTGTCTCCGCTTCCGGCGTTTCGGCCCGCCGCTGCGCCAGCAGGTCGCGCGCCGCTTGAAGCACGGGTTCCACCGGCAGGTCCATCATGTGCTGGATGTGCTGGTTCAGGCCGGGGTCGATGGCGCGGAAATCCTCCAGCGTGCGGGGGCCCCGCACGGAGCGCCCGTTCCACGGGCCCACCCGGGTCTCGTCCGAGGGGCCGAACACGGCGACCGAGGGCACGCCGGAGGCCACGGCCAACTGGGTCCAGAAGGAATCGGCGCCCAGATAAAGGTCGGCCCGAGACAGGGCGGCGGCGGTCTGCAGCGGCGTCAGCTTGCCCTGGACCTCGATGACCCGGTGGCGGTGGACGGCGAAACGGATGGTGTGGGCGGCATCGCGGTCAGCCTGATCGCCCACGATCAGCAGACGTCCACCGGCCATGGGGCCGCCGTCGCCCAACAGGGCGGCCGCCACCTTGGCGAAGCGTTCGGCGGGCCAGCGCTTGCCGATCCAGTCCACGCCCGGCCCGACGGCCAGCACCGGGCCCTCGACAGGACCGATCAGGGCGTCGGCCGCGGCGAGGGTCTCCTCGCCGAAGAACAGGCGCGGCGCCGGTGTTTCGTCCAGTTGCAGGACGCGGGCGGCCTCGACCACCGCGTGGACCGGGTCTTGGCCGGGTTCAGGCGCGACGCGGACGGCGCGCTTCTGGCGGCGCAGGCGACCGGAGATCTGGCTGCCGCGCTGGTCCACGATCAGGCCCCATTCGGTCCCGCGCAGGTGGTTCCAAAGGCCGATCCAGTCCAGCCGGCCCTCGCGCTCCAGCACGATGAGGCGCTCCAGCCCCGGCAGGTCGGCGAAAAGGGGCGCGGACGCGCGCGAGCCCACCACGGTGAACACCGCATTCGGCACGCTGTCGGTCAGGTACGCGAGCACGCCGGAGGACAGGATCGCCGCCTCGGCGTCCGTCTCGGCGATATACAGAATCGGGAAGGGTTTACTCATTGCGACGATCATAACGCGCGGGACGGCTGGTTTCGCCCTCCCCCGCCGCCACAATCGGCCTATATCCACCGTCATGAGCTTTCAGATCGCGCAACTGACGGACCGCACCGTGGTCCGCGTCACGGGGCCGGACGCCCGGCCGTTCCTGCACAACCTGCTGACCCAGGATGTGGAGACGCTGGCGCCCGGCGTGCTGCGCTACGGCGCCCTGCTGTCGCCGCCGGGAAGGATGCTGATGGACCTGTTCCTGCTGGGGCTGGAGGACGGGGTGCTGCTGGACGTCCCGGCCGACCGGCGCGAGGCGCTGATGCAGCGGCTGACGCTCTACAAGCTGCGGGCGAAGGTGGAGGTCGCGGCGTCAGACGAGCCGGTGTTCGCGGCGTGGGGCGAAGAGGCGGACGGCTTCACGCCAGACCCGCGTCTGCCCGCGCTGGGCGGGCGGGCGTATGGCGGGACGTATGCCCTGACAGCGAGCGAGGATGACTATGCGGCGCACCGGCTGGGGCTGGGCGCGCCCGATCCGGCGCGCGATGCGCCGGACGACAAGACCTATCCCATCGAGGCTGATCTGGATCTGCTGAACGGTATCGATTTCCGCAAGGGCTGTTTCGTGGGTCAGGAGACCACCTCGCGCATGAAGCGGCGCGGGACCATCAAGAGCCGCATGCTGCCCATCGTCTTCGACGGCCCGCCGCCGCCGTTCGGCGCCGAGGTGCTGAACGGCGAGCTGCGCGCGGGCGAGGTGCTGTCGGGCCGCGACGGCATGGCCATGGCCCTGATGCGGCTGGACCGCATGGACGGCGCCCTGACGGTGGATGGACGGGCTGTCACGGCCCGGCCGCCGGGGTGGATCGCCCCGGCGTGACTTGATCATGGGACGGGGTCGGCCGCACCCTGCCCCCATGAGCGAATCGGACAGGTCAGGGCGGTGCGGGTGGTGCGGCAGCGATCCGCTGTATGTGGCCTATCACGACGAGGAATGGGGCGTGCCCGAGTATGACCCGCGCGCTCTTTGGGAGAAGCTGGTGCTGGACGGGTTCCAGGCCGGGCTGGCGTGGATCACCATCCTGAGAAAGCGCGAGACCCTGCGTGCGGCGTTCGACGGGTTCGATCCGGAAAAGGTGGCCCGCTACGGCGACGAGGACCGGGCGCGGCTGCTGGCCGATCCGGGCATCATCCGCTCCCGGGCCAAGATCGATGCGGCCATCGGCGGGGCGCGCATCTGGCTGGAGATGCGCGAGGGGGGCGAGGACTTTTCGGCCTGGCTGTGGAGCTTCGTGGACGGCGCGCCGGTGCAGGGCGACTGGACCGATTTCCGCGAGGCGCCGACGCAGACGGCGCAGTCGCAGGCCATGGCCAAGGCGCTGAAGGCGCGCGGCTTCAAGTTCTGCGGGCCGGTCATCACCTACGCCTTCATGCAGGCGGTGGGGATGGTCAACGATCACCAGACCCGGTGCTTTCGTCACGGGGCCGTAAAGGCTATGGCCCGCTGATGTCCCTTGGTCCCAATCTCACGCTGGAAGCCCTGTGCGCCGCGCCGGTGTGCGGCGTGGACGAGGCCGGGCGCGGGCCGTGGGCGGGGCCGGTGTCGGCGGCGGCGGTGATCCTCAATCCCGACGATCTTCCGGAAGGTCTGAATGATTCCAAGGTTCTGACCGCGAAGGCTCGCGCAAGACTTGAGCTCGAGATCAAGGCGCGCGCGACAGCCTGGGGCGTGGGCTTCGCCTCGGCGCGGGAGATCGAGGAGGTCAACATCCTCAAGGCCACGGGGCTGGCCATGTGCCGGGCCATCGCGCAGTTGTCGGTGACGCCGGTGGTGGCGCTGGTGGACGGCAACCACCCCTTCGCCCTGCCCTGCCCGGTGAAGACGGTGGTGGGGGGCGACGGCCTGTCCCTGTCCATCGCGGCCGCCTCGATCCTGGCCAAGACGGCGCGGGACCGGGTGATGATCGAGATGGACGGGGTGTATCCACAATACGGCTTCGCCAGCCACAAGGGCTATAACGCGCCGGCGCACCAGCAGGCCCTGCGCGACCACGGCCCCTGCCCCGAACACCGCCGCACCTGGGCGCCCATCCGGGCCTTGCTGGAAGAGGCCTGACAGCGTTCTCTCCCCCGTTCATGGGGAGGAGACTATGAGGCGGATTCAGAGCTGGAAGGCGTTGCCGAACAGGGCGCCCAGGAGGGCGGAGACCAGCGCGCCGCCAACGGCGATCGCGTTGGGCGAGATCGGGTCGCCCCACTTCCAGTCAATGATGGATTGATCGGGGGCGGCGGTCTCGGCCGGCGCATCCACCCAGTCGTTGGCGACGCTGAAGCGGGGGTGGCGCGGCTCGGGCGGGCGCCAGGCGGCAAGGGTGTCGAAGGCGTCCGCGTGGCTGACGCGAGCGACGGGCGAACGGTGCGACAACGGCTGGTCCATGGGATGCCTAACGACGGCAGCCCCGTGACGTTCCCGGCTCATGCCGCGGTCGCCAGGGTCACGGGCTCGGCGGTGGCGACGAACAGATATTCGACGTTCCGCAGACGGCCGACGGCGCCCACCTTCTCGCCCTTGGGATTATGGATGCCGATGCGGGCGCCCACATAACGCGGGCGCGCGATCTCGATGACCTGGACGTGGCCGCGCCCCGACAGCAGGGCCACCAGATCGTCGCGGGACAGATAGCCCTCGTCGTTGAACGAGACGATCAGGTTGGGGGCGTCCAGCCGCTCGATCACCGTGCGCATGGCCTCGCGGATTCCGGGGCGGCTGTTGAAGGGGCTCTTTCGGGTCTTCACGTCCACGCGCTTGTTGGCGATCCCGTAGGTCTCGGGCTTGTCCCAGAGGACCAGACTTTCCCACACGTGGTAGTTGGCCAGGTAGGAGTGCTGGTTGTACGGCGGGTCCAGATAGACCAGATCGGCCTCCACCTGCCCGGCCATCTCCAGCGCGTCGGCGCGGGTGGCCCGGCAGGGGGCGAACACGGCGGGCTGCAGCGCGGGCAGGCGCAGCTCGATGTCCTTGAGGGCACGCGGGGCCCATTGCTTCATATAGGCCATCTGCAGGCCGGCGGTGGAGTCCACCCGGTCGGCGGCCTCCATCAGCGAGACCAGGGCGATGGCCTTCAGTTCAGGCTCCAGCCCCATGGTCTCGATGCGCTCGCGCATGGCGTCGATGCGGGCGCCGTTGCGGGGGTGGAAGAAGCGGGCGTCCTCGCAGCAGGCGCGGGTGAACCAGCCGGGCTCGCCCTTGATGGTCGCCAGTTCGGCGATGACGGTTTGGGCCTTGTCGGCCCAGCGGTCGCGGTCGGCCTGGACGTAGCAGGTCGCCAGCGTGTGGGCGTAGGCGTTCAGGTCGTTGGCGTGGACGGTGAAGCCCTCCCCCTTGAGGGCATGGCCCACGCGCGCCGTGCCGCTGAACAGGTCGCAGACCGTTCCCCCGGTCGGCAGCAGGCCGCGCACCGTCCGCGCGATGTCCGCCAGCAGGGCGCGCTTGGAGCCGATGTATTTGATCATGCCGCCTCACCGGAAAGAGGGCGGCAGTGTGGGGGGTGCGGAGCGAAAAGAGAACCCTCTCCCTCCCCGTCTCGGGGAGGGGGCTGAGCCGAAGGCGAGGCAGGTGGGGGCGACTCGGCAAGGCAGCCGCACTCCTGTCGCCGAGCCCGCCCCACCCGGCCGTCGCTGAGCGCCGGCCGCCCTCCCCGAACGGGGAGGGAGAATCAGGCCTTCCGCCGCCGCTTCGCCTTCGCCGGTGCGTGGGCCAGACGCAGCAGGTTGGCGGCGCCGGGGGCGCCGAAAGGGGTGCCGGCGAGGATGAGGACGCGCTGGCCCGGCTCGGCGAGGCCGTACTCCATGGCCGCCTGCACCGCGTCCTCAGTGACCTGCTCCAGCGACTCCGGCTGGCGGCCCAGACGGGGCTCCAGCCCCCAGACCAGGGCCAGACGGCGGGCGGTGTCGGGATTGGGGGTCAGGGCCAGGATCGGCTGCAACGGCCGCTCGCGCGCCATGCGCCGGGCCGTGCCGCCCAGGGTGGTGAACACAACCATGCAGGCGGTGGACGAGGCCTCCGCCGCCTTGCGGGCCGCGGCGACCAGGGCGTCCACGTCGTGCTCGTCCATGCCCGCGTGCTCGGCGTCCATCAGGCCGGGCCACAGGGGGTCGTTCTCCACCCGCTCCATGATGCGGTTCATCATGGCCACGGATTCCAGCGGATAGTCGCCGGACGCCGTCTCGGCCGACAACATCAGGGCGTCGGCGCCCTCATAGACCGCATTGGCCACGTCCGACGCCTCGGCGCGGGTGGGCGCGGGGGCGCTGGTCATGGACTCCAGCATCTGGGTGGCGACGATGGCGGGCACGCCGCGCTGGCGGGCCATGCGCAGGATCTGCTTCTGGGCCACCGGCACGTCCTCGGGGTCCAGCTCGACGCCCAGATCCCCGCGCGCCACCATGACCCCGTCCGAATAATCGAGGATGGCGCCCAGCTCGGTCAGGGCGGCAGGCTTCTCGATCTTGGCCAGACAGGCGGCCTTGCCGTTCACCAGCCGCTTCAGCTCGGCCATGTCCTCCGCTTTCTGGACGAACGAGAGCGCGACCCAGTCCACGCCCATGCGCAGGGCGAAAGCAAGGTCCTCGCGATCCTTGGGCGTCAGGGCGGAGACGGGAATGACGGCCTGGGGCACGGCCACGCCCTTGCGGTCCGACAGCTTCGATCCGCTGAGGACCTCCACATCGGCCCATTTGTCGTCGCGCTTGATGACCTTCAGGCGCACCCGGCCGTCGTCCAGCAGCAGCAGGTGATCCTCGCGCAGGGCCTTGAAGATTTCCGGGTGCGGCATGCACACGCGGGTCTCGTCGCCGGGGGTCTCGTCCAGATCCAGACGCAGGCGCTGGCCGGGCGCGACGGCGATCTCCACATCCCGGAACCGGCCCAGACGCAGCTTGGGGCCCTGCAGGTCGGCCAGCACCCCGAGCGGGCGCTGCAGGGCCATCTCGGCGCCGCGCACGGCCTTGAGCGCGGCGGCGTGGTCCTCATGGGAGCCATGGCTGAAGTTCAGGCGGAACACGTCCACCCCGGCCTGGGCCAGGGCCTTGACGGTTCCGGGCGCCCGACTGGCGGGACCGAGGGTGGCGACAATGCGCGCGCGCCGGGCTCTGTTCATGCGGGTTCCACGGGTGAAAGGACTTGTGCGCCTCTTGTGCCGCCTAATCCCGCCGCATGAAAGGCGAGGTCCTTCACACGAAACATCTTGTTATGCGCGCGGCTCAGCGCCCGGACGGACAGGCAGACGCGGCGCTCCAGCCCAGTTCGAGGCACCGGCCCTCCACGCCGTCGCCGGCCCCGACGCCGATGACGGCCGCCAGGGTGGGGGCGATGTCGATGGTCTGGATGGGCAGAACGCGCTCCTGCGCATCGCCGCCCGGCGTCCAGAACAGGATCGGCACGCGCCGGTCATAGTCCCACGGGGTGCCATGGCCCGAAACATAGCTCCCCGGACGCCCCTGCCCCGGCGTGACGCCGGGATCCAGTGACACCAGTACGTCGGGCGAGCGCCCGGCCACGGCGTTCAGGCGATGGCGCTGGCGCAGGCTCAGTTCCTGTGGGCTCAGGCCGCGCGGCGGCATGGGCTCGGAGAGAATGTCCGACAGGGTGAAGGCGCCGGCCACCATGGGCTGGTCCGCAAGCCATGCGGCGGCCGCGGCGGCGATCCCGGCGCCCCGGGGTTCGGCCATGCCGCGCCCCTCGGCGTCCACCACATAGAATCCGCTGTTGAACAACAGGGGGTCGTGATCGAGGCCGAACTGTTCGCGCATGGCCGCATTGACGCCGGTCATCAGGTCGTAGCCGCCCCATCGCGCCTCGGTGAAGCCCTGGGCGGCCCATCGCTCGGGGAAGTCGCCGCCGCCGTGGTCGGCGGTCAGGGCCACCACCACGCCGCCCGGCAGTTGCTCAAGCCGCTCGAGGAACTGACCCAGCGCCGCATCCAGACGCAGCATCTGTTCGCACATCTCCGGGCCCTGGCTGCCGAAGGTGTGGCCGATGCGGTCGGTGGCCGACAGGCTGACGCCCAGCACGTCGGTGACGCCGCGCTGACCCAGTTGCCGGGTGTCGATCAGCATGACCGCGCCTTCCAGGGTGATCTCGTCCAGAATGGGCGACACGTCCATGGCGAACCGGGCGGGCGGCAGGGCCGATCGGAACGGCCGTCCGCTGATGGTCCAGTCGGCTTCCAGCGCGCGGCACTGCTCGGAGGTGTAGTCCCAGGTCAGCTCGCCGCCGCTCATGCGCTCGCGCAGCTCGGCGTTGAAGGCGGCCACGGGGACCAGGCGCGCCTCGGCCGTCTCGCCGGGCCGCACATAGGTGGTGAAGCCGAAACCGTCGGTCAGCCAGAAGGCGCCGTCGCCCTGGCGCCCGGCCAGGGTGATGGCGCCCCGGTCCTTGCCCGAGACCGCGAACACGCGGCTGTCGGGGCTGACGGCCTTCAGCCAGTCGCCGAGGGTGGAGGCGTCCAGTCGCTCCGGCCCGACGGGTCCGTTGTCGGTGGGCGCGCCGCCCTCGGGCACATGGGCCAGGGTCGCCGTGTCGGAGGCCAGGCAATAGGTCTTCTGGCCCGCGTCCGCATCGTGCCAGTCGTTGCCCGGAATGCCCGCCGTGGCCGGATGCACGCCGGTCAGGATGGTGGCGTGGCCGGGGCAGGTCTCGGTGGCCGCATGGGCGTGATAGCCGTTGGCGTAGACGCGGCCCTGATCGATCAGGGTGCGGAACCCGCCGGTGAAACGGTCCCGGTGTTGATTGAACAGATTGGCGCTGAGCTGATCCACAACGATCATGACCACGAGGGCGGGCGGCTCGGCGTGGGCCCCGGCCCCGGATGGTCCAGCAGCGGCGGGCGACGCGGCGATCGCGAGGGTCATGGCGGTCAGGGCGGCGGTAAGGCGATTCACTTCGGGCGCTCTCCAGGATCGGGTCGCGGCCCTTCTAGCGGCCCGGCGCGACAGTTCAACAACGCGGCTGCGGGTATCATGGTGCGAGCGGCGGGGGTCGAACCCGCATGACCTGAGGCCGAGGGATTTTAAGTCCCTTGCGTCTACCAGTTTCGCCACGCTCGCGTCCGTCGAGCCCTAGCCTTTCGGGGGTCCGACGTCGAGATTCGCCTTACGCCTTGCTTTCGCCCTCGTTTTCCCTCACATTGGGTTGGTCGATCTCTTTGCGTAACGCCCCGTTCTTCTATGCGACGCATTGAGGCCAGCCGTTTCCATTCAGACCCGACAGGCCGAACAGGGATGTCCCCTGCGGCCAACGCCTAAAGGAGGTCATGATATGGCTACCGGCACCGTAAAATGGTTCAACCCCACCAAGGGCTTCGGCTTCATCGAGCCCACCGACGGCGGCAAGGATGTGTTCGTGCACATCTCGGCCGTTGAGCGCGCGGGCATGAACTCGCTGAACGAAGGCCAGAAGGTTTCCTACGAGCTGGAGCGCGACGCGCGCTCGGGCAAGGAATCCGCGGGTCAGCTGCAAAGCGCCTGATCCTTCACGGATCGGATGAAGGGGCCGGTGTCGCAAGACACCGGCCCTTTTTCGTGGCCGAAGCCTATTGCGGCGTACGGAAGTCCACGTCGGAGTCGGCGATCAGCCACAGCAGCGCGGCCCAGGCGGCGACGTTCTGGTCGAGGTTGTCGGGATCCACGCGGTCGATCACGTCATCCACCGTGTGATGGGTGTCGAAATAATCCGTGCCGTCCTGCGCCAGCCGGAAGGCGGGCACACCCAGGGCCACGGTCGGGCCGGTGTCCGGTCCGCCGCCCCGTGCAGGCGCGCCGTCCCAGACTATGCCCAGCGGCGTCAGCACCCGCATGGCCGCGCGCTGGAAGTCGGTCCCGCCCATGCCCTCGGGCAAGCCCAGGGCGTAGATCGGGCCAGCGCCGAAATCGCTCTCCGAAATCGCCACATGGTTCGCGGCTTCATCACTGATGGAGTCGGCATAGGCGCGCGCGCCCGCAAGGCCTTGGGCCGGGGCTGGCTGGCTGACTTCCTCCGCGCCCCACCAGACCACGCGGATGGTGCGGCGCGGGGCCTCGGGCAGGTCGGCGATCAGCTTCAGGGCGGCGGTGGTGATGCCGATGCCTGACGCGTCGTCGATGGCGCCGGTGCCCAGATCCCAGCTGTCCAGGTGGCCGCCGATGGTGATGACTTCCTCGGGCCGCTCGCTGCCCACCACCTCGGCGATGACGTTCTGCGAATAGGCGTGGCCGGTGAAGCCCGCCGTGGAGAACAGGCGGATGCGGATCGGCTCGTCCGTCATGGCGGCCATGCGGGCCAGCTGGTCGGCGTCGGGCGGGCTGATGGCGAAGGCCGGAACCGCGTCGTCGCTGACCGAGGTGGCGCCGGTGTGGGCGAAGCGGTGATCGTGGGTGCCCAGCGAGCGCAGCAGGAAACCCACCGCCCCGCGACGCGCCGCCTCGGTGGGTCCCTGGAACCGGATCACGGAGGTGGAGCCGTAGCCGCGCCCGTCCTGGGCCCGGGGCGTATCCTGCAACACCACGGCGATCTTGCCCTCAAGCGCGCCTTCGGGCTGGTCCAGCAGGTCCTGATAGGTGCGGAAGATCACGGCCTCGCCGGTGACGCCCTCGGCCGGGGTCGCCATGGCGCCGCCCAGGGCGGTGACGGTCAGGGGCTGCGGAAAGGGCGACAGCACCTCGACCTGCTCTACGCCCCGGTTCCAGACCGCCAGGGGGAACTCGTGAACGCGCACGTTCTGCAGGCCCAGCTCGCGCATATAGCCTTCGCCCCAGACGGCCGCTGCGCGTTCGGACTCGGTGCCCGCCATGCGCGGGCCGAAGCGGGTGGTGATCTGCTCGACGATCTCATAGGCGATGGAGCCTTCCAGCGCCCGGTCGCGCAGGGTTTCCGCAGTGCGGATCGCCCCGGCGTCCTGGGCCATTGCGGGCGCGGCGATCAGGCAGGCAACGGCGACGGACGTCGCCAGACGGGAAAGAACGGACAACGGACGCACCCCTTGAGACTCGAAAGACAGGTCGCGGACCCTAAAGCGTCAACGCAGGGGCGCAAGCGCGCCGGAATCAACCGGTCCTTAACCGCGATGATTCACCAGTGTGAGCGTTACAGTTCACGCGGGGCCCTTCGACCATGAGTATCAAGACCGATGTCGTTCTGAGGGGCGACTGCATCGAGGTTCTGAAGGGTCTGCCCGACGCCAGCGTCGACATGGTCTTCGCCGACCCGCCCTATAATCTGCAGCTGGGCGGCGACCTGTTGCGGCCGGACAATTCCAAGGTGGACGCGGTCGATGACGACTGGGACCAGTTCGAGAGCTTCGCCGCCTATGACGCCTTCACCCGCGCCTGGCTGACCGAGTGCCGGCGGGTGCTGAAATCCGAGGGCTCCATCTGGGTGATCGGCAGCTATCACAATGTGTTCCGGCTGGGCGCGGCGATCCAGGACCTGGGCTTCTGGGTGCTGAACGACATCATCTGGCGCAAGTCCAACCCCATGCCCAACTTCAAGGGCACCCGCTTCACCAATGCGCACGAGACCCTGATCTGGGCCGCGCGCAGCCGCGAGCAGAAGCGCTACACCTTCAACTACGACGCCCTGAAGGCCTTCAACGAAGACACCCAGATGCGCTCCGACTGGACCTTCGCCCTGTGCACGGGCGAGGAGCGGATCAAGGACGAGGACGGCAAGAAGGCCCATCCCACCCAGAAGCCGGAGGCCCTGCTGCACCGGGTCATGCTGGCGGCCACCCGGCCCGGCGACGTGGTGCTGGATCCCTTCTTCGGCACCGGCACCACCGGCGCGGCGGCGAAGCGTCTGGGCCGCCATTACATCGGCATCGAGCGCGAGGAGGCCTACGCGAAGGTCGCGGAGAAACGCATCAAGGCCGTGGTTCCGGCCGCCCCCGAGGACCTGGCGGTGATGGGCTCCAAGAAGTCCGAACCGCGAGTGCCGTTCGGCGCCCTGGTGGAAGCCGGACTGCTGCGTCCCGGCGACCGCCTTTACTGCCCCAAGGGCGAGCGCGAGGCGCGCGTGCGCGCCGACGGCAGCCTGGCCCACGGGGATCTGACCGGCTCGATCCACAAGCTGGGCGCCCTGCTGGACAACGCCCCCGCCTGCAACGGCTGGACCTTCTGGCGCTACAAGACCGACCGGGGCTTTCAGCTCATCGACGACCTGCGCACCCAGATGCGGGCCGGGATGCAGTGAAACCGAGAGCTCTCCTCGTCGGCCTGACGCTGGCAGGGGTGCTTGGAGCTTGCGCGCATTCTTCGATGGACCTCGCTCTGCAAGAAGGGGCCGATTATCATATCGAGATCGTCAACGACCCGCAGGCTGGTGGATTCAGGCTCGAACTGGTGTCTTCAGCGTCAAGGACGTTCTGCCTCGCCAACAATCACTGGCCCAGCGCTGGCGGCTGGATGGATCATCAAGGCGAACCACAGGTCTGGGTTTCATCGGGAGATCGACGATACCCCATGATCGAGCACAACATGGGATATTGCATGAGCGATTGCCCGGCCGCGCGCGTTACCCCAGGCCAGTCTATAACTGCATTCATCCCGTATGATCGCTTTGTCGGCTTGGAAACGCCGCCGATGGAAGGTGCTGAACTGCACATCCGCCCTATCGCGTATCGCTGCCGCTAAGATAGGCCACCTGACGCGTTGACGCCCTGCCCCGCTCGCGTCACCGTCGGGTGACGACAGGGGATGCGTAATGAGTTCATCGGATACCGCCGCGCTGGAGCTGCGCGGCCTGAGGAAGGTCTTCAGCCGCCCGGCGGTGGATGATCTGGACCTGACCGTGCGCGCGGGCGAGCTGTACGCCCTGCTGGGCCCCAACGGCGCCGGCAAGACCACGACCCTGCGCATGGTGGCGGGCCTGACCCAGCCCACGGCCGGTTCGATCCGGGTGTTCGGCGCGGACGCCGTGGCCGATCCGGTCGCGGCCAAGCGCATGATCGCCTGGCTGCCGGACGAGCCCATGCTCTACGACAAGCTGACGCCCATGGAGTATCTGGAATTCGTGGCCGGCCTGTGGGGCGTGGACGCGAAGACCGCGCGGGTTCGGGCCCAGGAACTGCTGGAATGGCTGGCCCTGTGGGAACATCGCGGCGAGCGCTGCGAGGGCTTCTCGCGCGGCATGAAGCAGAAGGCGGCGCTGGCCGGCGCCCTGATCCATGAGCCGCGCCTGCTGATGCTGGACGAACCATTGACGGGTCTGGACGCCGCCATGGCCCGGCAGGTCAAGGACGTGCTGCAGGAGAAGGTGCGCACGGGCGCCACGGTGATCCTGACCACACACATTCTGGACGTGGCCGAGCGCATGGCCGACCGCATCGGCATCATCCAGCACGGACGCCTGCTGGCCGAGGGCAGCCTGGCCGAACTGGGCGCACGCGCGGGCCGTCAGGGCGGCACGCTGGAGGATGTGTTCCTGGATCTGACCTCCGGCCCCGTCCCCGCATGATCCGGTTCCTGAAGGCGGGCTCGGTCCCCTGGCTGCTGGCGCACGAGGTGCGGCTGACCTGGCGCGGCATGGACGGCAAGTCGGGTGAGAAGAAGGAAGGCCTCAGCGGCAGCAAGGCCATGCTGATCCTGCTGGTGGGCATCGGCCTGCTGGGTCTTGTGGGCGGCGGGGTCGGACTGGCGTTTCTGGTCTGGCGATTCCCGGTCGGAGCCAGCCCCATGGCGGCCCTGATCGCCGCCGGCGCCATGGGCGCGATCCTGACCCTGATGCTGACCCACGCCATCAACGCCTCGGTGCAGGCGCTGTATCAGCGCGGCGATCTGGACCTGCTGATGTCCTCGCCCCTGAAGCCGCGGGTGGTGCTGACCGTACGGCTCGCCGCCATCGCGGCGACCACGGGGCTGCTCTATTATCTGCTGGTGACGCCCTTCGTGCTGGCGGCCTGGGCGCTGGGCCAGCCGCACTGGTTGACCCTGTATGGCCTGATCGCGGGCTTGACCCTGATCGCCACCACGATCGGCCTGGGGCTGACCATGGCCCTGTTCAGTCTGATCGGCCCGCGCCGCACCCGCGTGGTGGCCCAGATCACCGCCGGTGTCGTGGGCGCCTCCGTGTTCCTCGCCAGCCAGGTTTACAACTTCACCCGCCCGCGCGACGACGAGGCGGGCGCCGGCGCCCTGGCCGAGCTGTTCCAGTCCTGGGCCGCGTCGGACGCGTTTCAGGACGGCGGCTGGGGAACCTGGGCCCTCCGCGGCCTGCTGGGCGAGGCCCTGCCCCTGATTCTGTTCATCATGGCCGCTCTGGTGGTGTTCGCCATGACCATCTCGGCGCTGGCGCGGCGCTTCGCCGAGAACGCCGCCGCCGCCGTGGGCGACAAGACAGGATCGAAACCGCGTCGCGTCACCGACCGCGCCTTCGCCAGCGGCCTGACCCGGGTGATGGTGCAGAAGGAACTGCGCCTGCTGGCGCGGGACCCGCAGCTGCTCAGCCAGGTGCTGCTGCGGCTGCTGTATCTGCTGCCGCTGGGCTTCATCCTGTTCCGCAACGCCCAGTCGGGCGTGGGCGTGGCCTTCGGCGCGGGGGCGGTGGTGATCATGGCGGGCCAGCTGGCGGGCAGCTTCTCGTGGATCACCATCTCTGCGGAGGACAGCCCGGAGCTGTTGCGTTCGGCGCCGGTGCAGCAAGGCCGCGTGGACCGGGCCAAGCTGTACGCAGCCCTCATTCCGGCCATGAGCCTGACGGCGCTGGCGCTGGCGGGGCTGGCGGTGATCGCGCCGCTGGCCACGGGGGTGGTGCTGATCGGCTGTCTGGCCGCCTCGGCCTCGGCGGGGCTGATCAACATCTGGCGTCAGAAGCCGGCCCAGCGCCGCGACTTTCAGAAGGGCAGCAAGGGTTCGATCCTGGTCGGCATAGCTGAATTCATCGTCGGGGCCCTGTGGGCCATAGCCACGGGCATGGCTGTCGGCGGGATGATCTGGGCCGCCCTGCCGGCGGCGCTGGCGGTGGGGTTCACCCTGATGCTGCGCCGCTCGCCCGAGAAGATCGCGGCGGCCGCAGCGCTTTCCTGAATACGCTGGGCAGGGCCTGGGCGGCCTCGGCCTCGTCCGTCCAGATGAAGTCCCCCTGCCCGATCGCCTCGAACACCGTCAGGGTCAGGGCGAAGTGGGTGAAGACGTGCTCAACTTCCCCGGTCGCGCGCCAGCCCGCCGGAACCGGCGCGGAGTCGACGCCCGCCCCGGTCTCGTCCCAGCCGCTGGTGGGCAGGCCCAGCATGGCGCCCAGCAGGCCCTTGTCCGGTCGGCGCTCCAGCGCCACGCGCCCCTGCCCGTCCCGCAGCACGAACACCGCGCCCCTGCGCCGGGGCCGGGCGGCCTTCTTCGTCTTGAGCGGATAGCGACCCGGATCGCCGGTTCTGAAGGCCGCGCAGCCGAACGCGAGGGGGCAGCGGTCGCACAGGGGCGCCTTGGGGCGGCAGACGGTAGCGCCCAGATCCATCAGCGCCTGGGCCCAGTCGCCGGGTCGATCCTCCCGCACCAGCGCGCCGGCCAGCCGCTTCAGCTCGGGCTTGGCGGCGGGAAGCGGCGTCTCGACGGCGAACAGACGGGCGGTGACCCGCTCCACATTGCCGTCCACCACATTAGCGGGCCGGTCGAAGGCGATGGCGGCCACGGCCGCGGCGGTATAGGCGCCCACCCCCGGCAGGGCCAGCAGCCCCGTCTCGTGATCCGGAAACACGCCGCCATGTTCGCCCGCCACGGCGCGGGCGCAGGCCAGCAGGTTGCGGGCGCGGGCGTAGTAGCCGAGCCCCGCCCAGGCGGCCATCAGTTCCCTGTCCTCCACCGCCGCCAGATCGGCCACGGTGGGCCAGCGCCGGGTGAAGTCGAGGAAATAGGCCGTGGCGTGGGGCACGGTGGTCTGCTGCAGCATCACCTCGGACAGCCAGACCCGGTAGGGGTCGGGCCGCACACCCGCCGCACGCTCATGCGGGCCCACGCGCCACGGCAGGGCGCGGGCATGAGCGTCATACCAGTCCAGAACGCCAAACCTGATTGCGCTCACTATCCGATCGAATCGTGTTCCCTTTGATATTTACAATCAACCCAGTCAGCCAAGGAATCCATGTAACATCTATACAAACCAGCCCCTTGTCCAGACGGAAATGCCATATCGCACATCTGGATATTGATACTATACGCCCAGTCACATGCGTCCCGTGCAGATGCTTTATTAGATGGCACTGACAAAAAAACAACGATTCCGAAAATCGTCATAACTTTTTTTAAACCGATCCTTATCGACATAAAACAGCCCCTGATTTGCCTTCATTGTGCCGCATAGTGGCATTTTTCGTCTTAAATTGGAAACATCAGATGACGGTCCGCCGCCAACTGCCCACAGACGCCGAGGTCCGCGAGATTCTGTCGCGCAAGCGCACGCGGCCCGCGCCCCGTCCGGCTCCGCCGATCGGCCGGTCGCTGGCGCCCTTCATCCGTGAGCTGGACAAGAAATACGGGCGCGGGGCCGAGGCGCTGCAGCCCCGCTGGCGCGAGATCGTCGGCGACCGGCTGGCGCGCGTCACCGAGCCGGTGAAGCTGACCAAGGGGCGCGGCAACGCGGGGGGGGCGCTGGAACTGCGGGTCGCGGGCGCCGCCGCCCTGCTGGTCCAGCACCAGTCCGCCGAGATCATCGAACGGGTGAACCTGTTCCTGGGCGCAGGATCGGTGGAGAAGCTGCGCATCTCACAAGGGCCGGTGCGCGGGTTGGTCGACCCCGCCAGCCCCACGCGAACGAACCGCCGCCCGCCGCCCCTGGACGCCGCCGCAGAGGCGGAACTGGCCCGGTCCGTGGACGTCGCGCCGGAGGCGGTGAAGGCCGCCCTGCTCAAGCTTGGGCGGGCGGTGATGCGGGGCACGCGCGGCGATCATCGTTGACAAACCTTCGCCGTCCTTGTTCTCGACTGTGAGACCCGCGCGCGACCTTAGGGAATCGCGCGACCCTGCCGCATTCATCGATTTGAGGAACCGCCCATGCGCCCGACCTTCCTGAACCTCCGCGCCGCGATGATCGCCGCTGTCGGCGCGACCCTGGCCCTGGCCGCCTGCGGCGGCGGCGCGTCGGCGCCCGCCGAGGGCGACATGGCCAAGGGCGCGGGCGAGGACGCCGCCGTCACGGTGGTGGAGTACGCCTCGGTCACCTGCGGCGTCTGCGCCGCCTGGAACGAGCAGGTGAAGCCCGAGTTCGAGGAGCGTTACGTCAACAACAATCGCGTGCGCTTCGTCTTCCGCGAACTGCCGACTCCACCGCAAGATGTAGCCGCCGCCGGGTTCCTGCTTGCGCGCTGCGCCGGCGAGGATCGCTATTTCGAGGTGGTGGATCAGATCATGCGCTCTCAGCGTGAGTGGCAACAGGGCACGCCCCCGCGCCAGAGCCTTCTTCGGATCGCAGCGAGTGTCGGTATGAACGAAGAAGAGTTCATACGTTGCGTCAATGATGAAGACGCCCTTCTGGCCCTGAATGAGCGGGTCCAGGCGGCCCAGCGCGCGGGCGTGACCGGCACCCCCTATTTCACCGTCAACGGCCGCCATGTCAGTGATTCCTCGCTGGAAGGCCTCGCCGCCGCCATCGACCCGCTGCTGGAAGCCGAGGGCTGATCGTGAACCGACTCGTTCCCTGGCTGGTCGCCATGGCCCTGACGGTCGCCGTGTCTTCGGGCGCGGCGGCCCAGACGGCGGGCGACGCGCACCATGGCCACGACCATGCTCCGGTCATGGCCACAGCGCCGGTTCCGGAGGTCACGGCTGACGACCGCATTCTGGGCGATGCGGACGCGCCGGTGACGGTGATCGAATACGCCTCGTTCACCTGCGGCCACTGCGCGAGCTGGCATGAGCAGGTCTTCCCGGCCCTCAAGGAACGCTTCATCGACACAGGCCAGGTGCGGTTCGTGCACCGGGATCTGCCCACGGCGCCGCAAGACCTGGCGCGACAGGCGGCCACGATCGCCCGGTGCGCCACCCCGGATCGCTTCTACGAGGCCGTGGACGCCCTGATGGGCGGTCAGGCGGAGGCGCGCGAAAGCGGCGACGTGACCGGGTGGCTGGTGGGCGGCGCGGCGGCGGGCGCCGTCACGCCGGAGCGGCTGGAAGCCTGCATGGCCGATGACGCCCTGACCGCGCGACTCGACGCCTCGATCCAGGGCGCCAGAGACGCGGGCGTGACCGGCACCCCCACCTTCTTCGTCAACGGCGAGCCGGTGGACGGCGACCTGGACAGCCTTGAGGCCGCCATCACGCCCCTGATCGCACAGGGCGGCTGATCGGCCGTGGAATTCCTCCGCCTTCGCATCGCGGGCTTCAAGTCCTTTGTGGACCCGGTGGAATTTCATATCGAGCCGGGCCTGACGGGCATCGTCGGTCCCAACGGGTGCGGCAAGTCCAATGTGCTGGAGAGCCTGCGCTGGGTCATGGGGGCCAACTCGGCCAAGGCCATGCGCGGCCAGGGCATGGATGACGTTATCTTCGCCGGGGCGTCGGGGCGGCCCAGCCGCAACCACGCCGAGGTGCTGCTGACCATCGACAACGCCCGGCGCCGGGCGCCCCAGCCGTTCACCGAGGTGCCCCTGCTGGAGGTGTCGCGCCGCATCGACCGGGGTCAGGGCTCCACCTACAAGGTGAACGGCAAGGAGGTGCGCGCCCGCGACGTGCAACTGCTGTTCGCCGACGCCTCCACCGGAGCCAACTCGCCCGCGCTGGTGCGTCAGGGCCAGATCAGCGAACTGATCGCCGCCAAGCCCCAGAACCGCCGCCGCATCCTTGAGGAAGCGGGCGGGGTGGCGGGCCTGCACACGCGCCGGCATGAGGCCGAGCTGCGCCTGCGGGCCGCCGAGACCAATCTGGACCGGCTGGACGACATCAGCCGCGAGCTGGAGACCACCCTCGCCCGCCTGAAGCGCGAGGCGCGGCAGGCCGAGAAGTACAAGAAGATCTCCGCCGAGATCCGCGCGCTGCAGGCGGCCCTGCTCTATGTGCGCTGGAACGACGCCCGCGTAGCCGCAGAGGCCGCGAAGGCCGGGCTGGCCGAGGCGGATCAGGCGGTGGCCGAGGCTGCCCGGGACGCCGCGCGCGCCCAGACGGCCGCGCTCGCCGCCCAGGAGGCCCTGAAGCCCGCCCGGGAGGAGGACGCGGTGGCCGCCGCCCTGCTGCATCGGGCGACGCTGGAGCGGGACCGGCTGGACATGGCGGAGCAGGCCGCGCGGGAGGAGATCGCCCGCATCACCGCCGATCAGGCGCGCATCGCCGCCGACGCAGATCGGGAAGAGGACGCCGCCGCTGACGCAGAACGGGAACTAGCCCGCTTGGCCGCCGAGCTGGAGGCCGTGCAAGCCGAGATCGCCGCCGCGCCCCAGCGGGGCCCGGAGCTGGAGGCGGCGCTGAAGACGGCGGAAGAGGCCCGCGCCGCCGCTGACGGCGAGGTGGAGCGTCAGGCCGGGGCGCTGGCCGCCGTGGAGGCCCGCGCCAACGCCGAGACGGCCCGCAAGCGCGACGCCGAGGCCCGTGTCGCCCGCGCCCGCCACACGCTGGAAAACGCCCGCCGCGAGCGGGAGGCGCTGGGCCCGCTGGAGACGCCCGAGATCACCGAGGCCCGCGCCGCTCTGGACGCCGCGCTGGAAGACCTGCGCGCCGCGAGAGAGGCGGTGGAGAGCGCCGAGACCGCGCGGGGCGACGCCGCCCGCGCCGAGGCCGAGGCCCGGCAGGAAGCCCGCAAGCTGGAGGATCGGCTGGGCCGCCTGCAGACCGAGGCGCGGGGGCTGGCCCAGCTGCTGACCGCCGCCAAGCGCGACTTTCCCCCGGCGCTGGATCAGGTGCGGGCCGAGCGCGGCTATGAAGCCGCCCTGGCCGCAGCCCTCGGGGATGACCTGGACGCGGCCCTGGACGCCCGCGCCGCCGCCCACTGGGCCGGTTCGGATGCGCCCCCGCCCGCATGGCCCGAGGGGGTGGAGCCGCTGGCGGGCAAGGTCACGGCGCCGGAACAACTGGCCGCGCGGCTGGCGTGGTGCGGGGTCGCCGCGCGTGAGGCCGCGCCGGACCTGGCCAAGGCGCTGCCCGTGGGCGCCCGTCTGGTCACGGTTCAGGGCGACCTGTTCCGCTGGGACGGCTTTGTGACGCGGGCCGAGGCGCCCCGCCCCGCCGCCATCCGGCTGGAGCAGCGCACCCGCCTGTCCGAGCTGGAAGGCGAGATCGACCGGGACAAGCCCGCCCTCGACGCCGCCCAGACCGCCCAGAAGACCGCCGCCGACGCCTTCCGCGCCGCCGAGGAGACGCTGAAGACCGCCCGGCGGGGTCCCTTCGACGCCGAGAAGACCGTGGCCGCCGCCCGGGACCGGCATGAGGCCCTGAACCGGGAGCAGGCCCGCCGGGAGGCCCGGGCCCAGGCGCTGGACGACACTCTCGTGCGGCTGGAGGCTGAAATGGCCGAGGCCGAAGCCGCCCAGGCCGAGGCCTTGACCGCCGACACGCCGTCGGAGACCCTGGACGCCCTGCGGGCCGACCTGACCGCCGCCCGCGCCGCCGCCGAGGCCGCGCGCACCGCCTCGGCCCAGGCCCGCGCCGACCGGGACGCCGAGGCCCGCGAACGCGCCGCCCGCGAGCAGCGTCTGGCCGCCGCCACCCGCGAGCGCGACAACTGGACCACCCGGGCGAAGGCGAGCGCCGAGCGCGTGAAGACGCTGCAGACCGAGGCTGAACGGGCCGCCGCCGCGCTCGCGCTGGCCAGGGCCAAGCCGGAGGCGCTGGAGACCCAGCGGGCGGGGCTGCTGGACACGCTTGCGTCCGCCGAAACCCGCCGCGCCGCCGCCGCAGACGCCATGAGCACGGCCGAGGGCGCGGCCCAGGAGGCCGATCGCGCCGCCCGCGCCGCCGAGAGCGCCGCTTCCGCCGCCCGGGAACGCCGCGCGGGCCTGTCCGCCCACGCCGAGGCCGCCGCCCTGCGACTGGACGACGCCGACCGCATCCTGCGCGAGACCGCCCAGATGTCGCCGGAGGATCTGGGCAAGCGCCTGACCGACGACGCCATCGCCCGGCCGCCGGACGCTGCGGGGGCAGAATCCCTGCTGTTCGGGCTGGAGCGCGAGCGGGAGGCCCTGGGCGCAGTCAATCTGCGCGCCGAAGACGAGGCCGCCGAGTACGGCGAGCGCCTGACCGCCATGCGCGAGGAGCGCGAGGACCTGACCCAGGCCATCGCCAAGCTGCGCGGCGGCATCGACGAGCTGAACGCCGAGGGCCGTGAGCGGCTGCTGGCGGCGTTCGAGATCATCAACGACAACTTCAAGAGCCTGTTCGAGGCCCTGTTCGGGGGCGGTCAGGCCGAGCTGAAGCTGGTGGAGTCCGATGATCCGCTGGAGGCCGGGCTGGAGATCTACGCCTGCCCGCCCGGCAAGCGGCTGTCAGTCATGAGCCTGATGTCCGGCGGCGAGCAGGCCCTGACCGCCGCCGCCCTGATCTTCGCGGTGTTCCTGGCCAACCCGGCGCCCGTCTGCGTGCTGGACGAGGTGGACGCCCCGCTGGACGACGCCAATGTGGACCGCTTCTGCCGCATGCTGGACGAGATGCGGGGCCGCACCCACACCCGCTTCATCGTCATCACCCACAACCCGGTGACCATGAGCCGGATGGACCGGCTTTACGGCGTCACCATGCCAGAGCGCGGCGTCAGCCAGCTGGTCAGCGTCGACCTGAAACAGGCCGAAGAGATCGTCGCGGCCTGAGCGTTTACCCCACCAAAACGGCGTTTACTCAAAACCTCACAAGGTCGAACGATCTATACGCACGGAGCGATTAAGTTACTGAATATTATATACGTATAATATATGGAAATTATTCCCATAATACAGAAAAATAACATCCTGATCTTAACATATTTTGTATCAAAAATGGATGACAGGATACCAATAAGAAAAGCAATAAATGAAATCGGCAACAAATGAAATATTATTAGTATTTCTGGATATGAATCGTATGTAAATGCATTACAACGTCTTATCATTATATCGTAAATGTTGTTTATCATTAAAACACTAAATACTGATATAAATAAATAAAATGAAGTAACAATAGAGATAATCGGCCTGCTCTTGAAGAGTAAAAATAGGAATTTCATACTCCGTCTCGCTCTATTGTCGCCAAGGCTGAAGCCCCGATACGGACCTGATCTGAACGTCTCTTCCGCGCCACAGGTCGCGGCCTCTGATCGTCAGCTTTCCAAACCGTAACCGCCGCGCCCTAAATGAGCCGCATGAAACCTTTGTAAAGCAAGGTGTGGCAGCTTGAACGCGCGGGTGGCCTCCCCATCTGACCAATGCAGCCAAACAACCGCTCGTGCGTTCCTCGAGCATCCCTGTATCTCTGGAGCCACGCCCTTCCATGACCCAAGTTCTGGCCATCGGGACACCAGCCGCTTCGGCGCGCCCCGTCGGTCGTGGGGTGCTGAAGGGTCTGGTGCGGCGGCTGGCCCGGCTGGCCTTGCTGGTGGTCGGCGGCTTTCTGGTTCTGCTGGGTATCCTGATCGCCCCCCTGCCCGGTCCGTTCGGCCTGCCCGTCTCCGTGGTCGGAATGGTGGTGATTCTCCGCAATTCCTACTGGGCCAAGCGCCAGTTCATCCGAGCCCAGCATGCGCGGCCGAAGGTTTTCTACCCTTTCCGGCGGCTGATGCGCCGCAGGCCGGAGTTCGCGCCCGTGCTCTGGCAGCAGGCGCTGCGGATGGAGCGTCTGTTGCTCAAGCGCGGCCGGCGGGTTCTGTCCCGCACCCGGCGCGCCTTCCGGGCCTCGTTCCGGCGTTCCGTCACGGCCTGACGCGCCGCCGCACGTCACAGCGCACGAAAATGTTACCTCAAGGTGCGGCGCAAGGTCGCACTTCGGCGTATGCTGTGTGTGTCGTGGGGAACAAAAATGGCTTTGGGAGGAGCCCCCATCATGATGTCACGCATACAGAAAGGCATGATCGCCGGGTTCGCAGCCACCATCGTGGTGGCGATCCTGGAAGTCGCAAAACTTTATCTCACCCAGTCCACCGGGGCGCTCGCGGAGGTGCGGATCTTTCCGCTGATCCTCGCGGCCATGGTGGGCATGCAGGGCAGCTATCTGGTCGGGTGGGGCATCCACTTCGTATCAGGAACCCTGATCCTGGGGCCGGCCTTCGGGATTCTGTGCCCGCGGATGCCGACCGACACCCCGGCGACCAAGGGAATCCTGTTCGCCGTCGCCGCCTTCATTCTGATGTCGCTGACCGTGGCCCCCCTGGCCGGGATCGGCATGTTCGCCATGGCGGCGGGCTTCTCGACCCTGATCTGGCTGATCTTCACCCACATCGTGTTCGGGATCGCCATGGGCTCGATCTACGGCACGCTGGTGCAGCGCGAGAAGCGCCACGCCCGCGAAATGGCCGGCGCCCAGCCCGCGCACTGACGCCGCGCGATCGTCCAGACGAAAAAGGCCCCGCCGGCGACGGCGGGGCCTTTCTTGATTCGCAAACCTCCGCCGGATCAGTTCAGGCGGGAATTGATCTGGCTGATCGCCTGGTCCGCCAGGGGGTCGGTGGACGACGCGGCCAGACGGTCGGCGAGGATGCGCTCGGCGGCGGCGGCGGCCAGTTCGACAGCGGCGGCCTTAACCTCGGCGGTGGCCTGGGCCTCGGCCTGGGCGATCTTGCGCTCGGCCATGGCCTCGCGGCGGGCCAGCGATTCCTCGAGACGTACGCGGGCGTCGGCCTCCATGCGGCGGGCGTCAGCCTCGGCGGCGGCCAGCATCTCGGCGGCCTGGGCCTCGGCCTCGGCCTTCTCCTGACGGATCTGGGCCAGCAGGGCCTCGGCCTCGGCGCGCAGACGCGCGGCCTCGTCCAGGTCAGCCTGAATCTTTGCCGCCTTGGCGTCGAGAGCGCCGGCGACCAGCTTGGGCACGCCCGCCACGGCAAGGATCACAAAGAACAGCACCAGGCCGATGCCGACCCAGAGTTCGGCGCTGTCCCAGCTGTAGAAATAGGGGGTCAGGAAATAGGGCATCAGGCGGCTCCCTTCAGAGCGGCCTTGATTTCGGCGGCCGAAGCCTTGGCGCCGGTCAGGCGCTCGATCATGGCCTGGGCGGCGTCGGAAGCCACGGTGGAGACATTGGCCATGGCGGCGTTGCGGGACCGGGCGATGGTCGCCTCGGCCTCGGCGATGCGGGCGTTGACCTGGGCTTCCTCGACAGCCTGGCGCGCGTTGGCCTCCTCGGTCACGCGGGCCTTGGCGGCGGCGGCCGTGGCGCGGGAGGCGGCGCGGGCCTGCTCAAGCTCGGCCTTGGCGGCCAGGGCCTGGGCGGCGGCTTCGTCCTGAACGCTGCGGGCGCTGGCGATGGCGCCGGCGACCGTTTCGGTACGCTCGTCCATCACCCGTCGCAGGCGCGGCGCGAACACCTTGCTCATCAGCAGGTACAGGATGAGGAACAGGATGAGCAGATAGGCGACCTGCCCGGCCCAGTACTGGCTTTCGAACTGGGGCAGCCCGCCGCCGCCGTGCCCTTCGGCCTCGGTGGCGGGGTATGCGCCTGGCTCGGGCGCTTCAGGAGTGATGGGAGCGGCCATGAACCGTCAGCCTGTCCTAGAAAATGGAGCGACGACGAAGCGGGAGATCATCCCGCCTCGTCGCCCTGGAGTCGTTGTCGTGAGGCTGGATCAGCCCAGCCAGGCCAGGATGCCCAGCACGAAGGCCAGGATGCCCAGGGCCTCGACCAGCGCGGCGCCCACGAACAGGTTGCCGACTTGCGAAGCGGCGGCCGAGGGGTTGCGCAGGGCTCCGGCGAGGAAGTTGCCGAAGATGTTGCCCACGCCGATGCCGGCGCCGAGCATGCCCAGCGTGGCCAGGCCGATACCGAAGTACTTGAAGGATTCGGCTTCCATGTGAGTATTCCTATTCAGTCAGGGTTGGAAATCAGGGGTTGAGGGGCTGGTCCGGGCCTAGTGGCCGTGGCCCAGATTGACGACGTCGTTGAGATAGATGCTGGTCAGGACGGCGAACACGAAGGCCTGCAGGAACGCCACCAGAAACTCCAGGGCCGTGATGCCCACGACCATCCCCAGCGACAGCGCCGCCACCGGCAGGCCCAGCAGCCCGAGGGCCTCGCCGCTGAACGCCAGGCTGCCCAGACCCACCACGAAGATGGCGAAGATCTTCAGGGCGATGTGGCCGCCCAGCATGATGCCGAACAGACGCAGCGACAGGGTGATGGGGCGCAGCAGGAACGAAATGAACTCGATCAGGCCCACCGCCGGGCGAATGGCCAGCGGGGCGCTCATGGGCCAGAACAGCTTGAAGAAGCCCAGGCCGTGCTTGGCGAAACCGATGCCGATGACCAGCAGGATGGTGATCGCCGCCAGGGTTCCGGTCACAGCCAGCTGCGAGGTGGCGGTGAAGGTCAGGAACATGCCCAGCAGGTTCATGGCCAGGATGAACATGAACAGGGTGAAGACGAAGGGGAAATACTTGCGGCCTTCATGGCCGATCATGGAGTCGGTGACGCCGTTGATCAGGCCGAACAGCTGCTCGACCGCGCCCTGCAGACGACCCGGCACCACCCTGGCGTTGGAGGTCCCCAGAGCCAGCAGGCCCACCACCAGAAGGAAGGACACCGTCATGGCCAGGTGCGAATTGGTGAACGCCAGACGGCTTTCACCGATCAGCGGCAGCACCACCGTGCCGAAGTCCAGTCCCTCGATGGGCTTGACCTGAAACTGTTCGATCGGATCGGCCAAGGCCTATCGCTCCTCGTCTTCGTCATCGTCGAAGGGAATCGACTGTGGTTCGATTCCGCTCGCCTTCGCCTGCGCCATCAGCCGGTTGGCCGTGCGGCGCGCCATGTAAATCGACAGACCGAACCCCAGAAGGGTCCCGCTGATCAGCCCCCAGGGCGTCGTGCCGGCGAACCGGTCCACCACGAACCCGATCGCAACACCCAGAAGAACCCCGCCGATGAGCTCGGCGACGATCTTGTACGCCTGGCTCGTGACCGCCGTGGCCGAGATGGCTTCAGCGGTCTTTTGCGCCGTGGCGGCCTCGAGGTCCGAGGCGCGGACGTTGAGGCGTTTGATCGCCTCTTCACGCGATTTCGGATCAGGAGACATGGCTTTGCTCAGCGGCTCGGCGAACATGCCGGTGCGGGTCTGAATTCGGCGCGGAACCTATAGAGGGCGCGGCGTTCGGTCAAGGCGGCGCGACAGAATGTCAAGCCGATGATTTTATTGGCAATTTATATCGACCAGACTCACCGGCTGGGCGCGGGCTCGGCGGCGGGCCTTGCTCGGCCCTGACGGGGGCGCAGCAGCGGGGGAATGGTCCAGTAGGCTACGGCGCGGAACGCCCACTCGGCGGGGCCCATGCGGAAAAGGCTGAGCCAGGCGGCGCTGAACAGGGCCTGGCCGATCCAGATGGCCGCCGTCAGCCCCCACAGGGGCCACCAGCCCAGCCGGTCATACAGGCCGAATCCGTAGAACAGAACCGCGCAGATAAAGGACTGGGCCAGATAGTTGGTCATGGCCATGCGGCCCATGCGCTCCAGCCCCGTACCGATCAGGCCCAGCACATTGGCCTTCCACGCCGCGATGATCGCGCCGAGATAGCCCAGCGCCAGAATCAGGCGCCCGATCTCGCCGGTCAGGGCGGGGGTCCAGACGGCCGGATCGAATCCCGACCGCCACAGGGTCGCAGTCTCCCAGACATTGATCGCCAGGCCGCCGGCCACGCCCAGCACCGCCAGCCGCAGATAGAATCCCATGGACCGCGCCCCGGTCATGACGCCCAGTTTGAACAGGCCCATGCCCAGCATCATGAAGGCCACCGTGCGGCCCACCGACAGCACCGCCCCATTTGCCAGGGCCCAGTCGGTGAAGGCCCCGGCGCTCCACAGGGCGATCGCCGGGTAGCTTCCAGAGGCGCGCACCGCCGCCTCGGCGTTCAGGGCTTCGGCCGATGGCGTCAAGGCGGCGATGGCGGCGGCGTGGGCGGCCGGATCGGCGCTCAGGGCCACGGCGGCGCGCCAGTCGGTGAACGCATCCGCCAGCGAGAAGACGCCGATCAGCATGGCGGAAACGGCGATCAGCACACGGCCGTCCAGCTTCCGGAACACGAACAGGAACACCGCCGCCACGCCGTAAATGTAGAGAATGTCGCCCGGCCACAGCAGCACCACCGCATTGCCGATTCCCAGCGCCATCAGCAGCATGGCGCGGCGGAAGTGGACGTCGGCTGTGCCCGGCCGATCGGCCCGCGCGCCCCAGGCGGTCAGCAGCACCACCCCCGCCCCGAACAGCAGGGTGAACAGGGCCCGCATGGAGCCCTCGACGAACAGGGCCTGCAGCGTCCATGCGGCCCAGTCGGGGTTGGTCAGCTGGGCCGGAAAGGCGGGATAGGCCCGCGACCACGGCTGGCCCATGGCCACGATATTGGCCAGCAGGATCCCGCACAGGGCGAAGCCGCGCAGCAGGTCCAGAACCTGGAACCGCTCGGTCTCTGCGGTGGGATTGATCGCTCGTCCGTTCATCCGGCAGGGCCGGACAACCGGCCGCTCCTACAGCGGCGTGACGCTCACGCCCGCTTCAATCAGGGACCGCTGCAAGTCCTGAACCGCCGCGGCGACGGCCGATTCGTCCTGTCCGCGAACAACCAGATTGGTCCCGATCTCGCCTTGGGTCCCGGCGCCAAACGGATAGCTGCCAAAGGACAGCGCCCGATTCGCCCGCGCCGCGTCGGCCAGGATCCCGGCCACGGTCCCCTCGCCCACCCCGGTAACCTTCAGCGTCCCGGAATGAACCACCGCGCCGGTCTTCAGGCGGGGCGCCACGTCCTGCAGCATGCCCTGCATGATCGCCGGCACCCCGGCCATGACGAAGACATTGTCCAGCTGGAAGCCCGGCGCGTCGGTGACGGGATTGGCGATCAGGCTGGCTCCGACTGGAATGCGCGCCATGCGCCGCCGGGCGGCGTTGAAGTCGTCTCCGTAGCGCCGCTCGAGAATCGCCACGGCCTTCGGGTGTTCCGGCAGTTCGACCCCGAAAGCCGCCGCCACGCAGTCGGCGGTGATGTCATCGTGGGTCGGGCCGATGCCGCCGGTGGTGAAGACATAGTCGTGGCCGGCGCGCAGGGCGTTCAGCGCCTCGACGATCTGTTCAGGCCGGTCCCCCACCACCCGCGCCTCCATCAGATCGATGCCCATGGTCGTCAGGAAGCGGGCGATGGTGTTGGTGTTGGTGTCCTTCGTCCGGCCGGACAGGATTTCATCGCCGATGACGAGCACGGCGGCGGTGGGGTTCTGGGTGGTCATGGGAGGTCTCATACCTCTCCCTCCCCGTCCCGGGGAGGGGGCTGAGCCGAAGGCGAAGCGGGTGGGGGCGGCTCGGCGAGGCGGCGCTCAAGCAGCAAGCGTCCGCGACGCGAGCGATAGCGCTCTGAAAGATACTCATCCCGCCGAGCCCTCCCCACCCGGTCGTCGCTTCGCGCCGACCGCCCTCCCCGCCTGCGGGGAGGGAGAAAAGTTGCTATAGGCCCGCCCCATGATCTTCCCCGCCCCGCTGGAACGCGGAACCCTGATCCGCCGCTACAAGCGCTTCCTGGCCGATGTGACGCTGGGGGACGGGAGCGAGACCACCGTCCATGTGCCCAATTCCGGGTCCATGCTGGGCCTGAATATGCCCGGCCTGCCGGTGTGGCTTTCGCGCTCGGCGGACCCGAAGCGCAAGCTGCCCCTGACGCTGGAGATGGTGCAGCTTCCAACCGGGCTGGTGGGCGTCAACACCATGCGGCCCAACCGGCTGGCCGAGGCCGCCATCTGCGACGGCGCGATTCCCGAGCTGACCGGTTACGACGTGATCCGCCGCGAGGTCCGCTACGATTCGGACAGCCGCATCGACCTGCTGCTGGAACACCCCGGTCGCGCCCCGGCCTATGTGGAGGTCAAGAACGTCACCCTGTCGCGCTCACCGGGCCTGGCCGAGTTTCCCGACTGCGTCACGGCGCGGGGCGCCAAGCATCTGGGCGCGCTGGAGCGGGTGGTCGAGGCGGGCGGACGGGCCGTCATGCTGTTCATCGCCCAGCGCGGCGACTGCGACCGCTTCGTCACCGCCGACGATCTGGACCCGGCTTACGGCGCGGCCCTGCGTCGCGCCGAGGCGAGCGGGGTTGAGGTTCTGTGCTATGATTGCCATCTGACACCCGAAATGATCCGCCTGAACCGCCCGCTGGGCCGGCCGGGCGCAACAGGTTGAACCGATTGATGTACGAGACCCAGGACGCCGAGCTCTACACCCGCTCGCACACCATCCGCCTCTACCAGCCCGAGGATTTCGAGGGCATGCGCAAGGCCGGCCGCCTCGTGGCCGAGGCGCTGGACATGATCGGCGAGCATGTGAAGCCGGGGGTCACCACCGGCGAGCTGGACGACCTGGTCCGCCAGTTCACCCTGGACAACGGCGGCCTGCCCGCGTGCCTGGGCTACAAGGGCTATACCAAGACCACCTGCACCTCGATCAATCACGTGGTCTGCCACGGCATTCCCGGCGACAAGGCGCTGAAGGACGGCGACATCGTCAACATCGACCACACCGTCATCGTCGACGGCTGGCACGGCGATTCCAGCCGCATGTACGCCGTGGGCGAGATCAACACCCGGGCGAAGAAGCTGATCGACGTGACCTATGAGGCGCTGGACATCGGCCTGAAGCAGGTGAAGCCGGGCAACACCTTTGGCGACATCGGCTTCGCCATCCAGAAATACGTCGAGGCCCAGCGCATGTCGGTGGTGCGCGACTTCTGCGGCCACGGCATCGGGCGGGTGTTTCACGACAATCCCAACGTCCTGCACTTCGGCCGCCGGGGCGAAGGCGCCGTGCTGAAGCCGGGCATGTTCTTCACCGTCGAGCCGATGGTGAACCTGGGCAAGCCGGCGGTGAAGGTGCTGTCCGACGGCTGGACCGCCGTGACCCGCGACAAGTCCCTGTCGTCCCAGTGCGAGCACAGCGTGGGCGTAACCGAGGACGGGCTGGAGATCTTCACCGCCAGTCCGAAGGGCCTGTTCCGGCCGGTGTTCGGCTAGGACGCCGGCGTCAGCACGAAATCCCCGTCCCGCGCGCCCGGCGCGATGCGCCAGCCCTCGGCCAGGTCCAGAGACCAGCCGTCGCCGGTCAGGGTGTCCCCATCCGCAGGCGCCGTCACCGTGACCGCGCTCCAGTCGCCTGCGATCAGGGCGCCGTCGGTGACGGTCAGCACGCCCCAGACGTCGGTGATGGTCGCGGTGGGATAGACCACCCCGTGCGGCGGCAGCGGCTGCAGGGTGTTGGGATCGAAGCTGACGCGGATGTTCTCAAGCGGCAGACGAAGCACCGGGCCGTCCACCAGTCGGTCGCTCCAGCGCGTGGTCAGGCCCGACCGCGCCTCCTGCGCCGCCAGTTCCTCGTTCGCCAAGGCCTGACCGTCATACAGCGCCGCGGTGCGGGCGAAGATCGCCACCGGGTCCTCCGGCGCCGTGAAGCCCACGGCCGCGCCCAGCATCGCGCCCAGATCGGACTCCGCCGTCAGGCCGTCACGCCATCCCGGCGCCGCGTCGTCCAGCAGCAGGCCGTAGGCCGGCCCCGAGGCGTAGGCGAACATGCGGGAGAAGGCGTCGGCCGCCTCGGCCGCGCGCAGGGTGGCGGCCACGTCCCGGTGCGGATCGAGCGCGCCGGACAGCCTGACGCCGGTGTATTCCGCAAGGCCCTCGTTCAGCTCCAGCGCCCGCTCCTGTTCGGCGCCCGCCTCCCCTGCCTGGGCGTGGCGGGCGGCGCGGAAGATCAGGGCGTCGTGCGTGGCTGTGCGCAGGCCTGCGGCGTCCGGGGCGGACAGGGCCGCGGCCAGGGCGCGCCATTCCAGGCGCATGGCGATGCGCCCCTCGGCGGTGGACAGATGATCCGGCGTGGGGGAGGCCATGGGCAGGCCCAACTGGTCCTGAATTCGGTGCCAGCTTTCGTGAGCGATGAGACTCGCCCGCGTTTCGGCTTCGTCCGGCAGGGGCGCCATCAGCATGGTCCAGCGCACACCGTCCCAGTCCACCGCCGTATTGGCGACCATGATCTCGGCCGGCAGCACGCCGGTGAAGACGCCGTCGCTTTCGCTGAGGGCGTCGCTGTGGCCTGCCTGACTGGCCACGACCTGACGGGTCGCGGGATCGACGATCAGGATGGGCCCGCACAGGCTGACGCCCCACAGGGCGCCGTCGTCGGCCTGACAGATGGCCCCGGCCTGATCGAACACCGCCCGGGCGTCCAGCGGCGCTTGCGCCAGGGCGGGACTGGCCAGCGCGATCATGAGAGCGGCGAGGGAGGCGGCGGTCGTCTTCATGCGGATGCTCTTCAGCTTTGGAGTCCGGGCTTAATCAGCCCGCCGATTTCGGTTGTGGCGCGCATAGGTCCCCGGCACTGTGACGGTCTCAAGGCGGGATCGGGAGGGGCTCTTGACCGACGCGGCGCCGAAAGTGGCGAAACCGCACCATGCGGGGCATCGCGAACGCCTGCGTGAGCGGGCGCGGGGCGGCGGCCTGACCCACCTGCCCGACTATGAACTGCTGGAGCTGTTCCTGTTCCGCAGCCAGCCCCAAGGCGACGTGAAGCCCATCGCCAAGGCCCTGCTGGCGCGCTTCGGCTCCCTGTCCGGCGTGCTGGCCGCCTCGGTGGAGGATCTGATGACCGTCCGGGCCGAGGACTCCAAAGGGCGCATGAAGGGCGTGGGGGCGCAAACCGCCCTTGATCTGGCCGCCCTGCACGAGGTCAGCCGCCGGGTGGCCCGCGAGCCGGCGGCAAGACGCCCCGTCATCTCGTCGTGGACAGCGCTGGTCGCCTATGTGCGCGTGGCCCTTCAGCACGAACCACGCGAGCAGTTCCGGGTGCTGTATCTGGACAAGAAGAACCAGCTCATCATGGACGAAGTGCTCAACCGGGGCACGGTGGACCACGCCCCGGTCTATCCGCGCGAGGTGGTGCGCCGCGCGCTGGAGGTGTCGGCAAGCGCCGTGATTCTGGTGCACAATCACCCGTCCGGCGACCCCACCCCCAGCCGCGCCGACATCCAGATGACCAAACAGATCGTCGAGGCCGCACGCGCGCTCAGCGTCGAGGTGCACGACCATCTGATCGTGGGGCGCGAAGGCGTGTCCAGCTTCCGGCAACTGGGACTGATGTGATGATCGAACCCATGGGACCGCCGGTGCGCTCGACCACCGTAGAGACGGCGCGGCTGGTCATGACGCCGGTGTCCCTGTCCGACTTGCCCGACGTGGCGGCCCTGTGGCGCGAACCGGACGTCTATCGCCATATCGGCGGCCGCCCATTCAGCGAGGAGGACTGCTGGAACCGCCTGCTGCGCGACGTCGGCCACTGGGTCACCCTGGGCTATGGCCTTTGGACCGTGCGCATGAAGGCCACCGGCACGTATGCGGGCGTGGCCGGCTTCGCCGACTTCCGGCGCGAGATGAGCCCGTCCTTCGGCGACGCGCCCGAGGGCGGGTGGGTCATGGCGCCCTGGACCCGGCGGCAGGGTCTGGCGTCCGAGGCGGTGGGCGCGGCGCTGGACTGGGTGGAGACGGTGCTGGACCCGCCGCGCACCGTCTGCATGATCGCGCCCGACAACCAGCCGTCCCTGCGCCTCGCCGACCGCTTCGGCTACGCCCCCTATGCGGCGACCCGGTACAAGGGGTCCGAGGTGGTCCTGCTGGAGCGGCTTCGCGAGGGCGCTTGATCAGGCGGCCAGTTCCGCCCGGCCCGCTTCTTCCCATTCCAGAAAGTCCGGCTGGCTCAGCAATGCGTCCCTGTAGGCCGCCGCCGTGCCGTCATCGCCGTGGGCGTTCAGGTCGATGCGGAAGTGACGGAAGCGCGCGGCCACCGGGGTGAAGAAGGCGTCGGCCACGGACCAGTCCCCGAACAGGAACGACCCGTTCTGGCCGAAGCGGCTCTTTGCGTCCTTCCACATGGCGACCATGCGGCGGATGTCGGCCGACAGGGCCTCGGACGGGACATGCGCCTCGTCCTGCACCACGCACATGGGATGGTCCGGCGCCATGCCTAGTTCGCCGCGCAGGGTCCCGAAGGCCGAATGCATCTCGCACACCGTGGCGCGCGCCACCCAGCGGGCCTTTGCGTCCGCAGGCCAAAGGGCGACGTCGGGGAACCGCTCCTCGGCCCACATAGCGATGGCCAGGGAATCCCAGATGGTGACGCCGTCCACCTGCAGCGCCGGCACCTTGCCCGCCGGGGCGTAACGGGCGATGGCCTCTACCGTGTCGGGCCGGTTCAGGCCCACCATGACCTCGTCGAAATCAGCCCCGCACCGCTTCAGCACCAGCCACGGGCGCAGCGACCAGGTGGAATAGGCCTTGTCTCCGAGGATCAGCTTCATGACTGGGCTCCCTTGCTGTCCACGCCTGAATGGACCCGGCCCGGATTCGCCGCAACCTTGACTCCCCGCCTCCGGCGACCGAAACGGCGCCCATGATCATCCGCTATTCCCGCCCCGAAGCCGTCGCCATCTGGTCCCAGGAGACCAAATATTCGATCTGGTTCGAGATCGAGGCCCATGCCGCCACGAAGATGGCCGAGCTGGGCGTGATCCCGAAGGAAGCCGCCGACGCCCTGTGGGCCAAGGGCAAGGACGTGGTCTGGGACGCCGACCGCATCGACGAGATCGAGCGCACCACCAAGCACGACGTCATCGCCTTCCTGACCCATGTGTCCGAGACCGTGGGCGAGGAAGCCCGCTTCCTGCACCAGGGCATGACGTCCTCGGACGTGCTGGACACCTGTTTCGCGGTCCAGCTGGCCCGGTCCACCGACCTGCTGCTGGCGGGCGTCGACCGGGTGCTGGCGGCGCTGGAGACGCGGGCGAAAGAACACAAGTACACCGTCACCGTGGGCCGGTCGCACGGGATCCACGCCGAGCCGGTGACCTTCGGCCTGAAGCTGGCCGGCTATCACGCCGAGTTCCAGCGAGCGCGGCGTCGCCTGGTGACGGCCCGCGAGGAGATCGCCACCTGCGCCATCTCCGGCGCCGTGGGCACCTTCGCCAATGTGGACCCGGCGGTTGAGGTCTATGTGGCCGAGCAGATGGGTCTGGCGGTCGAGCCGGTCTCGACCCAGGTCATTCCGCGCGACCGTCACGCCGCCTATTTCGCGGCCCTGGGCGTGGTCGCCTCGTCCATCGAGCGTCTGGCTGTCGAGATCCGCCACCTGCAGCGCACCGAAGTGCTGGAGGCCGAGGAGTTCTTCGACAAGGGCCAGAAGGGCTCGTCGGCCATGCCCCACAAGCGCAACCCGATCCTGACCGAGAACCTGACCGGCCTGGCCCGTCTGGTGCGCTCCGCCGTAACCCCCGCAATGGAAAATGTTGCGCTGTGGCACGAGCGGGACATCAGCCACTCCTCGGTGGAGCGCGGCATCGGCCCGGACGCCACCGTGCATCTGGACTTCGCCCTGCACCGCATGGCCGGCGTGATCGAGCGGCTGAATGTTTACCCCGAGAACATGCAGAAAAATCTGGATCGCCTCGGCGGTCTGGTGTTCTCGCAGCGGGTCATGCTGGCCCTGACCCAGGCGGGGATCAGCCGTGAGGACGCCTATGCGGCGGTGCAGGAGAACGCCATGAAGGTCTGGCGCGGCGAGGGCCGATTCATCGACTTCCTCAAGGCTGACGCGCGGGTCACGCTGCCGGACGGCGATCTGGAGGCCCTGTTCGATCTGGGCTACCATACGAAGCACGTGGATACGGTGTTTGAGAGGGTGTTCGGCGCCAGCTGATCACGCCCGCACACATTTATTTGATCGCGAGCGCATCCTTTAGGGGCTCCGATCGGTAACTCCCCATGAGCCGCCATTCGACGCGGTGATGCTGGGAGAGAAATCTTATGCGTACCTTCATGATCGCCGGCGTGTCCGCCGCCGCCCTGCTGGCCCTGTCCGCCTGCAACAGCGGCGAAGACGCCACGGAAACCGCCATGACCGAAGGCGCTGTCGCTGAACAGCCCGCCACGCCTGCCGCAGGCGGAACCGTGGTCGAGGTCGCCCAGGGCAATCCCGAGTTCAGCACCCTGGTCGAGGCCGTCACGGCCGCCGACCTGGCCGGCACCCTGAACGGCGCCGGGCCCTTCACGGTCTTCGCCCCCACCAACGCGGCGTTTGAAAAGATCCCCGCCGCCGACCGTCAGGCCCTGATGCAGCCCGACCAACGCGAGGCGCTGCAAGGCATTCTGACCTATCACGTGGTGCCGGGCCGACTGACGGCCGCCGACATCGCCAGCCAGGCTCAGGCCAATAACGGCGCCGCCGAGCTGACCACTGTCCAGGGCGGAACGCTGACCCTGCGCGAAAGCAACGGCCAGTGGGTCATCACGGACGAGAACGGAAACACCTCGACCATCGCCATGGCCGATGTCGCCGCGTCGAACGGCGTGATCCACGCCATCGACACCGTGGTGATGCCGAACTGATTTTCGGCAGAACCAAATTGTCTGCGCTGCGTTACCCACCCAGCGCAGACAGTTTGACAGCGCAAACATGAATCGGGTCGCCACATCCCCCCCGGGCGCCCCGGTCTCCAAGGGCCGCACTTTCCCCCGGGTGCGGCCCTTATTCCGTCCGGCCGTTCACGCTTCGGCCGAAACCGCCAGACCAAACAGCTTCCATTCGCCCTCGGCAGGCTCATAGGCGATGTCGAATACGAGTTGATAGCTCGGCAAGGGGAAGAATCCGGTCAAGCGCAGGCGGCCTTGCTCATCCAGCAGCGGGCCGCGAATAACCACCGGCTCGTGCACCAGCACCTGTGCCAGATCGAGGCTGCGGCTTCGCACCGGCTCGAACAGGGCCGCCAGGCCCGCTGACGTATTCACCCGAAATGACGGCCCGCCCAGGTCGCGCAGAACGCCGTAGTTGCCCGTGACATTGGCCTGATGCAGGGCGGTCAATGGCCCGCGGATCAGAATGACCTGGGCGGCGCGGTCCAGGGGCACGCGCGTGACCTGTGACTGAGCCCGCGCGGCGCTGGCCGCAGCTGCGGCCAACGCTGGCCCGGCCGTCCACAGATCACGGCGACGGATCAGAACTCGATTCCCACGCCTGCGTTGAAGCCGGAGCCGCGCTGGCTGTAGGTCCCGCCGGCCCTTACCGACCAGCGCTGGTCGAACCGATGGGACAGGCCGAAAGCCAGCGCCGCCTCATCGCGCCACACGCCGATCGCGCCGGAGACCATGCTTGCGCCCGGGCTGACGGCCATGGGAAGGCCCGCGAGGGCCGCGGCCGACGCCGCGCCCGCATCCGCCCGCTCGCGCACCCGGTCCAGACCGACGGCCATGTCCTCGAAACGGTCGTCGGTATAGGCCATGAGGGTCAGGATGCGGTCGTCGGTGTAGGCCATGACCTCGCTGCGGACGCCGGCCAGCTGGCTGACATTGACGGCGTCGGTGGCCGCACTGCCGGCGGCGACATTGGTGATCTGGCGCGCCCCGCCGGCCACGCCCACCGAGACCTCGCCCGCCGAGTTCTGCGGGGCCGCAAGGCCAAGCGCCGCATAGCCGGACTGGGCGCCCCGGCCGGTTTCCGCACCCGCGCCCAGCGCGACGCTGTTGGCATGGGAGGCCGTCGCCCCCCGTCCGACCGCCGTCGCGCCAATCGCATCAGCAACGGCGCTCTCGCCCAGAGCCGTGGCGTTTTCAGCGGACGCCGTCGCGAAGCCGCCAAAGGCCGAGGCGTTGTTTCCCGTGGCCTGGGCGGAGAAGCCGACCGCCGTGGTCGGGTCCGCAGACGCCAGGGCGTTGGCCCCGATGGCCACAGCCCCCTCGAAGGTGGCGCGCGCGTTGGTCCCGTAGACCGTGGTGTTGCCCCCGTGGGCCTGTGCGCCGTGACCGGAGGCGTGGGCCCCCTGCCCGGTGGCGGTGGGGGCGGGCCCCGTGCCGCCGCTGGCGAAGCCGCCGCCCGCGGCGGTTATGTCCTGAATCTGCTGCTGGAGGTCGGCGAGCCGATTGCTGACGTCGGCGCTGAGCGCAGTCAGATCGATGTCGAAGTCGTCCCCCAGACCGGCGATGGACTGGTTGAAGTCCAGCCGGGCGGCGGCGATGGCGTCATTGAGGGCGGTCTGGGCCGCGGCCAGGGCGCCGGTGAGGTCCGCCTCGACCGTGCCGATGGAGCTGTTCAACACCGCCTCGGCGCTGGTGATGGCGGCCGTCATCTGGGCCAGATTGACCGCGTCTGTGCCCATCACGCCGGCGGAGACGTTCATCAGCCGTCGCTCCGCGCCCGCCGCCCCGAACGAGACGGTATTGGCGATGGTGGCCATGGAGCCCTGACCGATAGCCACGGCCCCCTCGGCGGAGGCGGTGGCGCCCTGGCCGAAGGCGGCGGCGTTCAGGGCATTGGCCGAGGCCGAATGACCGACGGCCGTTGCGTTGTCCTGCCCGTCCGCCCCGGCCCCTGCCCGGGCTTGGTAGCCTATCGCGGTGGCGCCGACGTTGCTGAAGGCGGATCGCGGAAACTGCAGCTGCCATTGCTCCAGCGTTGCGCCGCTCGAAGGATCATAGGGCGGATTGTCGGTTGTCGGATCGCCGCCGCCCCAGGCCCCGGCCCCGATCACCGTGGCGCCGTCCCCGGACGAAAAGGCGGACGTGCCCTGGACCGTCCCGCCGATCCCGCTGACGTTGCGCATGGTGCCGAAGGCGGTTTCCCAGCGAATCTCGCCGGTAGCGGCCCGAAGGCAGCGCTCCGTGCCGGGGATGTAATAGTACCCGGCTCCGTAGATGTCGCAGACGCGCACATATTCGACAGGCTGACTGAGCGCGGCGTCAGGGCTCGCAGCCCACGCGCCGACGCACCCGAAACCCAGCCCCAACAGAACACGCTTTTGCATGACGCCCCCCGCTTCCCCGGGGGCATTTCTAACCTAACGCGGTTCTTTCGCCAATAAGGTATCAGTCGCCTTGGCGAATCTGCTCGCGGGCGTGGGACATGAGCTCGTCCATCTTGGAGCGCAGTTCGCTTTCGGAGACCGACAGGCCCGAGCCCTTCAGGTCGCCGGCGACCTTGCGCACCACATCCTCGTCGCCCGGCTGCTCGAAATCGGCGCGCACCACGGCGGCGGCGTAGGTTTCCGCGCTTTCGGCGGACAAACCCATCTTCTCGGCGGCCCAGAGGCCCAGCAGCTTGTTGCGGCGCGCGACGGCCTTGAATTCCTGCTCCTGGTCGCGGGCGAACTTGCTCTCAAAACCCTTTTCGCGTTCGTCAAAGGTGGTCATACGCAGCATCAACTCCTGACGCGCCCCCGGCGGGTCGCGGCGCCGTCTATAGCCCGCCCCGGCGCGAACGCAACAGGAACTGGGACAGGCGACGCACTTGCGAATCCGACGCAGCCGGTTGGCGGCGTTTGTGCCTTTCACGCCCATGCGATATAGGCGCCGCGCAGTCTACCGCCGAGCGCTATAGTGGCGCCAGCCTGATTCCGTCCGCGCAGCCCTTTCGGCCTCTTCAGGCCCGAGGCGGCGCGGTTTTCGTTTTTTCGGCCCTGCGCCGCCGCCTCCCCCTACGGGAACCGTGATGAAGAACCGCAAGAAGATTTACGAAGGCAAGGCCAAGATCCTCTACGAGGGTCCCGAGCCCGGCACCCTGATCCAGTACTTCAAGGACGACGCCACCGCCTTCAACGCCCAGAAAAAGGCCACGCTGGAAGGCAAGGGCGTGCTGAACAACAAGATCAGCGAGTTCATCATGACCCGCCTGGCGGGCATGGGCATCGCCAATCACTTCATCAAGCGGCTGAACCTGCGCGAACAGCTAATCCGCGAGGTGGAGATCATCCCGCTGGAGGTGGTCTGCCGCAACGTGGTGGCCGGCTCCCTCGCCCAGCGTCTGGGCCAGGAGGAAGGGACCCCCCTGCCCCGCTCGATCATCGAATTCTATTACAAGAAGGATGAGCTCGGCGATCCGATGGTGACCGAAGAGCACATCACCGCTTTCAACTGGGCCACCACCCAGGAGATCGATGACATGCTGACCATGACCGTGCGCATCAACGACTATCTGTCGGGGATGTTCGGCGCGGTGGGCATCACCCTGGTGGACTTCAAGATCGAGTTCGGCCGGGTGTGGGAGAACGACTTCGCCCGCGTCATCCTGGCCGACGAGATCAGCCCCGATTCCTGCCGCCTGTGGGACACCACCACCGGCGAGAAGATGGACAAGGACCGCTTCCGCCGCGACCTGGGCGACGTGATCGAGAACTACGCCGAGGTCGCGCGCCGTCTCGGCATCATGAAGGACATGCCCACCGTGATTCAGGGAGGCCTGCACTGATGGCCCGCAAGGTTAAGGTTCACGTCTATCTCAAGCCCGGCGTTCTGGACGTCCAGGGCAAGGCCGTCGAAGGCGCCCTGCACAGCCTGGGCTGGCCCGGCGTTACGAACGCCCGCGTCGGCAAGATGATCGAGTTCGATCTGGCCGACGACGTGGCCGACCCCGAAGCCGAGGTGAAGCGCATGTGCGAGACCTTGCTGGCCAATACGGTGATCGAGAGCTACCGGGTCGAGGTGGGCTGAGCCCACGGGCGCGTTCCGCGCCTGTTTTGGCCGTTATAGCGACCTCATTCCGCTCGTCCCGGCGAAGGCCGGGATCCAGATCATATGGCCGGGTTTGGGGTGGGCGGCATAAACAGCCTGATAGCTGAACCGCTCTCGAGGCCTCGCATCTGGATCCCGGCCTTCGCCGGGATGAGCGGGTGTTGAGGACTTAATGCTGAGCGCGGTTGAGCATCCAGCCTCCCGGCCAGCCCCCTCCACCGCTACACGGTCCCCCTCCCTCAATGAGGCAGGATTGAGCGTCAGCTGTCCAGGAACGAGCGCAGCTTCCGCGACCGCGAGGGGTGCTTGAGCTTGCGCAGGGCCTTGGCCTCGATCTGACGGATGCGCTCGCGGGTGACGCTGAACTGCTGGCCCACCTCCTCAAGGGTGTGGTCCGTGTTCATGCCGATGCCGAAGCGCATGCGCAGCACCCGCTCCTCGCGCGGCGTCAGGGACGCCAGCACGCGGGTGGTGGTTTCGCGCAGGTTCGACTGGATGGCGGCGTCGATGGGCAGGATCGCGTTCTTGTCCTCGATGAAGTCGCCCAGGTGCGAGTCTTCCTCGTCGCCGATGGGCGTTTCGAGGCTGATGGGCTCCTTGGCGATCTTGAGGACCTTGCGGACCTTCTCCAGCGGCATGGCCAGACGTTCGGCCAGCTCCTCCGGCGTCGCCTCGCGCCCGATCTCGTGCAGCATCTGGCGCTGGGTGCGCACGATCTTGTTGATCGTCTCGATCATGTGCACCGGGATGCGGATGGTGCGGGCCTGATCGGCGATGGAGCGGGTGATGGCCTGACGGATCCACCATGTGGCGTAGGTGGAGAATTTGTAGCCGCGGCGATACTCGAACTTGTCCACCGCCTTCATCAGGCCGATGTTGCCTTCCTGAATGAGATCAAGGAACTGCAGGCCGCGGTTGGTGTATTTCTTGGCGATGGAGATGACCAGGCGCAGGTTGGCCTCGACCATTTCCTTCTTGGCCTGACGGGCCTCCCGCTCGCCCTTCTGGACGGTCTGGACGATGCGGCGGTAATCGTCGATGGGCAGGCCGGCCTCGGTGGCCACGGCGGCCACGTCCGAGCGGATCTGGGCGATCTGTTCGGCCTCGTTGTCGCTGAACTTGGTCCAGCGCACGCCCATTTCCTTGACCCGTTCGCTCCAGGTCGGGTCCAGTTCGGCGCCGAAATAGGCCTTGAGGAATTCGGGGCGCGAGATGCCGTAGCTGTCGGCCAGACGCAGCAGGCGGCCTTCCAGGCCGATCAGGCGCTTGTTGATGGCGTACAACTGCTCGACCAGCGCCTCGATGCGGTTGTTGTTCAGCTTGAGGGTCTTGAGCCGGTCCGAAATGGCGCCGGTCAGGGCCTCGTAGTTTTTCTGGTCCTTGGTCGACAGGGCGTCGCCCTTCAGGCGCGCCTCGACCAGCTTGTCCTGCAGCTTGCGGAAGGCGTCGAAGTCCGACGCCACGGCGTCCAGAATCTCCATGACCCCGTCGCGCAGCTCGGCTTCCATGGCCGAGATGGACAGACCGCCGCCGTCGTCGAAATCGTCGTCGTCCTCGTCGTCGTCGCCTTCGGGTTTTTCTTCCTTGGCCTCGGGTTCGGCTTTTTCGCCCTCTTCCTCGGCGTCCTCGCCTTCACCCTCGCCCTCGCCGGTGTTCTGGCCGCCGTAGGTCTGGTCCAGGTCGATGACCTCGCGCAGCAGGATGCGGCCGTTGGCCAGTTCGTCGCGCCACACCATGATGGCCTCGAACGTCAGGGCGCTTTCGCACAGGCCCGAGATCATGGCGTCGCGGCCGGCCTCGATACGCTTGGCGATGGCGATTTCGCCCTCGCGGCTCAGAAGTTCGACCGAGCCCATTTCGCGCAGATACATGCGGACAGGATCATCGGTGCGGTCATAGGCGGGCTTGGCGCCCGTTTCCGCCACGGCGGTCTCGGCGCGCTCGGCCACTTCTGTGGACTGCGCTTCGCCGTCTTCCTCCGCCTCGACCACGTTGACCCCCATCTCGGACAGCATGGCCAAGGTGTCTTCGATCTGGTCGGGGGTGAATTCCTCGGACGGCAGGACCTTGTTCAGCTCCTCCATCGTGACGAAACCACGGGTCTTGGCCTGGCGGATGAATTTCTTGACGCCGGCGTCAGTCAGATCGAGCAGCGGCCCGTCATTGGTGGTTTCCGCTTCCTGGGTCTCGGTCTGCGCGCTCATTCAGTCTCTCCAGCCGCGAAATATCGCTGGCTTTAACAACGTTCGAAGGCGCGGTTTGTTACGAACCCGCCGCCTCGTCCCACAAGGTTCCCGTCTTGATGGCTCGTCGCAATGCATCGCGCTCGGCTTTCAGACGACTGAAAGCCGAGGCGTCGAAGCCGCGGTGCGCCTCCGACTTCGCTGAGCTAAGCGCTCCCTCCAACGCCGCCATGCGGGTCAGAGCGTCGAACGCCTGCGACCATCGGGCCCGCGCTTCGGCGAGGGGCGCATTCGCGGCCAGGAATGGCGTACCGGACTTCGCCGCCGCCTTCTCGACCTCGCGCATCAACGCATCAAGACCCGATTGCGCCAGATGGCGTCGCAGGGCGGCGCTGTCAAGGGCCAGGCCCGACATCCTGAGCCTGACGATCTCGTCGGCGAGGGCTGTCAGGGCCGGATCGCCGAAGCCGTGGCGGCCCACGGCCTCCAGATGATCGTCCAGTCGTTCGGGGTCGTCTATGGCCGCATGGGCCAGGGCGGCTGCGAGGGGCTCGATGGAACGCGACAGGGCCGTCACCGCCGCCCTGCCCTCGTCGGTGGCGCCGATGACGGCGGGTTTGCCGGGGGCCCAGCGGGCGCCGGGCTGGCGCGGCTGGAACGCCGGGCGGCGCGGGAACAGGTCGTCGAACCGCTCGAACAACTCGCGGCGGTACTGTTCGGCCAGATCCGCGTCCTGAATGGCCTGGGCGGCCTGCCGCAGGCGGCCCTTCAGGCCGGCCTTGCGTTCGGGGGTGTCCAGCGGCTCGGCGTCCCGCTCACGCTCGAACAGCATCTCGGCGAAGGGCCGGGTTTCGGACAGGGCGTTTCGAAGGGCGGGCGCGCCCTTGTCGCGCAGGATGTCGTCCGGGTCCTGTCCGCCTGTCAGAAGGGCGAAACGGAAGGACCGGCCCGACTTCAGCAGGGGCAGCGCCCGCTCCAGCGCCCGGCCCGCGGCGCGCTGTCCCGCGGAATCGCCGTCGAAGCAAAGCACCGGCTCGGCGCTGACCCGCCACAGCAGGGCCATCTGCTCCTCTGTCAGGGCGGTGCCCATGGGGGCGACGGCAGGAATGCCCGCGCGGTGGCAGGCGATCACGTCCATGTAGCCCTCCACCACCACGATGGCGGTATCGGACCGGGACCCCGCCCCTAGGATGCGGCGCGCCTCGGGCAGTCCGTAGAGGGTGGCGCCCTTGTGAAAGAGCGTGGTCTCGGGCCCGTTCAGATATTTGGCCCGGTCGTCCGGGTTCATGGCCCGGCCGCCGAAGCTGACGATGCGGCCGCGCGCGTCGTGGATGGGGAACATCAACCGGTCGCGGAACCGGTCATAGGGAGCTCCGCCCCCCTCCGGGGCGATCAACAGTCCGGCGTCCACCAGTTCGGACGGTTTGGCGCCGCGCTGGATCAGGGCGTTCTTCAAGCCTTCACGGTCGTTAGGGGCGTAGCCCAGGCCGAAGCGGTCCCACTGGTCCTCGGGCAGGCCGCGCCGCTCCAGCATCTCGCGGGCGGCCTTGCCGTTCGAGCGGCGCAGATTGGCGGCGAACCATTTCTGGGCCAGGTCCATCCAGTCGGCCAGACCCTGGCGTTTCTGCTCGCGCTCGGCGGCCTGGGGATCGGGGGCCGGCAGGGCCATGCCCGCCTCGGCCGCCAGACGTTCGACCGCCTCGACGAAGCTGAGGCGTTCGGTTTCCTGCAGGAAGCTGATGATGTCGCCGTGCTTGCCGGAGCTGAAGTCGTGGAAGAAGCCCTTCTCGTCGTTGACGAAGAAGGACGGCGACTTTTCCTTGGTGAAGGGCGACAGGCCGGCGAACTCCCGTCCCTGACGCTTGAGCTTCACCGTCCGCCCGATGACGTCCGAGGGACGCAGGCGGCTTTTCAGCTCATCAATGAAACGGTCGTCGAAGCGCACAGGGCCTTATAGACCAGTCCTTGCGGGATCGTGATCTTAGGGTTTGATTAACCATAAAGGCGAAACTGAGACATAAGCCACTGACTTCTATGTTCTTTTTCCTATTCGAACGGAACTATCCACAGCCGCCTGTGGTTAACTATCCAACCCGTCCCCAGAAAGCGGACGATCAGGACCACCGACGCCAGCAGGCGAAAGGGTCATCCGGAAGCTGACCATGTTCATTGCCATCGCCCGCCCGGCGGTGGAGCCGAAGGGGCCCGACGCCGTCGCGGTTCCCTGCTCTCCAACCGTCATCAATGACCATCCCCGCGCGCTGCACGCCCGGCTGATGCAGAACGCCGCCCTGCGTCGACGGCGCGGTCTCGAGCGCCGACACGCCGGGCGGCCGGACGACGCCGCCTACTGGCTCGGCGCGGCGCCGCTTGCACTCCGCAAGGCTGCGGAGTTGCGACGGGACTGTCGACTGAGCGCCCTGCCCTAGGCCATCGGCGGTCCACGGTTTGTCGGACAAAGCGGGTTGTCCCAGTCCGCACGGCGGCGCACTCTCCCCGCAGGGCAAGGGAGAAGATCATGGCGCGTCAGGGCCGCATCGTTGCGGGCTGCATCCTGCTGATGGCGCTCGCCGCCTGCCAGACCTATCCGCGGGTTGAGGTCACGGCCGCCCAGTTGAGCGCCGCCAGCCCGGCCATTCGCTACGATTTCGACGTGGAAGAGGCCCAGTTGCGCTTTGTCCGCGAACTGGCCGTGGCGGCCCGGTCGGCTGAGGACGGGACGGTGGACCTGCTGGCGCTGTCCGGCGGCGGGGCGAACGGCGCCTTCGGGGCGGGCGTGCTGAACGGCTGGGGTGAGCGCGGGGACCGGCCCCAATTCGAAATCGTCACCGGCGTCAGCACCGGCGCCCTGATCGCGCCCTTCGCCTTCGTCGGCGAGACGGGGGACGCCGGGCTGGCCCAGGCCTTCACCGACGGCGGGTCCGAGGGCCTGCTGCGCTCGCGGGGCCTCGGCGTGCTGTTCCGGCCCAGCGTGTTTCGCCCCGAGCCGCTGGCCCAACTGGTGGTCAACAATGTGGACGAGGACCTGCTGCGCGCCGTGGCCGAACAGCACCGTGCGGGCAGACGGCTGTATGTGGCCACCACCAGCCTGGACACCCAGACGCAGATCGTCTGGGACATGGGCGCCCTGGCCCAGCGGACCGACGACGCCTCGCGCCTGCTGTTCATGGACATCCTGATCGCCTCGGCCAGCATTCCGGTGGCTTTTCCGCCCGTCCCGCTGACCCTCAGCAACGAGGGGCGTCAGGCGGTGGAGCTGCACGTGGACGGCGGCACGGTGGCCAATGTGCTGGTGGCGCCGGAACCGTTCCTGCTGCGCCCGCCCGACGGGGCGCAGGACCTGACCGGCGGGCTGCCCGGCCGCATCTGGGTCATCATCAACGGCCACCCCGAGCCCACCTTCGCCACGGCGACGCTCAGCGGGTTGTCGGTGGCGGTGCGCAGCTTCGACATCATGCGCAAGGCCATCACCCGCGCCGATGTGGCCCGCACAGCCCAGCTGGCGCGGACCCTGGGGATGGGTCTGGACGTGGTTTCCATGCCCGAGGATGCGCCGGACGCGGCGTTCGACTTCAGTCAGGAGTCCATGCAGCGCAGCTATGAGGCCGGGCGGCGGCTGGGGCTGGACGGCTCCGGCTGGCAGACCCTGGCCGAACCCGAGGTGGTGGAGCCCTAGATTGTGTCCTCATAAGTAAGGGGTCGGACTCGGTCCTGGCCGAACGGCCGAAGAGCGGACGTTTCCCACGCCAGAACCATACGGCTGATGTCTTCGATCGGGGCGATGGCGGCGCTAGCCGGAGCTTGCGCTCACAGGGCGACCTTTGCGTTGTCACCCATCTTGGGGGCGTCGCCTGTCACGACCGCCTTGACCATCTTGACGAGCGCCACCGCCTTGCCAGGGCTATCCCACAGTTCCCCGCGCTCGGGGGTGACGGTAAGGAGACGTATCGTCGGATGGTTCTTGTCCTCCCACCAGGCTTCATCGGCCTTGGTGAAGAGTTCAGCGATCCTGGCGCGGTCATTCGTCAGGACCGCCGTCCCTCCGATCAGGACGTATTTGTAGTCGCCGTTGTCCGCCCAGGCGCAGGACACCTTCGGGAAGCGATCAATCTGGCCATTCTTTTCGCCGGACTGATCTACCAGGAAATAGATGCTGTGCTCGTCTTTGCGAACGCGGGCCGAAAGAGGCCGGCTATGCTGCTGCTCCCCGTCCCAGGTCGTGAACATGCAGATATCGATCTTGTCGGCCAGCTCCCAGATGCGCTCGCGAACTTCTTCTGGCGGCTTCGCATTGTCGTCTTGTCGCTCTTTCACGGGCGTCTCCTCTTGTTCAACTCCACTCCAACGCCAAGCCCGCCTGGCCGTTGCCTCGATGCCGGGAGATAGCTGTCTTGGGAGGGCGCGCGTTCGCGAACGTCGCACCTCGGGATCCGCGCCAGCGCCCGCTATTGGCGCTTTCCAGAGCGTGGCCACCTCGGGATCGAACCTTACAGGGCGCAAGCGCTGGCCGCAGACCCGAACGCCAGCGCTGGGGCGGCCTGACTGCCGCCAAGCTGACGTTCCCTACGTCGCCCAAGGGCCGTGATCAAACACCGACTGTCTGCTTGTCAGCGGACGCTGCGACATCAGCGATGTTTATGAGGACGCGCCCTGACCCCGCGCCGCGTCCATGTGCTCAGCGAAGCGGTCGAACAGGTAAAGGCTGTCGGCCGGGCCGGGGGAGGCTTCGGGGTGATGCTGGACGCCGAAGACGGGGCGGTCCTTGAGCGCGATGCCGCAGTTGGTGCCGTCGAACAGGCTCACGTGGGTTTCGGTGACGGCTTCCGGCAGGCTGTCGCGGTCGACGGTGAAGCCGTGGTTCATCGAGACGATCTCCACCTTGCCGGTGGTGACGTCCTTGACCGGATGGTTGGCGCCGTGGTGGCCCTGATCCATCTTGACTGTCTTCGCGCCCAGCGCGAGGGCCAGCATCTGGTGGCCCAGGCAGATGCCCATGACGGGCTTGCCCGAGTCCACCAGTTTGCGGATTTCGGGCACGGCGTATTCGCCGGTTGCCGCCGGATCGCCCGGGCCGTTGGACAGCATGACGCCGTCGGGATTGCGGGCCAGGATCTCCTCGGCCGTGGTCGCAGCGGGCACCACGGTGATCTTCGCGCCGGTGGCGGCCAGGGCGCGCAGGATGTTGCGCTTCACGCCGTAGTCCACGACGACGACCTCGTTGCGGCGGCCGTCGCCGGCGGCGTAGCCCTCGGGCCATTCCCAGGTCGCTTCGTTCCAGTCGAAGGCCTGCAGGCACGAGGCGTCCTTCGCCAGATCGAGACCCACAAGGCCGGACCATTCGCGCGCCTGGGCGATCAGGGCGTCCAGATCGAACTTGCCGTCCGGGTCATGGGCGATGACCCCGTGGGGCGAGCCGTTGTCGCGAATGGCGGCGGTCAGGGCGCGGGTGTCAACGCCGGCCAGACCCACCACGCCGCGCCGCTTCATCCAGGTGTCGAAGCCGTGGTCGCTGCGCCAGTTGGCCGGATCGGTGGGCAGGTCGCGGAACACCGCGCCCACGGCCGCCGTGCCGGCGCCGCCGTCGCCGATCTGCTCCACGTCCTCGCCGTTGGTCCCCACGTTGCCCACGTGTGGGAAGGTGAAGACCAGAACCTGTTTCATGTAGCTGGGGTCGGTCAGGATCTCCTGATAGCCGGTCATGGCGGTGTTGAAGACCACCTCGCCCAAGGCCGATCCCGTCGCGCCGACCCCGATCCCCTGCAGCACGGTTCCATTGGCCAGGACGAGCACGCCGGTGGCGCCGGGCAGCAGGGTGGTCATGGCGGGCTCCTGGACTTGGGGACGCGCCTTCATGGGCCGAACCGACCCCGATGGCAAACGGCCGCGTTCCTATGGATTCGCACCGCGCAGGTCAAGCGCTACGGGACGCCTCAGGCGGTCACACGGGCCATGTCGCAGAACACGGCGTGGGTGGCGCCCGCAGCAGCTGCAGCCTCCCCCCGCGCGGGGGGCAGATTGACCAGCAACACGTCGCGCGCAACACGCCTCGCCTGGGCGATCAGCTCGGCAGCGGCGCGCCAGTCAACCGCACTGGCGGTCTCGATCCCGGCGAAATCCAGCGAGACGCAGCGAGGCTGCACCGGCGCCAGACGGGCGATCAAACCGGCTTCGGGCGGGGCATGGACGATCACCCCGCGTCGCTGGGCCCCCATATGGTCTATGGCTGCGCGGACGTCCTCCGGTGTCGCCTTCATGTCCACGCCCATGATCTCGACCAGCAGGAGGCCTGCGTCCACATCGGCCGCAAGCCCCGTATAGAGCAGGGAGAACCGTCCCGCCGACGAGGCCACCGTGCGCCAGAAGGCCGGGGCGACGCCCGTCGCGCCGCCCGGCAGGTCCAGCAGCCCCACCCCATGACGCAGGGTCTCCACATCAATGCGCCTCAGGTCGGCGACCTCAAGCCGGACGCGGTGCATGCCGGCCAGAGCGCTTTCGCCGCCCGCCCGACGCACGTTTCGCGCCAGACGGGCGCCCACGTGACTTTTTTTCACAAGATCAAAGACCGGCTTCGCGGCCAGGGTGACCGTCAGCTCTCTGCGAGCCTCGGTGACCAAAGGAAATGTCAAACTTTTGGTCCCAACGGGACTGAAGCTGCGCGCTTCGACCGGGCGGTCCCCATCCGCTCCGGCTGGCGTGTCGCTCAATCCCGCCGGAAGCGAATGCCCCGTCGGGTAAGCCATTGCGATCTCTCCCACCTTCACTGCCCCGCCTGGAGCGGGCTTGTGAAGTCGGCCAGAATGACGTGGAAAACAAAAATGTAACGCTAACAAAAAGGATGAAAGAACGCGGTTATCAAGCACGGTTATTCGGCGATGCGTTCCCCTTTCCAGTCGAAAACGAAGCCTGAATCCGCCGGCGTCAGTACATCCACCACGGCCAGCAGACGTGTGGCGGAATACGCCGCCTGAAACAGCTTTTCCGGCGCCACGCCCTTCTGGAACGGTTCGCTCAGCGCCGTGTCTACGGTGCCGGGGTGAAGCCCGACGCAGATCATGCCGGGATGGGTGCGGGCCAGCTCGACCGACAGGGTCTTGAGGATCATGTTCAGGGCAGCCTTGGACGCCCGGTAGCTGTGCCAGCCGCCAAGCCGGTTGTCGCCGATGCTGCCCACACGGGCCGACAGGGCCGCGAACACCGCCCTGCCCTCGCGCGGCGCCAGCGGCAGGAAGGCCCGCGCCGCCAGGGCCGGGCCCATGGCGTTGACCGCGAAGTCCCTCTGCAGATGGTCGGCGTCCAGGGCGCGCCAGCTCCGTTCAGGCTGAAACCCGTCATGGAGCACGCCGCTGGCCACCACGCACAGGTCCACCGGAGCGCCCACCGTCGCCGCCGCCGCTTCGAGCGACGCCGCATCGGTAATGTCCGCCTTCAGAGCTGCGACGCCGTCCGGCGCCCGGCCTGTGCGCGATACGCCGAACACGGCCTCGTACCGGTCGTCGGCCGCCAGCCGCGCAGCCATGGCCGCGCCGATCCCGCCTGACGCTCCAATTATCACAGCCCGCATGAGGCGCTCTCCCGACCGCTTTCCGCCGCTTCCGTCCCCATGATAGGGAGCGATCATGCCCATCACCACCATCGGCCTGGATGCCGACGACACCCTCTGGCACAACGAGACCATCTTCCGGCTGACCCACGACCGGTTCGCCGACCTTTTGTCAGAGCACCACGACCGCGACCGGATCGAATCCCGACTGGCGGCGACCGAACAGCGTAACCTTCGCCTTTACGGCTACGGGGTGAAGGGCTTCACCCTGTCCATGATCGAGACGGCCATGGAGCTGACCGACGGCGCGCCCCCGCCCCGGGTCATCAGCGAGATCCTGGCCGCCGGGCGCGAGATGCTGTCCCATCCGGTGGAGACCCTTCCCGGCGTGGCCGAGACCCTGAACCGCCTGTCGGAGCAGTACCGTCTGGTGCTGATCACCAAGGGCGACCTGATGGATCAGGAGCGCAAGCTTGCCGCCTCCGGACTGGGCGACCTGTTCTCGGCCGTGGAGATCGTGTCCGAGAAGACCGCCGAGACCTATGACCGCGCCTTCCGGCGCCACGGCACGGGCGCCGGGCAGGCCGCCATGGTGGGCAACTCCATGAAATCCGATGTCCTGCCCGCCCTCCAGGCCGGCGCCTGGGCCGCCCACATCCCCTACGCCGTCACCTGGGCCCACGAGCTGGCCGACGCCCCGGACAACGAGCCCCGGTTCGCCGCCCTGGACGCAATCGGCGAAGTGCCGCCGTGGGTGGAAACGCGCAGTGATCGATAAGTGCTTGTCGTGAGGCGTGCTCGCCTCTAAACGGACCGCTTAACCGACAACCTCATCCGTCTCGCCCCGCCCCGGCGGGGGCGTTCGCGCGCGTGAAACCCGGAGCAGAAGCCGCCTTGTCCGACGCCCCCAGCCATGAGGACCGTGACGCCATGGTGCGCGCCGCCCTGGCCGAGCACGGCGACAGCGGGCGGACGCCGCGTCACACCCTGTTCTATTTTCACGGCGACGGCGCCCACGACGACCTGAACGAGGTGGCCCGGCGCGCCGGGTTCCTGACCCGCGGTCAGGACGAAACCACCATCCTCGAGACCACGATCCCGGTGGACGAGGCGTCTTTCGCCCCCGTCTCCGCCATGATGCAATCCTGGGCCGCGGCCTTCCAGCTGGACTATGACGGCTGGGAGTGCGCGGTCGTGACGAACTGAGTAGGCGCCCATGCCCAAACGCACAGACATCAAGTCCATCCTGATCATCGGCGCGGGCCCCATCGTCATCGGGCAGGCGTGCGAGTTCGATTACTCAGGCGTGCAGGCGTGCAAGGCGCTCAAGGCCGAAGGGTACCGGGTGATCCTGGTCAACTCGAACCCGGCCACCATCATGACCGACCCGGAGGTGGCCGACGCCACCTATATCGAGCCGATTACGCCCGAGATGGTCGAGAAGATCATCGAGAAGGAGCGGCCCGACGCCCTGCTGCCCACCATGGGCGGCCAGACCGCGCTGAACACCGCCCTGGCGCTGGACGCCTCGGGCACCCTGAAGCGGCTGGGCGTGGAGATGATCGGGGCCCGGGCCGAGGTCATCGACAAGGCCGAGGACCGCCAGAAATTCCGCGACGCCATGGACAAGCTGGGTCTGGAAAGTCCGCGCTCCAAGGCCGTGCACCATATCGACGAGGCCGAGGACGCCCTGGCCTTCGTGGGCCTGCCCGCCATCGTCCGCCCCAGCTTCACCCTCGCCGGCACCGGCGGCGGCATCGCCTACAATGTGGAGGAGTTCCGCGAGATCGTCGAGCGCGGCCTGGACCTGTCCCCGACCACCGAGGTGCTGATCGAGGAGTCGGTGCTGGGCTGGAAGGAATACGAGATGGAGGTGGTCCGCGACCATGCGGACAACTGCATCATCGTCTGCTCCATCGAGAACGTCGATCCGATGGGCGTCCACACCGGCGATTCCATCACCGTGGCCCCTGCCCTGACGCTGACCGACAAGGAGTATCAGCGGATGCGCACGGGTTCGATCAACGTCCTGCGCGAGATCGGGGTGGAGACCGGCGGTTCCAACGTCCAGTGGGCGATCAATCCGAAGGACGGCCGCATGGTCGTCATCGAGATGAACCCGCGCGTGTCGCGCAGCTCCGCGCTGGCCTCCAAGGCCACGGGCTTCCCCATCGCCAAGGTCGCCGCCCGTCTGGCGGTCGGTTACACCCTGGACGAGCTGACCAACGACATCACCCAGGTGACCCCGGCCAGCTTCGAGCCGTCCATCGACTATGTGGTCACCAAGATCCCGCGCTTCGCCTTCGAGAAGTACCCGGGCGCCGAGCCGATGCTGTCCACCTCCATGAAGTCGGTGGGCGAGGTCATGGCCATCGGCCGGACCTTCAAGGAGTCCATGCAGAAGGCCCTGCGCGGGCTGGAGACCGGGCTGAACGGCTTCGACGAGATCGAGATCGAGGGCGTCACGGGAGCCGAGGACGAGGCCGCCATCAAGGGGGCGGTCGTCCGCGCCCTGGGCCTGCCCACGCCGGACCGCATCCGCGTCATCGCCCAGGCCTTCCGACACGGCCTGAGCGTCGAGGAGGTGCAGGCCGCCTGTTCCTATGAGCCGTGGTTCCTGCGCCAGATCGCCGAGATCGTCCGCGAGGAAGGCCATATTCGAGTCAAGGGCCTGCCCACCGACGCCGCCGACTTCCGCCGCCTGAAGGGCATTGGCTTTTCCGACGCCCGCCTCGCCCAGCTGACCGGAACCACCGAGAAGGCCGTGCGCGACGCCCGCCGGGGTCTGTCGGTGCGCCCGGTGTTCAAGCGCATCGACACCTGCGCCGCCGAGTTCGCCAGCGCCACGGCCTATATGTACTCGACCTATGAGACCGGCGCCCTGGGTCAGGTCCCCGACTGCGAGGCCGCGCCGTCGGACCGCAGGAAGGCGATCATCCTGGGCGGCGGGCCGAACCGCATCGGTCAGGGCATCGAGTTCGACTATTGCTGCTGTCACGCAGCCTTCGCCTTCGCCGACATCGGCGTCGAGTCGATCATGGTCAACTGCAACCCGGAGACCGTCTCAACCGACTACGACACCTCCGACCGCCTGTATTTCGAGCCCCTGACGGCCGAGGACGTGCTGGAACTGATCGATGTGGAGCGCTCGAAGGGCGACCTCATCGGCGTGGTGGTCCAGTTCGGCGGCCAGACCCCGCTGAAGCTGGCCCATGCGCTGGAAGAGGACGGCGTGCCGATCCTGGGGACCAGCGTCGACTCCATCGACCTGGCCGAGGACCGCGAGCGGTTCCAGAAGATGCTGCACGACATCGGCCTGCAGCAGCCGCCCAACGGCCTGGCCCGCTCGGCCGAGGAAGCCGCGCAGAAGGCCGAGGAAGTCGGCTATCCGGTGGTGCTGCGCCCCTCCTATGTGCTGGGTGGTCGCGGCATGATGATCGTGCACGACCGCGAGCAGCTGGACCGCTACGTGGGCGAGGCCATGAAGGTCTCCGGCGATGATCCGGTCCTGATCGACCACTATCTGAACCGCGCCACCGAGGTGGACGTGGACGCCATCTGCGACGCCGACGACGTGTTCGTGGCGGGTGTGCTGGAGCACATCGAGGAAGCCGGCGTCCACTCGGGCGACAGCGCCTGTTCCATGCCCCCCTACTCCCTGTCCGAGGCCGTGGTCGCCGAGCTGATGCGCCAGACGGAAGCCATGGCGAAGGCCCTGAAGGTGCGCGGCCTGATGAACGTGCAGTTCGCCATCGAGGAGCCGCACAGCGACAATCCCCGCATCTTCGTGCTGGAGGTCAATCCGCGCGCCAGCCGCACCGTGCCCTTCGTGGCCAAGACCATCGGCGAACCTGTCGCCGCCATCGCCGCCAAGGTCATGGCGGGCGAGACGCTGGCCTCCTTCGGCCTGACGCACAAACCCTATGACCACATCGCGGTGAAGGAAGCGGTGTTCCCCTTCGCCCGGTTCGCCGGCGTCGATACGGTGCTGGGGCCCGAGATGCGCTCCACCGGCGAGGTCATGGGTCTGGACTGGAAGCGCGAGGAGGAGGCGGACATGCAGGGCGCCTTCGCCCGCGCCTTTGCCAAATCGCAGCTGGGCGGCGGGACCATCCTGCCCACCTCGGGCTGCGCCTTCGTCTCGGTGCGCAACGACGATAAGCCGTTCATCCTCGGCGCGGTGAAGAAGCTGATCGAGCAGGGCTTCTCCATCCTGGCCACCAGCGGCACCCACGCCTATCTGACTGAACAGGGGCTTGAAGTCGGGCTGGTCAAGAAGGTGCTGGAGGGTCGTCCCCACATCGTCGACGCCATGAAGAATGGCGAGGTCCAGCTGGTCTTCAACACCACCGAGGGCAAGCAGTCCCTGTCGGACAGCTTCTCCATCCGCCGCTCGGCCCTGATGATGAAGATCCCCTACTACACCACCACCCCCGCCGCCCTCGCGTCGGCCCAGGCCATCGCCGCCATCAAGGCCGGCGAACTGGATGTGAGACCGTTGCAGGGGTATGGCTGACAAACATGAGGTTGCTGTCGGCCATCGACGGGATTCTCATCCTGGTCGTGCTCGGCAACCTTGCTGCTTTCGGCCTGTTCGCTTTTGATAAATCTCAGGCGCGGACCGGGGGGAAACGGGTCTCGGAGCAGACGCTTCTGGCGGCCGTTCTCATCGGCGGGCTGGGCGCCTGGATGGGTCAGAACATCCTGCGTCACAAGACCCGAAAGGAACCTTTTCGCACTTGGTTGGGCCTGCTGCTCACCCTTTATTTGCTTGCCGTCGTTTGTGGCGCGGCATGGCTCGTCTGGCCGACGCGGGGATAAATCCCGCCCCTCCCGGTTGCCGGAAACGCCGCACCGGACCAAACTCCCGAAAATTCAGGGGGACCGAACCATGAAACGACTGCTGATGCTGGCGGCCTGCGCGGCCGCCCTCGCCTCGCCCGCTTTCGCACAGGACGCGGCGCTGGAACGGGCGGTGGCGCAGGACTACCAGGCTAATCTGGCGGCCCTTTGGGACCACTTCCACCGCAACCCCGAACTGTCGGGGCTGGAGGTCCAGACGGCCGCGCGCATGGCGCAGGAGCTGGAGGCGCTGGGCTATGAGGTGACCACCGGCGTGGGCGGCCACGGCGTGGTGGCGATCCTGCGCAACGGCGAGGGCCCCACCGTCATGTTGCGCGCCGACATGGACGGCCTGCCCATCGCGGAGGATTCCGGCCTGGCCAACGCCTCCACAGCGCGGCAGGTGGACCATGACGGGACCGAAAAGCCGGTCATGCACGCCTGCGGCCACGATGTGCACATCACAGCCCTGGTGGGCGCGGCCCGCCAGATGCAGGCGCGGCGCGACAACTGGTCCGGCACCCTGATCCTGATCGCCCAGCCGGCGGAGGAGACCATCTCCGGCGCCCGCACCATGATGCAGGACGGGCTGTACGAGCGTTTCCCGAAGCCGGATCACGCCGTCGCCTTCCACGTGGCCTCGGGGCTTGAGGCCGGACGCATCATGGTGCCCGAGGCCATCGCCTATTCCAGCTCGGACAGCGTGGACATCACGGTGCGGGGCGTAGGGGCCCACGGCGCCTCGCCGCACATGGGCGTGGACCCGGTGCTGGTGGCCAGCCAGATCGTGGTGTCGTTGCAGTCGGTGGTCAGCCGGGAGATCGCGCCCCTGAACCCCGGCGTGATCACCGTCGGTTCGATTCACGGCGGCATCAAGCACAACATCATCCCCGACCGGGTGGACCTGCAGCTGACCGTGCGCTCCGATGATTTCGAGGTGCGCGAACAGCTTCTGGACGGCATAGACCGGGTGGCGCGGGGCACGGCGGTGGCGCTGGGGGTGCCCGACGATCTGCTGCCGGTGGTGACGCGATCGCAGACCCAGACCACACCGCCGACCATCAACGACACGCCCACCGCCGCCATCGTGCGCGCGGCCATCGCGGCGGGCATGGGCGAGGACATCCTGATCGAGCGACCGCGCGAGGGCATGGGGGCGGAGGACTTCTCCTACTTCATCGCGCCGGGCACGGGCGTGCGCGGGGTCTATTTCGCGGTGGGCGGCACGGCTCAGGGCGAGCTGGAGACGGCGTCGTCCCACCACTCGCCCTTCTTCCGCATCGAACCGGAGCCGTCCGTCACTTCCGGGGTGACGGCCATGGTGCTCGCGGCCGAGGCGCTGTTCGCCGCAGACTAGACCTCAGACGCCGGCTTCGCTCGGCGCCTGCCCCTGAACGCCGATCGACTCGTCGATGGGGTCGGCGTCGTCCTGATCATTTTCGAGGTCTTCGTCTTCCGCGTTGGCGGCCTGGATCGCGTTCGGATCGCGCTGGGCTTCAAGCTCGCGCGCGCCGAGCCCAAGGCCTTGCTGGCTCGCCTGATCAGCCCTGGTTTCGTCGGTTTCGAAGCGGGGATCTTCGGGTGTGGTGGTGCTGTCGGTCATGGTGCTCTCCGTCGGGCGGACAGTCCGCCCTCCATGGCGGCAACCTCGGGCCTCGCCGAATGTTCCGGTAGCGCAGTCGCAACCTTTAACAGCCCGGAAGCGTAGTTGCTGTAACGCTTGAAGCCATTCGAAGGCGCGCCATGTCCTCCATCAACCGCCCCACCTCCGCCCAGCAGATGCGCCGCTACGTCGTGCTGGCCGCGGCCCTGTTCGCGCCCATCGTGGGATACGGCCAGATGCTGCTGGGCTGGGGCCAGAGTCCGGCCGAGTTCTCCGCCGACGGCGACCAGACCCTGCGGGTGGCGGGCTACGCCTTCTCCATATGGGGTTTGATCTACGCCTGGCTGATCGCCTATGGAGTCTGGCAGGTGCTGCCGCGCACCGGCGAGAGCGATCTACTGAGCCGCTTGGGCTGGCCCTCGGCGGCGGCCATGTTCGGCATCGGCCTGTGGGTCATCGCCTCGGCGGCCGGCTGGGACGCAGCCACAATCGTGCTGATCGCCGGGTCGGGACTGGTGCTGATCGCGCCCATGCTGATGAGCACCCAATTGATCCGCGCCGCGCCGTCACGGGATTCCGACCGCTGGCTGATCGCGTGGCCGCTGGGCCTTCTGGCCGGTTGGCTGACCATCGCCACGGCGGCCAACGTCCTTACGGTCGCCACCGCCAATGAAGCCCTGCCGCCGGGCCTGCCGCCCACGGGCTGGGCCCTGCTGGCCGTAGGCGTCGTGGTGGCGGCCGCCCTGCTGGTGACATGGCGCCTGCGCCTGATGGCCTATCCCCTCCCCATCGCCTGGGGCCTGATGGCGGTGTTCGTGGCCGAACAGGAGCGAAACCCGCTGCTGGGCTTCTCCGCCCTCGCCGCATCGCTGCTGGTTTTGATCGTCGCCCTGATCCTGGTGTTCCGCCTGAAGCGCGACATAGCACGCTGACGCACGCGAGAGGCTGACACGACTCCCCGGGGACGCTAGAAGCGCGCCCATGAGCGCGCACACCCCCACCATGGCCGAACTGGCCGCCGAGTACGGCCTGGCCGAAAACGAATATCAGGTCCTCCTCGACCGCCTGGGCCGGGAGCCCCGGCTGGTGGAGTTGGGCGTCTTCTCGGTCATGTGGTCCGAGCACTGCTCCTACAAGTCGTCAAAGATCCATCTGGGAAAGTTCCCCACCAAGGGGCCGCGCGTCATCTGCGGGCCGGGGGAGAACGCCGGAGTCATCGACATCGACGACGGCGACGCCTGCATCTTCAAGATGGAGAGCCACAACCACCCGTCGTTCATCGAACCCTATCAGGGCGCGGCCACCGGCGTGGGCGGCATCATGCGCGACGTCTTCACCATGGGCGCGCGCCCCGTGGCCCTGCTGAACGCCCTGCGCTTCGGCGACCCCGAGCATGAGAAGACCCGCCGCCTCGTCACCGGCGTGGTGGCCGGCATCGGCGGCTACGGCAACTGCGTGGGCGTGCCCACCGTGGCGGGCGAGACCAATTTCCACCGGGGCTACAACGGCAACATCCTGGTCAACGCCATGTGCGTGGGCGTGGCCAGGGCCGACTCCATCTTCTATTCGGCCGCCCCTGCGCCGGGCCATTCGGTGGTCTATTTCGGCTCCAAGACCGGTCGGGACGGCATCCACGGGGCGACCATGTCCTCGGCCGAGTTCGACGACGAGTCCGACGCCAAGCGCCCCACAGTGCAGGTGGGCGACCCCTTCGCCGAGAAGCTGCTGATCGAGGCGACCCTTGAGCTGATGGCCTCGGGCGCCGTGGCCGCCATTCAGGACATGGGCGCGGCGGGCCTGACGTCATCCTCCGTGGAAATGGCTGGCAAGGGCGGCGTGGGCGTCGAGCTGGACCTGGACCAGGTGCCCCAGCGCGAAGAAGGCATGACCGCCTATGAGATGATGCTGTCCGAAAGCCAGGAGCGGATGCTGGCGGTGCTGAAGCCCGGGCGCGAGGACGACGGCCGCAGCATCTTCGAGAAATGGGGGCTGGACGCCGCCGTCATCGGCAAGACCACCGACACCGGCCATCTGGTGCTGAAGCACAAGGGCGAGGTGGTCTGCGACGTGCCGCTGGCGCCCCTGTTCGACGACGCGCCGCTGTATGACCGGCCGTGGACCCAGCCGCTTCTGCACCCGCGCCTCGACCCGAAGGACGTGCCCGCGCCCGCTGACTGGACCGAGGCGGTGCTGAAGGTCCTCACCTGTCCCGACATGGCTTCCAAGCGCTGGATCTGGGAGCAGTACGATCGCCACGTGATGGCCGACACCCTGCAGGACTCCTCGACCGGGGCCGACGCCGGCGTGGTCCGCGTGCACGGCACGGACAAGGGTCTGGCGGTCACCTCGGACTGCACCCCCCGCTATGTTCAGAACGATCCCTATGAAGGCGGCAAGCAGGCGGTGGCCGAGGCCTGGCGCAACCTGACCGCCGTGGGCAGCCGCCCCATCGCCATCACCGACAACCTGAACTTCGGCAATCCCCAGCGCCCGGAGATCATGGGCCAGATCGTGCGCGCCATCGACGGCATGGCCGAGGCCTGCGCCGTGCTGGACTTCCCCGTCGTGAGCGGGAACGTCAGCCTTTACAACGAGACCAACGGCGTCGCCATTCCACCCACCCCCACCGTGGGCGCCGTAGGCCTGCTGCCCAACTATGACATAACCACCGGATTCGCGGGCATGGTCGAGGGCGATGCGCTGGTGCTGATCGGCGACACCCATGGGGAACTGGGCGCATCCCTTTATCTGCGCGAGGTTCTGGGCCGCGAGGACGGCGCCCCGCCCCCGGTGGATCTGGCGATGGAACGCAAGACCGGCGACTTCGTGCGCAGCCTGATCGAGGCGGGCAAGCTGACGGTGGTGCACGACCTGTCCGACGGCGGCCTGATCGGCGCGGCGGCGGATCTGGCCCTGGCGTCGGACACGGGCGTCATGCTGGACGCCACCAGCGAGCAGCACGCCCACATCCTGCTCTTCGGTGAGGACCAGGCCCGTTATCTGGTCGCGGTTCAGGACGCCGACGCGCTGATCGCCGGCGCCCGGGAGGCCGGTCTGCACGCCTCGGTGGTGGGCCGCGCCGGTGGAACCGACTTCGCGTCGAAGGGCTTGTTCAGCATCCCCCTGGCCGAGCTTCGTCGCCGTCACGAAGGCTGGCTGCCCGACTGGATACAAGGCTGACCCCATGAGCATCACGGCGGACACGGTTTACAGACCCCAGGTTCCGCCGCGACGCTCCGGCGGCCCGCTGTCCATGCCCGCTTTCCTGTGGCTGAGCTGGCGCGATCCCCTGCGTATCTGGTCGGACCGGCACTTCGAGCTGCCGCAAATCCATGGGCGCGGCGTCTTTGGCGAAATGCTGGTGGTCAGCCATCCCGAAGGCGTCCGACATGTCCTGACCGAGAACGCCGCCAACTATGTGAAGGGCGACCTTCAACGGCGCGTTCTCGGCCCCCTGCTGGCCGAGGGGTTGTTGCTGGCCGAAGGGGAGGACTGGCGCCGCGCCCGGCGCATCATGGCCCCCCTGTTCACCCCGGCCCGCATCGGCGGTCTGACCCGGCGCATGGCCGAGGTGTGCGAAACGCGGATCGGCGGATGGCGGCTGGCGCCTCAGGGCCGCATCATGGACATGGACAGCGAGTTGTCTGGCCTGACCTTTGACATCCTGTCCGCCACCATGTTCTCCGATGATCTGGGGGGACAGGCCGCCGGCTTCGAGCGCGCCCTCAACAGCTTTCTTTCCGCCGGGGCCCGCATTGATCCGCTGGACGTGATGGGCGCGCCGGACTGGGCGCCGCGGCTGGGTCGCGTCGCCAGCCACCGCTCGGCGGTCTTCTTCGAAAAGCGCGTCACCGCCCTCGTCGCCGCCCGGCGCGCGCGCATGGAACACGGCCATGCCGCGCCGCCCGACCTGCTGACCGCTCTTCTGACCGCCCGGGACGAGGGCGGCGGACGGGGGCTCAGTGACAGCGAGGTGGCCGCCAACATCCTGACCTTCATCCTGGCCGGGCATGAGACCACCGCCCGGGCGCTGGGCTGGACCCTGCATCTGCTGTCACGCCAGCCCGAGGTCATGGCCAGGGTCCAGGCCGAGGCGGACGGCTTCGACATCGACCACCCGGACTGGGCCGATCGCATGCCTTGGATCCGCGCCGCCTTCGAGGAGACCATGCGCCTGTTCCCGCCCGCCCCGACCATGGCCCGCAAGGCGCTGGAAGCGGATGTGATCGGAGGCCAGGCCATCGGCGCGGGCACTACAGTGGTGATCTCACCCTGGGTGCTGCAGCGTCACCGCCGGCTGTGGGACGATCCCGACGCCTTCAGGCCGGAGCGGTTCCTGCCGGAAAACCGCAAGGCGGTCGACCGCTACGCCTATGTTCCCTTCAGTGCGGGGCCGCGGGTGTGCATCGGCGCCAGCTTCGCGGTGCAGGAGGCCATGGTCGCCCTGGCCGTCATCCTGCGCGAAGCGCAGGTGGAGCCGGTCACGCGCGCCGAGCCCCGCCCTGTGCATCAGGTGACGCTTCGCGCCCGCCGGCCCATCGAGCTGCGGCTCAGACAACGCCAGAAGACCGCGTAAGCCGCCCCTTAAGGATTATCGAGCATCCTTAACGGCGTTATCCGGAGGCCGATTCCCCATGCCCATGCCTGTCGAGACGCTGGAACAGCATCTGCGCGACGCCTTTCCCGACGCCGAGATCGAAATTCACGATCTGGCGGGCGACGGTGACCATTACCGTGCGCGCATCGTCTCGACCGCCTTCGCCGGCCTGCCCCGGATCAAGCAGCATCAGGCGGTCTATGCGGCCCTGAAGGGCAAGATGGGCGGCGAACTTCATGCCCTGGCGCTGGAGACCAGCGCCCCGCAGGGAGCCTGACCATGCGCTATCGCCCCCTCGGCCGGTCCGGTTCTGCTGTGTCCGTCCTCACCCTGAACATCGGCGCCGACACGCTGGCGGGCGGGCCTTCGCGGGCGCAGGCGCTGGTGTTTGCGGCCTTGGAGGCCGGCATCAACACCATCCATCTGACCAGCGCCGATCCGGTCCTTGCCGAGGCGGTGGGCCAGGCGCTGTCCGAGGTGGACCGCAAGCTGATCCAGGTCTCCGTCAGTCTGGGCCGGGCCGACGGCCGTCGGGGCGGTCGGGACTTTTCCCCCGAAGCCCTGACCGGCGCGATCGATCGCACCCTGCACGCCTCGAACCTGGGCTGGATCGACCTGGCCATGCTGAACGAGCCGGGAGAGGACGAGATGCCCCAGACCGCCCTGAACGCCCTCAAGGCCCAGCGCACGTCCGGCCGCATCCGCATGCTGGGCATTTCCGGAGACGGGGACGTCATGGACGCCTACGTCTCCACAGGCGCGTTCGACGTCCTGGCCACCAGCTATCACGTGAACTCGCCCTGGCAGACCCGCCACCGCATGCGCGCGGCGCTGGAGCGTGACATGGCGGTGATGGCCTATAGCTATTTCCCCGAAGCGCTGGACACGGCGAGGAAGGCCGAGACTGTCCATGCGCCGAAAAAGGGCCTGTTTGGCCTGGGCGGCGGCCGCCCCCGGCACGATCCTCTGGCGGGCGCGGGCACCTTCGCCTTTCTTCACCAAACTCACGGCTGGAGCGCCGAGCACATCTGCCTGGCCTTCACCCTGACCGATCCGTCCATCGCCACGGTTATGGTGGACGCCCCCGACGCCGAGCGCATCGAGGCGCTGGCCAGCGTGCCAGAGCGGGATCTACCCCCCGGTCTGGCCGCCCAGATCGAGATGGCCCGGGTCCGCATGGCGGCGGCCTGAACGCCCTGACTCCGCACACACCGGGGTCACGAGCCGAGGGCAAAGGGTCCGCTCGCCTTGACCGGGCCCTGATCGATCCCTAGCTGACAGGTTCCTCCCGAACAGGCGAACTCCCGTGACCGATACGACCGAGAACCCCGTCCATGCCTTCATCGCCGCCACCGTGGCCGAACACCCGGTGGTGCTGTTCATGAAGGGCACCCCCGACGCGCCACGCTGCGGCTTCTCGGCCGCCGTCGTGCAGATACTCGATCATGTGGGCGCGTCCTTCGTCGGCGTGGACGTGCTTCAGGACGAAGCCTTGCGCGACGGCATCAAGGCCTTCACCGACTGGCCCACCATTCCGCAGCTCTATGTGAAGGGTGAATTCGTCGGCGGTTCGGACATCGTGCGCGAGATGTTCCAGTCGGGCGAGCTTCAGCAGGCCCTGACCGAAAAGGGCGTGGTCCTGGGCGAGGCCTGATCGTGGCGCGGCAGGCGTGGACCCCGCGCGAGGATCGTCAGGTCTTCACCCTGCCCCTGACTATCCTCGACGAGCACATCGACGAGAACGGCCATGTCAACAATGTGGTCTATGTGGGCTGGCTGCAGGAAGCGGGCACGGCCCACTGGAACAGCCGCTTCAGCGCCGAGGATCGCGCCCGCTGGTCCTGGGTCGCCCTGCGGCACGAGGTGGACTATTTTCGCCCCCTGCCCCCCGGCGCGACGGCTGTGGCCCGCACATGGGTCGGCGACCCGCAAGGCCCCCGCTTCGCCCGCTATGTCCGCATCGAGGATGGCGAGGGTCGTCTGTGCGCCCAGGGCCTGTCCGAATGGTGTCTGGTGGACTCGGCGACCATGCGCCCCCACCGCATTCCGCCTGAAATGGTCAGGCCATTCGAGGCCTGACCATCCTCACATTCAGGGCACGACCAGCGGATTGGCTAGCACCAGCGCCGCACCGCGCTCGAGGCCCAGTTCCGCATAGGTCCAGGACACTTCAACGCCCTCGGCGACCAATGCGCGGCAGTGGTCCGGTTCGGCGCGCACCAGGGTCATTTCCCCTGCCATGTCGCCACCATCCGTAATCTCCACACGGAAGTCGGACTTGTCGGTGCAGCCGTTGGAGGTGACGCGCACCACCGCACTGTCCCGCTCGAACCGGACGGCGTGAACACTTTCCAGCTCGCGGGCCTGAACCTGGACAGAGCTTGCGGAACTGGTGCGCACCGTCGTCGTCTCGCCGCTGTCGCTGGCGTAGATGACGCAGCCCCCCAGCATCAGCGGGGCCGCCAGCACCAAGGGAAGAACGCGCATCAACGGTTCGTATCGTCGCTGGTGGTGATCACGCGCGTGGACGGCTTATCCGTGGCGATGATGATGCAGCCCGAGAGCATGGGCGCGGCGATAGCGGCGATGAGAAGAATACGAAGCATTGGAAAGGCCCCTCGGGAATGACTTGATGCGCAATACTGCCAAGGCGCGCATGCAAAGGCACGTGAACAATCGGAAAGGGTGTCAGCCCTTGTCCTCGTCCTCTTCCACGAAGTCCTGAACGAATTCGGGCGTATCGCCGTCCTCGACCGGATCCTCGTCCTCACCCTCCCCGCGCGACGGATCAGGAACTTCGAAGCCGGCAGGCAGTGACAGGTCCAGCAGTCCAGCGGCCTTCATTTCCTGCACACCGGGCAAATCATACAGGCTGGCCAGTCCGAAATGCTCCATGAAGCGGTCGGCCGTCGCGTAGGTGACCGGTCGCCCCGGCGTCCGCCGCCGCCCCTTCAGCCGCACGAAGCCCATCTCCAGCAACAGGTCCAGGGTGCCCTTGGAGATGCTGACCCCCCGCACGCTCTCGATCTCGGCGCGGGTGACCGGCTGGTGGTAGGCGATGATGGCCAGGGTCTCCAGCGCGGCCCTGGACAGCCGGCGCGGCTCCTCGCGCTCCTCGGTCATCAGGAACGACAGGTCCGGCGCGGTGCGGAAGCGCCAGCGGCCCGCCACGCATTCCAGCTCCACACCCCGGCCCGCATAGCGCTCGATCAGGGCGGTGAGGGTCCCGCCCACATCGGCGCCTTCAGGCAGGCGGCGGGCGATCTCCTCCACCGACAGGGGCGCGGCGGCGGCGAACAGCAGCGCCTCGATGCGGCGCTCCAGATCATCGGGCTCCACGGTCACGGGGTCAGCTCCAGCGGCTGGCCGATGTCCCGGCGGCGCAGATAGAGGTCGTCGAATGGCCGGGTCTGACGCACATCCATGGCACCTTCCTTGACCAGCTCCAGGCTGGCCGACAGGGTCGAGGCCACATAGGAGGCCTGGGTCGGCCCCTCCCTGCCGCGCTCGCGCGTGGGGGCCACCTTCTCAAGCGGGGTCCAGTCGGCCAGTTTCGGCATCATCTCGCGCAGCCAGTCGCGCGCTTCCTCGAGCGCAAAGGCCTCCACCCGCTGGGTGGGGGTATAGCGGCGCTGATCCTCACGTCGGCGCTGGACCACATAGGCCACCATCAGATCATAGAGGCTGACATCCACCCGGTCGGACGGCACGATGACGGTGGCTTCCGGATCGCCGCGGGTGAACACGTCGCGCTTCAGCTGGGGCCGGGCGGTGATGGCCTCGACCGCCGTGCGCATGGCCTCCAGCTTCTTGAGGCGGAAGGCGAGCGCGGCGGCCATCAGTTCGGCGGGCGGCTCGTCCTTCGCCTTCTGCTCGTTACGGGGCAGCAGCAGGCGCGATTTGAGATAGGCCAGCCACGACGCCATCACCAGATAGTCCGCCGCCAGCGAGAAATTTCGGCTGCGCGCCTCATGCACGAAGGCCAGATACTGTTCGGCCAGCTTCGTGATCGACAGCTTCAGCAGATCGACCTTCTGGGTGCGGGCCAGCGCCAGCAGCACGTGCAGCGGCCCCTCATAGCCGTCGATGTCCACCACGAAGGTCTGGTCGTCGGGCGCCGCGTCCACGGCGTCGAAGCCCAGATCGGTCTGGAATTCCTCGCTCATGCCTCACCCGCCGCCGGGCCGGCCGCCGCCGTCATGCGTCCCGCCAGACGCGCCTCGAACCGGGCGCGGGCATGGGTCTCGTCCAGCGGCTCGGGCGTCGCCGGAACACGGGCCAGCGCGGCTTCGGCACGTTTGGCCGGCGCGCCCCTCAGACGCCCGACGCCCTCGGCCACGGCGCGCATCTCGTTCAGATTGCCGTTGCAGTGCAGGACCAAATCGCATCCGGCCCTCAGCGAGGCCTCGGCCCGTTCCCGCAGCGAGCCGCTCAGCGCGTTCATGGACAGGTCGTCGGTGATGATGAGGCCGCCGAAGCCCAGACCACCCTTCGCCACGTCGTCGCGCATCAGCCGGACCGCCTTGCGGGAGGTGGTGGCCGGGCGCTTCCTGTCGATGGCCTCGAACACCACGTGGGCGGTCATGGCCAGGGGCATGTCCGACAGGGCGCGGAACGGGGCGAAGTCCCAGGCGTCCAGGGTCTTCATGGGGTCGGCCACCACCGGCAGGGCGTGGTGGCTGTCCGCCGTGGCGCGGCCGTGCCCCGGCATGTGCTTGATCACCGGCAGGACGCCGCCCGCCAGCAGGCCTTCGGCCGCCGCACGGCCCAGCAGGGCCACCATGGCGGGATCGTGGGCGTAGGCACGGTCGCCGATGATGTCGTGGGCGCCCGGCGTCGGCGTATCCAGCACCGGCAAACAGTTCACCGTGACGCCCAGCGCCAGCAGATCATGGGCGATCAGCCGCGCGCCCAGACGCGCCAGCTCGCGCGCTTCCAGCGGATCGGTGGCGGCCTGCAGATAGGCCCCGCCCGGCGGCCAGGCGGGCCAGTGGGGCGGGCGCAGGCGCTGGACCCGTCCGCCCTCCTGATCGATCAGGATGGGCGCATCAGCCCGGCCCACGCACTCGCGCAGGGCGGCGGTCAGGGCCCGGACCTGATCGGGCGTCTCCACATTGCGACGGAACAGGATGAAGCCCCAGGGCCGGACCTCGCGGAAGAAGCGTCGCTCCTCCTCGCCCAGCACCGGGCCTTCACACCCATAGATCGCCGCCGAACTCACTAGCGGACCAGACAGTCGCGCCCGGCGTTCCTCAGCGCGGCGCAAAAGGCTGTCGCCTGCTCGCGCGAGAAGCCGTTGAAGGTGGTGCGGTACAGGGTCGAGCCCGAAGAGCTGGTCACCTGCTCCACGCCCTTGGTTCGGCCCCGCGCATATTCGGGGAAGGCGGCGGCCACAGCGGCGTACTCACGGTCGGCCACGTCCCGCGAGGAGAAGGCCCCGATCTGCACCGCAGAGCCTCCTGTCGTCGGCGTCGGGGCGGTCGCAGCGCGATCCGGAACCGTCTCCGTGCGCGGGGGCGCGGCGTCCGCGGCGGCGGCGGGGCGGGTCGTCTCAGGCACGCGGGCCGGCGGCAGGGGCGCGGCTTCCGCTTCCGGCTCGGGCCGAGGCTGAACCTCTTCCGGCGGCGGCGCGAATTGCGGCGTCTCTCCCTGGGGCGCCGCGTCATAGGCTGTGATGTCCCCTTCCGGGTCCACCGGCTGGGCGTCCACAGGCGCGGGGCCGGTCAGATCGCCCAGCGACTCCCCGACAACCGGCGGCGCATCGCCCGGCGACCGTACGCCGCCCAGGCCGTAGATCAGCCCAATGGCCGCCAGAAGCACCAGCAGCACCACCACGCTGATGATCAGCATCATGGGAATGGGCTTCCTGGGCTCCGGCCCGCGCGCATCGAAACCTCCGCGGCGGAACGGCAGGTCATCGTCGTCCGGGGGCGTATAGGCGCCGCGGTCGGGGTCGTTTCGGTTGTTGTCGTCGTAGGACATGGCGCGTTCCAGGTCAGGCCGCCCGCGAATCGCGGGATCGAACCCTTATCTTACGCCCCGCCCGGCCTTCGTTCTAAGTCGAATCACAGATCGAGCTGCAGGTCGAGACTGAACAGCTTCCGGTGCTCCTCGATGGCGTAGCGATCGGTCATGCCGGCGATGTAGTCGCACACCGCCCGGGCGCGCCGGTCGGGGTCGTCGTTCTTCGCCTTGCCGCTCCATTCCGGGGGCAGGACGTCGGGCTCGCGCATGAACAGGGCGAACATCTCGGACAGGATGCGTCTGGCCTGGCTGCGGGTGCGGTTGACCCGGTAGTGGCGGTACATGCGCTCGTAGAGAAACGCCCGCAGCCGCCCCAAATCCTCCATCATGGGCCCGGAGAACTGCACCAGGGTGCGGCTGGCCGCGCGCACGTCCTCCGCCGTCCTGATCCCGTCCTCGGCGATGCGGCGCTCGGTCTCGGCCAACACATCGTCGATCATGGCCCCGATCATGCGCCGCACGGCCTCCAGCCGGATCATGCGGTTGTCCAGATCGGGCCAGTCCTTACGCGTGCCGTGCAGGATCGGCCCGATCAGCGGCACGTCATTCAGGTCGTCCAGACGGAACAGCCCCGCCTGCACCCCGTCGTCCACGTCGTGGTTGTTGTAGGCGATGTCGTCGGCGATGGCGGCCGCCTGGGCCTCCAGCGAGGCGAAGCTGTCCAGCCGCAGGTCCCATTCGGCGCCGTAGTCGGCGATGGCGCGCCAGGACGGCTTGTGCAGCTGGTCCGTCACCGGCCCGTTGTGCTTGACCACCCCCTCGATGGTCTCCCAGCTCAGGTTCAGACCGTCAAAGGCAGGATAGCGCTCCTCCAGCTTCGTCACCACGCGGAAGGTCTGGACGTTGTGGTCGAAGCCGCCGTGGGCCGCCATGCACAGCTGAAGCTCGTCCTCGCCGGCATGGCCGAACGGCGGATGGCCCAGGTCGTGGGCCAGGGCGACCGTTTCGGCCAGATCCTGATCCAGTTTCAGCGCATGGGCGATGGACCGCGCGATCTGGGCCACCTCCAGGCTGTGGGTCAGGCGGGTGCGATAGTGGTCGCCCTCGTGGGCCACGAACACCTGGGTCTTTTCCTTCAGGCGGCGAAAGGCGGTGCAGTGGATGATGCGGTCCCGATCCCGCGCAAAGGCGTTGCGGGTGCGGCTGACGGTCTCGGGAAACAGCCGGCCCCGGGAAGCGTCAGGGGTCTCGGCATAGGGGGCGCGTTGGGCGGACAAGGTCACTTAGGCGTCTTTGTCTGATCGCGGGCCTTTGCGAACGCCCGCACGCGCCTCATATAGAGGGACGTGAGCACCGTCCAACCCATCATCCCCGCCGGCCTGGCCCTCAGCATTGCGCCGCGCGCGCCCGAGGGCATAACGTTGTCCGAAAGCGGCTCCCGCCGTCTGGCCGAGCTTTCGGCGGACGAGGGCCGCACGGTCATGCTGCGCGTGGCCGTGGACGGCGGCGGCTGTTCGGGCTTCCAGTACCGCTTCGAACTGGTGGAGGCGGCCGAGGACGATGACCTGCGCGTCGAGCGGGGCGGCCAGACCGTGCTCATCGATCCGGTCTCCATCCCCTTCCTCAAGGGCTCGGAGATCGCCTTCGTGGACGAACTGGCCGGCGCCCAGTTCGTGGTGCGCAACCCCAATGCGGCCTCCAGCTGCGGCTGCGGCGTCAGTTTTTCGATCTGAGGCGTAGCTGACCGGGTTGCGATCGGGCATTTCCAAGGTAGCGTGAGGGCATGAAAATCCTCGTTTCGCTCATCGCCGCCGCCTCTTGCATCCTGGCCACCGCCGTGAGGGCGGATCAGCGGCCCGAACCGCTCGCGGAGGTCATGCTGGTTGGCGTCTACCACATGCACAACCCCGGGGCGGATCAGTTCAACATGGAGGCGGACGACGTGCTGTCGGATCGTCGCCAGGCCGAAATCTCGGCCATGACCGAGCGGCTGGCCGCCTGGGGCCCGGATCTGGTCATGGTCGAATGGACCCGTCAGAGTACGGCCCGTACAAACGCCGAGTACGGGGAATACCGCGACGGTGGACAGCGCGACAGCCGCAACGAGGTCGTGCAGCTGGGCTTCCGTCTGGCGAACAGACTCGACCACGACCGGATCGCGTCCATCGACGTCCAGACCCCCTTCTTCGCCGATGAGCACGGCGCCGTGAACGTCGATCCCGACGCCCGCATCCGCGAACTCAACGCCGAAATCGACGCCTATGGCCAGTGGGTCATCGGCGAACAGGGACGCCGCCTGGCCGAAAGCAGCATCGGGGATTTCCTCGCATGGATGAACTCCCCCGAGGCCCTCACCGCAAACCACGACTATTACATGCGGCACCTGATCCGCGTCTGGCAGGACGAGAACCAGGGCGGGGCGCACACCATCGCCAACTGGTACGAACGCAACATCCTCATCTTCCAGAATATCCTGCGCGAGGTGGAGGAAAGTGACGGGAGCGTTCGGCGCGTGGTCGTCTTCTATGGCCAAGGCCATATCCCCACCCTGGCACAGATGATCCGCGACACCCCCTGGCTAACCCTGGCTGATCCCCTGCCCTATCTGGCCGACTGAAGGGTCGCCTCTCCAGAGCCTGATGTGAGGCGGCTTGCATTTAGGATAGTTCCTAATTAGCCTTCTCCCTATGAACAGCGTGTTCAAGGCCCTGTCCCATCCGGTGCGGCGGCGCATCATCGCCATGCTGAGGGCAGGCCCTATGGCGTCCGGCGACATCGCCGCGGCCTTCGACATGGCCTGGCCGACAGTGACCGGGCACCTGACCGCGCTGAAGGACGCCGGGCTGGTCAGCGCCGAGCGGGATGGATCGTCCATCCGCTATCGGCTCGACATCTCGGCGGTAGAGGAGGCGCTGGCGTTCCTGATGGATCTGACCGGCTCGCGCGACGACATGAACGACAAGGAGGGGTGATGAACCAGCGACTGAACCTGATCGACCTGGCCACGGCCGCGGCCAGCCTGGCCATCCTGGCCTACGCCGCCTGGATGCTCCTGTCCGGGCCGCAAGGCGCCATTCCCATGCACTACAGCGCCGATGGGACGCCCACGCGCTTCGGGGACCGGATGGAGGCGGGGCTGGTGATCGGCTCAATGGGCCTGATGCTGGCCGGCGTCGGCTGGGGCTTCGCCCATTACGCCCGCCGCACAAACGACGTCTCACGACGCCGGGGCCTGCTGGCTGGACAGCTGGTCACCCTTCTGACCATCGCCGCAACGACGGCCTTCATGGTGATGCTGATGACCGGCGGCGCCCTGCCCTCGCCCGCCCTGCAGATGGGCGGCGTGAGTCTGCTGTTCCTTGCCGTGGGCGCCTTTCTGGGCCGCGTGGGGCCGAACGTCGTCATCGGCGTGCGCACGCCCTGGGCCTTCAAGAGCAAGCTGGCGTGGGAAAAATCCAACCGACTGGCCGGGCGGCTGTTCAGCCTTCTGGGCCTGACCGGCATCGTGGCCGCGCCCTTCTCGCCCCAGCCCGCCGGCATGCTGGTCCTGATCGGGGCCATCTTCGTCGCCGCCATCTGGGCGGGCTTTGAAAGCTGGCGCGTGTGGCGCGCAGACCCTGATCGCCAACCCTTCTGACCCGGTGACTCCCATGCTCAGCGCCATCGCCCTGGCCGCCCTGATCCAGTCCGCGCCGGTTTCGGAGGACATCTTCATCCTCTCGGAGCCCGCGCCCCTGCACGGCACGCTGCTGACGCCCGTCGAGACACAGGCGGCGGCGGTCCTGATCCCCGGCTCCGGTCCCACGGACCGCAACGGCGACCAGTTGCCCGCCATCCGGGCCGCGACCTTGCGTCTGCTTGCCGAGGGGCTGGCCGGGCAAGGCGTGGCCACGGTGCGCATCGACAAGCGCGGCGTGGGCGCCAGCGCCGCCGCGACCCTGTCCGAAGATGCGCTGCGGTTCGATCACATGGTCGAGGACGCCCGCGCCGGGGCCGCAGATCTGACGGCGCGCACCGGCCGGGACTGCGTCTGGCTGATGGGCCACAGCGAGGGCGGGCTGGTGGCCCAGGTCGCGGCCGCAGACAATCCGCAGGTCTGCGGCGTCGTGCTGCTGGCGTCGGCCGGACGCCCGGCGGCGGATGTCTTGCGCGAACAGCTGGCCGCCCTGCCCCAGCCCATGAACGATCAGGCCATGCACGCCCTGACCGAACTGGAAGCCGGGCGGACCGTGGAGCCCGTGGCGGGTCTTGAGGCGCTGTTCCGCCCCTCCGTACAGCCCTACCTGATCTCCTGGTTCCGGCACGATCCGCGAGAACTGGCGGCGGCCTATGAGCGGCCCATGCTGATCGTCCACGCCGGGCGCGACATTCAGGTGGGCGAAGCCGACGCAGAAGCGCTGGCCGCAGCTCAGCCGAACGCCCGGCGGCTTGATCTCGAAGGCGTGAATCACGTGCTGAAGGCCGCGCCCGCAGACCGCGCCGGCAACATCGCCGTCTACGCCGATCCCGACGCCCCGCTGGCTGAGGGCCTGGCGGATGCGGTGGCGGCGTTCATTCTGGAGAACTGACGCCGGTCAGGCGTCGAGGATGGCGTCCAGGGCCGCGGCGACCTCGTCGATGCCGCCCATGCCGTCGATCTCCACCAGCTTGCCCGCGTCCTCGTAGTACGGCAGCAGCGGCGCGGTCTGGCGGTTGTAGACGCCCAGCCGGTCCTTGAAGGTCTCGGGATTGTCGTCCGGGCGGCCCTGTTCGGCGAAGCGCTTGGCGATGCGGCTGATCAGGGCGGCGTCGTCCACTTTCAGCCGGATCACCCTGTCGATGCCGCTGCCCCGCTCGGCCAACATGGCGTCCAGCGCCTCGGCCTGGGCCACGGTGCGGGGAAAGCCGTCGAAGATGGCGCCGCCGGCGGCGTCAGCCTCGGGCAGACGCTCCTTGATCAGGGCGATGACGATCTCATCGGTGACCAGATCGCCGCGCGCCAGCACGTCCTTGACCGTCTGACCCAGCTCCGACCCCGAGGCGATGGCCGCGCGAAGCATGTCGCCGGTGGACAGCTGGACCATGCCGCGCTGTTCAACCAGCCGCTTGGCCTGTGTTCCCTTGCCCGCCGCCGGCGGTCCAAACAGGATGATGTTCACGTCGCAGCCCTCCCGGCCGGTTTTATTTGCGGCCGGGCGCCAGGGCCCCCCGACCACGCAGCTTGGCCTTCTTGATGAGGCCCTCGTACTGGTGCGCCAGAAGATGAGACTGAATCTGCGCCACCGTATCCATGGACACCACCACCACGATCAGCAGCGAGGTGCCCCCGAAATAGCCGAGGCTGGCGAAGCGGGTGATCATGAACTCCGGAAGCAGACAGACCGCCGTGATGTAGGCCGCGCCGATGGTGGTCAGACGGGTCAGCACATAGTCCAGATACTCCGCCGTGCGCTTGCCCGGACGGATGCCCGGCAGGAAGCCGCCGTACTTGCGCAGGTTCTCGGCCGTGTCCTCCGGGTTGAAGGTGATGGAGGTGTAGAAGAAGCAGAAGAAGATGATCAGCGCGCCATAGAACACCATGAACACGGGCTGGCCGTGCTGCATCTGGCCCACGAGCCACTGCATCCAAGGCCCCATGTTGGCCTGGGGCGCCATGGCCGCCACCGTGGTCGGCAGCATCAGCAGCGACGAGGCGAAGATGGCCGGGATGACGCCGGCGGTGTTGACCTTCAGGGGCAGGAAGGAGCTTTCGCCGCCGACCATGCGGTTGCCCTGCTGGCGCTTGGGATACTGGATCAGCAGACGACGCTGGGCCCGCTCCATGAACACGATGAACACCACCACGGCGATGGACAGGACCGTGATGAACAACAGGGCGAAGGCCGAGATCTGACCTTCCTGGGCCAGGCCCAGCAGACGCCCGATGGCGCTGGGCAGGACCGCCACGATGCCGGCGAAGATGATCAGGCTGATGCCGTTGCCGACGCCGCGCGCCGTCACCTGCTCACCCAGCCACATCAGGAACATGGTGCCGCCGGTCAGGGTCACGACCGTGGTCAGCACGAAGAACACGCCCGGCTGATCGACCATGCCCTGCGAGTTCTGCAGGCCCACGGCGATGCCGAAGGACTGGGCGATGGCCAGCACGACGGTCAGATAGCGGGTGTACTGGTTCAGCTGCTTGCGGCCGGCCTCGCCGCCTTCCTTCTTCAGCTTCTCCCACGGCGGATAGACCGCCTGCATCAACTGCACGATGATGGACGCCGAAATGTAGGGCATCACGTTCAGGGCGAACACGGCCATCCGCTCCACGGCGCCGCCCGAGAACATGTTGAACATGTCCAGGATGCCCCGCTGCTGGTCCGGGTTTCCGAAGAAATCCAGGAACGCCTGCGAGTTGATTCCCGGGATCGGGATGTAGGTGCCGATGCGGTACACGATCAGCGCCATCAGGGTGAACAGGAGGCGCTTGTGCAGTTCCTTCGCGCGGGCGAAGGAGCCGATGTTCATGTTCGCGGCGAGTTGTTCGGCGGCCGAAGCCATATTGTGTGTCCCCCGAGGACGCTGACGGTTCGACGTCAGATAGGTGAAAAGCGGCCCCCATGCGAGGGCCGCCTTTATCTAATCGTCATCGCGAACCTGGCGCGCGGCGCCGGGCCGCGATGACACGGGTCTCAGGCCTTGGGCTTGCCGCGGGCGGCGTTGCGCTTGTCGACGCGCGCCTTGGCGGCTTCCTCGGCGGCGATGCGCTGCTCGACGACCGAGCCGCCCGCCGCCTCGATGGCCTTCTTCGCGCCGGCCGAAGCCGACCAGACGACCAGGTTCAGCTTGGCCTTCAGTTCACCGGTGCCCAGCACGCGCACACCGTCGCGGGTGCGGCGCAGAACGCCGGCGGCGACCAGGGCGTCGCCGTTGATCTCGGCCTTGGCGTCCAGCTTGCCGGCGTCCACGGCGTCCTGCAGACGCCACAGGTTCACTTCGGCCAGCTTCAGCGCGTTCGGATTGTTGAAGCCGCGCTTGGGCATGCGCATGTACAGGGGCATCTGCCCGCCTTCGAAGCCGCCAATGGCGACGCCCGAACGGGACTTCTGGCCCTTGACGCCGCGTCCGGCGGTCTTGCCCTTGCCGGAGCCGGGGCCGCGGCCGACACGCATGCGCTTCTTGTGGGCGCCTTCGTTGTCGCGGATTTCGTTCAGTTTCATGTGCCTGATCCTTTCGGGTTCTCGCGCCTGGCGAAGCCAGACTCGGCAGAAAAAAGAAAGTGGCGAGTGGCGAGTGATGAGTGGCGAGTCAAGGAAAATCGGCTGAACCGATCACCCCACGCTCGTCACTCGCCACTCATCACTCGCCACTTCGCGTAGCGATTTACTTCTCGACCACTTCCACCATGTGGGCGACCTTGGCGATCATGCCGCGCACCGAAGGAGTGTCCTCCAGCGTGGACTCACGGCCCATGCGGTTCAGGCCCAGGCCCGCCAGGGTGGCGCGCTGGTCGTTCTTGCGACGGATCGGGCTTCCGACCTGACGCACGGTGACGGTCTTCTTGTCCTTGGCGGCCATCTCTATCAGCCCTCCACGGCTTCAGGCGACGAGGCGCCGTCGTTGCGGCGACCCAGCAGATCCGAAACCTTCTTGCCGCGCTTGGACGCGACCTGACGGGGGGACGACTGGACCTTCAGCGCCTCGAAGGTCGCACGGATCATGTTGTAGGGGTTGGACGAGCCGGTGGACTTGCCCACCACGTCCTGCACGCCCAGGGTCTCGAGAACGGCGCGCATCGGGCCGCCCGCGATGATGCCGGTGCCGGGAGGCGCCGCGCGGACCATGATCTTGCCGGCGCCCCAGCGGCCGTTGCCGTCGTGGTGCAGGGTGCGGTTCTCGCGAAGCGGAACGCGGATCATCGTCTTCTTGGCTTCTTCCGTCGCCTTGCGGATGGCTTCCGGCACTTCACGCGCCTTGCCATGACCAAAGCCGACCCGGCCCTTGCCGTCGCCCACCACCATCAGGGCGGCGAACGAGAAACGACGGCCGCCTTTGACGGTCGCGGCCACACGGTTGATGTGGACCAGCTTTTCAACGATGTCGCTGTCCGGGCCGTCGGCCTGGGGAGCGTTGCGGTTGTCACGACGATTGCGATCGTTGCCGCCGCCGCCGCGTTGGGGTTGGTGCGCCATGCTGCGGTTCCTTAGAAGTTCAGGCCGGCTTCACGCGCGGCTTCCGCCAGCGCCTTCACCCGACCGTGATAGATGTAGCCGCCGCGGTCGAAGACCACGTCCTTGACGCCCTTTTCGATGGCGCGTTCGGCGATCAACTTGCCGATGCGCGTTGCGGCGTCGACATCCGAGCCCTTGTTCTTCTTGCCCTTCTCGCCTTCCAGCGAGGAGGCCGAAGCCACCGTGACGCCCTTGGCGTCGTCGATGATCTGGGCCGAGATGTTCTTGTCCGAACGGTGGACAGACAGGCGCAGACGACCGTTGGCCACCGCCTTGAGGCGACGACGGGTGCGCTCGCTGCGGCGCTTTGCGGTTTGGATAGAAGAGAGAGCCATGACTTACTTCTTCTTGCCTTCCTTACGCCGGACCTTTTCGCCGGCGTAACGGATGCCCTTGCCCTTGTAGGGCTCGGGCGGACGGAGCTTGCGGATCACCGCCGCGATCTGGCCCACCGACTGCTTGTCGGAACCCGAGATCTTGATCTCGGTCTGCTTGGGCACGGCGAAGGTGATGCCGGCGGGCGGGGCGATATCCACGTCGTGGCTCAGGCCCAGTTGCAGGGACAGCGACTGACCCTTCATGGCGGCGCGGTAGCCCACGCCCACCAGTTCCAGGGTCTCCTCGAAGCCGTCGGTCACGCCAGTCACCATATTGGCGACCAGGGTGCGCGACAGGCCCCACATGGAGCGGGCCCGCTGGGTGTCCGAACGCGGGGTCAGGGAGAGCTCGTCGCCCTCGTGCTTGACCTCGATGTCCTCGACCACGGTCCAGGTCGCCTCGCCCTTGGGCCCCTTCACCGAAACGGTCTGGCCGTTCAGGGTCAGGGTCACGCCCTTGGGCACGGAGATGGTTTTCTTGCCAATGCGGGACATATCAATACACCTTGCAGAGGACTTCGCCGCCCACATTGGCCTCGCGGGCCGCCGTGTCGGACATGACGCCCTTGGAGGTGGACAGGATCGAGATGCCCAGGCCGTTCTTGACCGGCTTCAGGTCGCCGATGGCCGAATAGACGCGGCGGCCAGGCTTGGACACGCGGCTGATTTCCGCAATGACCGGCTGGTCATCGAAGTACTTCAGCTCGATCTCGAACTGCGGAAACTCGCCGGGGTTCTGAACCAGCGAATAGCCGCGGATGTAGCCCTCGTCCTGCAGAACGTCCAGGACGCGCTGGCGCAGGCGGGAAGCCGGGGTGAGCACCTTGGAACGCTTGCGCATGGCGGCGTTCCGGATGCGGGCGATCATGTCGCTCAGGGGATCGTTGATCATCATGTCTGTTCGCTCCCCTTACCAGCTGGACTTGGTCATGCCGGGGATCTGTCCCAGCGATGCGAGTTCGCGCAATGCGATACGGCTCATCTTGAGCTTGCGGTAGTAGGCGCGCGGACGGCCCGTGACCTCGCAGCGGTTGCGGATACGAACGGCGGCCGAGTTGCGCGGCAGCTTGGCGAGCTTGAGGCGGGCCTCGAAACGCTCTTCCAGCGGCTTGCTCTCGTCGTTGGCGATCGCCTTGAGCGCGGCGCGCTTCTCGGCGTATTGCGCGACGAGCTTCTTGACGCGTTCGTTGCGGTTGACGGCGGATTTCTTAGCCATATCGGTTCTTTTCCCTTCCCGCTCAGTTCGTCACGAACGGGAACTTGAACTCGGTGAGAAGAGCCTTGGCTTCCTCATCGGTCTTGGCCGTGGTGCAGACGACAATGTCCATGCCCCACATCTGGTCGATCTGGTCGTAGTTGATCTCCGGGAACACGATGTGCTCCCGCAGGCCGGTGGCGTAGTTGCCGCGACCATCGAAGGAGGTGCCCTTCAGGCCCCGGAAATCCTTCACCCGCGGCAGGGCCACGGTGATGAAACGGTCCAGGAACTCGTACATGCGGTCGCCGCGCAGGGTGACCTTGCCGCCGATGACCATGCCTTCGCGCAGCTTGAAGCCGGCGATGGAGTTGCGGGCCTTGGTCGGCACCGCCTTCTGGCCGGCGATCATGGTCAGGTCCTTGAGGGCCGTGGTGGCCTTCTTCGAATCCGCCACCGCTTCGCCGATGCCCATGTTCAGGACGATCTTGTCCAGGCGGGGCGTCTGCATCGGGTTGGTGTAGCCGAATTTCTCGGTCATCAGGGCCCGGATGCGGTCCTGATAATCGGCCTTCAGCCGGGGGGTGTACTTTTCGGTGGCCATCAGATGACGTCTCCGGTCGTCTTGGCGAAGCGGACCTTCTGGTCCTTCTCCACCTTGAAGCCCACGCGCGTCGCCTTGCCGTTGGCGTCGGCGATCGCGACGTTCGACAGGTGAAGCGAGGCTTCCTTGTGCTTGATGCCGCCGTTCGGGTCAGCCTGGGTCGGGCGCGTGTGGCGCTGGACCATATTGACGCCCTGGACGACGACGCGGTTCTCGGACGGCAGCACCTTGACCACCTGGCCCGTGCGGCCCTTGTCCTTGCCGGTCAGGACGATCACGTTGTCGCCCTTCTTGATCTTGGCGGCCATGTTACAGGACCTCCGGAGCCAGCGAGATGATCTTCATGTGGTTCTTGGCGCGCAGTTCGCGAGGAACCGGGCCGAAGATCCGCGTGCCGACCGGCTCGTTTTGTTTGTTGACGATGACAGCGGCGGACTTGTCGAAGCGGATCACCGATCCGTCCTTGCGCTGGATGTCCTTGGCGGTGCGCACGACGATGGCGCGCACGACGTCGCCCTTCTTCACGCGGCCGCGCGGGATGGCTTCCTTGACGGAAGCGACGATCGTGTCGCCCACCGAGGCGTAGCGGCGCTTGGAGCCGCCCAACACCTTGATGCACATGACCCGGCGAGCGCCCGAATTGTCGGCCACCTCCAGGTTAGTTTGCATCTGGATCATGGGATCCGATCCTTCTTCTTAACTGGCCGAGGCCTGGGCGTCGGAGACGACTTCCCAGCGCTTCAGTTTGGACTTCGGGGCGCACTCGGCGATGCGGACGATTTCGCCTTCCTTGGCGACGTTCGCTTCGTCGTGAGCGTGGTACTTCTTGGACAGGCGCACCGTCTTCTTCAGAAGCGGGTGCAGAATGGTGCGGTTGACGCGGACCACCACGGTCTTGTCGCCCTTGTCGGACACGACCACGCCTTCGAGAATACGCTTGGGCATCTTCGTTTCCTTACGAGGCCGCCTGCTTCTCGCGCAGAAGCGACGAGACGCGGGCGATGTCCTTGCGGACTTCATTGACGCGGTGCGTCTTCTCAAGCTGGCCGGTGGCCGCCTGGAAGCGCAGGTTGAACTGTTCCTTCTTGAGCTTGATCAGCTCGTCGGACAGCTGGTCCGGGGTCTGGCCCCGCAGGTCGGCGATCTTGGTCATGCCGCGTGCTCCGTATGCGCGACGCCGGCGTCAAGGCGGGTGACCACCTTGGTGCGGATCGGCAGCTTGGCGGCGCCGAGGCGCAGCGCCTCGCGGGCCACGTCGTCCGGCACGCCGTCGATTTCAAACATCACGCGGCCGGGAGCCACGCGGGCGGCCCAGTGATCCACCGCGCCCTTGCCCTTGCCCATGCGGACTTCGGCAGGCTTGCCGGAGACCGGCACGTCCGGGAAGATGCGGATCCACACACGGCCCTGGCGCTTCATCTGGCGGGTGATCGCGCGGCGGGCCGCCTCGATCTGACGCGCAGTGATGCGCTCGGGTTCCATGGCCTTCAGGCCGTAGGAGCCGAAGTTCAGCGAAAAGCCGCCCTTCGAGGAGCCGTGGATGCGGCCCTTGAACGCCTTGCGGTACTTGGTCTTTTTGGGTTGCAGCATGACTTAGCTCTCACGTCCCCGGTCACGGCGCGGACCGCGATCACCGCGGGGGCCACGCTCGCGGCCTTCATTCGACGACGGGCCGGAAGCTTCCTGCGCCCAGCGCTTGTCCTGCGCCATCGGGTCGTGCTCCAGCACCTCGCCCTTGAAGACCCACACCTTCACACCGATGATGCCGTAGGTCGTCTTGGCCTGGATGAAGCCGTAGTCGATGTCGGCGCGCAGGGTGTGCAGCGGCACACGGCCTTCGCGATACCATTCCATCCGCGCGATTTCCGCGCCGCCCAGACGGCCCGACACGTTGATCCGGACGCCCTTGGCGCCCAGACGCATGGCGGACTGCAGCGCGCGCTTCATGGCGCGGCGGAACGCGATCCGGCGCTCCAGCTGCTGGGCGATGTTCTCGGCGATCAGCTGGGCGTCGGTCTCGGGCTTGCGGACCTCGACGATGTTCAGGTGAACCTCGCCTTCGGTCATCGCCGCGATGTCCTTGCGCAGCTTCTCGATGTCGGCGCCCTTCTTGCCGATCACGACACCCGGACGGGCGGCGTAGATCGTCACGCGGCACTTCTTGTGCGGACGCTCGATGATGATGCGCGAAACCCCGGCGCCCGACAGGCGCTCCTTCAGGTACTCACGCAGCTTCAGGTCCTGGTGCAGCAGGCGCGCATAGTCCTTGTCGCCGGCGAACCAGCGGCTGTCCCAGGTGCGGTTGATGCCCAGTCGGAAGCCGACCGGATTGATTTTCTGTCCCATCAGGCGGCCTCGCCGGCTTCACGGACCACGATGGTGATCTCGCTGAACGGTTTCAGGATGCGCGACGAGCGACCGCGAGCACGGCTCGCGAAACGCTTCATCACCATGTTCTTGCCCACGAAAGCCTCGGCGACGATCAGGTTGTCGATGTCGAGGTTGTGGTTGTTCTCGGCGTTGGACACGGCCGAGTACAGCGCCTTGCGCACGTCGGTCGAGATGCGCTTGCGGCTGAATTCCAGCTCGTTCAGCGCCTTCTGGACCGGCAGGCCGCGGATCGACTGCGCGACAAGATTCAGCTTCTGAGGGCTGATGCGCACATTGACCAGCTTGGCGCGGGCTTCGGCGGCGCCGACGCGGCGCGGATTGGAGGACTTGCCCATGGCTTACTTCCTCTTCGCCTTCTTGTCCGCCGCGTGACCCGGGAAGCTCCGGGTCGGGGCGAACTCGCCGAACTTCATGCCGACCATGTCCTCGGACACGTGCACGGGGATGTGCTTCTGCCCGTTGTGGACGCCGAAGGTCAGGCCGACGAACTGCGGCAGGATGGTGGAGCGGCGCGACCAGGTCTTGATCACGTCCTTGCGGCCCGAGGTCTGTACGGCCTCGGCCTTCGTGAGCAGATACCCGTCGACGAACGGGCCCTTCCAGGATGAACGAGCCATCGGTTAGCGAGCCTTCTTCACGTGGCGGGTCCGGATGATGAACTTATCCGTCGCCTTGTTCTTGCGGGTGCGGGCGCCCTTGGTGTCCTTGCCCCACGGGGTGACCGGGTTGCGGCCGCCCGAGGTGCGTCCCTCACCACCACCGTGCGGGTGGTCGATGGGGTTCATGGCCACGCCGCGGACGTGCGGACGGAAGCCCATGTGACGCTTGCGGCCCGCCTTGCCCAGGTTCTGGTTCATGTGGTCCTGGTTCGACACGGCGCCGATGGTGGCCATGCAGGTATCCAGAACCATGCGCAGTTCGCCCGAGCCGAGACGGATCTGGGCGTAGCCCTGATCGCGGCCGACCAGCTGGGCGTAGGCGCCGGCCGAACGGGCCAGCTGGGCGCCCTTGCCCGGCTTCATCTCCACGTTGTGGATGATGGTGCCGACGGGGATCGAGCGCAGCGGGGCGGCGTTGCCCGGCTTCACATCGACCTTTTCACCGGCGACGACCTGGTCGCCGGCCTTCAGGCGCTGCGGCGCGATGATGTAAGCCTTTTCCCCGTCCTCATACACGATGAGGGCGATGAACGCGGTCCGGTTGGGATCGTATTCCAGGCGCTCGACGGTCGCCGTGGCGAACTTGCGACGCTTGAAGTCGATCTTGCGGTACAGGCGCTTGGCGCCGCCGCCGCGGAAGCGGACGGCGATGCGACCACCCTGCCCGCGGCCGCCTGACTTCGTCAGGCCCTCGGTCAGGGACTTTTCCGGGCGGCCCTTGTGCAGCTCGGAGCGGTCGACCAGCACCAGGGCGCGACGGCCCGGCGATGTCGGATTGAATGTCTTCAGAGCCATCGGTTCAGAGCCCCGTGGTGACGTCGATTGACTGGCCGTCGGCCAGCGTCACGATCGCTTTCTTGATATCGTTCCGACGGCCCTTGATGCCGCGGAACCGCTTGGTCTTGCCCTTCTGGACGAGGGTGTTGACCTTGACGACGTTGACCTTGAACAGGCTCTCGACCGCAGCGGCGATCTCGTCCTTGGTGGCGGTCCCCGCGACCTTGAACACGACCTTGTTCTGCTCGGAGAGCAGGGTCGACTTCTCGGTGATCAGCGGCGCCAGGATCGTGTCGTAATGACGGGCGGTGGGTTGAGCGGCAGCCATTATGCGGCCTCCTTCTCGGAGAAGCGGGCCTCGATCGCCTCGACGGCGGCCTTGGTCAGGACCAGCTTGTTCGCGCGCAGGATGTCATAGACGTTCAGGCCGGCGTTCGGCAGCACGTCGATGTGCGGAATGTTGCGGGCGGCCAGACCGAAGCCGGCGTCCACTTCCGGACCCGCGATGATCAGGGCCTTGTCCCATCCCAGGTTGCCGAAGGTGGCGCGCAGGGCGGAGGTCTTGGCTTCCTTGACCGTCAGGTCCGACACCACCACCAGCTCGCCGGCCTTGACCTTGGAGCTGAGGGCGTGGCGCAGGGCCAGGGCCCGGACCTTCTTGGGCAGCGAGAAGCCGTGATCGCGAACGATCGGGCCGAAGGCGCGCGAACCACCAACGAACTGGGGCGCACGACGCGAACCGTGGCGTGCGCCGCCGGTTCCCTTCTGCTTGTACATCTTCTTGCCGGTACGGCTGTTCTCGTTGCGGGTCTGGACCTTGTGGGTGCCGGCGCGGCGCTTGGCCAGCTGCCAGTTCACCACACGGGCCAGAAGGTCGCCGCGAATGTCCTCGATGCCGAACACAGCGTCGTTCAGCTCGATGTCGCCGGCTTTCTTGCCGTCGAGATTGGTTACAGCGATTTTCATTGCTCTTCACCGCCTTCGGAGGCTTCAGCCGCCACGGCTTCGTCGGCCGGCTTGTCAGCGGGCTGCGAAGCGGCTTCTGCGCCGGACTTCTTGAACGCGCCGGGGAACGGCAGGTCGGCGTGAGCCTTCTTGGTCGCGTCGCGCACCTTCACATAGGCGCCGTCGTGGCCGGGCACGGCGCCCTTGACCAGGATCAGGCCGCGCTCGGTGTCGATGCGGACGATGGTCAGGTTCTGCTGGGTGACAGTTTCCTGCCCCAGGTGACCGGCCATCTTCTTGCCCTTGAAGACCTTACCCGGATCCTGACGCTGACCGGTCGAACCGTGCGAACGGTGCGACACGGACACGCCGTGGGAGGCGCGCAGGCCGCCGAAGTTCCAGCGCTTCATGGCGCCGGCGAAGCCCTTGCCGATGGTCAGACCCTGGATGTCCACCTTCTGACCGGCCACAAAGTGGTCGGCCGTGAATTCGGCGCCCACGTCGATCAGCGCGTCTTCCGACACGCGGAACTCGGTCACATACCGCTTCGGCTCGACTTCAGCCTTGGCGAAGACAGCTCGTTGAGCCTGGTTGGTTCTCTTCGCCTTCCTGGAGCCGGCGCCCAGTTGAAGCGCGACGTAACCGTCACGCTCCTGGGTACGCTGGCCAACGACCTGGCAGCCATCAAGCTGCAGGACGGTGACCGGAATGTGCGCGCCGTCTTCAGCGAAGACGCGCGTCATTCCCAGCTTCTTGGCGATCACGCCCGTACGCATGTCGGATCCCGCCTCTTCTCTCTTAAATCTTGATTTCGACGTCCACGCCGGCGGACAGGTCGAGCTTCATGAGCGCGTCCACGGTCTGCGGGGTGGGGTCGACGATGTCGAGCACGCGCTTGTGCGTGCGGATTTCAAACTGCTCGCGCGACTTCTTGTCGACGTGCGGCGAGCGGTTGACGGTGAATTTCTCGATCAGAGTCGGCAGCGGAATCGGGCCGCGAACAGTCGCGCCGGTACGCTTGGCCGTGTTGACGATTTCGCGCGTGGAATGGTCCAGGACGCGATGATCGAAGGCCTTCAGCCTGATGCGGATGCTTTGATCCATATCGGTTGTTTTTCCTACAGCGGTCGGTGGACCGCGTCCCTGTGAACCATTTCAAAGACCGGAGCCTTTGGGTCTTTCGACCCTCAGGGTACGCACGTCCGCAAAAACGATCGGCCCACGCAGGAACCTGCGAAGGCCGGTGAAATCCTGGGCACTGTAAAGAACAGGGTCTCAGGTCGTTCCTGCGGGCCGCGTCTGCACCCGGGGGTGCACAGCCGGTCCAACAAGAGTGGGGGCTTATGACGGTTGATTCCGCTTTCGTCAAGCGGAGTGGGGCCGGAAAAGCCGGAAAGACGAAAGGGCCCCGCGGACCGGCCGCGAGGCCCTCGCACACCTATGGAGCCTCCAGGCTACTGGTTGCCGATGCGGACATTGCCGGAGCCGCCGATGCGGCGGTTGACGCTGCCGGTCGCTTCGGCGATCCAGACATCGCCCGAGCCGCCGACCGAGACATTCACATCACCGGCTCGGCCATCGAAGCGGACATCACCCGAGCCACCGATGGAGACATCGACCCGACGGGCCTCTCCGCCATTGATCGTGACCGCGCCGGAGCCCATGATCGATACACCCAAGTCTGCAGCGTGCAGCGAATTGATGCGCACGTCGCCCGATCCCATGATCGATATGTCGGCAGAGCGTGCGGCGGTGACAGTCACATTCCCCGAGCCCATCACGGAAATGTCCGCATCACCCGTAGCACCGGCCGTTACGTCACCCGAACCCATCACCGCCAGGTCCAGCGAGCTTGAGTTGCCGGCTCGGATCGAGCCCGAACCCATGTTGCTGATGTCCAGCTCGCCGTCGGTGTTGGCCACGGTCCAGTCGCCGCAGCCGCGATTGCTCAGTTCGATGCTGCTCGCGCCCCGGCCGATGGAGCCGAACACCGCCCCGCCCGAGCCGCTGCGCAGTCCGAGTATGCGCAGGCGGCCGCCCGACTGGCCGGCGCTGACGTCCACCTCGCGGGGGGTGCGGACCACCACCAGGGGCGCGTCGCTGACATTGAGGGTTCCGTGGCCGCGCACCTCGACCCGGGCGCCCTCGCCCGGCTGGCGGGCGTTTGCGGGGCCGGAGGTGCAGTTGCGCACCGCATTGCCCGACAGGCCGCCGTCGATGATCACGTCCGCCCCGCGCCGGGTCACGGTCAGGCGGTCCAGCCCGGACGAGCCGTGCTCGATCTCCACGGCGATGTCGGTGCGGTCCTCGGGGATCACCACCACCCGGGCGACGGCGTCGCGGATTTCAACCTCGCCCGCATGGGCGACGCCCGCAAGGGCGAGGACGGCGGTGGCGGCGGCGACCAGATAAGCGGGTTTCATGACGTGTTCTCCCTGTCCGTGTTGGACAGGAAGTCGCCACAAAGGGCGCCGGGAGTCATTTTAAATCGAGGTCATGAACCCTGTGTCATGAAACCCTCTCCCACCGGGAGAGGGCCGGCATCCACGCAGCGGGATGCGAACCAGACCGCTTCTTGCGTGGAGGGTGAGGGTCGGAGTGCAGGGCTCAGCCACCCGGCCCTCATCCCCGCGCCAGAACGAAGCCGCTCAAGCGCCTTCGTGCGCGGGCCCCCTTCTCCCGCCGGAGAAGGGCTGGATCAGTTCGAGACCTTCTCGACCTGGTTGTACTCCAGGTCCACGGGCGTGGGACGACCGAAGATGGACACGGCCACACGCAGGCGCGTGCGCTCCTCGTCCACGCTTTCCACCACCCCGTCGAAGCTGGCGAAAGGACCGTCGATGACCTTGACCGTCTCGCCGATGTCGAAGGTGATCGTGGGCTTGGGACGCTCCACGCCCTCCTCCACCGCGCCGATGATCCGCTCGACTTCCTTGTCGGAGACCGGCAGCGGACGGGTGCCGCCCTGCGAACCGAGGAAGCCCGTCACCTTGGGGGTGTTCTTGACCAGGTGATACGCCTCGTCCGTCAGCTCCATCTTCACCAGCACATAGCCGGGGAAGAATTTGCGCTCGGAGTTCACCTTGCGGCCGCGACGGATCTCGACAACGTCCTCGGTCGGAACCAGGATTTCCGAGAAATTCTGCTCCAGATCCTGCTGCCGGGCCTGGTCGCGCAGATGCTGCGCCACCTTCTTCTCGAAGTTGGAGTGGGCGTGGACGATGTACCACTTGTGCCGGGGGTTGCTCGGCTTGGTTTCGGGCGTCGCATCGGTCACGTGCGCGTCTCCTTGTTTGTTTTTATCGGCCGAAGGAAATGATCTGCTGGAACACCATGCCCAGGCCGAAATCCACGACCCAGAAGAACAGGGCCGCGATCATCACGAGGATCAGGACCATCACCGAGGTGATCCATGTCTCCTTGCGGCTGGGCCAAGTGATCTTGCGGCCCTCGGCGCGCACTTGCGACAGGAACTGGGCCGGCGAAGTCTTCTTCTTGGGCGCAGAGGTGTCCACGGTCACGGTCTGTCCCGCGCCCGCCGCCGCCGTCTGCGTCCTGTTTCCTCCGCGGCGTCCGCCCGGAGATTTCGCCTTGGCCATCTAATTTCGTCTCTAACGCTTCAAAGGTGTCTGGATCGCCAGATGGGGAAGGTCCCATGTCGCGACAACGGGGTGGCAGGAGTTGAGGGACTCGAACCCACGACCCCCGGTTTTGGAGACCGGTGCTCTACCAGCTGAGCTAAACTCCTATGGCCCCGGACAAAGAACAGCGCGCCGGAAGGGCGGACCCCACGGCGCGCAAGGCCTTCGCCAGACCGGGGGCTATGCCCCACGCCGCGCCGCATTTCAAGCGGGGAAGCGCGCATGCCGCGTCAATCGTGGTCCTGGGCCTCCCGCGCCGCCCGTTCCTGATCCTCGGCGATGACCTGGCGGAACAAGAGCTTGTCGATGCGCCGGTCATCCATGTCCAGCACCTCCACCTCGAAGCGCCCGATCTGCAGGACCTCTCCCTCGTGGGGAACCCGCGACAGCTTGTGCAGCACCAGACCGGCCACGGTGTGGAAACCGTCCGTCTCGCCGAACTCCTCGCCCAGTTCGTCGGCCAGCTCGTCGATGTCAGTGCGGCCGTCCACCAGCCAGCTGCCGTCCTCGCGCCGGATCATGTCCGCGTTGGGCTCGTCGTGACTCTCGTTGAAATCCCCGGCGATCATCTCCAGCAGGTCGGTGGCGGTGACCACCCCCTCAAAGGCGCCGTACTCGTCCACCACGAAGGCCATGTGGACCTTGGAGCCCTTCAGGATCTCCAGCGCCTTCAGCACGGAGGTGGACTGGGGGATCACCGCAGGCTCGGCCACCAGCTTCTCGATATTGAACTCGCCGTTGTCCAGCAGGCTGTCCAGCAGGTCCTTCTTGTGGACCACCCCCAGAGGGTTATCCACGTCGCTCTCGCGCGCCACAACGATGCGCGAGTAGGGACAGGTGCGGACTTCCTCGCGCAGCTGCGCCTCGGTGTCGTCCAGGGCGACCCAGAACACTTCAGGGCGCGGCGTCATGGCCACGCGGATGGGCCGGTCGCCCAGACGCAGGATCTCCTCGATCATGACCTGTTCCTCGGGCTCGATCAGCCCGGCGGAGGTGCCCTCCGCGAGGATGGTCTCCACCTCCTCCTGGGTGACGTCGGTCCCGTCCCGATCCCGGATGCCCATCACCTTCAGTATGCCTGATGTGGACGCCGTCAGCAGCATGACGAAGGGCTTCAGCACCACGGCCACGGCCGCGATGGGCGCGGCCATCACCGAGGCTACAGGTTCGGGATAGATCAGGGCTATGCGCTTGGGCACCAGTTCGCCGACGATCACCGAGACATAGGTGATGCAGACCACCACCGCGGCCGTGGCGAACACCTCCGACCAGGCCGCGGCGGCCGGAAAGGTCGCCTCGAGGAAATCATTGATCTCCCCGGCGATTGTCGCCTGTCCGTAGGCGCCGGCCAGAATGCCGATCAGGGTGATGCCCACCTGGACCGAGGAGAGGAACTGGGTGGGCTCCTCCGACAGCGTCAGCGCCTTGCGCGCGCCCCGATCGCCCCGGTCGGCGCGCGCCTGCAGCCTGGATTTCCGGGAAGACACGACCGCCAGTTCGGTCATGGCGAAAAGCCCGTTCAGCACGATCAGGAGCAGAACGACAGCAATGGCTATGAGTAACATTTAGGGGGTTCGGAACCCGGAGACGCGGCGCGATCAGCGGCTGCCGCATTGGCACATTAGGCGATAGGCGCGGATTTCGCCACGATTTCCTCGGTCGCGGCCCGGGGGCGCGGCGCTCAGACGCTCATGCCGATGACGAGGCCTATGAACAGGCCGATCCTGATGGCGCGCAGCATGGTTTACAGATCCTTAACGTCCGCTTCGAACGTAAAGCCCTGACCATGGGTTCCGGCAAGCGCGCTCGCCCCGAGGTTGCAGATTAACCGAAGACCGCGCCCGCCCTTCTCGAGATGGGAGAGACCCACAACGCAAAACCCCCGCCGGATCGCTCCGACGGGGGCTTTGTTTGGCTGTTCAGAAGACCGAGCTTACTCGGTGATCTTGGCCACCACGCCGGCGCCGCCTCCGTGTGCGGTTTCCGCGCACGGCGCTCGTCGCGCAGATTACTCCGTAATCTTCGCGACCACGCCGGCGCCGACGGTGCGGCCGCCTTCGCGGATGGCGAAGCGCAGCTTCTCTTCCATGGCGATCGGGGTGATCAGCTCGACGTTCAGCTCGGCGTTGTCGCCGGGCATGATCATCTCGACACCTTCCTTCAGGTGCACGATGCCGGTCACGTCCGTGGTGCGGAAGTAGAACTGCGGACGGTAGTTCGTGAAGAACGGCGTGTGACGGCCGCCCTCTTCCTTGGTCAGGATGTAGGCCT
>NZ_JBKBIB010000012.1:0-97820 GCF_046299535.1 Brevundimonas sp. | reverse complement strand
CCATCCGCGGATGGTGGAGGGGGTGCATCCGCATCCCCTTTTTTGTCGAGTAGTGCGCGGACCGGCTGGCGCGTAGGTTCGTCAGGATTGGTGAAGCGGACCTACCCCCTCCACCGCTTCGCGGTCCCCCTCCCCCGGTGGGGGAGGATTGTACCTACGCATCCTCCAGCATCACCACCCCCGGCGCGGACTTCAGCGCCCCGCGCAGGGACGCGTCCAGCCGGTAGCGCCCGGGCAGCTTCATATCCACCTCGGTGCGGCCTTCCAGCGAGGCGACCAGAACCACCTCCCCGCCCCGGTCACTGACGGCGCGATCCAGCCGGGAGCGCAGGGCCTCCAGCTCGGCGGCGCGCGGCGACACATGGATGCGCAGGCCCACGACCGCCTGCTCCATGGCCGTGTCGATGGGGCTGGCGGAATCGCCGAAGAAACGCACCTCTCCGTCCGCCGCCTTGGCCCGCACCCGCACCAGCACCGCGGCGCCGGGCTCCAGCACCTCGCGGCAGTTGCGCAATTGCTCGGGCGGGAACAGGCATTCGAACTCGCCGGTGGGGTCCGAGAAGGTGACGAAGGCGAATTTCTCCCCCGTCCGGGCGCTGGCCCGTTCCTGACGACGCCGCACCACCCCGGCCATGTTGAACGCCTCGTGCCCCGCCTCGGCCAGACCCAGGGCCTCGGCCACGAAGGTCACGCGCTTGCGGCGCTTCAAAACGTCCGCCATGTCCTCCAGCGGGTGGCCGGAAAGATAGAAGCCGACCGCCGACAGTTCCTCGTCCAGCTTCTCCGGACCCACCCAGGGCTCCACCGCCGCCAGCCGCGGCCGCGCGGCGCCCGCCTGATCCCCGCCGAACAGGCTGACCTGCGACGAGGCGCGCTCGGCCGCCACGCTCTGGCAGTAGGCCATCAGTTTGTCGGCCTGATCGAACAGCTGCCGCCGGTTCGGATGGATGCTGTCGAAGGCCCCCGATCTGGCCAGGTTCTCCAGCGCCCGCTTGTTGACGCTGCGCGGATCCACCCGCTCCAGGAAGTCGAAGATGTCGTTGAAGGGCCCGCCTTCGTCCCGCACGGCCTGGACATGGCGCATGGCCTCCAGCCCCACATTGCGGATGGCGCCCAGCGCATAGAGCACCGCCCCCTTGCCCTCGTCGTCAAAGGCCACGTCGAAGTCGGCCGAGGAGGCGTTGATGTCCGGCGAACGGATCGGCACCTCGAAGCGGCGGGCGTCCTGATAGAACACCGCCAGCTTGTCGGTGTTCGAGATATCCAGGCTCATGGACGCCGCGAAGAACTCCACCGGATGGTTGGCCTTCAGCCAGCCGGTCTGGAACGAGATCATCGCATAGGCGGCGGCGTGGGACTTGTTGAAGCCGTAACCGGCGAACTTGGCCACGAGATCGAAGATGCCGCCGGACTGCTCCTCCGGCACTCCCTTTTCCGACGCGCCCTTCGCGAAGCGCGCCCGCTGGAAGTCCATCTCTTCCTTCTTTTTCTTGCCCATGGCCCGGCGCAGCAGGTCAGCCTCGCCGAGGCTGTACCCCGCCAGGATCTGGGCGATTTTCATCACCTGCTCCTGGTAGATGATGACGCCGTAGGTCTCGGACAGGGTCTCCTTCAGGCTGGGATGCAGATAGTCCACCTCGGCCCGCTCGAATTTGCGGTCGATATAGGTGTCGATCATCTCCATCGGGCCCGGCCGATACAGCGAGATCAGCGCCGTGATCTCCTCGATGGAGCCACAGCGCATCTTGCGCAGGGTGTCGCGCATGCCCTGGGATTCCAGCTGGAACACCCCCACCGTCTGGCCCGAGGCCATCAGCTCATAGGTGCGCGCGTCATCCAGCGGCAGCCGGCTCCAGTCCTGCGCCGCGCCGCGCCGCTCGAGATACCCCCGCGCCCGGTCCAGCACCGTCAGGGTCTTCAGGCCGAGGAAGTCGAACTTCACCAGACCCGCCGGCTCCACCCACTTCATGTTGAACTGGGTGGCCGGAATGTCCGACCGCGGATCCTGATACAGCGGCACCAGCTGGGTCAGCGGCCGGTCCCCGATCACCACGCCAGCGGCGTGGGTCGAGGCGTTGCGATACAGACCTTCGAGCTCCAGCGCCGTGTCCAGCAGATGGCGGACCGAAGCTTCGGCGGCCCGGGCCTCCTTCAGCCGCGGCTCGATCTCGATGGCCTGGGCCAGGGTCACCGGATTGGCGGGGTTGGCCGGCACCATCTTGGCCAGTCGGTCCACCTGCCCCAGCGGCATCTGCAGCACCCGGCCCACGTCGCGCAGCACGGCCCGCGCCTGCAGGGTGCCGAAGGTGATGATCTGGGCCACCCGATCCGCGCCGTAGTGCTGCTGGACGTAGGTGATGACCTCCTCGCGCCGCTCCTGACAGAAGTCGATGTCGAAGTCGGGCATGGACACCCGTTCGGGGTTCAGGAACCGCTCGAACAGCAGGCCGAAGCGGATGGGGTCCAGGTCGGTGATGGTCAGGGACCAGGCCACCAGCGAGCCGGCGCCCGAGCCCCGGCCCGGGCCCACGGGAATGCCGTGCGCCTTGGCCCATTTGATGAAGTCCGACACGATCAGAAAATAGCCGGGGAAGCCCATCTGCTGGATGATGGACACCTCCCACTCCAGCCGTGTCCAGTATTCCTCTTCCGGCGCCGCCAGCATCAGGCCGTCCAGCCGGGCTTTCAGGCCCTCGCGTGCCTGGTGGGCCAATTCGTCGGCCTCGTTGCGGCCTGCGCCGGTGTCGAACCGGGGCAGGATGGGCGCGCGGGTCTGCACCAGGAACGCACAGCGACGGGCGATCTCGATGGTGTTGTCGCAGGCTTCCGGCAGGTCGGCGAACAGGGCGCGCATGTCGCTGGCGGGCTTGAACCAGTGCTGTCCGGTGACCCGACGGCGGTCGTCCTGGCCGACAAAGGCGCCGTCAGCGATGCACATCAGGGCGTCGTGGGACTTCGCCTGTCGCGCCTCGGCGTAATGGACGTCGTTGGTGGCGACCAACGGCACATCGTTGTCATAGGCCCAGCGCACCAGCCCCGGCTCCGCGGCCTTTTCGGCGTCCAGCCCGTGGCGTTGCAGCTCCACATAAAACCGGTCGCCGAAAGCGGCCTTCATGACGTCCAGCGCAGCCCGCGCCTCAGCGGTCTTGCCCCCGGCGAACAGACAATCCACCGGTCCGTCCGGCCCGCCAGACAGCAGGATCAGGCCCTCTGCGTGCTTTTCGACCAGCGACCACGGCACGCCCGGCTCGGCCAGCTCCATGGAGCCCAGATAGGCCGCCGACGACAGGGCGCACAGGTTCAGCCAGCCGGCGTCATTCTGGGCGATCAGAACGACCGTGGGCGTCTTGGCCCACCGCTGGCTCATCCGTCCGCCGATCTCCAGCACCGGAAGAGCGCAGGCGATGATGGGCTGAACCCCGGCGTCGCGCGCCGCCTGGCTGAACTCCAGCGCCCCGAACAGATTGGCGCGGTCCGCGACGCCCACGGCGGGCATGCCCTGCCCGGCCGCCAGCTGGCCCACCTTGCCCGCCTTGATCGCGCCTTCCAGCAGCGAGTAGGCCGACTTGACCCGAAGATGAATGAACCCGTTACCGGCTTCGTGCGCCACGCCTTGCTCCGAAACTCATGGGCCGGGGCGGCGTCACGTCACCAGAAAAGCGACCTGCCAGACCACCCAGACGACCCCTGCGCACGATGCCAGAGACAGCGATTCCCGAACCAGACGCGTCATGCCTTATCCCCAGAAGTGATGTTCCGGGAATGTTCTATGTTCCGCCTTCGTTCACGTCAAGGGGCGGTGCACGCCGAAGGCGCCGTCTCTCCGTTCATGAAGGGGCGCACCGCCCCAACGAAGCAATCCGGCGCAGCGAACAGAAGCAGATGAGCGCCGCCCTCAACTGTCGCCACACTGAGGGGACCGGCCTCGCGCAGCAGCGCCGCATGCTCAAGCGCGCCTTCATAGGCAGTGTTGGGGTCCATCGTTCCCTGAACAACCAGAGTGCGCGGCAACGCTGCCGGTATCTGGCCGAAGGCGGAGTCGCGTTCGTAAGTGGGAAGGACGTCGCTCGCCAGAAACGCCGGCAGCGGACTGGTGAACAGGGCCTCACTCGCCTCTGCCCGCACGACCTCTTGCGTGATGTCCGGGCGCGCATTGTTTTCGGAGGCGCTGATGAGAATGACCAGTGGGGCCGATGAAGCGGACTGAGCGAATCCCGTCAGGGCCGCAAACGCCGCCTGTCGGTCTTCGATCGCGCGTCGAAGGGGGCTGGCGTCGTTGTTCGACAATGCGGTGATGATGTCGGGAATGCGCGCCCGCAGGTCCGGAAAGTTCAGCAGGCTGCCCATGAACTGTTTCAGATCGCCTCCGGGAACGACGTCCGCCCAAGGGGACGGGTCCGCCGCCAGAACGCTTTCGTAGGTCGCCACCTCCATTGGAGACAGCAGGCTGCGCCCCACCTGATCGACCAGTTCGCTGCGGCGGCTGAGATCCCAGCGTGTTGTGCTCTCGGGCGGGACCAGGCCGTCAAGGATCAGCCCGTCCAGTTCCACCGGCGCGACGTGCATCATGCGCAGCGCCAATTGTGTGCCGTAAGAGACAGCGTAGACATGAACCTCCCCGTCCCCTCGATGAGTCGCGATCAGGGTAGACAGGTCATGCGCTGCGTTGGTGATGGAGAAGGCGTGCGCCCGCCCCCGGTCCTGATAGATGAACCCGATGCAGGGCCCCCATTCCGAACCTGCCAGGGCGATCCCCTCCTCGCTTTCCGGCGACTCCTGCTCAGGGCAGAGCTTCGACGAATAGCCGGTGCCCCTATGGTCCGGCGCCATCAGGTCCATGTCAGGAAAGGCCCGACGCAAGGTTTCAAGAAATGGATAGAAGGACGCGCCCGACTCCCCAGGCCCTCCGGCGATCAGCCAGACTTGGCCGTTGGACTGTCCAACCGCCGGGAACTTCCGCACGAACAGTTCGATGCTGTCGCCTGCGTCGCCTCCATGATCCAGAGGGGTCGTGACGACCACGCACAGCGATCCCGCCAGTTCCGCCGATTCAATAGAGTCGGCGCACGGCTGGAACTCTTCGGCAAGGGCGCCGAAGGCCGCCGTGCATGCCAGCACGGCGGCGGCTGCGGCGACAAAAACTCGTTTCATGATGGGGCCCCTCCGGATTCGTCGTGCGCCATGACTAGGCGATGACCGCGCCTTTTGGGCGTTAAGAATCGGAAAGGTCCGCAGTAGCGGGCATAGGATTTAACTGAACGGCGTGAACCGCCTGCTGTATACTGCCGCCAACGCCCTTCCCCGCCCTTCCGGCGGTCCCCGGCGCCCGGAGAGCCTGCCATGGCCAAGGGTCAGAAACGCAGCACCAAGGAAATCCGCAAACCCAAGGCGGAAAAGACCAAGCCCCCGATCACGGTGGGCGCCTCGCCCTTCACCACGCCGCCCGGCAAGAAGTAGCGCCCAAACGCGCTGCGTCAGTAGGCGTGGCTCTCGGCCGGGCGCTCTTCCAGATGCCCGTCGCGCAGGGCGAAGACCCGGTCCATATGGCCGGCCAACTCCATGTTGTGGGTGGCGATCAGGGCGGCGACGCCCGTGGTCTTGGCCAGTTCGCGCAGGGATTCGAACACCGCCTGGCTGGTGGCCGGGTCCAGATTGCCCGTTGGCTCGTCGGCCAGCAGCAGGCGCGGCTGGTTGGCCAGCGCCCGGGCCACGGCGACCCGCTGCTGCTCGCCGCCCGACAGCTGGGCCGGCTGGTGGGTCAGACGCTCGCCCAACCCCAGGGCGGTCAGAAGCTCTGACGCCCGCGCCCGTGCGGCGGCGTGCGACACGCCGTTGATGCGCATGGGCAGGGCCACGTTGTCGCCGGCGTCGAACTCGGGCAGCAGGTGGTGGAACTGATAGACGAAGCCCACCTTGGCCAGACGGATGCGTGTGCGCGCCCGCTCCGGCAGGGCGCCCACGTCCTGTCCGTCGATCATCACCTGACCGTCGGTGGGACGCTCCAGCAGGCCCGCGGCGTGCAGCAGCGACGACTTGCCCGAGCCGGACGGCCCGATCAGCCCGACCACCTCGCCCGGAAACACGTCCAGATCGACGCCTTTCAGCACCTGCAGCCCGCCAAGGGCGGTGTCATAGGTGCGCGTCACGCCCCGCAGGGACAGCACGGGGCTACTCATAGCGAAGGGCCTCCACCGGATCGATGCGCGAGGCGTTCCATGACGGCGGCAGGCTGGCCACACAGGACATCAGGAGCGACCAGACCGTGACCCAGAACACGTCTGCCGGGTCCACCAGCGCCGGCACCCCGTCCAGCATGTAGACGTCGGCCGGGAACAGTTGCACCTGAAGGATCAATTCCAGGAAGCTCTGGATAGCGCCGATGTTCCAGCAGAACAGGAGGCCCAGGACCAGGCCCGCCAGCGTGCCCGCCACGCCGATGGTGGCTCCGGCCATGAAGAAGATGCGCAGGATCGACGAGGGACTGGCCCCAATTGTGCGCAGGATGGCGATGTCGCGCCCCTTGTTCTTCACCAGCATGACGATGCCGGAGATGATGTTCATGGCGGCGATGGCCACCACGAGGCCCAGGATGATGCCCATGGCCACGCGTTCGATCCTCAGGGCGCTCCAGAAGGCGGCCATGGTGTTGCGCCAGTCGCTGACCAGCGCCCCCTGCCCCGCCGCCTCGGCCACCGGCTGGACATAGCGGGCCACCTGATCAGGCTGGTCCACCTTCAGCTCGATCACGTCCCACAGGCCTTCCTTGCCGAAGAACAACTGCGCCTGCTCCAGCGGCATGAATACGAAGGCGCGGTCATAGTCTGCGGCGCCGGACTGGAAGATGCCGCCCACCACATAGGTCTTGGAGGTGCCCAGGTCGCCGAAAGCCGTGGCGCCGCCCTGAGGCGAGATCAGGGTCATCAGATCCCCGACCCTCAGGCCCATCTGGTCCGCCAGCGCCTTGCCGATCAGGATGTTGTCGCCGCCGTAGGCGCCCTGGCCGAACCGGGCCCGGGCCTCCTCGTCGAGGCTCTGATAGACGAAGCTCATGGAGTCGAGATTGGCGGCCGAGATGCCCCGCACCACCCCGCCGGTCGTGCGGCCGTGGGCGGTGAACATGGCCGGCGACTCGGTCAGGGGCGTGACGCTGACCACCCCGGGTACGGCGCGGATGCGGTCGATGGCCTCATTGCGATCCGGCGCCTGCAGCACCTGGCCGTGCACGTACATGTGCCCGTTGAACGACAGCATCCGGTTCAACAGCTCTGTGCGGAACCCGGACATGATGCTCATGACGCTGATCAGCACCGCCACGGCCAGCATGATGCCGATGAAGCTGATCACCGCGATCAGGGCGACGCCGCCCTCCTTGCGCTTGGCGCGCAGGTAACGAAGGGCCAGGCCGATTTCCCAGGCGCTGAACGCCCCGGCGGGTTTTGCGGCCTTCCCGGCGGTGGCGTCGGTCATGCGGTGAGCTTCTGAAGGGCCGCATCCAGCGGCAGGGTCTCGCGCTCGCCGGTGGCGCGGCGCTTCAGCTCCACCACCCCGTCGGCCAGGCCCTTGGGCCCGATGATAAGCTGCCATGGCAGGCCGATCAGATCGGCGGTGGCGAACTTGCCGCCCGGCCGGTCGTCGCGGTCGTCGTAAAGCACCGCCTTGCCCGCCGCCTTCAGCTTCGCCCAGGCGTCCTCGCAGGCGGCGGAAACCGCCTCGTCGGTGGGACGCAGGTTGATGACCCCCACGTCGAACGGGGCTACAGCATCGGGCCAGATGATGCCGGCGTCGTCATGGCTGGCCTCGATGATCGCCCCGATCAGGCGCGAGACTCCGACGCCGTAACTGCCCATGTGCACCGGGACGTCCTTGCCGTCCGGTCCGGCGACGATAGCCTTCATGGGCTTGGAGTATTTGGTCCCGAAATAGAAGATGTGGCCCACCTCGATACCGCGTGCAGTCAGGCGGTCGCTCTCGGTCACCTCGGCGTCGAAGCGCTCCGCCTCGTGCATCTCGTCGGTCGCAGCGTAAAGCGCCGTTCGTTGATCAACAATTGATTGAAGATCGTTCCAGTCCACGTCCGGACCGGGCGCAGGCATGTCCACCAGACGGCGGTCGCAGAACACCTGGCTCTCGCCAGTGTCGGCCAGGATGATGAACTCATGGCTCAGGTCGCCGCCGATGGGCCCGGTGTCGGCGCGCATGGGCACGGCCTTCAGGCCCAGTCGCGAGAAGGTGTTAAGATAGGCCACGAACATGCGGTTGTAGGACTTGCGCGCGGCAGCCTCGTCAACGTCGAAGGAATAGGCGTCCTTCATGAGGAACTCGCGCCCGCGCATGACGCCGAACCGGGGCCGCTGCTCGTCGCGGAACTTCCACTGGATGTTGAAGAGATTCAGCGGCAGGTCCCGGTAGCTCTTCACGAAGCCGCGGAAGATGTCGGTGACCACTTCCTCGGCCGTGGGGCCGTACAGCATGTCGCGCTTGTGACGGTCCACGATACGCAGCATCTCGGGGCCATAGGCGTCATAGCGCCCGGACTCGCGCCACAGGTCGGCCAGCTGGATCGTCGGCATCAGGATTTCGACGGCGCCCGCCCGTTCCTGCTCCTCGCCCACGATTTGCTCGATCTTCTTGAGCACGCGCAGGCCCAGAGGCAGCCAGGCGTAGATTCCCGCCGCCTCCTGACGGATCAGGCCGGCGCGCAGCATCAGCCTGTGCGAAACGATCTGCGCCTCGGACGGCGTTTCCTTGAGGGTGGGCAGGAAGTAGCGCGAAAGACGCATCGGGAATCCGTTTGAAACTGAGCCTACGCCTTTAGCCGGGACGCCCCGGAATAGGCAATCAAAGTCGACTCCGTTCCATCCTTGCGAACATCAACGCGTTCCCGGCATCTCCGGGAGCGGCAGGATGCCCGTGAAGATGATCACCATTATCACAACCCAGACGATAGCCGCGATCCATGTAGTGGTGATGAACTTCTTCTTCAGATTGGGCGTTTCGGGCGCGCCCCAGTCGCCGCCGTCCGTCTGCCGCTCGCGGGGCCCCTGGTTCATGCCCAGCGGCAGGACGGCGAACAGCACGGTCCACCAGACGGTCAGGAAGATGGCGACGGCTGTGATCGGTCCGATCATGGGTGAGGCTCCTTCGGCGATTCCATCAGTTCCACCAGCACGCCGCCCATGTCTTTCGGATGCACGAAGACGATAGGGGTTCCGTGAGCGCCGATGCGCGGCTCGCCTGTTCCCAGAATGGTCGCCCCTTTGGCGCGAAGGGCGTCTCTGGCTTTCAGGATGTCATCGACCTCGTAGCAGACGTGGTGCTGGCCGCCCTTCGGGTTTCTGGCCAGAAAGGCGTGAACAGGCGACCCCTCGCCCAGCGGTTCGATCAGTTCGATCTGGCTATTGGGGAGATCGATAAAACAGACCCGCACCCCCTGCGCCGGCAGGTCGAAGGGTTCGCTCGCCTCCGTTGCGCCCAGCATGTCCCGGTACATGGCCACGGAGGCCTCAATGGAGGGCGTGGCTACCCCCACATGGTTCAGTCGTCCGATCATGGTGCTGCTTAGCGGGTTTGAGGCGGCGGGGCGAGGCTCAGCACACGGCCTGCGACGACGCATCCCCGCCCGCATCGGCGCCCGTCAGATCGCGCAGGTTCCAATCGTTCTGAACGCTGCGCACATCTGTGATCCGCCACTCCCCGTTCTCTCGGCGACACAGATCATAGGCCATGGAGATCGGTCGTCCCGCCCTGTTGAAGCGCGCCACGATGGCCGAACCGTCAGGGCCCGATGCGACTTCCTCCACTACCAGACCGGTGATGGCGCCGTCCTGTGCGTCATGACGATAGTCGAAGTCGATCCCTTCCTCGCCCGACAGCCCGTCCACCAGCGCTTCGGCGAAGTAGAGGCGCACGTGGGGCGCGGCGGTGGGGATGGCCGGCTCCATGTACAGGGCCTGCACCAGACCTTCGGGCGTCAGGGCCTCCGGCGCGGCTGCCGGGACAGGCTCGGCGGCGGGGACGGCCTCGTTGGCCTCGATCCGTTCGGGCCGGTCACAGGCGGCGACGGCCAGAAACCCGGCAAGAACCGCGATGCGAAGCCTGGCGCTCATGATGATCTCCCTGTCCAGGCTCAGGCTGGGCGCAAACCCCGCCCCTGTCCACCGTCAAACGCAGTCGGCGCCGAGCCCGGGCGCCCTCAGGGCGAGAAGCGCGCCAGACCGTTCCGCGCGGGTCATGACGTCCGCGTCCTCCAGCAAACATCCGATGACCGTGTTGGAGTTCGGCGCCAGCACGCCATAGGTGACCTGAGCCTCCTCGAGCCGCTCCACCGCCGCCTCCAGACGCTCCAGAGCATTACTCGCCACCTCATCGGAGATGCGGATCATCAGATGGATGGCCTGCCCTGAAGCCGGGAAATCATAGGCGTCCACATCGTAGGCCTGAAGCGTCGCACGCAGGTGATCGGGATTGTCGACGTCGTCTCCCAGCTTGTCATTGACGCTGGCCGAAAAGGCCCTGGCCTCACCGTGCTCGGGCACCACCAGAATGTAGGCGTGCCGGGGAAAGAACATGAAGTGTGCGAGATGTCGGGTGACATAGACCATGGGTGCCTCGTCCGGTCCTATGGCGCGCAGTCCCACGTAGACACCGGTTGGAAACACCCTCGCGTCCAGCCCGCCGTTGACGGTCAGCATCCGCTGAACCATCACGTGCTCGAGCACGAACTGCTCGCGCCGCGCTTGAGCTTCCAAATAGGTGTGGATCGCGGTCGCGTCAGGATCGCCCCCCAGAACGTCGCCGTACAGGGCCGTGAAGGCCCTGTCCGGAGCCTGCGCGCCGTCCAGCGGGCTTCGAGCCAGCGCCTCGACCTCCCAAAGCGCCTGACGAATCGGCCCGCCGGAGCGGTCGATGGAAAACCACAGCGCAAGGTTCACGAAGGCGAACAGCAGGAACAGCCCAACCGCCGCCTGGACCGCAATGACCGCCCAGCGCCGCCACCCATGCAAGGGATGACGGGCGTGGCGCACCCGCTCCAGCGCGCGCCGGCCCTGCTCACGACAGCGAACAGAGATCTGGCGAAAGTCCGGCATGGAGCGCTCCGCTTAGGCTCAGCGAAGCCTACAGCCGCAGAATAATTGTTTCCACGATGGGACGGCGGTCCCAGATCTGCTGACTGGCCTTCTTCAGCGCGCGCGCAACGGCCTGCTCGACCACCAGTTCATCCTCAAGCGCCTCGCCCTTCAGGCCGCGCACCACGTCCTCGACTCGTTCGGCGAGGCCGTCCAGGGCGTCGCCCAGCGGTGTGCCCTCGTCGCCGGGCAGGCCGATCCCGCGCACGTCGATGTCGCTGACGATGCGGCCGCGTTTGTCGAGCGCGAAGCTGACCACCAGCACGCCGTTGCCGGCCGCGTGGCGACGTTCGCGGATCGCCTCGCCCGCCTCCGTCACCAGCATGCCGCCGTCCACGTACAGGCGGCCGGAGGGGACCTCGTCGATGATCTGCGCCGGCCCGGGAGCCAGACGCACCAGATCGCCGTTGCGGGGCGTGACCGTCTCGGGAACCCCCATGTCCCTGGCCAGATTGGCGTGCTCCATCAGATGGCGCCTCATGCCGTGGGTAGGCACCGCGATGCGCGGACGCACCCAGTCGTACATCTGCCTCAGTTCGTCCCGGCACGGGTGGCCTGAAACGTGGATGCCGGGGTGATCCTTCTCGGTGTAGAGACGCACGCCCCGGTCCGCGAGGCGGTCCTGCAGATCGCCGATGGCCAGTTCGTTTCCTGGAATGACCCGCGACGAGAAGATGCAGTGGTCGCCCGACCCCAGCTTGACCACGGGGTGGGTGCCGTCCGCCACACGCGACAGGGCCGCACGGGCCTCGCCTTGGCTGCCGGTGCACAGATAAAGCACCTCATCGGACGCCCAGACGCGAGCTTCTTCATCCGTGAGGAAGGGCGGCAGATCGCCGAGCAGCCCCACATGTTTTGCCGCCGCCGTGATGCGGTGCATCGACCGCCCGGCCAGCGCCACGCGTCGCCCCGCCGCCTTGGCCGCCAGAGCCACGCTGTGGACCCGCGCCACATTGGACGCGAAACAGCCCACGGCCACGCGACCGCGCAGGGGCTTGATGAGGTCCACCAGGGCGCCGGCCACATCGCCTTCTGAACCGGCGACGCCATCCACGAACACATTGGTGGAATCCCCCACCATGGCCAGCACGCCCTCATCACCCAGTCGGGTCAGGGCCTTGGCGTCCGTGCGCGATCCGACCACGGGCGTGTCGTCGATCTTCCAGTCGCCGGTGTGCATCACCGTGCCCAGCGGGGTCTTGATGGCGATGCCGTTCGGCTCGGCGATGGAGTGCGTCATGGTGACGAACTCGCATTCGAACGGGCCCAGATTGACCGTGCCGCCCAGCGGCACCTCGTGAAGTTTCGCCTCCTGCAGCAGGTTCTGCTCGCGCAGCTTGTCGCGGATCAGATAGGCCGTGAACGGCGTGGCGTAAAGCGGCGCCTGGATGCGCGGCCACAGCCAGCCCAGGGCGCCGATATGGTCCTCGTGGGCGTGGGTCAGCAGGATGCCGAGGATCTTCTCGCCCTTGAGGGCCTCGGGATCGGGCACGATGATGTCGACGCCGGGCGTCGACAGGTCGCCGAAGGTGACGCCCACGTCGACGATGATCCATTTGCGGTCGTGCGCCGGGCCGAAGCCGTAGGCGTTCAGGTTCATGCCGATCTCTCCGGAACCGCCGAGCGGCAGGAAGACCAGTTCGTCTTGATTTGATTTTTTCATGTTGTTTTCAGATGGGCGTTGCGTCGCCAGATTTCCAGAAGGCCGCGAATGGTCAGATCCGCGTCGAAGTGATCGATGCTTTCGGTTGCGCCTTCGAACAGGCTGGCCACGCCGCCGGTTCCGATGACGGTCATGGGTTTCGCCCATTCCGCCTTCATGCGCGCCACCATGCCCTCGATCAGCGAGACATAGCCCCAGAAAACACCGGACTGCATGTTGGACACGGTGTCCTTGCCGATGACCCGGTCGGGCTTCTGGATGGCGATGCGCGGCAGCATGGCCGCCGCCTCGTGCAGGGCCTGAAGGCTGAGGTTGATCCCCGGCGCGATCACCCCGCCCTCGAAGGCGCCGTCTGCGGCGATGACGTCGAAGGTGGTGGCCGTGCCGGAGTCGATGACGATCAGGTCGCCGGAATACTTCAGATGGGCCCCGATGGCGTTGACCAGCCGGTCGGCGCCCGCCTCGCTGGGCTTGGTGATGCGGACCGGTATGCCCAGGTCCACATTGTCCCCGATCACCAGCGGCTCCACGTTCAGATAGCGCCGCGACAGGTTCTTCAGATTGAAAATCGACTGGGGCACCACGCTGGAGATGATGCAGCCGTCCAGCGCCGCCATCCTGATGTCCCGCATGGACAGCAGCTGGCTCAGCCACACGGCGTATTCGTCGGCGGTGCGGCTGGATTCCGTGGCCGTGCGCCACTGAGCGATCCAGTCAGTCCCGTCATGCACCGCGAACAGGGTGTTGGTGTTGCCTTGCTCGATGGCCAGAAGCATCAGGCCGCCTCCCCGAAGAACACGTCGCCCGCCGAAATGCGCCGCAGTTCGCCCGAGGGCAAGCGCAGGCGCAGCGCCCCGTCCGCCTCCACGCCTTCGGCCCGGCCGCTGAGCGTCTCATGCCCCAGCCGCGCCGTGCAGGGACCGTCCAGCCCCGGCGTCCGCGCGGTCCAGGCGTCCAGCACCGGCTGGAACCCCAGGGTCATCCAGCGCTCCATCCATACGGCGAAAGTCCCAGCCAGATGGTCGGCCGCCTGCTCGATGGACGGAGGCGCCGCCGCGTCGGCCCGCAGATGGTCGGCCAGAGCGGTCGCCGGACGCTCGGTCTCGGTCGGCGCGTGGGCCAGATTGACCCCGATTCCCACCCCCAGCCACAGGCCGCCGCTGTCATGGGCGCCGGATTCCAGCAGGATGCCGCTGGCCTTTTTGCTGTCCAGCATCACGTCATTGGGCCATTTGATGCTGACCAGCGCCGGCGGCGCCCACGCGTCCAGCAGGTCCGCCACGGCCAGCGCCGCCACGAAGGTCAGCTGCGCCGCCTCGGCCGGCGGCCGGCGGACCACGGTCAGCAGGGTCGCGGCCAGATTGCCGGTCTCGCTGGACCATGTCCGGCCGCGCCGTCCCCGTCCCGCCGACTGGCGCCGCGCCACGATCCACAGCGGTCCGGTCTCGCCGCGCTCGGCCATGCGCCGCGCCTCGGCGTTGGTGGAGTCCGCTTCGTCGAGGATCAGGCGCGGGGCGGCCTCGGCCAATCAGCCCGCCCCGAAGCTGGTGGCGGCGTTGCTGGCCAGCGGCTCCAGCCAGGTCAGGGCGATCAGCACCAGCGGGAACGAGAAGGCCGCAGCCGCCCATCCGATCCACTGGGCGTCCTTCGGCGACGGGTCCACCGCGCCCTCGCCTTCCGGCGGCGCGTCGAACCACATCACCTTGATGATGCGCAGATAGTAGAAGGCCGCCACGACCGACGCGACCAGACCCAGCGCCGCCACGATCCAGTAGCCCGCCTGCAGCGCCGCGCCGAACACATAGAACTTGCCCCAGAACCCGGCGAAGGGCGGCATGCCCAGCACCGACAGGGACAGCACCGTAATGGCGATGGTGGTGACGGGCTTGTCCTTGCGCAGACCCGCCAGATCGGCGATGCGCCGGATCGGCCGACCGCCGCGCGACAGGGCCAGCAGCAGGGCGAAGAAGCCCAGCGTGTCGATCATGTAGAAGGTCATGAACAGCAGCAGGGCCTGCAGCCCCGCCTGCGTCCCCGCCGTGATGGCCAGCAGCGCATAACCGATGTTGGCGATGGACGAATAGGCCAGCAGCCGCGGGATGTCCCGCTGTGCGAGGCCGCCGAAGGCGCCGACCGCAAACGAGATCAGCGAGATGATCACCAGCACCTGGGCCCACTGGTCGTGAGCGCCGCCGAAACCCTCGCTGAGGGCACGCGCAAACAGCACCATGGCCGCGAACTTGGGCGCGGTGGCGAAGAACGCCACGACCGGAGTCGGCGCGCCCTCGTACACGTCAGGCGTCCACATGTGGAACGGCGCGGCCGACACCTTGAAGGCCAGGCCGCAGATCAGGAACACCAGACCGAAAATCAGACCGGGCTCGGCCCCGCCCGCCGCCACCGCAGCGATCTCGTCGAAGCGCATGGAGCCGGTGAAGCCGTAGATCAGGCTGGAGCCGTACAGCAGCAGACCCGACGACAAGGCGCCCAGCACGAAATACTTCAGGCCCGCTTCCGACGCCCGGCCGTCGTCCCGGTGGAAGGCGGCCAGCACGTACAGGGCCAGCGACTGCAGTTCGACGCCCACATACAGCGCCATCAGGTCGCCCGCCGAGGCCATCATGCCCATGCCGACGGCGGCCAGCACGATCAGCACCGGGTACTCGAACCGGGCGATGCCGTTGCGGCGCGTCCAGCCGTCGCCCAGCACCACGGCCAGGGCGCTGGCCAGATAGATGGCCACCTTGGCGTAGACGGACATGGGATCCGAGACGAACGCCCCGTTGAAGACCATGCCCAGCGGCGCATTGGCGGCGACGCCGGCGGCCCCGATCAGCAGCGCGACGGCCAGCAGGCTGACCACGCGGCCCAGCTTTTCGCCGCCATAGGCGCCGAGCATCAGCAGGATCATCGACCCGACGGCCAGAAGGGCCTCAGGAGCGGCGATGTGAAGGGCGAGATTGATGTCGAACATGGTCGTCTTATCCGCCGATCGCGGTCTGATAGGCGGTCGTCACCGCGCTGACCGAAGCCTGGGTGATGTCCAGCACGGCGGCGGGATAAACGCCCAGCCAGATCGTGCCGATGATGAGGGGCACAAAGACCAGCAGCTCGCGCCGGTCGATGTCGGTGATGGCCTTCAGCGCCGGGTTGGTGATCTCGCCGAACATGACGTTGCGGTACAGGGTCAGCGCATAGACCGCCGACAGGATCACGCCCGAGGCCGCAAAGAACACCGCCCAGGTGGAGACCTGATAGGCGCCGACCATGGTCAGCACCTCGCCGATGAAACCCGAGGTGCCCGGCAGGCCCACATTGGCCATGGTGAACATGAGGAAGATGGCCGCAAACCACGGCATGCGCGATGTCAGCCCGCCGTAGAAGGCGATCTCGCGGGTGTGCATGCGGTCATAGACCACGCCCACACACAGGAAGAGCGCCGACGAGATCAGCCCGTGGCTGATCATCTGGAACACCGCCCCCTGCACGCCCTGATCATTGCCGGCGAAGATGCCCATGGTGACGAACCCCATGTGGGCCACCGACGAATAGGCGATCAGCTTCTTGATGTCCGTCTGACGGAACGCCACCAGCGAGGTGTAGATGATGGCGATCACCGACAGCACCATCACCAGCGGGGTGAAGTACTCCGACGCGTCCGGGAACATGGGCAGGTTGAAGCGGATGAAGCCGTAGCCGCCCAGCTTCAGCAGGATGCCCGCCAGGATCACCGACCCCGCCGTCGGCGCCTGCACGTGGGCGTCGGGCAGCCAGGTGTGCACCGGCCACATGGGCATCTTGACCGCGAAGGAGGCGAAGAAGGCCAGCCACAGGACGGTCTGCACCCCCACCGGCCAGTCATAGGCGGTCAGTTCAGGAATGCTGGAGGTCCCCGCCGTGGTCGCCATGTACAGCATGGCCGCCAGCATCAGCACCGAGCCCAGCAGGGTGTAGAGGAACAGCTTGTAGGCCGCATAGATGCGGTTCGCCCCGCCCCACACCCCGATGATGATGAACATCGGCACCAGGGTGCCTTCGAAGAAGATGTAGAACAGGAACAGGTCCAGCGCCGTGAACACGCCGATCAGCAGCGTCTCCAGGATCAGGAAGGCGATCATGTACTCCGCCACCCGCTCCTTGATGGAGGACCAGCTGGCGATGATGCAGATGGGCAGCAGGAACGCGCTCAGCAGCACGAACAGGATCGAGATCCCGTCCACGCCCAGGTGATAGCTGGCCCCGGCGAACCAGGGGACCATCTCCACGAACTGATAGGCGGGGTTCGACGGATCAAACCCGGCCACCAGCACGACCGAGACGGCCAGCACGACCATGCTGGCGATCAGGGCGATCCAGCGGGCCGGACCGGCGGCGGCTTCCTCGGACTTGGCCATGACGCGCGCGATCAGCACGGCCAGGGCGCCGACCAGCGGCAGGAAGGTGACGATGCTCAGGATGTAGGGCACGGGCTCAGGCTCCCCACGTCGCGATGGCGAAGGCGAGAAGACCCGCCACACCCAGCAGCATCACGAACGCATAGTGATAGACATAGCCGGACTGGACCCTGGCCAGCCGCGCAGCCGATTTCAGCGAGGCCCAGGCGGCGCCGTTCGGGCCGAGACCGTCGATGATCCGGACGTCGCCGACCTTCCAGAAGAAGTCCCCGATGGCCCGGGCGCTCTTGACGAAGATCACGTCGTACAGCTCGTCGAAGAACCACTTGTTGTAGAAGAAGGTGTGCAGGATGTTGCCCCGCTCGGCCATGCGTCGGGCCATGCCTTCCTTGAGCACATAGATCCAGAACGCCACGAAGGTGCCCAGCAGGGTCAGCACCACGGGCGCCCACAGCACCCAGCGCGGCACATTGTGGCTGTCGTGCAGGACGTGGTTGGCCTCGGACGTGAAGATCGCCCCGCGCCAGAACTCGGCCTCGTGATAGCCGACGAAGTTATCGTAGAAGACAAAGCCCGCCGCCACCGCGCCGATCGACAGCACGATCAGCGGGATCAGCATGGTCCACGGGCTCTCGTGCGGCTTAAGCGGGCCGTGATGACCGTGGTCGTCGTGATGGGCGTCATGGTGCGCATCCGTATGCGCGGCCACGGCGTCGTCCATTAGCGGCTCGGTGTGGGTTTCCTTCTGGGCGTCCGTAGCGTGGTCATCATGATGATGCTCGACCGGCGCGTGCGCCTCCTTCCACACAGGCTTGTTGTGGAAGGTCATGAAGATCAGACGCCACGAATAGTAGGCCGTCAGCCCGGCCGCGAACAGGCCGATGAAGAACACGAACAGGCCCGCCGGGCTGTAGTCCGCAGAGGCGAAGGCGCTCTCCAGGATCGAATCCTTGGAATAGAAGCCGGCGAAGCCCCACTTCAGCTCGGGAATGCCAAGGCCGGTGATGGCGATGGTGCCGATCATCATCGCGCCGTAGGTGATGGGCAGCAGTTTCGCCAGCCCGCCCATGTTCCGCATGTCCTGCTCGTGGTGCATGCCGTGGATCACCGAGCCGGCGCCCAGGAACAGCAGGGCCTTGAAGAAGGCGTGGGTGAACAGGTGGAACATGGCCGCCTGATAGGCGCCGACGCCCGCCGCGAAGAACATGTAGCCCAGCTGCGAGCAGGTCGAATAGGCGATGACCCGCTTGATGTCGTTCTGGGCCAGGCCGACGGTGGCGGCGAACAGGGCGGTGATGCCGCCGATGATGGCCACGATCAGCGACGCCGTCGGCGCATATTCATAGATCGGCGACAGCAGGCAGACCATATAGACGCCGGCCGTCACCATGGTGGCCGCGTGGATCAGCGCCGACACGGGCGTCGGGCCTTCCATGGCGTCAGGCAGCCAGGTGTGCAGGAAGAACTGGGCCGACTTGCCCATCGCGCCGATGAACAGCAGGAACGCCGCCAGATCCAGCGCCGACCAGCGCTGGCCGATGAAGTCCCAGCCCGCGCCCGACTGGGCGGCGATCAGCGGGAACAGCTCGGCGAACTTGATGGTGCCGAACATCCAGAACACGGTGATGATGCCCAGCACGAAGCCGAAGTCGCCCACCCGGTTGACCACGAAGGCCTTGATGGCGGCGGCGCTGGCGGTGGGCTTCTTGTACCAGAATCCGATCAGCAGATAGGACGCAAGCCCCACGCCTTCCCAGCCGAAGAACAGCTGCATGAAGTCGGCGGCCGTCACCAGCGCCAGCATCATGAAGGTGAACAGGGACAGATAGGCGAAGAAGCGCGGCCGGGAGTCGTCCACGGCCATGTAGCCCCAGGAATACAGGTGCACCAGCGACGACACGCTCGTCACCACCACCAGCATCACCGCCGACAGGGCGTCCACCCGCACCGACCAGGTCGACTGGAAGTCGCCCACATTGATGAAGGGGAACAGCTCGACCGTGAAGGCCTGCATGTTCCCCCAGGTGTGCTGGCCGAACACCACCCACGCGATGATGCACGACAGGAACAGCAGGCCGGTGGTCACCGCCTGCGAGGCGATGTTGCCGATCCGTCGGCCGAAGAAGCCGGCGATCATCGCGCCCAGCAGCGGGGCGAAGACGCCGATTGTGACGAGGGTCTCGATGGTCACGCGCGTCAGCCCTTCATCATCGAAGCATCATCAACCGCGATGTCGCCGCGGTTGCGGAAGAAGGTCACCAGGATGGCCAGGCCGATTGCCGCCTCGGCGGCGGCGACGGTCAGGATGAACATGGCCATGATCTGCCCGGAGATGTCATTCAGATAGGCCGAGAAGGCGACGAAATTGATGTTCACCGACAGCAGGATCAGCTCGATCGACATCAGGATGATGATGATGTTCTTGCGGTTCACGAAGATGCCGAACACCCCGATGGTGAACAGGATCGCGGCGACCGCCAGATAGTGTGGCAGACCGATCATTTCAGATCCTCCAGGGTCACGCCCTTGCCGCTCTCGGCCTGGACGTTGGCGTAGGCGTCGGACTGGCGCCGGTTCACCTGGCGGCCGATGTCCTGACGCTTGATGTTGGGCTTGTAGCGCAGGGTCAGGACGATGGCGCCGATCATGGCCGTCAACAGCACCAGACCCGCCGCCTGGAAGATGTAGACGTACTCGGTGTAGAGCACCCGCCCGATCGCCTCGACGTTGGACACGCCCGTGGCCGGGATCAGTTCCGCGCCGCGCGCCGCCCCGCCCTGGGCCGCCGCCACCGCCACCACGATCATCTCCGCCAGCAGTATCAGGCCCACGATGGCCGCCAGCGGGAAATATTTCGCGTAGCCCTCGCGCAGCTGCACGAAGTCCACGTCCAGCATCATGACGACAAACAGGAACAGCACCGCCACGGCGCCCACGTAGACCACGACCAGCAGCATGGCCAGGAACTCGGCGCCCAGCATGACGAACAGCCCGGCGGCCGAGAAGAAGGTGGTGATCAGCCACAGCACGGAGTGCACCGGGTTTTTGGCCGTCACGACCAGCAACGCGGACACCACGCTCACCGTGGCCAGCAGATAGAAGGCGATCGCCTGTATCATCGGCGGGACCTAGCCCCTCTCAAAAACCGTACGGAGTCCGGGACGCCCCCGAAGCCCTTGTGAAATCCCCTGCCCGCCCCCGACGGCGACGCGGCAGAACGCGTATGCGGAATCGGCGCCCCTCTTATCGGTAGGGGGCGTCCAGTTCCAGATTCTTCGCGATCACCCGCTCCCAACGATCCCCGTTGGCCAGCAGGCGGTCCTTGTCGAAATACAGCTCTTCGCGCGTCTCGGTGGCGTATTCGCTGTTCGGTCCCTCGACGATGGCGTCCACCGGGCAGGCCTCCTGGCACAGACCGCAGTAGATGCACTTCACCATGTCGATGTCGTAGCGGGTCGTGCGGCGGCTGCCGTCCGAGCGCGGCTCGGACTCGATGGTGATGGCCTGGGCCGGGCAGATGGCCTCGCACAGCTTGCACGCGATGCAGCGCTCCTCGCCGTTGGGATAGCGGCGCAGGGCGTGCTCGCCCCGGAAGCGCGGCGACTGCGGCCCGCGCTCGAACGGATAGTTCACCGTCGCCTTGGGCCTCATCATGTACTTGAGCGACAGGCCGACGGCGCCGATCACGTCGATCAGCAGCGCGCCCTTCACGGCCTGTCCGATACGGTTCAACATCAGTCGATCTCTCTCAGGTCGGCGCACTCACGGGCGAAGCGCTCGCTGTCTCGGTTCATGGCGCGGCAACGCTCCACGCGCTGGGCGTGGGTGCGCTCGATGCCCTCCTGGCGGCGCTCCCACTGGTAGACGGACGTCGGATCGGCCTCATAGGGGGCGCAGGACGCCAGCATCACGGCCGCAAAGTTCAGGATTCCGATGGTCTTCATAGCGCTACCGCATCCCTGCAATCACGCTCATGGTCCGGATTGCCGATCGCGGTCCGCTGACATTCCTCGTACCGGTCCAGCGCTTCCTGTCGCTGGGGCATCAGCGTTTCAGGTTCCGCACGAGCACATGCGGCGCACAGCCCGGCTACGGTTGCGAGGGACAGGGCGGTCTTTGAAGCCGCGGCGATCATTTCGGCACCCCTTCACGGCAGCGGCGGTCGTCCCGGCGCACGCCGGTCTCGCCCATCTGGCAGCGGCGCAGGCGTTCCGCTTCGGCATCGGCGCGCGCTTCCTGACGCTCCAGGGCGACCTCGGCGGGGACAGGCGCGGGCGTCGACAGGGGGCCAAACACCACGGGCCCGCAAGCGCTCAACAGCACCGCGCAGACGACAGTCACGGGCAGACCGCTCCGCATCAGATCGCGCCCCCGAACACCCGCCACGCCGCCACCAGCACCACGGCTGCCAGCGAATAGGGCAGGAACACCTTCCAGCCCAGACGCATCAGCTGATCGTAGCGGTAGCGGGGCACGAAGGCCTTCACCATGGCGATCATGGCGAACCAGAACACCGTCTTGAACAGGAAGACGCCCAGATAGAACAGGTTGGCCACGAACTGCGGCGCGCCGTCCAGGAAGGGCGTCGGGAAGCCCGGGTTCCACCCGCCGAAGAACAGCAGGGTGATCATGGCGCACATCAGAACGATGTTGGCGTACTCGCCGATCATGAACAGCAGGTACGGCGTGGACGAGTATTCCACCTGATACCCGGCCACCAGTTCGGACTCCGCCTCGGGCAGGTCGAACGGCGGGCGGTTCGTCTCGGCCAGGGCCGAGATGAAGAACACGATCGACATGGGGAACATGAGGATCAGCAGCGGCAGATTGCCGAGGCCGCCGCCGAAGGCGTGCCAGTTCCAGATCCAGCCCGCCTGATTGTCCACGATGGTGGTCAGGTTCATGCTGCCGGCCAGCAGGATCACCGTGACGATGATCAGGCCCAGCGACACCTCATAGCTCACCATCTGGGCCGCCGACCGCAGCGAGCCGAGGAACGGGTATTTCGAGTTGGAGGCCCAGCCGCCCATGATGATGCCGTAGACGCCCAGCGACGAAACGGCGAACAGGTACAGCACGCCCACGTTCAGGTCCGAGACCACCCATCCGGGGGCGAACGGGATCACGGCCCAGGCGATGAAGGCCAGCACGAAGGTCAGCAGCGGCGCCAGCAGGAACACGATCTTGTCCGCGCCCGCCGGGACCACGATCTCCTTCAGCACGAATTTGAAGAAGTCCGCGAACGACTGCAGCAGGCCGAACGGCCCCACCACATTGGGGCCCTTGCGCATCTGCACGCCCGCCCAGATCTTCCGGTCGGCCAGCAGCAGGAACGCCAGCGAGATCAGGATGCCGACGGTGACCAGCAAGATTCCGCCCGCGGTCATCAGGGTCCAGCCCACCGGCGTGCTCCAGAAAGATGTCGTGGTCGCTTCCATCACTTACTCCGCCGCCATCAGCTGGGGCGCCGAACGCTGGGCCGACAGTTCGGCCATTGTCTCGGACGCGCGCGCGATCGGGTTGGTCAGATATGGGTCCTTCAGGGCCGGGGCGAACACCACGTCGCCCAGCTCGCCCTTGGCGCCCAGCCTGTCGACGCCAAACACCCGCGCCGGGGCCAGATAGTCCACCCGGCCGAAGGTCGGATGATCGGCCATCAGCACAGCCCGCAGCTGGTTCAGGCTGTCGTACGGCAGGGTGTGGCCCACGCGCTCCGACAGGGCCCGCAGGATGGCCCAGTCTTCCTTGGCCTCGCCCTTGGGGAACACGACCCGCTCGGTCATCTGCACCCGGCCCTCGGTGTTCACATACAGGCCCGACTTCTCGGTATAGGCCGCGCCCGGCAGGATCACGTCCGCCCCGTGGGCGCCCGCGTCCCCGTGGCTGCCCAGATAGATCTTGAAGGCCTTCGACTTCGACGTATCGATCTCGTCAGCGCCCAGCAGGAACAGCACATCCAGCGCGCCCTTCTGAACCATCTCCACCGCCGACAGACCGCCCTGCCCCGGCGTGAAGCCCATATCCAGACCGCCCACCCGCGCCGCCGCATTGTGCAGCACGTTGAAGCCGTTCCAGTCGCCAGAGTCTTTGGCGCCAACCACGCCGACCTTGGCCGCCAGCTTGCCCAGCGCGCCCAGAACCGCCGGACCGGTCTCGCCGGTCAGGGCGGCGGAGCCGACGATGATCGCCGGACGCTCGGCCCGGGTCAGCAGGTCCATGGCCGCCTTGGGCAGCTTGCCGACCGTCTTCGTCCCGGAGCCCAGATACTGGTAGCCATAGGTCAACTCGGCCTGCTCGCCGATCACCATCACCTCGGTGCGGCCCGCCAGCCAGCCCTTGCGGATGCGGGCGTTCAGCAACGGCGCCTCAACGCGCGGATTGACGCCCACCATCAGGATGGCGTCCGCGTTCTCGATGCCCGCCAGACCGCTGTTGAACAGCCAGCCCTCGCGCTCGGCCCCGCCGATCGCAGCGCCGTCCTGTCGGCAGTCGGTGTTGGCCGATCCCAGCGCCCGGAACAGGTCAAGCGTCGCCTTCATGGACTCCGCGTCCTGCAGGTCGCCGGCGATGGCGCCGATCTTTTCCGGCTTCGCGGCCTTCAGCTTGCCGGCCACGACGCCCAGCGCCTCGTCCCATGTTGCGGGGCGCAGCTTGCCGCCCTCACGCACCCACGGGCGGTCCAGACGGCGCTTCGTCAGCCCGTCCACCACATAGCGGCTGCGGTCCGACAGCCATTCCTCATTGATGCCCTCGTGCACCCGCGGCAGCACGCGCATGACCTCGGCGCCGCGGCTGTCGGCGCGGATGTTGGAGCCCAGCGCGTCCATCACGTCGATGGTCTCGGTCTTCTTCAACTCCCAAGGGCGGTAATGATACTGCCACGGCCGGTGCGTCAGGGCGCCCACCGGGCACAGGTCGTTGACGTTGCCCGACAGCTCGGAGTCCACCGACTTTTCCAGATAGGTGGTGATCTCGGCGCTCTCGCCGCGCGAGATCATGCCGATGTCCGGCACCCCCGCCACCTCGGTGATGAACCGCACACAGCGCGTGCACTGGATGCAGCGCGTCATGAAGGTCTTGATGGTCGGGCCCATGTGCTTTTCTTCGACCGCGCGCTTGTTCTCGGCATAGCGCGAGGCGTCCCGGCCGAAATACATCGACTGGTCCTGCAGGTCGCATTCCCCGCCCTGATCGCAGATCGGGCAATCCAGAGGGTGGTTGATCAGCAGGAATTCCATCACCCCCTTGCGGGCCTTCTCGACCATGGGGGTGTTGGTGAAGATCTCCTGCCCGTCGGCGGCCGGCAGGGCGCACGAGGCCTGGGGCTTGGGCGGCCCGGGCTTCACCTCGACCAGACACATGCGGCAGTTGCCGGCGATGGACAGCCGCTCGTGATAGCAGAAGCGCGGAATCTCCTGCCCCGCCTTCTCGGCGACCTGGAGCACGGTCATGCCGGGCTCGAACTCGACTTCTACGCCGTTGACCTTGGCGACGGGCATCAGCGGGCCTCTTCTTCAACATTCACAGACACTTGAGTCTGCGAACTCGTCCCATCCGGGAGGGTCTGGATAATCGTGATCCGGTCGGTCTCGCGCACGTAGCGGACGATCGGATCGGTCGGGCCGGTGCGCCACACCTGGGCCTCGGGGTCCGGCAGGCCGGTCAGACGCCACACCACCACATCGCCCTCGACGCGGCACTGGGCCTGGGCGCGGCCCCCGTCCACCGGCGCGCGCCAGGACAGGTTCACCGCCTCGCCTTCGTCCAGCGTCTCGACGCCATCCAAATCGATCAGGGCCACCGGCAGTTCGTTCACCGTGGCGATGGCCGCCCGGCAGACGTCGCGTAGCCCCGCCTGATCCAGCGCCTCGGGCGAGGCCTGGGTCACCGCGGCGGGCTCGGCCGCCGTCTCCGGCGCCGAGGCGGGCTCGTCCGCCTGACCACAGGCGGAGAGCGTCATCGCCAGAATGATCGAGACACTGACTCTCATAGCGCCATCTCGGGTACGGCTTTCAACGGGGCTTTGTTCAGGACGAGCGCCAACAGCATCGCCGGTCCCACACCCAAAGCTCCCCACGCGAGAATCATCACGATGGGTCCGGGTGTAGGCTCATTGAAAGCGACTTCGAATAGCGCAATGGGAAAGAACAGGGCCATCATCAGAACCGGCGCCATCTGAGCGACGAATGTGAAGGCAGCCAGCCCCTGCCCGCCGTCGTACTTCGATCCCATACGTTCCCACCCTGCGACCAGGCCGATCAGATGCAGCCAGCCGAACTGGAACCCGAGCGAAAGCAGGGTTTGAACGCCGCCCAGCGCGCCATCGGTGCTGTTCATCCGCCCTACTCCGCCGCGATCGCGTGGCCGGCGAAGGCGCCGCGCGCGTTGCGATAACTGGTGATGCGGTCCTCGATCTCGTGGCGGAAGTGCCGGATCATGCCCTGCACCGGCCACGCCGCGGCGTCGCCCAGGGCGCAGATGGTGTGCCCCTCCACCTGACCGGCCACGTCCAGCAGCAGGTCAATTTCCGACGGATCCGCATCGCCCACGGCCATGCGCTCCAGCACCCGCCACATCCAGCCGGTGCCCTCGCGGCACGGCGTGCACTGGCCGCAGCTCTCATGCTTGTAGAAATAGCTGATGCGGGCGATGGCCTTCACCAGATCGGTGGACTGGTCCATCACGATGACCGCCGCCGTGCCCAGACCCGAGCGCATGTCGCGCAGGGAGTCGAAGTCCATCAGCGCGGACTCCGCCATCTCGCGGGTGATCATCGGCACCGACGATCCGCCGGGGATGATGGCCTTCAGATTGTCCCAGCCGCCCCGCACGCCGCCGCAGTGATCCTCGATCAGCTGGCGCAGCGGAATGGACATGGCCTCTTCCACATTGCACGGGCGGTTCACGTGGCCCGAGATCGACATGATCTTGGTGCCGGTGTTGTTCGGGCGGCCGAAGCCCGCGAACCATTCGGCCCCGCGGCGCAGGATCGTGCCCGTGACCGCGATGGATTCCACATTGTTCACCGTGGTGGGGCAGCCATACAGGCCCGCGCCCGCCGGGAACGGCGGCTTCAGCCGCGGCTGGCCCTTCTTGCCCTCCAGCGACTCCAGCAGAGCCGTCTCCTCGCCGCAGATATAGGCGCCGGCGCCGTGGTGGATGTAGACGTCGAAGTCCCAACCATGGATGTTGTTCTTGCCGATCAGGCGGGCGTCATAGGCCTGCTTGACCGCCGCCTCCATGCGCTCGCGCTCCAGCACGTATTCGCCGCGCAGATAGATGTAGCAGGCGTGCGCCTGCATGGCGAAGCTGGCGATCAGGCACCCTTCGATCAGCAGATGCGGATCGTGGCGCATGATCTCCCGGTCCTTGCAGGTGCCCGGTTCGGATTCGTCGGCGTTGACCACCAGATAGTGCGGCCGATCCTTCACCTCCTTGGGCATGAAGGACCACTTCAGCCCGGTCGGGAAACCGGCGCCGCCCCGGCCGCGCAGGCCGGAGTTCTTGACGTTGGTGATGACCCAGTCGCGGCCCAGCGCCAGCATGTCCGCCGTCGCGTTCCACGCCCCGCGTTTCTTCGCCCCCTCCAGCGTCCAGTCATGGAAGCCGTACAGATTGGTGAAGATGCGGTCCTTGTCTTCGAGAATGCCGACCATGTCCTACAGTCCCTGCGCCATGCGGCGCTTGTGGTGGCGCGTCCGAAGGAACGTCGCGGTCAGAAACAGAACCCAGCCGATGGCCAGGGCGCCGTAGCCCCAGACCTGGGCGCTCTCGGTCAGACCGGCCCAGCCGCGCGTGGAGCCCCACAGCACGAAGGCGCCGATGACGATGAACACCAGCCCGGCCCAGCGATACGGCCGCGCCACCCCGTTCAGCTCATTGCGATAGGCCTTGCGGCCCTCGGCGTTGTCCAGATCAGGGGCGCTCATAGGACCACCTTGAAAGGATTGGCCGCGCGCCACTCTTTTTCACGCCTGCCGCCTTTGGCGAACACCCAAGCCCCTGCAACCGCAAGGATGACCGCCCCAACATAGCCCCAAGGCGCCAAGCCCCTGTCCGGGAAGGCCGTCAGAAACGCTACAAAAAGCCCTGCAATGATGGCGCTTGATCCTAACGTCTTCCAAGAGCCTCCGACCTTGGCGCCCTCTCGAACCCAGGCCCAGAACTGGGCTCTCGCCTGTGCCTGTTCATTTCCACTCAACCCATCCAGGTAAGCAGAGATGACTTTCGGGTCGTTCCCAATTTCCATCACGCCGGCTCCTTCGCCGGTTCGCTGTTGGGCAGCTTCTTGATCGGCCTGGCCGCCGAGCCGTCATACAGCTTCGGATCGTTCAGGGTCGTGGCCCCGCCCTCGGGCTCAGACGACGTACGGCCCACATAGGAGCCCGCCTTGGGCGACTTGCCCGCGGCGAAATCGTCGATGATCTGGGCCAGGGTCTCGGGCGTCAGGTCTTCGAAATAGTAGTCGTTGATCTGGGCCATGGGCGCATTGGCGCAGGCGCCCAGGCATTCCACTTCCTGCCATGTGAACCGGCCGTCGGCGGACAGATGGTCCTTGGCCCCGATCTTCTCGCGGCAGGTCGCCATCAGCTCATTGGCCCCGCGCAGCATGCACGGCGTGGTGCCGCACACCTGGATTAGGGCGGTCCGGCCTACGGGCTCCAGCTGGAACATGGTGTAGAAGGTCGCCACCTCCAGCACCCGGATGTAGGGCATGGCCAGCATCTCGGCGATGGCGCGGATGGCGGGCTCGGAGACCCAGCCTTCCTGCTTCTGAACCAGCCACAGGATCGGGATCACCGCCGAAGCCTTCCGCTCCGCCGGATATTTGGCGATCCACCAGTCGGCCTTTTTTTTCGTGCCCTTCGAAAAGGCGAACGAGGCCGGTTGTTCTTTTGCCAGACGTCGGACGCTCATCGGTCCACCTCTCCGAACACGATGTCGAGCGAGCCGAGGATGGCGGACACGTCGGCCAGCATGTGGCCGCGGTTCATCCAGTCCATGGCCTGCAGGTGCTTGAAGCCGGGCGCCACGATCTTGCAGCGGTACGGCTTGTTGGTGCCGTCGGACACCAGATAGACGGCGAACTCGCCCTTGGGCGCCTCGACCGCCGCATAGACCTCGCCGGCCGGCGTATGGAAGCCCTCGGTGTACAGCTTGAAGTGATGGATCAGGGCTTCCATCGAGCGCTTCATCTCACCCCGGCGCGGCGGCACGACCTTGTTGTTCTCGGTCATCACCGGGCCGCGGAAATTGCGCAGCTTGTGGATGCATTGTTCCATGATCCGCACCGACTGCTTCATCTCCTCGATGCGGCAGAGGTAACGGTCCCAGCAGTCGCCGTTCTTGCCCACGACGATGTCGAATTCCATCTCGGCGTAGCATTCGTACGGCTGTGATTTCCGCAGATCCCACGGAATGTCCGAGCCGCGCAGCAGCACGCCCGAGAAGCCCCAGGCCAGGGCCTCGTCCTTGGACACCACGCCGATGTCCACGTTGCGCTGCTTGAAGATGCGGTTCTCGGTGACCAGGCTCTCGATGTCCTTCAGGGCCGCCGGGAAGGCCTCGCACCAGGTCGAGATGTCGTTGATCAGGTCGTCGGGCAGGTCCTGATGGACGCCGCCGGGACGGAAATAGTTGGCGTGCAGGCGCGAGCCCGAAGCCCGCTCATAGAACACCATCAGCTGTTCGCGCTGCTCGAAGCCCCACAGCGGCGGGGTCAGGGCGCCCACGTCCATGGCCTGGGTGGTGATGTTCAGCAGGTGGCTCAGGATCCGGCCGATTTCCGAATACAGCACGCGGATCAGCTGGGCGCGGTACGGCACCTCGATATCCACCAGCTTCTCGATGGCCAGGCAGAAGGCGTGCTCCTGGTTCATCGGCGCCACATAGTCGAGGCGGTCGAAATACGGGATGTTCTGAAGGTAGGTCCGCGCCTCCATCAGCTTTTCCGTGCCCCGGTGCAGCAGGCCGATGTGCGGGTCCACCCGCGTCACGACCTCGCCGTCCAGATCCAGCACCAGACGCAGCACCCCGTGCGCCGCCGGGTGCTGGGGCCCGAAATTGATGGTGAACTTGCGGTCGTCCATGTCCGCTTTCACCGGCGTGTCGAACGCGACGGCGCCGGTCTCCAGCGCCGCTTCGTCGCGGGCGTCGACCTTCAGAGCCTGGGTGTCGTGACCGTCCGCCATCACGCCTTGCCTCCGCTGGGCTTGCCGGCCGAGCCGATCGCCTTCTCGTCGCCCGGCAGAACCGGCGCGGCGTACTCGGCGCCTTCCCACGGCGAGAGGAAATCGAAGTTCCGGAATTCCTGGGCCAGCTTGACGGGTTCATAGACCACCCGCTTCTGCGCCTCGTCGTAGCGGACTTCCACATAGCCGGTCATGGGGAAGTCCTTGCGCAGGGGATAGCCCTGGAAGCCGTAGTCGGTCAGCAGCCGGCGCAGGTCCGGGTGGCCCGAGAACAGCATGCCGTACATGTCGAACGCCTCGCGCTCGAACCAGTCCGCCGCCGGATAGACACCGGTGATGCTGGGCACGGGCGCCCGCTCGTCGGTCATGACCCGCACGCGCACGCGCAGGTTCTTCGTCAGCGACAGCAGGTGATAGACCACATCGAACCGCTCGGCCCGCTCGGGATAATCCACGCCCGCCAGATCGGTCAGCTGCTGGAACTCGAACTGGTCGCGCAGCTTCGTCATCAGCGCCACGATGTCGTCGCGGCGGGCTTCGATGGTCAGTTCACCGAACGCCACGCTCCAGCCGGTCACGGCCTTGCCGCCCGCCTTGACGATGGCGCGGCCCAGCGTCCCGAGCGCCTTGTCGGCCTTGGTCATCACATCGGTCATCGGTCGATCGTCCCGGTGCGGCGGATCTTCTTCTGCAGCTGCAGAAGCCCGTACAGCAGCGCCTCCGCCGTCGGCGGGCACCCCGGCACATAGACGTCCACAGGCACAACGCGGTCACAGCCGCGAACAACACTGTAACTATAGTGATAATACCCGCCGCCGTTGGCGCAGGAACCCATGGACAGCACGTAACGCGGGTCCGGCATCTGGTCGTAAACCTTGCGCAAAGCCGGAGCCATCTTGTTGGTCAGGGTGCCGGCCACGATCATCAAGTCCGACTGACGCGGACTGGCGCGCGGAGCCATGCCGAAGCGCTCCATGTCGTAGCGCGGCATGGACGCCTGCATCATCTCCACGGCGCAGCACGCCAGGCCGAACGTCATCCACATCAGGCTGCCGGTGCGGGCCCAGGTGATGACGTCGTCCAGCGGCGCGGTGATGAAGCCGCGCTGGTCCAGCTCGTCGCTGACCTGTTCGAAGAACCGGTCGTGCTTGGCGGGGTCATATCCCTCGACCGTGGAGCGCGCGCCGGCGCCGTATGCAGGCGGCACAACCAGACCCGAGGCCGTCTTGGCGGTCACTGCCATTCCAGAGCCCCCTTCTTCCATTCGTAAAGGAACCCGATGGTCAGCACGCCCAGGAACACCATCATCGACCAGAAGGCGAACACCATGTGCTCGCCCGGCATGCCCATCATCGCCACCGCCCAAGGGAACAGGAAGGCGATTTCCAGATCGAAGATGATGAACAGGATCGACACCAGATAGAACCGCACATCGAACTTCATCCGCGCATCGTCGAAGGCGTTGAAGCCGCATTCGTAGGCGGACAGCTTCTCGGTGTCGGGATTCTTGGGCGCCAGCACCCAGGCGGCGAGCATGAAGCCGAGGCCAAGCACCGTCGCGATCCCGAAGAAGACCACGATCGGCAGATATTCCAGCAAAAATTCGTTCATCGAGACCACGCCTGGTTCGCCGGGGGAGGCGGCGGATTCGCGCGTCTTCTAGACCCAAGACGCCAATGGTTCAAACCCATGTCGCGCAAGGAATTCATTGAGAATGGTTCGCAACCTTGAGGGTTGATTTTTCACCTTAACGCCTCTCCCTTTGGCCGGAACAGGCTTCAATGGCCGAAGATCGGGAAAACGGGCGTATGGGCATTGGCAACTGGCTGCTGAACGGCATCGAGAAGGCGGGCAACAAGCTGCCCGACCCGGTGTTCATTTTCGTCTGGCTGATCGCCATCCTTATGGGCGTCAGCGTCTTCGCCGCCTGGTCCGGTTGGGCTGCGGTGAACCCCATCACCGCCGAACCCATCATCGCTGAAAATTTGCTGTCGTCGGAAAATCTCCGTCGGCTGCTGGTGGAGATGCCGCGCACCCTGACCGGCTTCGCCCCTCTGGGTTATGTGCTGGTCGTCATGCTCGGCGCCGGCGTGGCCGAACGAACCGGCCTCTTCTCCGCCGCCATGCGCGCGGGAGTGCGCCGGGCGCCGACCTCCCTTCTTACCCCCATCGTCATTTTCATCGCTATACTCAGCAGCCACGCGGTGGATGCGGGCTATGTGGTCCTCGTACCACTGGCCGGTGTTCTCTACGCGGCAGCGGGCCGTCACCCCATCGTCGGCATTTCCGCCGCCTTCGCCGGGGTCTCCGCAGCGTTCTCGTCCAATATCGTCCCCGGGCAGCTGGATGTACTGCTTCTGGGTATCACCGAGACCGCCGCACACCTGATCGATCCCTCCTGGCAGATGAACCCGGCCGGGAACTGGTTCTTCATCGTCGCCATGACCTTCATGTTCGTTCCGCTGGGCTGGTGGGTGACGGACAAGATCATCGAACCCCGTCTGGGCAAGTGGACGCCCTCCGCCGATGCACCCATCAAGCTTGAGGAAGGCGAACTGGGCCCGCGCGAGCGCAAGGGCCTGATCTGGGCGGGCCTGATCCTGCTTCTGGTGATCGGCGCCTGGGCCGCCATGCTGCTGGCCCCTGGCGCGCCCCTTTACGACCCTGAAGGCGCGGATCCCGCCGCCCGCATGGCCCCCTTCTTCAATTCCCTCGTCGCAGCCTTCTTCACCCTGTTCATCGCCACCGGCGCGGCCTACGGCGTCGCCGCGGGCACGGTGAAGACCCACCGCGACATCGTCCGCATGACCTCCCAGGCCATGGCCGACATGGCCCCATATGTGGTGTTGGCCTTCGTGGCGGCCCACTTCGTGGCCATGTTCAACTGGTCCAACCTCGGGGCGATCATGGCCATCGGCGGCGCCGAGGTCATCAGCCAGTCCGGCCTGAACACCTTCGGCCTGCTGGTAGCCCTGGTTCTGGTCAGCGGCTTCATCAACCTGTTCGTGGGCTCGGCGGCCGCAAAGTGGGCCATGCTCGCCCCGGTGCTGGTCCCCATGCTGATGCTGCTGGGAATCAGCCCGGAGATGACCACCGCCGCCTATCGCATGGGCGATTCGGTCACCAATATCGTCACGCCCCTGATGGTCTATTTCCCGCTGGTGCTGGCCTTCTGCCAGCGGTGGGACAAGGATTTCGGTCTGGGCAGCCTGATGGCGCTGATGGTCCCCTACTCCCTCGTCTTCATGATCTTCGGCACCCTGATGACCGGCGCCTGGGCCGCCATGGCCCTGCCGCTGGGCCCCGGAGTCGGCGTGCACTACGATATCCCCACCCCGGCTGAGGCCTCCCAGGTGGTCAATCCGGTGGGGCCGGCCGCGCCGGAGTCCGAAGCGCGGTAATTTCGTCGCTCAGCCGCTTGACGGCGCGAGGGGCGCCGCCTAAACGACGCCCCTCGCCGCGACGCACTGCTTCGCATCGCGGCGGAGGAATACGCGGGTGTAGCTCAGTTGGTTAGAGTGCCGGCCTGTCACGCCGGAGGTCGCGGGTTCGAGCCCCGTCACTCGCGCCATTCCTTCTTTCGAAGGAATGGCGCTTTTCAATTCCCTTCAGGATCAGTCCCCGCCTTGCGGCGCGGCGACGGGTGGACACCGCAAGACAAGGGCAATTGTCCAGCAGCCGTCAGTGAACCGGATAGCCTTCGTCCGGCTGAACGAACGCGGCCTGGCCGCTGACGTCGCCGTAGGTCATGCACAGGTCCTCGAAGACCCGGCCCCAGGCGAATCGCTCCACCGCCCGCACCCGGGCCGCCTGGCCGATGGCCTCCACGTCCCGTTGGAACAGGGCCTCAACGGCGGCCGCAAAGGCGCCGGGTTCGGCCGCGTCAGCCAATTCCCCCACCTCCCGGTCAACAGTCTCCGCGACGCCGCCGGAGTTCACCCCCACGACCGCCCTGCCGCAAGCCATGGCCTCCAGCACGATCAGCCCGAAGGGCTCGCGGTCGTTGGCGTGCACGAAGGCGTCACAGCTGGCCACGATCCGGGCCACGGCCTTCGGATCGGATTCGTAGGGGAGCGAGATCACCCGATCCTCGCGAGGCAGGCCCATGCCCGCGCCCACAAGCACCAGATGATAGGGCGCGCCAAGCTTCTGCACAGCCCCGATCAGGACGTCGATGTTCTTCTCACGCGCCGGTCGACCGGCGAACACCAGCAACCGGGCATCGGACTTCAGGCCCAGTTGCTTCAGGAGCCCGGCCCGGTCCGCCCGGTCCGGACGGAAGGTGTCGACCTCCACCCCCAGGGGCTGGACCACGATGTTGGGCACCTTCGCCTCTTCCAGCCGGCGGGCGATGTAGCGGCTGGGCGACACCACCCGATCGAACTGTGAGAACAGCTTTGACCAGCGCTTCTCCACCGGCTTTTTCGCCCACTCCCCGAAATGCAGCGCCGCAAGGGCCGCCGGATCCGAGTGACAGAAGCCGATCACGGGGCAGCCCGCCCTTTGACCGGCCTCCAGGGCCGCCTGACCGGGTGTATAGGGATCTCCGGCCTCAATGAGATGTGGCCGCGTCGCCGCGACCCAGGCGCTCCAGCGCTTGATGGACGAGGGCCATCGATAGCCGTCTCCGAAAGGCAGTTTCGGCGCCTGCAATGTGAGCAGGCCCGGCCTGGCGTGGTATCGGGCGCCTGGCACAATCAAGGTGTGCGCCACCTCGGGACGATTCGCTTCAAGCCAGCTTTTTTTGGCCAGCAGATACCGCTTCACCCCTCCCGAACGGGGCGCATACAACATGGTGGTGTCGACCATGCGGATTCCGGGATCGGAGGAGGCGCCCTTCACCGTGCTGAAGGTATTCGCGACCTTCTCGTCCCGACCGGGAATTAGTTGGACTTCGCTTTCCTGGACGTCGATCATTTCCTGCTCCGCCTTCACGACGAGGCTCAACGCAAAGCGTGAATGATGGATGCGTGCGCCTGACGCGGACGATGGTCAAGCTTTCTGGACGCTGCCGCTTTGCACGTCAGCCTCATCACCGCTATGAGGGATGTCGGCCTTGCAATCGCCTCAAATTCGAGAAACTTGGGGCATACCGTTCGGTCCCGTACTCGGGGCCAGACTGTATCGGGCGCGCGTCACCAAGAGGTTCTTAATCCATGCGTAAATTGCTCGCGACCGCCGTCGCGCTCGCACCTCTCGCCATCGCCGCCGGCGCCGCCCACGCCGACACAACCATCTCCAATTCGCGCACGACCCCGATCCTGACTGCGAACGCCAACAATGGCGCAGCGGATAATGTGATCATCGCGAACGGCGGATCCATTCGTGTTTCGTCCGGCGTGGCGGCGACGATGAACTCTGACCACGACATCACGGTCAACCAGGGTGGATCCATCGTGATGGAAAACGCCGCCAACGGCGCGACAGCGATCCTGGCCCAGGGGGGACGCGCAGGCTCCATAACTGTCAACGGGCTGATCGAAGTTTCGGAAGACTATACGCCCAAGGACGATGACGAGGACGGCGATCTTGATGGTCCCTTCGCCCTCGGCGAGAATCGCTACGGCATTCGTCTCGCCGGAACTGAGGTAATTACAGGCGACCTCACGCTCGGCCGCCAGGGCGCCATCCGCGTGGAGGGAAACAATTCCTACGGAATTTCCAACGAAACCGGGCTGACCGGAGACCTGGTTTCGCGTGGCTCGATATCGGTCACGGGAGACGGGTCATACGGCGTCCGTAGCACCGGAGACGTTGCGGGCGATATGTGGATCGGCGGCAGTATCACCGTTCAGGGAGAGAACTCCGTCGGCCTTTCTGTTGAGGGCGATGTCGACGGCGCCCTTCGCATTGATGGAAATATCGCGGCGACCGGCTTCCGTTACACAACCCGGTCAGCCAATCAGACGGCTCTGGACGCACTGGACGCTGATGATCTTTTGATTGGGGGACCGGCGGTTCGCATCGCCAGCGATATCGCTGGAGGGGTTCTGCTGGCGACTGTCGCCCCGCCGGTTGAAGATGACGATGATGATGATGACGAGAACCCCGATACCGACGGGGACGGCGTTCCCGACGCCGAGCAGACGACCGCCACCATCACCAGTTTCGGATCGTCGCCCGCGCTTGAAATCGGCTCAACTGAGCGCGGCATAACCTTGGGCCTGATCGGGGCAGACGACAGCGCATACGGCTTCATCAATCGTGGTGGAATCGTCGCCAATGGCGTTTACGATGGTTTCGAAGCTACCGGCGTTCTGGTCGGCGTTGCCGGGGGACAGGGCGTCACGATAGAGGGCGGCTTCCGCAATGAAGGGGGCGTCGAGGCGCGATCCCGCGAGGCCAGTTCAACGGCGATCCGATTCGCCGACGGGGCCCAGACACCTGAATTCTATAATTCTGGCACCCTCACCAGCACGAGCATCAGCGACGGCGCTCATGAAGCCACGGTGTTGCTCATTGAGGCCGGCGCCCAGTTGCCGTCTCTCTACAATTCCGGTCGTATCCAGGCTGGCCTGACAGGCGTGACCGGCGACGCCGTCGGCATCCGCGATCTCAGCGGGTCTCTCAGCACCATCGAAAATATCGGGGTCATTCAAGCCCTCACGATCGGTGTCACGAATGAGGACGGGGAAGCTCAACAACCGACCGGCGATCGTATCGCTATCGACGTCAGGGCAAACACCACCGGTGTAAACCTGACACAGCTGGTTCTGGTTACAGATCCGGAAAACCCTCCGGCCAACGGCATCACGTCTCCGGTAATCAGCGGCGACATTCTGCTCGGTTCCGGGGCGGACAGGGTCGATATCCGTGATGGATTCGTCTTCGGCGACATCGACTTCGGGTCCGGCGCCGACACGCTGCTGATCAGTGGCGACGCCGAGGTTCGCGGCGCCTTGTCGGCCACAGGCGGTCTCCTCTCGATCGACGTGTCTGGCGGTCTTCTGGACGCCCGACAGGCGACAGCCCTCGACATCAGCAGCCTGTCTATCGGCGCCGACGGGGATCTGATCATTACCATCGATCCCGCGGCGAACACATCGGGCGGGTTCAATGTGTCAGGGACAGCCAGTTTCGCGGACGGGGCGGGGTTGGGGGCGCGCTTCACCTCTTTGGTGGACGATCCTGCCCGTTATGTGGTGATCGAGGCTGGCGATCTGAATTTCGGAGCCATCGACGAAACCTCCCTTGAAGAGAATTCGCCGTTCCTCTTTGTGGTCGAGGCCGGAGCGGATGAAGCTGCCGGCCAGGTCTATCTGGATGTGCGCCGGCGCACCTCCGAGGAGATCGGCATGATCCGGTCCGAGGCGGCGGCTTATAACGCCGTCTACGATGCGCTGAACGCCAACGAAGAGTTGCGTAACGCCTTCCTGAACCAGAATGACAGGGAAGGCCTGCTGGCCGCCTATGAACAGATGCTGCCCGACCATTCGGGAGGCTCCCTGATTTCCCTGGCCACTGGCGTGGACGCCGTGACACGCGCCCTTTCCGGCCGCAACAACAGCGCCGCGCGCGGCGAGACCAGCGCCTGGCTGCAGGAGATCAACTTCTACGCCGACAAGGAAACGGGCGACGCCTACGGCTTCAAGTCCGAGGGCTTCGGCTTCGCCGGCGGCGTCGAGCGGGGCACCGCCTTTGGAGCGATCGGCGTCTCCACGGCCTTCACGTCCTCTGACCTTGAAGAACCGGGCGCAGCGGCGGAAGAACGCCTCTCCGCCAGCCTGATCGAACTGGGCCTCTACTGGCGCGCACAGGGCGGCAACTGGACCACCTGGGCCAGGGCCGCAGGCGGCTACGCCAGCTTCGAATCCGTGCGACAGTTCGTCGGCGAAGGCATCCTGAGACGCGCCGACGCAGACTGGAATGGCTATACGATCGCGGCCGCCGCGGGCGCGTCCTACGAACGCAGCTACGGTCGCTATAGCCTCCGTCCCGAATTACTCGTCGAGTACTTCAGTCTCAATGAGGACGGCTTCGAGGAGAGCGGGGGCGGCGACGGCTTCGACCTCGCCATCGGGGACCGTGAGGGCCACATCTTCTCGTCCACCGCCGCCGTAAACTTCGGCATGGGCTTCGGCGAGAACCAGTGGATACGGCCCGAAATTCGGGTCGGCTGGCGTCAGATCATCTCCCACGACGGCGGCGTCACCACGGCTCGCTTCCTCAGCGGCGGTTCGCCCTTCGACCTGGCGGCTGACAGCCTTGAAGGCGGCGGTCCCATCGTCGGCCTGCGCCTGAACATCGGCAACGACCTGGGCATGCTGGCCGTCGAGGCGGACGCCGAGTTCCTGGATGACTATGTCCGCTACGCCCTGCTGCTGCGTGCGAGCTTCCGGTTCTGATGATCACTCTTGGTTGACAAGGCGGGGGGTCAGCCCCCGCCGACCAGTTGCACGATCTCGATCCGGTCGCCGTCCGCCAGCGGCGTCTCCCCGTGCAGGGACCGGGGCACGATCTCCAGATTGCGCTCCACGGCCACCTTCTTCGGGTTCAGGCCCAGGGTCTCGACCAGGTCGAGGATGGTGCCGGCCTCAACCTCGCGGGGTTCGCCGTTGACTTCGATACGCATGACGCTAGGTCAACCTCTTCTGCGGTCGGACTTTGCCCCGCCCGCGCGTTCAGCTAAAAGGCCGCCCGGAATCGCGAGCGGCGGAGCCCATGGCCCGATCTGACATCATCTATGTGCTGAACGGGCCCAACCTCAACCTGCTTGGGCAGCGCGAGCCGGAAATCTATGGGCGTCAGACCCTTTCCGACATCGAGACCCTGTGCCGGGCCGCCGCGCCGGACGCCCAGATCGTCTTCCGCCAGTCCAACCACGAGGGCGAACTGGTGGACTGGATTCACGAGGCGCGCGACCAGGCTTCGGCGCTCGTCATCAACCCTGCGGCCTTCACCCATACCTCCGTTGCCCTGCTGGATGCGCTCAAGACCTTGGACATTCCGGTCATTGAGTGCCATCTGAGCAATCCGGCGGCGCGGGAGGAATTCCGGCGCCATTCCTATGTCTCGCTGGCTGCGACCGGCGTCATTTCGGGCCTCGGCCCGCACGGCTACGAGCTGGCGGTCAGGGCCGCCCTGCAGCTGGCGCAGGAACGCGCCGGCGGTTCGGCTCGTTCTTAAAGACTCACACGAAGGCTTATCGACCTCATGGCTGACAGCAAGACCGACAAGAAATTGCCGAACGACCCGGCGGGCGAAATCGACACGGCGTTGGTGCGCCAGCTGGCCGACATCCTCAATGACACCGAGCTGACCGAGATCGAGGTTGAGCGCGGCGATCTGAAGATCCGCGTGGCCCGCGAACTGACCGTGGCCGCCGCCCCGGTCCAGTACGCCGCCGCCCCGGTTCAGGCCGCCCCGCCCGCGGCCCCGGCTGCTGCGCCCGCCTCCATGCCGTCGGACCCGGCCACCATCGTCTCGCGCAAGGGCGAAGAGGTGAAGTCGCCCATGGTGGGCACCGCCTATCTGAAGCCCTCGCCGGAAGCGCCGCCCTTCGTGCAGGCGGGCGACAAGGTCAAGAAGGGCCAGACCCTGCTGATCGTCGAGGCCATGAAGACCATGAACCCCATCGCCGCGCCCCGCGACGGCGTGGTGGTCGACATCATGGTCGGCGACGCCCAGCCGGTGGAATTCGGCGAAGCCCTCGTCCTGCTCGAGGAGTAGGTCATGTTCACCAAGGTCCTGATCGCGAACCGGGGCGAGATCGCCCTGCGCATCCATCGCGCCTGCAAGGAGATGGGAATCTCCACCGTGGCGGTGCACTCCGAGGCTGACCGGGGCGCCATGTGGGTGCGTCTGGCCGACGAGAGCGTCTGCATCGGGCCGGCCCCCGCGGCCAGATCCTATCTGAACATCCCCTCGATCATCGCCGCGGCCGAGATCACCGGAGCCCAGGCCATCCACCCCGGCTATGGCTTTCTGTCCGAAAACGCCCGCTTCGCCGAGATCGTCGAAGCCCACGGCATGACCTTCATCGGGCCACGCCCCGAACACATCCGCATCATGGGCGACAAGATCACCGCCAAGCAGACGGTGCTGGAGGCGGGCATCCCCTGCGTTCCCGGCTCGGACGGCGAGGTGGAGACGGTCGAAGCCGCCATCGAGGCGTCAAAGGCCATCGGCTTCCCCCTGATCGTCAAGGCGGCGGCGGGCGGCGGCGGACGCGGCATGAAGGTGGCCCTGACCGCCGACGATCTGGTCGAGGCTGTCCAGACCGCCCAGTCCGAGGCCTTGGCCGCCTTCGGCAACGGCGCGGTCTACATGGAGCGCTATCTCCAGAAGCCCCGCCACATCGAGATCCAGGTCATCGCCGACAGCCACGGCAACGTGGTCCATCTGGGCGAACGCGACTGCTCGCTGCAGCGCCGCCACCAGAAGGTGCTGGAGGAGGCCCCCTCCCCGGCCCTGACCGCCAAGGAGCGCGCCGCCATCGGCGAGACGGTCAACAAGGCCATCGGCAAGATCGGCTACCTGGGCGTCGGCACCATCGAGTTCCTGTGGGAGGACGGCGAGTTCTTCTTCATCGAGATGAACACCCGTCTGCAGGTCGAGCACCCGGTCACCGAGATGATCACCGGCGTCGATCTGGTGCGCGAACAGATCCGCATCGCGGCGGGCGAGCCGCTCAGCTTCACCCAGGACGAGGTCACCTTCAAAGGCCACGCCATCGAGGTCCGCATCAACGCCGAGAATTCCGAGACCTTCACCCCCTCGCCGGGTCTGGTGAACGACTTCCACGCCCCTGGCGGCCTGGGCGTGCGGCTGGATAGCGCCATCTACACCGGCTATTCGATCCCGCCCTATTACGACAGCCTGATCGGCAAGCTGATCGTTCACGGACGCGACCGCGCCGAGTGCGTCGCCCGCCTCAAGCGCAGCCTGAACGAGATGGTCGTTGGCGGCGTCGACACCACAATTCCCCTGTTCCAGAAGCTGTTGAACGAGCCCGACATCCTGTCCGGCGACTACGACATTCACTGGCTGGAGAATTGGGCGAAGCGCCAGAAGGGCGAGGGCTGATCGGGGCCATGCCCCCGTTCGGGCCGGAAGAACTTCTGGGTGCCTATGCTGCGGGCGTCTTCCCCATGGCGGACAGCCGCGACGACCCGGAGATCTATCTGGTCGAACCGCAGATGCGGGCCGTCCTGCCGCCTGACCGTTTTCGTCTGTCGTCGCGGCTGGCGCGCACAGTGCGGCAGGACCGCTTCACTGTCAGCGTCAGCACCGATTTCGAGGGGGTGCTGGACGCCTGCGCCGCGGCCGCGCCGGGTCGCGAGGACACCTGGATCAACGCCGCGATCCGCGAGCTCTATCTGGCTCTGCACGCGCGCGGAGCGGCCCACAGCGTAGAGTGCCGCCAAGGCGGCGAGCTGGTGGGGGGACTTTACGGCGTGACCCTGGGCGGGGCGTTTTTCGGCGAAAGCATGTTCAGCCGGGCGACCGACGCCTCAAAGGTCTCCCTGGTGCATCTGGTCGCGCGGATGAGGAAAGGCGGCTGGCGGTTGCTGGACGCCCAGTTCATGACCGGCCACCTGTCGCAGTTCGGATTTCTGGAGACATCCCAGGCCGACTATCTGTGCGCCCTCAAGGGTATCCTGAACGTCACGCCCGACCTCGCCGCTTTCATGGCTCCGATGAGCGGGGCCCAGGCAACGCTTTACGCGCGGCAGCCCACCACCCAGGCGTCATAGTTCGGGTGCTCCAGCGGATTCACCGCCGGGGCCGAGGCGAACATCCAGCCCCGGAACACTTGACGCGCCTGCGTCGGCTGATTGGCGCCGCTGGGCTGTGAGCGGATCTCCAGATAGGCCGCTGCTTCTTCCTGGGGATCATCCGAGGCGCTGACCTCGCAGGCGCGGGCGGTGAAAATCAGGCTGTTGCGGAAGCGCACAGGAGGCCCCCCCACGCGCACTTCAAAACGCATGGTCTCGGCCGTGGTCTTGTCCAGGGCCTGTATGATGGCGACGGGGCGGCGCTCGCGGGCGGGCGGCTCGGCCGGCTCCTCCAGGGTCGCAGGCGTCTCTGTCGCGGCCGTCGCGACCTCTTCAACGACAGCTTCGCGCTCTTCCTGAACCGGTTCGGCGGGTTCAGGTCTCGGCGGTACCTGGATCATGGTTCCTGGCGGGGATCGGTTCAACGCCTCGGTGGCGCGCCGGGCGGCGTCCTGCTGCTCCTGACGGTTCAGAATTTCAGCAACAGGATCAGCAGGCTGTGCTTGCGGCGCGGGCTGGGCGTCCTGCGCTTCCTGCTCGGTCTGGGCGACGACCATTCCGGCGGCGACCACACCCGCCGCCACCACGCCCGCCAGAAGTCTGCCGCGACGGCTCATCCCTCGGGTGTCCAGGCCTGATAGTCGCCGGTGGCGGCCGGACGACGGCCTTCGGCGGCCAGCGAGCCCTTGGGACGCCAGGCCATGGGCGTACCGGTCAGGTTGGGCAGATGGGGCAGCTCCCAGGATCGGCGCGCCATGCCGCCCTCTGACGGCGGCTCGTCAAAGGTGTAGCGCAGCCAGCCGTGCCAGTCGGGCGCCACCTTGGTGGCCTCCGCATAACCGTCGTAGATCACCCAGCGGCGCTTGCGCCCATCGTAGCTGGAGGTGTCCCGCGACTGGTAATAGCGGTTGCCGAACTCGTCCGTGCCCACCAGCTCGCCGCGTTTGGCGACAGTGAAAAGGGTGCCGATGGTCGCCCCGTTCCACCAGGTGAAAATCTTGGCCAGCAGGTTCAGCACTTCGGACGCTTTCGTGATGAGAATCAGGGCGACCACGCGCCCTTGAACGGTCGCGAATATAGAAACCGCGCCGCCCTGCGTCCAGCATTCCGATCATCGCCCGAATTCGCAATATCTTGTGGGTAAGCGAGCCTGGGCGCCCACATTTATTGTCGCCTTGTGTTGTTCCCCCTAAACTTTCCCGATGACCGCGGAGACATCGATGCGCTTTTCATCCCGGTTCACCGATTCCGCCGCCGCCGTGGCCCTTGAGCCGCGCGCCGTGGAGCGGCCGGACCGCATCCAGACCGTCCTCGCGCCCGCCGGCTGGCCCTCCGCCCGCATCGAAGCCTGGCTGGACTGGGCTGATGATCTGCCGGGCGACCTGCCCAACCTCGCCCCTGAAGCCCTGACCGCGCCCCTGCAGCCCGAACTGCTCGGCGGCGGGCCCGGACGCTGGGCTGTTCGGCTGGCCGCGTGGGGGCACGCCCTTGGCTTGTTCGAAAGTGCGGTGGTCGCGCGGACTTTCGCCGAGGAGTTGATCAGCGTCGTCTTGCTCGGACTCGCGGCGCCGGGCGCGACCGCGGCCGGCGGGCATCGCGTCCATCCCGTCGCAGACGATGGGGGCATGGAGCCGGCGGATCGTGATGTGATCGACCTGTCCGATCCCGCCGCCCCGGCGAGGCTGAAGCAGTATGCGGCTCAGGTGCAGGCCGGTCGGTTGGGTGAAGACGCCGTACGCGCCCTTCACGACAGGTTGCTCGCGGTATCGGCCGCCGTCGACCGCTGCGAAGGGCCCGAGAGCGACTGCGCCGACCCCCGACGCAATCCTGCGCTGGCGCGGGCCGCTCACGCCGCCCGGGCCGCAGGCGCACGCGACGCCGACATTCTTCTGGCTGCTCGCGGACGTACGCCGGAGATCGGCAGTCTCCAGACGAAGCGTCATGGTGTGGTGGTCGCGCTGGCGGAACGGGCCCTCGCCGCATCCGGGGCGCCCGTCACCCGCCCTGCGGTGGACGCAGCCCTGGCCACGGGCGGGGTAACCCTGGCGTTCGCCCCCCGCGACGCCGCCGCGCTGGCCGGAGCAGCGGCGGCCCCCTCCGCCGCACTGAATCTGGCGGCCATCGACGACATCAAGAATCTGGAGGTTGTCGCGCGTCTCGTCACCACGGCGCTGGAGATCGAGGCCGCCTGCGGCTATTCCCGCACAGCCGCAGATGCCGCCTGGCGCTTCGGCGTGCGCCAGATCACCCTGGCCCTGACGGGAGTCGGCGAAGCTGTCATGGCCCAGGGGCTGGCGGCCGAAAGCGATGCCGGTCAGGCCTGGATCGCCGGACGCGCTGCCTTGATTCACGCCACGGCCACGGCCGCATCGGCGGACATGGCGGCCCGGGTGCGGGCCTGCCCCGACTGGCCGGATCACGCCGAGGAGACGCTGGCCGTTGTGGCAGCTCGCGCCGACGCCGTCTCCGGGCTCGGCCCGGAAGGCGTTCGCGCCGGGGCGCTGTATGATCAGGCGTTGAAGGCCGCGCGGAAGCATGGTCTTCGTCATGCGCTCATCGGCCTTTTCTCTGACGATGCTGAACTGGCGCTTCGTCTCGGCGCGCGCCTGGACGGCTCGGCGCCACACCGTATTCTCATAGAGACCGCCGAAGGCGACACGACCCCCGCACTGTCCCCTCATGCGGCCAGAGCCATCGTTGCGCTGGGGGAAGACGTGGAAGCGGCCGAGCGCCACCTGCTGGGGCGCCGCACCCTGGTCGAGGCGCCGGGACTGGACCACGCCGCCCTGAGGGCGTTCGGCTTCACGGACGTGGAACTCCAGGCTGTCGAAACCGCCCTCGCGACGGTCCAGCGGCTGGACGACGCCTTTCTGCCGGTTCTCGACGCAGGCTTCCTGCACGACGTTCTGGGCGTCACCGCGCAGGATCGTGAAACACCCGGCTTCGATCTGTTCGTCCATCTGGGCGTGAGCGACGACGACCGGGCCCGCGCCGCGGCCTACGCTTTCGGCCGCCCTGATCTGAGCGACTGGGACGCTGCGTCGCCCGCGCTTCGCGCTGTCCTGGGGATCGATCCGGCTGCGGTGGCCGCCGCCATGTCTCGGTTCAGCGATGTGCCTGACCTTGTACCCGAGCGTCTGGACTGGGACGCCACCAGCGAGCAGGCCATGCGCGCCGTGTCCCGCCGGGCGCTGGCCGGGGCGCGCGCCATCCGGCTCATGGCGTCCCCTGCTCCCCCGGGAGACCTGCTGGATCTGCCCCCGGTCGAAACATCCGGACGAACACTCTCGTCGGAAACCGCAGAGCGCCCCGTATCCGAGCGCGTGGTGGAAAAGGTAGTCGAACGCGATCGCACCCGGCGCAAGCTGCCCGACCGCCGCAAGGGCTACATCCAGAAGGCCGCCGTGGGCGGCCACAAGGTCTACATCCACACCGGCGAATACGACGACGGCGAACTGGGCGAAATCTTCATCGACATGCACAAGGAAGGTGCCGCCTTCCGCAGCCTGATGAACAATTTCGCCATCGCCATCTCCATCGGCCTGCAATACGGCGTGCCGCTGGACGAGTTCGTGGACGCCTTTGTCTTCACCCGCTTCGAGCCGGCGGGCCGCGTGACCGGCAACGACTCCATCAAGTCCGCCACCTCGATCCTGGACTACATCTTCCGCGAACTGGCCGTCAGCTATCTGGACCGGTCGGAGCTGGCCAACGCCGATCCCGACGCCCTGAACGCGGATGGTCTGGGCGCAGGCGACGGGCCGGAGACCGTGCCCGCCGCCCGCTTCATCTCCAAGGGCTTCGCCCGGGGCGCCGCCCCGGACAATCTGGTGGTGCTGCCGTTCGGCCAGAAGCGGGAAGCGCAGCTTTCCGCAGATCCCGCGACACCCCCTCTGGCCGCCGCCTGCCCGGCGTGCGGCGATTTCGCCCTCCAACGCAAGGGCGCAGGTCTCGAGTGCGACTCCTGCGGCGCCTCACCTCAGATGAATGAAACGGGCCGTTAGGCCCTGTTCTTGCATACACGGGACGACATTCGCGGAGTCCCGTCATGAGAACCATCCTCATCGCCCTCGCCATCGTGGGCCTCGCCTCGCCGGTTATGGCCCAGAATGCTGGCCAGGTGGCTCGCGCCGTGTCCGGCTCCAGCTGCCCCGGTTGCAACCTTTTCCAGGCGAATTTCAATGGCCTGGAACGATCCGGACTGAATTTCAGCCGCGCGCGCCTGCGTCAGGCCGACCTGAGCCTGACCGTTCTGAACCGCGCCAACTTCGCCAACGCGGATCTGCGCGACATCGAGGCGTACGGCGGCGTGTTTTCGTCGGCCAATTTCGCCGGCGCTGATCTGACCAACGCCAGCCTTGTGGGTGTGCACCTGCGCGGGGCCAACTTCGCGGGCGCGACCCTGACCGGCGCCAATCTGTCAGGCGCAGACCTCAGCGGCGCCCGCGGCCTGACCCAGGGGCAACTGGACCGCGCCTGTGGCGACGCCACGACCAACCTGCCTGCCGGTCTTCACATTCCGCCTTGCTGAGGACGCGCGCAGGGCGCCGACGTTACCGCGATTTAAGTGGTTCCTCATGCACTTAAGCGGCATGGATGAGGCGTGATGAAACCCGCCGCCCGCCCCCTTCTCCGCTTCGCCGCCGCCTTTGCAGGCGTGGCTGCCGGCATTGCCGCGACCAGCGCCGCCGCAGAGATGAACCTGCAGGATCGTGACGTCGCCCGCCTGGTTTCTCTGGGCGGAGCGTGCCGGGGCTGCGAATTGTCCGGTCGGGATCTGGGCGGCGCCAGCTTCACAGGCGCAAATTTCTCGGGCGCAGCCCTGGTAGGCGCCAATCTGCGCGGAGCGCAGCTGGTGGGCTCGAATTTCAGCGGCGCGGATTTCACCCGCGCCGACCTGCGCGGCGTGACCATCGTCGGGGCCAATTTCACCGGCGCAGCCTTCGACAACGCCAATCTGACCGGCGCCACGGCTCAGGGCGCCCTGTTCACGGGCGCCAGCCTGAACAACGCGGTTCTCACCGACGGCGAACTGGTTGGCGTGAACTTCCGCGGGGCGGAGCTGGCCGGCAGCCGTTTGGGCGGCAGCGAACTCTTCGGCGCCGATTTCAGCCATGCGGTGGCCCCCCGGGCCGACTTCAGCAACACCCAGATGACCGCGTCCAACTTGCGTGGCGGCGATTTCCGGAACGCAAACTTCCGCGGCGCCAACCTCAGCGCCGCTCAACTGGGCGGCGGACGCTTTGGCGGAGCTGACTTTTCAGGGGCCAATCTGGCCCGCGCCGACATCCGGGGGGCGGATCTCTCCGGCGTGCGAAACCTGACCCAGTCCCAGGCGGATGAAGCCTGCGCCGACGCCACGACCCGCCTTCCATCGCGGCTGAGCAATACCGGAGCGTGCACCGGCGTCCGTCGGCATGTGCGCGTGCCCGTGCCGCCCCGCCCGCCGGTCGCCCCGGCGCCGCGCAACATCATCGCTTTCGGCGGCGAATAGGCCTCAGACCTTGATCGGCGGGGCCAGGCGGATGTGCAGTTCCTTGAGCTGACGCTCCTCCACCTCGGACGGCGCATTCATCAGCAGATCCTGCCCCTGCTGGTTCAGCGGGAAGGCGATGACCTCGCGGATGGCCTGCTCGCCCGCCAGCAGCATGACGATGCGGTCGATGCCCGGCGCCAGACCGCCGTGGGGCGGCGCGCCGTAGCGGAAGGCGTTCAGCATGCCGCCGAACTCGGCCTCGACCACTTCCGGCCCGTAGCCCGCGATCTCGAACGCCTTGAGCATGATCTCCGGCTTGTGGTTCCGAATGGCGCCCGAGCACAGCTCATAGCCATTGCAGACGATGTCGTACTGATAGGCCAGGATATCCAGCGGGTCCTTGCTCTGAAGCGCCTCCAGCTCGCCCTGCGGCATGGAGAAGGGGTTGTGGCTGAAGTCGACCTTCTTCTCTTCCTCGGACCACTCGAACATGGGGAAGTCCACGATCCAGCAGAAGCGGAAGGCGTCGTCCTTGACCAGGTTCAGGTCCAGACCCAGCTTGATCCGGGCATTGCCCGCGAACTTGTGGAACGCGGCCGGATCGCCGGCCGCGAAGAACACCGCGTCCCCCTGCCCCAGACCCAGCGCCGTCATCAGGGCGTCGGTCGCCTCGGCGCCAAGATTCTTGGCGATGGGGCCGCCCCAGGCGCCTTGGTCCTCGGACCAGAAGATGTAGCCCAGACCCGGCTGGCCCTCGCCCTGCGCCCACGAGTTCATGCGGTCGCAGAAGGCGCGCGAGCCGCCGCCCGGCGCCGGGATGGCCCAGACCGCGTTCTTGGCGTCCGCGGCGAGGATCTTGTTGAACAGGCCGAACCCGCCGTCCCGGAAGTGGTCGGACACGTCCTGCATCTCGATGGGGTTGCGCAGGTCCGGCTTGTCGGTGCCGTACTTGGCGATGGATTCCCGGTAGGGGATGCGCACGAACGGATAGGGGTCGACAGCCTTGCCGTTGGAGAATTCCTCGAACACCCCGTGCATGACGGGCTCGATCGCTGCAAAAACATCCTCTTGCGTGACGAAGCTCATCTCCACGTCGAGCTGGTAGAACTCCAGCGACCGGTCCGCCCGCAGGTCCTCGTCGCGGAAGCACGGCGCGATCTGGAAATAGCGGTCGAAGCCCGACACCATCAGCAGCTGCTTGAACTGCTGCGGGGCCTGCGGCAGCGCATAGAATTTCGACGGATGCAGGCGGCTGGGCACCAGGAAGTCCCGCGCGCCCTCGGGCGACGACGCCGTCAGGATAGGCGTCTGGAACTCCAGGAAGCCCTGCCCGACCATGCGCTGACGGATCGAGTGGATCACCTTCGACCGCAACACGATGTTGCGGTGAAGGGTCTCGCGGCGCAGGTCCAGATAGCGGTGCTTCAGCCGGATTTCCTCGGGATACTCCGGCTCTCCGAACACCGGCAGCGGCAGCTCGGCGGCCTCGGACAGCACCTGCACCGCCTTGACCTGCACCTCGATCTCGCCGGTGGGCAGGTTGGAGTTCACGGTTTCCTGCGTGCGGTTCACCACCTCGCCATCGACAGAGATGACGCTCTCGGCGCGCAGACGCTCCACCGCCTCGAAGCCCGGCGTCGCGGGGTGCAGCACCAGCTGCGTCAGGCCGTAATGGTCGCGCAGATCGATGAACAGCAGGCCGCCATGGTCGCGCTTTCTGTGCACCCAGCCGGACAGGCGGACGGTGGAGCCTGCGTCAGTCGCGCGAAGGGCGCCGCAGGTGTGTGAGCGATAGGCGTGCATGGTGGTATCCGGGGCCGAAAATCAGCAGAAAAGGAAGGCGCGGAAGGGCGCATTATCCCCCCGGAAAGTCAAGGTTTGGAGGCTGTTCCACGTGCGGCGAAGACATTTTGTACTTATGTCGTTTTCACACGTCCGGCTCGTGTCAGAAGGACAACCGCCCGTCGAGACGGCTCGGCGCCATTCTGGAGCTTAACCCGTGGCCATTCGCCTGACTGCATTCGTCGCCGCTCTCGCCCTAATGTCCTGCACAGAATCGACAAACACTATCGTCAAGCCGCCCCCCGACACGCCAACCGCCCAAGCGGAGACAGCGGCACATAACGAAGAACTTGCAGCCATGTTCGCCGCAGATCAGGCCGCCAGAACGGGCGGCATGATTTCAAACGGAGTCCTGGTGAGCATGCAGGACGCCGAACGTCGCGTCCGTACCCGCGCGATGCTGGATGCCAACCAGATCAATACTGCTCAGGACTATTTCCACGCCGCCTTCATTTTCCAGCACGGCAACCAGCCCGATGACTTTCTTCTCGCCCACGTTCTGGCGGTGACCGCCGTCAGCAAGGGCCACTCTCACGCCTCCTGGATCGCGGCGGCGACCCTTGACCGCTATCTGCAACATATCGGCCGCCCGCAAATTTACGGCACGCAATTCCAGCTTCGCGCGGCTGCTGGCGAGGTGATCCGGGGCGAGTATGACCGTGAGCTACTGCCCGACTCCCTTCGTGGCGCGGCTGGCGTGCCCACGCTGGACGAGCAGGAGGACCGGAGACGCGAGATGCAGGCGCAGATGGCGCAGCAGTCATCCACAGGGGACTGACCGCCGTCCACCACGCCGTCCGGTTGCATTCTGGCGCGGCAGCGGCGCCGTTCTGATATAGGGCGGACATGACCGCCGACCGGACCGAGCAGCTGAAACTGGAGCTGGAGCGCGAGACGCCGTTCCGGGCGAATGATTTCGTGGTCTCCGACTGCAACCGTGCGGCCGCGCTCAGCCTCGCCGGCTGGCCCGATGCGGCGGCCGGGCTGGGCGGCGGGGTGCTGTCCCTGTGCGGGCCGGCCGGATCGGGCAAGAGCCATCTGGCCGCCCTGTGGGCCGAGCGGGTGAGCGCGGTTCCCCTGGACGGCGCCGAGGCGGCCCTGGCCGATCCCATGGAACTGGAGGGACGACCGGTGCTGCTGGACCGGGCGCCGGAAGCCGACGACGAGACCCTGTTCCACCTCCTGAATCTTGCGCAAGGCCACGGCGGCGCCTTGCTGCTGGTGTCACGCAAGGCGCCCTTCCTGTGGCCCGTGACCTTGCCGGATCTGCACTCCCGCCTGAACGCCATCCGCACCGTGGTGCTTGATGAACCCGACGACGCCGTACTGGGCGCCATTCTGGAGCGCGCCTTCGCCCGCCGCAGCATCCGGCCCCAACCCGACGTGATCCCCTATCTGGTGCGCCGCATCGAACGGTCCGCCGCCGCCGCCGAAGCCGTCGTGGAACGCCTCGACGCCTTGCACCGTCCGGTCACGCGGCGCCTGGCGACCCAGGTCATGGACGAGCTTCTCTGAGGTCACGGGGCCCGACGCCAACCGCAGGGCCCCTTTCGTAACGCCGGACCCCGCGACGGCCCCCGGTCAACGCGCAACTGAACGGCGGCATAGCCGTTCATAAATCTCACCAGGAGGATGACATGCGTTTGATGATCGTCGCGGCGAGCGCCGCTGTTCTGGGCCTGACGGCCTGCAACCAGCAGGAAGACACCCGTCCTCTGGACGAAACCGTCGCCGCCGAGGATGTGGCGGTCAGCCCGAGACCGGTCGAGCCGGGTCCCGAGGGCGCACCCGTGGTGGACTCAGCCATGCAGGACAGCGAGGTCCCCCCTGCTGACCCCACAGCGACGACGGCCCCCGGCACGGATAGCCAGTAAACGGCGCGGGACGCTTGCAGCCGCAATGCTGGCCCCGCCCGCCTCTTCGTGAGTGAAACCTGAGGCCTTCAGCAATAAAAAAAGGGCGGGTCTCATGACCCGCCCTTTGATTTTCCACATCACACCGATCAGGCGGCGCCGTCCTGCTGCTTCTTGGGCTTTTCGGCGTAGATCAGCAGCGGCTGGGCGCGGCCCTCGACCACCTCGGCGTTTACCACCACCTCTTCCACACCCTCGTAGGTGGGCAGTTCGAACATGGTCTCGAGCAGGATGCCCTCCATGATCGAGCGCAGACCGCGCGCGCCCGTCTTGCGCGTAATGGCCTTCTTGGCGATAGCCGACAGCGCATCGTCGGTGAACGTCAGACCCACGTTCTCCATCTCGAACAGACGGCCGTACTGCTTGATCAGGGCGTTCTTGGGCTCGGTCAGAATGGTGACCAGGGCCGCTTCGTCCAGATCCTCCAGCGTCGCCAGAACCGGCAGACGGCCGATGAACTCGGGGATCAGGCCGAAGCGCATCAGGTCGTCGGGCTCGACCTCCTTGAGGATGTCGCCCATGCGGCGCTCGTCGATTTCCTTGACCTTGGCGCCGAAGCCGATGGAGGCCCCCACGCCGCGCGCCGAGATCACCTTCTCCAGCCCGGCGAAGGCGCCGCCGACGATGAACAGGATGTTGGCGGTGTCCACCTGCAGGAATTCCTGCTGCGGATGCTTGCGGCCGCCCTGCGGCGGCACGGAGGCCACGGTGCCTTCCATGATCTTCAGCAGTGCCTGTTGCACGCCCTCCCCGCTCACGTCGCGGGTGATGGAGGGGTTGTCGGACTTGCGGCTGATCTTGTCGATTTCGTCGATGTAGACGATGCCGCGCTGGGCCCGCTCGACGTTGTAGTCGGACGCCTGCAGCAGCTTCAGGATGATGTTCTCCACATCCTCGCCCACGTAACCGGCTTCGGTCAGGGTGGTGGCGTCGGCCATGGTGAACGGCACGTCGATGATGCGCGCCAGGGTCTGGGCCAGCAGCGTCTTGCCCGAGCCGGTCGGCCCGATCAGCATGATGTTGGACTTGGCCAGTTCCACGTCGTTGTTCTTGGTGGCGTGGTTCAGGCGCTTGTAGTGGTTGTGGACGGCGACGCTCAGCACCTTCTTGGCGTGGCTCTGGCCGATCACATAATCGTCAAGGACTTCGCGGATTTCCTTGGGCGTCGGCACGCCGTCCTTGGACTTCACGAAGGCGATCTTGTGCTCTTCACGGATGATATCCATGCAGAGCTCGACGCATTCATCGCAGATGAACACGGTCGGTCCGGCGATGAGTTTACGCACCTCATGCTGGCTCTTTCCGCAGAAGGAGCAGTACAGGGTGCTCTTGGCGTCGCCACTGGCGGCTTTGGTCATCGGCCTTCTCACTCTCGCGTCCCGAAAAGGTCCGGGCGCGCATCCTTCCGTCACGATTCGCAAATCCTGCGCCGGAAGGTCTTCAAAATATGACAATCACCCATCCGACGGTCCATCACAACCCCGACGAGGCGAACCGGCGCCGGGTTTTCGCGGGATGGACGAGGCGGGTGAAAGGTCGTTACGGTCATCCCAGATGGGAAATCTCGCACCACTCCGCCAGCCCCAGGTTTCGGCTCCCGCGCCGGGCCAGCCTCTTGTCGCCTTCGATTTCGACGGGACCATGACCGTCAGGGACAGTTTCACCGACTTCCTGCGCTGGCGCGTGGGCGCGGTGGGCTACCTGTTCGGCATGGCCCGCCTGACGCCCGCCGCCCTTTCGTACCTGCGCACGAAGGATCGCGGCGCCATCAAGGCTGCGGCGGTGGCCGAATTCCTCGATGGCGTGGACCGCAAGACGCTCAAGGGCCTTGCCGAAACCTTCGCCGGGCAGGCGTGGGACCGGCTGATGCGTCCCGACGCCCTGGCCTGCTGGAACGACTGGGGCGCCCGGGGCGCCCACCGGGTCATTGTCACCGCCTCGCCCGAGATCACCGTGGCTCCCTTCGCCCGCCGCCTGGGCGCCGAGGCCTTGCTCGGCACCCGACTGGCCTTCGATCACGATGACCGCATCACCGGCGCCTTCGCGGGCGAAAACTGCCGGGGCGGCGAGAAGGTGACGCGCCTGAAGGCGGCTTACGGCGACGATGTCCATCTCACCGCCGCCTACGGCGACACCTCGGGCGACACCGAAATGCTGGCCATCGCTGACCAGCCCGGATTTCAGGTGTTCACGGCCAGACCCTAGCCTTTCTTGGGCTCTTCGCCGGGCGCTTCCTCGCGCTGCTCATAGACGTGGTCCACCAGACCCCAGTCCTTGGCCTCCTGCGCGCTCATGAAGTGGTCGCGGTCCAGGGTGCGCTCGACTTCCTCATAGGTCCGCCCCGTATGCTGGACATAGATTTCGTTCAGGCGGCGCTTGGTCTTGATGATGTCCTCGGCGTGGCGCTCGATGTCAGAGGCCTGGCCGCGGAACCCGCCTGAAGGCTGGTGAACCATGATCCGGGCGTTGGGCAGAGACACCCGCTGACCCGCCGCGCCTGCCGTCAGGATCAGCGAACCGGCCGAGGCGGCCATGCCCATGCAGACGGTGGAAACCGGCGACTTGATGTACTGCATGGTGTCGTAGATCGCGAGCGCCGAGGTCACAATGCCCCCGGGGCTGTTGATATACATGGAGATTTCCTTCTTGGGGTTCTCGGACTCCAGGAAGAGAAGCTGGGCGCAGATCAGGCTGGCCATGCCGTCGTCGAACGGGCCGGTCAGGAAGATGATGCGCTCGCGGAGCAGGCGCGAGAAGATGTCGAAGGCGCGCTCGCCCCGGCTGGATTGCTCCACCACCATGGGGACGAGGTTGCTCTGGATGTAGTCGATCGGATCGCGCATGAAGGCCTTCTCGAAGCTGCGTGCGTGCGCGACTCGGGCGCCGCGCATCGTTGCCTCATGATATCGCGTCCCGAAGCGGCGGTTGCAAGACGCGAGCTAGTCTTCGTTCCCGTCAGACGCCCGCATCATTTCCCGAGCGATCTCGCGCTCTTGCTGACTTGACCGGGCCCGATCATCACGGGCGCGGTAAAGACCGGTCAGATAGTCCCTGTCCCAATCCGTAAGGCCCCCGGCTTCCGCCCCCTCGGCCAGGTCATTGAACAGGTTCAGAACGCTGGGATAGGAACTGGTATCGGCCTGAGGATCAACCTGGGCCAGCGCGATCATGGCCACATAGTCGCTGAGGGCGCCGAACGACACCACGCCGATCCGACTCACATCGAGAATGATGATGACCCTGCGCAGTTCGTCACGGGTGTTTGAACGCAGGCGTGAGGCGTCCCGGACGCTGATCGTCGTGTATTCCTCTCCGTCCAGCGCAGCCGCGATCTCCCCTGTGTCTACACTGACCGGCAGACTGACATGCCACCAGCGCACCGGTGCGTCCGTGTTCTGAAATCTGCGCAGGGCCGCACGCCCCAGGTCGGTGCCACCACGCGCGGGTCGAAAACCGGAAGGGCTGTCCTGCACCAGGCTCCGGGCCAACTGGTCGCCGTCATTGGTGGCGATAATGAGGATGTCGGGCCGACATCCCGGTTCGCCGGACTCCAGCCCCACCGAGACAGCCGTCTGCACGACGCGGTCAATCATGAATTGACCGTAGCGCGGGTCGAGATTCACGGTGCCCACACAGACCCGGCCATCCCAGCGCGCCAATTGTTGCCCACGAGGTGCGGCCGCGACCTCGCCGACGAAGTTGCGCACCTGGTCCGCCAGACGGCGTCCCTCGACCGTCACCGGGGCCACCTGGGTCGCTTCCGGCTCGCCCGGGGCCTCCTGGGCGAGGGCGCCGCCGGTCGAAAAACAGAGACCCGCCGCGACCAGCAGCGTGAAGAGTCCAGAGTAAATCCGGTCGCACTTCATTGAAAGTCTCTCCAAAACCGCAAGCACGAGTGCGTTGTGGAGAGCGGATGTCGGAGCGTCAAACGCTTATCGACTTTCTGAACCCGAGTTAATGAAGGCTGGAACAACCAGGCTGCCGACTTCCTGCGAAATCAACGGCGCGTGACTCAGGAAAGCAATGAAAAAACCCCCGGCGATCGTTCGCCGGGGGCAATCTCTATTTCCACTGGATCGGAATTTTGGGCCGTTCCTACTCCTCGTCGTCCTTCAGCAGGTCTTCCTTGCTGATGGGCTCTTCCTTCACTTCCGCCTGGTCGAAGATCAGGTCGCAGACCTTTTCCTCATAGATCGGGGCGCGCATGCCCGCGGCGGCGTTGGGGTTCTGGCGATAGAAGTTCAGCACCGCCTGCTCCTGCCCCGGATAGTTGCGGGCCTCGGCCATGATGGCGTTGTTCAGTTCCTGGTCCGTCACGGTGACGTTGTTCTCGCGGCCGATCTCGGCCAGCACCAGGCCCAGACGCACGCGGCGCTCGGCGATCTTGCGGTACTCTTCCTTGAGCTTCTTGTCCGACTTCTTGGCGTCGGCCTCGGGTAGCCGGCCGGCTTCCTTGTCGGCCTCCACCTGTTGCCAGATGCCGTCGAACTCGGCCTCGACCATCTTGGGCGGCAGGTCGAACGAGTGCTGCTCGTCCAGCTGGTCCAGCAGGGCGCGCTTCAGCTTGAAGCGGGCGGCGCCCTTGTACTGCTGGTTCAGGTTGTCGCGCAGCAGCTCCTTGAGCTTGTCGATGGACTCCAGACCAAGGCGTTTGGCGAAATCGTCGTCGATCTCGCTGTCCTTGGGGGCCTTCAGGGCCTTGACCGTGACGTCGAAGGTCGCGGCCTTGCCGGCCAGATGGGCGGCTTGATACTCTTCGGGGAAGGTGACCTCGATGGTCTTCTCGTCACCGACCTTGGCGCCGGTCAGCTGTTCCTCGAAGCCGGGGATGAAGCGGCCCGAGCCGATGATCAGGTCCGCGTCCTCGGCCGAGCCGCCCTCGAACACCTCGCCGTCGATCTTGCCGACGAAATCGATGGTCAGCTGGTCGCCGTCGGCGGCCTTGGGGGCCTTCCCGCCCTTGTCCTCATAGGTCTTGGCCTGACCGGCCAGTTCCTTCAGCGCCTCGTCCAGGTCGGCGTCGGACGCCTCGTAGACCGGGCGGGTCAGCTTCAGCGACTTGGGGTCCACCGGCTTGAAGTCGGGCATGACTTCCAGCGCCATTTCGTAGGACAGGTCTTCCTGGCCCGCGACCACCTTGTCCATGTCGGACACCAGCTTCATCTCGGCCGGGGCGGCCGGGCGCAGCTTGGCGTCGTCCAGCGCCTTCTGGCTGGACTGGTTCAGGGCGTCGTTGACGATCTCGCCCATCAGGTCGCGGCCATAGGCCTTGCGCACGTGCGACACCGGCACCTTCCCGGGACGAAAGCCTTTCAGCTTCATCTGCGGGGCGACTTCGGCCGCCTTGGCGTCCAGCTTGGCGTTCAGCTCGGAAGCGGGGATGGTGACCGCGATCACGCGGCTGAGACCTTCGGCGGACTTTTCGACGACTTGCATGGACGTGTCTGACGCTCTGTGGCGGCGCTATGGAGCGAGCGCGCGCAGGTGGAAAATGCGAAAAGGGCCGCCCCGTGCGGGAGCGGCTCCTCGAAGCCCGCCCTTATGTCGGCAAGGGCGGTTCAGGTCAACGACCGGGTTTCGTTTGGCGCCGCGCGTGGCTATCTGAAGCCCATGACCCAGACCGCCTCCCCGCCCAGATCGCCCATCGGCGTCTTCATCGCCCCTGTCACCCCGCTGCAGCAGAACTGCACCGTGGTCTGGTGTACGCAGACCAACAAGGCGGCTGTGATCGATCCAGGCGGAGGGGTCGACATGATCCTGGCGGAGGTGAAGCGGCGCGGCCTGACGCTGGACCAGATCTGGATCACCCATGGCCACATCGACCATGCGGGCGGCGCGGCCGAGATGAAGGCGAAGTCCGGCGTCCCCATTGAGGGGCCTCACCCCGAAGACCAATTCCTGATCCACGGCCTGGCCGCCCAGGGCCAGATGTACGGCATGCCCGAGGCGCGGTCCTTCGAGACGGACCGCTGGCTGGACGAGGGCGATGTGATGACGCTGGGCGAAACCACCTGGGAGGTTCGCCACTGTCCCGGACACACGCCCGGCCATGTGATCTTCTTCAACCGGGCGGCGAAGTTCGCCCAGGTTGGGGACGTGCTGTTCAAGGGCTCCATCGGCCGCACGGATTTCCCGCGCGGCGATCATCAGACCTTGCTGAATTCGGTGGTGACCAAGCTTTGGCCGCTGGGCGACGACGTCACCTTCGCTCCAGGCCACGGGCCGGTCTCGACGCTCGGCGAGGAGCGCCGGACCAACCCGTTCGTGTCAGATGCGGCGCTTGGGCGCCTGGCGCCCTAGCGGCGGAGAAGCATGCCCAGGACAACGCCGACACCCACGGCGCCGAGGCTGCTGCGGACGGGATGGGCGCGGATGGTTTCACCGGCGCGCTGGGTGCGCTCTTCAGCCCATGAACGGCTTTCACGCAGCCCACGTTCAATCCTGGCTGTCATGGGCGACGATCCTTCATCGGCGTCCATACGCAGATCAGGACGGGGCGACAGGGTCGTGTCGAAAGATCCGGTTTCGGGGGTGGTGGTGTCGGTGCGGGCGGTCACGTCGGTCATGGCGATCTCCTGAAGGGGGTGGACCCCTTCAACCCGGCCTGCGGACGCCGGTTCCAGCTTGGCCGTGAACATGCAGGGGGCAGGGGCGTTGCCTCCCTGACAAGGAGATCAATCATGACCTACATCGAACCCACCCCTCCCGGCGGACCGTCGCCGGAAATCCAGCCTGGCAACACGCCTGGTCCCGAAATCGACCCCGCTGACACGCCCACGGAAATGCCTCCGCTTGAGCCGGGCGGTGGTGATGAGGGCGACTCGCGTCCCCACGACTGACGAACCGCGAATTACGATCCGCAAGCGGAACCATGGCGGAGCGCCGGGGTTCAGTTTTCAACCGCATAGCTCACCTATCAGGCGAACCGAAAGGAGCCCCGACATGGCTGAAGGACAGACCCCGCGCGCATCCGGCGTATCCAAGCGCGGCTTCGCGTCCATGGATCCCGAACGTCAGCGCGAAATCGCCCGCAAGGGCGGCGCCAGCGTGCCCAGCGAGAAGCGCAGCTTCTCCCAGGACCGCAGTCTGGCCGCCCAGGCCGGACGCAAGGGCGGAGAAGCGTCTCATGGCGCCCGCAAGCCCGACAAGAACGCCCAAAGCTGAATCTGCGATCAGGCCCCGAGCAGCACCAGCGCCACGCTGGGCTCGGGGCCGACATACAGATCGCGAACCCGCCAGCCCGCCGACTCGGCCAGGGCCGTCACACGCTCCGGTGTGAATTTGCGCGAATTCTCGGTGTGAAGGGTTTCTCCCTCCCCGAACCGGAACCGCCGACCGGACACCTCGACAACCTGATCCCGACGCGCGCGCAGATGCATCTCGATGCGCGCCTCATCCGCATTCCACAGGGCCTGATGCTCGAAGGCGGACAGATCGAAGTCCGCTCCTGCCTCCGCATTGGCTCGTTCCAGCAAATTCAGGTTGAACGCCGCCGTTACGCCGGATGAATCGTCATAGGCCGCGATCAGCACAGCGGGATCCTTGACCAGATCAACCCCCAGAATGAACAGGGCCCCCTGGCCCAGCATGGCGCGCGCGTCCGTCAGGAAAGCCTTCGCCTCCCCCGGATCCAGATTGCCGATGGTGGAGCCCGGAAAGAAGCCGACGCGACACCCGCCGGGCAGGCCCTGCGGCAGGGCCGCCGGGTGCAGGAAATCGCCGACCACGGGACGCACGTCCAGCCGGGGATAGCGCGCCCGGATGCGAACCGCCGCCTCCTCCAGCGCCGTCTCGCTGATGTCGATGGCCACGTAGGCGGCGACGCCCGGTGCGGCGTCCAGCAACACCTCGGTCTTCTCACTGGCGCCGCTGCCGAACTCCACCAGCACCGCGTCCTCGCCCATGGCCTCGGCCAGTCGGGGCGAGACCTCGTTCAGCAGGGCCGCCTCCTGCCGGGTCGGATAGTATTCCGGCAGGCGAGTGATGTCCTCGAACAGGCGAGACCCCGCCGCATCATAGAACCACTTGGGCGACATGGCTTTCGGACTGGCGGACAGTCCCTCGACCAGCGCCTGGGCGAACGGCTCCAGATCATCGGTCCCTTGCGAACGCCGCACGGGCGCGTCCTCGGCCAGTCTCAGTCCCATGAATTGCCACCTTTGGTGCGGATAGAAAAAGTTGCGATAGGTTGCCCGCGAATGCCCCGCCGCCGTGGCCCAGGAGGCGCCGCGCGCCACCATCTGGTTGGCCATGAACTTGCCGTTGTACTCCGCCGCCGTGCCCTCGGTGGCGCGGAAGCCCGGATAGGGCAGATAGGCGCTGCCGGTCCATTGCCAGACATGATCGAACGCGTTGTCCAGCGCGCCCTGCCCCGCCGCATGCTCCCACTCGAACTCGGTGGGCAACCGCTTGCCGGACCAGCGGGCGAAGGCGTCGGCCTCATAGAAGCTGACGTGACGCACCGGCGCGTGCGGATCGATCTTCTGCGGGCCGGCCAGGGTGAAGACACGCCAGTCCTGCCCCTCCCCGCGCCAGTAGCCGGGCGCCGTCCAGCCGTGTTCCTGAACCGCCGCCCAGCCGTCGGACAGCCACAGCTCGGACCGCCGATAGCCGCCGTCCGCCATGAAGGCCAGCCAGTCCCCGTTGGTCACCAGGGACCGCGCGATCCGGAACGGCGCCAGCATCACCGGATGAGCCGGCCCCTCGTTGTCGAAGGCGAACCCTGCGCCGTCATGGCCGATCCTTGCGAGCCCGCCGTCGAAATCCGTCCATCCCCGATCCGCGCTGGCCGCGGGCGGTCCATCCGGTTCAAGCTCATAGGCCGCCGGCTCCAGCGGCGAGCACGACATCAGATGCAGCAGGTCGGTCAGGAACAACTCCTGATGCTGCTGATCGTGGTTCAGCCCAAGGTCGAACAGATAGCGTTCCTGCGGGTCGTCCAGCCCCTCGCCCAGAAAGGCGACCATGCGGCGGTCGATTTCGCGACGATAGGCCAGCACCTCGTCCAGCGACGGGCGCGTCATCAGCCCCCGGTCGGGCCGCGCCACCCGCGCGCCCAGCGCCTCATAGTAAGAGTTGAACAGCCGCCCCAGACGTTCGTCCACGGGCTGATAGCCTGCCCGCCGTGACAGCAGCATGACCTCGAAGAACCAGCTTGTGTGCGCCAGATGCCATTTGCCTGGACTGGCGTCGGCCATGGACTGGGCGCCCAGATCCTCGGCCGACAGCCGGGCGGCCAGATCGGTCATGCGCGCGCGCACGGCACGGTATCGATCCGTGTCCTGACGGGCGACGCCGTCAATCATGCTGGCGATATTCATGGCGTGACGCCCCCGTGTCCTGACCGTTCATTCGCCCTTCCGCATGGAGCCTAACACCCCCGGTTCAGAGCCGTTCCCAAATGTGTCCGGTCGCCGGAACGCTCTGTTTGTCCTCGCGTTCTCAGCATCGCCCGCTCCATGTGGCGGTCCCGGTTCCCGTTCGCAAGGTTGCGCCCATGCCCGCTCGCGCGTCTGTCGCTGATTCGCGCCCTGAAGGGTTCGCCGACACCGGCATCGTCGAGCCGGCGGTGTGGCGAGAACAGGTCATCGCCCTGATCCCTTCCTTGCGCGCCTTCGCGTGGTCCCTGTCGCGTGATCCGTCGGACGCCGACGACATGGTCCAGGAAACACTGACCAAGGCCTGGACCCACCGCGACAAGTTCCAGCCCGGCACGAATCTGCGCGCCTGGCTTTTCACCATTCTGCGCAACAGCTGGTATACGGCCCTGTCCAGGCACCGCCGCGAGACGGCGGACGAGGATGGCAAGATGGCCGCCGCCATGACCAGCCCGCCGTCTCAGGAATGGTCCGTCGAACTCCATCAACTTCAGGCCGCCCTGAACCAGTTGCCGCCCGAACACAGGGAGGCGCTGATCATGGTGGGCGCAGCGGGGCTGTCCTACGAAGAGGCCGCCGAGATCGCCGGTTGCGCCCTGGGCACCATTAAGAGCCGGGTCAACCGGGCCCGCAATCGCCTGGCCCAGATCATGGGCATGGACCGCGAGCCGTCCACCGGAGACGCCGCCTAGTTCCGCTTGTCGCCTCTGGTCGACGGCGCACCGCTGATGCGCCGGACCTGATCCTCCAGCGTCTCGGGAACACCCTCGGACTCAATCCGGCGGACCGCAGCCTTCAGAATCGCGTCAGCGCGCTTCGGCGCGGTCTTTCCACGCTTGTCTGAATCCTTGGCCAATCCGTCCCCCGACGTGCTGCAAAGGCCAAGCTTGCCATGATCCGTCCCGCGTGTCGCGCGCAGGATGCGCGACGCGGACGGATCACTTCACGGCGTGTTTGGCGTATTCCAGCCGCGCGATGGTGCGGTTGTGGACCTCGTCCGGGCCGTCGGCGATGCGCAGGGTGCGCACCATGGCGTACATGGCGGCCAGCTCGGTGTCGCCCGACACCCCGGCGCCGCCGAACGCCTGGATGGCGTCGTCGATCACCTTCAGCGCCATGCGCGGCGCCGCCACCTTGATCTGGGCGATCTCGGAGCGGGCGTTCTTGACCCCCACCTCGTCCATCATCCAGGCGGCCTTCAGCACCAGCAGGCGGCACATCTCGATATTGGTGCGCGCCTCCGCCACCCGCTGCTCCCACACCGAATGCTCGGCTATGGTCTTGCGGAAGGCGGTGCGGGTCTGCAGGCGACCGACCATCAGCTCCAGCGCCGCCTCCGCACACCCGATGGTGCGCATGCAGTGGTGGATGCGGCCCGGCCCCAGACGCCCCTGGGCGATCTCGAAGCCCCGGCCCTCGCCCGCGATCAGGTTCTCGGCCGGCACGCGCACGTTCTCCAGCACCACCTCGGCGTGGCCGATGGGAACCTCGTCATAGCCGAACACCGTCAGCATCCGCTCCACCCGGAAACCGGGCGTATCCGCCGGTACGATGACCATGGACTGCTGGGCGTGGGTGGAGGCCTCCGGGTCCGTCTTGCCCATGACGATGGTCACGGCCAGGTTCGGGTGCGCCATGTTGGTGGACCACCACTTGCGCCCGTTGATGACGTAGTGGTCGCCGTCCCGCTCGATGCGGGTCTGGATGTTGGTGGCGTCCGACGAGGCCACCTCGGGCTCGGTCATCAGGAAGGCCGAGCGGATTTCGCCCGCCATCAGCGGCTTCAGCCAGCGGTCCTGCTGGGCCGCGTCCCCGAACATGTGCAGCACTTCCATGTTGCCGGTGTCGGGGGCGTTGCAGTTGAACACCTCCGCCGACCACAGCGCCCGTCCCATGATCTCGGCCAGCGGCGCATATTCCATGTTGGTCAGGCCTGCGCCGTGCTCGCCGGGCAGGAACAGGTTCCACAGCCCTTCGGCCCTCGCCTCGGCCTTGAGCCGTTCCATGGTGGGCGGTTGGGTCTTCGGCTCGGCCCGCACCTCCGCCCAGTAGTCGGCGGCGGCGGGCAGGACGCGCGCGTCCATGAAGCGCTTCAGGCGGTCCTGCCATTCAAGCGCGCGGTCGGAATGCTGGAAATGCATAGGTCAGGCTCCGTTATCTCCCTCCCCCTGCGGGGGAGGGTCGTCAGCGCGGAGCGATGACGGGGTGGGGGCGCCTCAAGCGAAAAAGCGCGGGCCTTTCGCCGAGCCCTCCCCACCCGGTCGCTTCGCGACCGCCCTCCCCGTACGGGGAGGGAGAATGTTCTGGCGCTTAAGCCTTAGCGCTTCAGCAGCGGGGCCAGCTTCTGCGCGATCATCATGTCGCCGGCGATCTTCAGCTTGCCCTGCATGAAGGCCATCATCGGATCCAGCTTGCCTTCCGACAGGGCCATGAAGTCGTCCCAGCTGATCGACACCACGGCGTCGGCGGGCTTGTCCTCATTGGTCACCGTGTTCGGGACCGAGGCGCCGTCGATATAGATCTGGCCGGTGTCGCCCAGGTCGATCTTGACGGTCTTTCCCAGACCCGAGTTCTCGCCGACGGCGCTGCGGATGTGTTCGGTAACGGAAGCCAGATCGGCCATGGTCGTCTCCCTTGTTCCAGATTTGATGCGATGGGTAGCCCCCGGCGCGGCGGGCCACAAGATCACCTAGCGTCAAGACCGCAACAGTTTCGTGAGGCCGCTCACCCGGCCAGCGTCCGGGCCAGACGCAGGTCGTCAACAAACCGGGCGCGCGCCTCGGCCTTCACCGCAGGGTCCGGCGCGCGCAGCAGGTAGGACGGGTGGTAGGTGATCACCCCGCGCCGGTTGTCGAAGCTGGTCTCGCCCCGGCACCTTGTGATCGGCTGCGGCTTGCCCGTGAGAGCCAGGGCCGCCGTGGCGCCCAGGGCCACGATCACCCGCGGCCGCACCAGCTCCAGCTCCTTGTCCAGCCACCAGCGATAGTGCTTCACCTCCCCCGCCGTGGGCGACTTGTGCAGCCGCCGCTTGCCGTCCTGCACGAACTTGAAATGCTTCACCGCATTGGTGACATAGAGGTCCGCCCGATCCAGCCCGGCCTCGGCCAGCGCGCGGTCCAGCAGTTGCCCCGCCGGCCCCACGAACGGCCGTCCCTGCACATCCTCCTGATCCCCCGGCTGTTCGCCCACCAGGGCGATGGCGGGGGTCAGCGGCCCCTCGCCCAGCACCGCCCGCGTGCCCCCAACAACAAACGGGTCCGCCGCCGCGATGATGCGGTTCAGCGCCTCCAGCGTGGTCGGCGTCTGGTCCGCCATGGCGGCCACAGCCTTTTCCGGGTTGCGCTTGACGGGCGTCGACGCGTCCCGCTCGATCATCTCGCGCACCCGCGCCGGCGCCCCCCGGATCAGTTCGGGGATGGACGCGGCCTCGGGCAGATTGCGCCAGTAGCGGCGGGGCATCTCCGAGGCCATCATGCGCGGATTGACCCGCGCCGGGTTGAAGGTGCTCTCGTAATAGGCCCGCCAGCCATCCTCGAACGGGTCGCCGTCGGGCGCATCCTCCCGCCGCGCGGGCGGACCGAAGCTCAGCGCCGCCCCGTCCCAGCAAACCGACCCCAGCGGCGTCAGGATCGACCACCGCATGGAGCGAAACCGGTCCACGAAGAACGGCGCCGCCGATTCCAGCACGAAATGCTCCGGCTCGAACCAGGCCGCGAACCGCTCGCCCCCCTCCCCGTCGATCCGGCGAAAGCGCACGAAGGCGTGCATCTTGTGGATCTCGCGCCGCACCGCCTTGTCCATCTGCTCCAGCCGGTGGACCAGCGGATCGCTGGCGATCTCGGCCAGGGCCCGCTCGCCCCGATGGATGCGCCAGACCAGCTGATACAACAGGGCGAACCGCTCCGGGTCCGCGTGGCGCACGCACGACTGGATCAGGCCCCCGGCCCGGCGCGGCAGGATCAGCGGCGGCCCGTCCGGCGGCGGCTGGCCGAACAGGGCGCTCCCGCTCCAGTCCACCGCCCCGGGCGCCGCCTCCGCGGCCACCAGCCCGCGCGCCGCCCGGCGAAACCCGTCCAGATCAGCCCCCGGCGCCAGAGCCACGGCCCAGTCCATCAGAACAGGCTCAGCTGCCGCGCCGGCGGCGTCAGCATTTCGCGCAGGTCGGCCCGGTCGGTCAGCTTCAGGGGGCTGTGGTCCGAGGCGATCAGGAAGGGCCGCGCCCGCTTCAGCGCCGGCGACAGCCGCGCCAGATCCGCCATGCCCAGCCGCGTGTGCCGCCGCGCCTTCAGAATGCGGTCCACCGCCCGCACCCCCAACCCCGGCACCCGCAGCAGCAATTCCCGGTCGGCCGTGTTCACATCGGCGGGAAAGCGGTCCCGGTTCTTCAACGCCCAGGCCAGCTTGGGATCGATCTCCAGATCCAGCATCCCGCCGTCCCCGCCCGAGGCTGCCTCAAGCGGCGTGAAGCCATAGAACCGCAGCAGCCAGTCCGCCTGATACAGCCGGTTCTCCCGCTGCAACGGCGGCGCCTTGATGGGCAGGGCGGCGCTGGCCTCCGGAATGGGGCTGAAGGCCGAATAATAGACCCGCTTGAGTCCATAATCCCCATACATGCGCGCCGAGGACTGCAGCACGTCCGCATCCGTCGCCGCATCGGCGCCCACGATCACCTGGGTGCTCTGTCCGGCGGGCGAGAACCGACGCCGCTCCTCCTTCGCCTCGGTGATCCGTTCGCGCATCTGGCCCATGGCCCGGCGGATGGTCCCGCTGTCCTTTTCCGGCGCGAAGGCCTTCAGTCCCGCATCGGTGGGCAGCTCCACATTGATGGACAGCCGGTCCGCCCAAAGCCCCGCCTGTTCGATCAGCCAGGGGCTGGCCTCAGGAATGGTCTTCAGATGGATATAGCCGGCGAATCCGTGGTCCTGACGCAGCGATTTGGCCACCCGCACCAGTTCCTCCATGGTGTGGTCCGGCGAGCGGATGATGCCCGACGACAGGAACAGCCCCTCGATGTAATTCCGGCGATAGAACTCGACCGTCAGCCGCACCACCTCCTCCACCGTGAACCGCGCGCGGGGCGTGTTGGAGGAGCGCCGGTTGATGCAATAGGCGCAGTCGAACAGGCAGTAGTTGGTCAGCAGCACCTTGAGCAGCGAGACGCAGCGTCCGTCCGGCGTATAGGCGTGGCAGATTCCCGCCCCGGTCGTGGACCCCAGCCCGCCCGGCGCCGCCTTGCGCTTTTTCGCCCCAGACGACGCACACGAGGCGTCGTACTTGGCGGCGTCAGCCAGAATTCTGAGTTTTTTCGAGAGCTTCTCGTCCATGCGGGGACAATGTCACGTGTTCTTCCTTTGTTCCAGTCGCCACACAGTCCGTCTTGCGTTCGGGCGGTCACATCTGCTTCATGACCGCATTGGATGCGTTCGGGGGCCGTCGTCCTTGCTGACGTCGGGGCATCCGTGAAGGCCGCGCAGCCGCCGGAGGGCTGAGGCGCGCCGCCCTTCTCCTCACCATGGTTTCAAGACTCAGGACGACTGCATGACCCTGGACAGCGACTCCGTTGACGAACGTCCGCGCAGCCTTGCACACCGCTACTGGTTCGGGGTCGTGCTGTGGAAGCGCATCCTGCTGGCGCTGGTCCTGGGCGTCATCGTCGGCCTGATCTGGGGCGAAGGCGCCGGCCAGATCCGCTGGCTGGGCGACCTGTTCGTGCGTCTGATCCAGATGGTCGTGGCGCCCCTGGTGTTTGTCACCATCGTCTCCGGCGTGATCAGCCTCAGCGACCCCAAACGTCTGGGCTCCATCGGGGTGAAGGCGGTGTCGCTTTACGTGCTCACCAGCCTGACGGCCATCACGGTCGGCATAACCCTGGCGCTCCTCATCCAGCCCGGCGCCGGTGTGGACTTCTCGGACGCGATTCCCCGCGAAGGTCTTGAGGCGGCCCAGCCGTTCGCGGGCATGATCGAGATGATCGTGCCGACCAATCCCATCGCGGCCCTGGCCTCGGGCCAGATTCTGGCGGTGATCTTCTTCGCCCTGCTCCTGGGCGCGGCCATTCTGGTTTCCGGCGAGGCGGGCAAGCCGCTGGCCGACGTGTTCAACTCCGCGTCCGAAGCCATGCTCAAGCTGGTCGGCTTCATCATGGAGGTGGCGCCCTTCGGCGTCTTCGCCCTGATCGCCTGGGTCATGGGCACCACGGGCCTGTCCGCCTTCGTCAATGTGGCCCTGCTGGCCCTGTGCGTCGTGGTCGGCTGTATGATCCAGATCCTTGTTTTCCATGGGGGGATCATCAAGATGTTCGCCCGGCTCCCCGCCTGGCCGTTCTTCCGCGACGTGACCGACGCGGGGCTGGTGGCCTTCTCCACCTCCTCGTCCTCGGCCACCCTGCCGGTGACCATGGCGGTGGCCGAGCAGAATCTGGGCATCAAGAAGCCGGTCTTCTCCACCGTCCTGCCGCTGGGCATGACCGTGTCCATGGACGGCACCGCCCTGTACATCGGCATCCTCGCCGTCTTCGCCGCCCAGGCCTTCGGGATCACCCTCAGCCTGTCCGACTACGCCCTGATCGTGGTTACGACCCTGCTGGTCTCCATCGGCACCGCCCCGGTCCCCTCGGCCTCGCTGTTCATGCTGGCGGCCGTGCTTCAGGGAATCGGCGTCGACCCGATGCAGACCGCCCTGCTGGTGGGCTTCGTCCTGCCGTTCGACCGCATCCTCGACATGACCCGCACCGTGACCAACGTCATCAGCGACCTGGCCGTCGCCACCGTGGTCGGCAAATGGGAAAACGAGATCGACGTGGACGCCTACGTCGCCCCGCCGGTGAAGTAGCGACGCGGCGGCGGGTCTATCCTCGCCGCCCGCCCCGCACCGCAAGGGCCACCACGGCCACGCCGGCCGCGACGATCAGCGCATCCTCGATCAGCCCGCTGCGGGTCTGCCCGATGCGCCGCATGCCGGCCTTGCGTCCCGCCAGCGTGGCGTAGGCCAGCGGCACGGCGGTTCCCACCGCCAGCCCCGCGCCCAGCCGCTCATGGCCGCGCGGCGCCAGGGCGGCCCCGGCGATACCCGCGCTCATCACCCGGGCCAGCAGGCCCAGAAACACCGTGCGGTCCGGCGCCGAGCGCATCTTGTCGCCCAGCAGTTCGCCCACACCCATGAACAGGGCTCCGACCTTGAACAGCGGATGATCCAGCAGCAACAGCCGCCCCGGCGTCCTGCGCTGCGTCAGCCGCGCCCCCGCGATGGCGGCCATGGGCGTCATGGATCGCGCGCTGGCGACGGCGCCGATGAGGACGGAAGGGAGCAGGTTGAGAATGGTCATGCCGCTTCAACAGCGGCGGGGGAAAGAGGTTCACTTTCCTGCTGCCACAATGTTCACCAGAAGCGTTTCCGGGCGAAGGCTTTTCCGGACCCGGACTTGAAGTACTGTTCGAGCGACCGTGCTGTCGTCTCCGAATTTACGGCCACATAGGTCAACAGCGTCATCGGCGCGTACGCCCTGGTCGAGATTACCTGCCCCTGCTGGTGCGACTCGAAACGCCGTTTCAGATCATTTGTCGATCCAACGTAGATATCGCCATTACTAAGCTTGAGAAAATAGACGTACCAAATCGATCCCGAGACCCGAGCCGACATGGGAATGAGCATGAAGCGAACAGTCCCCCTTCGCCAAGGCTTCGGGGGACACACCTACGCCTGAGATCGCCTTCGTTCGGCAAACCACTGCGTGGCCTGCCATCCGAAGCCGAAGGCGTAGGGTGGCGGAGACGGAGGGATTCGAACCCTCGGTACCCCTTACAGGGTACGACGATTTAGCAAACCGTTGCCTTCAGCCACTCGGCCACGTCTCCGGTTCGGCTCCGATAGCGGCTCGGGCGCGCCGACGCAATCCGGGTTTGCGACGTTAACGCGAAATCCACGGCGGAATGTTTTGATGACGGCCAGACCAGAATGGCCGCCATGCTCTCGACCCAGACCAGACCTGATGACGCACCCGCCGCGGATGCGCCCGCGACCCTCGACGCCGCCGGGCTTCAGGCCCTGGCTTCGGGCGCCGTGGCGCGTGGGGCGGGCAAGACCGACGCCCGCGCCCGGCGCGGTCCTTTCCGGCCCGAGGTCTGGCTGAACGCGCGCCAGCGCCACGCCTCGCGCCTGGCCGCTCACTGGTTCCGCGCCATCGACGGCCTCGCAGTGATCGCCCTGACCCTGCTGTGCGCCGCCGCCGCCAGTCACTCCGGCCTGCTCGGCGCGCCCCTGTCCGCCGTCCTGCCGTTCGCGGTCGGCGCGGCGGCCCTGCTGGCGATGCTGAAGGGGTCGGGCGTCTATGGCTTCTCCCGCGACCGGCGCCTTGTGATCCATATGGGTCTGGTCAGCGCCTCGGCGGCCGGCGCCGGCCTGATCGCCGCCGGTCTGGCCATGCTGTCGCCCGTCCCGTTGATCGGCCCGGTGCTGGTGTGGAGCGGTCTCAATCTGATTGTCCTGTATGCCCTGCACATGATCTGGTGCGAGCGGGTCCGGGTCTGGCGCGCCGACGGGACCCTGACCCCCAATGTGGTGGTGGTCGGCGCCACCAAGCACGCCGAAAAGCTGATCCGCGAGGCGCTCAGGCGCCGCGACCTGAACGTGCTGGGCGTGTTCGACGACCGGCTGGCCCGCGCCCCCGACAGCGTCGAGGGCGTGCCGGTGCTGGGCGACACCGAGGCCCTGCTGACCCATCGCATGACGCCCTATGTGGACCACATCGTCCTGGCCGTGGACCCCGCCGCCCGCGAGCGGGTGCGCGACCTCATGCGCCGCCTCGGCGGCCTGCCCAACGAGGTCACCCTGCTGGTGGACCCCAGGGCCGCCGAAGACCGCAACGCCGCCCTGGAGAAGCTGGCCCGCGCGCCCCTGGCCTCCCTCAGCAACCCCGACCCCGACCGCGCCGCCTTCAACAAGCGGCTGCAGGACCTGATCATCGGCGGCCTGATGCTGGTCGGCCTCATGCCCGTGTTCGCCGTCGTCGCCCTGATGGTGCGGCTGGACAGCCCCGGCCCGATCCTGTTCCGCCAGCGCCGGCACGGCTTCAACAACGAAGAGATCGTGGTGTGGAAATTCCGCAGCATGCGCCACGAGGCCGCCGACGCCACCGCCTCACGACAGGTCACCGCCGACGACGACCGCATCACCCGCGTCGGCCGCTTCCTGCGCGCCACCAGCCTCGATGAATTGCCCCAGCTGATCAATGTGCTGAAGGGCGAGATGTCGCTGGTCGGCCCGCGCCCCCACGCCATCGGCATGAAGACCGGCCAGATCGAATCCGCCCGCCTTGTCGCCGAATACGCCCACCGCCACCGCATCAAGCCCGGCATGACCGGCTGGGCCGCCATCAAGGGCTCGCGCGGCCCCCTGCACACCGCCGCCGAGGTGCGCCGCCGGGTGCAGCTGGACGTGGACTATGTGGAGCGCCAGTCCTTCTGGCTGGACCTGTGGATCATGGCCGTCACCGTGCCCGTGCTGCTGGGCGACCGGGTGGCGGTGCGCTGATGTTCTGGCGCGGCGTCTGGGGCTATCTGCCCGCCAACATCGTGCAGGGGGTGGTGGGCTTTCTGGCCATCGTGGTCTTCACCCGCCTGCTCAGCCCCGAGGATTTCGGCCGCTACGCCCTGGCCTATTCGGTGTTCACCCTGGCCCATGTGGCGGTGTTCACATGGCTCGAGGCGGCCATGGCCCGCTACTGGGCCGCCGAGACGCCCGAGACCGGCCTCGCCGACCATTTCGCCAGCCTTTACCGGGCGGCCTTCTGGCTGTCCGCCGCCTTCATCCCGCTGGTCGTCCTCGGCGTCATGCTGTGGCCGGTGGAGCCCGCCTTCCGCCTGGCCCTCGGCGTCGCCCTTATCGGCGTGCCGGTCCGCTGTTTCGCCAAGCTGGCGCAGGAGCGGTTCCGCGCCTCGGGCGAGGTGGCCAAGGCCGCCGGCCTCGACATGGCCACCGTCATCGGCGGCTTCCTGATCGGCGTCATCTTCGCCCTCGCCGGTCTCGGCGGCGCGGCGCCCCTGCTGGGCCTGCTGCTCGCCCCCCTGTTCGCCCTGCCCTTCATCCTGCCCGGCGAGCTGAAGCACGCCCGCGGCGGACGGCCCGACCCGGCCCGGCTCAAGCGTTATGCGACCTTCGGCTATCCCATCGCCGCGTCCCTGATCCTGTCGCTGGTGCTGGCCTCCACCGACCGCTTCCTGCTGGCGGTGTTCCTGAACGAGGCGGCGGTGGGCGCCTATCATGCGGGCTATTCCATCGCCAACCGCACCCTGGACGTCATGTTCATCTGGCTGGGCGCCGCGGGGGCGCCCGCCATGGTCATGGCGCTGGAGCGCGGCGGCCGCACCGCCCTTCAGGACGCCGCCCGGGAACAGGCGGGCCTGTTCGTCCTCGTCGGCCTGCCCGCCGCCGTGGGCGTCATGCTGGTGGCCCGCCCGCTGGCCGAGGTGCTGATCGGTCAGGACCTGCGCTCCGCCGCCGCCCTCATCACCCCCTGGATCGCCCTGGGCGCTGCCCTGTCCGGGGTGACGGTCTACTATTTCAATCAGGTCTTCACCCTCGGCCACCGCACCGACCGCATGCTGCTGACCATGGCGGTCCCGGCCGTCGCCAACGTCCTCCTCAACCTGATCCTGATACCCCGCTTCGGCGTGCTGGGCGCGGCCTGGGCCACGGCGGCCAGCTTCACCCTGGGCCTCGCCGCCTCCATCCTCATCGGCCGCACGGTCATGCGTCTGCCCATTCCGTGGGAGGCCCTGATCCGCTGCGGTGTCGCCTGCGCGGTGATGGCGGGCGTGGTGTCCCTGATCCCGGCCCTCGGCGGCCCCGTGGAGCTGATCGCCAAGGCGGCCATCGGCGGCGCGGTCTACGCCGTCGTCGCCGTGACCGTGAACGCCGCCGGGGTGCGCGACACCGGCCGCCGCCTCCTGAACGCCTGGAGAACCCGCGGAGCCGAAGCATGAGCCGCACCGTCGCCAACGCCCGCTGGCGGGGCAAGCGCCCGGCCCTGTCGGTCCTGATCCCCTTCTACCGGGACGACCCCTGCGACCTGCTGCGCGACCTCAACGACGAGGCGGGCCAGCTCGGCCGCTCGGTGGAGGTCATCGTCCTGTCCGACGGCGGCGGCGACGCCGATCTGGTCGCCCGGGTCGAGGCCGCCATCACGACCATGGCCCTGCCCGCCCGCCTCATCGACCTGAAGACCAACGAGGGCCGATCCAGAGGCCGCAACCGTCTGGCCGCCGCCGCACGGGGCGGCAGCTTCCTGTTTCTGGACAGCGACATGCGGCCGGATCATCGCCGCTTTCTTCAGGTCTGGGCCGATCTGGCGGCCACGGAGGATCCGCCCGTCGCCTTCGGCGGCTTCTCCCTGCTGCAGGCCCCGGACGAGCCCCGCTTCGCCGTCCACCGGGCCCTGGCGGCGCGATCCGAGTGCGTGCCGTATCAGGAACGCGCCCGCCAGCCTGAGAAATACGTCTACACCTCCAACCTGCTGGTCCGCCGCGACGTGTTCGCGGCCGAAGCCTTCGACAGCGCCTTCACCGGCTGGGGCTGGGAGGATGTGGAATGGGCCATGCGCGTGTCGCGCCGGTTCCGCGTCGTCCATCTGGACAATCCGGCCACCCACATGGGTCTGGACACCGCCGGGGCCCTGGCCGCCAAATACGAACAGTCCGCCCCCAATTTCGCCCGGGTGGTGGCCCGCCACCCCGACATCGTCTCCACCTACCCCAGCTACAAGGCCGCCCGCCTGCTCAAGCGCGCGCCGGGCATGGGCCTGGCCCGGCCCTTGCTGAAGACCGTGGCGATGACCGACTGGCTGCCCGCCGGGCCGCGCGCCTTCTCGCTGCGGCTCTACCGGGCCGCCCTCTATGCGGAGGCCGTCTGATGCAGCAACCCCAGGCCCAGCCCTACAACGCCGACTCCAGCCTGTTCGGCAAGGTGCGCCGCCGGGTCGTGCGCCTCATGCACCGCCGCCCCGCCCGCCTGTCCCACAACGGGCCGGTGGTCAGCTTCACCTTCGACGATGTGCCGATTTCGGGCGCCGAGGCGGGCGCCGCCACACTCGAGACCGCCGGGGCGCGCGGCACATACTATGTCTGCGCCGGCCTGTTCGATCAGCCGGGCGACATGGGCCGCTACGCCAACCAGTCGGAGATCGCGCGCCTGTCCGACGCAGGCCACGAGATCGCCTGCCACACACATTCCCATCTGGACTGCGGCCTGTCCGATGAAGCCGCCATCGGCGCCGACGCCGACCGCAACGCCGAGGTCCTGACCGCTTTCGGCGCGCCGCCCCGCCATTTCGCCTATCCGTACGGCGAGGTCTCGCCACAGGCCAAGAAGGCGCTGAAGGGCCGCTACGGCTCCCTGCGCGCCGTGCACTCGGGCATCATCAGGGACGGCTCGGACCTGAACCAGCTGCCCGCCGTGGGCATCGAGGGTCCGGACGGCGAGGCCGAGGCCCTGCGCTGGATCGACCGCGCGGTGGATCAGGGCGCCTGGGTCATCCTCTACACCCACGATGTGCGCGAAAACCCGTCGAAATACGGCTGCACCCCCGCCGCGCTGGCGCGCATCGTCGCCCACGCACAGGCGCGCGGCGTGGCCATCAGGACCGTGGGCGAGGTGCTGGCATGATCGCCAATGTCGCCGTCATCGTCCCCACCCTGCGCCGTCCGGACAGTCTGGAGCGGGCCCTGCGCTCCCTGTTCGCCCAGACGCGCGTCGCCGACCGGCTGTGCGAGATCGTCATCGCCGATAACGACCCCCAGGGCTCCGCCCGCGACCGGGTCGAGGCCCTGCGCGCCCACAGCCCGTGGCGGCTGGTCTATATCCACGTCCCCACCCCCGGCGTGGCTACGGCCCGCAACGCCGCCCTGCGCGCCACCGAAGCCTCCCTGATCGCCTTCCTCGACGATGACGAGGCCGCGGCCCCCGACTGGCTGGCCCGCATCCTCTCGGCCCACGAAGCCTTGGGCGCTGACGTCACCTTCAGCCCCATCCACGGCCGGGCCGAAGGCGCCCCTGTCTGGCTCAAGCCCTATCTGGAGCGGTTCTTCGGGCGCGAGGGCCCTGCCAGAAGCGGCCTGATCGACCACGCCTACGGCTGCGGCGCCTCCCTGATGACCCGCGCGATCGCCCTGCCCGGCGCCGCGCCCTTCGATGTCTCGGCGGATCAGTCCGGCGGCGAGGACGACGCCCTGTTCGCGGGGTTGGCCGCGCGCGGCGGCCGCTTCGGCTGGGCCGCCGACGCCTGGGTTGAGGAGTTCGCCCCGCCCCACCGCGCCACCCTGAGCTACGCCCTGACCCGCGCCTTCGCCTACGGTCAGGGCCCGTCCCAGACGGCGGCGAAAGAGAAGAACTGGCCCGCCCTCGCCCGCTGGATGATCGTCGGGGCCGGACAGGCCGCCGTGTTCGGCGTCGCGGCCCTGATCATGACCCTGATCGGCCACTCCCGCCGCGCCTTCTGGATGGACCGCGCCGTTCGCGGCCTCGGCAAGCTCGCCTGGATGCCGGGCCTCGAGCCCCAGTTCTACGGCGCCAGCGAACTCAAACGCCTCAACCGGGCCTGAATCCCGCATCTCCCGCGCCTACTCCCTTGCGCCACAACGGATCAGCGCCCCTGACGCCCCGATTTCGACCGCCTGCTTTCCAGCCCCCCTACAATGCCTCCCCATCGGCCCCGGGCCGCCAAACCCAAGGGAGGCGCTTCATTGCACTCGAAATTCATCCCCCGCTGTTTTCGCTGAACAATTCCGGCGACCTTGCACTCCAGTTGCACTGTTTTTTCGTAGCGGAGTGCACCGCCGGCCCACCCGGGGGCCCTCCTTGTCATCCCGGAAGCGCCGCAGGCGCTATCCGGGACGGGACGGCCAATCGTGCTCGAGGAGGCCCGGACGGCGCTGTGCGACGAGCCGGGCCAAGGGCTGGAAAATCACCGCCAGTCGCCCGGCTCAGCCCTGCGGCTGTCCGGGCGGAAAACAGTTCAGCGCCCGCGTCCCGGCTCTCCGCTTCGCGTCGGCCGGGATGACAAGTGCAAGCCCACAACTGTTTTCGCTCAACAATTCCGCCGCCGTTGCACTCCCGTTGCACTGTTTTTTCTCGCCGAGTGTCTAACCCAGCACCTTCTTCAGGAAGCCCGGCGGCTGGTAGGTGGAGCGGTTCATGACCACCCCGGCGATGCGGCCGCCCACCGCCTCGATCTCGTCGCGCAGGGCGATGGGCTCGGACGCCCGGGTGGTCTCGGCGGCGACCACCAGAACGGTGGCGTCCACATAGGGGGCCAGGTTGACGGCCATGTCGGAGCGGTCGGCGGACGGCGCATCCACCACCACGGTCTCGGCGTGCTTGCGCATGGCGTCCCAGTAGGCGGCGTCGTGCAGGGCCTCGACCCTCTGGCCGGACTTCAGCACCTCGCCCCGGAACCGGGTGATCCACAGCCGGCCGCCCAGGCAGGGCTGGGCGATCAGCAGTCGGGCCGGGGCGACCGGGCGTCCGTCCCTGGCCGTCAGGCGCGGCGACACGGTGAAGAAGCAGGAGCCGTCTGGCGAAGCGTAGGCGGTCTTGCCCAGCTTGCCGAAGCGGTCCGGCTGGGCCCCGACGGCCTCCATCTGCTGCTGGGCGTTCAGGTCGGCGTCCACAAGCCAGACCGGGCGACGGGCGCGCACGGCGGCCAGACGGGCGAACTCGCGCGCCACGGTGGAGGTCCCCTCCCCGTGGTTGGCGGAGACGAACTGGATCACGCGGCCGCGATGGCCCGACGCCGGACCCAGCGCCGCCCAAAGTCCCGCCATTTCCGCAGTGAGGTCGACCATCGAATCGCTACGCGCACCTGTTTGGCCGAAGCTATCACAACCCTCAGGGGAACGCTTAGCGGGCCTTCAGAGGGGCCACCGCCAGCACCGGCAGTTCCAGCGTCCGCCCGGCCGATCCCGGGGTGGTGAAGCCGGGCCGCAGGAAGATGCGGATCAGCCCGACGCACAGGGCCGTGAACCCGGCGAACAGGATCACCAGCAGCATGCCGGGCATGCGCAGGCTGGTCCCCCGCGTGGGCGGCGAGGCGCGCTCCACGATGCGGATGTTGTCCGCCCCGCTCTGCGCCAGCGACGTGGCCGCACGGCTCTGGCTTTCACGCAGGGCGAACTCGCGGATGTTGCTGGTCAGCACCTCCCGGTCCGCCGACAGGGTGGCGTTGCGGGATTCCAGCTCGGTCAGGCGGGACTGGCGGTTGCGCAGGTCGTTCAGCTGGGCTTCCAGCACCGACCGCCGCGCGATCAGGGAGTCCCGCTCGGCGGTCAGCTGGATCCGTTCGGTGTCCAGCGAAACCCAGATGGGGTTCGGCCCGGTCTGCACCTCGCGCGGCCCCACCGCCGTGCCGGTGTTCACGAAGGCCTGCATCTGTGCGATCCGCTCCTCGATGTCCCGCACGGGCTGGGCGTCGGGCTGATAGCGGGCCAGCAGGTTCTCCCGCTCGGTGCGCAGCAGCAGCACCTGGTCCTGGGCCGCCACGTTCAGCTGCTGGTTCAACACGATCTCGGCAGGCACTGAGCCCAGCTCGACCCGCAGCCGGGCCAGCCGGTTCGACACCTGGCTCAACTGGGCGTCCACCCCCAGCCGCTCGGTGAAGACCGACTGATAGGTCGCCCCCAGCGTCTGCCGGGCGGTGTTGAAGTCTCCAATGGCGTTGGTGCGCAGGAAGGTCTCATAGGCGTGGTCCGCGTCTTCCAGCTCATCCTCGAACACCTGGCGCTGCTCCTGCAACGCGGGCGTCATGCGGTCCTGAAACACCTCGCGGCGATAGATCAGATACTGGTCCAGCAGACCGTTCAGGACCACCGCCGCCGTCTCTGCGTCCCGCGCCTCATAGCTCAGCTGGATCACTCCGCTGAGGGGCGCGGTGGATACTTCCAGATCGCGGATCATGGTGCGCAGGGCGCTGCGCTCCGCCGCCTCGGCGCTGGCCGCGCGGGACGCCGCCCGTTCGCCAACCACGGTCTCCACGCCTACGGCCTGGACCACCCGGCGCTTCAGCTCGCTGCTGTTCAGGATGGCCGCCTCGGCCTGGGCGATCTCGTTGACCTGGGGCACATTGGTGCTGTTCCGCTCAGGCCCCACGGTGGGCTGATAGACGTACTCCTGCCCCACCGTGGCGACGATCCCGGCCCGGGCCGTATAGGTCTTGTTGATGGATGTCAGAATGAGGATGACGCCGAGAATGCAGATGGCCAGAAACACCGCCACCATCACCCACAGCTCGCGGAAAAGCAGGGCCGCCAGGTCCAGCAACCCGTAGCGCGGGCGGGTCGACAGGTAGGCGGACGTGCGCATGAACGGCGAATCCCGGCAAACAGGGTTAACAGGTCCACACTTCGCCCCTGCGCGTTAACCATCGGTTACGATTGGAGGGTCAGCCTGACGCCCGAAGTCGCCGCACGAGTCGTTGATGTCCATGGATCGCCGCCATCTTCTGATCGCCCTGGCCTCCACCGGCGCCCTGGCCGGCTGTTCCGGCGGCGCGGGTCTGGGCCGATCGGCGCAGACGCCCGGCTTCCCCGACATCGCCTTCGCCGACTGGACCGACGCCGAGCCGGAGTATCTGATTTATCCCGGCGACGAACTGGACATCCAGACACCCACAGCGCCCGAACTGAACCGGGCGGTGCGCGTGGGCCCTGACGGGCGCATCTCCATGCCGCTGATCGGCCAGGTCATGGCGGCGGACCGCTCCCTGCCCGAACTGGAGGCGTCGCTGGCCACGGCCTACGCCAGCCAGCTGCGCCATCCGATGGTGGAGGTCACCCTGACCCAGGCGGGGCCGCTCAAGGTGTGGGTGGACGGCGAGGTGCGCACCCCGGGCGTCTACGACATGCCCGGCGACATCGAAGCCTGGCAGGCGATCATCATGGCCGGCGGCATCCTGCCCACGGGGCGGCGCTCCCAGGTGGCGTTGATCCGCCGCGGACCGGGCAATGTGCGCATGATGCGGGTGGTGGACCTGAGCGGACCGCGCACCACGGCCGTGGCCCTGCGCCGGTCCGACATCCTGTACGTGCCCCGCACCACCCTGGCGGAGCTGGCGGTGTTCTTCAGCCAGATTCGCGACTCGCTGCCGGTCAGCTTCAGCTATTCGATCAACGACAGCGTCTACACCCGCTTCTAGGCCGCCAGGCTGACGGCGCCCTGATCGATCCAGCGGCGCGCGGCGCGCTGGGCCTCGGCCAGATCCTCGCGGTCCATCTCTGCGGACAGTTCCTTGCGATAGGCGCGGGCCTCAATGGAGCCTTTCATGGCGGCCAGATTGAAGATCATGTGGGCGCTGACCCGATCCATGGGCGCGCCGCCCTGGCCGGTCGAGTACATCATGCCCAGCCGGAACAGGGCGTCGCCGTCCATGTCCGGAGTGGGCAGCGGCAGAGCGCTGTCCATCTGGGCCTTACAGTCGTGCGCCAGTTCTTGCGCGATCATCACCGTATCTCCTTGCGAAGGCCTTTCTGGCCCCGTCCTGTGACACGATCAAAGACCGGCGCTATTGAAGTTAAAGTTAACGGCTAGGGGCTCTCAAAATCTTTTATGTAAAGGAGTTCTGAATACTGGAAACCTGATTCAGAACTCCTCAATCCGGTTGAAAGGTCTCGTTTACCGGGCCCGCTGGCCAAACAGCATCTTTCGCGCCTGTTCGGCCTGTTTTCCGGGGGCGCCCAGATCGCCGCGCAGGTCGTTTCCGACCGCCCTGCCCGCCTGAACCGCCGGACGGGCGCCGACCCTTTCCATCCAGACCTTCAGGTGCGGAAAGGCCTCAAGGTCCTGTCCCTGCGGTCCCGGGAGGATCCACGGCCATATCGCCATGTCGGCGATGGAGTAGTCCCCCGCCACATAATCCCGATCCGCCAGTCGCGTGTTCAGCACACCGTACAGCCGGTTGGTCTCATCGGTGTAGCGGCGCACCCCGTAGGCTATCTGGCGCTGGTCCCTGATCAGGGCCGGAGCGTACTGGCGGAAGTGATGGGTCTGGCCCGCCATGGGTCCCAGTCCACCGACCTGCCAGAACAGCCACTGATCCACCTCGGTCCGCGCCCGGACGTCCGCAGGATAAAACCGGCCGCTCTTGTTCCCCAGATACTGCAGGATCGCGCCGGACTCGAAGATCGACAGCGGCTTGCCGTCCGGCCCTTCGGGATCGACCAGGGCCGGCATGCGGTTGTTGGGGCTGATGGCCAGGAACACGGGCGTGAACTGCTCGCCCGCGCCGATGTTCACCGGCTTCACCTCATAGGGCAGCCCCATTTCCTCCAGCGCGATTGAGATCTTCCAGCCGTTTGGCGTGGGCCAGTACCAGAGTTCCAGGGGCTTGGTCATGATGATCCTTTCCAGCGTCACGGTTCGATCTGGGAAGGATGGTGCAGCGTCGCAACAGGCGCACGGAATTAACCTGAACCTCTCGTTCAGGGTGAATTCATGTCAAGGGCGAGACCTTGGCGACACAGTTCAACGGCCGCTCACGCGAATTCCGTCGCGGCCCCTTCGAGAGGATCGCCATGAAAACCCTCGCCAAGGCCGCCGCCATCGCCATCGGCCTCATCACCGTCTCCGCCCCCCTCGCGGCCGAGGCCCAGTCCCGTCGCGATGGCCGTGAGTGGCGTCAGGATCGCCGCGACGATCGTCGGGACTACCGACGCGACAATCGTCAGGATCAGCGTGAATGGCGCCAGGACCGGCGCAACTCCCGGCCTCCCGCCCGTCCGCCGGCCGGGCGTCATTCGCCGCCGCCCCGCGTCGATCGCTGGGACCGCGGCAATCCCAACTGGTGGCGCGGCCGTCCCGAGTTTCGCAGCTACAGCGGCCCGCGCCGCGGCTATTACTTCGCGCCCAGCTATGGCTACTACCGGGTCGAGCCGCGGTATTATGGCTATCGCTGGCAACGGGGGCACACCCTGCCCTCCGCCTACCGAAGCTACCATGTGCGGGACCCGTACTTCTATGGACTGCGGCCTGCCCCTCGCGGCTATCGCTGGGTGCACGCCAACAACGATATCGTCCTCATCGCCCTGGCCTCAGGGCTGATCGCTGACATCGTGCTGAACGTCTATTGATCGCTCAGTTCACCGAATTCAGGCCCCGCCGTCACCGGCGGGGCTTTTCTTTTCAAAAACAAGAAGTAGGGCCGAAACTGACAAATACGTTCAGTTAAGGTTCATGGCCAGGGCGTCACATTTGTCAAAAGCCGCCGCCCCCGGCGGATCGAGGATGAACAGCATGAAACGCTTCATCGTTGCCACAGCGATCGCCTCACTGGTCGTGCCGATCATGGCCACCGCCGGTGAGGCCGTGGCCCAGGATCGCCGCTCCGCACGAAACGCCGAGAGCAGTCGCGAACAATCTCGCCGACCCGATTCGTCCGGCGCCACGCGCGGGCAGGCGCGCCAGGACTCCCGGCCGCAATCGAGCCAATCCGATCGACAGTCCCGTCAGGAGTCCAGGTCCTCACAAGGGCGTCCCGACAGGTCCGGCGGACCCCGGCCAGAGGGTCGCCCTTCTCCCCGGACCGGTGAAACGCCGCCCACGCAGCCCAGGCCCGACTCCCGGCCCCGATCGACGGACGCGACCCCTCAGGGACGCCCGGGTGGAAACCCGGCCGGTCGGGACGGTCGGGGCGATGGTCGTCGTGACTCGACCCCGAACCAGCCTCGTCAGGGTGGCTCCCAGTGGCGTCAGGATCGACCGGATCAGAGAGGGGGACGGCCGGATCGGCGCGACGATCGCCGCGACTCGGATCGCAACCGTCCTGACAACCGGAACGACCGGGGGCAGAACCGGCGCGATGACCGGCGGGACTGGGGACAGGATCGTCGCGGGGGGCGTCCGGACGCACGACGCGACCGACGCGATTACAACGAGTTCCGCCAGCGCTGGAACCGTGACCAGTGGCGCCGGGACTGGCAGCGTCGCCAGCACGCCAACTGGTGGCGGCAACATCAGTGGTTCCGGGGATACTCCGGCCTTCGCGTCGGCTTCTATTTCGCGCCCAGCTACGGCTACTATCAGGTGCCGCGACAATACTGGGGCCAGCGTTGGTCTGCGGGTCATTATCTTCCCAGCACCTTCTGGCGCTATCGGGTCAACGACTACCGCTTCTACGGGCTCGGCTATCCGCCGGCCGGAACCATGTGGGTGCACGTGGACAACCACATCTATCTGATCGACCAGTATGACGGCTACATCATCGAGGTGATCTACGACGCCTGGAACTGGTAGTTTCAAGGGGCCCGGCGGATCGATCCGTCGGGCCCTTCCGGCGCCGAAGTCCGGCTACAGCCGGCCGGCCTCGGCCAGCTTGTCCAGCATCCACACGCGCGCGGGCGGCAGGGGCTTGTTGAACGGGTGGAACACGAAGGTCTCCAGAAAGTGGCCGGTCAGGTCCAGGCCTGCCTTCACATCGCCTGCGCCCAGCCCCGCCTGCGCCCCCAGCATGAAGGGCGGCAGGGTCAGCAGTTTGTCGGCATAGGGCGCACCCGCCGCGCGGCTGACCGCCCGGCCCGTGCGCGGGCTGACCCAGACCAGGTCGTCCGCCGAGCCGGTCGACGCGCACTTTGACAGGTCCAGACCGAAGCCCAACTCCTCCAGCAGCCCGGCCTCGAAACGAACGAACACGGCGGGCCAGATGTCGGGGAAGGCGAACGACGCCATCAGGGCCTCGAAGGCCAGGAACGCCCCCGGATGCGGCTCGCGCTCGGGCAGCGAGCCCTGCGCCACCGCCGCCGCCGCGTTCAGCCCGGTCAGGGCCAGCGGGTCGTCGAACAGGGCCGCCGGCCCCTCGCCCACCGGCTCCAGCTTCGCCGAGCCCAGATGCTCCGAGGTCCGCGCCCGGTAGTCGGCTGCGACACGCGCGCCCGGCTGCAGGAACGGCTTCATGCGCCGCGACGCCCCGCCCGCCACATAGGCCGCATGGCGCCCGTGTAGCTCGGTCAACAGCTCAACCACCACGCCGGTGTCCCCGTGCGCGCGCGCCGACAGCACAAAGGCGTCGTCCTGGAATTCCATCAGAACAGCTCTCCTCTCCATCGGCGCGATGGGGAGGTGGCGCGGGCGCGGCTCAGCGCCCGTGACGGAGGTGGCGACTCGATTTCAACCAGGGACATCCCACACTCTTACCGCCTGCGCCGCCCCCTCCACCACCCCGCTTCGACGGGCAGTCCCCCTCCCCACGCCATGAGAAGGAGACAGGACGGGTCAGGACAGGCCCGTCCCCTCGTCCAGCCCCAGCATCAGGTTCAGGTTCTGCACCGCCGCGCCGGAGGCGCCCTTGCCCAGATTGTCCAGCAGGGCGACCAGCCGCGCCTGGGCCCCGCTGCGGTCGCCGAACACGTGCAGCCGCAGGCGGTTGGTGCCGTTCAGGCCCTCGGGCTCGATGCCGGTCATGGCCTCGGTGGTCTCCAGGTCCGCCACCTCCACAAACCGGGCCCCCGCATAGGCCTCCACCAGCGCCCCGTGCAGGCGCTCGATGGACGGCGTCTCCGGCAGGGCCGACAGGTGCAGCGGAACCTCCACCAGCATGCCCTGGCGATAATTCCCCACGGCCGGCGCGAACAGCACCGGCCGGCTCAGCCCCGCATGCCGCGTCATCTCCGGCACATGCTTGTGGGTCAGGGTCAGGCCGTAGGCGCGGTGGGCGGTGGCCGCCCCCTCCCCTTCGAACTCGGCGATCATGGCCTTGCCGCCTCCGGAATAGCCGCTGACCGCATTGACGTTGACCGGATGATCCGCCGGGACCAGCCCGGCCCTCACCAGCGGCCGCGTCAGGGCGATGAAGCCGGTAGGATAGCAACCGGGGTTCGACACCCGCGTCGATCCCGCCACCGCCGCGCGCTGGTCCGCGTCCATCTCGGGAAAGCCATAGGTCCAGCCGGGCGCGACCCGATGGGCCGTGGAGGCGTCGATCACCTTCACCGCCGGGTTCTCGATCATGGCCACAGCCTCCCGCGCCGCATCGTCCGGCAGGCACAGGATCACCGCATCGGCCCCGTTCAGCGCCTCGCGCCGCGCGTCCACATCCCGCCGCCGGTCACCGAGCAACAGCAGCTCCAGATCAGAGCGCGCCTCCAGCCGTTCCCGGATCTCCAGCCCCGTGGTCCCGGCCTCGCCGTCGATGAAGATGGTGTGGGTCATGGTCGATCCAGCAAAGAAAAAGGGCGCCCCGGGTCTCCCCGAAGCGCCCAAAATCCAAACCGCGTGAGCGGCTTAGCGCTTCGAGAACTGGAAGCTGCGGCGGGCCTTGGCGCGGCCGTACTTCTTGCGCTCGACCACGCGGCTGTCGCGGGTCAGCAGGCCATGCGGCTTCAGCACCTTTCGCAGGTCCGGCTCGTAGTGAGTCAGGGCCTTGGAGATGGCGTGGCGGATGGCGCCGGCCTGGCCGGACAGGCCCGAGCCCTCGACCGTGGCGATCACGTCGAACTGGCCTTCACGGTCGGTCAGCTGCATGGGCTGGACGATCATCATGCGCAGCACGGGGCGGGCGAAGTACACTTCCTGATCCCGACCGTTGATGGTGATCTTGCCCGAGCCGGGCTTGATCCAAACGCGGGCGATGGCGTTCTTGCGCTTGCCGGTGGCGTAGGCGCGGCCCTGGGCGTCGATCTGGGGCTCGCGGATGATGGCCTCTTCCGCGGCGGTTCCCATGCCCTTCAGGGCGTCGAAGCCGGTGGCGGCCGTCGTTTCGTTGGTCACGTCGGTCATTACTGGCTCCGGGTGTTCTTGGGCGAGGCCGACTTGAAGTCGATGGTCTCGGGCGACTGGGCCTGATGGGTGTGCTCGGCGCCGGCGAACAGGCGCAGGTGCGTCATCTGCTTGCGGGCCAGGGGGCTTTCCTTGGGCAGCATGCGCTCGACGGCCTTTTCCAGCACCCGCTCGGGGAAGCGTCCGCCCAGGACCTTTTCCGGGGTCGTGGACTTGATGCCGCCGGGGTGGCCGGTGTGGCGGTAGTAGACCTTGTCGGTCGACTTCTTGCCGGTGAACACCACCTTGTCGACGTTGGTCACGACGACATAGTCGCCGCAGTCAACGTGCGGGGTGTAGTCCGGGCGGTGCTTGCCACGCAGGCGGTTGGCGATGAAGGTCGCGAGACGGCCCACAACGACGCCCTCGGCGTCGATATGGATCCACTTCTTCTCGACCTCGGCCGGCTTCAGGGAAGCCGTGGTGGTCTTCAACATGGTCAGGTGTCCTGAGGCGAAATCGGGTCGCGGACGCAGATCGTGGGACCGACGCCGCTCGGAAGCGGGGTCAATAGAGGGGGCGACCGCGTTCGTCAACGGCGTTATTCAGCGTCAAATCAGCCTACACATCTGTAATCTATCAATTTTTTGGATACGGTATTAAAATACCAGGCAATTCAGCCGAACATTCGCGGCTGGGACCGCCGCACCAGCCACAGATTCACCGTCGCGGCGCCCAGCACAACCGCCGCGCCCGCCTGATGGAGCACGCCCAGCGACAGCGGCACGGCGTGCATCAGGGTGGCGATCCCCAGCACCGCCTGGGCCCATACCAGCGCCAGCAGCACCCAGGCCGAGGCCCCGGCGCCCTGCGCCAGCTTCGCGCGGATCACCTGCACCGCATAGACCGTGGTCAAGGCCAGCAGCCCGTAGGCCATGATCCGGTGATTGAACTGGACCAGCGCCTGATCGTGCAAAAACGCCAGCGCCCCCTGCCCCCAGTTCACCGGCGCGATGACCATGCCGTTCATCAGCGGCCAGTCCGTATAGACCATGCCCGCCCTGGACCCCGCCACCAGCCCGCCCAGCAGACTCTGGATGAACACCACGCCCAGCACGGCGGCTGCGAACCGGCTCCACCCGGCGGGCGAGCGCGTGCGGTCCTCGCCGAACCACGCCTCCAGCCCCGTCCAGATCAGGCCCATGAAGATGACGAAGGCCAGGCCCAGGTGAACCGTCAGGCGCTCGGGCGCCACGTCGACCCGCTCGCTAAGCCCGGACGACACCATCCACCAGCCGATCAGGCCCTGCAGCCCGCCCAGCGCCAGCAGCACCACGCAGCGCAGCACCAGCCGGCCGGGGACCATCTTCAGGGCCAGGAACACAAGGAACGGCAGGGCGAAGGCGAGGCCGATCAGGCGGCCCAGCTGGCGATGGATCCACTCCCACCAGAAGATGCCCTTGAACTCGCCCAGGGTCATGCCGGCGTTGACCTGCTGGTACTGGGGGATTTCCCGATACAGGGCGAAGGCCTCGTTCCAGTCCGCCTCGTTGAGCGGGGGAACCGCGCCCATGATGGGCTTCCACTCGGTGATGGACAGGCCCGAGCCCGTCAGCCGGGTGATCCCGCCCACCACCACCATGGCGAACACCAGGGCGGCCACGCAGAACAGCCAGATCGCTACCGGACGCGAGCGATCCCATGCGGAAAAACGGTTCATTGGACAGCCGTCGTTCACTAAAGGAGTAAAGATCGGACCGTGCGACCCGATGTTTCCCCTATGCCCACGGAATGGCGTAAGGACCAGTCGCAAATCCGCACAGCGACATGCGGTCGCTTCGGGCGATCGCCGCAATCACGGAGCGAGACGTGCAGTATCTGGACATCATCCTGGCGGTCACGGGCGCCCTGGCCTTGGGCTGGGTCGCCGACCTGCTGACCGGCGGACGGGGCATCGCCCGCACCCTGCTGGCGTCCCTGACCGGCGCGGCCTGCGGCTGGTTCCTGGCGGTTCGGGTGTTCGGCGCCCACCCCATGGGCGACATCCGCTGGGTCGCCTGGGCCATGGCCGGATCGGTGATCGTGCTGCTGGTCTATTTCCTGACCCGGAACAAGCGATGACCGCCATGCCCGGACGCACCCGCCGCATCATCGCCGCCTTCGCCACCCTGACGTTTCTGGCGTTCTACATCTGGCTGGCCACGGTGGTGGCCGACGCCCTGCCGGACAGTTTCTGGATCGACCTGATCTTCTACCCCCTGGCCGGAACCCTGTGGGGCGTGCCCCTGATCCCTCTGCTGAAGTGGGCTGAGCGAGGTTAGGCAATCGCGGGGCCGCTCGAAAGCGGCCCCGGATCGATCCATTTCATTTTCAGGAAATGGTCGGAGCGACAGGATTCGAACCTGCGACCCCTTGACCCCCAGTCAAGTGCGCTACCAGGCTGCGCCACGCTCCGAAGGCGCTCCCTATAGACGGGCCGCCGCGCGCCCGCAAACCCTAATCGAGAAGAATTCCGTCAGCGCCGCAGCACGTGGTCCAGACGGGCCCGCGCGGCCTCCAGATCGGCCAGAACGGCGCGTAGGCGGGCCGTGTCGCGCCCCGCGGCGGGCCGGGCCGGGACATGATTCGATTCGGTCGACGGCGTGAAAGCGGCGTCCTCGCCGCTAAAGCCAGCGACCGCCTTGAGGCCCCGGTCCTTGTGAAGCCGCTGGACCCCCTTGATGGTGAGGCCCTGCTCATGCAGCAGACGCCGGACGCCCCTCAACACCGCAATGTCGTCGGGGCGATAAAACCGGCGTCCGCCGGCGCGCTTGAGGGGCGCCACGAAAGCGAATTTCGTCTCCCAGAACCGCAGGACATGCTGGGGAACCCCGACCTCTTCGGCCGCTTCCGATATGGTGCGGAAGGCGTTGGGGCCCTTGGTCATGATCACTCGGCGGCGGCGCCGTCCACCTTGGTTTTCATGATCTGCGAAGCGCGGAAGCTGATGACCCGACGGGGCGTAATGGTTGCGGGGGCCCCGGTCTTGGGATTGCGGCCCATGCGGGCGCGCTTCTCGCGCACCTGGAACACGCCAAACCCGGACAACTTGACCGTCTCGCCCCGCTCAAGGGAATCCACGATCAGGTCAAGGGTCCGCTCGACGAGGTTGGAGCACTCCTGTCGCGACAGGCCAAGTTCCTCATGAACCGCCTCGCACAAATCCGCGCGCGTCACAGTTTCGGCCATCGGTTGCTCCCCTCCATCAGGCCCCGGGTGGTTCGCCATGTGACGACAATATGCGCCAGAGTCAAAGCGCAACCGCCTGTTTTACATCCTTAACGCCACCGCGCCCCAGGTCAGCCCGCCGCCCATGGCCTCCATCAGAACCAGGTCGCCGGGCTTGATCCGGCCATCCTTGACCGCCGTGTCCAGCGCCAGCGGAATTGAAGCCGCAGACGTGTTGGCGTGATCGGCCACGGTCAGGATGACCTTGGCCTCGTCCAGACCCAGACGGTCGCCCACCCCCTTGATGATGCGCTGGTTGGCCTGATGCGGCACGAACCAGTCCACGTCGGCGATCTCGATATCGGCCGCCTTGCAGGCGGCGGTGACCGCCTCGGCGATGTTCACCACCGCGTGGCGGAACACCTGATTGCCGGCCATGCGCAGGTGGCCCACCGTACCGGTGGAGGCCGGGCCGCCATCCACGTAAAGCAGGTCCGTCTTGTTGCCGTCGCAGCGCAGGGCGAACCCCAGCACGCCCCGGTCGGCGGGTGTCCCCTGCCCTTCCACGGGCTCCAGCACCACCGCGCCCGCCCCGTCGCCGAACAGCACGCAGGTGGACCGGTCGGTCCAGTCCATAAGGCGCGTCATCTCCTCGGCGCCGATGACCAGGGCGCATCGGGCCAGACCCCGCGCCACGAAGCCGTCCGCCACGCTGAGCGCATAGACGAATCCAGAGCACACCGCTTGGATGTCGAAGGCGTTGCACACCGGCGCCCCCAGCTTGCGCTGGACGATGGAAGCCACCGACGGGAAGGTCATGTCCGGGGTGGTGGTGGCCACCACGATCAGATCGATGTCCGCCGCCGTGCGCCCCGCCGCCTCGAGCGCGCGAAGGGCCGCCTGGACCGCCAGATCGCTGGTGGGCTGGTCGTCTGCAGCCTTGTGCCGCTGGCGGATGCCGGTGCGCTCGACGATCCATTCGTCAGTGGTGTCCACGAATTTGGACAGATCCTCATTGGTGACGATGTTGTCGGGCAAATAGGAACCCACGCCGGTCACGGCGCTGCGCGTAACGCTCACGAAACTGTCTCCACCGGTTCTGGCGGGGCGCTGTGGAGCACCGCGTCCAGCCGTTTCAGATTGGCCCCCACCTTGGCCGTGTAGTCGCTGCGCGCCAGATCGACGGTCACGCGGATGGCGTTGCCGAACCCCCGGGCGTCAGCGCCGCCGTGGCTCTTCACCACAATGCCGTTCAGCCCCAGCAGCGGGCCGCCGTTGATGGAGCCCGGGTCGATCCGCGCCCGCATCTGCTTCAGCGCCGGCAGGGCCAGCAGCGCGCCCGCCTTGGCCTGAAGACTGGAGGTCAGCGCGTCGCGCATGATCTGGGAGATGAACCGCGCCGTCCCCTCGGCGGTCTTGAGCGCGATATTGCCGGTGAAGCCGTCGGTGACCACGACGTCCACGGTCCCCTTGGCGATGTCATCGCCCTCGACGAAGCCGTGGTAATTCAGGCCGAAGGGATTATCCCTCAGGATGGCGGCGGCCTCGCGCACCTCCTCGTGGCCCTTCATGTCCTCGGACCCCACATTCAGGATGCCTATGGAGGGGTTGGTCGAACCATGGACCGCAGCGTGAAACGCCTCGCCCATGATGGCGAAATCCACCAGTTGTTCTGCGTCCGAGGTGATGTTGGCGCCCACGTCCAGCACGGCGGTGATGCCGTTCAGGGTCGGCCAGCTGGCCACGATGGCCGGCCGCTCCAGCCCCGTAGCGGACATGCGCAGCAGCAGCTTGGAAATGGCCATCAGAGCGCCGGTGTTGCCGCCGGACACCGCGCCCGCCGCCTCGCCGTCCTTCACCGCCTCTATGGCGTTCCACATGGACGAGCCCTTGCCACGACGCATGGCCTGGGCGGGCTTCTCGTCCATGGCGATGACCTTGTCCGTCGCGCGGATCTCGCAGACGTCGCCGAGACCCGCCTTTTTCACCTCGGCGGCCAGAGCGGCTTCGTCGCCGTGCAGCAGGAAGCGAATCCCCTCGCCGCCGTGCTGCTTGAGGTATTCGCGGACGCCGCCCACGGTCACGGGCGGTCCATGGTCGCCGCCCATGCCGTCAAGCGAGATGATCAATGATGACGCCAACTTGGATGTCGCTCCGTGCGCCCGCCCTGCCAGGCGGCGCTTCGTGGTTCGAGGCGCGCCACGATAGCGGCCTCGTTCGATGATGGAAACCGCCTGACGTAACGTCAGGTGTCGCCGGAAGAGTCCGGCTGCCTGAACTGTTTCAGGACGGCGAAGGGCGATTCCTCGGCTGGCTGATCAGGCGGCTCGAATACCGCCCCGGGCTTGCGGGGAAACGGATCCAGCGCCAGGGCCAGGTGCTCCACTGCATAGACGCCCAGATCGATCACACCGTCCTCGACCACGTCGGGACCGTCGTCTTCGGGATCCACGTCCACCTCCAGCGGCGCGCGCGGGTCGGCTTCGACCATGTGGATGGCGAATGATTCGTCGATGTCAGCGGGCAGCGGCTCCAGCGTCAGACCGCACCGCTGCACCGCATGGGCCGTGACCTGCCCCGACAGGGTCCAGCCCGTATCTGCGGGCTTCACGGTCACGCGCGCCTTGAAAACCGGCAGTTCGATCAGATCCAGCGTCCGGGCGATGCGCGCGCGCGCGGCCTCGTCCGGCTCCAGGTCGCGGGTCACCCCCGCGCCGATCTGGTTCAGACGCAAGGGCTCGCTGAAGGGCGGCGGCGGGAGGGTCATGCGGCCGCCGGCGTCGGACTGGCCCACGCCGGAGCGGTCAGCACGGCTTCGAATGGCTGGTCCGCCAGGGATGCGCGCGTCCGCATGGCGTAGGCGGCCATGAGGCGTGTCTCCGGAGTGGCCGCGCCGGCCTCCAGGATGTTGCGACCCAGCGCCGTCGCCAAGGCCTCTTCATCGCCAGCCACAATGGCCTTTTCATAGGCGGTCATGCGCCCGTACATGGCCTCGCCCAGACGGCGCATCTTCTTGCCCACCGCCACATCGCCGACGCCCAGTTCCCGAAGGGTGTTGTCCAGGGCCGACACATAGGTGTCGAACAGGTCCTGGGCCGTATCCGCGCCCTTCTGGCCTTCTCGCCTCAGCCGCAGCAGCACCAGCAGCACATGCAGGGTGTAGAGCTCGAACCGTGCGTCTATGCGGTCAGGCACGCCCATTTCCGTGTAGAACACGGGACTCCGGGCCTGGGCGGCGCAGGTGGCGTACAGCCGTTCAGCTGCTTGTCTGGACGGCCTGGATTTAAACAAATTCCGCAGCAACTCTTGGCCCCTTGTCCGGTCTCGGCGTTGAACTAATGCTCCGGGACCGCTAGGTCAAAGCCGTCGATCCATTCGAGGTCCGTTTCCATGTCCCGATTCACTCCTGTTCTGATCGCGGCGGCCCTCGCCGCCGGCGCCACGGCCTGTGCGCCCCAGATCGGACGCCACGGCTTTCAGATGATCGACGTCGCCCCCAACGAGATCGAAGCGGGCGTGGACACGCGTGAAACCGTGCTGGCCAAGCTGGGCTCGCCGTCCACCCGATCCACCTTCGAGGGCGAGAGCGTCTGGTACTACATCAGCCAGACCACCGAGCGGTATACCTACAACCCGACCCAGGTGGCCGGCCGCAGCATCACCGAGATCACCTTCGCGGACGGCAGCGACCAGGTCCAGGGCGTGCGCCTTCTCGGCCTGGAAGATGGCCGCCAGATCGCCATGAACGGTCGCGAAACCCCGACCCGGGGCCGCGAACTCAGCGTCATCGAGCAACTGCTGGGCAACGTCGGCCGCGGCCAGTTGCCGCGCACCGAGGATGACGACCCCGGCCGTCGCCGCCCGACGGACTGACAAGGCCCGCTTCGTTTCACCTGATGCAAAAGGAAGCCCCGGAGATTGCTCTCCGGGGCTTTTTGAATGCAGGTCCCGGGCGGCGAGCCGCCCGGGTTTTAACGGTCAGCCGATGTTTCCCGTCGCCAGCACCGCCAGCAGCAAAAGCGCCACGATGTTGGTGATCTTGATCATCGGGTTCACCGCAGGTCCGGCGGTGTCCTTGTAGGGATCGCCCACCGTATCGCCGGTCACGGCGGCCTTGTGCGCCTCCGAGCCCTTGCCGTGCAGAACGCCGTCGGGGCTGGTGTAGCCTTCCTCGATCAGCTTCTTGGCGTTGTCCCAGGCGCCGCCGCCCGAGGTCATGGAGATGGCCACGAACAGACCGGTGACGATCACACCCATCAGCATGGCGCCCACGGCGGCGAAGGCGTTGGCCTTGTCCGGCTGGATCAGCATGACTGCAACGAACAGCACGATGGGCGACAGCACCGGCAGCAGCGACGGCGCGATCATCTCGCGGATCGCCGACCTGGTCAGGATGTCGACCGCCTTGCCGTACTCCGGTTTGACCTCGAAAGTCATGATGCCGGGGTTCTCGCGGAACTGTCGGCGCACCTCGGTCACGACCGATTCGGCCGCGCGGCCCACCGCCATCATGGACATACCGCCGAACAGGAAGGGCAGCAGCCCCCCGAACAGCAGGCCCACCACCACGTACGGGTTGGAGAGGTCAAAGGCGACCGGCCCCATGTCGGCGAAGAACGGATAGTCCGCCGGATTGGCCGAGAAATACCTCAGATCCTCGGTGTAGGCTGCGAACAGCACAAGGGCGCCGAGGCCCGCGGACCCGATGGCGTAGCCCTTGGTGACGGCCTTGGTGGTGTTGCCCACCGCGTCCAGGGCGTCGGTGGAGCTCCGCACGTCGGCAGGCAGACCCGCCATCTCGGCGATGCCGCCGGCGTTGTCCGTGACGGGCCCGAAGGCGTCCAGAGCCACGATCATGCCAGCCACGCCCAGCATGGTGGTCGTGGCGATGGCGATGCCGAACAATCCCGCCATCTGGTAGGTGGCGACGATGCCCACGATGATGGTGAGGGCGGGAAGCGCCGTGGATTCCAGCGAGACCGCCAGACCCTGGATCACGTTGGTGCCATGACCCGAGGTGGAGGCCTTGGCCACCGACTTCACCGGGCGATAGGTGGTGCCGGTGTAGTACTCGGTGATGACCACGATGGCGGCGGTCACCGCCAGGCCGACCACGCCGGACCAGAACAGGCTCATGGCCTCGATGGTCAGGCCGTTGGAGGTGACGACCGGCTCGCTGACCAGCTGGTCGACCACGAACCAGAGGGCCGCAATCGACAGCACCCCCGTGGCGATCAGCCCCTTGTAGAGGGCTCCCATGATGTTGCTGGACTTGCCCAGACGCACGAAGAAGGTGCCGATGATCGAGGTGACGATACAGACCCCCCCGATGGCCAGCGGCAGCAGCATCATGGCCTCCACCAGCGGCGATTCGCGGAAGAAGATGGCGGCCAGCACCATCGTCGCCACGGTCGTCACCGCATAGGTTTCGAACAGGTCCGCAGCCATGCCCGCGCAGTCGCCCACGTTGTCGCCCACGTTGTCGGCGATGGTGGCGGCGTTGCGGGGATCATCCTCGGGAATTCCGGCCTCGACCTTGCCCACCATGTCGCCGCCCACGTCGGCGCCCTTGGTGAAGATGCCTCCGCCCAGACGCGCGAAGATGGAGATGAGCGAGGCGCCGAAGCCCAGGGCCACCAGACCGTCGATGACCTCGCGCCCGACGCGGTCCAGACCCATGCCCTCGGTCAGGAAGGCGTAATAGCCCGCCACGCCGATCAGGGCGCCGCCGGCCACGAACATGCCGGTCACCGCGCCCGCGCGGAATGCAAGGTCCAGCCCGCCCGCCAGGCTTCGGGAGGCCGCCTGGGCCGTGCGGACATTGGCCCGCACCGAGATCAACATGCCCGCATATCCGGCGGCGCCGGACAGCACCGCCCCGATGACGAAGCCGACGGCCGCATATGGGCCGATCAGCAGATAGGCGGCGATCAGGATCACGATCCCGACGATGCCGATGGTGGTGTACTGGCGCTTGAGATAGGCCGAGGCCCCTTCCTGGATCGCCGCGGCGATCTCGCGCATCTTGTCGTTGCCGGCGTCGGCCTTGAGCAGCGACGCGGTCTGGACGGCGCCATACAGCACCCCCAGAAGCCCCGCCGCTATGACCAGCCACAGATATGACGTCATAAGCGTTTCAACCCTTTATGCAGTATCTGCGCGCGGACCCTTGGCGCGGCGTCCTTTCCGGACTTGTCCGCCTTCCGGTCCCCCCGTGCGCACCGGCCGCTGGCTGCGGCCACGCGGGAATTGCGGCAGGAAAGTGCCAAAGGCGATCGACTCGCGCAACAGCGTTTAGTCGGCGCGCATGCCTGTCCGGCGACGGGGGGCCTGATTGACCACTTCTATCGAGGCGACCAGGCCTTCGCCGGCGACCACCCGGGCCGCGGCGAAGGCCGCCGCGATCACCGCCCGCTCGTTTAGGCGGGTCCAGTCGCCTGCAGCGGAAAAATCCACGCGGTGAGCAGCCTTGACCAGGGCGTCGCGGATGAAGGGATCGTGCGGACGGGCCATTTCAGCCGTCTTGCCCGCCGCCAGATGAAGACGCAGATTGAGGAAGACGTAATTCCTCAGACGCCCTTCGCTGATGACCGGCAAGCCCACAGGAACCAGGTTCAGGGTCGCCGCTTCCGGCGGCGCGTCGCTGGACGGCGCGGCGGAGGCCGCCGTCGCGGAGACGGCGAGCACGGTTCCGGCGGCGATGAGGTCACGGCGGCGCATGCAAGCCGTTTAGCCGAGCGGCGTTAGGAAACCGTTTCCTGCGCCTCTAACCGTGCCGCCAGCCCGTCTGCGTGACCTCGACGATCTCGCCGCCGTAGCGTACGACCACGCCCTCCCCCTCCGTCACGACGCCAAGGACCGTCAGGCGCAAATGCCGGGCGTCCGCCTCGCGCTTCAGCCCGTCGATGGCGTTTGGCGCGACGGCCATGATCACTTCATAGTCGTCCCCACCTGTAGCCAGCTCCGTCAGGGCCGCGATGGGATCAACCCGCGTCTCGAGCCAGGCGGTCGCGGCGCGGGACAGGGGCAGCTTCTCGAGGTCGATAAGGATGCCCACCCCGCTCGCCTGGGCCATGTGGCCCATGTCCGCGATCAGGCCGTCCGACACGTCCAGCGCCGCCGCCGCGTACTCACGCACCGCCAGTGCGAAGTCCACCCGCGGTTCCGGCGTCCGGTAGTGAGCGGTCAGGGCTGCGATCCGTTCGTCCTCAAGCGCCAGCTCTCCCCGCGCCGCCTTCAGGCCCAGAAAGCCGTCGCCGATCATGCCCGTCACGACGATCAGATCGCCCGGCGCCGCGCCGGCGCGCGCCACAGCGCGCCCCTGCGGTATCCAGCCCAGGGCCGTCAGGCTGAAGCTGGCCGGTCCCGGCGTGACCACCGTGTCGCCGCCCAGCAGATACACGCCGAATTTCGCCTGATCCTCGGCCAGACCCGCCGCGAAAGCTTCCCGCTCCAACCAGCCCGAAGCCTCGGGCCAGAAACAGGCCAGCAGATAGCCGAACGGCTCTGCCCCCTTGGCCGCCAGGTCCGACAGGTTCACCCGCAGCAGCTTCCTGGCCACCGTGTCCATCGGGTCGTCCGGCAGGAAGTGAACGCTCTCGACCATGGCGTCCTTGGTCAGGATCAGGTCGTGACCCGGACGCGACGGCAGGGCCGCCACGTCGTCGATCAGGCTGCGGCCCCACTGCGGATGCGCCAGAGGCCGGAACAGCCGCTCGATGGTCTCGAACTCGTCCGCCGCATCAACCCCGGGCATCGCGGGCGACGCCGTCCAGGGCGGCGTTGACGAACTTGGCCTCGGCCGCATCGAAGAACGCCTTGGCCAGCTCCACATATTCGTCGATGACGATCTCGCGCGGCACCTCGGGCTTCTCGCGCAGCTCCCACGCCCCGGCGCGCAGCAGCGCCCGCAGGGTGGCGTCCAGCCGCTCGATGCGCCAGCCGGAGGCCAGGCGCGTCACCACGGCGGTGTCGATGGCCTTCTGGCCCGCCACCACGCCGCGCACGATCTCGGCGAACCATACCTCGTCCGCCTCGGCCAGGGGCTCGCCGTCCATGTCGGCGTCAAAGCGGTGGTTGAGGAACTCGTCCACCACCGTGTCCACGCCCTGCCCGCCCAGCTCCATCTGGTACAGCGCCTGCACGGCGGCCAGACGCGCCACGGTGCGGGCCCGGCGCTGGCGCGAGGTCAGGCCGGGCTCGGCCCGCTGCTTCTCGGCCTCGGCCAGCTGGGCCATGACGGACTTCAGGCTGTTGGCCTCGCTCACAGCCGGCCCTCCCTCAGACGACGACGCAGGTCGATCAGGTCCAGACAGGCGCGCGCCGCCCCGCCGCCCTTGTCCCCCTCGGTAAAGCGGGCGCGGGTCCAGGCCTGGTCCTCGTCCTCCACCGTCAGGATGCCGTTGCCGATCGCCAGGCCCTTCAGGCCCAGTTGCATGATGCCCGCTGCGGACTGATCCGCCACGATCTCGAAATGATAGGTCTCGCCGCGGATGACCACGCCCAGCCCCACATAGCCGTCGTAGCGCACGCCCAGCGGGCTGCGGCCCATCTCCTCAGCCTGGGCGATGCCGAGCGGCACCTCGAGCGCGCCGGGCACAGTGGCCACGTCAAACGTGGCGCCCCGCGCGCTCAAGGCTTCCTTGGCCCCCTCAAGCAGCGCGTCGGACAGGTCGTCATAGAACCGTCCCTCGACGATCAGGATACGCAGGGGATCGGTCAAGACTGGGGTTCTCCATCCATGTCACGCCAGCCTGCGATGCGCAGACCGTAACCCTCAATGGCCGTGGGGTTGGGCCGGGTCGAACTCATCACGATCATGTCGCGCACGCCCAGGTCCAGCAGGATCTGGGCGCCCACGCCGTAAGCCTTGAGGGCGCGATCGTTCGCGCCGGGCTTGTCGCCATCCGTCAGCCGTTCGGCAAGCCCCTTCAGCTCGGGGTCGCGCAGAAACACGGTGACGCCCGCGGCCGCGCCGTAGCGCTCGGGCTCGCTGATGGCTTTCAGGGCGCTGGGCACATAGTTCTGGCGCGCCTCCACATGGCCCAGCAGATCGGCGGCGAAGTCCACCTGATGCATCCGCACCAGGGTCGGCTTGTTCGGGTCGACCTGACCGTGGACCAGCGCCACATGCTCCACGCCCTCGATGGCGTTGCGGTACAGCATCAGGCGGAAGGGCCCGCCGTGCACGCTTTCGAACGGCGTCTCCAGCACCCGCTCCACGAACCGCTCCGTGCGGCGGCGATAGGCGATCAGGTCGGCGATGGTGCCGATCTTCAGCCCGTGCAGTTGGGCGAAGGCGACCAGATCCGGCATGCGGGCCATGGTGCCGTCGTCGTTCATGATCTCGCAGATCACCCCGGCGGGCGTCAGGCCGGCCATGCGGCTGATGTCCACCGCGGCCTCCGTATGGCCGGTGCGCACAAGCACCCCGCCGTCCCGGGCCACCAGCGGAAACACATGCCCCGGCGACACCAGATCGTCAGGGCCCCGGTTAGGGTCCACCGCCACCTGCACCGTACGGGCGCGGTCTGCGGCGCTGATGCCGGTGGTCACGCCCTCGCGCGCCTCGATGGAGACGGTGAAGGCGGTGCCCATGCTCTCGCGGTTCTCGGCCGACATGGGCGGCAGACGCAGGCTCCGCGCCCGGTCGGCCGTGATGGCCAGGCAGATCAGCCCGCGCGCATGCTTGGCCATGAAATTGATCTGGTCCGGCGTGGCGAACTGGGCCGGGATGATGACGTCGCCCTCGTTCTCACGGTCCTCGGCGTCCACCAGGATGTAGGGCCGCCCGTTGCGGGCGTCCTCGAGGATGTCCTCGATGGGACTGACGGGGCTGTCGTTCACATTGGCCGCCGGGTGCATCACGCTGTCTCCTGCCAGCGGGCCAAGTAGCGCGCCAGCATGTCGATTTCCAGATTAACGGGGGAATCCGGCGACAACGTCCCCAGGGTGGTCGCCTCCCACGTATGGGGAATGATGTTCAGGTCGAAGGTCCGTCCGTCCACGCCGTTGACGGTCAGGGACACGCCATCAACCGTGATCGAGCCCTTGGCGGCGATAAAGCGATGCAGCGGCGTCGGCGCCTCCACCACCACCCGGTGCGATCCGCCCTCCGGCGTGATGGAGACCACGCGCCCGACCCCGTCCACATGCCCCGAGACGATGTGGCCGCCCATCTCGTCGCCCAGTCGGGCCGCACGCTCCAGATTGACGCCGGTCCCTTCGGTCCAGCCACCCAGGGTCGTCTTCGACAGGGTCTCGCCCGACACCTCCACCGCGAACCAGTCGTCGCCCCGCTCCACCACCGTCAGGCAGACGCCCGAGTGACTGACGGACGCTCCAATATCAATGGTTGACGGATTCCACCCCGTGGCGATCTCGAAGCGCCGGTCGCGCTCGGTCTGGCGGACGCTCCTGACGCGGCCGATATCGGTGACGATTCCAGTGAACATTTCTATCGCGCTCGCTCGTAACGCTCCCACAGGTCGGGGCCCAGAGGCTCAACCGCAAGGCGCCGGAAGCGCGGCGCGTCGGAAAGCTGCGCCATGGCCAACGCCGCCACGCACGGCCGCCCGTCGCCGCCCAGCAGGATCGGGGCCCGGAACCATTCCAGGGCGTCCACTGCATCGGCCGCGATGAACGACGCCGCCACCTGCCCGCCGCCCTCGATCAGGACCGAGCCGACGCCGTGCCGCTTCAACGCCTTCAGGACAGCATCGACGGCGGGACGACCGTCCCCGCCGGCCTCGACCTGCTCGACCATTGCACCGCCCACCGGGCGAGGCTCGGCCGCCGTCAGGATCAGTGTCCCCTCACCCGCCAGCTTCGCCGTCGCCGGCGTTCGCAGGCGGCTGTCCAGCACCACGCGCAGCGGCTGGTCCACCGGTCGTCCCGGCAGGCGCACGGTCAGTTGCGGATCATCGGCCAGCACCGTCTGGACGCCTGCGAGCACGGCGTCATGAGCAGCCCTGAGGCGGTGGCCCTGCTCGCGCGCCGCCTCGCCGGTGATCCACTTTGACTCGCCTGTAGCCGTGGCGATGCGGCCGTCCAGCGAGGTGGCCAGTTTCAGGATGACGCGCATCACCGATCCTTGTCGGGATCGCTGAATCCTTCAGAACCCAGGAATTTCGCGAAGTCGCCGGTGTGGCGGAAATCCTTGTAGACCGAGGCGTAGCGCACATAGGCCACCTCATCGACGCCCTTCAGCGCCTTCATGATGAAGTCGCCCACGGTCGAGGACTGGATCTCGGTTTCGCCCAGGCTCTCCAGCTGGCGCACGATGCGGCTGACCAGCTGTTCGATCTGGTCCGGGTCCACAGGGCGCTTGCGCAGGGCGATGCCCAGCGAGCGCTCCAGCTTCATGCGATCAAACGGGGTGCGCCGCCCGTTGCGCTTGACGATGACCAGTTCGCGCAGTTGCACCCGTTCAAAGGTGGTGAAGCGTCCGCTGCAGCCCGGACACGCCCGGCGGCGCCGGATGGCCGCGCCGTCGTCCGACGGGCGGCTGTCCTTCACCTGGGTGTCCGGGTTTCCGCAGAAGGGGCACTTCATGGCCGGGGCCTACCGGTAGATGGGGAAGCTGTGCGTCAGCTCCCGCACCTGGGCCGCGACGCCCGCCGCCACCGCCGTGTCCGCCTCGTCGCCGCCCTTCATGGACACGACCACATCGGCGATCCAGTGGCCGATCTGCCTGAACTCGTCCTCGCCGAAACCGCGCGTGGTGCCCGCCGGGGTCCCCAGCCGCACGCCCGAGGTGATGGTGAAGGGCGCGTCGTCGAACGGCACGCCGTTCTTGTTGCAGGTCATCAGGGCCTTCTCGAGCTCGTGCTCGGTGGCCTTGCCGGTCACGCCCTTGGGCCGCAGGTCCACCAGCATCAGATGGCTGTCGGTGCCGCCCGAGACGATGGCCAGGCCACGCTCCACCAGCACGCCCGCCATGGCCTGGGCGTTCTTGACCACCTGCTGCGCATAGCCCTTGAACTCGGGCTTCAGCGCTTCGCCGAAGGCCACGGCCTTGGCCGCGATCACATGCTCCAGCGGCCCGCCCTGCAGGCCGGGGAAGACAGCGGAATTGATCTTCTTGGCGATGTCGCCGTCGTTGGTCAGCACCATGCCGCCACGGGGGCCGCGCAGGGTCTTGTGCGTCGTGGTCGTCACCACATGGGCGTGGGGCAGCGGATCGGG
>NZ_JBKBIB010000011.1:0-130762 GCF_046299535.1 Brevundimonas sp. | reverse complement strand
AGCGCCCGTCCACCAGGATGGTGACATTGCCGTCGCCGCGCAGCGACACCCCGCCCTCGGGGTCCACATCCACCGACGGGATGTTGCGCAGGGCGTCCGCCAGGCTGCCGGTGGTCGCCTGCAGGTCATTGGCCAGGCTGTAGCTCGTGGAATCGATGGAGGTGCGCACGGCGGTCGGGTCGGAGGTGACCACCAGCGCCTCCACCGTGGTGGGGTCCTCGTCCTCCGCGGGGGGCGCGTCGGCGGGCTGGTGCGAGGGCGGCGGCGGGGTCTCGTCGGCGGGGGTCGTCTGGGCGTATGCGGGCGCGCCCGTCAGGGCCACGGCGGCGCCGGCCAGCAGGACAGTCTTCAGTCGGATCATGATGCTCACCCCTCCGGACACGCACGGCCCGCTCATCCTCGCCCATAGCAGGGCCGGGCCGGGGCGCTGAGTTAAATCGCCGTCATGAAACGATGTGGTTTTTCAGAAGGTTACGGGGGATTTAGGGTCGCGGCGGAATTGCGGCCCCTCTCCCGATGGGAGAGGGCTTGAGCGCACGGCGGCGCAGCCGCCGTCCTTGCGCGCAAGGGTGAGGGTCGTGTCTGGTCCGGAACCACCCGACCCTCATCCGACCCGGCTCCGCCGGGCCACCTTCTCCCAACGGGAGAAGGACGGTAGCGTTGATCCATGACCGGCAGCCGGCTGACATCGCGGGCGCGTGCCTTGCGTCAGACCGGGGGTCTGGCGGAGGAAAAGGTGTGGGCGCGGCTGCGGGGCGGGAAGGTCGGGTGGAAGGTGCGGCGCCAGCATCAGGTGGGGCCGTATGTGGTCGACTTCGCCTGCCTGCCGCTGCGGCTGGTGATCGAGATCGACGGTGGGGTCCACGGGCGTGAGGACGTGATGCTGGACGACCACCTGCGCCAGCAGGCCATCGAGGCCCTCGGCTGGACCGTAATCCGCTTCACCAACGAACAGGCCCTGTCCGAACCCTGGCGCATCGACGACGCCATCCGGGCCCACGCCAAAGCCCTTGGCCTGTGATCCCTCTCCCATCCCCCTGCCCCTCTCCCGATGGGAGAGGGATTGAGCGCACGGCGTCGCAGACGCCGTCCTTGCGCGAAAGGGTGAGGGTCGTGCCTCACCCGGAACCAACCGACCCTCATCCGACCGCTTCGCGGCCACCTTCTCCCAATGGGAGAAGGAAAGTCTCAGCGACGCGCGGTAGCCGTCCACACCAGCACGGCGGTGGACAGCAGGATACCGCTGACCAGCCCGCCGATGGCCAGCACGCCCGCGGGCGTGACCCGCACCTCCATCTTCAGCGACACGGGCCCGGCCCGCAGATCGAGGCGGGCCTTCTGGGGTTTGGCGGGGGCGGGGGTTTTGTCGGTCATGCCCGCCCTAACGTCCGAAGCGGCGGATGGCTTCCGAGGCTTCCCTCTCCCGATGGGAGAGGGCTCGAGCGCACGGCGTCGCAGACGCCGTCCTTGCGCGCAAGGGTGAGGGTCGGCTGTGGCGCCACCCCGGCGGCGGCTTGGCCGACGGACCCACCCGACCCTCATCCGACCGCTTCGCGGCGGCGTTCTGCCAATGGGAGAAGGACAGGGGCGGAGGACCGCTCTTTAATGCGTTATCCGCGTGGCGCGATTTCCGAGAAGCGGGGGATAACGGCAGAAGGGGCCACGAACTCTGCGAGAAATGAAACGTCCTAGGACTCTCAAGTTCGGACAGCTGGCAAGATGATTCCGGGAACGGCGAACTTTTGAAGCGAGGAGTGGATTAGACTCCACCGCTCGGAAATTTTTTTGCTCAACTCCGGCACAACTTTTTCGTGCTGTTCAATCATGAAGATCGCGTCTGAGGGGTGACAACTACCTCCGACAGCCATGTAATGCACCAAGGACGGAACGAATACATCCATCACTGCTTCTTGATGTACTTCAGGTCGACGACTTAAATCGTTCCAAGCGTCAGAACCTTCCATCAATATGTGAATTAAAGGCCATATGCGGAATAAGGAAGGCGGGTGATTTTCTGTTTCCTGCGATCCTTTACCAGCATTGTACCAAAAAAGGACTAAGTTAACAAAAACAAGAAGCCTGTTTCTGTATGATCCGATTGGAACATTTACACCGCCAAAATTTTTGTGCAGGAAAAGTGGGTGAGTTATTCTGGCCAGCTTGCTTTTCGCATAACGCATAGCAAAAACGTCCGCGTCAAACTCCAGAGTTTTCCGAGTTATTTGAATGTCTATGGGGCTAATTTCGCCAAATTCAGATGACTCTAGAAACGATATATACTTAAAATGTCCATGCATTATGTGACAAAGTTCGTGCGAGAATACTATCCAAATATAGATCTTTAATGAAAAATCAGCAAGCGACCAAGATGCAAGCGCGTTAACTCGCGATTTTTCGTTAGAAACGTTCTGCAAATTTCTAATTTGATCGTCAACGCCAATCAAATATCTAAACAAATAATCATCTGATCTTAGCGTGAAATATCCTAGTATATTAAGAAGCCAGGGTTCGCTAAAAATAATTACATGTCTTCTATCATCTATGCATACGCAGCTAGCTATACCGTCAATGTCTGGGGACAGGGCATACTGTAAAGATATGTGCTCTCCAAAATATTCATTTATGCCTCCGACCAAGCTGTCCAGTTCAATATCAAGGCGACGGATTAGTTCTTCTCCCCCTCTTTCCGTTTCGTCGATCCCATGGATGCGACAGGTCCAACCTGAAACTATTAACGCCGTCTCCAGCCGCGCGTCTGACTCCGACCTAAACCGGGGCCGATAAGAGCGAATTTCTTGAAGAAGTGACCAGACTGGCTTCATTTTATGACACCCCTACCGCACCGCCGCCTTCCCGTCCCGGCGCTCCGCTGCGCTTCGGCCGGGATGACAATTCCTGAGGGGCCCAGGTCCTAATGGACCTGGGCTTTTCCTATGGTCAGGCCGTCCGTCCCCGCTGACACCGCGATCACCCCGCCGTCCTCGATCTCGCCGGCCAGCAGCTTTCTCGCGATGGGGTCAACCAGGTCCTTCTGGATGACGCGCTTCAGGGGGCGGGCCCCATAGGTCGGGTCGTAGCCGCGGTCGGCGAGCCAGGCCAGGGCCGCGTCGTCGATGGACAGGGTCAGGCGGCGGTCGGCCAGCAGCTTTTCGAACCGGCCCAGCTGGATGCGGACGATTCCGGCCATCTGGTCGCGGCCGAGGCGCTGGAACAGCACGATCTCGTCGATGCGGTTGAGGAACTCGGGCCGGAAATGGCCGCGCACGGCCTCCATGACCAGCGGGCGCACCGTCTCCACGTCGTCGCCTTCGCCCTGCTGCGACAGGTACTCGGACCCCAGGTTGGAGGTCATGATGATCAGGGTGTTGCGGAAGTCGATGGTGCGGCCCTGACCGTCGGTCAGGCGGCCGTCGTCCAGCACCTGCAGCAGGACGTTGAACACGTCGGGGTGGGCCTTCTCCACCTCGTCGAACAGGACCACCTGATAGGGGCGGCGACGGACGGCCTCGGTCAGGGCGCCGCCCTCGTCATAGCCCACATAGCCCGGAGGGGCGCCGATCAGGCGGGAAACGCTGTGCTTCTCCATGTACTCGGACATGTCCAGCCGGGTGATGGCGGCGTCGTCGTCGAACAGGAACTCGGCCAGCGCCTTGGTCAGCTCGGTCTTGCCCACGCCCGTGGGGCCCAGGAACAGGAAGCTGCCCAGCGGGCGGTTGGGGTCGTTGAGGCCGGCGCGAGCGCGGCGCACCGCATCGGAGACGGCGGCCAGGGCCTCGTCCTGACCCACCACGCGATTACGCAGCGCGTCCTCCATGGACAGCAGCTTTTCGCGCTCGCCCTCCAGCATCTTGTCCACCGGGACGCCGGTCCAGCGGGAGACCACAGCGGCGATCTGGGCCGCGTCGACCACTTCGGGGGTCAGGGGGCCCGACGCGTCGGCCTCGTTGGCCTCGGCCTCGGCCAGCTGTTTCTCGATGCCGGGGATCTGGCCGTAGGCGATCTCTGAGGCGCGGGCCAGGTCGCCGGTGCGCTGGGCCAGGGCCAGTTCGTTGCGCAGGCGGTCCAGGGTCTCGCGCAGCTGGGCGGACTGGCCGACCTTGTCCTTCTCCGCCTTCCAGCGGGCGGTGAGGTCGTCGGACTCGGCCTGCAGGCCGTCGATCTCCTCGTCCAGCTTTTCCAGCCGGGTGCGGGAGGCCTGATCGGTCTCCTTCTTCAGGGCCTCGCGCTCGATCTTGAGCTGGACCAGACGGCGGTCGATCTCGTCCAGGGCCTCGGGCTTGGAGTCCACGGCCATGCGCACGCGGCTGGCGGCCTCATCGATCAGGTCGATGGCCTTGTCGGGCAGGAAGCGGTCGGTGATGTAGCGGTTGGACAGGGTGGCGGCGGCCACGATGGCGCCGTCGGCGATGCGCACCCCGTGGTGGACCTCGTACTTCTCCTTCAGGCCGCGCAGGATCGAGACGGTGTCCTCCACCGAGGGCTCATCCACGAACACCGGCTGGAAGCGGCGGGCCAGGGCGGCGTCCTTCTCCACGTGCTTGCGGTATTCATCCAGGGTGGTGGCGCCGACGCAGTGCAGCTCGCCGCGCGCCAGGGCGGGTTTCAGCAGGTTGGAGGCGTCCATGGCGCCGTCGGTCTTTCCGGCCCCGACCAGCGTATGCATCTCGTCGATGAACAGGACGATCTGGCCCTCGGCGGCGGTGACCTCGTTCAGCACGGCCTTGAGCCGCTCCTCGAACTCGCCCCGGTATTTCGCCCCGGCGATGAGGGCGCCCATGTCCAGGGCCAGCACCTTCTTGTCCTTGAGGGATTCCGGCACGTCGCCGTTGACGATCCTCAATGCCAATCCTTCGATGATGGCGGTCTTGCCGACGCCGGGCTCGCCGATCAGGACGGGGTTGTTCTTGGTGCGGCGGGCGAGGACCTGAATGGTGCGGCGGATCTCTTCATCCCGGCCGATGACCGGGTCCACCTTGCCGTCGCGGGCGGCCTGGGTCAGGTCGCGGGCGTAGCGCTTGAGGGCGTCATAGGCGTCCTCGGCGGCGGCGGAGTCGGCGGTCTTGCCCTTGCGCAGCTCGTTGATGGCGTCGTCCAGCGCCTCGGGCGTGGCGCCCACCGAGGCCAGCACGGTGGCGGCGACCCCGCCCTCTTTCGCGATGGCGTGCAGGACGCGTTCCGTAGTGACGAACTGGTCGCCGGCCTTCTTGGCGGCGGCCTCGGCGGCGGCGAAGACCCTCGCGGTGTCGCCGTCCAGATACAGCTGGCCCGACCCGCCGGAGACCTGGGCCCGCTTGGACAGGGCCGTCTCCACGGCCTTCTCGGCCTTGGCCGCGTCGCCGCCGGCGGCGGTGATCAGATTGCGGGCCAGACCGTCGCGCTCCTCCAGCAGCACCTTGAGCAGATGCTCGGGCGCGAACTGCTGGTGGCGGCGAGCCAGGGCGAGGCTCTGGGCGGACTGGATCGCGGTCTTGGCGCGGTCGGAATAGAGGTCGAGGTTCACGGCGGTTGTCCCCTGCGCGTCCCCGAAGGGGCGACGCGCTGTCTTGGTGGGCCGATACGGACAAGCCGCATCGGCCGCGGCGGATAGTGAGCCCTTCGGCGCCCTTCGGGAAGCGACGCCATGAGCGGTCAGGCTGGAAGTGGGTGTGGCGATTTCGCAACGCAAGGGCTCGCGGAACCGCCACGACGCCGCTACGCTTCGCTTCCATGCTGAAATCGAAGATGAACCCGCGCGTGTTCTGGGGCGCCAGCCTGATCATCGGCGCCCTGCTGGCCGCCGCCCTGATCGCGCCGGGCGCCTCGGACTACGCCTTCGGCCACGCCCAGGCCTGGGTGATCGACACCTTCGGCTGGTTCTATGTGGCCTCGGTGGCGGGGTTCCTTGGGGTGGTGCTGTGGCTGGCCGTGGGGCCGACCGGGCGGCTGAAGCTGGGGCCGGACGACTGCGAGCCCGACTTCCCCTGGCTGTCGTGGCTGGCCATGCTGTTCGCCGCGGGCATGGGCATCGGCCTGATGTATTTCGCCGTGGCCGAGCCGGTGCAGCACTACGCCGCCCCGCCGGACGCCGCGCCGGGCACCTTCGCCGCCGCCCGCGAGGGTATGGTGATCACCTTCATCCACTGGGGCGTGCACGCCTGGGCGGTCTATGCGGTGGTGGGACTGAGCCTGGCCTATTTCGCGCACAGGAAGGGCCTGCCGCTGACCCTGCGCTCGGGGCTGCATCCGCTGCTGGGCCGGCGCATCAACGGGCCCATCGGCGACGCGGTGGACATCTTCGCCATCTGCGGCACCCTGTTCGGCATCGCCACCTCGCTGGGGCTGGGCGTGGCCCAGATCAACAGCGGGCTGAACTATCTGACCGGAATGCCGACGGGCGCCTGGGTGCAGGTGGGGCTGATCGCGGTGGTGATGGGGGCGGCGCTGGTGTCGGTCCTGACCGGGCTGGACCGGGGCGTGCGGCGGCTGTCGGAGCTGAACCTGACCATCGCCGTGGGGCTGATGCTGTTCGTGCTGATCGCAGGGCCGACCGGGTTCCTGCTGAAGGCCTTCGTGCAGAATTTCGGCCTGTATCTGGACCAGTTCTTCCAGCGGACCTTCAATCTGTACGCCTATGAGCCGCGGGGCTGGATGGCGGACTGGACCCTGTTCTACTGGGCCTGGTGGATCGCCTGGTCGCCGTTCGTGGGCATGTTCATCGCCCGCATCTCGCGGGGCCGCACGGTGCGCGAGTTCGCCGCCGGGGTGCTGCTGGTGCCCACCGGCTTCACCTTCCTGTGGATGACCGTGTTCGGCAACACCGCCATCGCCCTGGACATGGGCGTGGCGGCGGGCGCGATCACCCAGGCCGTGCAGACGGACCTGTCCACGGCCCTGTTCCAGTTCTTCGAATATCTGCCGGGCTCGGCGATCACCTCGACCCTGGCGGTCATTCTGGTGGCGGTGTTCTTCGTCACCAGCGCGGACTCGGGCTCGCTGGTGATCGACACCATCGCCTCGGGCGGCGCCGACGACACGCCCCGCTGGCAGCGGGTCTACTGGTGCTCCATGGAGGGGCTGGCGGCGGCCCTGCTGCTGCTGGCGGGCGGGCTGGGGGCGCTGCAGGCCGCGACCCTTGTGGCCGCCCTGCCATTCGCGGTGATCATGATCCTGCTGACCGCCGGGCTGGTGCGCCAGATGTCAGCCGACGCCGCCGGGCGCGAGATCGAGATCGCCGCGCCGCCGCTGGCCGAGCGGGTCAAGCGCCTGCTGGCCCCGGCCCGGCGCCGGGACATCGACCGCCAGATCGAGCGCCACGGCGTGCCGGCCATGGAGGCCGTGGCCGCCGCTCTGAGCGCCGAGGGGGTCGAGACCGCCGGGGTCGCCCGCCGCGAGGACGGCGCCGACCTGACCGTGCACCATCCCGGCTGGGCCGACTTCACCTGGCGGCTGACCGCCGGGTCCCGGCCCCTGCCGGCCCTGTCGCCGCTGGAGGCGCCCGAGGCCCGGCGCACCGTGGAATGGCGCCTCACCGCCCAGGCCCAGGGGGGGCGCCGTCAGGACGTGACCGGCTTCACCCGCGCCCAGATCGAGGCCGAGATCCTCGGCGATCTGGCCAGGTGGCGACGGGGATGAGCCGGTGATCCTGCCGCTGGATCCTGCGATCATCGCCCCGTTCCTGATGGCCATGGTGCTGGTGGAGCTGACGCCGGGGCCGAACATGGGCTGGCTGGCGCTGGTCAGCCTGTCGCGCGGACGCACGGCCGGGATGGCGGCGGTGGCGGGGATCACCCTTGGGCTGGCGGCGTGGATGGCGGCGGCGCTGCTGGGCCTGGGCGCTTTCGTGCTGAGATATCCGACGGTGCACGAGGTGATCCGCTGGGCCGGGGTGGCCTTTCTGCTGTGGCTGGCGTGGGAGGCGTGGCGCGGCGAGGGCGAGGGCGATCAGGCCGAGCCCGAGGCGACCCGCCGGGCCCTGTTCCTGCGCGGCATGGTCGGCAATCTGCTGAACCCCAAGGCGGCGGTGTTCTATGTGGCCCTGCTGCCCACCTTCATCCGGCCGGGCTACGCCACGCCCCTGACCCAGGCCCTGATCCTGGGCGGACTGCACCTGACCATCGCGGTGGTTGTGCATTCGCTGGTGGTGGTCAGCGCGGCGGGCGCCGGGCGGGCCCTGACCGAGCGCATGCAGGGGCCCCGGGCGCGGGCGGCCATGGCGGCGGGGCTGGTGCTGATCGCCGTGTGGATGGCGTGGCAGACGCAGCGTTGAGCGCGTGGACAGGGCAGGCGGGCCCGGTCTAGCCTGCGGCATCAGTCGGGAAATCCACACATGAGCCTCAGCTTTTCGCGCCGCGCGGCGCTGTCCCTCACCACCGCCGCGGCCGGCGTCGCCGTCCTGCCGCGCCGCAGCTGGGCCCGGGACGCGGCGCGGGACCAGGCGCTGGCCGATGCGGTGGACGCCTATGTGACCCGCTGCATGGCCGCCTTTCCGGACCAGCCGGGGCTGGGGATCAGTGTGGTGCGCGGCGGCGAGACGGTGCTGGCGCGGGGCTATGGCGTGCGCCGTCAGGACCAGCCGGAAAGCCGCGTGGACGAGACCACCCTGTTCGCCGTGGCCTCCAACACCAAGGCGGTGACGGCGGCGTCGCTGGGCATGCTGGTGGACGAGGAACGGGTGGCATGGGACGCGCCGGTGCGCACCTATCTGCCGGACTTCCGCCTGTCGGACCCCTTCATCACCGAGCGCATCACCGTGCGCGACCTGCTCAGCCACCGGGCCGGTTTCGGCCTGGGGGCCGGGGATCTGCTGTTCTGGCCCAACAGCGACCGGACGCGGGCCGAGATCATGGCCGCCATCCCCAATGTGCCGATCGAGTACGGATTCCGGGCCGGGTACCACTACTGCAACCTGATGTTCGTGGCGGCGGGCGAGGTGATCGCGGCGGTCTCGGGCATGGCCTGGGAGGACTTCGTCCAGACGCGGGTGCTGACCCCGCTGGGCATGGCCGACACCGTGCCCCTGACCAGCCGGGCGGACCCGGCGCGCTCGGCCCTGCCCCACGGCCGCATCGGCCCGCCCCTGCGCTACCAAGGGGAGATGACCCTGCTGGAGGACTCCATCGCGGGCATCTGGAACTGGGATTCCGCCGGGGCCGCCGGGGGCTTCGCCGCCTCGCCCCGGGACTGGACCCAGTGGATGAAGACCCAGCTGGCCTCGGGCGTGGCGCCCGACGGTACGCGCCTGTGGTCCGAAGCCGTCGCCCGCGAGATGTGGCGGCCCAACATCATCTCCGGCTCCTCGCCGGGGCCGACGGCGGAGCTGCCCGGCCGGTCCATCGCCTCCACCTACGCCATGGGCTGGAGCGTGGCGGACTATCGCGGCGAGCGCATGGTGACCCACGGCGGCGGCTCGCCCGGGGGCATTTCGGGCACGGTGCTGATCCCCGGACGGGACACGGGCTTCGCCATCTTCTCCAACGCCGAGGAGAGCTGGCTGCTGCGCGCCCTGCGCAGCGGCATCGCCGACATCGTCATGGCCCAGGACCGGGCGTTCGCCGCCTTCGACTGGATCGCCGACAGCCAGAGGCTGCTGGCCCAGAGCACGGAGCGGTCGCTGACCGCCGCCGCCGAGATCGACGCGGCCCAGGCCGGCGGCGCCGCCCCGTCCCTGCCGCTGTCGGCCTATGCCGGAACCTGGCGCGACCCCTGGTACGGCGACATCGTCATCAGCCAGCGGGATGGCGGCCTGTGGCTGGACTTCACCCGGTCGAACGCCCTGAAGGGCCCGTTGGAGCCCTGGGACGGCGAGACCTTCCGCACCCGCTTCCCGGACCAGCGCGAGGAGGACGCGTTCGTCACCTTCGCGATGGTGGACGGCCGTCCCGTCAGCGCGACCCTGAAGGGCGTCTCGCCGGACATCGACTTCTCGTACGACTATCAGGACCTGCGGCTGACGCGGGTTTAGGGCGTGCGCCCAAAAGTGCCGCAGGGGGGCTGCGAACAGCGGCCACCCGACCGCCACGGCGGGTGGCAAGCAACGTGATCGAGAACACAAAGCGACAGCTATAGGTCAATATAAAGCGGCCCACCGAACCACCAATGCACCTCTGTTACGACGCCGTCGCTCAGGTGAAGCGTGATCACACCGTTCCGCCACGACTTGTCGCGGTAGGAGACTTCGCTGCGTCCCGACAGTACAGGGGACGACGGATAACTGCCCGCACCACGAGCCTTCTCTTCCTCAGTCCCGACTCGCCACAACACATACGTCGGTTCGAACTGAGACCGGATGGTTTGGTCTGCTTCCCGCCATGGCATACCCGGCCGCAAGCCGAACCTGCTCCCGGAGGACAGTTCGCCGATCTCGGTGTGCAACCCAGCTTTGGTGAGATCGCTATGGGGCCACCACGCCACCCAAGCTGCAACGGAGCCAACGACCAGAAGCGCTGCCACTAGCAGCCAAAGGAAAATCCGCACTCCAGCCCCCCGACAGCTGCGTCTTGAGCTTCACTTTCTGCTCAAGGTCGAAGTTCCGCAACAGGTCGCAAGCCCACATCGACTGTCTGCCCGTGAGCGGACCCTCGGCCTCTGAGATCCCATGAGGCTCAGCCCCCGAAGCACCACGCCAGCACCGCCTTCTGGGCGTGGATGCGGTTCTCGGCCTCGTCCCAGACCACCGACTGCGGGCCGTCCAGAACGGCGTCGGAGACTTCCTCGCCCCGGTGGGCGGGCAGGCAGTGCAGGAACACGGCGCCCGGCGCCGCCTGTTTCATCAGGGCGGCGTCCACGCCGTAGGCCTCGAAGGCGGCCAGCCGCTCCTCATAGTCCTGATCGCCCATGGAGACCCAGGTGTCGGTGACCACCACATCGGCGCCGGCGACGGCCTCGCGCGGATCGGAGGTCAGCTGCACATGGTTCCCGCCGCGCTGCAGGTCGTGCAGGTCGGGGTGGTAGTCGGACGGGCACGCCACGTTCAGCTGGAAGCCGAATTTGGGCGCGGCATGGATGAAGCTGGCGCAGACATTGTTGCCGTCGCCGACCCAGGCGAGGGTCTTGCCCGCCACCGGCCCGCGATGCTCCTCGATGGTCATCAGGTCGGCGAGGATCTGGCACGGGTGCGAGCGGTCGGTCAGGGCGTTGACCACGGGGATGGTCGAGACCCGGGCGAAGCGCTCCACGTCCTCGTGGTCGTTGGCGCGGATCATCACCGCGTCCACCATGCGCGATAGCACCCGCGCGGTGTCCTCGACCGGCTCGCCCCGGCCCAGCTGCATGTCCGCCGCATTGGCGATGATGGCGTCGCCGCCGAGCTGGCGGATGGCGGCGTCGAAGCTGAACCGCGTGCGGGTGGAGTTCTTCTCGAAGATCATGGCCAGCACCCGGTCTCTGGCGGGCGCATCGGCGTCCACGCGCCCCTTCGGCCAGCCCTTGCGGGCCGTCTTGCGGGCGTGGGCGTCGTCCAGAATGGCGCGCAGGGTCTCTGCGTCCAGCCGGTGGATGTCGAGGAAATGGCGGACCATGGCGGCTCCGATCAGGCCGCCAGCTTTTCGCGGGCGGCTTCGCAGGTCTTTTCGATCTTCTCGACGGCCTCGCGGGCCTCGTCGAGGGTGAGGGTCAGGGGCGGCAGCAGGCGCACGCAGTTGTCGCCGCCCCCGGCCACCAGCAGGTGCTGGCCGTCGCGGGCCCAGCCCATGAACTCGCGGTTGTTGGGGACCAGCTTGACGCCGATCAGCAGGCCGCGCCCGCGCACGTCGACGATGATGTCGGGGAAGCGCTCCTTCAGGCCGTGCAGCTGCTGGGTCAGATAGCCGGAGATCTCGGCCACATTGGCGAGGGTTTCCGGTTTGGCGATTTCGTCGAGGGCGGCATGGCCCACGGCCATGGCCAGCGGATTGCCCCCGAAGGTGGTGCCGTGCACCCCGACCACCATGCCCTTGGCCGCCTCGGTGGTGGCCAGGCAGGCGCCGATGGGGAAGCCGCCGCCCAGGGCCTTGGCGATGGCCATGATGTCGGGGGTGATCCCGGCCCATTCGTGGGCCCACAGCTTGCCGGTGCGGCCCATGCCGGACTGCACCTCGTCGAGGATCAGCAGCACGCCGGCGTCGTCGCACCACTGGCGGATCTGGCGCAGGTCGGCGTCGGGGAAGGCGCGCGCGCCGCCCTCGCCCTGGACCGGCTCGAGGATCACGGCGGCGGCGGTGGGGCTGTCGATGGCGGCCTTGATGGCCTCCATGTCGCCGAAGGTCACCTGCACATAGCCGGGCAGGCGCGGGCCGAAGCCCTCCACATAGGACGGATTGCCCGCCGCATTGATGGCCGCATAGGTCCGGCCGTGGAACGAGCCGTCAAAGCCGATGATGTCGATGCGGTCGGTGTTTCCGTTGGCGTAGTGATAGCGGCGCGCGGTCTTGATGGCCGCCTCGACGGCTTCCGTGCCCGAGTTGGCGAAGAACACCACGTCGGCGAAGCTTTCGGCGACCAGCCGGTCGGCCAGCGCCTCCTGCCCCGGAATGCGGAAGATGTTGGAGGTGTGCCACAGCTTGTCGGCCTGGTCCTTCAGGGCCTGCACCAGACGCGGGTGCCGGTGGCCGAGGGAATTGGTGGCGATGCCCGCCACGCAGTCCAGATAGGCCGTGCCGTCCGTCGCATACAGCCGGGCGCCCTCGCCGCGCTCCACCTCTACGGGTGCGCGATTGTAGACTCCCATGAGATGACCGGACACGACGGGCTCCTTCCCTGAAAAGAAAACAGCCCCGGCGGGGCGCGCCGGGACCATGCAGGACGGTGTTGTCCGCTTGGAGGCGGAGGGAGTCAACTACCCCAACCCCCGCTCATCCCGGCGAATCCCGGGACCCAGATCAAAGGACCGGGTGGAGGGAGGTTGCACCCCTGACTGCGACAGGACGACCCGCAGCAGTGATCATGCATCTGGACCCCAGCCTTCGCTGGGGTGAGCGGGGGCCAGACGGGCGGCGGCGTAACCTAGTGCGCCTGATCCCAGTTGGCGGCCGCCTTGGCTTCGACGTCGATGGGGACGGTCAGCTGGACGGCGGGCAGAGGCGCGGTCTCCATCACCTTGCGGATCACGGCCATGGCGCGGTCGGCCTCGGCCTCGGGGGCCTCGAACACCAGTTCGTCGTGGACCTGCAGCAGCATGCGGGTTTCCAGCCCCGCGTCACGCAGGGCGGCGGGCATCCTCATCATGGCGCGGCGGATGATGTCGGCCGCGGCGCCCTGGATCGGGGCGTTGATGGCGGCGCGCTCGCCGAACTGGCGCTCGGCGCCCGACTTGGAATGGATGGCCGGGACGTGCACCCGGCGGCCGAACAGGGTGGTGACATAGCCCTGCTCGCGCACCAGCGCCCTGGTCCGGTCCATGTAGTCGCGGATGCCGGGGAAGCGCTCGAAATAGGTCTTGATATAGGCCCCCGCCTCGCCCTGGCCGATGCCCAGCTGGGCGGCCAGACCGAAGGCCGAGATGCCGTAGATGATGCCGAAATTGATCGCCTTGGCGCGGCGGCGGGTCTCGGGCGTCATCTCGGTCAGCGGCACGTCGAACATCTCCGACGCGGTGGCCGCGTGGATGTCCAGCCCGGCCTTGAAGGCGGCCTTGAGCTCGGGGATGTCGCCGATGTGGGCCAGCAGGCGCAGCTCGATCTGGCTGTAGTCCGCCGAGATCAGCACATGGCCGTCGCGGGCGATGAAGGCCTGACGGATCTGGCGGCCCGTCTCGGTGCGGATGGGGATGTTCTGCAGGTTCGGGTCGGACGAGGCCAGACGCCCGGTGGACGCCGCCGCCAGCTGGAACGAGGTATGCACCCGGTGCGTCTCCAGGTCCGCCGCCTGCACCAGGGCGTCGGTGTAGGTGCCCTTCAGCTTGGCCAGCTGGCGCCAGTCCAGCAGGGTGCGTGGCAGGTCGTGGGTGAGGGCCAGCTCCTCCAGCACGGACGCATCCGTGCCCCACTGGCCCGAGGCGGTCTTCTTGCCGCCCTCCAGCCCCATCTCGCCGAACAGGATCTCGCCGATCTGCTTGGGGCTGCCCAGGTTGAACGGGCGGCCGGCCAGCTCGTGGGCGGTGACCTCCAGCTCGGCCATGCGCATGCCGAACTCGCTGGACAGGGCGCGCAGCCGGTCCGGGTTCACCCGGATGCCCGCGATCTCCATGTCCGCCAGCACCGCGGGCATGCCGCGCTCCAGCGTCTCATAGGCGTTGGTCAGCCCCTCGGCCGCCAGCTGCGGCTTCAGGATTCGCCACAGCCGCAGGGTCACGTCCGCGTCCTCGGCGGCGTAGCAGGTGGCCGGTTTCAGCTCCACGTGGCGGAAGCTCTTCTGGGCCTTGCCGGTCCCGGCCACCGCCTTGAAGGCGATGGGCTCGTGGCCCAGATGGCGTTTGGCCAGCTCGTCCATGCCGTGGGGGTGCAGCCCGCCGCCCAGCACGTAGGAGATCAGCATGGTGTCGTCGATCGGCGCCACCGAAACGCCGTGCCGCTTCATCACCGCCAGATCGTATTTGATGTTCTGACCCACCTTCAGGACCGACGGGTCCTCCAGCAGCGGCTTGAGCTTCGCCAGCGCGTCCTCGATCTCGATCTGGTCCGGCCGGGCGCGGCCCGCGCCCTCGAAGTCCAGCCCGCCACCGCCGTCCGCCTCGCCCGGATGGTCGTGGGTCAGAGGGATGTAGCAGGCCCGGTTCGGTCCGGTGGCCAGCGACAGGCCGCACAGCTCCGCATGGCTGGACGACAGGGAGTCCGTCTCGGTGTCGAAGCCGATCACCCCCGCCGCCTTCGCCTCGGCGATCCAGACTTCCAGCGCCGCGATCGTGGTCACGCACTCATAGGCGTCGGTGTCGAACAGGTGCGGCTCGGCGGGCGTGACGCTCTCGGCCGGGGCGTAGCGGGGCGTGGCCACCGGGGCGCTGACCGGCTTCGCGCGCAGCCCGCCATTGGGGAACGTCGCCCCATCCTTGTCCGGCGCCTTGCCGTCGCCCACGCGCCGGGCCAGCGAGCGGAATTCCATCTTCTCAAGGAACGCCGACAGCGTCGCCGGGTCGGGATCGCGCACCACGAAGTCGGCGATGGGCTCCGGCGCCGGGGCGTCGCAGGTCAGGCGCACCAGTTCGCGGGACAGGCGGATCTGGTCGGCGTATTCGATCAGGGTCTCGCGGCGCTTGTTCTGCTTGATCTCGTGGGCCCGCTCCAGAAGCGTGTCCAGGTCGCCGTATTCGGCGATCAGGGCCGAGGCCGTCTTGACCCCGATGCCCGGCGCGCCCGGCACATTGTCGGTGGAATCCCCGATCAGGGCCTGCACGTCCACCACCCTGTCCGGCCCGACGCCGAACTTGGCCATGACCGCCTCATGCTCCAGCACCGCGTCCTTCATGGGGTCGTACATGACCACCCCGTCGCCGATCAGCTGCATCAGGTCCTTGTCGGACGAGACGATCACCGCCTTGCCGCCCATGTCCCTCGCCTTGCAGGCGTAGGTGGCGATCAGGTCGTCGGCCTCGTAGCCGGGCAGCTCCACGCACGGCAGGCCGAAGGCCGCGGTGGCCTCGCGCACCAGGGCGAACTGGGGGATCAGGTCCTCGGGCGGCGGCGGGCGGTGGGCCTTGTACTGGGGGTACAGATCGTTGCGGAAGGTCTTCTCCGAATGGTCGAAGATGGCGGCCAGATGGGTCGGCCCGTCCTCGCCCTTGAAGTCCCGCATCAGCTTCCACAGCATGTTGCAGTAGCCCTGCACCGCGCCCACCGGCAGACCGTCGGACTTGCGCGTCAGCGGCGGCAGGGCGTGATAGGCCCGGAAGATGTAGGCCGAGGCGTCGATCAGATACAGCCGCACCGGCGGCCCGTCCTGGGTCAGGGGGCGGTCGATCACGACGGTGTTTTCGGGCGTGGTGGAATCGGCGGGCTCGGACATGGCGGGCAACATAGTGCGCCGGGAGCCGGGCGTCAGCCGCCGCCGTCACCCTTTCGCGTGCGGGCCACGTCAGCGCTTTCGGCCTTGAGGGGCTTGGACACCGGACAGACCTCCTGCGCATAGGCGTTCAGGGTGTTGGCCAGATGGTCGGGCACCAGGCTGTAGTGCACGAACTGCCCGCGCTTCTCGCTGGTCACCAGCCCGGCGTTCTCGAGAATGGACAAATGCTGGGAGACCGCCGGCTTCGAGATTTCGAAGCGCGCCGCGATCTCGCCTGCCGTCATGTCCGCATGGGCCAGATAGGCGAGGATCTTGCGCCGGACGGTGGATGAGAGGGCTTCGAACACGCGTTGCATGGAAGGTATTTAAGCGATTCACGAAGGGCTTGCTAGTTAGGAATTCATAATTTAAGGAATGAGTTAAATGCATGGAGGTGGATGTGCACAAGATCCCGGCCCGATACGACCTGCTCCCACGAAGGAGGGTAGTCGGCTATTTCGCGGCAGTGTTCGCTGGCGCGGGAGCGACAACGATATTTCTCACGGGTGCACAGGCGGCCTTGATGGTCGGCGCCATCTTTTTCGAGAGAGCTTCGGTTGGTAGCGGTCCGTTCCTCAGCTTTTTTCCGATTCTGATGTTCACCTTCGTGATAGCGTCAGCGGTATGGGCGGTCGGCGGGCTCCTGGCCCTGCCATTGTGGTTCGCCCTTCACCGCGTGGGGTGGAAGGGACCGATCAGTGCGGTTCTGGCAGGGGCCGGGCTGGTCACCACGACATACCTACTGCTTCTCGCCCCTCTTGCGCCTTCAGTAACCGGCACATCCAGCCCCGATGATGTGCTCACCATTCTGGTCTGGACCAGTTCCGCCGTCGCCATGGGTGTCTTTACGGGGGGCACGGCGGGTTATGCCCTTTGGCGCGTCGCCTATCGCCGTACCGACGCCGGGGCGGACCCGTCATGACCGCCGACCACCACGACCCCTGCGCGGTCAACAGTCTCGTCGAGACGCCGGGGTGCAGCCCTGTCCTTGGCCGGGTGCGCTGGGACCCCGTTCATTCGCTGTGGAACTGCGGGATGCTGGCGGCCACCCTGATCGCCGGGCCGCTGCTGTTCAGCTGGGGCGCGGTGGCGGTGTTCGCGGCCACCACCGGCGCCGGGCTCCTGCTGGGCCATTCGGTGGGCTTTCATCGGCGTCTGATCCACGGCAGCTTCGAGTGCCCCCTGTGGCTGGAGCGCGTTCTGGTCTGGTTCGGGACGGCCGTGGGCATGAGCGGGCCGTTCTGGATGATCCGCACCCATGACCTGCGCGACTGGGCTCAGCGTCAGCCGGACTGCCACGACTATCTGGCGCACCGACGGCCCATGCTGGTGGACGCCGTATGGCAGATGCATTGCCGCCTCGATCTGGCGCACCCGCCAGCTTTCGCGTTGGGCCGCATCGGAGGGGACCCCTTCTACCGCTTTCTGGAGCGCACATGGATGCTGCAGCAACTACCTATCGCGGTTGGGCTCTATCTCATGGGCGGGTGGAGCTTTGTGGTGTGGGGCGTGTGCGCGCGGGTGACCGCCTCGGTGGTCGGCCACTGGTTCGTCGGCCACCTGGCCCACCGGCGCGGACCCCAGACCTGGCTGGTGAAGGAGGCCGGGGTTCAGGCCCACGACGTGCCTTGGGCCGCCGTGCCGACCATGGGCGAGGCCTGGCACAACAACCATCACGCCTTTCCCGGCTCGGCCCGAATCGGTCTGTATCCCGGCCAGAGCGACTTGGGCTTTCGTTTCATCCAGATGCTGGAGCGGCTGGGTCTGGCCTGGAGCGTCCAGACGCCCGAGACCCTGGCCGAACGACCGGTGATCAGGGTTCGATCCTGAGCTCACGCCCGTTTCCTTTTGCCCGGAATGGGCGTATGGAAACCTATCCGCGCCCGGCCGAAAGGTCGGGCGCCGCTGTTTTCAACGCCTGCTTCGGCGGGCCGCATTTCCAGGGGTTTCAACCCATGACCGACATCCTGATGCCCAAGGCCACCGCGGTCTGGCTGGTGGACAACACCTCGCTCAGCTTCGACCAGATCGCCGATTTCTGCGGCCTGCACCCGCTGGAAGTGCGCGGCATCGCCGACGGCGACGTGGCTCGCGACATCCGCGGCTCGGACCCCATCGTCAACGGCCAGCTGACCCGCGAGGAGCTGGACAAGGCCCAGAACGACGAAACCTACCGCATGAAGGCGGTGGTCAGCGCCCACGCCGAGCTGTTCAAGCCGGCCAAGAAGGGCCCGAAGTACACGCCGGTCTCGCGTCGTCAGGACCGCCCGGACGCCATCGCCTGGTTCGTGCGCAACCACCCCGAGGTGACCGACGCCCAGATCTCCAAGCTGCTGGGCACCACCAAGGCCACCATCGAGAGCGTGCGCAACCGCACTCACTGGAACAGCCCCAACATCAAGCCGGTCGATCCGGTGACCCTGGGCCTGACCAGCCAGATGCAGCTGGACGAGCTGGTCAGGAAGGCCGCCGAGAAGAAGGCCCGTGACGACGCGAAGAAGGGCGGCGGCGTGCTGGCCCCCGCCGGCGAGGCCGAGGCCCCGGTCGAGGAAGAACCCGAGTTCACCCCCGAGGCCCGCGAACGCCGCGGCGCCGAGCCCACGGCGGCGTCGGTGTTCGGCTCCAACGAGGACTGATCACCAGACCCTTCTCCCCTTGCGGGAGAAGGTGTCATGCGCAGCATGACGGATGAGGGGTGAGACTCGATCCGTCAGGCAAACGCCCGGTCTGCGTTATGCGTCACGCGTATCCGGATGAGGCGGTGTTTCACCCCTCATCCGACCGCCTCCGGCGGCCACCGTCTCCCTCACGGGGAGAAGGAATTTACAGCCGCGCCCCGCCCTTCATGATTTCGGCGTAGGTCTCGGGCTTCAGGCGGGTGTAGGCGCCCTTTTCGTCGCGCACATGGATGTCGTCCTCCATGGCCGGGTCGAAGCCGTCCTTCACCAGATCCACCTTGCGGTATTTGAAGGTGCCGGTGGTCTCGAGCTCGCGGGCCACGCGCACGAACACCGGCCGGGCGAAGTGCGGCAGCTCCTCATTGACGAAGGCGGCGAATTTCTTGACGCCGAAGCGGCCGTCGGGGACCACCGTCACCATGCCCGCGCGGCCGTCATGGCCGGGCACCGCGACCCCGTAGGCGATGACTTCCTTGACGCCCGGCGCCTCGGCCAGCCGCTGCTCGACCTCTGAGGTCGAGACGTTCTCGCCCTTCCAGCGGTAGGTGTCGCCGATACGGTCGATGAAGTAGAAATAGCCGTCGGAGTCCTGCTTCATCAGATCGCCGGTGCGGAACCAGGCGTCGCCCGCGGCGAACACGTCGTGCAGGATCTTTTTCTTCGAGGCGCTCTTGTCGGCATAGCCCGAGAAGTCGTGGCGAATGTCCGACTTGATCTGGCCGATGGCCTCGCCGATCTCGCCGGGCTTGCACTCGATGCAGCGGCCGTTCGGCCCGCGCGCGGGCTCGTCCGCCTCCACGTCATACTGGATGAGGCGGATGTTCAGCTGGCTGCGAAGATAGCCGGGCACCCGGCCGATGGCGCCGGGCCGGCCGTCGAAGTTGAACAGCGAGACATTGCCCTCGGTGGAGCCGTAGAACTCCAGGATCTGGGGAATGGCGAAGCGGCTCTTGAACTCGGGCCACACATCGGGACGCAGGCCGTTGCCGAACGCGAGCCGCAGCTTGTGCGCCTGCTCCATCTCGTGGTGCGGGCAGTTCACCAGATAGCGGCACAGCTCGCCGATATAGACGAAGGTGGTGGCGCCGCTTTCGACCACATCGGGCCAGAAGCCGGTGGCCGAGAACTTCTTGCGCAGGATCACCGAGCCGCCGTTCAGCAGCACCGAGCCCATGCCCACCAGCCCGCCGGTGGAATGGTAGAGCGGCAGCACGCAGTACAGCCGGTCCTTTTCCGTTGATGCGGTGGCGCCGGCGAAGGCGCGCATGTAGGTGCGGGCCCGCGAGTGGGGGATGCGCGCGGCCTTGGGCAGGCCGGTGGTGCCGGAGGTATAGATATAGAGCGCCGTGTCGCGATTGGTCAGGCCCGCGCGCAGGGACCGGTCCGGCCGCACGCCCGAGGCGCCGCGCACCCCGGCGTCCAGACCGCGCCGCTCGCTGGCCTCGTCCTCGCCCTTCAGGCCCAGCACCCACAGCATGATGGTCTTGTCGGCGAAGGGGCGGGCGGTCTCCACCTGGCGCCAGGTCTCGTCGTCGGCCAGCACCTGCGAGGCGCCGACGATGTTCAGGCAGTGGGCCAGGGGCTGGCCGCCCAGATTGGTGTTGAGGAGGGCCGTGGCGACCCCGACCTTGGAGAAGCCCATCCAGGCGGCGATGTAATCGGCCCGGTTCATCATCATCAGGGCCACGGTGTCGCCCCGACGCAGATTGCGCCCCTTGGCCCAGTGGGCGTAGCGGTTGGCCAGGGTGTCCAGCTCGCGATAGGTCAGCGAGCGGCGCTCGTCGGTGATGGCCAGATTGTCCGGATAGCGGTCGACCACCTCCTGGAAGTCGTCACAGACCAGATCCGGGCTGTCCAGCTGGATCGGCTTGATGCGCTTGAGCAGGCGGCGCAGGCCGCCGATGAAACGCAGATCGCGGCGGATGTTCGCCATCAAGCCCATGGTTTCCGCGCCTCCCGTGATTCCGTCGTGGTCCGCCTATGGTGATGGACAAGGCTGAACGCCCGGTCAACCGATGGGCGAATTCCTGAGGTCGATTAGGCGGGCGCGCGGCCCTTTTCGGCGCAGGGCCGGGGCGACCGGTTCCAACGGCGGCCATCCTGTGGTTCACTCAAGCCGTCATTTCATCCCTGTGCGTATGGAGAAGGCTCTTGGCGGGTCTGGCCGTGGCTTTTGTTATGGGCGCCGTTCTGGCGGGCGGGGCGGCGGACGAGTCCCGTGCGGCGGTTTCGCTTGAGCCGGCGTTCCGCAACACCCTCCAGATCACCGGCAGCGACGGCCGGGTCTCGCGCATGTGGCTGGACCGGGACGGGGGCTATCGCGGTCACGGCCGCCGCGCCTCCAGCGGGGTCTGGCGCATGCGCGGCGACGAGCTGTGCTTCACCCAGCGCCGGCCCATTCCCATACCGGTTCCCTTCTGCACGCCCCTGGTCGAAGGGGATGTGGGAACCCGGTGGAACGCCCGCTCGGCGACGGGCGACCGCATCGTCATCGAGATCGTGCGCGGACGCTGATCCGCCTCAGACGGGTTCGGCGGCGATGACCCAATCGGCGCCGGCGCGCAGGCCGTTCTCCGCCCGCGACAGGCCCAGCGACTCTTCACGAAGCGCGCCGATGCGCCCCTCCAGCGCTGCGGCCAGGGCCGGGTCCCCGATCCGCGCGGCGCGCCGGGCGGCCATGTCCAGCTGGCTGTTGATCCAGCGGGCCTTGTAGCGATTGGGGAACCGCCGGGCCGACAGCACCCGGTAGCCATCCGCCTCCAGCCGCGTCACCGCCCACTCGGCCGGATACTCGCGATAGGGCGTCTCGCCCGCCAGCAGCAGGCAGACGTCGCGCAGGCGGCCGATCTCCCTCGCCATCGCCTCGGCCGGGGTGGCCGGCTGGCCCAGCACATAGGGGTCCAGGCCGATGACATAGAGTCGTCCGCCCACATGGGGCCGCAGGCGGCGAAACAGGTCCTGCTGGAAATAGGGCGCGAAACCCTCGACGGCGCCCAGCAGATAGTCGGCCAGCACCGTGTCGAACACCTCGCCCTTCAGCAGCGCGCCATCCATCCAGTTGCCCAGCAGCAGCCGGTCCTGCGGCCGGTCTCGACCCTCCAGGGAGTCGCGCACCTGGGCGCCGTGGTCGGCGGAACCCGTCACCGCCGTCCAGCGGTCCGTCTCCAGGCCCAGCACCCATTGCATGGAGTTCACCCCCGTGCCCGCGTCCAGCACCGATCCCCAGGGACGGTCCCCCTGCAATCGCCCCACATGGGCGAACAGGGCGCTGGCGGCGGACGGTTCGGGGACAGGGGGTTTCGGCATCTGAAAAGGGCTCCGCGAAGGGTTGCGTTATGGTATATTATAACATAGCAAAGCGGCCACGCTTTATCTCGCGCCTTCCCGGAGTTCCCGATGCGTCTTCGCACGACCCTTCTCGCCGCCACCGGCCTGTCCCTTCTGATTGCGGCGCCGGCCTTCGCCGACACCCTGACCGCCAGCGCGCCCCCGGTGACCGAGCTGGACGGCATCGTGGTTCGGGCCCTGCCGCTGGATCAAAGGGGCGACGAGGTCATCAGCAATGTGGCGGTGCTGTCGGGCGATGAACTGGTGCGCCGTCGCCAGGCGACCCTGGGCGAGACGCTGCAGGGCATTCCGGGCGTCAACTCCGACACCTTCGGCGCGGGCGCCAGCCGCCCGGTGATCCGGGGCCAGACCTCGCCGCGGGTGAAGGTGCTGACCGACGGCTCCGAACTGATGGACGCCTCGGCGGTGTCGCCGGACCACGCGGTGGTGGGCGAGCCCCTGCTGCTGGACGGCATCGAGATCCTGCGCGGCCCCAGCGCCCTGCTGTACGGCGGCGGCGCCATCGGCGGGGCGGTGAACCTGCTGGACCGCAAGGTGCCCACCGAGGTTCCGGCGGGCGGCGTGGACGGCGTCATCGAGTTCCGCGGCGGCACCGCCGACGGCGAGCGCACCGGCGTGGTGGGCCTGACCGCGGGCGTCGGAAACTTCGCCATCCGCCTGGAGGCGCTGGACCGCACCAGCGACGACTACGACATCCCCTCCTATCTGCGCGCGCATCATGATGATGATCATGATGATGACGACGACCATGACCACGACCATGATCACGATCACGAGGACGGCCCCGTCACCCGGGTCGACGGGACCTTCAACGACACCCGCACCCTGACCGTGGGCGCGTCCTGGATCGGCTCGCGCGGCTATTTCGGCCTGGCCGTGACCGAGCAGAACAGCCGCTACGGCCTGCCGGGCCACAGCCACGAGTACGAGGACTGCCACCCGCACGGCACGTCCCTGCACTGCGGCGGCCATGATCACGGGGACGACGATCACGACCATGATCACGACCACGATGAGGAGGCCCCCTGGGTCGACCTGAAGAACCGTCGTCTCGACGTGCGCGGCGAGTTGCGCGATCCCTTCGCGGGCGTCGAGCGCATTCGTTTCCGCGGCGGCCTGACCGACTATCGCCATGACGAGATCGAGGGCGGCGAGGTGGGCACCCGCTTCACCAACGAGGGCCATGACGCCCGGGTCGAGGTGGAGCACGCTCCCATCGGCGGCCTGCGCGGCGTGGTGGGCTTCCAGACCGCCCGCAGCGACTTCGCCGCCGTGGGCGATGAAGGCTTCGTGCCCGAGAGCATCACCCGCACCAACGCCCTGTTCGTGCTGGAGCAGTTCCAGTGGAACGACTGGCGCTTCGAGGGCGCCGTGCGTCAGGAGTGGCAGGAAACCGAGGCCGTCGGCCGCCCGGATCGCGACCATGATCCGCTGTCGATCTCCGGCTCGGCCGCCTGGTCGCCCATGCCCGGCTGGTCCGTGGCCCTGACCGCCTCGCGCTCGCAGCGGGCCCCCAATGTCCAGGAGCTCTACGCCCGGGGCGTGCACGTGGCCACCAACACCTTCGAACTGGGTCAGGCCGACCTGGACGTGGAGACGGCCAACACCCTGGAGCTGACCTTCCGCAAGACCACCGGCCCGACCACCTTCACCATCGGCGCCTTCCACCACGATTTCGACGACTACATCTACGCCGAGACCCTGGACCAGTTCGAGGACTTCCGCCTGATCCGCTACACCCAGGCGGACGCCACCTTCACCGGGGTCGACGGCGAGGTGCGCCACCGGTTCAGTCCCAACCTCTCGGCCACGGTATTCGGCGACTATGTGCGGGCCGAGGTGGACGCCGGCGGGAACCTGCCGCGCATTCCGGCCGCGCGCCTGGGCGCGCGCGTCGACGGCGGCTGGAACCAGCTCAGCGGCAATCTGGAATACTACCGGGTGTTCGAGCAGGACCGCATCGCCGACTTCGAGACCGAGACCCCCGGCTATGACATGCTGAACGCCACCCTGGCCTATGACCTGCGCACGGCGGGCGAGGGCGTCCAGGTCTATGTGCGCGGCACCAACCTGCTGGACGAGCTGGCCCTGAACCACACGTCCTTCATCAAGGACGCGGCGCCCCTGCGTGGACGCAACTTCGTTCTGGGCGTGCGCGCGCGGTTCTAGGCGCCGGAGATTGCAGCGCCGGGTCGATAACGTCCCGGCGCTGCTTTGCCGTTGACCTCCGGCGATCCGCGCGGCTGGATGGCGAAGCCGACAGCGAGTCGGTGAGGGCGGGGGCTCACATGACCATCAGCATTGCACCGCCGCGCGGGCCTTTCCGCGACGCCGCGTTCGAGCGACTGCGTGCGGGATTGTCCCGGCGGGGACTGCTCGGCGCGGCGGCCGGCCTTGCGGCGACCGGCCTGACGGACGGCAAGGCCCGGGCCCGGGACGCCGTCCAGCCTCACGTCCTGGATGACTTCTTCCGGCCCGGGCAGGTGGCGGGTGCGGCCCTGTCTCCCTCGGGCGAGCGGGTCGCCGTGCTCCTCAATGTCGGCGAGGGCGGAACCCGCCGCATGGTGGTCGATCTGATCGAGGCGTCCGATCCCTCCGGGCCTCGCCGCCGGGTTCCCGTGGGCGATCTCGATGTGGAGACCCTGGCCTGGGCCAACGACCGGCGGGTCATGCTTCGTCTGGTCATCCCCGTGACGGCGGGCGGCAACACGCCCACGGGCCGGGGCATCGCCAACAGGACCTTCGAGATCCAGAGCCGGCGCGTGGTCTCCATGGATCTGGAGTCGGGCGAACATACCCTGATGTTCGGCAATGAGCGGGTCCGCCTGCGTGAGAGCCTGAACCTGGGCCATATCGTCGACTATCTGCCCGAGGATCCCTCCCATGTGCTGATGGCCGCCCGGGAGTACAGCGGCCTGATGGCCCTGCACCGGGTCAATGTGGACACCGGCCGCGCCGAGCTGGTGGAGCGCGGCAGCCAGCTGACCATGGACTGGTCCACCATCAACGGCGTGCCGGTCATGCGCCGCGACATCAGCACCCGCGGCTCCTTCATCAATATTTTCGTTCGGCCGGACGGGCAGGGACGCTGGCGCCGGGCCTGGCGCCAGCCCACGGCCCAGGTGGCCCTGGCCGATTTCATCTGGATCGGCGCCGCGGGGCGCGCCGGTCATGCCCTTGTCGCGGCCCGTCTGGAAGGCGAGGATGTCCTGTCGGTCCGGGACCTGGATCTGGAGACCCTGGAGTACGGTCCCCCCATGGCCAGCCGACAAGGTCTGGACGTGTCCCACAGCCTGGTGGATGTGCGCGGCCGATACATGGCCGCCGCCTATTACGCGCCGCGCCTGGAATATGACTTCACCGACGCGTCGCTCGCGCCTCACCATCGGGCGATGAACGGGTTCTTCGGCAATGAGTGCAACGTCCATCTCTGGGATGTGGACGCCGCGCACAATCGCTTCGTCATCCGGGCCAGCGGCCCGAGGGACGCGGGCAGCTGGTATCTCTACGACAAGACGGCCCGGCACTTTGAATACCTCGGCTCGCGCACCCTGCTGGACACCCGCCGCCTCGCCCCGGCCGAAGCCGTCCAGGTGAGGACCCGCGACGGCGCCGCCATCGAGGCCTATGTGACCGCGCCGCCCGGCGGCGCCCCGGGGCCCGTCATCGCCCTGGTCCATGGCGGTCCGGAGGCCCGCGACGTGCTGGGATGGGATCGTCAGGCGCAGATCCTGGCCTCCCGGGGCTGGTGGGTCGTCCAGCCCCAGTTCCGGGGTTCCGGCGGCTTTGGCCGCGGCTTCGCCAGCCAGGGCTGGAAGCGCTGGGGCGATCGCATGCAGGAGGATGTGGAGGACGCCCTGGCCCAGGTCATCCGCGACCGGGGGCTGGACGCGGCCCGGGTGGGCATCATGGGCGGCAGCTACGGAGGCTATGCTGCACTCATGGGGGCGGTGCGGCGGCCGGACCTGTACAAGGCCGCTATCTCCATCTGCGGCGTGGGCGACCTGGGCGACGCCCTGTCCTATGAGCGCCGCGACGACGAGAGCGCCGACGGCTTCGTCTACAACTACTGGATCAGCAGGATCGGCGATCCCCGCACGGACGCCGCCGCCATCGCCGCCGCCTCGCCGCGTCTGCGTGCTGCGGAGATCGCCTGTCCGGTCTTGCTGGTCCACGGCGTCAATGACCGTATCGTTCAGGTGCATCAGTCGCGGCGGATGCACGAAGCCCTGCGGGCCGCAGGCAAGTCGGTCGAATACGTTGAGGTCCCGGACGCCGGCCACGGCGATTGGGAAGACGACGTGGAAAAGGGTCTGATGCAGCGCTATGTGGCGCTGTTCGCACGGGCCTTCGCCTGACCTGAACAGACTGGACAGTCGGGATCGGCGCCCACCTTCACGGTGCGGGCCGATCCCTTCAGGCCGTCGAAGATCATCAGCCGTCCCGTCAGCGGTTCGCCCGCCCCGGTGATCAGCTTGATCGCCTCAAGCGCGGCGATGGAGCCGATCACCCCGGCCAGCGCCCCGACCACGCCGACGCGGGCGCAGGTCTCGGCGTCCGGCGGGATCTCGCTGACCAGACAGCGGTAACAGGGCCGCCCCGTGAACACGCCTACCTGACCGTCCCACCGGCCCAGCGCCCCGCTGACCAGCGGCCGTCCCGCCGCCACACAGGCGGCGTTGACGGTCAGGCGCGTCTCGAAATCGTCGGTGCCGTCGATGACCACCTCATGGGCGGCGACCAGATCGCGGGCGTTGTCCGTCGTGATCCGCTGCGCCAGCGCCTGCACCCGCACATGGGGGTTCAGGGCGGTCAGCCGTTCGGCGCCGGCCTCCACCTTGGACCGGCCGATGTCGGATGTGGCGAACAGCACCTGCCGTTGCAGGTTCGACAGGGCCACCGCATCGTGGTCGATCAGGGTGATGGCGCCTGCGCCCGCCGCCGCCAGATACAGCGCCGCCGGCGCCCCCACGCCGCCCGCGCCGACGATCAGCACATTCGCGTGCGACAGCGCCTGCTGCCCCGGCCCGCCGACCTCGGCCAGCACCAGATGGCGCGCGTATCGTTCGACCTCGTCGGGGGAAAAGCTCACGCCGGTGATGTAGCGCGCCGGACGGCGGAAATCACCTGCGCCGGTTCAGGCCTGGGCGCCGACCTGGGCCACCGCCGCCACCAGCAGCGCGAAGGCCGCGGCGTCGGTCAGGGCGTTCAGGGGCTGGCGCGACACCAGCGGCGCGATGCGCGGCGTGACCAGAATCTGCCCCATGCTCCATTGCGGAAAGGCCCGCTCCGCCACCGTCTCGAAGCCCAGGATGCGAATTCCGGTGTGACGCGGATCCTTGTGCAGGCGGGTCAGCAGCCGCTCGATATCGGTCCGCGCCCCCTCCAGCGCCTGCAGGAACCAGCCGTCATGGGCCAGAAGCACGCCCGTCAGACGATCGCGCCGGTTGTTCCGCTCCGACACCCCCAGGATCTCCGCCACCGACAGCAGGCTCGACCCCGCATTGCCCACGGCCTGACTGACATAGATGGCCCGGCAAAGCTGAGACATCGGGACTCCTGACGCACTGAAACTGGAACTGTGTCGCAATCGCTAGGCGAATATCCTTAACAGAACCCTCGGGTGCTTGATCGCGCGGCCCCAAACCGCCATTTCGACAGGCATGAGCATGAACTCCACCGCCTCGGCCTTTCCCGACTGGCACGGCACCACCATCATCGCGGTGCGCAAGAACGGCCGCACGGTCATCGCCGGCGACGGCCAGGTCTCCATGGGGCCGACCATCGTCAAGGGCGCGGCGCGCAAGGTGCGCGTGCTGGCGGGCGGCAAGGTGCTGGCGGGCTTCGCCGGGGCCACGGCCGACGCCTTCACCCTGATCGAGCGGCTGGAGGCCAAGCTGGAGCAGTATCCGGACCAGCTGGCCCGCGCCTGCGTGGACCTGGCCAAGGACTGGCGCACCGACCGCTATCTGCGGCGGCTGGAGGCCATGCTGCTGGTGGCCGACGCCTCGTCCATCTTCACCGTCACCGGCGTGGGCGACGTGCTGGAGCCGGAACACGGCGTGGCGGCGGTGGGCTCGGGCGGCAATTTCGCCCTCGCCGCCGCCCGCGCCCTCAGCGACCACACCGACATGGACGCCGAACAGATCGCCCGAAAGGCCATGGCCATCGCCGCCGACATCTGCGTCTACACCAACGGCAATCTGACGGTTGAGACTCTCGACTAGAAGACGGTCACGTTCCCGGCTGGATGTACGGAATGCGCGCGAAGAACGCCCGCTCGTCGCCGCGCGGATCATTGGCCATGCGGCTGGTCACATCGAACAGCATCGTCTCGCGGGTCTCCAGACCATAGGGCGTCCATTCGGGCAGGTCCGCGTGGTTTGGATTGCCGTTGCGCGCGAGGGCGATGAAGGCGTCGGCCATGACGTTCGCCACGGCCTGCGCGCCCGGCCCGTGCGCCTCTGAGCGGCCCACATTGTCGAACACCAGGGCGATGTCGGCGGTGTGATACGCGCCCGACCGGCCGTTGCGCAGCCTGGCGGAGAAATCCAGCTGATAGACATACGCCGGGCTGCCCCGTCTGGCTCGTTCCTCTGCCTCGATCACCGCCCCGCGCCATGACCGCCCCGCCGTGGTGGCGCCGATCAGCACCTGGTCCGGCGTCCAGTCCGGCTTCATGCGGCGATAGCCCTCGATCACCATCTCCGGGGCGATGTCGATGCGCAGGATGTCCGGCGTCAGCCGCGCGGGCAGGGTCTCCCATGTCAGCCCGGCGTTGGCGGGATCACCGCCCATGAAGGCCAGGGTCTCCTCGCGCGTATTGCCGATGATCATGGGGATGTGCGCCGACCGGGCCGGGGCGTCGGGATAGAAGGGATGGCGCGTCAGGCTGCGCCCGTCCAGCAGCGGGGCGAAATTGATCCCGCCGTAGCCCAGCACCGGATCAGCCGCCGCCGAGGCCGCCAGCAGCCGCTCCACCGGCAGGGTTTTCAGCGCATGGGCCGTGTCGGGCGTCAGGCCCGCCGCCTCGATTATGGCCAGGCCCCGGGCGGTTCCGTTGATGGGGCCGCAGGCGGTCACCTGCTGGCCGCTCATGGTGGCCGCAGCGTGGAACAGGCCGTCGGCGGCGGGCATGGCCATCAGGGTCGCGATCTTGGCCCCGCCGCCCGACTGGCCGAACAGCATCACCCGCCCCGGATCCCCGCCGAAGGCCGCGATGTTGTCGCGCACCCACTGCAGCGCCAGCACCAGATCCAGCTGGCCCAGATTGCCTGAGTCCTCGAACCCCTCGCCCGCCACCCGGGCGAAGGCGCCGTAGCCGAAGATGTTCAGCCGGTGGTTCAGCGTCACCACCACCACGTCGCCGCGCCGCGCCAGCCGCGTCCCGTCATACAGAGGGTCCGACCCCGACCCGGTCGCATAGCCGCCCCCATGGATATAGACCATCACCGGCCGCCGGGCGTCGTCGGTCCCCGGGGTCCACACGTTCAGGAACAGGCAGTCCTCGGACGGGTTCGGCTCGTCGCCCCGCTGGGGACAGGCCGCGCCGTAATCGAACGCCTCCATGGGCGTGGTCCAGGGCCGGGGCGGTCGGGGCGGCAGGAAACGCCGGTAACCGGTGTCATCGGCGTACCGCAAACCCTTGAACACCGAGATGTCGCTGTCCCTCCGGCCAATCACGGGGCCGTGGGTGGTGCGCACGGCGGGCAGGGCGCCCTGGGCGTGAACGCCGGAAGGAAAGGCCGCCAGGGCGGCGGCGGCCGCGCCGGCGCCGGTCAGGCCGCGTCGGGTCAGGGTCATGGGCTTTCCTCGGTCGCTATGCACGGGCGGCTCTGGCGTCGGCCGTCTCTTGCCCCCACTGTTCGCCTCATGACTACATCCGTCAACGCCTCACCCATCAAGGTCGCTCTCGTGGGCTACGGCTACGCCGGCCGGGTCTTTCACGCGCCCCTGATCCGCGCGACCCCCGGCCTGACCCTGCACACGGTGGTCTCCAGCCGCCCGGAAGCCGTCCACGCCGACCTGCCGGACGTGCGCGTGGTCCCCGATGTGGAGACGGTGCTGGCCGACCGGTCGATCGGGCTCATGGTCATCGCTACGCCCAATGATCTGCACGCCCCCCTGGCCCGCCGCGCCCTCGAGGCGGGCATGGCGGTGGTGGTGGACAAGCCCTTCACCGTGACCCTCGCCGAGGCCCGCGCCCTGCAGGCCTTGAGCGCGGAGACGGGCGGCTCCCTCACCGTGTTCCACAATCGGGCCTGGGACGCCGACTTCCTGACCCTTCAGCAGCTGATCCGCGACCGGCGTCTCGGCCGCATCACCCGCTTCGAGAGCCACTTCAGCCGCTTCCGACCGCAGGTGCGCGACCGCTGGCGCGAGCGGCCGGGGCCCGGCGCGGGCATCTGGTACGACCTGGGGCCCCATCTGGCGGATCAGGCCCTGCGCGTCATGGGCAGCCCCGTGGCCCTGAGCGCCGACATCGCCACAGTGCGCCCCGGCGGCGGGGCCGACGACTGGTTCCATGTGGTGATGCGCTTCGCCGACGACAGCCGCGCCATCCTGCATGCCGACATGACCTCCACCAGCGACCTGCGCTTCGTGGTGGAGAGCGACGCCGGCGGCTTCATCAAGCACGGCCTGGATCCGCAGGAGGACGCGCTCAAGGCCGGCGTCGTCCCCGGCGGCCCGGGCTGGGGCGTCGATCCCCGCCCCGGCGTGCTGACTGCGGTCGACGCCGAGGGTGGCCGCGCCGAAGAGATTGTCCAGGGCCCGCCGGGCGACTATCTGGCGCTGTATCGCGGCGTGCGCGACGCCTTGTCCGCTGTCTCGCCCGCCCCCCGGCCGCCGGTCCCGCTCGACCGGGCGGTGGCGGTGATGGCGGTGATCGAGGCGGGCCTGCTCAGCGCGCGCGAACGCCGCGAGGTGGTTCTGGAGGAGTGAGCCCCATGTCCGACGCCGTCGTCTCCGAGGTCGTCATCGTCCCGTTCGCGCCCCGCCACACGGCGGCCTGGACGGCGCTGAACGAGGCGTGGATCGCCCGCCTGTTCGTCATCGAGCCCAAGGACCGCCTCGTGCTGGACGACCCCCGGGGCCAGATCCTGGACCGGGGCGGCCACATCCTCATGGCGGAGATCGACGGGCGGCCGGTGGGCTGCTGCGCCCTGATCGCCATGGCCGACGGCGGCTATGAACTGGCCAAGATGGCGGTGGACGAGACCCTGCGCGGGCGCGGCGTCGGCAAGCGCCTGATGACCGCCGCCATCGCCCTGGCCGGCGAGCTGCAGGCGCCGCGGCTGTATATCGAGACCAATTCGTCCCTGACCAACGCCATCGGTCTGTACGAGGCCCATGGCTTCCGCCATCTGCCGGCCCAGCCCACCGCCTACGCCCGCTGCGATGTGTGGATGGCGCTGACCCTCGCTCCCGACCGGGAGACAGGACGCCGCTTCAGTCCACCGCAGTGATCTCGACCTCCTGGCCGGCCACCACCGCGACGTCGCCGACACGCTTGCCCATCAGGGCGCGGGCCAGGGGAGAGACGTGGGATACGGAGCCCTTCGCCGGGTCGGCCTCGTCCTCGCCGGTGATGCGCCAGGTCTGGACCCGGCCGTCCTCCCGCTCGATGGTCACTGATCCGCCGAAGCGCACCGCCCCGTCCGGCGCTGTCTCCACCAGTTGCGCATTGCCGCGCCGGGCGGACCAGTAGCGCAGGTCGCGCGTGGCCCGGGCCATGGCGGTGCGGTCCGCCTCGATGTCGCCCTTCGCCTGGGCCGCGGCGTAGGCCGCGCGCGCGGACGCCAGTTCCGCCTCGATCATGGCCAGCCCCTCCGGCGTGACCAGATTGGCGTGCGAGGACACCGGACGGTCGGGCAGGTCCGCCGCCGTAGCCTCCAGGTCCTCTTCCCGGGTGAAGGCGACGCTCATGCGGGCGCTGCGAAGGTACGGGTTCTGAACATCATCAGGGAGAAAGCACTCGCGGGCGGCGCGGTTCCGCCGTCAGCTGCGCCACTCCTGGATGACGGTGTCCGAGCCGATGGGGGCGAAGGCCACATAGTCGCGGCGGATGCGGATGACGCACAGGGGCCGCTGGTCCGGGCCGGCGCTGTGGCAGCGCACGGGGCGGCCGTCGGCGAAGGCGCCCAGACGTCCCTCAACGATCAGGTGAAAGCCCGTGGGCCGCGCCAGGGTCTCGCCTTCCGACGCCCGGATCGCGGCCTGCCAGGGCCGCCCGCCGCGCTGGTTCACCCGCGAGCTGTCCGCGCCGAAGAAGGCGGCCAGGCCCACGGTCTGCGGCGACGCCGCCGGGGCGCCGCCCAGGGGGTCGATACGGAGCGGCGGACAGGCGTCGCTGGCCATCCACGGCCGGGGAATCCAGAAGCCCTCGACCGCGTCCCAGGGCCCGCCGCCCAGCTGGGTCACGAACCCGGTCTCGGTCCAGTTCTCGGGCCGGGCCGACAGGCGGATGGTTGCGCCGTCGTCGGCGTATTCCCACCACGCCCAGGCATCGGCCCCCGCCTCCCGGGGCCCGAAACAGCCGAAGGGAATGCGGAGGCGGAAATTCCGCCCGGACAGCGCCGCCTGCCCCGGCGGGGCAGGCTCTCCGGCGGCATGGGCGGACGCCGCCGCCTCCACCATGTCCAGAAGCTGGGCCCGGGTCAGGGCGGGCGGGGGCAGGGGGATGGCGGGGGTCTGGACCGGCTCCACCGTTTCCGGCTCCGGCGTCGGCTCCGGCGTTTCGTCGCCCTGTGGCGCGCGCAGCAGCATCACCCCGACCGCGCCCAGGATCATCACGAAAACGACCGCCGCCAGGATCAGCCTCAGGCGGTTCGAATTGGACGGCGAGCTCAACATCCGCGAACCCTAGCACAGACTTTGCGGTGCGATAGTCGCGATCACGCAACGGAGTGTTGACGCAGGGCGTCGGGTCTGTGTCCTGATCCCATGACCTTCGAACAACTGCTCGCCCTGGTGATTCTGGCGGCCGTCGTGGCCGCCCTGATCCATGGCAAGGTGCGCGCGGACGTGGTCGCCCTGACCGGCGCCGCGGCGCTGCTGGCCACCGGCGTGCTGCGCCCGGTGGAGGTCCAGGGGGCTTTCGCCAGCCCGGCGATCATCACCCTGGCCTCCCTATTCGTCATCGCCTACGCCATCGAGCTGTCGGGTCTGCTGGACTGGGTCATCCAGCGCGGCGTCATCCTGTGCCGCCGCATCGGGTCGCTGGGGCTGTGGCTGGCCATGGGCCTGTGCGGCGCGGGCTCGGCCTTTCTCAACAACACCCCCATCGTGGTGCTGGCCGCCCCGGTGGTGCGCGACATGGCCGAGTCCCTGGGGCATTCGCCCAAACGCTATCTGATCCCCCTGTCCTATCTGACCATCATGGGCGGAGCGTGCACCCTGATCGGCACCTCCACCAACCTGCTGGTCAACGACATGGCCCGCAACGCCGGCCAGCCCGGCTTCGGCATCTTCGAGATCACCCCGGTGGCCCTCGTCATCGGCGCGGCGGGGGCGGCCTATCTGTTCCTTCTGGGCGGCCGGACCCTGTCCCGGCACGCGGGCGACGTGAACGATAATTCGGATCAGGACCAGGCGGATTCCGGCATCGGTTACGTGGGCGACGCCGAGCTGTTCGCCGCGCACAGACCGCTGGACCTGCCCCGCGCCATGGTCTCGGCGGGGGTGTTCGTGGGCGTGGTGATCGTCGCCGCCATGGGCTGGGCGCCCATCGCCGCCGCCGCCTTCGCCGGCGCCGTTCTGCTGGTCCTGCTGGGCACCATCAACGCCGACGAGGCCTACCGGGGTTTGCGTCCCGAGGTGCTGCTGCTGATCGCGGGCATGGTGGTGGTGGGCCTGTCCTTCGAAGTCACGGGCCTGGCCTCCACCGTCACCGGCGGCCTGATCGGCCTGATCCAGCCGCTGGGGCCGTGGGGCGCCCTGTTCCTGCTCTACGGCTTCGTCCTGCTGTGCACCGAGGTGCTGTCCAACGCCGCCGTGGCGGTGCTGCTGACGCCGCTGGCGGTGGCCCTGGCGGACAGTCTCGGGGTGGACGCCCGGCCCTTCATCGTGGCCGTCATGATGGCCGCCAGCGCCGCCTTCGCCACCCCGTTCGGCTACCAGACCAATGTGCTGGTGTTCCAGATCGGCCGCTACAGCTACATGGACTTCGTGCGGGTGGGCCTGCCCATGAACCTGATCACCTGGGTGGTCGGCGGTCTGGTCATCCCGCTGGTCTTCCCCTTCTGATCATGGCGCGCGTCACCGTCATCGGCGCCGGACCCGCCGGCCTCATGGCCGCCGAAACCCTGGCCACAGCGGGCCACGGGGTCACGGTGCTGGAGCGCATGCCCTCGGCGGCGCGCAAATTCCTCATGGCCGGGCGCGGCGGGCTGAACCTCACGCATTCGGAGCCGATCGACCCGTTCATGGGCCGCTACGGTCCCGCGCGCGCCCGGCTCCAGCCCGCCATCGACGCCTTCCCGCCCGCCGCCCTGACCGCCTGGGCCGAGGCGCTGGGTCAGCCCGTCTTCACCGGAACCAGCGGCCGGGTCTTCCCCCGCGCCATGAAGGCCTCGCCCCTCCTGCGGGCCTGGCTGGCCCGCCTCGCCGGACAGGGCGTGGACATCCGCACCCGTCAGGACTGGCGCGGCTGGGACGAACAGGGGCGTCTGGTCATCGCCGGGCCGCAGGACACGCGCGCCGAGGCGCCCGACGCGGTGGTGCTGGCTCTCGGCGGCGCCAGCTGGCCGCGTCTGGGCTCCACCGGCGACTGGGTCGGATGGCTGACCGAACGCGGCGTCCCCGTCGCCCCCTTCCGCCCCGCCAACAGCGGCTTTCTGGCCGACTGGAGTCCGACCTTCGCCGACCGTTTCGCGGGCCGGCCGCTCAAGGGCGCCGCCTTCGCCTTCGACGGCCGCACTGTGCGCGGCGAGGCCATGATCGCCGCTTACGGGCTGGAGGGCGGCGCCATCTACGCCCTGTCCGCCGCCCTGCGGGGCGCCGTCGAGCGCGACGGCCGCGCCGTGCTGACCCTCGACCTGAAACCGGACCTGACCGCAGCGGCCCTGACCGATCGTCTGGCCCGTCCGCGCGGGTCGCAGTCCCTGTCCAACCACCTGCGGAAGGCCGCCGGCCTGTCGCCTGTCGCCATCGGCCTGCTGCGGGAAACCGGCGAGGTCCCGCCTGCCGACCCGGCCGCCCTGGCCGCTCGCATCAAGGCCGCGCCCCTGACCCTCACCGGCGTGCAGGGGCTGGACCGGGCCATCTCCAGCGCGGGCGGCGTCGCCTGGGATGCGGTGGACGAGCGCCTGATGCTGAAGGCCCTGCCCGGCGTCTTCGTGGCCGGCGAGATGCTGGATTGGGAGGCCCCCACCGGCGGCTATCTACTGCAGGCCTGTTTCGCCACGGGCGCGACCGCCGGTCGCGGGGCGGCCGACTGGCTGGCGCGCCGGGCCGCCGGGGCGTAGAACCGGGTCATGGAAAACCTGTTCGACATCCTGATCCTGCTGGCCATAGGCGCGGTGACCGTGACCCTGGGCATGGGCATCTATTCGCTCTATCGCGGCGGCGACTTCGCCCGCTCCCATTCCAACAAGCTGATGCGCCTGCGCGTGGTGCTTCAGGCGGTGGCCATCATCCTGCTGGTGGTCGGCATGTGGTGGAAATCGCAGAACGGAGGGTGATCCGCCCATGGTCGTGCTGAACAAGATCTACACGAAGACCGGCGACGACGGCGCCACCCGCCTGGCCAACGGCGAGCCGGTCTCCAAGTCCGACCTGCGGGTCGAGGCCTACGGCGCGGTGGACGAGCTGAACGCGATCATCGGCCTGTGCCGCCAGCACACCGCCCAGCATGACCGCATCGACGCCAAGCTGGCCCGGGTCCAGAACGAGCTGTTCGATCTGGGCGCCGACCTGGCCACCCCCCACGACCCGCCGCCCAAATGGGAGGCCCTGCGCATCGTCGCCTCCCAGGTGGAGCGGCTGGAATGCGAGATCGACGAGATCAACGACGCCCTCAGGCCGCTGGACAGCTTTGTCCTGCCGGGCGGTTCGCCCCTGTCGGCCCACCTGCATCTGGCCCGCACGGTCTGCCGCCGCGCCGAGCGCGAGGCCGTGCGTCTGGCGGAGTCCGGCCAGACCGTGACGCCCGAGGCGATCATCTACCTCAACCGCCTGTCGGACCTCCTGTTCGTCGCCAGCCGCCGCGCCAATGCGAATGGGGCTGACGACGTCCTGTGGCAGCCCGGCGCGACGCGCTAATCCTTCCTTCTCCCCTTGAGGGAGAAGGTGGCCCGCGAAGCGGGTCGGATGAGGGGTGAAACACCGCTTTTCAGGACGCGCCCGGGAGATGGCGGACAACTTGCCTGACAGATCGAGTCTCACCCCTCATCCGTCATGCTCCGCATGACACCTTCTCCCTCAAGGGGAGAAGGAACCTGCCATCACCCCCGCCCCGGCAGGTACTGCAGCGTGAACGCCTCGCGCCAGTTCAGGTCCGGTGGATAGACCCCCGCTTCCGAGGTCACCTCGAAGAACGCCCGCCAGCGGTCCTCGGTCATGGCGCCGATGCCCATGATGGCCGCGTCGCCGCCCTGCACGATCTGGTTGGCGCGCAGGGCTTCGCGGGCCTGGGCCAGCACCTCTTCGGTCATCTCGGGATTGTCGGCCATGATCAGGGCGTCGGCGGTGGTGGGGTCGCCGTTCAGATAGTCGTGCCAGCCCTCGGCCGAGGCGGCGATGAAGGCCCGCAGCGCCGTCTCGTTGTCCCGCGCGAAGGCGTTGGGCGCCAGCACCATGCAGGCGTAGGAGGGATAGCCCTCGTCGGCCAGCAGGAACACCCGCGGCTCGAACCCGCCCACCTGCGCGATCGTCCAGGGCTCGCTGGTCAGATAGCCCTGCTGCACCGCCCGCTCGTCGGCCAGGAACGGGGCCGGGTTGAAGGTGTAGGTGCGCACCTGGTCGTCGGTGAAGCCGTACTGCGCCCGCAGCCACACCCAGAACGCGTCCCGCGACGCGGTGGCCAGCAGGAACGGCCGCCCGGCCAGATCCGCGATGCCCTCCAGATCCGGGTCCGGATGCGCGATCAGCACCTGCGGATCCTTCTGGAAATAGGCCGCCACCGCCTTCACCGGCGCGCCCTCGGCCACCAGATTCAGTGGGATGAAGCTGTTGGACCCCATGCCCAGCTCCACCGCCCCGGAGGCCAGCAGCTGGGGCACGTTCACCCCCGGCCCGCCCTGGATGATCTGGACGTTCAGATTGCGCGCCGCATAGGCGCCCGACGCCAGCGCCTGATAGAAGCCGCCGTGCTCGGCCTGGGCCCGCCAGTCGGTGGCGAAGCGCAGGCGCACGCGGCCCTGTTCGTCCACCGGCGCCTCGGACCGCCCGCACGCGCTCAGGCCCAGGGCCGAGACAGCCAGGCCGGCGCCGATCACGGCTCTGCGGTGCAAGACGCCCATGTGATTCCCCGAGCAGACACCCAACCTTTAGGTCGCCCGCGCGCCGTAGGAAAGGCCCGCCGCCGCCGGGCTGGCCGGAACCGCGAACCTGACGTATGGTCTGCGCCTGTTCTCCCGGGGGCGGCGATCGAGCCGCTGAGATAGAGGTGTCCCTCTGACCGGTCGAACCTGATCCGGGTCATGCCGGCGAAGGGACGGGAACGGGCGGCCCTCACGCCCCGGCGCCACAGGACCGCTCCGCCTTTTCTGATCGTCGGCGCACCCTCTTGCGAATGAAGAGGCCGCGCCATGAACATCAACATCACCCCGAACGCGCTCAAGCCGTCGAGCGCCGCGCGCGAGACGGTAGCGCCCAAAAAGAAGAACCCCTCGCGCGCCCCGGAGACGGGCGACGTCACCGTCGGGCCCCGCATGGGCGGCAAGAAGATTTACGAGCCCGGCGCCCTCTTCCCCCACATCCGCGTCCCGCACCGCCAGATCGACCTGCACCCCACGGCGGACGAGCCCCCGGTGGTGGTCTACGACCCCTCCGGCCCCTACACCGAGGACGCGCCCGCCATCGACATCGCGCGCGGTCTGGGCCGGCACCGCGAGGCCTGGCTGGCCCGGCGCGGCGACGTCGAGCGGGTGGCCGATCCCCGCCAGGTGAAGCCGGAAGACAACGGCGGCGCGTCCGGCGCCCATCTGGCCCCTGCCTTCGACGACAGCGCCCGCCCGGTCTGGCGCGCCCGCGAGGGCCGCCCCGCCACCCAGCTGGACTACGCCCGCGCCGGGATCATCACCGAGGAGATGGAATACGTCGCCATCCGCGAGAACCTCCGTCGCGCTGCCCTGCGCGAATCCGCAGGCAGCGAAGGCGCTCAAGTAGCGAGCGACCGCGTCGCGAGCGGTAGCGCCGAGCGGGATGGCGAGCCCTTCGGCGCCGTGATTCCCGACTTTGTGACCCCGGAATTCGTCCGCGACGAAGTCGCGAGAGGAAGAGCCGTGATCCCCGCCAACATCAACCACCCGGAGCTGGAGCCGTGCATCATCGGCCGCAACTTCCTGGTCAAGATCAACGCCAACATCGGCAACTCGGCGGTGCTCAGCCACGTGGCCGACGAGGTGGACAAGATGGTCTGGGCGACCCGCTGGGGCGCCGACACGGTCATGGACCTGTCCACCGGCCGCAACATCCACAACATCCGCGACTGGATCGTGCGCAACGCCCCGGTCCCCATCGGCACCGTGCCCATCTATCAGGCGCTGGAGAAGGTCGGCGGCGTGGCCGAGGACCTCAACTGGGACGTGTTCCGCGACACCCTGATCGAACAGGCCGAACAGGGCGTGGACTATTTCACCATCCACGCGGGCGTGCGCCTGCCCTTCGTGCCCATGACGGCGAAGCGCGTCACCGGCATCGTCTCCAGAGGCGGCTCCATCATGGCCAAGTGGTGCCTGGCCCACCACCGCGAGTCCTTCCTGTACGAGAATTTCGCCGAGATCTGCGAGATCATGCGCGCCTATGACGTGACCTTCAGCCTCGGCGACGGCCTGCGCCCCGGCTCCATCGCCGACGCCAATGACGAGGCCCAGTTCGCCGAGCTGCGCACCCTGGGCGAGCTGACCAAGGTCGCCTGGGACCACGGATGCCAGGTCATGATCGAGGGCCCGGGCCACGTGCCCATGCACAAGATCAAGGCCAATATGGATGAACAGCTCAAGCACTGCGGCGAGGCGCCGTTCTACACCCTGGGCCCGCTGACCACCGACATCGCGCCCGGCTACGACCACATCACCTCAGCCATCGGCGCCGCCATGATCGGCTGGTTCGGCACCGCCATGCTCTGCTACGTCACGCCCAAGGAGCATCTGGGCCTGCCCGACCGCGACGACGTCAAGACCGGCGTCATCACCTACAAATTAGCAGCGCACGCCGCCGACCTGGCCAAGGGCCACCCCGCCGCGCGCCTGCACGACGACGCCCTGTCACGCGCCCGGTTCGAGTTCCGCTGGGAGGACCAGTTCAACCTGGGCCTGGACCCCGAAACCGCCCGCAGCTTCCACGACGAGACCCTGCCCAAGGACGCCCACAAGACCGCCCACTTCTGCTCCATGTGCGGCCCGAAATTCTGCAGCATGAAGATCAGCCAGGACATCCGCGACGCCGCGGCGGCGCAGAATGATGCGGGCGGCAGCCTGGAGGAAGCCGAGAAGGGCATGCAGGAAATGGCGGAGAAATTCCGCGCCGGGGGCGGGGAGATCGAGGTGAAGGTGTGAGGGCTACGGCGCCTTCACATCCCCGGGCACTCTCTCCGCAACAGCGGCAATTAGGTCCCGTATCATAGCGCTGTAGGCTTTATTGCCTGCGGGCTCGGTGGTGAGCAAATTCTTATAGATTAGTCGTCTCGCGTGAAGAGGAATATCACTTCTCATTATCTCAGCAAATATAGCCATAACGACGAGTATGCGCTCTTGACGCATTTCAATCAGTTCTGGTCGATCCAGTTCTAGAATGACCTTGGTTGAAATCCCCTCTGGGGTCCCCAAGGTGTGTAAAAATGGTCCGGCAAAGAAAAAATGAGACCTTGGATCTACAGCATAAGGGTCAATGATTTTTTCTGCATCTGGATCCAAGTTGCTCTTTTTCTGATTACATTTCTCACAAGCTAGCGTAAGGTTGCTCCACTCCAGAATTTTATCAAGTTGAAGCGACTTCGGCATTATATGTTCCACGTCACCGTGGTGCGTATGCTGGAGTTTACTTTCGCAGTATGCACACTTGTTATGTGTTTCTAGAACCAAGGCTTCCTTGATATCAGGATGGCGATATCGTGTAGATTCTGTAGCCGTTGCGGCCTCCCCGGCAGCCTTCTTTTGCAAGAGAGTCTTCGTCCACTCCGAGCCTTTTTCTTCTAGAATTTTAGGTTTAGCCGACTTTTTTAGTTTTATCATCGACGCGCCGCCATTTCGCGGAGTGCTTCCGGATAATAGTCCTCGAGTCCCGAGTTCTCTAATCTTTGCCTCAGATTATTCAGGCTCTCTGCGGTCATATCATCGATCGAAAAATCTGTAGCAATACGTTGAAGTTCTTCTTCGACCCAGATAGCCGTTGTAACGGGAACGCCTAATGCCGCACGAAGAATCTCGCTTGCAGTTCCAGCCTTACTAACTTGATCGAGCAGTATTGATGAGACGCTATTTGCAGATACAAATCCAGCCTCGGGAGTTTCATGTCTCAATACGTAAACTCGGGCATCCTTGACAGAGGAAACGATGAAGGGGCTGTGAGTCGCGACGATAAACTGTGCGGTTGGAAATGCTTTCACCATACTACTAAGAATAGTTCTTTGCATTGAAGGGTGAAGGTGATTTTCTGGTTCGTCCAAAACAACCACATACTCGCTCTTACCTTGGGAGTAGAGGAAAACTTGCCATGCAAGATCGATCAAAGACATTATGCCGCCGGATGCGGCATCTATAACAAAGTCGCCAGAATCTGTTTCAAATACAACGTCTGGCATTCTGACGCTTATTTTTTTAAAGCCAATATCAGTAGGCATAACAACGCGTAGTGTGTCTTCGAATTCGCGAAATATCCTCAATGACTCATAATTTGGAACAAGGCTCTCATTGCCCGGACCAAACGTCGCCATAGAAATTATGGCCTCTTTCATTCTGTAGGTCGGGCTAAACTGAGAGTATGTATTATTATACTTTTGAGATAGTTCAGAGAAATAGCTCTGATATGCCTGCTCTGCAGTTATGTTAAATGTAGGTATGCTATCTATGGGCTGATAGTTTGGCATCGGCCTGTGAGAAGGTATAAATAGACCTTCTACATGCTGTTGATTAGATACAGATACATTAAATTGAACACCGTCGGATGCTGGAACAATCAAACGACTGATTGATCTATTTGAGTATCTGATTTCGCCGATTGGATTTCCGCCAAGGTGATCATATCCACCTCGGCGAGACCTTAGAACGCCATATAAATACCGAAATATTCCCTGCCTGTCCTGAACGGGAGTTCCGAGAAACGGGGAATACCATCCGAAATGCTGAGAGAGCAATCGAAGGAGTGTGCTTTTCCCAGCGCCATTCGCACCCGTGAGGATCGTGACAGAAGAGGAAAATTCGATGTCTACCTCCGAAAACTGCCTCCAGTTCGAAATAGACAGGCGTTCAAATAGCATTTTTGCGCTCCCCCGCGAGAAAACTATCCTAGATTGCGCTGCTGTCTAGCGAAACGAATTTTCGAATCCGCAATTCGCCGACCAGGTCGTATGCCACTTGGCCTTGCCCGTAGCTGCCTAATCCGCATTTCTCGCGACCTATTCCTTGGGGGTCCCGAGGCGCTCGGCGAGCTGGCTCAAGACTTCGGGGGAGGATTGGAAGCCTACGCCCCCGCCATCTTCCGCAACGCCTCTTCAAACACCCCCGCCGGCTGGCCGCCGGAGATCAGGTATTTGCCCTCCACCACCACGGCGGGCACGGCGTTGATTCCGCGCGCGCGCCACAGGGCCTGGGCCTCGCGCACCGCCTTCCCATAGCGGCCGGAGGCCAGCACCTCGGCGGCCTCGGCGCGGTCAAGGCCGGCGGCCTCGGCGGCCGCGGTCAGTTCGCCCGCGTCGGTCAGGTTGCGGCCCTCGGTGAAGTGGATGTGGAACAGGGCCTTCTTCAGGGCCGCCTGTTTCTCAGGCGCGACCTCGCCCGCCCAGTGCAGCAGCCGGTGGGCGTCGAAGGTGTTCCAGATGCGGCTGTCCTCGCCCATCTTCATCTCGAACCCCGGCCAGGCCTCCGCCGCCCGCGCGGTGATATTGGCCCGGTTGGCCGCCGACTGCTCCGGCGTCGCGCCGTATTTGCGGCCGATGTGCTCGGTGATGTTCTCGCCCTCGGGCGCCATGTCCGGGTTCAGCTCGAACGGCTGAAAGCGCACCTCCGCCGCGATGCCCTCGGCCTTCAGGGTCTCCAGCGCCGTCTCCAGCCCGCCCAGCCCCACCACGCACCAGGGGCACACCACGTCCGAAACGAAATCGATCTTCAGGGTCTTTGTCATGGAGGGCACATGGGGCGCGCAGCCGGTCGGGGGAAGGGGGCGCAGGCCCTTCTCCCTCCCCGTCCCGGGGAGGGTGGTCGGCGCGCAGCGACGACCGGGTGGGGAGGGCTCGGCAATACGAGCGCGGTCCTGCCGAAGCGCCCCCACCCGCTTCGCCTTCGGCTCAGCCCCCTCCCCGGGACGGGGAGGGAGAGGTGACGTGCCGCGCCCTCTCCACCCGCTTCGCCTTCGGCTCCGCCCCCTCCCCGGGACGGGGAGGGAGAACATCAGCCCCGTAATCCCCCTATTTCCCGCGCCCAATCCCTTTCCCCACAAGGACTCCGCGCGAAGAACACCCCGAGTTACGCCGCCGCGTTCCGGCAGGCCGCACACTACCGCCTCCAACCACGGAGACGGATCATGGACGACCACAGCACCGCGCGCGGCGGCTATCGCCGGGCGTCGGACGAGACCTGGGCGCGGGCCCGGCGGGACTATGAGGCGGGCCATACGGGCGTGGAGGTCTGCGCCCGCCATGACCTGCGGCCCTCGACCCTGCGCGACCGCGCCCGGGCCGAGGGCTGGCGCCGCATGGATGCGCCGACGCTGGACCATGGGCCCGAGCCGGTGGATCTGGACAGCGACGAGGCCCTGGAGCTGCCCGACTATGAAGAGATGGCCCTTGTGGCCCTGATCCGCGTCAACCGCGCGCTCCAGGCCGGCCGCGCGGCCGAGGCGGCGTCGTGGATGCGCCTGCACGAAAAGCTGGACGCCCTGGCTGAGCGCCCCGACCCCGAACCTGCGCCGCCGCCGCCTCGCCGGGAAACCGAAGAGGAGATCAAGGCCCGTCAGGCTCGCATCGAAGCCGGCTTCGCCCGGATGCCGAACTATTACGCCCACATCCGCCCCCCGGTTTCGGACAATTCGGACACTGTTTTTTCCGCCCCGGACTCCGATCCTCTCCCTCCCCGGGACGGGGAGGGTGGACGGCGCGAAGCGACGGCCGGGTGGGGCGGGCTCGGCGAGGTGAGCGCCGACGGTGCGAGGCTTTCGGGGACGTCGGGCGCGGCCTGGCCCGCGCCGCCCCCACCCGCTTCGCCTGCGGCTCAGCCCCCTCCCCGGGGCGGGGAGGGACAGGCGGTCAGCCCAACAACCGCACCGACGCCGCCTCGATCTCCGCCTCCAGCCGCGCCATGAACTCGGCCCGCTTCAGGCCGGCGGGCAGGGGCGGCAGGAAGGCGAAGGTGACCACGCCGGGGCGGTAGATGAAGCCCCTGGCCGGCCAGCAGCGCCCGGAGTCCGTGGCCATCAGATGGCACGGGGCGTCCAGATCCCGGTAGATGGCGGCCACCCCCGGCTTGTAGTCGCCGGGCTGGCCCGGAAGCGTGCGCGTGCCCTCGGGAAAGATCAGGATCTGGCGTTGTTCGGTCAGGCGCGTCCGGGCCTGCCGCACCATGTCCTTCAGGGCCTTTGAATGGGCCGCCCGGTCCACGGCGATCATCTTCGTCTTCCAGGCGAACCAGCCGAAGAAGGGCAGGGGCATCAGCTCCTTCTTCAGCACGAAACAGGGGTCGTCCAGGAAGGTGAAGGGGGCCACGATGTCCAGCATGCCCTGATGCTTGCCGGCCAGCAGGGCGGCGCCCAAGGGCCGGTGCTCCAGACCCGTCACCACCACCTTGATTCCCGCCAGCCAGCGCAGGCCGAACAGCACCGTACGGGCCCACAGCCGGATCACCCCCATGGCGGTGCGGTGGGACATCAGCAGGGCGGGCGACAGGCCGATGGCGAACAGCGGCATGGACAGCCACAGCCACAGGTTGAACAGGACGGAACGCAGAAGAATCAAGGGCTTATGCCGCTTCTGGCGGGGCGTTTGACGCGCCGGCCGTCTCTCCGGCGGGCGCGTTCCGGCCGGTCAGGCCCAGCACCGTCTCGCGCGCCAGAACCACCAGATACTTGTTGTATTCCAGCGCCATGCGCCGGGCGTGGGGGACCGAGCGCCACCACTGGTCCGTGTCCAGGGACGGGGTGCTGACCGCATAGGCCGTCAGCGCCACCTCGGGGGCCATGCCCCGGATCTCCAGCAGGCTGCGGGGCATGTGGTAGTCCGAGGTCACCACGATCAGGCTGTTGAAGCCCTTGGCCCGGGCCCAGGCGGCGATCTCCTGGGCGTTGCCCATGGTGTTCTCCGCGTCGAAGCCCAGGTCCACGCAGCAGTCGAACAGGGCCCCCGAGCCGGGGGTCAGGGCCCGCAGCTCCTGGCGCCGCACCTCCCGGTTGACGCCCGAGACCAGCAGGCGCCGGGCCTTGCCCTGGTCCAGCAGGCGCACCGCCGTGTTGACCCGCGCCGCCGACGGGCCGGTCAGGGCCACGATGCCGTCGGCCGGCGCCGGGTCCGGCGCGGGCGTGATCGACCGCACCCGGTCCGCGAAGGCGAACAGCCCCACGGTCCACAGCACGGCCAGGATCACGATGACGCCCAGAAACCTCATTCCACGCTCCCTTGCCCCGCCGGGCCGTTCCCTGACGGATTCGCCCAGGCCCTGTCCAGAGCCCGCCGGGCGGCCAGCCAGGCGGCGGCCAGCGCCACGCTAGCGGCAAGCGCCGGCGAAAGCGAGATCAGGACCAGGTCGCTCCAGACCAGCGGCAGGGCCGGGCTCAGCCCGCCGTCTCCCCCCGCCAGCCGCGCGATGGCCAGAACCGCCGCCGCCGCCAGGCCGCCCGCCGCGCCCGCCCGCGCCGCCAGCCAGCCGAAGCGCCGCTGGAACAGCCAGGCGATCTGGCCCTCGCCGGCGCCCGACAGGCTCAGGGTCTCGATCTCGCGCCGCCGCGCCGCCAGCCCGGCCCGCGTCGCATAGGTGATGGCCGCCCCCGCCGCCAGGGCGGTCAGGGCGAAGGCCGCCAGCGCCAGCCCGGTCAGGGCCATGGCCGAGCGCTCCACCTCGCCGCGCCACAGGGAGTGATCGTCCACCGAGGCGTCCAGTCCGGCCTCCGCCAGCGCCTCGCCCAGCGTCCGGGCCGAGGCGGGCGCCTCCGGCGACAGCCGCACCGTGACCAGATGGGGCAGGGGCAGGTCCTCCAGAACCGCCTCGCCCATCCACGGCCGCAGCAGGGCCTCCGCCGCCGCCCGGTCCAGGGCCTGGGCCTCCTCGACGCCCGCCACCCCGGCCAGGGTCTCGGCGGCGCGGGCCGCGGCGGCGTCGCCGGTCTCGTCCACCCGGGGCCGCACCTGCACCGTGGCCTCGGCCCGCAGCCGTCCGCTCCAGCCGTGCGCCGCCCGGTCCGCCGCCAGGGCGCTGACCGCCGCCAGACAGGCGATGAAGCACAGCACCGCGATCACCGCTCCCAGCCAGCCCTCGCCGCCGGGGTCCTTCGGCAACAGGTCGGGCCGCCGGCTCATGCCGCGCCTCCGTGGATGCGGCCCTGCTCGAGCCGCAGCACGCCGGCGCCCGAGCGCGCGGCCAGAGCCTCGTCATGGCTGGCGATCAGCACCGTGGCGCCCATCTGGTTCAGACCCTGGAACAGCTTCAGCAGCCGCGCCGCCATGGCCGCGTCCACATTGCCCGTGGGCTCGTCGGCCAGGATCAGGTCCGGCTTGCCGATCACCGCCCGGGCGATGGCCAGCCGCTGCTTCTCGCCGCCCGACAGGGTTTCCGGCAAGTCGCCCATGCGCCCGCCCAGCCCGACCCAGCGCAGCATCTCCTCCACATCCGGCCCATAGTCCTCGGGACGCTTCCCGGCTAGCCGCAGCGGCAGGGCCGCATTGTCGAAGACGCTGAGGTGATCCATCAGCCGGAAGTCCTGGAACACCACCCCGATGCGCCGCCGGAAGCGGGGCGCGTCGTGGCGGCGAATCAGTCCGGCGTCCTCGCCGAACAACCGCATCCGCCCCGCCGTCGGCCGCGCCGCCAGGTGCAGCAGCCGCAGCAGGGACGATTTGCCCGCCCCCGACGGCCCGGTAAGGAAGTGGAAAGAGCCGCGGGGCAATAAGAGGTCGATGCCCCGAAGCACGCGGGCGCCTTGCCCATAGCCGAATTCCACGCCCTGAAGCCGGGCGGTCTCGGTGAAGTCGGGCACGGGATCGGCGGCGCGTCGGGGCGGGAACGGCATGAAAGTCTGAGCGGGTTCGGATGGCCCAGGGGCGATCCATCGGGAGGGGGCGAAACGCCTCACATTGACGGCCATGATACTGACCTGTCCCGAGTGCGCCACCAGCTATTTCGTGCCTGACGACAGTCTGGGGCCGAACGGGCGGCGCGTGCGCTGTCAGTCGTGCGCCCACACCTGGCGCGCGACCCCCCATGACGAGCCGCTGGAGCTGACCGCCAAGGCCGAAGAGCCGGAGCCCGCAGCCTTCGGCAAGCGGGATGACCTTTCCCCCGAATCCCTGGCCGAGGCGCCGGCGCCGGAGCTGCCGAAGGCGTTCCGGGCCCGGGCGGAGCAGCAGCGGCGCATGCGGCGGGCCGCCGCCGTGGGCGGGGTCTGGGCCGGGCTGGCCTGCCTGTTCGTGGGCCTGCTGGGCGCGGCCTGGCTGTTCCGGGTGCAGGTCGTCGAGATGTACCCGCGCACCGCCGCCGCCTACGCCGCCGTGGGGGCCCCGGTGAACCCGGTGGGGCTGGAGTTCGCCTCGGTGCGCGCCCGGCCCGCCCCCAACGACCACGGCAAGGTGCTGGTCTCCGGCGCCCTGAGGAACGTCAGGAACCGGGCGGTGACCCCGCCGGTGGTGCGCATCGCCCTGCTGGACGCCGAGGGGCGCGAGATCGGGCATCAGATGCTGACCGTGCCCGGCCCGGCCATCGAGCCCGGCGCGGTGCTGGGCTTCGCCACCCTGGCGCCGGACCCGCGGGCGCAGGTGGCGGACATCGGCGTGGCCTTCGACCTGAGCGCGCGGCCCCAGCCGGCGCCGGCGCCCGTCCCGCCGCCGGGCGCCTCGGTGCAGTTCCGGCCCGAGCCGATCCTGCGGGGGCCCGTCGGGCTGGAGCGCCCGGAAGAGGCCGTGGAGGCCCAGCCTCTCGACACCCTGCCCCGCGAGGCGCTATCCGCCGCGCATGGCTGAACCCGCAACGCCCGCCGTCCTGCTGCCCGAAGCCCAGGTGGCCGCCCATGTGGCGGACCTGGCCGCGCGCATCGCCCCGCTCATCGACGACGACACCATCGCCGTGTGCCTGCTGACCGGCGGGCTGTGGTTCGCCGCCGACCTGACCCGGGCCCTGGCCCGGCTGGGGCGGCATGTGCGCTTCGACGCCCTGTGGCTGGCCTCCTACGGGGACGGCCAGGCCAGCAAGGGCCAGGTGGAGGTGCGCGCCCCCTGCCAGCGCTCGCTGGAGGGCGCCAAGGTGTTGATTCTGGACGACGTTTTCGACACGGGCCTGTCCCTGGCCGAGGCCGTGCGCATCACCCGCGAGGCGGGCGCCGCCGAGGTGCTGACCTGCGTCTTCGCCCGCAAGCCCTGGCCCGAGCCCCGCGCCCTGACCCCCGACTTCGTGGGGTGGGAGGCGCCCAGCCGCTATCTGGTGGGCTACGGGCTGGACGCGGGCGGACGCCTGCGCGGCCTGCCCGACATCTGCGCCCTGGACTAGGGAGCCGGACCCGGCCCGGCGCGTTTATCCCCTGACGCCACAAGGAGTTCCGCCTCATGTCCCGTCCCCTGCGCCGCCTGACCGCCCCCTTCGCAGCCCTGGCCCTGCTGGCCGCCTGCGGCCAGGCGGACGAGCCGGTCCCGCCCCCCGCGCCCCCCGCGGCCCCGGCGGCGACGCCCGCGGCGGGCGCCCCCGCCCTCGAGCCGACCCCGCCGGCCTCGCCGCCCACGCCCGGGCTGCTGCCCGGGGACGAGGTGGGCAGCTGCGCCGAGGAGCGGGGACAGGCGGCGGCCCAGGCGCTGGTGGACCGCTGCATCCAGGTCAGCCCGGCCACCCGCCCGCCCTGCAACACAGCCAACCCCTGCGCCATGATCCAGGGGGAGATCGACCGCAGCTGCGCCCTGTGGGAGGACGACGACAACGTGCCGGAGGCGTGTGCGGCCTGAGGCGGTTTCCGGGTCCGGGCCCGAAAAAACAGGGTCCGAATTGTCCGAATTGTCCGAAATCGCCCTGACCGTCCGGAAAAACAGGGTCCGAATTGTCCGAATTGTCTGAAACCGGCCCGGGCCGTCCGTCACCGCTGACGGGCCGGCGGGGTGGATTTCAGACTCCGGGGGTCGGAAAAAACACAGTCCGAATTGTCCGAATTGTCCGAATCGCCCCCCACAGCCTGATGCCCGCCGCGCCATTATAAGGGCGTGGGCGGCAGGGGGATTAAATCGTGCGGACGCCGCCGAGTATCCCGGCTACTCTGGTGTCCGGACGGGGGAGAGGATGCGGATGGGAGCCTATGTGAAGCCGGCGCTCACGGTGCTGGCCTTGGCGGCCTTCGTCGCCTTGGTGCTGTCCGCCAGCTTCCTGTATCTGGACACCCGCGCGATCCTGAGTTCGGGCTCGCGGCTGGACGGAATCCGGGATTGCGCGGTGACCCTGGACCTGCGCGGCGGCGCATTCTGCATCACCAGCGCCCGAAAGGCCGATCATGACCTGGCTTGGGTGATCGCAACCGCCTCGGGCATCCTCTGCTTCATCCTGTTCTCCTTCCTTTTCAGGAAGAAACCCCGCGTCGAGCCCGGTCAATCCCCGGCCTGAAATTGTTGAAATCGCCCTCCACGGCCCTATGCGCGCCGCGTCATTATAAGGGCGTGGGAGTGAGGGGGATTTAACAGGCCGGACGCCGCCGCGTTTAGGGCCGCCTATGCCAACGCAGAAGCCGACTTGTGATATCTGACTAGATATGAATGAGAACAAACCCGTTTTGTTCGGTTTCACGCCTGAACAATGGGCGGTGATCCCCGAACACATGCAGGCCCATATTATGCAGGTGAACTCGGCCGCAGCGACGAGCGCTCACGGCAACCAAGCGGCGCGGCAGAGCGCCATGGAAAGCCAATTATGGTCTGTTGGGGTGACTGTCGTAAAGCTGCTGATGACTCTCAACGCTGGCGCGCTGGTCGCCATCCTTGCGTTTCTAGGCTCGCTCGTAAGGGAACGGTCGGAGCTATGGCTCGACCCTTTGATCTGGTCGCTAGGCTGGTTCTTCTTAGGCGTCACGATGGCGATGGCAGCTGCTTTCGCCGCGTTCTTTACAGGGTCCGCACAAGACCAGGCCATCAAAGCCGAAGCCACCCAATGGGAGCCGCCTTACGTTCGGGATAATGACAAAAGTTTGGCTCAGCACCGGCGGGGCGACAGGCTACGGTTACTCGCAATCGGTCTGACGGTTCTGTCGTGGGGATGCTCACTCCTCGGCGGTGTGCTCTTTCTCCAGTTCGCGATCTCAGCGCTGCAGGCTCGGTGACACCGGTCAGGATTTGCCTTCTAAGCTAGCTGCTAGCGGGCCTGCTTGGCCTTCTTGAAAGTCAGCCTGCAGTAGATGGGGAGTGGCGCTTTTGCTTGACTCCAGTCGACACATTGCTCCCCCCGCCGCGCCGCTGTATGGCGCCTGTGAACCAACCCGGGGGGTGATCCATGTCTGCTCAAGCCAATTCCATCATCGAGGCGCGGTTCAGTCCGAAGCTGAAGGTGTATTTCTGGATCAGCGGGGCGCTGATCCTGATCGCGACGATCGCGGGGATACTGCTGTTGCCGTTCTGGGTGGTGCTGGGGGGCTGGTGGGCCTCGCGGTATCACGCCTCGCTGTCGTGCCGGCTGACCGAGCGCAGCGTGGTGATCGGCAAGGGGGTGTTCTTCAAGCAGGAGCTGACCATCCCGCTGGACAAGATCCAGGACGTCTCGATCCATGAGGGGCCGCTGCTGAATGCGATGGGGCTGTTGCGGCTGCGCATCGAGACGGCGGGGCAGAGGAGCGCGGCCACGGGCCAGTCCGAGGCGGACCTGGTGGGGGTGATGGACGCGCGGACCATGCGCGACCAGATCCTGACGCAGCGGGATCGGCTGGCGGAGCGGGGCTTTGCGGGGGCGGGGCCTGCGCCGGTTGAGGGCGCGGCCGGGGATGGAGCGGTGCTGGGGGAGATCCGGGATGCGCTGTTGCGGATCGAGGCGCGGCTGGGGGAGCGGGGGTGATTGATCGGCTTTGATGATTCGTCACCCTCGGGCTTGTCCCGAGGGCCTATGGCGGATGCGGGCGCCCGGTCGAGCCGGCCGTTCAGTCCTTCTCAAGCTCGCGCCTGAGGCCGCAGTGGGTCCCCGGGACAAGCCCGGGGATGACGGGGTTTGTTGATTGGGCCACCAGCCCCTCCACCACTTCGTGGTCCCCCTCCCCTGCGGCGCAGGGGAGGATGAAAAAAGGCCCCGGTGAGGGATCACCGGGGCCTTTTCTATTCAGCGATCAGAACGATCAGTCGCGACGGCGGCGGCCGCGGTCGCCGCCGCGGTCTCCACCGCGATCGCCGTCACGCTTGGGACGGCCGCCGGTGTCGTCGGACAGGGGGGCTTCACCCCGTTCGGCGCGCTCGGCGTTGATCTTGTCGGTGATGTCCTCGCCGGTCTCCTGATCGACGACCTTCATCGACAGCTTGGTCTTGCCGCGATCGTCCATGCCCAGGAACTTGACCTTGACCTCCTGGCCCTCGGTGAGGACGTCGGCCGGGTTGGCGACGCGCTCCAGGGCGATCTGGCTGACGTGGACCAGGCCGTCCTTGGCGCCGAAGAAGTTCACGAAGGCGCCGAAGTCGACCAGCTTGACCACCTTGCCGGTGTAGATGGCGCCGGGCTCGGGCTCGGAGGTGATGGACTGGATCCAGGCCTTGGCGGCGTCGATCTTTTCCTGCTCCGAGGCGGCGATCTTGACCGTGCCGTCGTCCTCGATGTTGATCTTGGCGCCGGTCTTCTCGACGATCTCGCGGATCACCTTGCCGCCGGTGCCGATCACTTCGCGGATCTTGTCGACCGGGACCTTGATGGCCTCGATCTTGGGGGCGTAGGCGCCCAGCTCGCCGCGCGGGGCGTCCATGGCCTTGGCCATTTCCTGGAGGATGTGCAGACGACCGGCAGACGCCTGGGTCAGGGCCTGCTTCATGATCTCCTCGGTGATGCCGGCGACCTTGATGTCCATCTGCAGGCTGGTGATGCCCACTTCGGTGCCCGCGACCTTGAAGTCCATGTCGCCCAGGTGATCTTCGTCACCCAGGATGTCGGACAGGATGGCGAACTCGCCGGACGGCTCCAGGATCAGGCCCATGGCGATGCCCGAGACCGGACGGATCAGGGGCACGCCCGCGTCCATCAGCGCCAGGGAGCCGCCGCAGACGGTGGCCATGGAGGACGAGCCGTTGGACTCGGTGATCTCCGACACCAGACGGATGGTGTAGGGGAAGTCCTCGGCGCTGGGCAGCATGGGACGCAGGGCGCGCCAGGCCAGCTTGCCGTGGCCGATTTCGCGACGGCCCGCGCCGCCCATGCGGCCGGTCTCACCCACCGAATAGGGGGGGAAGTTGTAGTGCAGGAGGAACTTCTCCTTGTAGGTCCCGGCCAGGGCGTCGACGTACTGTTCGTCCTCGCCGGTGCCCAGGGTGGCGACGACCATGGCCTGGGTCTCGCCGCGGGTGAACAGGGCCGAACCGTGGGTGCGCGGCAGGACGCCGACTTCCGAGACGATGGCGCGGACCTTGTCCAGGGCGCGGCCGTCGACGCGGTGGGCGTTCTCGATGATGTCGCGGCGCAGGACCTCGGCTTCACATTCCTTGAAGGCGGTGGAGAATTTGCCGGGCTCGACGCCGTCGGGGTTCTCGTCCGAGGCGACCAGGGCCTGGGCGGCCTTCTTCTTGGCGGTGTCGACGCCCGAGCGGCGGTCGTACTTGCCGGTGTGGGTGTAGGCGGCCTTGATGTCTTCGCCGACCAGCTTCTTGATGGAGGCGACCACGTCCGAGACGTCGTCGGCCTGGAAGTCGAAGGGCTCCTTGGCGGCGTGCTCGGCCAGCTCGATGATGGCGTCGATCACCGGCTGCATGCCGCGGTGGGCGAACATCAGGGCGTTGAGCATGATGTCTTCCGACAGCTCCTTCGCTTCGGACTCGACCATCATCAGGGCGTCCTGGGTGCCGGCGACGACCAGGTCCAGATCGGACGTGGGCAGCTGCTCCAGGGTGGGGTTGAGGACGTATTCGCCCTCGATGTAGCCCACGCGCGCGGCGCCGATGGGGCCCATGAAGGGCACGCCCGAGATGGTCAGGGCGGCAGAGGCGGCGACCATGCCGACGATGTCGGGGTCGTTCTCAAGGTCGTGCTGCAGCACGGTGATGACGACCTGGGTCTCGTTCTTGAAGCCCTTGACGAACAGCGGGCGGATCGGACGGTCGATGAGGCGCGAGACCAGGGTCTCCTTCTCGGTCGGCCGGCCTTCACGCTTGAAGTAGCCACCCGGGATCTTGCCGGCGGCGAAGGTCTTTTCCTGGTAGTTCACGGTCAGGGGGAAGAAATCCAGGCCCGGCTTGGGGGCGCGGCCGTAGACCACGGTGGCCAGCACGACCGTCTCGCCATAGGTGGCCAGCACGGCGCCGTCGGCCTGGCGGGCGATGCGGCCCGTTTCCAGGGTCAGCGGGCGCCCGGCCCAGTCGATGGTCTTGCGTTTGATGTCGAACATTTTTTCTCTTTCGTGTCCCGCAGGCGAATTCCGGCGGGGGCGGAGCGTCAGGCTTTGTTTCAGTCCTTCGGTCCCGAAAACCCGATCAGCGACGTCGCGGACCGGGCGGGTTGAGTGAGGACCGGCATGGCCCTCGCGTCATGGAGGCGTTCAGCCCCCGACCGCCTCGCGGCGGATAAGAGAAAGGGCCCGCACGCGGGCCCTTCCGTCACCTGAACCTAGCGGCGCAGGCCCAGCTTTTCGATGAGGGCGGCGTAGCGGCCTTCATCGACTTTCTTGAGGTGGTCCAGAAGGCCACGACGTTGCGACACCAGCTTGAGCAGGCCGCGACGGGAGTGGTTGTCCTTCTTGTGGGTCTTGAAGTGCTCGGTCAGGTTGGCGATGCGTTCCGTCAGGATCGCGACCTGGACCTCGGCCGAACCGGTGTCGCCCTCGCCGCGGGCGTTCTCGGAAATGACCTCGGCCTTGCGTTGCGCCGTAATCGACATCGTAGTCCCTTTCTTGCCCTATCGCTCGCCACGCGGTGGCTCGCTGCTTGAGGGCGTTGGGTGTCCAGTCGGCGGGTGTTGAGCCGCGTCAGGACAGATTGAAAACGCGGTCGGGTTCGAGTCGACCGGCCCGCATCTGACAGAGGGCGACCAGGGTTCCGTCCTCGAACGCCGAAACGGTTCGCGAACCGGACTTGAGCCGGTCCTTGAGCGTTTCGACCTGTCGGGGAAGCAGAACGATCGGCCGTCCCTGCCGAAGCGAGAAGGCGTCCGATCCAGTCACGGCCAGGTCCGGGATGTCGTCCAGAGCGGTCGGGACCGGAAGTAGACCTTCCAGGGCGGCGCCCCTATACGCCAAATCCTCCAGCATTTCCAGCGTTACGGCGTTTTCCGCCGCGAAAGGCCCCACCCTTTCGCGGCGCAGGGCGGAGACATGGCCCTCGGCGCCCAGCATCACCGCCAGATCGCGGGCCAGGGAGCGCACATAGACGCCCTTGCCGGTGCGGGCGGTGATCTCGACATGGTCGGCGTCGGGGGCGTCCGAGACGGCGATCTCGTGGATGGTGACGGGGCGGGCCTTGAGCTCCACCTCGACGCCCTCGCGGGCCAGGTCATAGGCCCGCTGGCCGTCCACGCGGATGGCGGAGAAGATGGGCGGAACCTGCTGGATCTCGCCGGAGAAGGCGGGCAGGGCGGCTTTGACCGCTTCCACCGAGGGCCGCACGTCGGACCGGGCTGTGACCTCGCCCTCGCGGTCCACCGAGGCCGTGGAGACGCCCCAGCGGACGGTGAAGCGATAGACCTTCTCCGCGTCCATCAGGAACGGCACGGTCTTGGTGGCTTCACCAAGGGCGATGGGCAGGACGCCGGAGGCGAGCGGATCAAGGGTGCCCGCATGGCCCGCCTTCTGGGCGTTGAACAGCCGGCGGATGCGGCTGACCGCCTCGGTGGAGCCGAGCTCGACGGGCTTGTCCAGATTGACCCAGCCGTGGACCGGGTCGCCGCGCTTTTTCCGGGCCATCAGTCTTTCGGGCCCGCCACGTCGTCCTCGTCGTCAGCCGCTTCGATGTCCGCGCGGACCCTGGGGTCGGCGAACAGTTGCTCCATGTGGCTGGCGGCGTCGAAGCTCTCGTCGTGGCGGAAGCGCAGGTCGGGTGTGAACTTCATGTCGATGCGGCGGCCCAGAACCCCGCGCAGGAATTTGGCGTGGGCGTTCAGGGCGTCGATGATCTCGCCCACGTGGCCCGCCGTCGGGGCGGCGTCGACGCCGGCGCCGAGGGGTTCGACGAAGCAGGTGGCGTGCTTCAGGTCCGGCGACATGCGCACCTCGGTCACGGTGACCGAGACGCCGGTCAGGGCCTCGTCGTGGATGTCTTCCTCGCGCAGAACATCGACCAGGGCGTGACGGATCAGCTCGCCCGCGCGCAGCTGGCGCTGGCTGGGACCCTGGGGTGTGGCATTGCGGGTGTGTTGCTTGCGGCCCATGAGCGCCTCCTTGACGCGCTTGCCGGGGATCGAACCCGGCGGGGGTAACGGGAGGGGGCGCGGTCTAGTCCCCTGAGGCCGTTCTGTCCAGTTCGGAGGCCCGGCGGGCGGCGCCCATGACCTCGGCCGAGAAGAACGCGTGGGCCGGCCGCACCGGCACCCCGCCAGCGTTCAGCACCCCCGCGGACCAGTGATTGCACAGGCGCAGGACCGAGAAGGTCTCGTGGCTGGCCAGGAAGACCGCCTCGTCGCCCGGCCGCCGGGCGGCGATGCGGGCGCGGCCGTCCTCCAGCGCCAGGGACGCCTCGATGCGGTCGGCCATGGCGTCGAAGGCGCGGGGCGACAGGGTCAGGCTCTGACGGCGCTCATCGCTCCACGCCAGGGCCGGGTCCCGACCGTAGGGGGTGAGCATGACCACGGACGGATTGCCGGGCCGCAGGAAGGCGCGGGCGCCGTCGGGCAGGCGGTGATGGATGGGGCGCTGGTCCACATAGAAGCGGGCGTCGCCCCAGCCCGTCAGCACCCAGTCGCCGGGGCCAAGAGCGCTTACCGCCTCGGCCAGCGGTCCGCCGCGCGCCTCGAGCCGGGCGCGGGGCAGGGCGATGTCGGTGTGAAAGCCGTTGTCCAGAATGTGCAGAACGACGCCTTCCCCCGGCGGGGAGGAAGCGAGGGCCGGGTCGCCGGGGCGGGTCCAGGTCAGGAGCGCGGCGATCAGGCCCAACAGGGCGGCGAAGGCGACGCCACGCATGGCCTATTGCCGGGGCGGGGCGCTGGAGGGGTCGCTTTCCGAGGGCGGGGCGTCGGTTCCCGCCCACTCCCCGCGGAACTCGTAACGCAACGGGGCGCAATGGCGGAATTGACCGTCGGCCCAGCGGCCCACCGCGTGCAGGGTCAGGGCCCGGGGGCCCCGGATGCGGCCGGACACGAACCAGGCTTCCTCGGAGGCGGGGCACAGGGCGTTGGCCAGGGCGCGGCCGTCTCCTTCGGGCAGGATGCGATAGACGGTGCGCTCGCCCGCGCCCTCGGGCAGGGCGTTGATGACGCCGTTCGGGCCGCCCCGCTCCAGGGCCGCCGAGCCGCGACCACCGGTGGAGAACAGACGACGGATGCTGATTCCGCCCAGGAAGCCGCGCTCCATTTCGAGCGTGATCCCGCGCGTCAGGCTGAGGGTCAGCGCATCGGCGGGGTCATAGGCGTAGAACAGGGTGTCTGCGCGCGCCGGAGCGGCGGCGGCGAGCAGGGCCAGGGCGGCGAGGGCTGCGGCGCGTTTCATGGCCGGCATTCTATACCCACTTGTGGCGGAAGGGTGACGCCACAGTTTTCCCTCCCCTTCAGGGGAGGGGGTTGAGGCGCAGGCGAATCGGGCGGGGGCGCCTCAGCGAAACAGCGAGGATGCATCGCCTCGCCCTCCCTGCCCCGTCGGCGCTGCGCACCGACGACCCTCCCCGAACGGGGAGGGAGAAACCCGGCGCGCCTACTCGAGCTCGCGCTTGATTTCCTGGACGGTGAAGCACTCGATGAGGTCGCCTTCCTTGATGTCCTGGAAGCCCTGGAAGTGCATGCCGCACTCCTGGCCCGACGGGACCTCGTTGACCTCGTCCTTGAAGCGCTTGAGCGTGGCGAGGGTGCCCAGCTCCAGCACGACCACGTCGTCGCGGATGATGCGGACCTTGGCGCCCTTGCGGACCACGCCTTCGGCCACCCGGCAACCGGCGATCTTGCCGGTCTTGGAGATGTCGAACACCTGCAGCACCTTGGCGTTGCCCAGCCAGGTCTCGCGCTGGATCGGCGCAAGCATGCCGGACAGCACGCCCTTCAGGTCGTCCAGAAGGTCGTAGATGATCGAATAGTAACGGATCTCCACGCCTTCCTTCTCGGCCAGGTCGCGGGCCTGCTTCGACGCACGGACGTTGAAGCCGATGACGGGCGCGCCGGCCGACTTGGCCAGGGTCACGTCGCTCTCGGTGATGCCGCCGGCGCCGGCGTGGACGATGCGCGCACGCACCTCCTCGTTGCCCATCTTCTCCAGCGAGCCGACGATGGCCTCGGCCGAGCCCTGCACGTCCGCCTTGATGAGGACGGGCAGTTCGGAGACCTTCTTGTCCTGAAGCTTGGACATCATGTCGGCCAGGGAGACGGCGGCCGGAACGGTGGCCTTCTCGCGCTTCTTGCGGGCGCGGAACTCGGTCAGCTCGCGGGCGCGGGCCTCGCTCTCGACCACGGCGAAGGGCTCGCCGGGATCCGGCGCCTCGTCCAGGCCGAGGATCTCGACCGGGGTGGAGGGACCGGCCTCGGCCAGCTGTTCGTTGCGCTCGTTGAGCAGCGCACGGACCTTGCCCCAGGCGGAGCCGGCCACGACGATGTCGCCCCGGCGCAGGGTGCCGCGCTTGACCAGAACCGTGCCGACCGGGCCGCGCCCCTTGTCCAGCTTGGCCTCGATCACCACGCCTTCGGAGCGGTGCTCGGGGTCGGCCTTCAGGTCCATCAGTTCGGCCTGAAGCAGGACAGCGTCGATGAGGCCGTCCAGATTGGTGCGGTTCTTGGCGGAAATCTCGACCACCTGGGTGTCGCCGCCCAGGCTTTCGGCCACGATCTCGTGCTGCAGCAGCTCGTTGATCACCTTCTGCGGATTGGCGTCAGGCTTGTCGATCTTGTTGACCGCCACGATGATCGGCGAACCGGCCGCCTTCGCGTGGCTGATGGCCTCCGCCGTCTGGGGCATGACGCCGTCGTCGGCGGCCACCACCAGGATGACGATGTCGGTCACATTGGCGCCGCGGGCCCGCATGGCCGAGAAGGCCGCGTGACCCGGGGTGTCCAGGAAGGTGACGCGCTGGCCGTCCTTCAGGCGAACCTGATAGGCGCCGATGTGCTGGGTGATGCCGCCGGCCTCGCCGCCCGCCACGTCGGTGGTGCGCAGGGCGTCCAGCAGGCTGGTCTTGCCGTGGTCGACGTGGCCCATGATGGCCACGACCGGCGCGCGCGGCGTTGTGGCGTCCCTGTCGGCCTCGTCGGACAGGAAGCCCGTCTCCACGTCGGATTCCGAAACCCGGCGCACGGCCATGCCGAACTCGTCGGCCACCAGTTCGGCGGTGTCGGAGTCGATCACGTCGGTGATCTTCATCATCAGGCCCTGACGCATCAGGAATTTGATGATGTCGACCCCGCGCACGGCCATCCGGTTGGACAGCTCCTGCACGGTGATGATGTCGGGAATGACCACTTCGCGCGGACGGTTCGGCGCGTCGGTGGAGCCGCCCTTGCGCTTTTCCTTCTCGCGTTCGCGGGCCCGGCGGACCGAGGCCAGCGAGCGGATGCGCTCGGCCGCGTCCTCGTCGCCTCCGGCCAGGGCCTGGATGGTCAGGCGGCCTTCGCGGCGCTTGGGCTCGCCCTTGCCGCGCGACACCGGCTTGGCGTCGCGGCGATCACGATCGTCCTCACGGGCGCGGCCGAAGCCGGCGCCGGCGGCGCGGCTGGGACGGGCCACTTCGGGCGTGGCGGGCGGCTGGTTCGGGGCGCCGCGGGCCGCGGGCGCGCCGCGTGCGCCGTCGGAACGGTTCGCGCCGGGCGCCGGCCTGGGCGCCAGGGCGGAATAGCGGACGGTCTTGGCCGGCGCGGAAGACGGCGCGGAGGACGCGGGAGCGTCCGGGCGGCCGCTCATGGCGGCCTCGCGGGCGGACTGGCCGCCGAAGGCCGGCGGCTGGGGCCGTTCGCGCGGCGCATCCTTGCGGGGCGCGCGCTGGCCGAAATTCACCTTGGGGGCGCGCTTGGGCGGCGCCGACAGATCGGGCCTGGGCGCGGCGGGGGCGGCCGGAGCCGGGGCGGCCGGAGCCGCAGGGGTCGGAGCCGGAGCGGCCTCGGCCTTCGGCGCCGCCTTGGCTTCAACCGGTGCGGGCTCGGCGGCCCCGGGCGCTTCGACAGGCCTGGGAGCCGGCGCGGGCGCCTCGGCGGCGGCCTTCGCTGCAGCTTCGGCGTCCTTGCGGGCGGCGGCCTCGCGGGCGGCCTTCTCCTGCTCGGCGCGGGCCTGGGCCTCGCGCTCGGCGCGTTCGCGGTTGGCCAGTTCGATGGCGCGGCGGCGGGCCTCCATCTCCTCGGCGGACAGGCCGCCGGGGCCCTCGGCGCGCGGGGCGCGAGCGGGCGGAGCCGACGGCGCGGCGGGCGCGGGCCGGTTGCGGGCCACGTCGAAACCCTGCGGACGCTGAACGCCCGCACCGGCGCCCAGACGGCGCTTGGTCTCGACGACCACGGTCTTGGACCGGCCGTGGCTGAAGCTCTGCTTCACCGTGCCTGTGGACACCGAGCCCGCCTGACGCGGGCGCAGGCTCAGCGGCGCGCGCGGTCCCGTCGTGGAGGGGGCGCCCTGGGGCTTGCCGTCGGTGTTGTTGTCGTTCTCGTCGCTCATCCGGTCGCTTTTACTCGCGGCGGTCGCCCGCCCATTGGTTCAAAAACACAAACAGCCGTGCGTGGCCTCGCTTCCCTCTCAGGAAACGGAACCGCGCCCGTCGAAGGCTCCCGCTGGCCCGCTCTCAGTCGCGGAATCAGTCCGGTCCGAAGACCCGGCCTGACGCCAGTCCTGGGGTCGGAGCGGTCTAAATCCCGCCAGTCGCCCGACCTCCTGGGTCCAGCGATCAGCCCGCCCGCCCGCAAGCAGGACGCTATGTATCGCATTTTCCAGCCCCAGGGCCAAACCCAAATCTTCGACGGTGAAGGCGCCGCACACTTCGGGGGGGCTGGGCTGGCGCGCGGCCAGGGCCAGAATCTTGCCGCGGCCGTCCGCCGCGCCGTCCGCCGCCTCGATCACCCAGGCGGCCTGGCCGCCCCGGATCGCCGCCGCAGACTTCTCGAAGCCCGAGATAAGCGCCCCTTCGCGGCGCGCAAGACCCAGCTGGTCCAGACAGCGCCGCGCCAGCAGCCGTTCGACCAGATCGGCCAGCTCGGGACCGGCCTTGAGCGGGGCCTTTGCGGCGCGGGCGAACAGGCCTTTCGCGGCGGCGGTGGAGACCGACGCGCGGTCCGCCGCCACCCACAGGCCCCGGCCCGGCAGCTTGCGCCCCAGGTCGGGAACCACCGCGCCGTCCGGCCCGGCCACGAAGCGGATCAGGCGTGATTCCTCCATGACCTCACGGGTGACGAGGTCGCGGCGTTCACGCTCCGATGTGGCTGCGGCGAGACCCATGGACGGCTGCGGCTCCCATCACGAATCGCGGGATTTTTCGAGGTCTTCGGCGAAGACCTCCGCGTCGGCCCCGGCCAGGTCGGCCTCCTCGACACCCTCGCCGCCCTGTTCAGCGCCGGCTTCGGCCTCGTCGGCCTGGCTATCGCCGCCGAACACGGCCTCGGCCTCGTCATAGACGCCTTCTTCCTCGTCGCCGTCGGGCTCCGGCTCGGGCTGGGGCAGTTCGGAGGCGTCGATCCAGCCAGCGGCCACGCGGGCCTGCAGGATCAGCATTTCGGCGTCTTCCTGCGGCAGGCTGAAGCTTTCCAGCACGCCCGGCACGCGCACGCGCTCGCCGTTCTTGACCTCGAAGCCGCCGCGGATCTCGTCGGTGGCCAGATCGGCCAGATCCTCGACCGTCTTGACGCCGCCTTCGCCCAGGGCGACGGCCATGGGCAGGGTCACGCCGGGGACCTCCAGCACGCCGTCCTCGACGCCCAGCTCCTTGCGCTTGGCGTCCAGCTCGGCGGCCTGACGGCCCAGATAGTCGTTGGCGCGGGCCTGCAGCTCCTCGGCGGTCTCCTCGTCGAAGCCCTCGATGTCGGAGATTTCGTAGGCTTCCACGAAGGCCACGTCCTCGACGGTGGCGAAGCCTTCGGTGACCAGCAACTGGGCGATGACCTCGTCCACGTCCAGGGCGTCCTGGAACAGCTGGGTGCGCTCGGCGAACTCGCGCTGGCGGCGCTCGGAGTCCTGGCTCTCGGTGATGATGTCGATCTGCCAGCCGGTCAGCTGGGAGGCCAGACGCACATTCTGGCCGCGACGGCCGATGGCCAGCGACAGCTGTTCGTCGGGCACGACCACTTCGACGCGGCCGGCTTCCTCGTCCAGAACCACCTTGGCCACTTCAGCGGGGGCCAGGGCGTTGACGATGAAGGTGGGCTCGTCGGGGTTCCACTGGATGATGTCGATCTTCTCGCCCTGCAACTCGGCGACCACGGCCTGGACGCGCGAGCCGCGCATGCCGACGCAGGCGCCGACGGGGTCGATGGAGCTGTCGTTGGACAGCACGGCCATCTTGGCGCGCGAGCCGGAGTCGCGGGCGGCGGCGCGGATCTCGATGACGCCGTCGTAGACCTCGGGCACTTCCTGGGCGAACAGCTTGGCCATGAAGCCCGGGTGGGCGCGGCTCAGCATGATCTGCGGGCCCTTCACCTCGGGGCGCACGTCATAGATGTAGGTGCGGATGCGGTCGCCGATGTTGAACACCTCGCGCGGGATGGACTGGTCGCGGCGCATGACGCCCTCGCCCCGGCCCAGGTCGACGATGGTGTTGCCGTATTCGACGCGCTTGACCGTGCCGTTGACGATCTCGCCCACGCGGTCCTTGAACTCTTCGTACTGGTTGGCGCGCTCGGCCTCGCGGACCTTGCCCATGACCACCTGGCGAGCCATCTGGGTCTGCACCCGGCCGAAGTCGAAGGGCGGCAGCTCCTCGACGTATTCCTTGCCCACCTCGACCTCGGGGTCGCGCTTCCGGGCGTCCGTCAGGCGCACCATGGCGGAGTCGTTGAACTCCTCCAGCTCGTCCTCGGGCTGCCAGTCGTCCTCGACCACGGTCACGTGACGGGTCAGGGCCAGTTCGCCGGTCTTGGGATCGATCTTGGCGCGGATGTCGTGGTGCGCGCCGTAGCGCGACTTGGCGCCCTTCTGGATCGCTTCCTCGATCGCCTCGATGACGATCTCCTTGTCGATGTTCTTCTCCATGGCCACGGCGTTGGCGATGGAGAGCAGCTCCATGCGGTTGGCGGAGATTCCGGTGACAGCCATCAGGCTTCGTCCTCTATCTGGTCAGGTTCGGGTTCGCCGCGAGAACGGCGGATCTCTTCGCCCCGCTTGAGCAGGGCGTCGGTCAGGATGAGCTTGGCTTCGGACAGCCAGGCGAAGGGCAGAAGGGCGGTGTCGTCCTCGTCCTCGAGATCGACGGCCACCATGGGGTTGGCGCTGTCGGCGTCCTCGACCCCGGCCAGCAGGCCGCGGAAACGGCGGCGGCCCTCGACCATGCGGTCGGTTTCGAGCCGGGCCTCGTGGCCCTCGAACAGCTGGAAGTCGATCAGGCGGGTCAGCGGCCGGTCGATGCCCGGCGAGGACACCTCGAGCAGATACTCGCCCGCGATGGGATCGGCGGCGTCCAGCACCTCGCTGATGGCCCGGCTGAGCCGCGCGCATTCCTCGACCGAGATGTCGTGGTCGCTGGGCCGCTCGGCCATGACCTGCAGCCGCCGACGCAGGGTCCCGCCCATCAGGCGCACCCGCACGACGTCCAGACCCAGCGTTTCCGCGATGGGGTCCAGAAGCTCGATCAGCATGCGGTCTTCGGCCGTCTTCGCCCGCAAGGCCATGCACTCCAATAAAAAAGCGGCGGACCCTGCGGCCGCCGCTCCGAAAAGCGTCGTCCGACGCCCGTCGATAACGATGTGAGCGGCCATATAGGCCAGCGCGCCGGCTTTGTCATCCCTGATTGAAGAAAGCGGATGCACGTTCCGATTTCATCGGCTAGAGGACGGCCAGCGCGGGTGTGGTGGAATTGGTAGACGCGCCGGACTCAAAATCCGGTTCCGCAAGGAGTGTCGGTTCGAGTCCGACCACCCGCACCATCACCCCCTTGATTTCCCGCCTCGGCCCGTGGCTTGCTCATTCTGACGCAAGGGGAGGGGCGAATGCGCATTCTGATGATGATGGCGGCTGGAGCGGCCTTGGTCGCCGGCTGCGACGACGGCGCCGGCGACGGCGGCGAAGCTTCGGTCGCGGCCGCCTTGAACGCGAACCCGGACATCCGTCAGGCCCAGCGGGTCGCGACCGCCCATCTGCCGGATTCCCGGGCTGATTTTCGCAATCTCAGGATCGTCCCCGTGACCGCCCATCAGACGGGCATCATCGGGGTGGGGCCGACGCTGGTGTGCGGCGAGATCAATGCGCGCAATGCGCAGGGCGAGCCGGTCGGCTTCATCCGGTTCTACGCTGACCCGAGCGTGGAGGAGCGGCAGCAGGAACTGACCGGCCTGGGGCGCGTGGGCTTTGATCCTGTGATCGACGATGCGGCAGGCGGCATGTACGCCATCATGCATCGGGACAGGCCCAGCGACCTTATGCTGGACGCTGACCGGCAGACGTTCGACTGGCTGTACAATGAGGCCTGCGAAAACGGGGAAGCGTCAGACGGCGCCGAATAAGCTGTCAGCGCCGCGGGGCCCGGTCATCATGGGCGGATGTCACTCCTCGCCCGTGATCTCGCGGGTGTTGAGGACGTCGGCGAGGCGTACGCGGTCGCCGAAGGGTTCGCTCCACAACAACGTCATCGTGTCCAGGGCGCCGGCTGCGGTTGGGGCGAAGGGTCTTTGGCGGGCACGTGGCGCCATGTCGCCGTGCCGCAACCTTGGCGACGGGCGAGGGTTAGCCTTGGCAGACGCCCCGGGACGTCGTTGCACACCGAGCTGCTGTCCGGGGCTGGAACACCAAGGAGACACCGTGGAAATTCAGATCAACACCTCGAACAATCTTGAAGGCCGTCAGGCGACCACAGAAAGGCTTGAGGCCCTGGTCACGGAGCGCCTGTCGCGATTTGGAGACCGCCTGACCCGCGTCGAGCTTCATGTGGGCGACGAGAATGGCGAACGAAACAACGGCGCGGACATCCGCTGCCAGATCGAGGCCCGTCCTGCGGGACATGATCCTGTATCCGTCTCCGAACAGTCCGATACGATCGACCAGGCGGCGTCGGGCGCGCTGGGCAAGTTGACGACGGCGCTGGAGCGCACGTTCGGCAAGTCTACGAACCGCAAGGGGCACTGAGATCTGACGGGCGCGCGGCGGCGCTGCGCGCCCAGGCTCTTTGCCTGAAATCCAGTCGTCATTCCTCGCCCGTGATCTCGCGGGTGTTGAGGGCGTCAGCGAGGCGGACGGTGGCGGAGCCGCGGCGAGCCGGTTTCGGCTGGCTGTGGTGAGGGGCCCAGCCGGTCAGGTGGATGATCTCGAAGGTGGCCCGCAGGCGGCCGTCCGGATCGGCGTGGCGTTCGGCGTAAAGGTCGGCGGCGCGGGCCAGGACGTCGCGGCGGACGGAGCGGGCGGGCCCGGCCAGGGCGCTGGTCTCGCCCATGGCGCGCAGGTCGCGGACCAGGGCGGGCAGGCCCGAATAACGCACGGTGATGCGGTCCACATCCACGGCGGGCATGGCGAAGCCGGCCCGCTGCAGCAGGGCCGCGCCGTCGAACCCGTCTGCAAAAGGCGAGACGCGGGCCCGGGCGCCGCCGGTGATCTCCAGCTCGGCCTCGGTCAGCACCCCGCGCAGTTCGTTCAGGGTCGTCCCGCCGAACAGGGCCCCGAGGAACAGGCCGTCGGGCGTCAGGGCGCGGCGGATCTGGGCCAGGGCGCCGGGCAGGTCGTCGGCCCAGTGCAGGGACAGCACCGACACGATCAGATCCGCTGAACCGTCGGTCAGCGGCAGGGGCGCGGAGGCGGGCTGGGCGCGCACAAATGCATCCTCGACCACCGACACGGCGCCGAGGCGGGCGGCGCCCTCCTCCCGGGCCACGGCCTCGAACAGGCCGGGGTGCGCCGAGACGTCGACGGCGACGGGAAAGTCGCGCAGGATGACGTCCAGATCCTGGGCCATGTGCCCGGCGGCCCGGCGATGCAGAAAGTCGGCGTCCGGAAACCGGCGCGCGGCGCGGGCAAGCCGGGCGGCGCGGCGGCGGGGATCGAACAGGCGCGGGGGCGCCGAAGGGGAAGCGGGGGCGGACATGAGTCTTCTAGATGGCGGCTGGCGGCGGCGATGGGAAGACGCGCGCTTGATCGAACTGGGCGGCGCGGCCCGGCGCATGGCCGCGAGCATGGGTCGGACGGCGGCGGATGCGCTGTTTCCCCCCGTGGCCTGGGATGCCGGCGAGCCCGCCGGCAGTTCGGGTCTGACCGCGGACGGGTTCAGCCGGGCGACCTTTCTGGAGGCGCCGGTATGCGACGGCTGCGGGGCGGGGTTCGAGTTCGATGGCGGAGCGTTTGCGGCGGATCGGTGCGCGGCCTGTCTGGCGAAACCCTACGCCTTTCAGCGGGCGCGGGCGGCCTGTGTTTATGACGACGCCTCGCGCGACCTGATCCTGAAGTTCAAGCACGGGGACCGGCACGAGCATGGGCCACTGTTCGCCCGCTGGATCAGCCGGGCGGCGGCGGACCTGATCGCCGAGGCCGATGCGATCGCGCCGGTTCCGCTGCACCCTTTTCGCCTGATTGCGCGCCGGTTCAACCAGGCGGCGGAGATCGCCCGTCCGTTGGCCCGCATGAGCCGGCTGGCCTATCTGCCGGACGCGCTGGTGCGGGCGAAGCGCACGGACAGCCAGGGCGGCAAGAGCGCACGGGGGCGGCGGCTGAACGTGCGCGCGGCCTTTTCGGTGACGGAGGCGGGGCGCAAGGCGGTGAAGGGGCGGCGCATCCTGTTGATCGACGATGTGCTGACCACCGGCGCCACGGCGGAGGCCTGTACGAAGGCCCTGATGGCGTCCGGGGCGCGGGCGGTGGACCTGGCGGTGGTGGCCCGTGTGCGCACGGCGCGAACCGTCGAGTGATTGAGGCGCTTAACTCCAGTGCGCCGACACCCTAGATAGGGCGCCAGAAGGAGTTGCGAATTGGCCAAGGTCGTCATCTACACCAAACCCTATTGTCCCTATTGCGTGCGCGCCCTGTCGCTGCTCGAGCGCAAGGGCGCGGACGTCGAGGAGATCGAGGCCGCCTTTGATCCCGAGAAGAAGGCGGAGATGATCCAGCGTTCGAACGGGGGGCGCACGTTCCCGCAAATCTTCATCGGCGACACCCATGTGGGCGGCAGCGACGAACTGCACGCGCTGGACGCGCGCGGCGGGCTGGACGCGCTGCTGGCCGCCTGATGACCCTGCGCGTCGCCCTGATCCAGACCCGCACGCCCGCCACGCAGAAAGCGGCGCTGGATCACGTGGCGCCCCTGATCCGTCAGGGGGCCAGGGACGGGGCGAAACTGATCCTGACGCCCGAGGGGGTGAACCTGCTGGAGCAGCGCCGCGAGCGCCGCGACCAGGCGGTGACGGATCAGGACGCGGACGCGGTGGTGGCGGGTCTGCGCGCTCTGGCCCGCGAGCTGGGCGTCTGGCTGCTGATCGGCTCGGCTATCGTCAGGTCGGGCCGCGAGGGCGACGGGCGGGCGGCGAACCGGTCGCTGCTGATCAATGACAGCGGCGAAATCGCCGCGTCCTATGACAAGCTGCATGTGTTCGATGTGACCCTGCCGGACGGCGAGAGCTGGAAGGAATCCGCGGTGATCCGGCCCGGCGAAGGGGCGGTGGTCGCGGCCACGCCGTGGGGCGGGCTGGGGATGACGGTCTGCTACGATGTGCGGTTCCCCCACCTGTATCGCCAGCTGGCGAAGGCGGGCGCGGCCATGATCGCGGTTCCGGCCGCCTTCACCCGACCGACGGGTGAGGCGCACTGGGAGACTTTGCTGCGGGCCCGGGCCATCGAGACGGGATGCTATATTCTGGCCCCGGCCCAGGGCGGCGAGCACGAGGACGGGCGCCGGACATGGGGCCGCTCCATGATCGTGGGGCCGTGGGGCGAGGTGATGGCTCGCGCGGAGGGCGACGAGCCTTGCGTGCTGACGGCCGATCTGGACATGGAGGCGGTGGACCGGGCCCGGCGCGCGGTGCCGCAACTGACCCACGACCGTGATTTCGACCCGCCTGCATCACGCCCATGATCCGCTACGCCCTCAACTGCGAGAACGACCACGGTTTCGAGGCCTGGTTCGGCTCGTCTGCCGATTATGACGATCAGGCGGCGCGCGGGCTGGTGGAATGCCCGTTCTGCGCCTCGCGACAGGTGGCCAAGCAGATCATGGCCCCGGCCGTGGCGGGCACGAAGCGGTCCGCGCCCGATCCGGAGACGGCGAAGAAGGTGCAGGCCATGATGATGGAGGCCGCCGGTCAGGTGCGCGCCCATGTGAAAGCGAATTTCGACCATGTGGGCGACGCCTTCGCCAGCGAGGCCCGGGCCATTCACGAGGGGCGGTCCGAGGCGCGCGGCATCTATGGCCACGCAACCCCCGCCGAGGTGCGGGCGCTGAAGGAGGACGGGGTGCCGTGCGCGCCCCTGCCGCCCGCGCCGATCGATCCGAAGAAGGCCAACTGATGGGCGCGCTGGTGAAGATCTGCGGCCTGACCACGCCGGAGACCCTGCGCGCGGCGGTGGACGCCGGGGCCGACTTCGTGGGGCTGGTGGCCTATCCCCGCAGTCCCCGCGCCGTGTCGCCCTTGCGGGCGGCGGCGGTGCTGGAGGGCGCCGGCATGGCGCGCGAGCGGCCGGTGAAGGTGGTGGCGGTCACGGTGGACCCGGACGACGCCCTGCTGAAAGGCATCGCCGACTGGATCGCGCCGGACTTCATCCAGCTGCATGGCGCGGAGACCCCTGACCGGGCCGGCCAGGTGCGGGCCATCACCGGGGCCGGGATCATCAAATGCATCCCGGTGTCCGGCCCGGCTGATCTGGACGCGGCGGACGCCTGGAGCGCGGCGGCGGATCATCTGATGTTCGACGCCCGCACGCCGGAGGGCTCCAGCCTGCCCGGCGGCATGGGGGTGTCCTTCGACTGGGCCATGCTGAAGGGGCGCGCGTTCGCCCGGCCGTGGTTCCTGGCGGGCGGGCTGAACCCGGACAATGCGGCGCAGGCGCTGGCCGCATCCGGCGCGCCCATGCTGGACGTATCTTCTGGCGTGGAAAGCGCGCCGGGTGTTAAGGAACCGGCCCTGATCGCGGCCTTCGTGGAGGCCGTGCGCGCAACCTCCCCACGTTGACGCTGGTGGCCTGAATGAATGCTCCTGTGACGAACGCTTCCCCGGCGAACGCCCCCCTGAAGAACGCCTATGCATGGCCCGACGACAAGGGCCGCTTCGGCCCTTACGGCGGGCAGTTCGTGGCCGAGACCCTGATGCCGCTGATCCACGAGCTGGACGCGGCCTATTCGGCGGCCAGGGCGGACCCCACCTTCCAGGCGGAGCTGGACGGGTTCCTGACCCACTATGTGGGCCGGGCCAGTCCGCTGTATTTCGCCGAGCGCCTGACCGACCACTTCGGCGGCGCGCGGGTGTGGCTGAAGCGCGAGGACCTGAATCACACCGGCGCGCACAAGATCAACAACTGCATGGGCCAGATCCTGCTGGCGCGGCGCATGGGCAAGACCCGGATCATCGCCGAGACCGGCGCGGGTCAGCACGGGGTCGCCTCGGCCACCGTGTGCGCGCGCTTCGGCCTGCCCTGCACGGTCTACATGGGCGCGGTGGACGTGGAGCGGCAGCAGCCCAACGTCTTCCGCATGAAGCTGATGGGGGCCGAGGTCACGTCGGTGACGGCGGGCGCGGCGACCCTGAAGGACGCCATGAACGAAGCCATGCGCGACTGGGTCACCAACGTCGAGGACACCTATTACATCATCGGCACGGCGGCGGGACCGCACCCCTATCCGGCCATGGTGCGCGATTTCCAGAGCGTCATCGGCCGCGAGATCAAGGCCCAGTCCATGGACCAGATCGGGCGTCTGCCCGACGCGGTGGTGGCCTGCATCGGCGGGGGCTCCAACGCCATCGGCGCCTTCCACCCCTTCGTGGACGACGAGGGCGTGCGCCTGATCGGGGTAGAGGCGGCGGGCCATGGCCTGGACACGCCGGACCACGCCGCCAGCCTGAAGGGCGGACGGCCCGGCGTGCTGCACGGCAACCGCACCTATCTGCTGCAGGATCAGGACGGCCAGATCGTCGAGGGGCACTCCATCTCGGCGGGGCTGGACTATCCGGGCATCGGGCCCGAGCACGCCTGGCTGAACGACATCGGGCGGGCGGAGTATCGGTCGGCCACCGATCAGGAGGCGCTGGACGCGTTCCAGATGTGCTCGAAGCTCGAAGGCATCATTCCGGCGCTGGAGCCGTCTCACGCCCTGGCTCGTGTCGCTGAAGTGGCGAAGCAGGTGGGCAAGGACGGGGACATTGTGCTTCTGATGTCCGGACGCGGCGACAAGGACATCTTCACCGTCGCCAAACATCTGGGAGTGACCCTTTGAAGCGTTTCCTCATGATGGCGGCCCTGGCCGCCGCCGCCGCCGCGCCGGCTTACGGTCAGGATCCCTCCGCGAGCGGGGCTGACACCTCCCTGAGCCTGCCGCTGGTGGAAGGCGTCTCCGCCGCGCCGGACTGCGGGGGGCTCTATGACCTGCAGGGAGTCGCCCAGTGCATGAGTGCGCCGTTGTCGCAGTTGCCCGCCGTCGCGGCGCTGTACATGGCGGCCCTGCCCCAGGCGGGTTGGAACCACATTGATGGCGGCGACAATCAGGTGCTGTTCCAGCATGCGCGCGATGACGGCCAGTGCGACTTCCTGGTCATGCTCGCCTTCTATGACGACACCCTCCCGGAAGAGGCGCTGGCTGACGCAACGGGCTATCTGGGCTTCGTCCTGCGCACCCAGGGCGCGTGCGTCCCCGTGCCGCCCGAAGAAACTGCTCCGCAATGACCACCGCGCGTATCGACGCCCGCTTCAAGGCGCTGAAGGCCGAGGGCCGAGCCGGGTTCGTGGCCTATGTGATGGCGGGCGATCCCACGCGGGATCAGGCGCTGGAGATTCTGCGCGGCCTGCCGGGCGCGGGCGCCGACATCATCGAGCTGGGCTTTCCGTTCTCCGATCCCATGGCCGAGGGGCCGCCGATCCAGCGGGCGGCGCAGCGGGGCCTGAAGGCCGGGCTGACGCTTCAGGGCACGCTGGATCTGGCGGCGGACTTCCGCAAGGGCGACGCGGACACGCCGGTGATCCTGATGGGCTATCTGAACCCCATCGAGAGCATGGGCCATGAGGCCTTCGCCCGCGCCGCCAATGCGGCGGGCGTCGACGGCCTGATCGTGGTGGACTGCCCGCCCGAGGAGGCCGGTCCCCTGACCGACGCCCTGGACGCCGAGGGGCTGTCGCTGATCCGTCTGGCCACGCCCACGTCGGACGACGCGCGGCTGAAGATCGTGGTCTCGCGCACCTCGGGCTTTGTCTATTACGTGTCGGTGGCCGGGGTGACCGGGGTGAAAGAGGCGCAGGCCGCCTCCGTGGCCCCCGCCGTGGAGCGGGTGCGCAAGGCCTCGGGCCTGCCCGTGGCCGTGGGCTTCGGGGTCAAGACGCCCGAGCGGGCCGCCGAAATCGCAAAGGTGGCGGACGCCGTCGTGGCCGGGTCGGTGCTGGTGGACGAGGTGGCTGCGGCGCTGGAGGCGAACGAACCGGCCGCGCCGCGCGTTCTGTCGAAGGTGAAGGCGCTGGCGGACGCGGTCCGGGGTGCGCGCGTCGCGGAAACCGTCTAAAGGCCCCGGCATGATCGACAAGACCACTCCCCCTCGCCAAGGCTGGCTGTCCCGTTTCGCGCCGGGCGTGCGCAAGATCGTGGGCCGCCGCGACACCCCCGACAATCTGTGGGTCAAGGATCCGGCCTCCGGCGAGATGCTGTATCGCCCGGATCTGGAGACGGCCCTGTGGGTCACGCCCTCGGGCCGGCACATGCGCATCGGGGCCGAGGCGCGCCTGCGCTACACCTTCGACGACGGCGCCTGGGAGAAGATCGACACCCCGGACGTGCCCGAGGATCCTCTGAAATTCTCGGACGGCAAGCCGTACCGCGAGCGGCTGAACGCCGCGCGCAAGAAGTCTGGGGCCAAGGACGCCATGGCCATCGGCTACGGCGAGATCGACGGGACCCCGGCCGTGGTCATCGTGCAGGACTTCACCTTCATGGGCGGGTCGCTGGGCATGGCGGCGGGCGAGGCCTTCATCGCCGCGGCGCGCGAGGCCGTGAAGCGCGGCTGCCCCATGGTCTGTTTCACCGCCGCCGGCGGGGCGCGCATGCAGGAAGGCGCGCTGAGCCTGATGCAGATGGCGCGCACCACCCTGGCGATCCAGGAGCTCAAGGCCGCGCAACTGCCCTATGCGGTGGTGCTGACCGACCCGACCACGGGCGGGGTGACGGCGTCCTACGCCATGCTGGGGGACGTTCACCTGGCCGAGCCGGGCGCCCTGATCGGGTTCGCCGGGCCGCGCGTGATCGAGACCACCATCCGCGAGAAGCTGCCCCCCGGTTTCCAGCGCTCCGAGTATCTGCAGGAAAAAGGCATGGTGGACCGGGTGGTCAAGCGCGCCGACTTGCCGAAGGAACTGGGCGCCATCCTCTCGATGCTGATGGGCGGACGGCGGCGCGCGGCGTAAAAGCGCCCATGGATCCCATTTCCGCGCGCTTGCTGGCGCGACTGCCCCAGAAGATCGACCTGTCGCTGGACCGGATGCGGGCCCTGTGCGCGGCGCTGGGCGATCCGCAGGACCGGCTGCCCGCCGTGGTCCATGTGGCCGGGACCAACGGCAAGGGATCGACCGTCGCCTTCCTGCGCGCCATGGCCGAGGCGGCGGGCCTGAGGGTCCATGTCTACACCTCGCCCCATCTGGTGCGGTTCAATGAGCGCATCCGGCTGGCGGGCGCGCTGATCGAGACCGATGCGCTGAACGGCCTTCTGGACCGGGTGGAGGCTGCGGGCGCGCCCGCCACGGTGTTCGAGGCGACCACGGCGGCGGCCCTCGTGGCCATGGCCGAGACGCCCGCCGATCTGGCCCTGATCGAGGTGGGGCTGGGCGGGCGTCTGGACGCCACCAATGTGATCGACCGGCCGCTGGTCAGCGTCATCGCCCCGGTAGATCTGGACCACGCCGAGTTTCTGGGGACCGATCGGGCCGTGATCGCGGGCGAGAAAGCCGGGATACTCAAGCCCGGCGTCCCGGCCGTCATCGCGCGGCAGGCCGAAGACGCCATGGCCGTGATCGAGGCCGAGGCCGCCCGCGCAGGCGCGCGGCTGACGGTGATGGGCCGCGACTTCGACGCCTGGCCCGAGCGGGGCGCCATGGCCTGGCAGGGCGAGGACCGGTTGCTGGACCTGCCCACCCCGGCCCTCTACGGCGCGCACCAGGTCGACAATGCGGCCCTGGCCGTCGCCGTGGCGCTGGAGCTGGATCTGCCCGAAGCCGCCATCGTGCGCGGCGTGGAGACGGCCCGCTGGCCCGCCCGCATGCAGCGGCTGACCGAGGGGCGGTACGCCGAGGTGGCGCGTGAGGCCGACGCCGAGCTGTGGCTGGACGGGGGGCACAATCCCCACGCCGCCGCCGCCCTGGCCGAGGCCCTGTCGCGCATGCAGGCCCGCGCGCCCCGCCCGCTGGCCCTGATCTGCGGCATGCTGGCCAACAAGGACGCGGGCGGCTTTTTCGAGGCGCTGGGCGACACCGGCGCCCATGTCTTCACCGTGCCGTTCGAGGGCGCGGCGGCCGACCCCGCCGCCCTGGCCGCGGTGGCCCACGGGCATGGTCTCGGAGCGACGCCATGCGAGGGGCTGGACGCGGCGCTGGAGCGGGCCGTGCGTTTCGGCGCCGGCCGGGTGGTGATCTGCGGATCGCTGTATCTGGCCGGCGAGGTGCTGGGCGCTGACGAACTGACCTGGCCGCGCTGAAGGAGCTTCCATGCGCCGTATCGCCATCCTGACCCCTGCGCCGAACGATCCGTCCTATGCGGGCCGCTGGCGCGCGGTGTTCGATCGTCTGGCGCCGTCGCTGCGGGAGGCCGGGCTGGAGCCGGTTCCGACGGCGTGGACGGGGCATGAGCGGGATGCGGCGGGTCTGGCGGGGTTTGATCTGGTGCTGCCGCTGATCGTCTGGGGCTACCACCGCGATCATCCCCGCTGGCTGGCGGCGTGCGAGATCTGGCGCGCGGCGGGGGTTCCGATGGCCAACCCGGCCGGGGTGCTGATCTGGAATTCGGACAAGCGCTATCTGGGGCGGCTGGCCGAGGCGGGGGCGCCCATCGTGCCGACCGTCTATGCGGAGAACGTGACCCAGGATCCCATCGAGGCCGCCTTCACCGACTTCGACGCCGAGGCCCTGATCGTGAAGCCTGCGGTGTCAGGCGGGGCCTACCGCACCACCCGCCTGCGCCGGGGCGAGGCCCTGACCGAGACGCCCCACGGCACGACCATGATCCAGCCCTATCTGAAGGGGCTGGAGACCGAGGGCGAACTGTCGCTGCTGTTCTTCGGGGGCCGCTTCAGCCACGCCATCCGCAAGGTGCCGGCGGCGGGCGACTTCCGCAGCCAGCCGGATTTCGGCGGCCATGTCACGGCGATCACGCCGCCCGACGACGCCCTGGCCGTGGCGGAACGGGTGCTGTCCATCATCGGCGAGGATCTTCTGTACGCCCGCATCGATCTGGTGCCCGGCCCGGACGGGTCGCCCGTGCTGATCGAGGCCGAGCTGATCGAGCCGGACTTCTACCTGGGCTTCGACCCGGAGCGGGGCGCGGGCTTTGCGCGGGCGGTGGCGGCGCGGGTCGGGCGCTGAACCGCCGCCGCCTCGGCCATCAGGTCGGGCCGCGCCGGGCACAGATCGGAGATGACGCAGGCCTCGCACCTGGGCCGCCGCGCGATGCAGGTGTAGCGGCCGTGCAGGATCAGCCAGTGGTGGGCCTTGGGCAGCCAGTGGTCGGGCACCACGTCATGCAGCTGGGCCTCCACCTTGTCCGGGGTGTTGGCGTTGGCCAAAGCGAGGCGGTGTGAGACGCGGAACACATGGGTGTCCACCGCGATGGCCGGCTCGACGCCTAGTTCGTTGAGCACCACCGAGGCGGTCTTTCGCCCCACCCCCGGCAGGGCCTGAAGGTCGTCGCGGTTCAGCGGCACCTCGCCGCCGTGCCGTTCGATCAGGATCTGCGACATGGCGATCAGGTTCTTCGCCTTGTTCCGGTACAGGCCGATGGAGGCGATGTAGGGGATCAGGCCCTCGACGCCGAGCGCGGCCATTTTCCGGGGCGTGTCGGCCACGGCGAACAGCCCGGCCGTGGCCTTGTTCACACCGACGTCCGTGGCCTGAGCCGACAGGGCGACGGCCGAGACGAGGGTGAACGGATTGGTGAAGTTCAGCTCGGTCTTCGGCTCGGGCATCACCCGCGCCAGACGGGCGAAGATCTCCTCCACCCGGTCGGGGTCGGGGGGGAAGCGTGACACGGCAATCATGGCCCTTCATCCCGCGTGACAAGGATTTGAACAAGGGGCTTAATGGTCGAAACGGGGAGAGACGTTCATGAAGTCCGCAATCGCCTTGATCGCCGCCGCCGTCCTGCTGATCCCGCTCACGGCGACGGGCCAGGACTACGGCGAGGTGGACGAGATCGTCGTCACCGGCTCGCGCCTCGCCGGTTGGGGGCCCGAAGAGGTGCCCCAGGTGCGGCTGACCCGGCGGGCGGATAATCTGGTCATTCAGGTGCAGGTAATCTGCGACACGCGCGACCCCGCCAGGCGACGCGCCGAGTTGCTGGAGACGCTGAGAAACATGGCGCGGTCGGCGGCCGGTCGGGACGACATCGACCTCAGTACCGGATCGGACATCCTCTCATCCTTCGACGAGACCATGGCGGGCGGACTGACGATCGGCGTTGATCGCACGCGCGCCGACACCAGCTTGGTCACCCTGACGATCAAGACGCCCGTCCGCGCCGATGACACTCTGGATGCCGCCACGGCACGCATCGAGCGCTTTGTGGAACAGGCCCCCAAGGCCGGACGCACCGAAATCGTCCTGTCGGGGGACTGGGAGCTCACCCTGATCGGTCCCGACCGGTATCGCGCCGAGATACTGGCAGCCATCGCGGCGGACGCCCGTCGCACCGCCGAAGCCTTCGGAGATCAATATGCGGTACAGGTGGATGGGCTTGCCCACCGCGTGACGTGGACCCAGTCCGGGCCGCTCGATCTGTCGCTGTTCATTCCCTACCAGTTGACGGTCACCCCGGCCGGTTCCTGACCAGATCGTCCACCACAGCCGGGTCGGCGAGGGTGGAGGTGTCGCCAAGGGCGCCGGTCTCGTTCTCGGCGATCTTGCGCAGGATGCGCCGCATGATCTTGCCCGAGCGGGTCTTGGGCAGGCCGGGGGCCCACTGGATCACGTCGGGGCTGGCGATGGGGCCGATCTCGGCGCGGACGTGGGCGACCAGCGCCTTGTGCAGGGCCTCGGACGGCTCCTGATCCGCCTTCAGGGTCACGTAGGCCCAGACTCCTTGGCCCTTGATGTCGTGGGGATAGCCCACCACCGCAGCCTCGGACACCGCCGGGTGGGACACCAGGGCGCTTTCGATCTCGGCGGTGCCGAGACGATGGCCTGAGACGTTCAGCACATCGTCGATGCGCCCGGTGATCCAGTAATAGCCGTCCGCATCGCGGCGGGCGCCGTCGCCGGTGAAATACTTGCCGGGGAAGGTGGTGAAATAGGTCTCGATGAAGCGGTTGTGGTCGCCATAGACCGTGCGCATCTGGCCGGGCCAGGAGTTGGTGATGCACAGCGGGCCCTCGGCGGCGCCCTGCAGAATGTCGCCCTCGTTGGTGACGATGGCGGGCATGACGCCCGGGAGGGGCTTGGTGGCCGAACCGGGTTTGAGCTCGGTGGCGCCGGGCAGGGGGCTGATGAGGATGCCGCCCGTCTCGGTCTGCCACCAGGTGTCCACGACGGGGCAACGGCCGTCGCCCACGACCCGGTGATACCACAGCCAGGCCTCGGGATTGATGGGCTCGCCCACCGATCCCAGCAGGCGCAGGGACGAGCGGTCGTGCTTCGTCACCCAGTCGTCGCCCTCGCGCATCAGGGCGCGGATGGCGGTGGGGGCGGTGTAGAAGGTGTTGACCTTGTGCTTGTCCACCACCTGCCAGCAGCGCCCGGCGTCGGGCCAGGTGGGCACGCCCTCGAACACCAGGGTCGTGGCCCCGTTCGCCAGCGGGCCATAGACGATATAGCTGTGCCCCGTGACCCAGCCCACGTCGGCGGTGCACCAGTAGATGTCGCCGGGTTTGTAGTCGAACACCAGCTCGTGGGTGTAGGCGGCCCAGGCCAGATAGCCGCCGGTGGTGTGCAGCACGCCCTTGGGCTTTCCGGTGGAGCCGGAGGTGTAGAGGATGAACAGCGGATCCTCCGCGTTCATGGGCTCGGGCGCGCATTCCGTGGAGGCCGCCTCGCGCACGTCCTCATAGACCACGTCGCGGCCCTCAGTCAGGGGCACGTCGGCGCCGGTCCAGCGGATCATCAGCACCTTGTCGACGGCGACCTTCTCCAGCGCCTTGTCCACATTGGCCTTGAGCGGGATGCGCTTGCCGCCGCGCCTGCCCTCGTCGGCGGTGATGACGATGGTCGAGCCGCAGTCCTCGATGCGGCCACCGAGGCTGTCCGGCGAGAAGCCGCCGAACACCACAGAATGCACCGCGCCGATGCGGGCGCAAGCCAGCATGGCCACGGCCGCCAGCGGGATCATGGGCATGTACAGGGTGATGCGGTCGCCCTTTTTCGCGCCCAGATCCCTGAGCACATTGGCCATGCGGCACACCTCGGCGTGCAGCTCGGCGTAGGTCATCGCGCCGTCGACGGACGGGTCGTCGCCCTCGAACAGGATGGCGGTCTGGTCGGCGCGGTCGGGCAGGTGCCGGTCGATGCAATTGACGCTGGCGTTCAGCTCCCCGTCGGCGAACCAGCGGATGCGGAAATCGACCCGATCGAAGCTGACGTCCTTGACCTCGGTGAAGGGCTTCGACCAGTCCAGCCGCTCGCCCACGCCGCGCCAGAAGCCTTCCGGATCACGCGCCGCGCTCTCGACCGCGCGGGCATAGGCGGGGGCGTCCATGTGGGCGTCGGCGGCCAGCTCGGCCGGAACGGGGATGCGGGTGTGATCGGTCATTGGGGGCTCCGTGGGGGAGGTCGCGTCTTTGCGGCGCCGGTCAAACAGGCGTATGCGCTGGGCCGCCGCTTGCCAAGCGGACCACTGTCTCTAGTTCCGGAGTTTTCCATGCTGATCCACCTGTCGTCCTGGCCCGAGATCGACGCGCGCCTCAAGGCGACGAAGACCGTGGTCGTGCCGATCGGCTCCAACGAACAGCATGGCCCCACCGGCCTGCTGGGCACCGACTGGCTGTGCCCCGAGATCATCGCCCACGCGGCGGAGAAGCAGGACGAGGGTCTGGTGGTGGCGCCCACCTTCAATATCGGCATGGCCCAGCATCACCTGGCGTTCGCGGGCACCATCTCCCTGCGGCCCTCCACCTTCATGGCGGCGATCACCGACTGGGTCTCGTCCCTGACGCGGCACGGCTTCGAGCGCATCTATTTCCTGAACGGGCACGGCGGCAACGTGGCCACCATCGAGGCGACCTTCTCGGAGATCTACGCCGAATGGTCCTTCGTGGAGGAGCGCCCGCCCTTCGCCCTGAAGCTGGTCAACTGGTGGGACCTGCCGGGGGTGCACCGGCTGTGCACCGAGATCTTCCCCAAGGGCCACGGCATGCACGCCACCCCGTCGGAGATCGCCGTGACCCAGGCCGCCTATCCCGACCGCATCAAGACCGCGGACTATGCGCCGCAGATCGCGCCCGTGGGGCCGATCCGCGACGCCCTGGACTATCGGGCGCGGTTCCCGGACGGGCGCATCGGCTCGGACCCGGCCCAGGCCTCGCCGGAGAAGGGCCAGCGCATCATCGACGCGGCGGTCCCGGCCCTGCTGGCCGACGTGAAAGCGTTCTCCGCCGAGGTCGCCCCCTGACCGCCGCTTGCATGGCGGTCGCGTCCGCCCCAGGCTCGCGGGCATGAGCAAGCCTGAAAGCGACCTGAGCGCCGCCGAGATGAACGACCGCCTGATGCGTGACGCCGGGGCCGTGATCCAGCGGCGGCTGGAGATCATGGCCGAGGCCCTGTGCGACCCGGCCGGCGCCGACCTGACCGAACTGGCCCTGATGAGCGACGAGAAGCTCGCCGCCTTCACCGAGGCGTCCGGCCGGTCGGCGGCGGGCGCGGGCGCGGTGGCCGGGCGCCTCGCCAGCGCATGGGTCGCTGAGGCGGATATCGGCGCCAGGGCGCTGGATCAGGCCATGAAGGCCCCGGACGCGGCCCAGGCGGCGGTGATCCAGGCCCAGTGGGCCCTGGGCTGGTGGGGCCGCGCGGCGGAAACGGCCATGGGGCTGAACGCCGAAACGGCCCGGATCCAGGCCGAGGTGCTGGCCCCGGTGCAGGCGGCGGTCAGCGCCAATGCCCGCCGGTTGAAGCGCGACTGAGGTCCCCGCCCCGGTTCCAGTGGGGCAGGGGACGCGCTAGACGGGGGCGCGAACCCAAGGAGACAGATCATGGCCGACTATGAAACCCTGCTGATCGAACGGCACGCCGACGGCTATGCGGTCGTGACGTTGAACCGGCCCAGGGCGCTGAACGCCCTGAACAGCCAGGTTTTCGCCGACCTGACGGCCTTTCTGGACAGCGTCGAGCGTGACGACGCGGTGCGCTGCCTCGTCCTGACGGGGTCGGAAAAGGCCTTCGCGGCCGGCGCGGACATCAAGGAGATGGCCGACCAGTCCTATGCCCAGATGTTCACCGACAATTTCTTCGCCGCCGGGCACGACCGCATCACCCGGTTCCGGAAACCGATCATCGCGGCGGTGTCGGGCTATGCGCTGGGCGGCGGCTGCGAGCTGGCCATGCTGTGCGATTTCATCATCGCCTCGGAGACGGCGAAGTTCGGCCAGCCGGAGATCAATCTGGGCGTGGCGCCGGGCATCGGCGGGTCCCAGCGCCTGACCCGGCTGGTGGGCAAGTCGAAGGCCATGGACATGATGCTGACCGCCCGCATGATGGACGCCGCCGAGGCGGAGCGCGCCGGGCTGGTCAGCCGCGTGGTTCCGGGCGAGCGCCTGCTGGAGGAGGCGCGGGAAGCGGCGGCCAAGATCGCGGCCCACAGTCCCCTTGCGGTCATGGCCAACAAGGAGCTGGTCAATGTGGCCCTGGAGAGCACCCTGACCGAGGGCGTGCGCTTCGAGCGGCGGCTGTTCCATAGCCTGTTCGCCTTCGAGGACCAGAAGGAAGGCATGTCCGCCTTCGTCGACAAGCGAAAGCCGGAATTCAAAGGGCGCTGAGTCCAGAGTCGCGTTGACCCCTGCGCACCCATCGGCTATAGGCCCGCCCTCTTGAGATTTCCACGCCGTGGAGGAGTGCTCCGCGGCGTTTCCCGTTCGAAGGTTTGACTGATGGCTAATAACCCCGGCGCCAAGAAGGCGATCCGCAAGATCGCCGCCCGGACTGAAGTGAACACGGCTCGCCGCAGCCGCGTCCGCACCTTTCTGAAGAAGTTCGACACCGCCGTCGCCGGCGGGGACGTTGAAGGCGCCAAGACCGCCTTCCACAACGCCCAGTCCGAACTGATGCGCGCGGTGTCCAAGGGCGTGGTTCACAAGAACACCGGCGCCCGCAAGGTCTCGCGTCTGCACGCCCAGTTGAAGAAGCTGGCCGCAGCCTGATCTGACGGCCTGTCACGGGCCTGTCATACCAAAATCCAATGATTTCAACAGCGAAGGAGAGTTCTCTCCTTCGCTGTTTTGCCGTGTGCGGCTAAGTTGAGATAAAGAATTTCGCCTCCTCCCAGGCTGCCGATCGGCGGTTTCCCCAAGCGCGGGAGGCGCTTAGCGGAGTCAAACAATTTATCCGCATGACGCGCAGCGAATCAGCGTTGACGGCGACCCCGCTGAGCGTAAGTTTTGGGGTCTAACGCACTTCCATCCCAACACGGATGAAGACGGCGCGGGACCCTGTTCCGCGTCGGCGGGAGAAGTCCGTCTGCGAGGCCGACCCCACCGCCGGAACCCCTGTTCCGGCGGCCCGGAGAAGTCGTCCCGGAGATCAGGCGGGCTTGCGGCTGGTGGATTGAAAGAGGTGGCTTACCAAATGGCGGGCAGCGCGGCGGAACAGAGACTGACGGATCCGGAACGGATCTGGGACGAAGCGGCGACGCGTCTGCGCGCCGAGATCGGCGAGGGTCCGTTCAGTTCCTATATCGCGCCGTCGGCGGTGCGATCCGACGCGTCGGGCCGGCTGGTGCTGGTGACGCCCACCGCCTACGCCCGGGACTGGGTCCGCAGGAACGCCTTGCGCCGCATGAACGAGCTGTGGCTGGGCCTGGACGGTCTGTCACGCCATCTGGACGTGCGCTGCCGGGCCGAGTTCGGCTCGCCCGCGCCGACCGTTTCCGGCTCCGCGTCCCAGGGACAGGCGCCCGCGGCGCAACCCCGCGCCACGGTGGGTCCGGTCACCGACGGTCCCCGGGCCGTGCGGGCCGCGGGCCTGCAGGACCGCCTGACCTTCGACGCCTTCGTGGAAGGCCCCGGCAACGCTTTCGCCCTGGCCATCGCCAGACAGACCGCCAGCTGGGCCGAGGGCCATTTCAACCCGGTGTTCCTGTGCGGCCCCTATGGCCACGGCAAGACCCACCTGCTGAACGCCATCGCCTGGGAGGCGCAGCGTCTGCGTCCCAACGCAAAGGTGATCTATCTGACCGCCGAACGGTTCCTGTCCACCTTCGTGCGGGCCGTGCAGGACCGCCAGACGGCGGCCTTCAAGGAAAGCCTGCGCTCGGCCGACATGCTGCTGCTGGACGATGTCCAGTTCGTGGGCGGCAAGAGCTCGACCCAGGAAGAGCTGCTGAACACCCTGACCGCCCTGATCGAGGACGGAAAGCGCGTGGTCATGGCCGGCGACAAGCCGCCCACGGCCATGACCGACATCGAACCGCGCCTGCGCTCGCATCTGGCCGCCGGTCTGACCTGTCCGGTGGAGCCCGCCGACCGCGCCGTGAAGCTGGCCGTGGCCAGAAAGCGCTTCGAGGCCCTGGGCCGGCTGGGTCTGGTGTCCGGCGAGGCGCGTCCCGAAGTGCTGGAGCAGCTGGTGGACCGCACGCCGGGTTCGGTGCGCGAACTGGAAGGCGCAGTGAACACCCTGGCCGCCTCCGCCGGGCCGCGTCTGGCCGAGCTGACGGCGGACGAGGCCTCGGTGCTGCTGGGCGCCGCCCTGCGCGGCGGGCCCGAGCGCCGCATCACCGTGGACGAGATCCAGAAGACGGTGGCGGAGCACTTCAATCTGAAGCAGGCGGACCTGCTGAGCGAGCGGCGCACGCGCATCATCGCCCGCCCGCGCCAGATCGCCATGTACCTGTGCAAGCAGCTGACCACGCGCAGCTATCCCGACATCGGCCGCCGCTTCGGCGGGCGGGACCACACCACGGTCCTGCACGGGGTTCGCCGCATCGAGGAAATGATGCCCGCGGACGACCAGATCGCCCGCGATGTGGAGACCCTGACCCGCAAGCTGCGGGGATAAGCGCCCCCGGTCTGTGGAGCGCCCGTTTCCCCTGTTGAAGCGGGCGCGCAAGCCGCTAATGTCCAAGGCCCACAATTGCAGCGGCGGCGGTTGAGTCGTCGTCATCCGGGCGAGACCAAATGCAGCTGACGATCGAACGCGCGGCGCTCCTCAAGGCCCTTGGCCACGTGCAGAGCGTCGTCGAACGACGCAACACCATCCCGATCCTGTCCAACGTCCTGCTGTCGGCAGGCCGGGACCGCTTGAGCTTCGCGGCCACCGACCTGGACATGGAGATGGTGGATGAGGCCGAGGCCATGGTGCACACCGAGGGCCAGATCACGGCCCCGGCCCACACCCTGTACGAAATCGTGCGCAAGCTGCCGGAAGGCGCTGAGGTGTCGCTGCTGTACTCCGGCGACGATCCCCGTCTGGTGGTCCAGGCCGGCCGGTCCAAGTTCAACCTGCCGGTGCTGCCGGCCGGGGACTTCCCGGTCATGTCCGCCGACAGCGCCGGAGCCCGGTTCAGCCTGCTGAAGGAAGATCTGGTCCGGCTGATCGACAAGACCCGCTTCGCCGTCTCCACCGAGGAGACGCGCTACTATCTGAACGGCCTGTATCTGCACACCGTGTCCGAGGGCGGGCAGGCGCTGCTGCGCGCCGTGGCCACCGACGGCCACCGCCTGGCCCTGGCCGAGACCCCGGCGCCGGAAGGCGCGGCGGGCGGCCCTGGCGTGATCGTGCCGCGCAAGACCATCGATCAGGTGCGCCGCCTGCTGGACGACGGCTCCGGCCCGGTGGAGGTGCAGGTCAGCGCCCAGAAGATCCGCTTCGAGTTCGGTCAGGCCAGCCTGACCTCCAAGGTCATCGACGGCTCGTTCCCCGACTATCTGCGGGTCATCCCCAAGGGCAACGACAAGCGCGCCGACATCGACAACGCCGTGTTCGCCCAGGCCGTGGACCGGGTCTCCACCATCTCGGCCGAGAAGAGCCGCTCGGTGAAGCTGGGCCTGGACAACGACCGGGTCACCCTGACCGTACGCAACATGGAAGCCGGTCAGGGCGTGGAGGAGGTCGAGATCGGCTATTCCGACGAAGCCTTCGAGATCGGCTTCAACGCCCGCTATCTGCTGGACGTGGCCGGCCAGATCGAGGGCGAGACCGCCACCTACATGTTCGCCGACCCGGCCAGCCCGACCCTGGTGCTCGATCCGGGCGATCCGGGCGTGCAGTACGTGCTGATGCCGCTGAGGGTGTGATTCTGAGTGGCGCGTGGCGAGTGGCGAGTGGCGAGAAGGCTAGACTGACCGCTTTGGGGTGGTTGCGCCCGGGCCTTCTGAACCAGCGCTGGCCCGTCTCGCCACTCGCCACTCGCCACGCGCCACCGATCACGCAGTGATCACGTCCCTCACCCTCTCCGATTTCCGCTCATACGCCAGCGCCAGCCTGCGCGTGGGCTCGGGGCCCATCGTGCTTCATGGGCCGAACGGGGCGGGCAAGACCAATCTGCTGGAGGCGGTGAGCCTGCTGACGCCGGGGCGGGGGCTGCGCGGGGCGCCGGTGGCCGAGCTGGGACGGCGCGAGCCGGGCGAGGCCGCGGGCCGCGCCTGGGCCGTGGCGGCGGTGCTGGCGGGGGCGGACGGCGGCGACATCCGGGTGGGCACAGGGGTGCAGGCGCCGGGGGCGTCGCGCCGCATCGTGCGCATCGACGGCGAGACCGCCCCGCCCGGGCGAATGCTGGACTATCTGCGGCCGGTGTGGGCCACGCCCGAGCATGACCGGCTGTTCTCGGACAGCCGGGCCGAACGGCTGAAATTCTTCGACCGGCTGGTGTTCGCCGCCGACCCCGGCCACGCGGCCAGCGTCTCGGCCTATGAGAAGGCGCTTCGGGAGCGGCTGCGCCTGCTGACCGAGGCGGCTGAGGGCAGGCGGCCCGCCGATCCGGCCTGGCTGGACGCGCTTGAAGCAAGACTGGGCGAGCAGGGCGCCGCCGCCGCCACGGCGCGTGCGAGGGCGCTGAAAGACCTGCAGACCGGCATCGACGCGCGGGGCGACCGGCCCTTCCCCCAGGCCGATCTGGGCCTGACCGGCGAGGCCGAACAGCGGGCCGCCGCGGGCGCGGAGGCGGCCGAGATCGCCGCCGGAATCGCCGCCGGAATGAAGGCGTCGCGGGCCCGCGATTCGGCCTCGGGGCGCTCGCTTTTCGGTCCGCACCGGTCGGATCTGACCGCCCTTCACCGGGAAAAGAACCGCCCGGCGGCCGAAGGCTCGTCCGGCGAGCAGAAGGCCTTGGTTCTGAACCTGATTCTGGCGCAGGTCGGGCGGCTGAAAAGCATGCCGGAAAACCGGGATTCACTGGCCAATTCAGGCGCAAACCCTGTATTGTTGCTGGACGAAGCGCCGGCCCATCTGGATGCCCGCCGGCGCGCCGCCCTGTTCGAGGAGATCGTGGCGCTGGACCTTCAGGCTTTCCTGACCGGCACCGACGAAACGCTCTTCTCTGACCTTCACGGTCGAGGCCGGTTCGTGCGCGTCGACGCAGGAACGCTCGCCCCATCGGATGACTGAATGACCGACCAGAACCGCACCCCGGACACCGCCGAGGAAGCCGCCTACGGCGCAGAATCCATCAAGGTGCTGAAAGGGCTCGACGCCGTGCGCAAGCGGCCGGGCATGTACATCGGCGACACCGACGACGGCTCGGGTCTGCACCACATGGTCTATGAGGTGGTGGACAACGCCATCGACGAGGCCCTGGCCGGTCACGCCGATCTGGTGCAGGTGATCCTGAACGCCGACGGCTCGGTCACGGTCACCGACAACGGGCGCGGCATTCCCGTGGACATCCACGAGGGCGAGGGGGTGTCCGCCGCCGAGGTCATCATGACCCAGCTGCACGCGGGCGGAAAGTTCGACCAGAATTCCTACAAGGTCTCCGGCGGCCTGCACGGCGTGGGCGTGTCGGTGGTCAACGCCCTGTCGGACTGGCTGGAGCTGGTCATCTATCGCAACGGCAAGAAGCACCAGATGCGCTTCGAGCGGGGGGATACGGTCAAGGCGCTGGAAGTGGTGGGCGACGCGCCCATGCGCGACAACGGCAAGGTTCTGACCGGCACCGAGCTGACCTTCTTCCCGTCGGTGACCACCTTCAGTCACATCGATTTCGACCTGAAGACCCTGGAGCATCGCCTGCGCGAGCTGGCGTTCCTGAACTCGGGCGTGGTCATCAGGCTGGCCGACAATCGCGGCGCCGAGCCGTTCGAGGAGATCCTGCACTACGAGGGCGGGGTCGAGGCCTTCGTGCGTCACCTGGACAAGTCCAAGTCTCCCATCCTGAAGGACGTCATCGTCATCCGGGGCAAGAAGGAGAACATCGAGATCGACCTGGCCCTGTGGTGGAACGACAGCTACCACGAGACCATGCTGTGCTTCACCAACAACATCCCCCAGCGGGATGGAGGCACCCACCTGTCGGCCTTCCGCGCCAGCCTGACGCGGGTCATGAGCGCCTATCTCGACAGTTCGGGGATCGGCAAGAAGGAAAAGATCTCGGTCACCGGCGAGGACGCGCGCGAGGGCCTGACCTGCGTGCTGTCGGTCAAGGTGCCGGATCCCAAATTCAGCTCGCAGACCAAGGACAAGCTGGTTTCGTCAGAGGTGCGGCCCGCGGTGGAGTCCCTGTGCTCGGAAGGGCTGTCCACCTGGTTCGAGGAGCACCCCACCGAGGCCCGCCAGGTGGTGGCCAAGATCGTCGAGGCGGCCACGGCGCGCGAGGCGGCCCGCAAGGCCCGCGACCTGACCCGGCGCAAGTCGGCGCTGGAGATCAGCTCCCTGCCCGGCAAGCTGGCCGACTGTCAGGAGCGCGACCCGGCCAAGTCCGAACTGTTCATCGTGGAGGGCGACTCCGCCGGCGGCTCGGCCAAACAGGGCCGCAACCGCGAGAACCAGGCCGTGCTGCCCCTGCGCGGCAAGATCCTGAACGTGGAGCGGGCGCGGTTCGACCGCATGCTGTCGTCCGACACCATCGGCACCATGATCCTGGCGCTGGGCACCAGCATCGGGCGCGACGATTTCAACATCGACAAGCTGCGCTACCACAAGATCATCATCATGACCGACGCCGACGTGGACGGCGCCCACATCCGCACCCTGCTGCTGACCTTCTTCTACCGGCAGATGCCGGAACTGATCGAGCGGGGCCACGTCTTCATCGCCCAGCCGCCGCTCTACAAGGTCGCCAAGGGCAAGCAGTCCCGATACCTCAAGGATGAGGCGGAGATGGACGCCTATCTGATCGAGGAAGGATCGGACGGCGCCGAGCTGGACTTCCCCTCGGGCGAACGGCGCACCGGCATGGACCTGCAGGCGCTGGTGCGCGAGGCCAAGGGCTTCAAGTCGCTGGTGGACCGGCTGTCCTCGCGGGCGCCCGCCTTCGCCATCGAGCAGGCGGCCCTGGCCGGTCTGTTCGGCGAGAAGGGCGGTGATCCTGTCTATGCGGCCCGCCACCTGGATCTGTACGCCGAGGAAGGCGACGGCCCATGGTCCGGCGAGATGGGCGAGCAGGGCGCCATCGTGTTCCGCCGGACGCGCCGCGCCGTGGCCGAGCAGATCGTTCTGGAAGAAGCCCTTGTCCGGTCGCTGGACGCGCGCCGTCTGGGCGAGCGGGCGGTGGCCTTCGACGGCCTGTTCCGCGAGCCGGCGATTTTCCGCCGCAAGGACAAGTCCACCACCATCCGCGGGCCCATGGACCTGCTGGCCGCGGTTCTGGACGCGGGCCGCAAGGGTCTGGCCATCCAGCGCTACAAGGGGCTGGGCGAAATGAACCCGGACCAGCTGTGGGAAACCACCCTGGACGCCAACGCCCGCACCCTGCTGAAGGTGCAGGTGGACCACGCCGACAGCGCCGACGACCTGTTCGCCAAGCTGATGGGCGATGTGGTGGAGCCCCGCCGGGAGTTCATCCAGGAGAACGCCCTGGACGCCGAGGTGGACGTCTGACGCGGCCATGAAGCTTGGTCCGCGTCACAATTGATGAGAACTGAACCACAATTGATGAGACCTGGGTCATAGTGGATGAGAATTATCTGCGGGCCACCCACTCGCGGATGATCGGGCTCTTGTGCGCTGAAGCGAGCAAAGAGCGGTGACCTTCGACCACCCAATGCGAAGTGTGACCGAAGGCCAGCGAGAGCTGGCCTTCCTGCACCAGCCTCTCGTGGAGACGTCGACTTCGCGCCATAAGCGGAACTTGGCCTCGCGGCAGAACTGCGACATTCGTCTCAACCTAAGGGGTCGACGACCTGCAGCTTCATGAGCGTTCGTAGCCGCAAGTCGTTTAGCGTCAAATGATGCGCATTCTGCTACAGGTTGTCGCGGCGCAGACGCACACGGCCTTGGCGCATGGGATGATTATTGGGGCGGGGGTTTATCCATGTTTGACCAGTGGTGCCACACCACGGTCCAGAAGAATGGGCTGAAGCAGTACATCACCATCGTCGAGAAACCGGGCGGCCGGGCCGCCATCACAGATGCGCTCGCGGTGACGGTGCGAGGCCACTACGACGACCTGGGACGTATTGCCGACGATGTTGAAGCTCTCGGCTACGACGGCGCGGCGGAGATTCTCAAGGAACTGCTGCCCACCGGCGTGCGGGCGCGGGCCGGCGATCTCGGCGAAATCTTGGCGTCCGAACTGACGGTCGAACAACTGGAATTCGACGTGCCGGTGCGGCGTATGCGGTTCAAGGACGGCCGTGAAGTGCCCATGCGGGGCGACGATTTCATCGGCGTGAACTATGCGACCGACGATGGCGGCCTCTGGCTTCTCAAGGGCGAGTCCAAGAGCCGCCGGACCCTGGGCAAAACGACGATCACTCAGGCGCGCAAGGCGCTGCGCCGGGATGACGGTCGGTGCACGCCCTCGTCCCTCTTGTTCGTCGCCAACCGGCTGCTGGAGGGCGACGACGAGCATAAGGACTTGGGCCGGCGCATCCGCAACGAAGTGGGCCGCAAGGCGCTGGCGAAAAACCGTATCGACCACGCGCTGTTCACGATGTCGGGCAACGGTCCGATCCCAGCGTTGGTCGCGGACTACAACGACGCGGAGGCGGGCCGCAATCACGCGGTGATCAACCTGCACATCCGTGACTACACCGACTTTATCTCCGAGGTTTTTATCGCGGCAGGCGACCTTGGAGACGCCTGACGAACTTCAGGCGTACTTGGGCGAGATGATCCAGCCCGGGCTGTGGGGGCAACTCCTCGCACGCGGGTCGGCATGGTCGCTGATGCGGCAGGACGGCGTATTGCCCGATGGGGCGCCGGCATTCGGCCGGACCATCGGCGCGGACTTGGCCGAATATGCGTTCTCAGTGCTGCGCGCCGCGCTGGCGCTCAAGGAGACGGGCGAAGGTGACGAACTCTGCACCCGGGCTTTTGAACGCGCAGCGAATGCCTTTGAGTCACTGGTGCGCAACGGCGATGCCGCGTCCTCGGAGCGCGGCTTCTATCGCCTGCTAGCCGCCGCCGGCTATCACCTGGCTGGCTATTCGGCCATCGCCTTCTCGCTGTTCTCGGAGATTGAGGGGACGCTCAACACGACCGTCGGCGAAGACGCCGTGGTTCGGCTGATCCTGCGCGACCTGCGCGGGCTTCGCCGGTTGACACGCGATTGGCTGGAGGCCGAGGAGAATACGGACGACGCCATCACCGCGGCCTTGGAAGACGGTGAGATTGACGCCGACGACGCGATCGCCCTCATCCTGAACGGCGTCTTGTGCGGCAGTCTCGCCCACTACGATTTTGCCCTACAGACGGGGGACGGACGCCATTACGCCCGGGCCTTGGCGATCCTCGACCGTGGGGTGAGGCTGGCGAACCACGCGGCCAACGTCCCGATGTGGTGGGTGATTAGGATCTGCAGGGCGCTACTGTCGGACCTGTGGGGGCATTCGCTGCACCAGGTGCTGCCCGGCGAGCCACCCGAGGGCGGGGCCGAGCTCTACCCCCGCTATCGCGACCTCTTCATCCGCAGTCTATACGGCCGTCGCATGGCGGAAGTGGAACTTTGGCCCTCGCAACGGGAGGCAGCCGCCCGCTCCACCGACCTGACCGACGACCTCGTCGTTGCCTTGCCGACCAGCGCCGGGAAGACCCGCGTGGCCGAACTCGCCGCCCTCATGACCCTGTCGGTGGGCAAGCGCGTCCTGATCGTCACGCCGCTGCGCGCGCTGTCGGCCCAGACCGAACGCTCCTTCCGCAAGACCTTCGCGCCCCTTGGGTTCAAGGTCTCATCCCTCTACGGTGCCTCCGGTGTCTCGGAAGGTGACGCGGATGCGCTGCGTACGCGATCGATCGTTATCGCCACGCCAGAGAAACTGGATTTCGCCCTCCGCAGCGACCCGACGCTGATCGACGATGTCGGGCTGATCGTGTTGGACGAGGGCCATCTGATCGGGCCGTCGGAGCGGGAGATCCGCTACGAGATTTTGGTGCAACGGCTGCTCCGGCGCGGCGACGCGGCCGACCGCCGGATTGTCTGCCTGTCGGCGATCCTGCCGGAGGGAGAGGCGCTGGACGACCTGACGTCGTGGATCAGGAGCGACGCTCCGGGCGAGCCCGTCAAATCGATCTGGAGGCCGACCCGGCAGCGGTTCGGCTCGCTCACCTGGCAGGGGCACTCGGCGCGACTTGGGTTCGATCTCGAAGCGCGGGGACCGTACGTCGCCCGCTTCGTCGAGCAGTTGCCGCCGCGCGGCCAGGAGAAAAACCCCTACCCACGCAACGTCCAAGACCTCAGCGTCATGGCGGGCTGGAAGTTCGCCCAGCAGGGCAAGCGGACTTTGGTATTCGTCACCCAGGCCAATTGGGTCGAAGGCTTCGGCAAGGCGGCGCTAAACCTTGTTCGGCGGGGCTACCTGCCGAGCCTGGTGGAGGACCCGGCGCCGCTGGCGCGGGCCTTGGAGGTAGGCCGCGAGTGGTTGGGCCCGGATCATTGCGCCGTGAAGGCGCTGGAGATCGGCGTCGCCATCCACCACGGAAAGCTGCCAAACCCGTTCCTGCGCGAGCTTGAGTTGCTGCTCGGCGAAGGGGTCATCAAGGTGATCGTGGCCTCTCCGACGCTGTCCCAAGGCCTAAACCTCAACGCGGCGGTGCTCTTGGCTCCGTACTTGGTCCGCTCCGGCCAGCCGATTACCGGCGAGGAGTTCGCCAATGTCGCCGGCCGCGCTGGTCGCGCGTTCGTTGATGTCGAAGGTCTGGTGGCCCACGTCATAACCGAGAACGCCGACTACAAGATGGAGCAGTGGCGCCAACTCGTCGCGTCGGCGCGGGCGCGCAAGCTTGAGAGCGGCTTGGTCCAGGTCATCTCCGCCGTCATTGAGAAGTTGACCGCCACCGGCGTCTTCGCCCGAGCCGACGCATATGAATACCTGGCCAACAACCTGACGGGATGGCGTACCGCGGGGCAGCCTGCCGCCGCCGCTGGTGATGACGATGAAGAGGCCGAGGATAGCTTGCCGGTCCTGGTCGAGAAGCTGGACGCCATGGTGTTCGGCTTGGTCGAAGCCTTAGACGCCGACAGCGCCGAGCTGCCGAAACTCCTCGACGAGTCCCTGAACGGTTCGCTATGGGCGCGCCAGATCGCCCGCCTCGACGCCAACAAGGCCGACTGGCACCGGTTTATCCTGCGCACGCGAGCCGCCTTGATATGGGCGCACACCACGCCGGAGACCAGGCGCGGACACTACGCCATGGGGGTGGGCCTGGACTCCGGGCTCGTCTTGGACGGTTTGGCCGAAGAGCTTGCCGTCCTCATTGACCAAGCCGACTTGGCGGCGATCCAGGCCGACGCCGACGCGCTCGGCGACACCTTGGTGGAATTGGCGAGCCGTATCCTGGTGATCCGTCCCTTCGCGCTCGATGGCGGCTTGCCGGTGGGCTGGCAGGCTATCCTGCGCCAGTGGATCACCGGGGCGGATGTCGCCTTGATCGGTGCCGATCGGATGAAGACGGTCGAGGACGCATTCGCCTACAAGCTGGTCTGGGCGCTGGAGGCGATCCGCACGCGGCGTGTGACCCAAGGCTGGGAACCCGACTTGGTCGCTGGCGGAGCCGCCGCGGCGGTGGAGACCGGAGTCCCGAGCCTTATGGCGGCGATGCTGATTCGGGCTGGGTTGCCGTCGCGCCGCGCCGCGATGGCGGCCATCGAGGCCGGCGACGCGGCGTTCTTCGACCTTGATGGCATGAAGCTGTGGCTCGAAAGCGAGGAGATCGTGGCGCTCACGGCCCAAGCGAGTTGGCCGACAGCCGAAACCCAGGACCTTTGGCGCCGTTTCCACGCCGACGTACTGGGCGCCGCAGCACCCGCCTGGCGCACGACGAGCGTTCGCCGTCGGCTACATCTGCAACACGGCCAGCCGCGACCGGCCGATGGCGAATACAGACTGGAAATCGACCCGGCGACCAACTTCGCCTGGGTGTTGACGGCGGACTTCCGACGGCTGGCGCGGATCGAACGGTGGGTGATCGACGAGCACCCGGCGCTCTACCGCGTGTCCTTCATCGCCGGGGACAACCTTGCGCATGTCGAACGGGTCGGTCCCGGCTCGGCGACATGGGAGCCTACGGCATGACAGCGGCAAGAAGCTCCGCGCCTTACCGCCCGAAAGTGGATATCCCGAACTTCTCCTCGGATTCAGACCTGCACGCATTCGAAAGCTGATCGACGCCGTGCGCGCCTGCACCCACGTGGGGGCCAGGCGCAAGCGTCGCGGTGTGATAGACCCGATTAAATGAGCAGCACCGCGACATCCCCCGTCAAACCGGTACTTGGCCTCTTCGCGAACGAGGCCGAGATGCGAGATCATCTGATCGCGGACCTAGGCAGGATTGAGGGGGGCCTGACCTTCCTGAAGTCAGAGTATGTCGTTGCCAATCCGGACGGCGCTGGTGGGCGGATCGACATTCTCGCCCGTGATCCCTTTGGCCACATCGTTTGCATCGAACTCAAGCGCAGCGATCAGTCCGCACGAGACACCCTCAACGAACTCAGCAAGTACATCACCCTCCTCGTAGCGCGAGACCGAGTACCTCGGGAGATGATCCGGTGCGTAGTCGTCTCCACCCATTGGCATGAACTCCTCCTGCCGCTTTCCTATCTTGCTGCATCGACCGGCGTGGATATCACTGCGTTGAAAGCCACCGCGCAAGATGGTGAGCTCGCGGTCGAACCTGTCGAGCTTCAGCCCCTCCGCTTCCTCCCGCAGTTAGCCCCGGATTTCGATAGGATCTGGTTCCGGGATGAGAAAGCGCGCACCCGCTTCGTCGACCTGACCAGAGCCAGGTCCGCATCGATGCCATTTGTCCGCCTTGCATTACTCAAGTTCGCCGCGTCCGCGCCGGCCCCACTCGATAGGGATCCTTTTGCGCTGGTCGTCTGTGTCTGGCGCCTACGGCAAGAGGAGCATGCCCAAGTGGCAGCCGTGACTGGCAAACCGATAGGCGCAGACTTCCCTTATATGGCCCCAGGGTGGGAGGCTGAAGCAGACGCCAAGGACTGGATCGCCGATACCTGCCACCCCGATGCCCCGGAGACCTGCCAAGGCTGGGGACACGCGACTTCCGAGAGCCTGCGCGCAAGCTTTTCCGACTACCGCTTGGAAGGCGTGGAGCGCATCGGCGACTGGCCACGCCTTGAATTCATAAACGACGACGACGCCATCCTAGAACAGGTCCTCGCGGGCTCGCCGGTTCGTGGCTCCCATCGACAGGATCGCTATACCTTCACCGACACCCTCACGCCGAAGGTCCGCAGTTCGTGGAAGCTAGGAACGAAAGCATTCCTCGATTTCGCGAGATTCGAGCCCAGGTGGAGTGAACCACTTCGCTCGTTCATCGCAACCTTGGACGGGAGAGATGTCCCCGTCCGGCTGGAAGTGAGGGATCTCCGTCACCTGATGTACGCACTTTGGCAGGCTCACACGCGGCCAAATCTGACGACCAGCTACGCAGGGGTCGCCGTTGACGAGCGCGGCCCTCAGCCATCGGGTATCCGCTGCGGTTACTCCTGGGACGGACTGACGTGTCCGTCCGATCCAGGTGTCGCGCTGGCCGCAGTCTACGGAAACGCGTCTGACGCGGCCCATGCCTTCGGCAGCGCGGTCGACGAAAACCGATACGACTTGGCATTCAAGCTGCACGGGTTTCGCCCCTTCATAGCCACCCTCGAAGACGGCAAATGGGTCGTGCCAGCGGAGGAGTTTCCTATCCGCTCCATCAACGAATTCGCCAGCGCCAATCCAGCTTATGTCGAAACGCTCGCGAAGATATTAGGCAAGCACATGTTAATCTTGGGGTCGATCACCCACTAGAACTAGAAACTGCCAGGCCGCCGCCGCACTCTGCTCGCCACCTCTCCACACGTAGTGTGAGATGCGACGACACCAAAAGCCGTCATTCCGAACAGCCGCTTCGAGCCCATTGCGGACCAATGCCAGTCTGGACACGAGTGTCTTAGACGGGCTCACTGCATCAACTCCGGAAGTCCGCCCCCAGCACCCTTAAATGCAGTCTGTGTAATGCCACCATGTAAGGCGAATCAGACGATCGCGCTTGGCTGGAACTCGGGACTTGGCTCCGCGACTGGGCGGACAGACGTGTCGGCCCGCCCAAGGTTACGCGCATCCACTTTTCAGCTCTCTATGTTTCTGCCCAGAACGTCGCGTCTTGGACGATATAGTCTGAATAGGACTGCTTCCTGATTCCATGCCGCGCGCTGACCCAAACGCCGAGCTCGCCGCCCGAACCCTTTACAAGAGCTTCGATGTTTGCGGCCTTGGCACCAGTCAGACTGTTAATCGGCGACCGGAGATCCGCAGGCTGACCCGGACTCCACCCGTCGTACCAGTGCCGCCAGGTCGAGACGTTGTCTAAACCGAGGCGAAGCCTCACGACGTCCTCATGGCTGTCGAGGACGGCGGGCCCGAACAGCACGGGTGAGGCGAGCGACATGCCGGCCAGGATGTCGGAATGAAAGCGCCCGGGCCAAGCCGGATGGATTTCCTGGACTAGGATCAAGGGTGGATCGAGCGGGATATCCTGAGGGCGAACCTGTTGCGCAAAGAGCCGCACGAACTCCCCGGTTTCCCCGCCGATTATCGCCGGTTTCAGGATCATCGGCTTTATCCCGGTGCCCCTGAAGCCCGGCCGTCCGACCGCCAGCGACAGCTCGAGCTCGAGCCATTCATCTGCGCTCCGGCGAGTGACGGTCAGATGCAGCGGGACCTCGTCCACGGCAAGGTCGCTCCTTGCCGCGCTCCAGAGTCTGAGAGCTTCGGCCCTAACATCCTCTTCGACTTCGATTCCCTGTGGGCGGCCCGTGGCCCACTCCGGCGCTGGGACGGATCGGAGCGTAGCTAGGCCCGGGGTGAGGGTCAGGGCGTGGAGCGCGTGGCCCTCCGCGACGTCATTCGGTAGAGGACCGCGGAGGGCCGCATGGGCCAAGGTCCGCAAATAAGCCGAGATATAGAGCTCGCGCTGACCAAGGTCGATTTGACCCACGCCCTCCCGATCGTGGTCGAAGAAATAGTAGGGGCGATCCGGAACCGGCCGGGGATGAGTAGACTGCAGCCAACACCAGTCGTGCTTCCACTGCTTCAGGAAAGGCCAACCGCTCTCTTCTTCCAGTCGCTCGAGCGTGCGGCGGAAAACCGGCGGGACGGCTGCATGCCAGTAGCGTTCGAACCAGGCCGCCACCTCGTCCGAGATCGGCGCGGGCGCGTCCGGAGAAAGGGCGTACCGAAAGGGGAACAGGCGCTCCGCATCAGCGAAGTTTCGGGCGAGGAGCAGGTCCGATAGGAAGGATGGCGCTTTCACCGCTCGGGAGACCTCATCGAAACTGAAGGCCCCGCAAAGGTCGAAGCCGTCGATGACGCCTAGTCCCAGCATGACCTCGCTTTCGAGGTCTCGTCGGCTGATCCAGACCAGGAGGGCTTCACGCGCGACCTGATCGCCGGCGCGGATCAGCCGGGCCAATCCCCGTGCGGCTTCCCAGCGCACGCGCGGGACCGGCCAAAGCAGGCGTTCGGTTAATAGGGCGGTAGCCAAGGCGCTCATCTTGCCCACTCCGGCGTCTGGATCGGTTGGCCGCACACCTCGGCCTCCAGAATATCAACCATTGTGGAGACATAGGCCTTGGCGAGATCGGTCTGGCCTACCTCGAGAAGGAAGAAGACCAGACGAGAGATGCCAATTACTGCCCCCTCCTGTTCGACGCGCAGGGAAAACACGGATTCCGAGGACTGGCGGATGAAATCCCGCCAGCGGTCTGGATAGTGTCGGGCCGCCAGCCTCAGCCGCCGTTCGCCCTCCTCGCGACTAGTGAACCAGCGCTGCCAACCGTAGCGGAGCACTTGGGACCGAACGAGCCAGAAGAAGGCCTTCGTGCGTCCCTGGGTTCGGTGCGAAATCTCGAAGGCGACGTCTAAGGCGGTTTCGATGTCTAAGCGCGGCCGGTTGGCGGCGACTTCCGCCCTGAAGGAGTCGAGCGCGGCCTCGGCCTGGCCGGCGCGGTCCCAGTGGCGAAGCCATTCTGCAGTCTGTTCGCGACGGGCTTCATAGTCTGTCAGCTTGCCAAGGGCTCCGAGATAGGAGGCCAGCCGATCCGGCGGATAGTCGCCCGGGGAGGGCAGTGGAACTAGAGACTCTTCCTCCTCCCCCGCCGCATCGGAGACCAAGGCCGTCTCTTCCCTCGGCTCGGTGCGTAGTACTTGGCCGCCAGTTTGGATGTGCACCGTCTGCCAGGCGGCCTCCGCCATGGGGCGGGCGGGCCCGGCGATGTCGCGCAGGGCTGCGCGTTCGCGCCGGTCGAGGAAGGTCTCAAGCAACGCCTGGCCCGCAGGGGTCTCGAGTTCGGGCGAGGCGGCGAGAGTTGTTGTCAGGGCCTCGGCGTAGCGCCAGTCTTCGGTTCGGACGAGTGAGGCATAGCAAGCCGGGATGTGATCGGGCGCGAACTTGGCGAGGAGCTCATAATACCCCTCGCGGGCGTGGTCGGTCTCGTCGCCGTCCGTATAGTCTGTGATCCTCTCATAGGCTCCGGCCAGGCGTAGCAGGGCGGCGCGAGCCAGCGTCGGGTCTACCGCTCCAATCATCTCAAGCGATTCTAGTACCTCGAAGGCGAAGGGGTCCTTGCGGTAGCCATAACCGATCAGGCCTTCTATGGCGCGCCTCAGCGCGGTCCGGGCCAAGTCGTCCACCCCATGATCGTGGGCGAACAGTGCGAGGCGGGTCGCCTCGGCAGTGCGCTCGTCGAACTGGCTGACCTCGGCGTCGAGCGCCCCAATGCGCACCTCGACAAAGACCCGAACGGCCTCTGGCGCATGCAGACGCAGCCGCCGTTCGCAGAAGGTCTCGAGCCAGAGTAGATCCAGCCAATAGGGGCTCGACCGCGCCGCGGTAAGGTCGTCCGCGGTCACAAAGGCAGCGGGGTCGACGGCGCGGCGCAGCAGGCAGAGATCGACGGCGATGTCTTGGAGGGCGAGGCGGACGTCGATAAGGGGCCGACGCTCGCCATGGGAGAGGCCGTGCCGCGGGGGATGGACGAACTTCTCATGGATCTCGCCGAGCGCTGGGATGCCATGACCGGCTCGCCAGCCCTGGGCGATATCCCGTGCTAGCCGTTCGGCGGCACGGAAGGCACCTGCCAGCCAGGTCGTCGTTTTGGCCGCAGGGATTTGTGCCCAGCCCACGGCTGGCCGGCCCTTGAGTCCTTCGGCGAGGGCGGAGAAGAAAACGTCGTAGAGGGCTGCACGCGCCCGACCCTCCGTGCCGTATTTCAGCTCGATCTCGTCTTCGAACAGTCTGGCAAGGTCGCGCCTGACCCGCGAGCGAGCGGGTTTGTCGCCTTTGATGACAGCCAGACAGCGGATCGCGGGATGGCTCCGGCCCTGGAGTGCCGGACGCATCGAGGGCGACAATCCCTCCAGACAGAGGGCGGCGAAGACCTGTCGGTCGGCGTCGCGGCCGGTGAACTGGTCCCCAGCGGAAAGGACGTTCTCCGGCTTTCCGGCCGCAAGTGCCTCGCGCCCGTAGAGCCCGATCAAGCCATCCGAGGCGGCGGATTGCTTGGCGAAGTCCACGGCACGCCGTGCATCTCGTGGCGTCATATTAGCGACCACCTCGACGGCAGCCCGCGCAAGGACCTGGCCATGGTCGCTGCGCACGACCCCCTCGTCGTCGCGATTGGTCATGCGATGGTTCAGCTGCCGGATCGCCGCCTCGGCCAAGGCGGGACGGATGGAGGCGTCGGCGCCGCGCACCATGTAGGGAAAAAGGGTGGGCTCAGCCTGTTTGAGAGCGGCGCGAAGCACGGCTGTCGTCGTGGGGTCGCCAGACAAGCTGACAGCCGCCTCAGTCAACAGAGCCCAGACCTCATAGGCCTGGAACTCCGGGCCGTTAAGTGCCCGTGTCTTTAGCGAGCGCAGCTCCAGCGTCCGGGGCAGGTCCAAGGTCGCGAAACTCAGGGATTCCGCCCGCTCCAAGATGGTCGCCAGCTGATCGATCGGGAAGCCCGCGCAGAGGCCCTCGATGGCCCAAGCGCGGTCGGGTCCATGGAGTAGATCGTCCGGTTCGCCCAGCTGCGCCTTAGTGATCCACAGCCAGGCCCACCGCCACCACGCAGGCGCTTCTGTCTCCAACCAAGTTCGAACTGTCGTGGCGTGCGTCCGGAAGGCGGCGTCATGTCCCGGAAGGCCCCGTATGAAAGCGTAGAGGCTGCCATGGAAGGGCCGTACCTCGATCTCGCGATAATCGAGCAGGTGATTGATGCTGGCCTCCGCGGCCAAGGCGTCGGCGCCTTTGCCGAAACAAGCACCCATGGCGGAGGGCGGCGGGCCGAAACTCAACCCCGCCAGCACATGCAGCAGGGCCTGAGCCTTGGGCGACAGCCGTTTCCAGATAGCTTGGTAGTAGTCCCGGATGTCGCCGGTGGGACAGGCGGGCAGAGCGGCGACGGCGTCAGCGTTCACTGGCTCGCCCGAGCGTGCGATCGCCTCGAAAGAATAGATCAAATGCAGGGGCAGGCCGCCCGAAACTTTGTGGAAGGCGCGGGCCACACCAGCGAGTGCCTCGGCCGGGGTTCGGTGAGCCGGAATTTCCAAGTTCAGACGCCCTGCCTTGTTCTGTTTCTTGAGCCAGGCCGCCACCGCCGATGGCGACATCAGCGGCAGGGCGCGCCAATCCTCGGGCGGCAGGGCGCGCAGTAACCGAGCTGGGAGGTGTTCGGACGCGATCTTCTGGGTCCCCACCACGAGGCGCACATTGGGCGGGAGGGGCAGTAGGGCATTGAACACCTCCTCCATCTCCTCGTGGTTGCGGTTCTCGCGCCAGACATGATCCAGGCCATCGATAACCACGATCAGCCTGCGGCCTTCCGCCGCCAACCGGCCGGCGGCGGTCTCGATCAGCTCGCCGAGGCTCTGCCTCGCCCCGATCAGGTCGCGCCTCTCTTGCTCAAGCTGGTGTTCGAATGAGCGGGCGATTGCCTGATAGTGGAACCGGCCCTCGGACCGGTCGTCTAAGCTCAGGAAATAGTGGTGACGGATACAGACCGCAGCCTTGGGGTCGATCCTGTCGACGCAATGGCTAAGATAGGTGCTCTTGCCTCTTCCTGGCGGACCCCACAGGACGCTCACCCCGTCGCTCTCGACAATCTCTGCCCGGAAGGCCTTGTCGAAGCCCGCGTCAGGCACACTATAGGCCTTCGGCACCTCGAAGCCCTGAGGCAGAGGGCGAGCACGTTCCCGCGAAAGGGCTTGGCGCAGATGGATATGGCGGATTCGGCCGTCGGGACCGGGCTGGTTCTTCAGCGTTGCCCAAGTCTGCACCGCCAGCCGGAACTGGGCCCAGCCACCGCTGTCCGTATCCGAAGCTAACCGCGCCCGGAGTTGAGTCTCGAGATCCTCGATCAGCGGGCAGGAATGGACGAATTCAAACACCGAGAAGAAGGCCCGGGCGTCAGCCTCCGAGCCGATATGGTCATCCACCACTTCCCGTACCTCGGTTGGGATGCGGTCGTAACGAACAAGCGGTCCATCCAGACAGGCGAGCACGGCGGCGTCGGGCTTTCTGTCCGTGCGCAGCAGGGCGCGACGCAAGTTTCCTACCCTCGATTGTTTCAAGGTTGTCGCCGACCATTTCTGCAGGAGCGAGCGGCCGCTCTTTCTGCGCTCCGTCAACCAGTTCCAGCTCAGGCTGTTCGCCGTCGCGGACGGATCTGCCGTGAATTTGACCTGGGTCAGGTCGAAGCGCCCGTCGGGCAGACATGCCACGACATCCTCGACCGACTGAAAGGCGTCATCCCGGGAATCGATCTCGACCCATCGGTAGCGTTTGGAATCGCGATAGAAGTCGATCAGGGTCTCGATAGCCACGAGGTCCTGGTAGTGGAAGCCGGCCCGGATCAGACCCGGCGTCTTGTAGGCGTGTTCAGCCATTCTCGAGGTTCGGTCCCGCAGACTCACATAGCCCGACACTAGGCCGCGTGCCGCCCGATGACCATTGATCAGGCGGTGCGCGACTGCATGGCGGATCGCTGGCTGACGGCTCGTAAGAGTCGCCGTCGCGTGCGTTCTTAGAAGCCTTGCAGTTCCGCCTTGGCCCGTCCAAGGGCAAAGGATAGGGCGAGCCAGAGAGCGTAGGGACATGAGAGACTATTTCTACACCGACGCCTTCATGTGGGACGTCCTGAAGATCCGAGAGCTTCCCTCACGCCTGTGTCAGTTCACATCCGTGGACGCGCTGGAGAGGATCGTGACCAGCCGCAACCTGCGGTTTTCCCGGCTGGACCGTGTCAACGATCCCGAAGAGGCGATGGCCGAGGACCTCCCGCACGCGGCTACTTCGATTTTCGTATCCTGCTGGACCGGACCCGATGTGGAGACCCTGCCGATGTGGTCGGTGTACGGGGATCAGATGCGCGGTGTGCGGCTCACCTTGCCGACCGACCTTTTCCGGGGGCGGCCGAAGGCGGCCGTGCTTGAAGAAGGCGGCGCGATCACCTCGATCAACGACTGGTTCACCATTGAGCGCCCCTTTCCGGCCATGGGCGGGAAGGGGCGCCTCGTGATCGGCCCAAACAAGGTTTTCTATTCCAACGATCCCGCTTATCGGAGCCCTCGCATGGTGCATCGCCGCGAGGGGCAATCCCACGTCTATCCCTATGATCTCGGAATGGTGAAGGGGACCGACTGGGCGTTCGAAGACGAGTGGCGCTTCAAGATCGCCTTGATGTCCTTCGGTGCCATCTATCCCGACGACGACTACTTCAACACTGTAACCTTGGACCTGAAGACCTACCCCGTCACAACGGAAGCGCTGTTCGTACCGCTCGACCCCGGGGCGCTCGACGAGTTAGATGTCATGCTGGGGCCTAAGGCGGATCAGACGGTCGCGGACCGGGTCACCGAGATCCTTGCCGCCGCAGTGCCGAGGGCGACGATTTCCCGCAGCCGTCTGAAGGTGCGCTGACCGTCAGCGAACGGCCGGCCATCGTCGCTTCGGGTCGTCGCTGGCCTCGCCAGGTAGACGATTGCCGACCGCCTGCCTGCGAAGAAGCTACCCACTTCCCCCGCTTCATCCGCAGGAAAACTGGCGGCCGGTCGGGAAACTCCACCCCCAGCTCCAGTGCACCTCCAAGCGCCGTGACGTAGCGGTTGAGCGCCGACACCGGCATGTCTTCGGCATGCTCGATCCTGGCGACGCGGTATCGCGTCATACCGCCAGCTTTCGCCACTTGGCCCCGCGTCAGTCTCAAGGCCTTGCGGATCCCCTGCAAAGTGCACCCATCCGGCTGAGCAGCCTCTACAGGCGCGCCGAGACGTTCCACAGCGGGATCATCTGAGGTGTCGTCGCCTACGGCCATCGATATGCTCCTTAAGCGTCATTTTGATTAGGCCAACAGCTTACGTAGTAATGTCAATCACGCCATGATGCCCGTCATTATATACGATCGTATATCAATACTACCTTGGCTGACCTACAGCACCATTTGTGCGAATTTATTCTGTGACTCCAAAGGAGAGTCTTGCAAAAATCCTCATGTCGCAATCTCGGCTGCATGTCGAGTCGCTGACGCTTTCAGGCCGACCATTCGGCCCAACAGCAGAGGATCGCACCCGATGGACCCGCCGTAAAACCACGCATTTTCATATCTTTAGACCAGATACAACTCGAGCCCCAGGCTGGGCCGAGGGCTCGGTCGGGAAGCCTTCCGGCTCCAATCGTTGTGGAAGACGATGGAAGGATGTTCTCCCCGATTTAGCAGTAAGTCAACACGCTTCCAGAGAAGCGCGATGATCCCGGCTGGCCTGGTCCCAACGCACCGCCGATCAAGGAGCATCCAGATGGGTTACGTCCATCCTCGCACCCTGCTGCCCATCGGGCAGGCGCCTACGATAGCAACCGTCGCCAACTTTGCGGGCGAGAAGAGAGCGGCGTCGCTGCCCCAGGAAGACCTCCTATGAGCAGCGCCGCCGAAACCCGACTGATCGAGCGTGCGTTGGCGATGGGACCATCTTCGCCTCTGCTCGAATACCAAATGCCGCCCGTGCGTCGTCTTTGGCTGCCGAGGATAGGGGCGAGGCCGCTTATCGATCTTCGACGCCATCCGGAACTGTTCTCCGACATCTTGGGCGACTACCCAGAGGTATTCGAGATTCGGCGAAGCCGGAGCGCCTCAAGGGGCTGGCAAGGCAAGCTCGCCAGCTCGAAAATGGGGCGAACAGTGCGGACCCGGTCCCATCTCGAGCTGAGGCTGTGTGAGCGGTGTGAGGTTGATGGCGCTGTCTGGAGGTATCTCGAGCAGCCAATCAGCATCACGTACTACGACGCAGAGGGCAAAAAGCGCCGCCACACACCCGACTTGTACTACGAGACGAACGGCGTCGCTTCGTTCGTCGAGGTCAAATGGGAAAGCGACGCCCGGAGCGAGAAGAATGAAGCGCGGTGGCCTCATATCGCGGCTGCGCTTACAGGCCTGGGATTTCAGTATGAAGTCCTGACCGAGCGCCACATCCTTCGCCGCCCGATGGCCGACAACGTCGCACTCCTGCTTAGGACGAGGCGGAATGAGCCGCTACCGATTGGTGCTGCCGCCGCGCTTGAAGCCTTGCTGCGAAGAGGCCCGCTGATGATCGAAGAGGCGATATCCGCACTTCCAGGCGCCAGTTGGACCAGCATGCTCCGCGCCTTGGCTGACGGCTGGGTGCAGACAGACCTCGAGATCCTGCTGACCCCGGGATCGCCGGTGTCGCTGAGCCGCCCCAAGGATGGTGGCTGATGCGGTTCGCTTCGTTTTCGGTCGGATCGCTCTTTGACTTCGATGGCCGGCGCTATCGGCTGGTCAATCGTCTCGACGATGGGGCGTGGCAGGCTGTCGATATCGAGACCAACCGGCTGGTTGAGTGGCCTTGGAATGATATGGCGGCTGCCTACGAGGCCAATCACCTCTCCCTGGTGCCCACGCACTCTGACGGCCGCGCTGAGCCAGCAACTCCTGTTCGAGACATGTCTCAACCCCAACAGGAAAAAGTGCTCAGTCGTGCGAGATTCCTGGAAGCTGTCGACGCGCGCCTGCGTGGGCATCGCGTCAATCGTGCTGATCTGGCGGGCTTGCTCGCTGAGGTGAGCGAGGCGCTCGGTTTCGCCAAACCGGTCTCGGTCGCTTCGTACTATCGCTGGAGGAAATCGGCGGAACAGGGAGGCGCGCAGGGATTGGCCGGAAGGAAGATGGGGCCGAAGCGCCGCCGCTGCCCTGGTGTGGCAATCGCCAGGCAAGTTATGCACGAGCAAGTCGTACTCGCGTATCAGACCCGAAAGGTCGGAGCCGCTCCCGTCGTCACTTTGAATAGTATGCAGCGGGAAACGCAGCGCCGCATTCAGGCCGAGAACGCCCGCCGGATTGAGACTGGCGGTAGCCAGCAACTCTTGAGTGCACCGTCGCCCTCGACATTTCACCGAGTGTGGAATGAGTTTTCGGCGGAAGATCGATCAGTTGTCGCCGGGGGGAAGAACGCCGCAAGGCACCTATATCGCGGCGGGCGGGGTCTGGCCCAGCCGCAGGCGTGTCTCGATCTGGTGGAGTATGATGAAACGCGCGTGCCGATATTCGTTTTCGACGAGTCCTTGGGCATCCCACTCGGGCGCCCCTGGCTGTCTTGGTATGTCGATGTCTATTCGGGTGCGCCGATCGGATTTTATCTAGGATTCGAGCCGCCCAGTGATCTGATGCTCACGAGCGCGCTAAGGCATAGCTGCCTCCCCAAGGCCTATGTGGCGCGCGAGTACCCGGATATCGCAAACACATATGAGCCAGCCGGCATCCCTAGAAAGGTGACGTTCGACAACGGCTTGTCTCAGTGGAGCAACACCGTCGACGCGATCGGCCTCGATCTGAAAATGTCGATTCAGTACGCGACGCCCAGAACCCCGTGGTTCAAGCCGAGGGTGGAAGGCATGTTCAACGTGCTCAATCAGACGATATTACGAGAGCTTCCCGGCTTCGTGCTCGGCAAGGACATGCACGAGTACGACCCTCAAAAGCATGGATGCATAGGGCTTCGTCACCTCCTCTACATGCTCCACGTCTGGCTGGTGGATATTTACCTCCAGGAGCCGCGCGGCTTGCTTCTCAAGTCTCCTGCGGCGGCTTGGGAAGAAGGCACGCGCGACTTTCCTCCCGATTTCCTTCCAAGGTCGCACGACCTGGACTTTGTCTTCGGTGTCGTTCGTCCGGGTAGCCTTGATCATAGGGGCGTACGTCTGGAAAATCTGTGGTTCCAGTCTCCCGAGCTCCAGGCGCTGCGCAAGCAACATGGCGAGACACTCGACGTAGAGATCAAATTCGACCCGTCGAACCTAGCCTATGTTCATGCGCGCATTCCCAAACGCCCCACAGGCTGGGTTCGGGCTGAGGCTGTGTTCAAGGCATATGCGCAGGGGCTCAGCTTGCACAGACACAAGCTGAACCAACGCAACGCCAGGGAAAAGTTCGGCGAGGTCTCTGCTACGAACCTCGCTCGCGCTCACGACTTTCTGCATGAGCTGATCGCAGACGCGCTGCCCGCCGCCATGAGCATTAGAACAAACAGCCTGATTGCTCGAGCTATTGGCATCGGCACGCAACACGCGTTCAACAATTTGGACCATGACGGCCAACTGCAGAAGATGTCGGGGCCCTTCGCGGGTTCGACGTTGAACCCGCTGTCGGCACCGGAAATCGAACCCCGAACCCCGTCACTTTCTCCGTCCGCCCCCGCCGCTGTTCCGGAGCGGAAACGGATCATTCCAACTTTTGACGGCGACCGACTTCTCGGCAGGCGCGGCTCATGACGGTCTCCTGGAAGGATGCGTACGCCGCGATCGATTCAATTTTCGTCAATCATCCGAACTTCGCCTACGCCATGGAGGAAATTCGCGACCTGATCGAGCTTGCCCCAGCACGGACGGCGCCCTGCATCCACGTCAGCGGCCCTCCTGGCGTCGGCAAATCTACTTTGAAGGACCGGATTGCGGTCGAGTACCCGCCAGTGCCGAACGGAGCCCAGGTCAAGCTCATGGGCGGCCTGAAAATGACTGCCGATCGCCATCAGCTGCTCATTGCAACCATGCCGCCGTCGCCGACCGTGAAGGGCTTGGCCAGAGAGCTTTTGAAGGCTTATGGGGACGAGTTCTGGAATCGCGGCGATGAGTACACGCTGGGCGATCGGGTTGATCGGTTCGTGGCGGCGAACCAGACCGCTGCGATCCTGATCGATGAGGCGCAACGAGCTGTTGAACGATCAGGCACTGTAGTGTCGGACAAACTCATCGACTGGATCAAATCTCGACATGAGACCAACTCGGTCGGGATCATCCTGCTTGGGTTGGGTAATCTTCGCCACCTGTTCGACGCAGATCGTCAGATCGAGCGAAGATGGGACGCGGAGATCCGGCTCGAGCCATACAGGTGGTTCCAACCAAACGGCGACCCTGACTACGCCGGCCAAGATAATTTCATCGGACTCCTGGCGACCTTCCGCGACCTGTCACCCGTGCCGCTCGAGTTCGATGTCGAAGACGACGATATCGCCTTCCGCTTTTTTTATCTGTCTCGCGGCCTGGTCGATGGAATCAAGAAGGTGCTGCTAAAGAGCACCCGCCTCATGAAGCGGGGTGACAAGGTGGCCATTGATCTACCCCTTCTTCGGGAGGCCGCTGAAGGTGCTTTCCGACTGGAGAAGAACGGGATGCAGAATCCGTTCTGTCCGACTTTCATCGCCCAACCGCCGCCACCGCTAGACGACGACTACGAAATCAAGATCGCGAAGAAGCGTATCAAGGGTGGTTCCCCCACCTCGGGCTCCAAGCGGCGGAGAGCTCAAGCCGTAAACAAACACCTGATCCTTTAATGGGCGGCCACCTCGTTATTCGGGGGCCTATCCAGCCGGATGAGAGCCTGTGCGGCTACGTGGTGCGCCTGGGCGACGCCAACTGGCTCAAACCTCTGCATCTGCTGCAGCGTGCAGGACTGACGCCTGGCTTCGAAAGCAGGCCCGTCGATCTTGGCACCCTGAGCGAGCTTGGGAGTTCTCGCCCTGCCGACCTGAAAGCAGCTTCGTTCGCGCCCACTGAGGAAAGCGGCAAAGGCCTGACCTTCGGTCGCGAAGCCATTGCCCGGGTGCACCTACTCTCAGATGGTGCGAGGGTTTGCGCGGCCTGCCTTGAGGAACGGGGATACGCATCCAGGCTGTGGCATCTTAGGTCTTACGCAGCCTGTCACCGCCACGGGATACTGCTAGCTGACCGGTGCCCCCAATGTGAGCGGCCTGCAAACTGGCTGCGAAGGCGCCTGGATTGCTGCGACTGCGGGCATCGCTGGGCCAATGGGAGAAAGGCGCCCACAGGCGTTTTACGGATCGCAGAGCGGCTCGCTAGCGCAGCCGAAGCGCCTGACAGCGCTTCATGCTCCCAAGCTTCAGTCGGCGAAATTTCCACCCTGTGTTGGTTCTTCGGAGCGTCCCTTCTGGGAGGGCCTCGCCAGCGGAGTTCCATTTACAATTCCCGAGCTGAAATCCCGGCATCAGTCACCGTCATAGAGGCGGGCGCGCCCTTCGTACTGGATTGGCGAACCACCTTTGAGCGCTGGGCAACCGAACGCTTTCATCGCTCTGATGCGAGGATCGGTCTTCACAAGGAGTTCGGTCCCGAGTTGGTCCGGATCCGGAACACCTTCGAAGATGTCTGCCCTTTCGTCATCGACAGCGTGCGGGATTTCTTCTCCCGCAATTGGCAGGGCTTCATGCTCCGGCGGGAGAGCTACTTTTGCCTCAGCCCGACGACCCCTCGCTACATTACCGCATCGCAGGCGGCGAGGACGCTTGGCATCCGCACACCCAGAATCTGGGATTTTGTGGAGGCAGGCGAAGTTGTGGCGGTGGAGCGGTCGTCCGGCAGCCGCGTCTACCGCGCCATTCGGGCGGACGGGGTGGAGAAACTAAGGCGACATCTGGCGTCGCTCCTCACCCCCGTTGAAGCTGCGATGGTCATGGGGATTTCGAAAGCGAGATTACGGATTCTCGACCGCGTCGGCATGATCGCGCCGGAGCAAATTATCAGCCAGACGAAGCGCTACAATACGAAAACCCTGCACGAGTTCTGCACCAACCTTGTCAACGCAGATCGGCCAATCACCGAATCCTCGGCTCGGCTGACGGAGCTAAGGACGCTGCCGTTCCTGACACTCATACAGGGAATCCGGGACGGACGTCTGGCGGCATGGTTCGGTCCCGATGGGACCAACAGCTTGGCCAACATCTATCTGGACGGGGCTGAGATTGAATCCCTTAGCCGATCAGGCTCTCAGGAGAAGATGATGACCGCGAGAAAGGCGACCCAGCATTTGCGGGTTAGCCACAAAACGCTCGCCGCGTTGGTCAAGGCACAAGGAACGGCCGCCATGTGGCGAAAAGGCCATCTCATGGCGGTGTCGGCGTCCGAAGTGCAGCGCTGGTCGAGTACGATCACCACAGCGGCGATTGTGGCCCATCGCCTCGGCATCGCCCCGACATCGGTGACCCGACGCCTGAAGCAGGTCGGCCTTGTTCCCGTGCTTGCGACAGCTCACGCTGAGAAGATCACAGCCCTTTGGCTGCGATCGGATGTCGAGGCTGTCGACTTTTCGAAGCAGTGGCTCACCGAGTGTGGTCGACCGTGTAGAGCGCCCAAGGCCGCCAGATTGCAGAAGCTCGTTCGGCGTCCGGGCCGATCAATACCGGAGGGGAACATCTCCCTGGCGGGGCTCTCAAAACGGCTTCAGATCGACACCGAGACACTTCGCCACTTGGCGGCGGAGGGACTGCTCGAGGCCACCGAACTCACGAGTGCCGGACACCTTCGCGGTGTGACAAAGACATCTGCGGCCTCGTTCCAGCGCAAGTACGTCTCTAGCTCGGAGCTCGCTAGGCTGCACGGGCTTGCTGCGGTTGCCGTGACCCGTCGGCTTCTGCAGATCGGCATCAAGCCCATCCTCACGCCCGGCGCGCAGAGCCGCGTTCAGATGTGCTGGCGCCGACGAGATGTGAGAACGATCGATTTCGCGGCACAGTACATCTTGCCATGCGGCAGGCCTTCTTCGCCCCCGCGCAGCGTCGGCGCCAAACTGCTCGAACCCCGTCCAACGGGGAGTCCACGCCTCCCACCAGGTGCGGTGTACGTACATACAGCGACCGGTATTCTCGGCACCAACAGCTCCAGCCTTCGAGCGGCGGTTGAGGCTGGCTTCATTCGAGCATCGACGCGGTCGGCGACGGACAAGATTCTGACCGTGGTCGAAGCTGACGTCGACGCGTTCTCGTCCCGCTACATCTTCACGCCCAAGCTCGCCTCTAAACTTGGACTCTCGATCAGGTCTGTGAACCAGAATCTGGCGCGGCTTGATGTGAAACCGATCTGGCCTGGAAAACGTCCGGTCCACGCGCTTTGGGAAAAGTCATCCTACGATGAGGGGCAGCTCCTGGAGCGGTGGATTACCGCAGCAGGGGCGCTTTCCGAGCAGAGCTCGCTTTTCCCCGACGAAGCCTGATCGGCGCCAGCGGCCGGGTTTCTCAAAAATTGTGATCTCGAATGCAGGTTTCTCAGATTCCTACGTCAGCCTCTCGTGGAGACGTCAACGTCGCGCCACAACCGGTCATTCCCAGAGCGGCCACAACACGACACTCCGACTGGACTCCCTGACCCACATAAGACCTGATCCAAAGGTGTTTGCACGGCGCGTGCCTACGGGTCGGGCCCAGGGCAATGCACGGCCTAAACGGCGTTTTCCAGATCGTTCACCAGTTCCTCCAGCATGAAGGTTTCCCGCTGAATCGACAGCCCCATGGTGGCCTCGAGGCGTTTCATCACGCCACGATTGTGGGCGATGGCCTCGTGGAGCTCCACCCAGAGCGGCCGCATCCCGTTGGCCGTTTCATAGGCTTCCATTCTTGTGGCGCGCAGTTCAGGATCGATGTCGCAGAAAAAGAAGTGCGACGTCATGTGCATCAGTTCAAAACCCGACCGCCGATGCGGCCGCAGTTCTTCAATATATCCGAAGTTGCGCTGAACGCGGACATTGCTGGCGCCGGTTTCCTCTTCAAGTTCGCGACGCAGACCGTCGATCAGGTCTTCTTCCTCGGCGACGCCCCCACCCGGAAAACTGAAATCATTATATCGCTCGGTGAATAGCAGCAGGATCGAGGTGTCGCGCATCACGATTCCCCGCGCTGCACGGCGGGTGAGGATCGCACCCGTCACGGCCTTGACGTCGGGGTGGACGAGTTTCTTGATCAGTCTCATTGCGTGGTGTGGTCAGCCCAAATGATCGGCGCTGCCTCCGGAGCCTCTCGCTCCAGGACGCGGGCAGCATGACGGACTCTGAGCGAGCCCCCCGGGAGCAACGTCACGAAGAAGCTGACCTAGGCTACTCGATCCGTTTGGGCTGGCAAGGCAGCGCGCGAGATTAGCGTCGTTCTGCGTCTCTAAAGCCGCCTCCTGCAACGAGATGGGTCTTTCGGGGCCGCCCTTGTCTCACCGGCCGAAGCCAATCCTTCGTGCATAAATCAGGTACTTGTCATTGGCCACATCGTACCGACCGACCTGCGCTGACTATTCGTGCAACCAAATGCGCCCCCTCCCGTAAACAGAGATCGCTGGTACTCGATCGGAGTGCGGCGGCAATCCCTTCTGACGGAGATCTGGCCATGCCGGCGGACACTGCACAATCCGCACTTGCTGAACGCCGGGGCTGGCGATGGCTATACCTCGGCCTTGCGACGGTTGTCGGCGCGCTGGGCCTCGTCATGGCCGTTCTGGGCGTCTGGCTGATCGCGCTCGGAGGATCGTTCTATTACCTGCTGGCCGGCGCCCTTCTGACGGTCGGCGCCGGACTGGCGTGGCGCGGCCGCGACCGGATGGCACTGCTCCTGTTCGCGGCAGTTTTCCTTCTGACGCTCGTTTGGTCGCTCGTGGAAATCGGTGGAAAGGGCTGGTTGCCGGCATGGGGCATCGACCTGGCCGGACGGGTCGGGCTGCTCGGCGCCCTGCTGGCCGGCGTGGGACTGGCCTGGCTGATGTGGCGTGTCCCGCCGCGCGCGACGCCGCGCCGGGACGCACTGGCCGGGGTGGCGGTCGCGGTCGCCGCCCTGGTGATCGTCGTCTTCGTGAGCTGGGAACGGACCGAGGCGCCGGGCGGCCAGACGCTGGCGGGGAACGCAGGTCCTCCCGCAAACGGCGTCGGGCAAGACGCGGGCGCGGACTGGACCGCCTATGGCGGCACCAACGGCGGCCGGCGCTACTCCAGCCTCAGCCAGGTCTCGACCGCCAACGTGGGCGATTTGCAGGAAGTCTGGTCCTTCCAGAGCGGCGACCTGAACCCGCAGGAGGGCCGGGTTTTCTATTCGTCCCAGAACACGCCGATCAAGGTGGGGGATCTGCTCTACACCTGCACACCGACCAACCAGGTCTTTGCGCTGGATCCGGGTACGGGCGAGGTGCGCTGGAGCCACGACCCGCGGGTTCCCGCCAGCACAATGGAATCCCTGTTCACCGCCGCGTGCCGCGCGGTCGCCTACCATGACGACGGGGCGCCGGCCGGTCGGCCTGAAGCTGTCTCCACCATGCCAGCTGTTCCTGGCGCCGTCGGCCCCGTGCCCCGGGGCGGGAGCCAGTGTCACCGCCGGATCTTTGTCGCCACGGCCGATGGACGCCTCATCGCGCTAGATGCGGTCGGCGGCTTCCCGTGCCGCGAATTCGGTCAGGACGGCGTGGTCGACATGACCGCCGGCATGGGACTGCGCGAGGCTGGCTTCGCGTCTAACACCTCGGGAGCGACGGTGGCCGGCGGGCTGCTGATCCTGGGGCAGCAGGTCAGCGACAACCAGCGGCGCGATGCGCCGTCGGGCGTGGTGCGGGCCTATGACGCGCGTACGGGCGAATTGCGCTGGGCGTGGGACGCGCTGCGGCCGGACGCCCGGGCGGCGCTGGCGCCCGGAGAAATCTATCCGCGCGGCACGCCGAACGTCTGGAACATCATCTCGGCGGACGAGAGCCTGGGCCTGGCCTTCCTCGCCACCGGCAACGCGGCCGCCGACCAGTGGGGCGGCAACCGCACGGCCGAGGAGGACCGCTTCACCGACGCCGTGGTGGCCGTCGATCTGGAAACTGGCGCCACGCGCTGGGTCTACAGCACCGTCACCCACGATCTGTGGGACTATGATCTGGGCGCCCAGCCCATGCTCGTCGACGTCATGATCGACGGAGTCTCGCGGCGGGCCGTCATGCAGGCCAGCAAGACCGGCAATCTGTTCCTGCTGGATGCGGCCACCGGCGAACCCCTGCGCCCGGTCGAACAGCGGCCGGCGCCGCAGGGCGCGCCTCCGGGCGACTGGGTGGCGCCGACCCAACCCCAGTCCGTATTCTTCCCCAACATCGGCGGCGTCCCGGGCCGCGAGCCGGAGCGAATCGACGCGCGCCATGCCTTCGGCCTGACCCCGATCGACGCGGCGCTGTGCCGGATCAGTTTTCACCGTCAGCGCTACGAGGGCATGTTCACGCCGCCCACGGATGAACACGCCGGCATGCTGCTGTTCCCGGGAACGGTCGGCGGCCTGAACTGGGGTGGCCTGGGCTATGACCCCGAACGACGGTTGATCATCGCCAACAATTCCCGCCTGCCGAACCTGGTCGTTCTGCATCCCCGCGAGGAGGTGGTGGATCAGCCGGTCGGCTCGGGCGGGTCGCGTCCCGATCAGGCGGTCGCCCCCCACTCCGGCACGCCCTTTGGCGTGACCCGGCCGATCTGGTGGTCGGCGCTGCGGGTGCCCTGCATCGCGCCCCCGTGGGGCTACATCTCCGCGACCAGCATCGACACGGGCGAGGTGGTCTGGTCGCGCCCGCTGGGTACAGGGTTCGACTCCGGCCCGCTGGGCATTCCCACCTTCCTCAAGATCGCCACGGGCACGCCCAATCTCGGCGGCCCCCTGGTGACGGCAGGCGGCCTGACCTTCATCGGCGCGGCGCAGGATAACTTTCTGCGGGCGTTCGAGACAGAGACCGGCCGGCTTCTTTGGGAGGCCCGCCTTCCCGCCGGGGCCCAGGCGGGGCCGATGACCTACGAGCACCAGGGTCGCCAGTACGTGGCGGTCACGGCCACCGGCCACGCGCGTTTCGAAACCACTCCGGGCGACTATCTGAAGGTTTACGCCCTGCCCGAATGATCGTGTCCTCAGTAGATGTTCGACACGCGGGCCGTCAGTCGGAAGCTTCCATAGAGCAAGTAAGACGACAGAGCAGCTGTGGCGCCTACAGCCTTTCCCATGTTCGTCTCCGGGCAAACCTGAACGCAAAGGGAAGTCCAGAGTTATTGATGTAGTCGCACTCGAAGACGCTGTTCGGAGCCTACCCTGACCCGCCCATCAAGCTTCACAGAAGCCCGTGCGCGCTATGAAGCGTGGCTGATCAAATGCCTTAGAAATTTCACATGCTTGTATTGCGGCGACGCCGCGTCAGCGCATGATGTCGAGCTTCCGCGCTCGCTGTTTCCCGTTCTTTATCGTCTTGCCCAGCGCCATGGCGCAACGCCGGACGCGCCCATTTGCAAGGAGTGCGCCCGGGCTACGACAGGAATGGAATTCTCCACGCCCGGCCAGAAGCGCCGGGCCGCTCATGCCGCAATCCGACGATTGTACGCGGCGGAACTCCGCACGGCAGACTGGCGATCAGAGGAGCTGGAGGAGTTGGGCTATAGCCTGAAGACTGCCGTTACGGGCGGAACCCACCAGAAGTCTCGCCAGCTAAAGCGGCTCCGGTGGCCGCGGTAGGCCGTCGATCAATTGCCGGCCGGTGAGTGACAGGAAAGACGACGCCACGACCGGGGCCGCTGATGATCAGAGGCCGAAGTGATGCTAGCGTAGTTGAATGCGTTATCTTCCCTTGCTGCTCGTTTTTCTCGCGGGCGTCAGCCTCGCATTCTGGAATGCGTCCAACACAGTCTCTGTCTATTGGCCCCTCTTGATTCTGGGCCCGCTGCTGATGATCGGCGTGTGGGACTTGCTGCAGACCGGCCATACGCTTCGCCGAACCTATCCCTTGAGCGCGCACTTCCGGTGGCTCTTCGAATGGCTGCGCCCTTACATGCGGGCGTACCTTCTTGACAGCGACATCGAAGGTCGGCCGTTCAGCCATCGCCAGCGAGCGCTGGTCTATCGGCGGGCCAAGGGAGAGGAAGGCGTCAACGCGTTCGGCACGCAGCTGGATGTAGAGAAGCCGGGCCACGAGTGGATCAACCATTCGGTTGTCCCACACGAAAACATCGAGCCGGGGTTTCGCGTCCCGATTGGGGGCTCTGCTTGCACGGCGCCCTACAGCGCCTCGATCCTGAACATCTCGGCCCTCAGCTTCGGCTCACTGAGCGGCAACGCGATCGAAGCGCTGAACCTCGGCGCCAGGGCCGGGGGCTTCTATCACGACACCGGCGAAGGCGGCATATCGGATCATCACCTGAAGCATGGCGGCGATCTCGTCTGGGAGATCGGCACGGGATACTTCGGCTGCCGCACCGAAGACGGCCAATTCGATCCGGCCGAGTTCGCGCGCAAGGCGGCGCTTGAACAGGTCAAGATGATCGAAGTGAAGCTCAGCCAGGGGGCCAAACCCGGCCAGGGCGGGTTGCTGCCGGGACCCAAGGTCAATGACGCCATCGCCAGAGCGCGAGGCGTGCCCGTCGGCGAAACCGTGCACTCGCCGTCGCGGCACAGCGCCTTCTCGACCCCGCGCGAGATGCTCGAGTGGTTGGCGGATTTGCGGCGCCTGTCAGGCGGCAAGCCTGTCGGCTTCAAGCTCTGCATCGGTCACCGCTGGGAATTTCTGGCGATCGTGAAAGCGATGCTGGAAACGGGCATCACCCCCGACTTCATCGTCATCGACGGCGCGGAAGGCGGGACCGGCGCCGCGCCGAGCGAACTGTCCGACCACGTGGGAACGCCTTTGCGCGAAGGGCTCGTCTTTGTCGTGAACGCGCTGATCGGAGCAAACCTGCGCGACCACATTCGGATCGGCGTCGCCGGGAAAATCTTCGACGGGCACACCATGGCCGCCGCCCTTGCCCTGGGGGCGGACTGGTGCAATTCGGCGCGGGCTTTCATGTTCGCGCTCGGCTGCGTGCAAACCCGAAAATGCCACACCGACGCCTGCCCCACCGGGGTCGCTACCCAAAACCCCTGGCGCGAGGCCGGTCTGGTCGTCGAGCGGAAGGGACCTCGCGTCACGTCCTTTCACAAGGAGACCCTGGACGCCCTGGCAGACTATGTCGCCGCAGCAGGACTGTCGCACCCGTCGCAACTCCGCCCCGAACATCTGCGCGTGCGTCACGGCAGCGGCGAGGTGCGCAGCGCCGACATGATCTATCGCTACCTGAGCCCCGGCGCACTGCTGTCCAACGAGGCTCCCGAGGACTACGCCCGCTGGTGGGCGATGGCCGATGCTGGCAGCTTTCTGCCAAGAGAGCAGCGAGTGGACATCCGGCGCGCTTGAGCCGATGAGCTCTGTCACACCCGGCTCCAGCCCAAAGTCCTCTGATTGACCTTCCGCACCCTGCTTCGCCGCGACGGCCCGGTCCTGGGTTACGGGTTTGCCTTCACGTTCGGCTCCAGCGTCGGGCAGACGTTTTTCATCTCGCTGTTCATTCCAGGCATCGCTGTCGCGGTGAGCATGAGCGAGACGAGGCTGGCGGCGTTCTATGGCGTCGCGACCGTCGCCAGCGCCATGGCTCTGCCGTGGTTCGGGCGGTTGATCGACCGCGCGGACATCGCTCGCTACGGCCTGATGACCGGCGCGGCCCTGGCCGTCGGGTGCTGGCTGATGGCGGCGGCGATCAATCCCTGGATGGTGCTGGCGGCCATGTTCGTACTGCGGCTGGCAGGTCAGGGGCTCATGTCGCACGTGGGCCTGACAGGCGTGGCCCGATATTTCGACCGGGATCGGGGCAAGGCCCTGTCTCTGACCGGTCTGGGGCACGCCGCCGGCGAAGGCGTGCTGCCCATCCTGATGGTCACGGCGATCGCGGTGCTGGGGTGGCGCATGACCTATGGCGTGGCGGGCGCAGTGGTGGGTCTGGCGCTGGTCCCTCTGGCAACGTGGCTGATCCTCAACAACCCGGTCTTCCGCCGGGCGAAGGGCGCCGAAGGGGCGAGCGGCGTCCGACAACCGAATCCATTGCTGCGGTCAGGTGCTTTCTGGGCCCATCTGCCGCTGTTGCTGCTGTCGCCGCTGACGGTCACCGCCCTGATCTTCCACCAGGGCCTGATCGCCCAGTCCAAGGGCCTCGAGCTGACGGTCTTCGCAGCCGCCTTCGCCGCCTTCGCCCTGGTGCAGATTCCCACGTCGCTGATCGTGGGCCCCGTTGTCGACAGGATCGGATCACGGGGGCCGCTGCTGCTGCATCTGGCGCCGCTGGCGGTGGGGGCGGGCCTGCTCGCCACGTTCAAAGGCGCCTGGGCGGTCTGGGCCTTTCTGGCGCTGATGGGCGTCACCAACGCCGCCGGCGCCATCCTGCGCACCGCCATCGTCGCGGAATGGGTGGCCCCGGCCCGCATGGGAGAGGCGCGAAGCTTCCTGACGGCGCTGATGGTGCTGTCCACGGCCATCGGTCCTGCGCTTTACGGCGTGCTGATGGAGGCCGGCGTCAGCGTTTCCGGTCTGTTGTGGCTGGCGTCGGCGAGCACCCTCGCGGCCTTGGCCCCCGGCGTGATATATGGGCTGGCGGTTCGAGAACGATGATTTTCTGTTGCGTCGCACAAGCTATCTGTCTAGGAGGGCCGCGCACGTGCTGCTGTCCTTTCTGGACGGTCTAACTGCTGCGAAAGGGCCTCCCCGCCCTCGCCGCACCTGCGTGCACCGGAACAATTTAATCAGAACCGCCCTGCGGCGGTCACGCATGGCCGCGAGCGGCCGTGCGAGAGGATATCTTGAATGAATCTCGCAGTCCTGCGCCAGACCTGGTTCGGCAACGTTCGCGGCGATCTGCTGGCGGGCGTCGTGGTGGCTTTCGCCCTGATCCCCGAAGCGATCGCCTTCTCCATCATCGCGGGCGTGGATCCGGCGGTCGGGCTGTACGCCTCGTTCGCCATCTGCGTGGTCATCGCCTTCTCGGGGGGGCGGCCGGGCATGATCTCGGCCGCCACGGGCGCCATGGCGCTGCTGATGGTGACCCTGGTCCGTGAGCACGGGCTGCAGTACCTGCTCGCCGCCACGGTCCTGACCGGCGTCATCCAGATCATCGCAGGCTACCTGAAGCTGGGCGTACTGATGCGCTTCGTCTCCAAATCGGTCGTGACCGGCTTCGTCAACGCCCTGGCGATCCTGATCTTCATGGCCCAGATCCCCGAGCTGACCAACGTGGGCTGGCAGACCTACGCCATGGTGGCCGGGGGGCTGGCGATCATCTACCTGTTGCCGCGCCTGACCAAGGCCGTGCCGTCGCCCCTGATCGCGATCGTCGTCCTGACCGCCATGGCCATGTTCATGGGCATGGACCTGCGCACCGTCGGCGACATGGGCGAACTCCCCTCGACCCTGCCGATGTTCCTGTTGCCGGACATCCCGCTGAACTTCGAGACCCTGCTGATTATCCTGCCCTATTCGGCCACCCTGGCTGTGGTCGGTCTGCTGGAATCCCTGATGACCGCGACCATCGTCGATGACCTCACGGACACGCCCAGCGACAAGAACCGCGAGTGCAAGGGCCAAGGCCTGTCCAACATCGTGGCCGGCTTCATGGGCGGCATGGCGGGCTGCGCCATGATCGGCCAGTCGGTGATCAACGTGAAATCGGGCGGCCGTGGGCGTCTCTCCACCCTGGCGGCGGGCGTGTTCCTGCTGTTCATGATCGTGGTGCTGGGGCCGTGGGTGGCCCAGATTCCCATGGCCGCCCTGGTGGCCGTCATGATCATGGTGGCCATCGGCACCTTCAACTGGGGCTCGATCCGCAGCCTCAAGGACCATCCCAAGAGCTCCAGCTTCGTCATGCTGGCGACCGTGGTGGTCACCGTCGCTACCCATGATCTCGCCAAGGGCGTTTTCACCGGCGTGCTGCTGTCGGGCATCTTCTTCGCCCAGAAAGTGGCGCGTATCGTCGCCGTCCGCTCCACCGAGGTGGATGACGGGCGCGGCAGGGAATATGTGGTCCTAGGTCAGATTTTCTTCGCCTCGGCCGACGCCTTCGTGAACAGCTTCGACTTCAAGGAAGCGGTCGAGCATGTGAGCATCGACGTCAGCCGCGCCCACTTCTGGGACGTGTCGGCCGTCGCCGCCCTGGACAAGGCTATCTTGAAGTTCCGCCGCGAAGGCACGACGGTGGAAGTGATCGGACTGAACGAGGCCAGCGCCACGATGGTCGACAAGTTCGGCATCCACGATAAGCCAGGCGCGCTCGAACGCCTGCTGAGCCACTGAGGAAACGGCCATGACGAAAGTTCTCGCGTGTATCGATGCGTCAATCTATGGCGTCAGCGTCTGTGACCATGCGGTCTGGGCCGCACGCCTGCTCAAGACGGATGTTGAGCTTCTGCACGTGCTCGACCGGGCCCCGGACGCGGTGGCTGCGGACATGTCCGGCAGCATCGGCCTGGGCGCCCGCGAACACCTGCTCGACAATCTGACACGGCTCGATGAAGAGCGTGGACGTCTGCGGATGGAGCGGGGACGCGCCCTTCTTGAAGGCGCCGAAGCGCGTCTGCGTGACCAGGGCCTGACCGTTGAGACCCGGCTTCGGCACGGCAGCCTCGTGGACAATGTGACCGAGCTGGAGGGCAACACCCGCGTTGTGGTGCTGGGCAAGCGCGGCGAGGCGGCGGATTTCGCCAAGCTGCACCTGGGCGGCTCGGTGGAACAGGTGGTGCGGTCCACCACCCGGCCCGTGCTCGTGGCCTCGCGCGCCTTCAAGCCGATCCAGCGCATCCTGCTGGCCTATGACGGCGGCGCCAGTTCCCGGAAGGCGATCGAGTTTCTGGTCTCTGATCCGGCGTTCAAGGACTTCGACGTACACGTGGTCATGGCGGGCTCGGCCCGTGCCGAGAACGAGACCCACATGGCCTGGGCCGACGCCCAGCTCAAAACCTGGGGCGGCGCCTTCACCCTGGAGCTGCGCGCCGGCGATCCCGAGAGCGTCATCTCCGACTATGTGAAGTCGGCGGACATCGACCTGCTGACCATGGGCGCCTACGGCCACTCCCCGATCCGCCGCTTCATCGTCGGCAGCACCACCACGGCGATGATCCGCACCTGCATGGTTCCGGTGCTGCTGTTCCGCTGATGATCTCCGACCGGAAACGGCCGCAAGCTCTGGGCTACGCCACGCCCTGGCTGTTGGTAGTGGCAGCCATCACCATTATCGCATGGCCGATCTTGCTCCCGCCAGACGCCGTGACAGGCAGCCTCGTGGAGAACGGGCCAGTCGAAATCGCCAGCGGTGTCGCACATTTCCTGACCGCCGTTGTCGCGGCGATTCTAGCGCTGAAGTTTGGAGGCGTGCTGGCGTTTCTGGCCGTGCTGTCGGTGCTCATGGGCCTGCGCGAGCTCGACATGCACAGCGCCGCCACGACCCACGGAGTGTTCAGCCTGAAGCTCTACAGCAGCCCCGATGTGCGGCTCACCGAAAAAGTCTCCTCCTTCATCTCGGTTGTAGTCCTCATCGGGGCACTTGCGGTTCTGGCTTGGCGCAATCGCCGTGGGATCCAGCGATTGTTCGCCAGGGGAACGCTCACGCGCGCCTCTGCCGTAGCCTTTGTCGCTGCCTTGCCGGTGCTCAAGATCGTTGATGGTCTGCCGCGCAATCTCGCGGATTTTGATGTGATCTTGTCAGACATGACCCTGCTCCGGCTACTGTCGTTCGAGGAAATCGGCGAAATGTTCCTCCCGGCCCTGGTTCTACTGCTCGTGGTCCAGATCGTGGCGACGAGCCGCCGCCCCAACCTGGATCCAGCGCAACGCTGAGAGTTTTCAAGAGACATTCAGGCTGCTAAAAGCCTGTACCGGTTCCAACAAGAGAACCATGGCATCCCGACAATCTGTCGGGCGTCCATCTTCATAGCCTGTACGCGCGAGCGCCAGCCTGCGGGTCCTTTGTGATCCGTTCGAACGCTGACCGCCGCGCGCTCTATGTCTCCGCTTCGGCGAGGGCTTGAAGATCGTGGCGTCTTGCGTTCGGCCCCTCCCAAGGGCGGCCGACGTCTCCGCGTATTCATGTGGGTTCGCCCACCCGGAGATGCATTCGCATGCGCGAAGACCAACCAATGCCCCGGTCCCTGCCCGAGGGCGCATCCGAAATCGCGGCGCCCTGTGAGCACGATCGCTGCCGCGAGCTCCGCCTGAAGCTGAGGGAGCTCGTGTGGCGCGTGGATCAGGCCCGTGCACAGCTGGAATCAAAGGATCGGGCGATCGACGACCTGACGCTGGCCCAGTTTCTCGACACCTCGGACCTGCATCCTCTGATGGAGGCTCCCCGATGAGACGTTCAGGACCGTCAGGCCCCTCCGACACCCTGCTCATCACCAACGTCCTCAAGATCAAACCAAACGCCACGCCCGAACAGGCTTCGCGGATTGCTCCGGCCCTGGCCAAGCTCAACCCGGCGGATCTCGCGGAACGCATGAATCAGGCCCGCCAACGCCTGAAGATCGAATCCCCGAAATCGCAGAGGAGCGCAGGATGAGCCTGACCAAGGCGCCGCCGAGGGGCCGCATCGAAACGACACACGGCCTCTACCGCATCGTGGCCGCGACGCGGGGCATGACCGCCAAGGCCGTCGCCTACGCCGGCATGCGCCGTATCCTGCAGACGGATGGCGACGATGAGGAAGCAGCCACAGGCGAGGCCCTGCGCCAGTTGGATGCGCGCACCGAAGCCCTGCGCATCGCCAGAGTCGAAGGCGTCCCGACAGCCGAGGAATACCTGGACGCCCTGTCCGCGCTGGCCCCGGCGAATGCCCGTGGCGAACTGATGCGGATGCTGGGCGTACATATGCGCCTGCCGGACGCCGAGGTCACGGCGGCGCGGCTGGCGCGGATCTCAAGCCTGGACGAGGGTGAAGTCTGGCGAACCTACGGGCGGCTGGGCAGACGGATTTCCGCCGCCCTCACCTTGGGTCGTGAGCGTAGGCGCAGCGGCGACCGCTATGTGGTCGATGCTTTCGCCGCGGTGACGGAACAGGATGATGACCTTGTCATTCGACTTCATCCGAGCTTCGTCGAGGCTGTCAGGAGTTTCCGATCATGACGCAGGATTCGCAGGGCCAGGGCAATCCAAACCAGGAGCCGTCGGAAGCCGTCGTGGCGGAGTTCAAGGCGCTTCTCGAGCAGCGCCTGATCGACCTGGACTCTCTGGACACGGCCACCGAGCAGAATCGCAAGCCGGTCGAACTGGATCAGCAAAGCATTGGGCGGCTGTCACGGATGGACGCCATGCAGCAACAGGCCATGTCGTTCGCTTCGCAGGGACGCAGACACGGCGAAAGACGGCTCGTACAGGCGGCGCTTGCGCGCATCGCTGATGGGGAGTTCGGCTGGTGCGCGGCCTGCGGTGAAGCCATTGCCCCCCGCCGTCTGGCGATCGACCCCACAACGGCCACCTGCATTCACTGTGCGACCAGTGGGTAAACGACCGCGTCCAGCGCCGATGAAGACCCAAAAGCCGCGCGAGGCGTTCAGCCTGCAAGCAGCCAGGATAATGAAAAGGAGACCTGCATGCCTGTGACCCAGGCCCTTGATGACCACGCCTATCGAACCTTGGCGGCGATGGCAGCAGCGGAACTCGGCTACTATGTCCTGCTCAGTCCGCATTCATCGCGGCGGGCAAAGAATAGCGGATGGGCCACTCCGCACGGCGTATTGTCGGCCTTTGGCCAGGCCCTGTTCCTCGCGGAGCAAGGACGCCGTCACTCTTGAGCCTGACGCGCGCACTCAGCGGCGCGAAGCGGGACGCGATCCTGGTGGCAGCGGAACCAGTCTCACTGCGCCCGGTCGACCCTCATCGTCCGGTGCGATCTCGAAGGAAAAGCGAAGACCCTTTTCGAGGCCTTCGAGGCCGATCTTGTGAACCTCCTTGACGTGGACGAACACCTTGGGTTCCCGGTCATCCCTGGAAATAAAGCCGTAGTCGCGCTCCGGACTTACGAATTTGACGGTTCCAACATGCATCCAGGACGACTCCGACTCTCGGGGGACAGGGACACGCAGCCCCATCACAAGGCTGACTGCGTCAGGTGACCCACGTCAGTCTGTGTTAAACCAACACAGTCCCGGCTAACAGGTTCAGAAGGCCACGGCAGTGGGCCGTCATTGTCGCGGCAATACGGGCCGGTGGAAGGCCTTGCGTCCCAGCGGCGCCTCTACTGAACGAATCCCGATTCGACAGGGCCGAGCCCTCTGTGAGTAGGACGCAGATGTTCGCTCCGCTGAGGAACGCATGCGCGCCAGCATGGAAGCGGGCATCTTGGCGGTCCGCTTTGAGCCCATTCCGGACTCTGGGGTGTAGAGGTCGGAATGGCGGCAACGGGCTCTTAGCTGACGTTCGGAAGGTCCACACCCGGGTTTGTCTGAACCGCGCCACTCACAACCCGTCAGTGCCCGGTCCGGGCGCTCTGGAAAATCATCCTACGACGAGGGGCAGCTCCTGGAGCGGTAGGCGACCGCAGCTGGGACACTTTCCCGGCAGAGTTCGTTATTCCCCGACGAAGCCAGATAGGTTCGGGCGATAGCTGGCAGGGCTCTCAAAAATTGTGATCGCGAATACAGATTTCTCAGAGATTGTGACCGCATCCCGCCGCAGTCTCAGATATTCTGAATTTTCGGCCTCTGGGATTGTGAATCTTGTCGCGAGAACCTGATTCAAATCAAAGTGTGGGGGTCTCAGATTTTACGACTCGGACCAAAGCTCTACATCACCACGCCGTCACCCTTCGCCCGCAAGTGCCGCATCGTGGCGCGGGAGAAGGGGCTGTCCGATCGCATCGAGGAGATCACGGCCGACCCTTACGGCGACGCGCCCGCCCTGCTGGCGGCCAATCCGCTGGTGCAGGTCCCGGCCCTGATCGCCGGCGATGGCGAAGCCATCACCGACAGTCCGGTGATCTGCGAATACCTGGATACGCTGGGCGAGGGGCCGCGCCTTGTGCCCGCTGACGGCGCGGAGCGCTGGCGGGTCAAGCGGCTGGAGACCCTGGCGAACGGCGTGCTGGAAATGGGCGTCAAGCTGGTGCTGGAGAAACGCCGGCCCGAGCATGAACGCTCGCCGTCGTGGATCGCGCGCTGGAGCCGCAACATGGCGCTGGGGCTCGACGCGCTGGAGGCCGCCGCGCCCCGGGCCGAGCCGCTGGACGTGGGCGTCATCACCGCCGGGGTGGCCGTGACCTGGATCGGATTCCGGCACCCGGACATTGACTGGCGCGCCGGGCGTCCGAATCTGGTGGCGCTGCAGACGGCGCTCGAGGCCAGGGACAGTTTTCGCCAGACCCGGCCGGAGGTCTGAGGCCGGATCGACAGGCGCCGTGCGAACGGCGTAAACAGCGGCCTTCCCGATCCACGGAGACGTTCCTTGCGACTGCCCCAGGCCCGCCTAGACCAGGTGCTCGACCGCTTCCATCAGGTGGAGGCCCGCATGGGCGCGGCTTCGGACGGCGCCGAGATCGTGCGCCTGTCCAAAGAGCACGCCGAGATCAAGCCGGTGGCCGACGCGGTCAACACCCTGTCGAAGGCGCGCCAGGACCTGGCCGATCTGGAGATCATGGCCCGCGATCCGGAAATGGCGGCCATGGCGGGCGAGGAACTGGAAACCCTGAAGGAGACCTTGCCGGAACTGGAACGGCAGGTGGCCCTGCTGCTGGCGCCCCGCGACGCGGATGAGAACGCCAGCGCCGTGCTGGAAGTGCGCGCCGGAACTGGCGGGGACGAGGCGGCCCTGTTCGCGGGCGACCTGTTCCGCATGTATTCCCGCTACGCCCAGACTCGCGGCTGGCGCGTCGAGGTGGACTCCGCCTCCGAGGGCGAGGCAGGCGGTTACAAGGAGATTGTTGCCACCATTTCCGGCGACGGGGTCTTCGGGCGGCTGAAGTTCGAGAGCGGCGTTCACCGGGTCCAGCGGGTCCCCGCCACTGAAGCGGGCGGTCGCATCCATACCTCGGCCGCCACCGTCGCGGTGCTTCCGGAGGTGGAGGACGTGGAGATCGAGATCCGCGATCAGGACATCCGCATCGACACCTACCGGGCCTCGGGCGCCGGCGGTCAGCACGTGAACAAGACGGATTCGGCGGTGCGCATCACCCACCTTCCCAGCGGCATCGTGGTGACCTCGTCAGAGAAGTCCCAGCACGTGAACCGGGACAAGGCCATGAAGAACCTGCGCGTGCGCCTGTACGACATGCAGCGGCAGGCCAAGGACATGGCCCGCTCCGACGCCCGCAAGTCGCAGGTGGGCTCCGGCGACCGGTCCGAACGCATCCGCACCTACAATTTTCCGCAGGGACGTGTGACGGATCACCGGATCGGCCTGACCCTGCACAGCCTGCCCCAGATTCTGGAGGGGGACATCGACCCCGTTCTGGACGCGCTGATCGCCGAGGACCAAGCCGCACGTCTCGCGGACCTCGAAGCGCAGTTCCAGTAAAGGGAACCGGCGACCCGGCCATGCTTTGAATCGGCACAGGCAGGAGACCACCCATGAGCGACGATACGAGAAAGACGACGGACCATGGGGAACGGCCGGACATGGGACATACCCCCGATCAACTGGCCGAGACCCTGGACCAGGCCCTGACGGGATCGAACGGCGGATCAGACACGCGCGCGGGCTCGCTGCGGGGCGGATCGGCGTCCGGCTCGGACATTGATCCGGACCAGCAGGCCATCGACCGGGTTCTGACCAGCGAAGGCATGGCCGCCGCCGAGACCGGGGATGACGGCGATCAGGATGGCGCCAGCGCCATCCGGAACACCGGGCGCAAGGGCGGTCCAGGCGACGACGCGGACGCCGCCACCGGCTGAGCATGATCTGGCCGCTTGCCCGCTCCCCGGCGATGCGCCACGGTGCGCAACGTATTGATAGAGGACGGTCTTCATGCGGCGTCTGAGCCTGACCCTTGCAGTTGTTTTCGTTCTGGGGGCTTGTGGCGGCGGCGATCCCGAGCCCGAACCCTCCCCGGCTGAAGCGGGGTCCGAATCCGCCGCCGACGAATCGCCGGCGGCTGAAAATTCCGCCACCCCCGCCGTGTCGGTGGAGGCCGGGACGCCGATCCCCACGGAGGGGCGACGGGCGTCCCCTGACGCTCCGGCCTTTGCGGTCATCTATCCCGGGGGCGTGATCGACGAGAGCGCCGCCCCGACCCGGAGCGAGGCCGGCCCCGGCGGCATCGTCACCTATGTGACCGCAGCCTCGCCGGATGATGTGATCGCTTTCCACCGGGCCCGGGCGGAGGCCGAGGGCCTCGCCTCCGTGATGGCCATGAACCAGGGCGAGGCGCGAGCCTATGGCGCCCATTCCACCGCCGACGGCGGAAACCTTTCGGTCTTCGCGACGCCCGTCGAGGATGGCGGCACATCGGTTCAGCTGGTCTGGAGCGAAGGGGGGTGAGACGGGCGCGTCTGCTCGCGGGCGCCGTCGCCGCGGCCTTGCTGGCGGCAAGCTGCGCCGTGAACGCCTCCTTTCCCGCGCCGTCCCGTGTGGAGTCAGCCGCAGCACCGCAGCCCTACCTGGCCCCCGAAGTCCTGGCGTTCCTGGCCAATGAGGTCCCGCCGCCCGTGACGGACGGTTCGCCCGAGGCGGCGGCTGACCTGCGCGAGTCCCTGCGATGGACGGCGCTGGAGGACAGCGACCGATGGCGTCTGGCCCAGACCCATGCGGAAGTACGGCCCCATCTGGCCGTTCAGCATTTTGACTGTCCCTTGAACACACGCCTGGCCGATGCGCCCCCGCCCGCGCTGTTGCGCGTTCTGGGCCGGGCCCTGCAGGACGCCTCGGTCGCCTCCAATGCCGCCAAGAGCGTCGGCTTCCGCCCGCGGCCGATCGCCGGGGACCCGGACCGCCGCGCCTGCATTCGCGTGGATGACGACCTGAGGGCCAGCGCCTCCCACCCCTCCGGCCACGCCACGGTCGGCGCCCTGTGGGGACGCATCATGGCCGAGGTCGCGCCTGACGAAGCCGAGGCGCTCACCCGCATCGGCGAGGAGATCGGCGTCAGCCGCGCGGTGTGCGGCCTGCACTATCCCTCGGACGTGGCGGCGGGCCAGGCCCTGGGCGCGGCCCTGTTCGAGGCCCTGCGCGAGACGCCGGACTACCAGGCTGATCTGGTCGCCGCCCGCCTGGAGGTGGCGCAGGCGCGTACGTCGGGTCATCTGAACCCCGGCTGCGCGGCCGAACGGTCCGCCCTGGGGCAGAGGCCGTCCTGACACTGATCGTCGCCCTGATCGCCCTGCAACTGGCGGCCGAACCGCCGGCGCGGTCCTGTTCGCCGGAAGAGACGGCCGCTCTTCTGGCCCCCGGCGTCCATGACGATCCGCCGGTGCGCCTGACGTGCCGGGCGCGCCTCGGCCCCGGAGACCGCGTCACGCGCCGCGTCCTGATCGAGGGGGCGGAGGCGTCGGGGGCGGGGCTGATCTGCGACGGCGCCGTGGTCGGTCGGGAAGGACAGGCGACCACGACCCGGGCGCCCACCATCGCCATCTGGTCGCGCCGCGACGGGGAGGACTGGAGCCGCCCCCGCAATATCCTGATCCGGGGCTGTCATGTGCACGGCGCGATCCGGGTCTGGGGCGTCGGCGCGGGCCAGCGGATGGACGAGCTGCGCCAGTCCTCCTACCGGGCGGACCACACGGGGCGCTTGCAGGCCGCCGCGCCGGCGACGGTGCGTCTCGAGGACGTGACCATCACCGGCACGGGCTCTATTCCCCTTTATGTGGGCCCCGGCGTCACCGGCCTGAGCCTGACCGGCTCGCGGCTGGACGGACGGTCCGTGTCCACGGCCATCTATCTGGACGCCGAGAGCGGGCTGAACACCGTGAGCGACAACACCATCGCCGTGCGTACCGGGCGCGAGGTCATCGCCGTGGACGGCTCGGCGGGCAACGTCATCAGCGGCAACAGCATCGCCCTCAGCGCAGGCGGCCTGACCAACCGGGGCGGGGTGTTCCTGTACCGCAACTGCGGCGAGGGCGGGATCGTCCGGCATCAGACGCCGTCGAACAACCGCGTCACCGGCAACACCTTCCACGCCTCATGGTTCGGCCCGGCGCGCGCCGTGGTGGTCGGGTCGCGCGAGGGGAACCGGCGCTACTGCGACGCCGACGCCGGCCATCCCTTCGGCAGCAGTGTGGACGACGGCGACGGCGCCACGGGCAATGTGGTCGAGGACAACCGGATCGAGCGGGGCTTCTAGGCGGGCTTGCCGGTCAGGGCGCCGTACAGGTCCGTGCGCCGGTCGCGGAAGAAGCCCCAGGCGGCGCGGTGGCGGTCCAGGAAATCCAGATCGAAGCTGTGCACCAGCACGCCCTCGTCATGGCGGCCCAGGGTCTCCACCAGATCGCCCCGGTGGTCGGCGATGAAGGACGAGCCGTAAAAGGTCTGGCCCGCCTCCGTGACCTGCTCATGGCCGGTGCGGTTTGCGCCCACCACGGGCACGACGTTGGAGACGGCGTGGCCCTGCATGGCCCGGCGCCACGGCTCGGCGGTGTCCAGCGAGGGGTCGTGGGGCTCGGACCCGATGGCCGTGGGGTACATCAGCACCTCGGCGCCCATCAGCATCATGGCCCGCGCCGTTTCCGGGTACCACTGGTCCCAGCAGATGCCGACGCCCACCTTGCCGAAGCGGGTGTTCCAGACACGGAATCCCGTGTCCCCCGGCCTGAAATAGTACTTCTCCTGATAGCCGGGTCCGTCGGGGATATGGCTCTTGCGGTAGACGCCCAGCGCCTCGCCGTCGGCGTCCAGCATGACCAGCGAGTTGTAGTAGTGCGGCCCGTCGCGCTCGAAGATCGAGACCGGGACGGCCACGCCCAGATCCTTGGCCACCGGGGACAGGGCGGTCACGCACGGGTGTTGGCGCCACGGATGGGCGGTGGCGAACCAGTCCTCTTCCTGCGTCACGCAGAAATAGGGTCCCTGGAACAGCTCGGACGGCAGGATCACCTGCGCTCCCTTGTCGGCGGCCTGACGGACCAGATCGATGGTCTTGTGGATATTGGCCTGTAAGTCGGTCCCGTAGGACGTCTGGAGCGCGGCGACGGAAATCGTTCGAGTGGCTAGTGGCGAGTGGCGAGTGGCGAGTGTCATTTCGGACGCCTTTTCAGGGCTGCGATCAGGGCGGCCAGCATGCGGCTGATCTCATCAGCTTCGGCCAGGATGGGCTTAGAGGTTGCGTCGTCGAGATATCCGAGACGCGCGGCGAGAATGAGAAGGGTCTCGACCTCGGCCAACGAGCCGCGTGCGATGCCCAGAAACTGAAGAAACTCGCCGGTCGAGCGTCGGGCGCAACCCTCGGCGATGTTCGCGGGAACCGAGACGGCGGCTCGTCGCACCTGGCTTGCCAGGCCAAAGCGTTCATCCGACGGCCATGTGCGACTGGCGCTGTAGACCACCGTGACCCAATCCATCGCCCGCTGCCAGACGATCAGGTCCCGGTAGTGGCGAACCTCGCCACGCGTCACTCGCCCCTCGTCACTCATTCCGGCTCCTGCTGGGTGATGCAGTGGAAGGACCCGCCGCCGGACAGGATGGCGAGGGAGGGCAGGGGGATGATCGGGCGGTCGGTGATGACCGTGGCCAGCGCCTCGCAGGCCAGGCGCGCGGCGGTCTCGTCGCCATAGGTGGGCACGATCACCGCGCCGTTGGCGATGAGGAAATTCATGTGGCTGGCGGGGACAACCTTCTCGTCCTCGTCCACCACCACGCCGGGCGAGGGGATGCGGATGACGCGCAGGGCGTTGTCGTCGGCGTCGGTCATGGCGGCCAGATCGCGGGCGGCCGCGTCATAGACGTCGGCGTTGGGGTCCTTCGTCCCCCAGGCCACCGGGCAGGCGACCACGCCGGGCGCCACGAAGCGCGCCAGATTGTCCACGTGGCCGTCGGTGTGATCGTTGAACAGCCCTTCGCCCAGCCACAGCACCTTGCGGGCGCCCAGCGCGGCGGCCAGCGCCGTCCCGGCCGTCGCCTCGTCCCAATCGGCGTTGCGGTTGGGGTTCAGCACGCACTGGCGGGTGGTCAGGATCGTGCCGGCGCCGTCATGATCCACCGCGCCGCCCTCGAGGATGAAGGCGTGAGGCGTCAGGGCCGCGCGGGCGTGGGCGGCGATCTGACCAGCCACGGCATCATCGTGCTCAAGCGCGTACTTGCCGCCCCAGCCGTTGAACTCGAAGGCGTGGGCGACGCCCTTCGCATCGAAGATGGGTCCGGTGTCGCGCAGCCAGATGTCGCCGAAGCGGCCGTCCACCACCTCAACATTCGCCACGTCGGCGAAGCGGGCGCGGGCGTCATCCAGCGCCTCGGCCTTGCCCACCAGCAGGCGGACCTGCTCGCGGCCGGGCCCGGCCAGGACGCGGACGAGGGCCTCCACCTCGGCTTGCGCCGGTTCGAGGTTCTCCTCCCACAGTTCGCCATGGCTGGGCCAGCCGACCCACATGGCGCGGTGCGGGCTCCACTCGGCGGGAATGACGGTCATGGCGGGATCCTGAAACGCGAAAGAGGCGGCGCGCGCACATAGCCACGCCTGTCCCGCCATTCAACCTGCACCGCGCCCAAAGAAAAAGGGCGGACCCGAAGGCCCGCCCTGATCCCTTGTGCCTGAGCGGCAGCCCTAGAAGCTGTAGCGCAGGGTGGCCATCATGGTGCGCGGCGCGCCCACATTGGCGAAGCGACGGCCGTAGCCGAGCTGGCCGGGGGTGGCCGAGGCGCCGGTGCCGAGGTTGCCGTAGTACTGCTCGTCGAACAGGTTGGTCACGTTGAACTGCAGATAGGTGCCGTCCATGCCGAAGGGCGCGAAGTCGAAGCGGGCGTCCAGATCGACCACGGTGTAGGCCGGAACCGACAGGTCATTGACGTCCGTGACAAAGCGCGAGCCGACGTACTTGCCCTGGAGGCCGGCCGAGAACACCTCGTTGAACTGGTACGAGGCGCGCAGGGCGAACATTTCCTCGGGAGTTTCAACCTGCTTCTTGCCGGCGGTCGGCAGAACCGCGCCGGCGGCGTTGAAGACGTAGTCGTCCTGCAGTTCGCTGTTGAGGAAGGTGGCCGAGGCGTAGAGGCTCAGGTCTGCGGTGGGGGACCAGCCGACGGAAGCCTCGAAGCCCAGGGACTCCACGTCGCCGACGTTGCGGTCAACAAAGGTGTCCAGGTCGGGATCGAAGGTGCTGACGATCCGGTTGCTGAACTCGTTGAAGAACACGGACGCCTGGGCGACCACGGTCGGGGTGGTGAAGCGATAGCCCACATCGAAGTTGCGCGAGGTCTCGGGCTGCACCGTGGAGTTGCCCACCGTGCCGTCGGCCAGGCGCGCCACGGTGTAGAGGCTGTCAGTGCGGGGCGCCGACAGGGACTCGTTGTAGCTGCCGTAGATCGAGTGGCCGCCGGCGAACCGGTAGCTGGCCATGACGTTGGGCAGAACGTCGTCGTACTTCACTTCGCGCGAGTAGGGCGCGATGTACTGTGTCGTTCCGCGGCCAGCGAAGGTGACATTGCCGTTGGCCAGCGTGGCATTCGGCACTTCAGTGGTGCAGAGCACGTTCGACGAGGCGTTCTGGCTGTAGCAGTACTGGTTCAGCTCCCGCTTGAAGAACGGCGCACGCACACCCAGGGTCAGGGTGAGATTGTCGTCCAGGAACAGGCCGCGATATTCCAGGGAGATCTGGTTCAGAGTGGCGTAGGACAGACGATCGCGCGCCTGCAGAACATTGCCGTCGAGCCCGATGACGCGGTTCTCGCGGTCGTTGCGACCACCGAACCAGTCCACGAAGCGGGGCTCGCTGGGGTTCGAGAAGTCGATGAATCCGAACTCGCCGGTCTGACGGTGACGGCCCTCGTCGAAGGCGTAGGCGGCGCGAATCCGGTGGCTGGGGCTGAAGTCCCAGATCAGCGAGGTGTTCAGGCCGTAGCGGTGGGTGTTGGTGTTGGAAGGCGTCATCACCCGAACGCTGTCCAGGATGTCGCCGTCGCCGTTCAGGTCCACGCCGCCGACGCCGGCAGCGCCACGAAGACGAAGGTCGGTTTCGGACAGGACCGCCTGCTGGGTGCCGCCGTTGGCCAGGGTGTACTGGAACGAGGGGTCCACCGTCAGCAGCAGACCTTCAGCCAGGGTGAACCGGGAGTTGAGGCGGATGTTGCCGGTGTTGGACGGGTTGATCCGCAGACCCCAGTAGCCAGTGCCGTTGGGATCGGTGTCGGCCACCCCGGCGCGCACGGGCGCCGGCGTGTAGAAGCGGTCGAAGTCCAGGTCCCAGCCGAAGGGGTTGGCGGGATCGTCCACCTGATCGCCGCAGACGACGGTCTGGGCCACGTCACAGAAGCCGGTGGCTGTGCGCAGGTTCGGGCCGGTGTAGGAGAAGTTGCGGTTCTCGTTGTAGTGACCCGAGAGGGCGACGAAATCGCCGTTGGATCCGAAGGGCTGGAAGACGCGGAAGTTGTACTGGGTCTTCTGCAGGTCGCCCTTGCCCTTGAACTTGTCGTACTCCTGACGCGACACGGCGAACCAGGCGCTGGTGCCCCACGGACCGATTTCACCGGTGTCGATCAGACCCATGATGCGGCGGTAGTTTGAGTCGCCCAGCGAACCCTGGACCCAGCCGCCGAACTCGTTGGCGGGGCGGCGCGTGATGTAGTTGATGGTGCCGCCGGTGGCCGAAGCGGTCGGGCTGTCCACGTCGGTGGAGCCGGTGTTGACCGAAGCGCGCTCGATCAGTTCCGGATCCAGCTGCTGGTTGGTGTAGGTGGCGTAGTTGCCGGTGTCGTTCAGCGGGATGCCGTCGAACGTCAGCGACACGCGGTTGCCGTCGAAGCCGCGCAGACGGATGTTGCCGCCCGAGGAACCGTAGGGGTCGGCGTTCGTGAAGTTCAGACCCGGAGTCAGGTTCAGGGTCTGCAGGATGGTTTGTCCCGCCGGCTGGGTGGCGATGAATTCCTGATTGACGGTGTTCCGGGTCTTGGCGATCGTCTCGCCGACGGCCAGGCCATCGATGTTGGCGGGGCCACGGGCGCCCGTCACGATGAGTTCCTGCACCTCGGTGGCTTCGGTGCCGGTGGACTGGGCGGAAGCGGCGGAAGCCGCGGCCAGGGCGATGACGACGGCGGAGGCGCCGTAGGCCAGATGGTTGAGTCTCATTCTCAGAGTATCCCCTCTCTGCGGTCGTGCAGCGCCCGGCGGGCGATGATGATGCGTACGACCATGATGGATAGGCGCCGTTTAGGCCCCACTCCCGACACTCGGAAGACAGATATGCCTCGTTTTTGTGACAACGGGGGACGTGTTGCAGTGCAGCAACATTGTCGGGACGCTCACCCCGAACGACGATCCGCCGTGAGGTGAATGAATTCAGCCGCATACGGATAATCTCGACCCGGCGGCGTCAAGTTGCGTTTTTAACCTGCTTCCGGCCGCGTCGCACAGGAAAACGCCCGCCTGGCGTGAGCCGGGCGGGCGTTTGAAGTCTTTGGCCGAAGGCCGTCGACATCTTCGGGAACCGTTCCCCTCCCGGCCGGAGCCGGGAGGGGCTGGT
>NZ_JBKBIB010000010.1:0-168035 GCF_046299535.1 Brevundimonas sp. | reverse complement strand
TGGGGGGGGAGGCGGCGGAGGCGCCGCGACCGGACCGAACGCATAGCGCAGACCCACGGTCACCGTGTGGCTGAAGTCGTAGTCGCCTTCAAAGCGGCCCAGTTGCGGGGCGCCGACCGTGGTCGTGTCCCAGCCGGTGTCGCCGGTCAGGTAACGGTAGGTCAGGTCGATGTTGGCGCGCTCGCCCACGGCCCACGCGAAGCCGGCCAGGGCCTGGAAGGCCATCTCGGTGGTGGAGTCGTCGGCCGACAGGGTCGCGCCGCGATCGCCGCGCAGGCTGCCGATGGTGTCGATGGACACGCGGTTGGCGCCGACGCCCAGACCCACGAACGGACGGAACGCCCAATCCGGCGAGCCGAAGTCGTACAGGACGTTCATGAACAGGGTGTTGGACTCGATGTCACCCTCGGGGGAGTGGCACGGGCCGGTGGCCGGCGTCAGGTTGCACAGGCCGGACGGAACCGCGTCGTTGGGGCGACGAACGCGTCCGATGTCGCCGGAGCGATGACCGCCTTCCAGTTCCACACGCCAGTTGGGGTTCAGGCGATAGCCGAGACGCGCGAACGCCGCCCAGCCGTCGTTGACCTCCCAATTCCATGCGGGACCGGCGTCGGAACGAGCATTGATGTCGTTCTCCATCCAGTGACCGCCGGCGTCGATCGCGCCGTACCAACCATCCGGCTCCGCCGACACGCTGGTCGCTGCGAAGAGCCCTGCCGCCGCAACGCCGGCTAGAAGCTTCAACTTCATGTTTGTCCTCATCGTCTGAAAAAGTTTGCCCAAACCCCGACGCATTGCGTGGTGCTCGAGCCAAACGAACGAGCCATCTGCAACGCGGTTCCAATTTTAAGCCACGATTGCGACAACTGTGGCGCCATTCCAACACATGTCCGCCGGAAGGGCGCCCGCCACGATCGCCGCCCCTGACTACAGCAAGGCTTTGGGCAAGGGCAAGCAAAGCCGGAATCTAACGCGGGTCGGCGGTCAGCGCGCTATGCGAAGGTCCGAGATGCTGCGGGCGATTGCCCGGAAGGCGTCGCGCAGGTCGGTGTTGTCGCTGGGCAGATACACATGGTCCGGGCTGGTGGCGCACTGTTCGATGACCTCGCGGGCCGTGTCCACCACATTGGGCGTAGTGTCGCGCACATTGGCCACGTCCAGTCCCACCGTATAGATCATGATGCCTTGGGCCTTCATGGCCCCGCATAGCCGCACGGCCTGCTGGAAGGGATCGCCGTTCTGGGCGTTGCAGCGGATGTGCCAGTTGGTGTCGCCGCTGCCCGCGCCGGCGTTCTGGGCGATGACCCCATTGCAGTAAGGCGTATTGAACTCGCCGTCAGTCATCATCACCACGACCTTCAGCAGGTCTGCGGCGCCGTAGGGCGCGGCCTGGTTCATGGCGCTGGGCCACAGACCGTTGAAGTTGGGCGAAACCGCATACCATCCCCAGGCCAGGCCGATCTGGCCAGCGGTGGAGCCGCCGTCCCTGAGCTGGCTGATCTGCTGGGTCAGGTAGCTACGGTCGCTGGTCAGGGGGACCAGGGCGCTAGAGGGGCAGTTGTTGCCCGGGATCGGATAATTGGCCCCGACGCGCGCCTCGGCGGGCGACCGGTCGGTGTAGGCGTCCGCCCCCGTCCGCTCGCTGACGCAGGTGCTGAGTTCGCCGGTTCGTTCCGCCCCGTAGCGGCCCGTGTAGGTGAAATACTGACAGCCGTAGTCCGCGCAAACGGCCGTGCCGCTGGACGAATAGGCCTGGCCGCGCGGGTCCGAGCCGGACAGAACGAAGGTGTTGGCCGTCCGGTCGATCACGACATAGGTCTTGTTGTTCAGGGTGTTCAGGCCGTTCACATTCAGGATGCGGACCTGTCCGCCATTCAGGAACTGGTGATTGTTGGAGGTGATGGTGACGGCGCAGTCGCTGCGTTGGCATTTCACCACCCGGCCGTTGCCGGTGTAGTCGCCGTAAGACTGGGGGTTGATGTCCTGGCCAGCGGAATTCTGCAGCCGGAACCTGTCGTTGTCCACGCGCCGGACCCGGAACGCCTGATCATTGATCTGGGTCATGCCGCTGGCGTTCCACACATAGACGAAATCGCCGGTGACGAATCCGTGGCCGCTTGAGGTGACCGTGATTCGGCTGTTGGCCCTGGAGATCGACGTCATGTTGCGGGTCGCGCCCGTGGACCAGACGGCGTTCGATATATTCCGGGCCGGCGGGGGCGTTCCGCGGGCGGCGTTGGCCATGGAGCCCAGATTCACGCCCATGGAATAGGGAATGATCGCCGCCTTGGAATAGAAGGGCGTCTGCTGGGTCTGGACGACCAGCTCCACCAGTTCGGTGGCGGATTCACGCAAGGTCGTCATCCGGCTGCCGGCCATGGATCCGGTGATGTCCAGAACCAGGGCGACCTCGAGATTGGTGGAGGAGCGCAGCACCTCGGACCCCACGCCCACCTGCACACGGTCGTCCAGAACCTGTCCGTAGGGCGGCAGGACGATATTGGCCACCAGGGTGTCCACATCCACCCTGGAGGCGGCGATCACCATTCCCTGCTCCGTCAGCCGGAAGGTGGTGAGGTCCTCACGAAGGGTGATCTGGGGATAGGCCTGAAGATTGGCGCGCAGGGCGGCCATGCCGACGGTGGTGACCCCCGCATCGTCCATGTGGGGGGAACGGGCGGCGGCAAGGGCGGCGGCGTCAAGGGCGTCCTGGAGATTGGCGCGCACGGTCGAGATGCGGTGCACATCGACACCCACCAGAGCCGCCATGGTCAGCACCGGCAGGCTGAGGGCGAACATCATCGCCACGCCGCCGCTGCGGGCGCGGGCGAAGCCCCGCATGAAACCCAAAAAGCCGCCCAGCCGCGTCGCCATGCGCCGGAACCCTCGCATCCCTGGCGGACCTCATGTCCGCGTGTCGGGCGCAAGCATGAACAGGCCGGGTAAAGAAATGTCCCAACGGGAGGGGTTAATGGCCTCCTGCAGCGGTTCCGCCCGCGGGATGATCGCGGGATGATCGCGGGCGGAACGGTCGGTCAGGCCTCCCAGCCGCAGTCCTGGCCCCGGTTCTGTTCGGTCAGCCAGGCATCCAGCGGCGCGAAATATTGGGCCACCGCCGTGGCGTCATTCTCGGGCGAGCCCGTGAAGGCCTGCATCGCCTCGGGCCAGGGCCGGGACATGCCCATCTCCATCATGGCGTTGAAGCGCCGGCCCACTTCCTCGTTCCCGTAGACCGAGCAGCGGTGCAGCGGCCCGTCCCAGCCCGCGATCTCGCAGGCCGCGCGGTGGAACTGGAACTGGTAGATATGGGCCAGGAAGTAGCGCGTGTACGGCACATTGCCGGGCACATGGTATTTGGCGCCGGGATCGAAGGCGTTCTCCGGGCGCGGGCCGGGCGGGACCAGACCCTGATAGCGCAGCATGTTGGCCGACCAGGCGTCGTTGTATTGCGCCGGCGTCGTCGCGCCCGACTGCACGTCCCAGCGCCAGCGATCGACCATCAGGCCGAACGGCAGGAAGGCGATCTTGTCCATGGCCATGCGCAGCAGGAAGGTGATGTCCTCCTCCTCGCCCGGAACCGTGTCCAGAAGGCCGATCTGGTTCAGATAGGTGGGGGTGGCCGCCGACAGGGCGGCGAAATCGCCGATCGCCTCGTGGAAGCCGTCGTTGGCGCCGTTGCGGAACAGGAACGGCTGCTGGTTGTAGGCGCGCTGATAGAAATTGTGCCCCAGCTCGTGGTGCATGGTCTGGAAGTCTTCGGCGTTGACCCGCGTGCACATCTTGATGCGCAGGTCGTCCACATTGTCCAGGTTCCAGGCCGAGGCGTGGCACACCACCTCGCGTCCCTCGGGCCGCGTGATCTGCGACCGCTCCCAGAAGGTCCCGGGCAGGGGATCCATGCCGATGGAGGTGTAGAATTGCTCGGAAACCCGGGCGATCTGCTCGGCGTCGTAATTCGCCGCCAGCAGAAGCTGGGTCAGATCGACACTGGATTCCGGCAGGGTCGTGGGGGCCACCACGTCGTAGATATTGCTCCACTGCTGGGACCACATGTTGCCCAGAAGGTCGGCGCGGATGGGGCCGGTGGCCGGCTGGACCTCGTCGCCGTAACGCTCGTTCAGGCGGGCGCGCACATAGCAGTGCAGGTTCTCGTAGAACGGCTGGACCTGGGCCCACAGGCGATCGGTCTCGGCGGCGAAGGCGTCCGGATCCATGTCATAGCCCGAGCGCCACATGGCGCCGGTGTCGGCGTAGCCCAGTTCGCGGGCGCCCTCATTGGCGACCTCCACCAGCCGGGCGTAGTCCCCGGCCATGCCGGGCGAGATGGTGCGCCAGCCCTCGTACATGGCGCGGGTCACGGCCGGATCACGGGACTCGGCGATGATCTCCTCGGCGTCGTTCAGTGTCAGCTGGCGGCCTTCGTACTCGAACCGGCCTGTGGCGTAGGTGGAGTCCAGGCGGGTGGCGATCTCGGCCAGTTCGGCGGCGGCGCCGGGGCGATTGGGGGCGGGCATGGTCAGGCCCTGGCGCAGGATGTCCAGCTTGCGACGGGTTTCGGGATCGGCGTCCACCTCGTTGAAATGGGCGGCCGCATTGGCCAGCTCGACTCCCAGCTCGGTGTATTCGGTGTTGGCGCGAGCCTCCAGCCACATGGTGTCGTGGATGATGTAGGTGTTGCGCACCCAGGCCACGCGCGCGGCGTATTCGGCGATGTCGGTCAGGCGGTCCTCGGCGTCCAGCACGAAGGCCCGCGCCCCTTCCGGCGTGGCGGGGAAGCGGTCGGCGGGGGCGGTCTGGGCCTGAACGGCCAGCCCCCCGGCGGCGAGGGCGCAGGCGGCCGTGGCGGCCATCAGCAGGCGTTTCATGGACATTCTCCTACAGTGGACCCTGAGCCGGCCCTTTGATGGCGCGCATGGGAAGCGCCGCCGTTCATTCCGTCAAGCCTCGACGGGCGGCGCCTCAGTCCAGAACGCAGTTCGCCAGCCCGTCGCTCCGCACGGTGCCCATGGCGGCCTGAACCTGACCGGCCCGACGACGCACATAGGGACCGGGACTCGCGGCCTGATAGCGGCGCGGGCTGGGCAGGATGGCCGCCAGCCGGGCGGCCTCTGACGCGCTCAGGTCGGCGGCGGACTTGCGGAACCAGTACCGGGCGGCGGCCTCGGCGCCGTAGACGCCCGGCCCCCACTCGGCCACATTCAGGTAGACCTCGACGATCCGCCGCTTGGGCCAGACGGTTTCGATCATCACGGTGTAGCCGGCCTCGAGCCCCTTGCGCAGCCAGCTACGCTGGGGCCACAGGAAGACGTTCTTGGCGGTCTGCTGGCTGATGGTCGATCCGCCACGCACCGCCCCGCCGCGCCGGTTGCGTTCCAGCGCCTGTTCGATGGCCTCCATGTCGAAGCCCCGGTGCGAACAGAAGCGGGAATCCTCGGCCGCGATCACCGCCCGCACCAGATGGGGCGAGATGTGGTTCAGGGAGCGCCAGCGATAGTCGACCCCTTCGCCCTCGATCACCCGCGTCAGCATCAACAGGGTGGTGGGCGGCGGCGCCACGGCGTGCATCAGCACCCCGCCCAAAGGCAGCAGCAGGATGATCAGGGCCAGGATCAGAAGAGGCCGCCCCCGCCGCCGCTCCGGTTGTTCTTCAGTCATGGGGCATTGATACGCGAGCTTGGCGGAGCGGCAAGCGTCAGTCGAACACCCGCGACGCCTCGTCCGGGGTCAACAAACGCCACTGGCCCGGCGCCAGGTCGTCCGGCAGGGTCAGCCCGCCCACCCGCTCGCGGTGCAGGGCCTCCACATGGTTGCCCACGGCGGCGAACATGCGCCGCACCTGATGATAGCGGCCTTCGGTCACCGTCAGCAGCGCCTCGGCGGGCGAGATCACGTCCAGATCGGCGGGCGCCAGCGGCTTCGCCTCGCCCTCCAGCATCAGCTCGCCCGAGGCGAACAGGGCGCCCTCGGTCCCGACCAGCGGCCGGGCCAGGTTCGCGCGATAGACCTTGGCCACATGACGCCGGGGCGAGATCACCCGGTGCAGGAAGTCCCCGTCGTCGGTGAGCAGCAGCAGGCCCGAGGTCTCCTTGTCCAGCCGCCCGATGGTGGACAGGGCCGGGTCGCGGCGCCGCCAGCGGTCCGGCAGGATGTCGTACACCAGCGCCCCGTCCTCCTTGTGCGAACAGGTCATGCCGAGGGGTTTGTGCAGCAGGAGCACCAGCCCGGGCGGCGGGTCCAGCGGCGCGCCATCGATCTCCATGCGCTGCGACAGGTCAGCCGTCACCGGGATGCGTTTCGACACATCGGCCACGTCCACGCCGTCCAGCACGACGCCGCCCGCCTGCGCCAGCCGCCCGATCTCGGTGCGCGAGCCATAGCCCATGTTGGACAGAAGTTTATCAATCCGGGAGGTGGGGATCTTGCTCACTTGACCGCCTCGAAGACCTTGTAGCCGCCCTTGTCCGCCACGGGGCGAACCCGCGCGAAGGCGGCCTTCAGTTCGGCCTCATAGGGCAGGTGCCGATTGGCCACCATCCACAGCACGCCGCCCTTTTTCAGCATGGCCGAGGCCTCTCTTATGAAGGCCTGACCCAGCGCCTTGTCCTCGGCCCCGCCGTCGTGGAACGGCGGGTTCATGACCACGAAGTTCAGGTCCGTCAGCGTCGCCGTGCGAGCGTCGGCCCAGTGCAGACGGACACGCGGGTCCTCCACATTGCGCCGCGCGCACTCAACCGCCCGCCGGTCCAGATCAATCATGTCCAGGCTGGTGACGGCGGGCGAGGCCAGCGCCACGGTGGACAGGGCGCCGAAGCCGCAGCCCAGATCCGCCCCCGCGCCCTTCAGGGGCGGCAGGCTGGCGGCCAGCAGGGCCGTGCCGCCGTCGATGCGGTCCCATCCGAACACGCCCGGCTGGGACCAGGCGTCCAGGTCCGGCACAAGGCGCGCCGCCCCCGCCTCGATGGCGGCGTCCAGTCCCGTCACCGCTTCGGGCCGAACCAGCTCGCAGCGCCGGTGGTGGGCCTTGGCGCTCTCGATGGGCTCCAGCCCGAACTCGCGCAGCTCCTTGGCCAGCCGGGACCCGCCCTTGAGCTTGGGGGCCATCACGTCCAGCCGTCCGCCGGGCTTCAGCGCCTTCAGGGCCAGCGCCAGCACGTACCGCCGCTCCAGCACGCCGGGGGGCGCGAGGACGGTTGCGGCGTCCAGCGATCCGGCGGCAACCTCCGCCAGATCGGCTGAGCCGGGGATCAGGGGCGAGGTCTGGACGGCGTCGGCGGGGGGATCGAACACCGCCGGGGGGCGGCCGTAGAGAATGCTGGTCATGGCGGCGCTATAGCCGCTCCGTCGCCGCCTGCGAAGCGATGGGGATGATCCATCCCGCCGCCGTGACACCCCAGTCCGCATCGGGCACAAGCGCACCATGCTCGCCGAATCGCCCCTGCCCGCCGCCGCGCCCGACATGGCGCGCGCCCGCGAGACTCTGGAACGGGTTTGGGGCCACGCGGATTTTCGCGGGCTGCAGGCGTCGGTGGTGGAGCAGGTTCTGGCCGGGCGCGACGTGCTGGCGGTGCTGCCCACCGGCGGCGGCAAGAGCGTCTGCTACCAGATCCCCGCCATGCTGCGGCCCGGCCTGGGCCTTGTGGTCTCGCCCCTGATCGCTTTGATGACCGATCAGGTGGAGGCGCTGAAGCAGCAGGGCGTGCGCGCAGCACGGCTGGATTCCGGCGTGTCGCTGACGGACCGCTCGGCCATCTGGGATGCGGCGCGGGCGGGCGAGCTGGACCTGCTCTATGTCTCGCCCGAAGGTCTGGCCCAGCCGCACATGATCGACCGGCTGGCCAGCCTGCCGCTGGCCCTGATCGCCATCGACGAGGCGCACTGCGTGTCCCAGTGGGGTCATGACTTCCGCCCTGACTACCGCGATCTGGGCCGGCTGGCCGGGATGTTCCCCGGCGTGCCGCGCATCGCCGTCACCGCCACCGCCGATGCGCGGACCCGCGACGACATCCTGGCCTCCCTGCGGCTTTCGGACGCCGCCGTCTTCGTGGACAGTTTCGACCGGCCCAATCTGCAGCTGATCGCCGAGCGCAAGATCAACGGCTCGCGCGCCCGCACTGACGCGCGGGTGGTGGAGCTGGTGGGCGAGCGGGGCGGCAAGTCGGGGGTGGTCTATTGCGGCTCGCGGGACGGCTGCGAGCGGCTGGCGGACCAGCTGAGACAGACCGGGGTGCACGCCATCGCCTATCACGCCGGCATGGCGCCGGCCGAGCGCGACAAGCGGCTGGAACGGTTTCTGGCCGAGGACGGGGCGGTGATGGTGGCCACCATCGCCTTCGGCATGGGGGTGGACAAGCCGGACGTCCGCTTCGTCATCCACGCCGATCCGCCCGGCAGCCTCGAGGCCTACTGGCAGGAGATCGGCCGGGCGGGCCGCGACGGCGAACCGGCCGAGGGCGTGACCCTGTACGGCCCCTCCGACATCGCCTGGGCCCTGCGCCGCCTCGACGGCCGGCCCATGGACGAGACGGTCAAGCAGGTGCAGGTGCGCAAGGTGCGCCAGCTGTTCGCCATGCTGGACGGCGCCGCCTGCCGGCCCCAGGCGGTGCGCCGCTATTTCGGCGAGACCGACGCCAAGCCCTGCGGTCATTGCGACGTCTGTCTCGATCCGCCCCAGACCCATGACGCCACCGTGCCGGCGCAAAAGGCGCTGGCGGCGGTCCAGCGGCTGGACCAGCGCTTCGGACGGGGCCGAGTCATCGATCACCTGACCGGCCGGACCAAGGATGTGCAGGGCTGGGAGACCGCCCTGTCCACCTGGAGCGTGGGCGCCGATATCTCGCCCACCGGCTGGCGCGAGGTCATTGACCACCTGCTGTTCGAGGGCCTGTTGGAAGAAGACCCCAACGAGGGCAAGCCCCTGCTGCGTCTGGGCGATCCCGAGGCGGTGCGCGCGGTCTATCGCGGCGAGCGCACGGTGGAGGTAGCCCGCGTCCCCATGCGGCACGATCCCACCACCCGCTCGGGCAACCCGCGTCAGAGCGGCCGTCAGAGCCGCGCGGCGGTGCTGGAGACCCTGCCCGCCGATGTCCGCGAGCGGTTCGAGAGGCTGCGCGCCTGGCGCCGCGACCGCGCCGCCGAACAGCACGTGCCGCCCTATGTGATCTTCCAGGACCGCACCCTGCTGGAGATCGCCATGACCGAGCCCGGCTCGCTGGACGCCCTGTCGCGGGTGTCCGGGGTGGGGCAGGGCAAGCTGGATCGCTATGGCAAGGCCGTACTGGAGGTTCTGGAGGGCTGATCCGCGGGGATCAGCGGTCTCCCGCGCCCCGCTCGAGGAACCGCACCGCACTCAGCACATGGGTGGTCACACCCACGGGCAGGACCGCCTCGTTGACGTCGAACAGGGGCGAGTGGTTGGGCGGCGAGTCGTCCGGATCCACGCCGTCGGGCGTGGCGCCCAGATGATAGAACACGCCCGGAATCTGCTGCTGATAGTACGAGAAATCCTCGGCGATGGTGGTGGGCGGGGTGGCGGCGTCCAGCGCCTCGGCGCCGACCACCTCCTCCAGCACGGGCGCCAGCCAGGCGGACAGGTCCGGGTCGTTGAACACCAGGGCCGCGTTCTGGAACACGGTCATCTCCGCCTCGGCGCCGTGGGCGTGGGCGACGTGCTCAACCGCCGCGGTGGCGCGCTCCACCAGATCATCACGCTGGGCCACATCGAAGGTGCGCAGGGTGCCGCTCAGGGCCGCGCTGTCGGGGATGATGTTGTAGCGCACCCCGGCGTTCATGGTGGCGATAGTGAACACCGTGGGCGTGGTGGTCGGGTCCACCGTGCGGGCGGTCAGGGTGTTGATGGTGGTGATGATGCCGGCCGACGCCGCGATGACGTCCACGCCGCGCCATGGCCAGGCGCCGTGGGTCTGGACCCCGGTCAGAGTGATGTCGACGCGGTCCGACGCCGCCATGAACCCGCGGGGCCGGTAGCGCAGGGTCCCCGCCTCGCCCGGCGTCACATGCAGTCCGAAGATAGCCTCGGGTCTCGGGTCATCCAGACCGCCCTCGGCCAGGATGCGCGCCGCGCCGCCCATGGGCTCGCCCGGAGGCGCCCCTTCCTCGGCGGGCTGGAACACGAAGACGATGGTTCCCGCCAGCTGGTCCTTCATGCCGGCCAGGATCTGGGCCGCGCCCATCAGCATGGCCATATGAGCGTCGTGGCCGCAGGCATGGGCCACCGGCACGGTCGCGCCCTGATACTCGCCCGTGGCGGTCGAAGCGAAGGGCAGGCCCGTGGCCTCGCGCACCGGCAGGGCGTCCATGTCGGCCCGCAGCGCCACCACCGGCCCGTCGCCGGCGCCGCCGCGCAGGATCGCGATCACCCCCGTGGCCGCCACGCCCGTGCGAACCTCCAGCCCGAGGCTGCGCAGGTGTTCGGCCACATACTCGGCCGTCTCATGCTCGGCGAATCCCAGCTCAGGATTGGCGTGAAGATGCCGGCGCCATTCCACCACCTGCGGCTGGATCGCGTCGGCCTGTTCGCGCACCTCACTGGCGGAGATCGGCGACTGGGCGTAGGCAGGAACCGAAAGGGCGCACAGCGCCGCACCCGCCAGCATTCCAGCCGTCCATGATCCGCAACGTCCGCGCATTCCCGTCCCTCCTGTTCAGTCCCCCGATCATGGGCGTGGGCGGATGGATGGCGCAAGGGCCGCAGGGGCGACGCCCATGAAGCTGAAATCCGAAGCGTTCGGCCTGCTGTTCGCGGTCACCCTCACGGCGGGCGCCGGCAACATGGCGCTGCAGTCGGTGCTGCCGGCCATCGGGCGCGAGTTTGGTCTGGCCGACACCCTGGTGGCGTTCGCCTTCGCCCTGTCCGCCCTGCTGTGGACCGTGGCCTCGCCCTATTGGGCCCGTCTGTCCGATCGGTGGGGCCGCAAGCGGGTGATGATGATCGGCCTGGCCGGCTTCATCGTCTCCATGCTGGGGTTCGGCATCGCAGCGACCCTGGGGCTGGTGCACTGGCTCTCGGCGCCGACAGCCTTCGTGCTGATGGCCGTCGCGCGGGCCATCTACGGCCTGTTCGGCTCCGCCGCCCCCATCGCCGCCCAAGCCTATGTGGCGGACCGCACCTCGCGGCGTGCGCGGACCCGCGCCATGTCCATGCTGGCTTCGGCCCAGGGACTCGGCACAGTCATCGGCCCTGCCCTGGCTCCCTTTTTCGTGCTGCCCTTCGTGGGTCTGGCCGGCCCCATGTACGCCTTCGCCTTCATGGGACTGGTGGTGCTGATCCTGCTGTGGAAGCGCCTGCCGAGCGGCGACGTGGTCCGTCATCCGGTCAAGCCCGGGGATCCGACCGGCAAGGGCCTCTGGAAGGATTCGCGCGTGCGCGACTTCCTGATCTACGGCCTGCTGGTCACCGGGGCCCAGGCGGTGAACATCGCCGTGCTGGGCTTTCACGTCATCGACGAAATGGGCCTGCCCGGCCGCGAGGCCCAGTCCTTCATCGGCGTGGCCATGCTCTCCGGTGCCGCCGCCACCCTGATGGTCCAGTGGGGCCTGATTCCCATGCTCAAGATGCAGCCGCGCGAGCTGATGCGCTGGGGCGCCGCCATGGCCCTTGTGGGCAATCTGATGAGCATCGCCGCGCCGGGCTTCTTCGGGGTGGTGGTGGGCTATGCGGTGGTGTCCATGGGCGCCGGCTTCGCCCGGCCGGGCTTCACCGCCGGGTCGTCCCTGGCGGTCGAGCCCCACGAGCAGGGGGCCATCGCGGGCCTCATCATGTCGCTGGCGGGTCTCAGCTTCCTGGCCCCGCCCGTCATCGGGGTGGCCCTGTATGAGCTGGCCGAGCCGGGGCCCTTTATCGGCAACGCCGTGCTGCTGGCCGCCGCCCTGATCCTGTGTTTCGTCAGCACGCCCCTGAAGGCCGCCCCCTCCGGCCGCACCCGCCGTCCCGTCGAAGGCCCCGCCTCCCAGCCCGGCCCCGAGGGCAAACAGAACCTGTCGTGACGCCTTCCTCCCGCCCCATGATGCTGTAAAAGCCCGCCCATGGATTTTCGTGTCGAGAACAAGATCGGCGTGCCCGCCCCTTCAGACGCCCTGTGGGACGTCCTGTCGGATCTGGAGGGATGGTCGGCGTGGAACCCCGTTTTTGTGGAGGCGCGCGGTACGCTCGGCTTCGGCGCGACCCTCAGCCTGGTCGAGCGCATCGAGGGCGTGGGCGAGCGCCGGGTTCAGGCCCGCTTGGGCGACTGGGTTCCCTATTCCAAGCTGGTCTGGGCCGAAAAGCGCGGGTGGCAGTTCACCTCGACCCGTTATGTGCTGATCGATGAGATCGCCGCCGGCAGCTGCATTGTCACGACCGGCGAAATCTATGGCGGAATGCGCGGCGAAAGCCATTACATGAAGCATCGCCGGGCCCTGCGCCGCGCTTGCGAGGCCATGAACGAGGCGCTCCGCGATCAGGTCGCACCCCCCGGTCCTGAGCGTTTTCAACAGCAAGGATAATTCCATGGCCGACGACCTGAACACGCCGATTTCCACTATGGCCGTGCGCCTGTCCAACAGCTCTGACCGCGTGGCGCTCTACGAGTATGAGGACGTTATCATCTTCCTCAAGCCCGGGGCCCGCTTTCAGGGGGTTTTCACCGGCTCTGAAAATCCGCCGAAAAGCACGGGCACCATGGCTGACTGGCCCGACCTGACCCCCGAAACCAGGGCCTGATCCGCGCTCTGGCGGTCACCATCCGTTAACCGCGACTAAAGGGCTTTTCGCCCACCATGGCCCGATGTCGGGACAGGCCGTGCGCAAGGGATTGCTGAAGACCACCGTGGCCCTGACGGCCATGGGGACGATGGCGTTCGCCCCGATGGCTCCGGGCGTCGCGCAGGACGCCTCGCTGGACCCTGTAGTCGTGCGCATCGGCGCCAACGACAGCTTCACCCGCGTGGAGTTCGCCGGGGTGATCGGTTCCCGCGCCCGCATCCGCCGCGAGAATCGCCAGGTTATCATCCGCGTGGGCTCGACCGCCGCGCCGGACATCGCACGCCTGCGGGTCGATCCGCCTCCAGGCGTGGAACGCGTCGAGACCCGCGGCGTCCAGGGCGGCGCCGAGGTGGTGATCTATCTGGCGGAGGGGGCCCAGGCGGTTACCGGCAGCGCCGACGGCGCCGTCTTCATCAATCTCTACGCGCCCGGCCAGTCGCCGGCGGCCGCGGCGTCCCCGTCCGTTCCGGCGTCAGGCGTGGTCCCGGTTTCGGTCTCCGCGAGCCCTGAGCGGTTGCAGTTGCGCTTCGACTGGGCGGCTCCTGTGGGAGCCGCTGTGTTCCGACGGGGTGAAGCGGTGTGGGTCGTGTTCGATCAAGCCGCCCGTCTGGATCTGAGCAATGAGGCGGTGCGTGATCTGGGGCCGGCCACGGGCGTGCGCTGGGCCGCCGGGCCAGACTATGTGGCGCTAAGGATCGCGGCGCCCGAAAACCTGTCCGTCAGCGCCGCCGGCCAGGGCGCGGCCTGGACCGTGACCGTGGGCGGCCCGGCCGGGGCGCCGGGCGGAGTCCTTCTCAGCCGCGATGAGGATGCCGGGCCTACCGCCCTGCTGGCCGAACTGGCCGGGGCCGGGCGCGCGGTCTGGCTGACGGACCCGCTGGTGGGCGATCGCTTCGCCGCCGTCACGGCCCTGGCGCCGGCCAAGGGCATGGGATCGCGTCGCCGCCTGGTCGATCTGACCCTGTTGCCGACCGCTCAGGGTCTGGCTGTTGAAACCGCCACGGACGACCTGCGCGTTTCGGTCCAGGGGGATCTGGTGCGCATGACGCGGCCCTCGGGCCTCAGCCTGTCGCCGCCCACAGACAGCCTGCAAGCCGCCGCCCAGGCCGGGGCGCCGCGCCGCGCGCCCTACGCCGCCCTGATCCTGTCCACCTGGGCCGACACGGGAGAGGCCGAGTTCGGCGCCCGGCGTCGCCAGCTTCAGGCCGACGCCGTCCGCGAGGCCGCTGAGGCCGAGGACAATCCGCGCGCCCCGGTCGAGGCCCGTCTGGCCCTGACCCGGTTCCTGATCGGTACGGGCCTGCACCATGAGGCTATCGGCGCCCTGAACGCCTTGGTCGCGAACGCCCCCGCCATGGCCAGCGAGCCGGAAGTGCGTGGCCTTCGCGGCGCCGCCCGCGCGGCCATCGGCCGTCAGAACGAGGCGCTGGCGGATTTCTCCGGCTCCGCCTTGGCCAACGATCCGTCCGCCGCCGTCTGGCGCGGCTATATCGCGGCGCAGCAGTCCGACTGGACCACGGCGCGCCAGTCGTTTGCGCAAGGCGCCCGAGCCATTGACCAGTTCCCGCCCGCGTGGCGCGCCCGGTTCGGAACCGCCCACGCCCTGGCGGCGCTGGAGACGGGCGACATGGCCGCCGCCCGGTCCCTGCTGGCCTATGTGTTCAGCCAGAACCCGCCCGCCTCAGACCAGCTGGCCGCCCGACTGATCCAGGCGCGTATGTTCGAGCTGGAGGGCCAGACCGACCGCGCCCTGGCGGTTTACCAGGCCGTCGCCCGCGCGCCGCTGGAGGGGCTGTCCACCCCCGCACATCTGGGCGCGATCCGCCTGCGCATGGCGTCCGGAGACCTGACGCCCACGCGGGCGGCCGCTGAACTGGAACCCCTGCGCTGGCGCTGGCGCGGGGACGCGGTGGAGCTGGAGGTGATCCGTTCGCTCGGCGGCATCTACCTGTCCCAGGGGCGCTACCGGGAAGCGCTGGACGCCCTGCGCGGCGCCGGAACCCGCTTTTCGGCCCTGCCCCAGTCCGCCGAACTGCAGCAGGATCTGTCCCAGGCGTTCCGCAGCCTGTTTCTGGAGGGCGCCGCCGACGGCCTGCAGCCGGTCCAGGCCCTGGCCCTGTTCTATGATTTCCGCGAACTGACGCCCGTCGGCGCCGACGGCGACGACATGGTGCGCCGTCTGGCCCGGCGCCTGATCGATGTGGATCTGCTGGCTCCGGCTGCGGAACTGCTGCAGCACCAGGTGGACAACCGTCTGGATGGCGTGGCCCAGGCCCAGATCGCCACTGACCTTGCGGCCGTTTATCTGATGAACCGTCAGCCGGAACAGGCCCTGCGCGCCATATGGGCCACTCGCACGACCCTGTTGCCCGCCGCGCTGAACGCCGAGCGCAGGGCGGTTGAGGCGCGTGCCCTGATGGAGCTGGGCCGCTATGACCACGCGCTGGAGATCCTCGGATCGGATCAGAGCGTCCCCGCGCGCGAGGTGCGCGCCGATCTGCAATGGCGCCGCCTGGACTACGGCGCGGCCGCCGCGAGCTATGAGGCGCTTCTGGGCGAGCGGTGGCGCGACACCGCCACGCCATTGACCGCGACGGAAGAAACCCGGTTGATCCGCGCCGGGGTCGGCTACAGCCTCGCACGGGAGGCCGCGCCGCTGAGTCGCCTCTCCGAACGCTACGGGCGCTTCATCGAAGGCGCTCGCTCGTCCGGCGCCTTGCGCATCGCCCTGGCCGGCCAGGGATCAGGCCAGAGCGCATCGGATTTCGCCGCCCTGGCGGCGGGCGCCGACACCTTCAACGGCTGGGTCGCCGCCATGAAACAGAATTTCCGGGAACGCACCGGCGCTGCGTGACCGTCCAGAGGGTCAGGTCGCGTACAGCTCCTGCTTGACGCGCTCGGCCAGGGTCTTGATATCCAGCGGCTTGGGCAGGAACGAGACATTGGCCTCGTCGGTCAGCAGGTCCGAGAAGTCGCTTTCGGCATATCCCGAGATGAACATGACCGGCGCGTCGCCCAGATAGACACGCGCCTTCTTGAGCAGGGTCGGTCCGTCCATGCCGGGCATGACCACGTCGGAGATCAGCATGTCGATCTGGCCCGCGTGCTCCTCGGCCAGCAGAAGGGCCTCCTCGCCGTCGGCCGCCTCGATGACCTCGTAACCGCGCTGGCGCAGCAGCTTGGCCGCGATCAGCCGGACGGCGGATTCGTCCTCCACGAACAGGATGCGTCCCGCGCCGGACAGATCGCGGGGCGCAGCTTTCCGGGGCTTGGGTTCATGGATCGCCTCGGCCAGCTCCTGCTCGCCTGCGGCCGGCATGAACATGCGGAACGCGGCGCCCGCAATCGTTCCATCGGGGCCTTCGAGGTTCTGCACGGCCACATGGCCGCCAGCCTGCTGCATGATGCCGTAGATGGTGGCCAGACCCATGCCGGTGCCCTCGCCCACGGGCTTTGTGGTGAAAAAGGGCTCGAAGATCTTGTCCAGCAGTTGCGGGGGCACTCCGGGGCCGGTGTCGGCCACCTCGATCAGGGCCACGTCGCCTTCGGGCGCGGCAGGCCAGCCCAGGTCCCGCGCCTGATCGGCGGTCAGGCGCTGGGTGCGGATGGTGACCACCCCGGCGCCCGGCTCCACCACCCCCCGCATGGCGTCGCGGGCGTTGACCGCCAGGTTCATGACCGCGCGCTCAAGTTGCCCCCGGTCGGCGGTGACGGCGGGCAGGTCCCGACCGTAGTCGGTCTCAAGCCGCACGTCCTCGTGCAGCAACCGGCGTAGCAGAACCGCGAAATCCGCCACCAGCTCGCCCAGGTCCAGCCGCTCGCGCTTGACCGTCTCCTTGCGCGAGAAGGCCAGCAGCTTGGACACCAGACTGGCGGCCCGCGACACCGTCTGACGGATGGCGTTCAGACCGTCATACGACGGATCCCCTACCGGATGCCGCTCCAGCAGGGCGTCGGTCTGAAGGCGCATGGCCGTCAGGATGTTGTTGAAGTCGTGGGCAACCCCGCCGGCCAGTTGACCCACCGCCTGCATCTTCTGGGCCTGGGCCAGCTGCATCTCGGTGGATTTCTGGGCGGTGACGTCAAAAAGCCAGATGCGGCGCTTGTCTCCCTCGGGCGCCACATAAAGATGCAGGCTGCGGTCCGGAAACGCCTTGGCGATCAGTTCGATGGGCCCGGACGAGCCCTGGGCGATGCGTTCGCGGGCCTCGGCGACGCCCTGTGGCAGGAACAGCTGTCCGAAGGCGGCGTCGCGCGCGGCGGCCGGGCCGGTCAGGACGGCCAGGGCGGGGTTGGCTTCCTCGACCTTGCCTGTGAAGAGATCCTCTCCGGCCAGAACCGCCGAGCCGAAGGGGGCGCCGGCCGCCATGGCCCTGCCGTCGCCGATGTCCATCAGGGGCGCCCGGGGCGGCTGGGCGGGGTCGCGGGGGATCAGGACGCCCTCGGGCGCCTGGCGCACCAGAAAACGCCCGTCGCCCGCCGCGCCGATCAGCACCTCAACGTCGCGTTCGCCGATCCTCAGTGTCGCCCGGCCGGGTTCGCCGCGCCGCGCCTGGGCGAAGGCCATGTAAAGCGAACTGGCGGAGCGTCCGGAGGGCAGGGCGGCGGTCGAGCCGCCCGCTTCGGTCCAGGCGGCGTTGAAGGCCAGAACCCGGCCCCCGCTCCAGACCAAAGCCGCCGGCTCGGCCATGGCGTCCAGAAGATCCACCGCGGCGTCGCCCGTCGCGCGTCGGCTTACGCCCGTGTCCGCCCGGCTGAACGCCATCACGCCCATAAGCGCCACGGCGGCCAGGGTCACGATCAGGATCAGCCCGGGCGCACTCCAGGGATCATGACGAAACGCCGGATACGCCGCGGCCGCCACGGCGATGACGAAGCAGGCCGCCGCGGTGACCAGCCAGGGGTCGATGCGCATGCGGGTGGGGATATCCCGGTTCAGGGCGTCCATTTCAGAGCCTCGCCTCTGATTCGAAGACGTTCAGCATACGCTGTTTGCACGTCATCGGCGCTTGCGGCCGTTGAGGACGAAGCCGATCACCCGTGCGGCCGCCTCGAAGTGTTCCCGGGGAATGACCTCGTCCACCTCCACGGTGGCGTAAAGGGCGCGCGCCAGGGGCACGTCCTCGATGATGGGCACCTTGTGGTCGCGGGCGACTTCCCGGATCTTGAGGGCAAGGGCGTCGACGCCCTTGGCCACGCAGAGCGGCGCCGCATCCTTGCCGGGGTCGTATTTCAGCGCCACGGAATAGTGGGTCGGGTTGGTCACGATCACCGTGGCGTCCGGCACATTCTGCATCATCCGCTGGCGGCCCTTCTGGGCGCGAATCTGCTTCAGCTTCGCCTTGACGTGCGGGTCGCCCTCGACCTGCTTGTAGTCGTCCTTCAGTTCCTCGCGGGTCATGCGCATGCGCCGGGCGAAGCGGTGGCGCTGCCACATCCAGTCGGCGAGGGCGGTTACGCCCAGAAAAACCAGGGTCGCTCCCAGAATGGCCACCGCCAGATCCCGGGCCATGGGCAGAATGGCCGCCGGACTCATGGCCGCCAGCGCCTCCAGCTCGCGGGTGTGGGGCCGCAGCACGACCCATGCGATGGCGACCGTGGCGACAAGCTTCAGGAACGTCTTGAAAAAGTTCATCAGGCCGTCCGGCCCGAAAATGCGCTTGGCCCCCTTCAGCGGCGAGATCTTCTCCAGCTTGGGCTTGAGCTTTTCCCCGGTGAACAGGAACCCGGACTGGATCAGGTTGCCGCCCGCGCCGCCGACGATGGTCCCCAGGGCCAGGGCGCCGAGCAGGGGCGCCGTCGCCCACACGGCGCGGGCGCCGATCTCGACCCCGGCCCCGGCCTGAAAGGCGCCGACCATGGCGTGAGGGGCGGCGATGAAGGGCATCAGTTCCTGCGCCAGGTGGGTGGTGAACCAGCCGCCCCCGATCAGGATCACCGCCGAGGCGCCGAGCAGGGACAACCAACTGGCCAGGTCCGGGGTCTTGGCGACGTCGCCCTTTTTGCGCGCCTCATCGAGCTTTCGCGGGGTCGCCTCTTCTGTCTTGGAGTCCTGCTCCTTTTCCTCAGCCACCCGCGCCTCCGGCGAAGCCGGCGGCCATGGTGCGGAAGCGTTCGATGAACACCGTGCCGATCACGCCCAGGCTGAGGGTGAAGACCGACAGGCCCAGGATGACGCTGAGCGGCGCCGTGGCGAAGAAAATCTGGAACTGGGGCATGACCCGTCCCACCAGCCCCGAGGCGAGGTTGAAGATCAGGGCGAAGACCAGGACCGGGGCCGCCAGTTGAACTCCCAGCAGGAAGCTGTCGCCGACGGTGCGCACCGCCATGGTGGCGAAATCCTCCAGCAACAGGGGGCTGAGGGGAGGGATCACCTCGTAGCTGCCCGCAAGCCCGGCGATGAACAGGTGGTGGGTGTCGGTGGCGAAAATCAGGGTCACGCCGAACAGCGTCAGGAAGGCGGCCAGCGTCGAGCCGGGCTGCGCCTGGAGCGGATTGGCGGTCTGGGCGAAACCCAGGGTGATCTGCATGGACACCGTCTCTCCCGCCACGGCCAGCGCCGACAGCATCATCCGCAACAGGGCCCCGATCATCAGCCCGGTGGCGACCTCGCGGATCACCCAGCCGGCGACCCCGCTCACATTGGCGGGCAGGGGCGGCAGGTAGCCCACCACCACGGGCGCAAGGGCGATGGACACCAGCAGGGCCAGGGACAGGCGGATGCGGGGCGGCACATAGGCCTCGCCGATGCCTGGAATCATCATCAACAGGGCGCCGACCCGGGCGAAGATCAGTCCGCCGGCCCAGACCTGATCGGCGGCTGCGTAAGGCTCCATGCCTGCTACATGCCCGCGATGCGTTCGGTGATCTGCTGGAAGAACCCGCCCATCAGGGCGCCCATCAGCGGCAGCAGCAGCAGCAGGGAGACGAAGATGGCGATGATCTTGGGGGCGAAGATCAGGGTGGCTTCCTGAATCTGCGTCAGGGCCTGGAACAGGCCGATGGTGACGCCCACGATCAGGCCCACGATCAGGATGGGGGAGGCCAGCTGGATGGTCAGCCACAGGGCGTCGCGCCCCACATCCATCACCTCGGTCCCCGTCACGCGCTCAGCCCCGTCCGTCGACAATACACCGGGCAGAAAATGCCGGGGTCATGGTTAACAGCGGGTTAGGATCGACCGTGCGCATCCGTTTCTCGCAGGAATCCGTATCGAAAACGTCCGCACGAATGGACCCTCCCAGACACGATCAGCTAAGGGTCGCCCCATGACTGACGAAACTGCTCCCGTCTCCCAGACCGAAGCCGAAGCCGCCGTGCGCACCCTGATCCGCTGGGCCGGGGACGATCCCGCCCGCGAAGGGCTGCTCGACACCCCCGCACGCGTGGCGCGCAGCTACCGCGAACTGTTCGCCGGCTACGAGGTCGATCCGCGCGAATATCTGGAGCGCACCTTCCAGGAGGTGGGCGGCTATGACGAACTGGTGGTCCTCAAGGACATCCGCTTTGTCAGCTTCTGCGAGCACCACATGCTGCCCGTGGTGGGCAAGGCGCACGTGGGCTATCTGCCCACCGACCGGGTGGTGGGCATCTCCAAACTGGCCCGGGTGGTGCGCGGCTTCGCGCGGCGCCTGCAGATCCAGGAGAAGATGACCGCCGAGATCGCCCGCACCATCCATGAGGTGCTGCGTCCCGAGGGCGTCGGGGTGGTCATCGAGGCCGAGCACAGCTGCATGACCATGCGGGGCGTCGATGTGCCCGGCGCCAGCCTGACCACCAGCCACCTGATCGGCGTGGTCCGCGACGACCCCCGCACCCGCGAGGAATTCATGCGGCTGGCGCGGGGCTAGAAGCGGACCCTCTTGCCCCTCGGGGGAAGAGGGCTTCCGGGTCAGTGCTCGCCGTGGTCGTGCCCGTGGACGTGGCCGATGGTCTCGTCCGGGGCCAGGGTCTCGCCGTCCTCGCCCTCGAACCAGAACGGGCGACGGGGCTGGCCGCCCACTTCATCCATGTTGTCGTCGAAGATGCGGCCGTTGATCACGGTGTAGCGGATCGAGGTGGAGTTCCGCAGGTTCTCCAGCGGGTTCGCGGACAGCACCACCAGATCGGCCAGCTTGCCGGGCTCCAGTGATCCGATGTCCCGGTCCATACCCAGGGCGCGGGCGCCCTGGATGGTGCCGGCCTGCAGCGCCTGGTGCGGGCTCATGCCGCCCTGCTCCAGCATCCACATCTCCCAGTGGGCGCCCAGACCCTCGCGCTGGCCGTGCGGGCCCAGCAGGACCGGCACGCCCAGTTCGGCCAGGCGCGCGGCCTCCCGGGCGACCGAGATGTGGTTCAGTTCGTTTTCCGGCACGTGCACGGGGCGGCGCGAGCGGGCGTCCACGATGCGGCGGGGCACGAAGCGCAGCAGGCGCTCGTTCCGCCACACCTCGCTTTCCTGATACCAGTAGTTTTCGCCCCAGTTGCCGCCGTAGGCCACGGTCAGGGTCGGATTGTAGGCCACGCCCGTCTGGCTCCACAGCTGGTGCACGTCGTCATACAGGCGGGCCAGCGGAATGGCGTGTTCGATGGTGGTGTGACCGTCCACGATCATGGTCATGTTGTGCTGGAACAGCGAACCGCCCTCGGGCACCACCATCATGTCCAGTTCGCGCGCGGCCTGGATGATCTGCTGGCGCTGGTCCCGGCGCGGCTGGTTGTAGCTCTTGACGCTGAAGGCGCCCGCCGCCTGCATCCGGCGCAGGGTGGACCGGGCGTCATCCAGATCCTCCACCACCGCCGTGAAGGGCGTGGCCGCCCCGTACAGGATCGTGCCGGTGGAGAAGATGCGCGGTCCCAGCACCCTGCCCGCCCGCGCCAGTTCGCTGTGGGCGAAGATCTCGCTGGTGTCGTTGGACGGGTCGTGGATCGTCGTGACCCCGAAGGCCAGGGAGGCATAGTTCACCCAGCTCTGCTGCGGGATGATCTCGTTGGCCCCCATTGAACCGTGCCAGTGGCCGTCGATGAGGCCGGGGATGATGGTGGCGCCGGACGCATCCACCGTCCGCGCGCCGGCCGGGACCGTGACCGAGCCGGCAGGGCCGACCGCGGCGATCCGGTTGCCGTCGATGACGATGGTCCCGTTCTCGATCACCTCGTCGCCGTTCATGGTGATCAGTCGGGCGCCGGTCAGGGCCAGCACGCCGTCGGGCGCCGCCGTCGGGTGGCTGAAGCCCAGATTGATCCCGCGCTGGGGCGGCTCGGGCAGGGCCTCCGGCGCGCCGTCCACGAAGGCGAAGGCCTCGTTGAGATTGCGTGAGAACAGCTCGGGCCCCAGGGACCACTGCAGGCGGCTGGAATCGCCGGACCAGTGCAGCCACTCGCCCGCGTCGCGCGTGACCCGCGTCTGGGGCAGGGCCCCGCCGCCGGCGCTGAGCGACACGCCCCGGCCCGTGCCGATGAAGGGGGCCACATAGGGGTTGAAGCGCTCGGTCCAGGCGATCCAGTTCTGATCGGGCGAGATGGAGAACTCGGCCGCGTACTGGCTGGTCAGGTGGGTGCGCTCGTCAGAGCCGTCCAGGTCGATGGAGCGGAACGCGCGCACGCCCTCCGCGCCCGGGGCCGTGAAGAACAGACGGTCGCTGGCGGCGCCGAACTGGGGTTGCGAACCCGAAGCGACGACCAGGGTCGGAGCCCCGCCGCCCGCAGGCATGGCGTAGATGCCGGTGTCACGGCTGTAGAGGCCCGAGCGCAAACCGCCGCCTGACACCGTCCGGTAGACGATGGTGCGGCCGTCCGGCGAGAAGGTCGGCTCCACATAGTGCCCCGGTCCCTGACTGACGACGCGTCCGTTTCCGCCCGAGGCCGGAACCACGCGGATGGTCCCCAGCTCGTCGTCGCTCCAGGTGGTGTAGACGATGGAGCGCCCGTCGCGGGACCAGGACGGATACAGCTCGAAATGATCGTTCTGGCGGGTCAGGCGGCGCGCCTGCCCCGTCGGCAGGTCACGCACCCACAGCTGGCCCAGCGCTTCGAACACCGCGCGGCGGCCGTCCGGCGAGGTGGTGGCCCAGCGGACCATGCGCACGTCGAACTGCTCCGGCGCCACTTCCACCGGGCGGCGCAGGGCGTCCTGCACCCGCCGGGTGTCGGTGACGCGGAACGGAATGTCCGTGACCTGACGGCTGGCCACGTCGATACGCCGGATGTCGCCGCCGGCCCAGAAGACGATGGCGCCGCTGTCCGGGGTCCAGCTGATGCCCGGATAGACCCCGTGGATGGCCCAGGTCTCCTGCAGGTCGCGGTCGAGGCCGCTGTAGATGGGGATTTCGCGGCCGGACTCGATGTCCATCAGATACAGGGTCGACTGGTACCGGATCCGCCGGATGAAGGCGAGCCAGCGGCCGTCGGGCGAGGGCGTGGGGCGGATCGCGCCGCCCGGTCCGGTCACGTAGGGCGCCACCTCGCCGGTCTCCCGGTCCAGACGCTGGATCACATAGATCTGGCCGTTGGGGTCCTTGCTGTATTCGAACGTCCCGCCCGGCGTGGCGTCGTCGCTGAAGTACAGGTAGCGCCCGTCGGGCGAGAAGACAGGCTCGCCCGAGTCCTTCTGTTGCGTGCGGCGCTCGGTCAGCTGAACACCGGACCCGCTGCCGGAGCGGTGGTACAGCCACATCTCGCCGGCGCCCAGCGAGCGGGCGGAGGTGAAGTGCTTGCGCGCCACGATGAACTGTCCGTCCGGCGTCCAGTCGGGCTGGCTCAGCAGGCGGAAGGTCTCGCGCGTGATCTGGGTGGTTTCGCCGCTGGTCCGGTCGATGGTCCAGATGTTGTCGCCGCCGCCCCGGTCCGAGGTGAAGGCGATGGAGCGTCCGTCCGGCGACCAGCGCGGATGCATGTCCCACGCCACGCCGGAGGTCAGATTGGTCGCCTGTCCCCCGCCGATGGGCATGACATAGAGGTCGCCCAGCATGTCGAAGACGATCTCGGTTCCGTCCGGGCTGACGTCCACCGACATCCAGGTGCCCTGGGTGACGTCAATGGGAATGTCGCGGGCCGGGCCCATGGGATTGTTCACGTCCCAGGTCTCGTCCGTTTCATCGGCGCCGGGCGGCGGTTCGGTGGGACCCGATCCCAGGGCTTCCTGCTGCGCCAGTTCCTGCTCGACGGGGCGCGGCTCCTGCTCCTGCTGTTCGGGGCTGTCCCTGTCCTGCGGCTGATCGGCGGGAACGGGCTCGGGCGCCGGGGCGGGCGATGGCTCCTGCGCGAATGACGGACAACCGATGGCCAGTGCGGCGACGCTCGCCAACAGGATGCGCTTCATGTGAAATGTCCAACGGGCAGCTTCGCGGCACGCGCGCCGCGGCCGAATGTCTAGACGACCTTCGCGCGACTTGGCGAGCCTTTGAGAGATTTTGGCGTCGCGGGCGCCCCGCGCTAAAGCATGTTCATGATCGATCCCACCCTTCCGCCCGATCCCGCTGAACTGCGCCTGGCGTCAGACGACGGCGACGCCGAATCCGCCCTTCGGCTCGCAGTGCTGGCGGCGGTGGGCTTTCGCATGGCGCCGGACTGGTCCCTGTCCCTGGAACAACTGGCCCGCGCCGCGGCGTTGGGATCCGGATCGGCCCGCGGCCAGCTCGCCGTCCTCGCGCCGGAGGCCGCGCGTCACGCGGCGGAGCGAGCCGACGCGGCGGCCTGGGATCAGGCCGCGCCGAAAGTCGATCTTGCATCGTGGCTGGCCCCGCCGCGACCCGTAACCATCTCACAGGGGCCTCATGTGCTGTCGATCCCCGGCTTCCTTCCCGCTGAGGCCTGCGACTGGATCATCCGGAGGGCGGCGGACCGGCTCGGACCCGCCGAGGTCTATGATCCGGCCACAGGGGAGGGGCGGCGCGAGGGCGTGCGCACGAACAGCGCGTGCGCCTTCGACCTGTGGGCGCTGGATATGGTCATGGTTCTTCTGCGCGAGCGGGTCATCCGGGCGACGGGGCTGCCGGCTCATGGTCTGGAGCCGTTACAGGTGCTGCGCTACGACACAGGCGAAACCTTCGACTGGCACGTGGACTATCTGACGCCCGTCCAGCCGGGCCTTGCCGAGGATATGGCCCGAAAGGGCCAGCGCATCGCGACGGTTCTGGTCTATCTGAACGAAGACTACGGCGGCGGTGAAACGGCCTTCGAGAGCACGGGGCTGCGGCACAGGGGTGCGCGCGGCGACGCCCTGATGTGGGCGAACACCTTGCCGGACGGCCGCGTCGACACGCGCACCCGCCACGCGGGCCTGCCGCCCACCCGGGGGGTCAAATGGGTGGCGTCGCAGTGGTGCCGGAGCGGGCCGCCGCGCCGATGAGGCGGGGGCCTCAGATCGGCATGCGCATGATTTCCTGATAGGCGCTGATGACCTGGTCGCGCACGGCCATGACGGTTTCCAGCGAGGCCTCGGCCGAGGTGACGGCCGTGACCACGTCGATCAGCTCGGCGCGGCCCTGGACCGCTGACGACATCTGGGTTTCGGCGGCCCGGGTCTGCTGGACCGTGTCGCCCATGACCGATTGCAGCAGGTTCGAGAATTCCGAACCGCCCGCCGGGGAGACGTTTCCGCCGGGAGCGGAAGGCGCGGCCGTCCCTTGCGCGGCTGCGTAGGCTCGCATCGCCATCATGGGGTTCATGGCTCAGGCCTCCTATCGCTTCAGCAGGTCGAGAGTGCGGGTGTCCATGGCCCGCGCCGTCTCGATGACGTTCAGATTGGCCTCGTACGCCCGCTGCGCCTCGCGCATGTCCATGGCCTCGATCAGGGAGTCCACATTGGGCCGCATGACATAGCCCTCGGCGTTCGCGGCCGGGTGCGAGGGGTCATGCTCCATGCGGAATTCTCCCATGTCCGGCCGCACCTGGGCCAGCCGGACGCCGGTCCCGCCGTCCAGGGCCTGCGTCTGGAACACGGGCATCTGGCGGCGGTAGGGCTCGCCGCCCGCCACCAGGGCGGTGGACTGGGCGTTGGCGATGTTCTCGGCGATGATGCGCATGCGCGACTGCTGGGCGCGCAACGCCGAGGCCGCGATGTTCATGGTCGGGTTCCGGGGCGGAACGGGATCAGGCATTGGTCATCTCCTAGCCCGCACCGGGCTTTCTGGCCGCCATGCGAAGCATGTTCATGGACTTCTGGTAGAATCCGATAGCCGCGTCGTGGGCCATCCGGCTTTCGGCCATCCGCAGCATCTGCTCCTCCACCACCACGGAATTGCCGTCCAGGGTCGTTTCCGAATCCGGCGAGGTCATGGAGGCGAAGCGCGCCGCGCGTTGGGGCTCCAGCGCGATGTGGGCGGCGCTGGTGCGCATCATGCCCACCCCTTGCGTCTGGCGGGCCAGGGCGTGGGCGAAATCGTCCGGCGCGCGCAGATCACGGGCGGCGAAGCCCGGCGTGTCGGAGTTGGCCACGTTCTGGGCGATGATCCGCTGGCGCTCTTCCAGCCAGCCAAGCCGGCCGCGAATGGCGTCAAACAGGGGAATGTCGTCCAGGCGCATGGGAGTCCCGCCACAATGGCTACTGGGCCAAAAATGCCGGGTCCATGGTTAACAGGGGGTTTCCTCAACCGGTCATTAACCACGATCCTTAATGCTGAAGCCCGAATCCGGCATGTGGCCGGGCGGGGCCGGTCTCTCCATGGGTTTTCTCGATTTCGCGCGCGCCATGCTGGGCCTGGCCATCACCCTGGGGCTGATCGGCCTGGCGGCCTACGCCATTCGGCGCTACGCGCCGGGCCTGATGGAGCGGTTTCAGGGGCCGCGCGGCGAGCGACGCATGAAGGTGGTCGAGACTCTGGTCCTGGATCCCGCCCGCCGTCTGGTCCTGATCCGGGTCGATGACGAGGAGCGCCTGATCCTGCTGGGTGAAGGCAAGGAACTGATCGAGCCGCGCGGGAAGGGCGGCGGGTCGTGAGGAGCTCGCGCACGATGGCCGCCCTTCCCGGGCCGGGCCGGCAAAAGGTCGTCTGTCTCCCCACCCGCGCCGAACTGAAGCGCGCCCTGCGCCTGTCGCTGATCGTCACCCTGGTCAGCCTGACCCTGGGCCTGATCCTGCCCGTGGCGGCCATCGCCCAGGAGGCGGCGCAGTCGGGATCGGCCATCAATATCGATCTGGGCACCGGCGCCGGCCTAACCGAGCGCGTGGTCCAGCTGGTGGGCCTGATCACGGTCCTTTCGCTGGCGCCGTCCATCGTCATCATGACCACCAGTTTCATCCGCATCGTCGTTGTGCTGTCGCTGCTCCGCACCGCCCTGGGCATGCAGCAGTCGCCGCCCAATGCGGTTCTGGTGTCCCTGGCCCTGTTCCTGTCGGCCATCGTCATGGCGCCCACCTGGCAGGCGGCCTACGACTCCGGGATCCGGCCCCTCATGGACCAGCAGATGGAGCTGCCCCAGGCGTTCGACGCGGCGTCCGAACCGGTCAAGGCCTTCATGCTGGACCAGGTGGGGCCGCGTGATCTGGAGCTGTTCACGCGCATGTCGCGCATCGATCCGCCGGAGAATGTGCAGGATCTGCCGCTGCGCGTGGTCACGCCCGCCTTCATGATCTCGGAACTCAAGCGGGCGTTCGAGATCGGCTTCCTGCTGTTCGTACCCTTCCTGGTCATCGACCTGGTGGTGGCCAGCGTGCTGATGTCCATGGGCATGATGATGCTGCCGCCGGTGATCATCAGCCTGCCGTTCAAGCTGATCTTCTTCGTGCTGGTGGACGGCTGGCGGCTGGTGGCCGGATCGCTGGTGGAGAGCTTCCAGCGAGGGGCGGGCGGCTAGCCCCCCGAGGCCGCGCCGGACACGGCGTTGGCCGCCCCTATGAACACCCCGGTGGCGTTTTCGCCGAACAGGGTCACCGCCCCGATGATGACCAGAAAAATCAGGGCGCAGATCAGGCCGTATTCAATGGCCGTGGCTCCGCGCTCGTCCGAGGCCAGCCGACGCACAAACCGTTTCATGCCGCCCTCCGCGGTTCAGGTCACAGGAGGTCGCGCAGATACGCGACCAGCGGTGCGTCGGCGGGGGGCATGGGATAGTCCGACATGCGGTTCGGCCTGACCCACGCCAGGGCGGCGTGCTCATGGCGCGTCACCACGCCCTCCCAGCGTCTGCACAGATACAGTGGCATCAACAGGTGAAGTGAATCGTAAGCGTGGCTGGCGAAAACGAACGGGGCCAGGCAGGCTTCCTTCGTCTCGACGCCGAGCTCCTCGCGCAGTTCGCGGATCAGGGCCTGTTCGGGCCGCTCGCCCGGCTCCACCTTGCCGCCGGGAAACTCCCACAGCCCCGCCATCTGCTTGCCTTCGGGCCGCTGGGCGATCAGCACGCGCCCGTCTGCGTCGATCAGGGCGGCGGCGACGACGAGGAGGGTCGGCAGAGGGGTGGTCACGAGCGGTAATCGCCGTTGATCTCGATGTAGCCCTTGGTCAGATCGCAGGTCCAGACGGTGGCCGAAGCCCGGCCAGAGCCCACGTCGACGGTGATCTCCAGCTCCGGCTTCTTCATGTAGGCGCTCATGGTCGCCTCGTCGTAGTCGGACGCCGGAGCCCCGTCCCGGGCGGCCCAGTGGGGCCCGAAGCGGATCGACAGGCGGTCGCGGTCCACCGGCTCGTCGGTCTTGCCCACGGCCATCACCACGCGGCCCCAGTTGGCGTCCTGGCCCGCGATGGCGGTCTTGACCAGCGGGCTGTCGGCGATGGAGCGGGCCAGCTTGCGGGCCGAGCCCGGCGAGCGGGCGTTCTCCACCGTCACCTTGACGAATTTGGTCGCGCCCTCGCCGTCGCGCACCAACTGGTGGGCCAGATCCAGCATCACCGCGTCCAGCGCCCGGCTGAAATCCGCCAGCCGCCGGTCGCCCACCCGCCCGATGCGCGGGGCGCCCGAGGCTCCCGTGGCGAACAGCAGGCAGGTGTCGTTGGTGGAGGTGTCCCCGTCCACGGTCACGCTGTTGAAGGTGGTGCGCACATGCAGGTTCAGCAGGGCGCGCAGCACGTTCGGATGAATGTCCGCGTCGGTGACGATGAAGGCCAGCATGGTGGCCATGTCCGGGGCGATCATGCCCGAGCCCTTGGCGATGCCGGCGATGCGCACCGTCACCCCCTCGATCTTCGCCTCCGCGAACGCGCCCTTGGGGAAGGTGTCGGTGGTCATGATCGCCTGGCCCGCGGCCTCCCAGCCGTCCGCCGTCAGCCCCGCCTCGATATCCGCCATGCGTGCGGCGATCTTTCGATCATCCAGCAGGACGCCGATCACGCCGGTGGAGGCCAGCATCACGTCCCGCTGACGACAGTCGAAGCGCTTGGACGCCGCCGAGGCCGTGCGCCGGGCCGCATCGCCGCCGGCCTTTCCGGTGAAGGCGTTGGCGCAGCCGGCGTTGACGACCAGGGCGCGCACGTTCTGGCCGCCGTTGTCGGCTTCCAGATGACGGCGGCACCAGTCCACCGGCGCGGAGCCCACCTGGTGCCGGGTGAAGACCCCGGCGCAACTGGTGCCTTCGGCGAAGCGAAACACCGTCAGGTCATGGCGGTCATGCTTGTAGAACCCGGCGCGCGCGGTGGCGATCTCGACCCCCGCGATGGGCGGAATCTGCGGGAAAGGCGTGGCCAGCGGCGACACCGCCAGTCCCGGCTTGCCCGTGGGCGCGGGCGTCCGGCCGGCTGTCGGCTTGGCCGGCGTGACCCGTTTCAGGGCGGTGGCCAGAGGGTCCAGGCCCTTTTTTATGGAAGACGAAACGCCGTTGTCCGACTTGCTCACGCGGGCTCTCCATCCTGGGCAGCGGCGGGAGGGGCGGAGTCCGGCTCTTCGGGCGCGCCGGGCACGGCCAGGGGATCGCCGGTCAGCATCACCTCCACCTCGGCGCGGCCGCGAAGCTGCTCCAGCAGGCGGCGTACCTCTTCATAGGTCAGGTAGCGCACGATCTGGGGGCGGGCCTGTTCAAGGGTCGGCGGCGTCTCGCGGCGCCGGTCCTCGACCCGCAGGACGGCCCAGCCGCCCTCCGCCTCGAACGGGCCGACGGTGTCTCCTGCGGCGGCGTTCCTGAGGGCTGCGGCATAGGTCGCGGGCATGACGTCCAGGGTCGAATAGCCCAGGTCCCCGCCGGAGAACCGGGTGGCCTCGTCCGTGGATCGCTCCATGGCCAGTTGCTCGAAATTGGCCCCGGTGGCCAGCATGCCGCGCACGGCGTCGGCGTCCTCCCGCGTGGCCGCCAGGATCAGGCGCAGCCGGATTTCCTCGGAGTTCCGGGCCAGACGCAGCTGTTCCTGATAAAGGGTCTGCACCGCCTGGTCCGAAATGGCGCGGTTGACCGTGGTTTCCACCAGCATGTCGCCCAGAATGCGCTCGCGGGTGGCTTCCAGCCGCCGCTGGGCCAGCGGGCTGTCCGCCAGGCCGCGCCGTTCCGCCTCCCGCGCAAGAAGCTTCTGGTCGATCACCTCGTCCAGCACCCGCCGGAACAGATCCGAGGTCATGTCGAGGGGTTCGCCTTCGCCGATCAGGCCCTGGGCCACCGCTTCGCGCTTGACGTCCGAGGCCCAGATGGCGGCCCCCTCCACCCGCGCCACGGCGCGGTCGCCCGGCTCGGGCGGGCTCTCGTCTCCCCCGCCGCGACCGCAGGCCGCTACGACCAGAATCATGGCCATGACAGCCAGTCCGGACAGGCTCCGTGAGACGCTTCGGCGCATGTCGAGCTCCATGATGCGGGGCCGTTCCGGCCTTTTGCGGAACCGTGCCGCAAAAGCCCTCGCGTTGACAGGGGATAGGGCGGTGCTTAAGTCTCGCCCGCGCCCAAGTCGAGGGATTTTCGATGGATCGCGCGGCCTCGAATTCCCTTGTGGACTTGGCCGGCGGAGGTTCTTCGTCCCACGGCCATGGCGTCGTCCGCCGACCCTCCCTGGGCCCTCGCCCTGACAGAACGGGCGCCCGCTCGACCGCCTGACCGGATTTTTCATGCTCGGCTTCGCCAAAAAGTTTCTCGGTTCCTCCAACGACCGCCAGGTCAAGTCCTTCATGGCAAGGGTCCAGCGCATCAATGCGCTGGAGCCGAAGATGGAGGCGCTCAGCGACGACGAACTGCGCATGATGACGCAGGCCTTCCGCGACCGCATCGCCGGCGGCGAGAGTCTGGACAAGATTCTCAACGAGGCCTTCGCCGTGGCGCGCGAGGCGTCGAGGCGTGTGCTGGGTCAACGCCAGTTCGACGTGCAACTGGCCGGCGGCATGATCCTTCATGACGGCGGCATCGCCGAGATGCGCACCGGCGAGGGCAAGACCCTGGTGGCTGTTGCCCCGGTCTATCTGAACGCCCTGTCAGGCAAGGGCGTGCACGTCATCACCGTCAACGACTATCTGGCCCGCCGCGACGCCGAATGGATGGGCCGGGTCTACCGGTTCCTGGGCATGGAGGTGGGCGTCATCGTCAACGGCCTGTCCCAGGGCCAGCGCCAGGCGTCCTACGCCGCGGACATCACCTACGGCACCAACAACGAGTTCGGTTTCGACTATCTGCGCGACAACCTGGTCTATGACCGGCGCGAGATGGTCCAGCGCAGTCACCACTTCGCCATCGTCGATGAGGTGGACTCCATCCTCATCGACGAGGCGCGCACGCCCCTGATCATCTCGGGGCCCACCGATGACCGGTCGGAACTGTACCTGACCGTCGACGGCATCGTTAAGGAACTGATCAAGGACAAGGAGACCTACGACCACGACGAGAAGCAGCGTCAGGCGCTGCTGTCCGAGCTCGGTTCCGAGCGGGTCGAGGACATCCTCAGGGAACGTGGCCTGCTGGCCGAGGACTCCCTTGACCTCTATGACGCGGTCAACGTCACCCTGGTGCACCATGTGAACCAGGCCCTGCGCGCCAACACCCTGTACCAGCGCGACAAGGACTATATCGTCAAGGGCGGCGAGATCCTGCTGATCGACGAGTTCAACGGCCGCATCATGCAGGGCCGCCGCCTGTCCGAGGGCCTGCACCAGGCCATCGAGGCCAAGGAAGGCGTCAAGATCCAGCCCGAGAACCAGACCCTGGCCTCGGTGACGATCCAGAACTATTTCCGTCTGTACGAGAAGCTGGCGGGCATGACCGGCACCGCCGCCACCGAGGCGTCCGAGTTCCACGACATCTACAAGATGGACGTGCTGGAAGTGCCGACCCACCGGCCGATCCAGCGCATCGACCATGACGACGAGGTCTATCGCACCTCGGCCGAGAAATTCCTGGCGGTGGCGAAGACCATCGCCGACCGTCACGCGGCCGGACAGCCGATCCTGGTGGGCACCGTGTCCATCGAGAAGTCCGAAAAACTGTCGGAACTGCTGCAGAACCACGCCTGGGAAGTGGAGGTCTGGCGGCTCAAGCCCGAGGCGCTGGACAAGGCCAGCCAGCTGGCGGGCGGGCGGCGCATCAAGCCGATCTGGACCCGTTCGGAACTTGAGACCGACCCCACCGGCGCGAAGCTGCTGGACAAACTGGGCGTCGACGCCTTCACCGTCGAGGTGAAGAGCGGCAAGGGCGTGCCGCACAATGTGCTGAACGCGCGCCACCACGAACAGGAAGCCTTCATCGTCGCGGACGCGGGCCTGCCTGGCGCGGTGACCATCGCCACCAACATGGCCGGCCGCGGCACCGACATCCAGCTGGGCGGCAACCTGGAGATGCGCATGTCGCGCTGGATCCAGGAACAGCGCGCCATGGGCAATGAAATCACGCCCGAGCTGGAGGCCGCCGAATCCGCCCGTCTCCAGGCGGACATCGAACAGAACAAGCAGGCGGCGCTGGAGGCCGGCGGCCTGTTCGTGCTGGGCACCGAGCGCCACGAAAGCCGCCGCATCGACAATCAGCTCCGTGGCCGGACGGGCCGTCAGGGCGACCCCGGCACCTCCAAATTCTACCTGTCCACCGACGACGACCTGCTGCGCATCTTCGCCGGCGACCGTCTGGCCTCCATCATGGAGACCTTCAAGGTCGCCGAGGGCGAGGCCATCAGCCACTCGTGGCTGAACCGGGCGGTCGAAACGGCCCAGAAGCGTGTCGAGCAGCGCAATTACGAAATCCGCAAGAACCTGCTCAAGTACGACGACGTCGTGAACGACCAGCGCAAGGCGGTGTTCGAACAGCGCCAGGAATTCCTCGACACCGAGGATCTGTCGGAAATGGTGGCCGAGTTCCGCCGCGACACGGTGTCGGACCTGGTCGAAACGCACATCCCGCCCAAGGCCTACGCCGAGCAGTGGGACATCGACGGCCTTGAGGAGGAGGTCACGAGGCTCCTGGGTCTGGACGTGCCCGTCCGCGCCTGGGCCGCCGAGGAAGGCGTGTCCAACGAGGAGATCGAGGAGCGCCTGCAGGCCGCCGCCGAAGCCCGCGCGGTGGAGCGCGAGGCCCAGATCGGCGCCGGTCAGATGCGCGGGCTGGAACGCCAGTTCCTGCTGCAGATGATCGACATGCAGTGGCGCGAGCATCTGGTCCATCTCGACCATCTGCGCGGCGTTATCGGCCTGCGAGGCTACGGCCAGCGGGACCCGCTGAACGAGTACAAGACTGAAGCCTTCTCCCTGTTCGAGACCCTGCTGACCAATCTGCGCCACAACGTGACCCGCTGGGTCATGACGGTGGAGTTCCGCTTCGAGGCCCCGCCGCCTCCGGTCGGCGATTTCCAGGAGATCCACCTCAATCCGCTGACCGGCGAGAACGAGATGAGGAACCCGGCCGCGCAGAATCCGGAAGGCGCGCTCACCGGCGACGACCGCGCCCGCCTGCCGGTGGACGCCCTGCCCCCGGGCTGGGAGCGCACCAGCCGCAACGCCAACTGCCCCTGCGGCTCCGGCCGCAAGTTCAAGCACTGCCACGGCGCCCTGGTCTGATCGCTCGCTTGTTGTGACTCGTCCTTCTCCCCCTCGGGGGGGAAGGTGTCATGTCTTCGCCTCCCTTCGCCCGGATGAGCGGAGGAAAGCAGCGGGCGACACCCGCGCCAGCGCCCCCCATTTTTCCGCACCCGATACCTTGCCCCGCAAGGGCTGGCCGCAGGAAATGGCCCCTTTCACGCCCCCGCCCTTTTCGCGGGGCTATGATGCTGGCGTCGTAGCGTGGAGGGGCGATTCCAACAATTCAGACAATTCAGACACTGTTTTTTCGGCGCCGAAATCCGAAATATCGGCCGCGTGAGTGAACCTTTCGGCGCGCCCGGGCGACTATGGTCGTGAAAGCGTAGCGGGGGCCGTCCGTGCCGATATCCGAACTTGATCGCGTTCATGACGAACTGCTGGTGGTGCTGGTCCAGGCCGGCGACCGTCGGGCGGGGGAACGCCTCGCCGCCCGCTGGCAGCCCCGTCTGCTGCGCGCCGCTCGCCGCATCCTGCGCAGCGAGGATCGCGCCCGCGACGCGGTTCAGGACGCCTGGACCTCGATCTTTCGCGGCGTCACGCGGCTGAACGATCCGGCCGCCTTTCCGGCCTGGGCCTTCGGCATCCTGAACCGGCGCTGCCTCGACCGCATCCGGGCGACAGCCGCCACGCCGAAGCGGCGGTCGATGTGGATCAGGTTCCCGACCTGCCAAGGGGCGAGGCCGAGGGGCTGGACCTCGTCCGCGCGCTGGCCGGCCTCGATCATGCTCACCGCACGGCCGCGGTCCTGCACTTCTGCGAGGGCCTGACCCTGGCCGAGGTCGCGGCCGCTGTCGGCGTGCCCGTGGGCACGGCCAAGTCCCGCATCTTCCACGCCCGCCGCCGGCTCAAGGCGGCCCTGACCGGAGACACCTGATGACCCGAGAAATTGATCGCCTGCGCGCCGCCCTTGAAGCCGATGACGAGGCCTTCCTGAACAGCCTGGAGAAGGAGCGCGGCCTGTTCGCCCAGATCGGCGAAACCTTTCGCGGCCCCATGCGGGCCATGACCATCGCCGCCAACGGGGTGGCTCTGATTGCCACGGCGGTCGGCCTGTGGGCCGTATGGAAGATGCTTGGCGCGGCCTCCACCCGCGACCTGATCCTGTGGGCCGCCGCCGCCTGGGCGGCCTGGACGATGCAGATCGCCATCAAGCAATGGATCTGGTCGCGGATGAACACCCTGTCGATCCTGCGCGAGATCAAGCGCATGGAGCTGCGCATGGCCGCCCTGGAGGCGCGCCTTCGGTGAGGCTTGAGCGGGGCCGGGCGGAACGATAGGGCTAGGGTCCTGCCTGTTTCCCCGCGCGAGGTCCCGTGAGCTACAAGCCCCTGTTCTCCCGCGCTCTCGGCGCCGATCCGAAACGACTGCACTTTGCAGCCCACAGCCATCACCTGTGGCCCGACGCCAGTTTCGACGGCCAGGTGCGGGCCTGGGCCGAGGCCAACCGTCACGCGGACCGCAAGTGGGAGCTGATCTTCGGCGAGGTCGTGCCCGAGGCGCAGGGCCATGTGGCGCGCGAACTGAACCTGCCCTCGTCCGATACCGTGGTGTTCGCCCAGAACACCCACGACTTCCTGATCCGGCTCGTCTCGGCGGTTGAGAAGAAGCCCGTCCGCATCCTGTCCACCGACGGCGAGTTCCACTCCTTCCGCCGTCAGGCCGCGCGCTGGGAGGAGGCGGGCGAGGCGGTCGTTACCCGCGTGCCCATCGCCCCTTTCGAGACGTTCCCGGACCGGTTCCTTGAGGCCGCGCGGGCCGGCGGCCACCACCTGATCCTGGTCAGCCAGGTGTTCTTCCGCACCGGCTGGATGATCGCGGCGGTCGAGGATCTGGCCGCCCTGGCCGATCCCGAAGGCCCGTGGGTGGTGGTGGACGGCTATCACGGCTTCATGGCCGCCCCGACGGACCTGTCGGCGGTGGCGGACCGGGTGTTCTACGTCACCGGCGGCTACAAATACGCCATGTCCGGCGAGGGGGCGGGCATCCTGCACGCGCCGCCGGGCTTTGGCCGTCGGCCTGTGGTGACGGGCTGGTTCGCCGAGTTCGGCGACCTGCAGGGCCCGCCGGGCGGCGTGGGCTACACCGCTGATGCGGGCCGGTTCTGGGGCGCCACCTTCGACTCCACGCCCCTGTACCGCTTCAACGCCGTGCGGCGCATGCTGGACCGGGAAGGCCTGACCACGGCCGATGTGGCCGCCCACGCGCGGACGCTTCAGGTCCAGTTCGCCACCGCCGTGGCCGCCGGGCGGTGCGGTCGGTTGAAAGAGGCCGCCCTGCTCAATCCGGTGCGGGGCGAAGCGCCGAGGGCGCGCTTTCTGGCCTTCCGCCACAAGGACGCCCAGGGGTGGAAGGCGCGGCTGCAGGACGCTGATGTCATCACCGACGTGCGCGACGATGTGCTGCGCTTCGGCTTCGGCCTCTATCAGGACGAGAGCGACGTCGCGCGCCTCATCGAGATCTGCCGACGCGTCCTCTAGGCTAGAAGAAGGTGGCGTCTTCCTGCTTCTGGGCGCGCGGCGCCTCGCGCGGGGTGGTCGGCCGGGCTGGCGCGGGGCGGGGCGTCGCGGTCTCTTCGCCGACGTCTCCACGGGGCGGCGCATCGACAGCGGAGTTCGTCGAAGGCTCCGTGGAGGGCGGAATACGCGGCAGGTCGCCCAGCTCCGGATAGGGCAGCGGCTCGGCGCCGAAATCGTCCTCCGTGGCGGGCCCGCGGCCCGGAGCGGAGGCGGAGGTCTGGTCCGGCGCGTCCAGATCGTCGCGGATGAAGGCCCACGAGCGGGGATCCGAACAGGCGCAGGCCTTCAGATAGCCCTCGCGGTCGCGCCACAGGATCAGCGGATAGCCCGCCCCCACCCCCTGGCCGCGCAGCAGGCCGTTCAGGCGATCGACGAAGTCACGCCCCGCCTGGACCACGGCGCCGCGCGCCAGATTGCCGTCAGCCCCGGGGATGCCCGCGGCGGTCCAGTTGCGAGCGGGCGTGGCGGTCCAGCGTTCGTAGAGCGACCAGTCCCGGCTCAACCAGATCTCGGCCACCGTGGCCCGTTCCGCCGCCGTCGACTGGGCCAGGCCCTCGCGGTCGGGCCGCGCGAACACGATCACCCGGGCCTCGACCCCGGCCGCCCGCAGTTTGGGGAATTCCTCGCGCTCATACCGCTGGGCCGCCGCGCTGTCGCGCCAGGCGACCATGTAGAGCGGCTCGCCGCCGCCGCCCGCTGAAATCCATGAGGCCTCGTCCAGCAGGCGCTGGATCTCGGCCTGGTCCCGCTGGATCACCACCGGCTGGAACCGCGCGTAGAAGTTCCAGTAGGCCCAGTACCCGCCTCCGGCGAGCCCAAGGCCGATCACCAGCGCCAGCGCGCTCCAGACCAGAAATCGACGCATGAATGGCTCCCCCGGTTCAGCTGGGCCTTATAGCGCGGGATGAAGCAAAAATCAGGCCGGAAGCCCTGAGGGAAGGAATCTGTCACTGAATGCGCCAGCCGATAGGCATCTGAATCAGCGCTTCGCTATGAGCATGCCCATTCGCTCGAATGGGGGTCATTCGGAAGTTCGGCGCAAGGGCGATGGTTGCAGCGCCAAAGCCCATCCCCGGGGGGCTTTCGGACAGGATGATGCAGTCCTCCAGGTGTCCGCTCGCAGATACCCGGCACTCCATCCGAGCCTCGCCGGGCGTCCGGCTTGTAGCCGCTTCACGCGGATAAAGGCGTGCCAGATCTTCCCCGGAAGGTCGTCTGAGCCACTCCGGGCTGGTCGTGCTGACGCTATCCTCGGAGGGTGCGGTCGTCGGATGCCGGCAAGAGGTCAGAACGTCGATCAGGTTCTCCGTCCCGGAGGGCGCGTCGATATCATATCGGTGGCGGGGGCCTGCTTCGGGCATCAGTTCAATCACCACGTCTTGGTGGTGAAGGAGGCTGCGAGACAGGTGGCTCGGTTGGCGGGCGAAGAGGATCGTGCCGTCCTCGGATAGCCGCCAGCGCTGTTCTTTGGGCTCAGCGTCGCCCATCGCGATGTTGATGGCGACGTGGGGCTGAACCACAGGCTGGCCCAGCGTCATCATAACCTCCAGATCGCGCCGGCCGGTGCAGCGGGCGATCATCTGCACGCCCGAAGCCCACTCGGCCGACACCGCGACGACGTTCCGCGGAGCTTCGGCGACAGGCGTCCAGGTCTGGGCGACGGCCGCGCAGGTAGTGAAAGCGCTCGCCGCAATCGCCGCCGCCGACAGAGCCCGGTTCCGCATCACACCGTCTCCACCACCTGCTCGATGGCGCCGAAGAGGGTGCGGCGGTCGTCGTCCAGCATCTCGATGCGGACGGTGTCGCCATGCTTGAGGAAGGGCGTTTCGGCCTTGCCGCGCAGGATGGTCTCGACGGTGCGGACCTCGGCGATGCAGGAGTAGCCCAGGCCGCCGTCGCTGACCGGCTTGCCGGGGCCGCCGTCGGCGTCCCGGTTGGAGACGGTGCCCGAGCCGATGATGGAGCCGGCGACCAGGGTGCGGGTCCTGGCCAGATGGGCGATCAGGGTTCCGAAGTCGAAGGTCATGTCGACCCCGGCGTCGGCCTTGCCGAAGGGCTGGCCGTTCAGGGTGACGGTCACCTCGCCGTGCAGCTTGCCGTCCTTCCAGCGATCTCCCAGCGCGTCGGGGGTGACGAAGACGGGGGACAGGGCGCTGGCGGGCTTGGACTGGACGAAGCCGAAGCCCTTGGCCAGTTCGCCGGGGATCAGGTTGCGCAGGGAGACGTCGTTGACCAGACCGATCAGCCGGATGTGGGACAGGGCCTCTTCGCGCGTCACGCCCTGGGGCACATCGCCGGTGACCACCACGATCTCGGCCTCCAGGTCGCAGCCCCAGGCTTCGTCCTTCAGCGGAATGGGGTCGCGGGCGCCCAGCATGGAGTCCGAGCCGCCCTGGTACATCAGAGGGTCGGTCCAGAAGCTCTCGGGCATCTCGGCGCCGCGCGCCTGACGCACCAGCGCCACGTGGTTCACATAGGCCGAGCCGTCGGCCCACTGATAGGCGCGGGGCAGGGGGGCGGCGGCGTCGCGCTCGTGGAACCGGCCGCGCGGCACGGCTTCGTGCTCCAGGCTTTCGGCCAGGGCGCGCAGGAGCGGTTCACAGCGGTCCCAGTCATCCAGCGCCGCCTGTAGCGTCGGGGCGATCAGGAAGGCGTCGGTGAACCAGTTCAGGTCGTTGGAGACGACCACGAGGCGGCCGTCACGGCCGTGCTTGAGCGATGCGAGTTTCATGACTCAGGCTTACCGGTCATGGGCGGGCTTGGGAAGCCGATCAGCACAGGTTCGCCCGGGCCCGGCGCAGCTCACGGAGCCGCGTCTCCCTGTCGCGCCAGTGATCGGCGAAGGCGTGAACAGCCGCGCGCAGGCGCTCGATCTCGGCGCGGCGGTCGGGGGCAGGCCTCGCGGGCTGCGCCTTCGCCGGAGCGCCGGCGTCGGGTCTGTCGCCGTGACCGGCCTCACAGCCCTTGCCCGCTTCGCCGCCGCCGCCCGCGTGGACCACCAGCTTGCCGGTATTGACCACGACCAGTTCGGCGGCGTGCGCGCCTCCTGTCTCGTCGTGCTCCGGGCCGTGACACGGCTCCGGCTTCTCCGGTTTGCCGTCCAGCACCTCGCGGATGCTTGCGCACGGGCCTGACGCGCCGTCGGCCAGGGCCAGGACGCCGCCCAGGCGCCGGTCCATGACGGCGAGCAGGCCGCGCGCCCGGGCGTGGACCTCGTCGCGAGAGGCCTTCAGGGCCGCTTCGGCCGCCTTGCGGACGTCGTCATAGATGGCCTCGCAGGAATCCTTCTGCTTCGGTCCCATCTGCTCACGGGCGTACCAGCCGCACAGCAGGGCGAGCAGAAGCAGGAGCAGGAACAGCAACAGGATTACAGGCGGCACGCTGAGCAACAGGTCGGAGCTCGCCGGATAGGCGGCGGCCGGGGTGTCGAACTGCGACGGATACATGGCGCGACTCCCCCGATGCCCTGATGACCGCCATCTTGGCCAAGCAGCGCGGCGTGGCAATCGAAAAGGTTAACAAGGGTCGTCGAACGGGGATTTCAGGGCTCCGAGGCGTCCCTGGTCAGGGTCGCGCCGGCCTCGGCGCCCTCGCCGGCGCCGGGATCGCGCACTTCCACCTCGACACGCACGGCGCCGGGCGGGTCGTGGGCCCAGATGTAGCGGCGTTCGATCTCCACCTCGCGGCCCGAGGGGGCGAAGCCGGTGAAGCTGTCCCCCCAGGGGGTGATGCGGGTCAGCTCGGGCCAGGACAGGCCGCAGGCGGCGTCCAGCTCCTCGATGGCCATGGCCGAGAGCTCGTCGTCGTTCACAGCCATCGGCGCACCTTGTCCGTGTAGGCGCTGTAGGCGGCGCCGAACTTGCGTTGCAGATAGGTCTCCTCACGGATGATGACGAAGCGGTCGACGACGATCAGGCAGGGCAGGATCATGGCCGCCGCCAGCGGGCTGTCGAGGCCTATGGCCAGGCCGGCGTAGATGATGGTGAAGCCCACATAGATCGGGTTGCGGGACAGGGCGTAGACACCCCCCGTGACCAGGGCGGTGGACGGTTTCCACGGCTCCACCGCCGTGCCCGCGCGCCGGAACAGGCCCGCCGCCGCGCCCTCGACGATCAGGCCTGTGGCGATCAGTACAAGGGCGACGCCGCGTCGCCACGGGTCCGGCAGGCCCAGGGAGGGCTCGCCGATCAGGTTGCCCAGGGTCCAGCCCCCCGCCAGAAAGATCAGGAAGATTATGGGCGGCGGGGCGATGACGCCGGGGATGTCGCGGGGTTCGGAGGTCATGGCGTCAGGATATCGCTCGGCTCGCGCTTGAGGAAGGTTCAGACTCGGGCGCGAAAAACAGGGTCCGAATTGTCCGAATTGTCCGAAACCAGACCCTGATTTCGGATTCAGCGCCGAAAAAACAGAGTCCGAATTGTACGAATTGTCCGAAATCGCCAGTCTTGTCCCTGATGCGCCTCGGCCATTGTAAGGCGCCGGGAAGGAGCGGGATGAAATAAATCCGGCGCTTGCTCCTCACCACGTGCCCTTCGATATTCAGGGCGATGACGCCGGGGGATGTCGCGCGCTGGCTCAGGGTCAGATGGTGACGCCTTGAGGGGCCGTAAATTCCGACGCCGGCGCATTGCCCGTGTTGATGACTTCGGACGGTTCGAACAGCATGATCTCCGCCTCCTCATCGGCGACGGGGCGGTGCTCAACCCCGCGCGGCACGACGATGAATTGTCCGGCGGCCAGATCGACAGCCCGGTCCCGGAACTCCATCCGGAAGCCGCCCCGCCAGACCAGAAACATCTCGTCGGCTTCGGGGTGGCTGTGCCAGGGGAACTCGCCCTTGATCTTGACCAGCCGCATGTCCTGACCGTTCAACCGGGCGGCGACTTTCGGTCGCCAGTGTTCATGGATGGCGGCGAATTTTTCGGCGATGTCGATGCTGGAGGCGTGGGTCATGGTCAATCCTCGTCGCCGTAGATGGCCACGCGGGCCTCGGAAGCCGAGGATACGGCGCCCCGGTACATGCCCGAGGTGTTGAGGCTGAAGACCACATTTCCCTGAATATCCAGAGCGATGACGCCGCCGTCACCGCCCAGTTCACCCACCTGTGCGATTTCCGCGTCCGCAGCGGACTGGAGGCCGGCGGCGCCCGCCGTGCGGGCGCAGATATCCCGCGCGACCGTGGCGCGGATGAAGTACTCGCCAGAGCCGGTGGCGGAGACCGCGCAGCCGTCGATGTTGGAAGCGTAGGTGCCCGCGCCGATCACCGGCACGTCCCCGACCCGGCCCCAGCGCTTGGCGGTCATGCCGCCGGTGGAGGTGGCCGCCGCCAGCCGTCCTTCGGAATCCAGCGCCACGGCGCCCACGGTGCCGAATTTGCGCTCGTTCAGGGGCGGGGCGGGCAGGTCGGCCTGTGCGCCGGCGGAGGGGGCGCCGGCGGGGCGTTCGGGGACCGGCAGACCCTGCGCCTCGAGCGCGCTGACCAGACCGCGCCAGCGGCGCTCGGTGAAGAACCAGGACGGGTCCACCTGCTCCAGCCCCTGTTCGGCGGCGAAGGCGTCCGCGCCCTGACCGATCAGCATGACATGGGGGGATTGCTCCATGACGGCGCGGGCCAGGGCCACGGGATGGCGGGTGCGTGTGACGCCCGCCACGGCGCCCAGGTTCAGGTCTGTCCCGTCCATGACGGCCGCGTCCAGCTCATTGGCCCCGGCGGCGGTGAAGACCGCGCCGCGCCCGGCGTTGAACAGGGGATCGTCCTCCATCAGCGCGATGGCCGCCTGGACCGCATCGAGGGCCGAGCCGCCGCTGCGCAGCACCGCCGCCCCCGCCTCCAGTGCCGTGGACAGGGCCGCGCGATAGGCGGCGTCCTGTTCGGGGCTGAGGTCGGCCCGCTCGATCACCCCCGCGCCGCCGTGAATGGCCAGGGACCATGCCGCGCGTTCCTGGGCGTGGGCGGCGCCTGTCAGGAGGGAGAAGCTGAGGGTCGCGGCTGTTGCGACCGAGGCGATGGTTTTCATGCGAAGACGTCCTTCATTGCTCTGCCCGTCATCACCGGGCTTGTCCGGTGATCCCCACACTCCGAGCCCGGCCATGACGATTTGAGGTCAGTGGCGGCCTGCGCGCCAGCGCCAGATGCGCACCACAAGATACGGCAGGAAGCCGACCAGAAGCCCGATCAGAACCAGTTGCCAGAGATCGGCGCGGGGCATCAGGGCGTAGGCGGCCAGCACGGCCAGACCCGCCAGCGGCGGGCCCAGCCATGGGAGCCAGCGGGGCGGTTCGATCACCGCGCGCCCTCGATCAGGCGTCCACCTTGATGACGCCGCGCCGGATCTGGTCCAGTTCAATGGAGTCGAACAGGGCCTGGAAATTGCCCTCGCCGAAGGCCTGGTTGCCCTTGCGCTGGATGATCTCGAAGAAGATCGGACCGAAGGTGTCCTGGGTGAAGATCTGCAGCAGGATGCCGTCCTCGTCCGAGCCGTCGATCAGGATGCGGTTCTCGCGCATGCGGGCCACGTCCTCGCCGTGGCCGGGCAGGCGCTTGTCGATCAGGTCGAAATAGGTCTCGATGGTGTCCTGGAAGGGGATGCCGCGACGCTTCATCTCCTCGACGGTCTCGAAAATGTTGTCGGTGTGCAGGGCGATGTGCTGGATGCCCTCGCCGTTGTAGCGGCGCAGGAATTCCTCGATCTGGGAGTTGTCGTCCTGGCTCTCGTTCAGGGGGATGCGGATGGCGCGGTCGGGCGCGATCATGGCCTGGGACAGCAGACCGGTGGCCTTGCCCTTGATGTTGAAATATTTCTGCTCCTCGAAGGCGAAGACGTCGCCGTAGAAGCCCGACCAGGTGCGCATCTGGCCGCGACGCACATTGTGGGTCAGGTGGTCGAGGCTGAACAGGCCGACACTGTTCTTGCGCTCGGCATCCTGCCAGCCCTCGATCTCGGTCCAGCCGTCGTACAGCGAACCGGCGTCGCCGTATTTGTCGACGAGATAGAGCAGGGAGCCGCCGATGCCCTGCAGCACATAAGGGTAGCCGTCGCCCAGAGCGCCGCCGTCGTGGCCTTCAGCAGGCTTGGCGCCGCGCGAAACGGCGCCGTCGAAGGCGGCTTTCGCATCGGCCACGCGGAAGGCCATGCCGTTGGCCGAGGGGCCGTGGTCATCGGCGAACGCCCTGGCCTGACCCCTGGGCGAGCGGTGGACGATCATGTTGATGTCGCCCTGCTTCAGGCGCACCGCGTCAGTCCGGGGGTGCACATGGGACTGGGTGAAGCCCATCAGTTCCAGCCGCGCGATCATGGCGCTGGGGTCCGGGCCGGTGAACTCGACGAATTCGAAGCCGTCCACGCCCAGCGGATTTTCGGCGTCCAGAGCCTTGGCGGCGTCGGTTTGGGGGGCGTCGTGCATGGGTCTTCTCCCTGAAGTGCGGATATCCTGTCGGCATGCGCGCCGCAGGGATTTGGCCCGGAACCTAATCATCCGCGCCCCCGTCGCCAAGCGCTGCGGCCCCGATCAGGGTCCGGATCCGGGTAAGACGCCCTCAATCAAGGCGTGGTAGGGCCAGTCGATGCTGCGCAAACTGTATCACTGGACCCTGCGCCTGGCCGCTCACCGGCGAGCGGTTCCGGCGCTGGCCGCCGTGTCCTTCGCGGAAAGCGCCTTCTTTCCCGTGCCGCCCGACGTGATGCTGGCCCCCATGGTGCTGGCCCGTCCCGACCGGGCCTATGTCTATGCGGCGATCTGCACCCTCGGCTCGGTGCTGGGGGGGGTCGCCGGCTACATGATCGGCTATTTTCTCGAACCTGTGGGCCTGTGGCTGCTGGGCGCCATGGGCAAGGCCGATGTCTTCGCGGCCAGCCAGGCGACGTTCAACGAACACGGCGTCTGGGCCGTGGCCATCGGCGGATTCACGCCGCTGCCCTACAAGGTGGTCACCATCGCCTCAGGCATCTTCGGGTTCAGCTTTCCCCTGTTCATCCTGCTGTCCGTGCTGACGCGGGGCGCGCGCTTCTTCATGGTGGCCTTCGTGGTCCGGACGTTCGGCCCGGCCATGCTGGCGGTGGTGGAGCGGCGGTTGCTGACGTTCACGGTCATCGGAGCCGCTCTCATGGCGGCGGGGTTCGCGGCGGCGGCCCTGCTCTGATCTGGCGCATCGACGGGGGCGCGGGGCCGGGCTAAGAACATCGCCATGCTGAGCGCCTATCGCCTGATCACCCGCTGGTGGACCGCCTTCGCCCTCGTGGCGTCGCTGGCCTTGCTGGGCGCCGCCCACGCCTTTGAGCGGTACGGGGGCCTGGCGCCGTGCAACCTCTGCCTCAAGCAGCGCGAGGTGTTCTGGGCCGCCGTGGCCATCGCCCTGCCGGCTACATTGTGGGCCGTGTTCAGCCGGGCCAGCCGGGGCACGCCGCGCATCGCCGCCTTCCTGCTGGCCGCCGTGTTCGCCACCGGCGCCGTCACGGCCGGCTTCCACGCCGGCGGGGAACTGGGCTGGTGGTCGCTGCCCGCCCTGTGCGCGGGGGGCGGCATGGTGGATCTGGACGCGCTGACCGCCCTCGCCATGGGCACGGCGCCGGAGACCCGGCCGGTCATGTGCGACGCGGTGGCGTGGCGCTTCCTGGGCCTGTCCATGGCAGGATGGAACGTCCTGTTCTCGGCGGGGTTGGCCGGGTTCAGCCTGATGGCGGCCAAACGTCCCAAGGACGCGCGGGCGCCCAGGATAACGCCGGAGAAACGCTGATGACCCGACGCATTCCCCTGCCGCGCCCGGGCCGCGGCGCCACCGCCGCCCGTCTGGCCGAGATGCTGCGGGTGGATCACGCGGGCGAGATGGCCGCGGTTCAGATCTATCGCGGCCAGAAGCGGGTGTTCGAGGCGGCGGGCCGCTCGGGCATCGCCGCCGACATGGCGCGCATGGAGGGCGAGGAGGATGTGCACCTCAAGCGTTTCGAGGCGCTGCTGACCGAGAAACAGGTGCGGCCGACCCTGATGACGCCGGTCTGGCGGCTGGCGGCCTATGGTCTGGGCGTCGGCACGGCCCTGATGGGGGAGAAGGCCGCCCATGCCTGCACCGAGGCGGTGGAGAGCGTGATCGGCGAGCACTATGCAGATCAGGCGGACGAGGTCGGCGAGCGCGATCCGGAGATGGCGGCCCAGTTCCGTCAGTTCCGCGACGAGGAGCTGGCCCACCACGACCACGCCATCGCGGAAGGCGCTCACGAGGCGCCCGCCTATCCGGTGCTGAGCGCGGTGATCAAGGCGGGCTGCCGCGCCGCCATCAAGATCAGCGAAAAGGTCTGATCAGGCCCACAAGCCGCAGGCGTCCACCACATGGGCGTCGGGGCGGTTCAGCGCCTTGAATTCCGCATGCGGAACCAGCGCCAGCACGACCGGCTCGCCCAGGGCGGCCGCGTGGGGCACGATCGCCAGGCCGTGATCGGACGGCAGGGCGTCCGCATACGGATCCGCACAGACGACCCGGCCCGGATACAAAGCCGACAGGGCCTTGGCGATGTTCAGGGAGGGGCTCTCACGGAAATCATCCACGTCCGCCTTGAACGTCATGCCCAGACAACCCAGGCGCAGGCTGGGGTCCAGATCCATGATTTCACAGACTTTCTCGATGACGAAGCGCGGCTTCCCGTCGTTGACCAGACGCGCCGTCCGGATCAGCCGGGCGGCCTCGGGCGCCTGGGCCACGATGAACCAGGGGTCCACGGCGATGCAGTGGCCTCCAACGCCCGGCCCGGGCGTAAGGATGTTCACCCGGGGGTGGTGGTTGGCCAGCTGGATGACCTCCCACACGTTCAGGTCCAGTTCGTCACAGACCAGCGACAGCTCGTTGGCGTAAGCGATATTCACGTCCCGGAACGCGTTCTCGGCCAGCTTGACGAATTCGGCCGAGCGATCGTCGGTCAGCAGAATCTCGCCCGAGGTCATGGACCGGTACAGGGCGGCGGCGCGGCGGGCGGCCCGGGGGGTGACCCCGCCGACCACCCGGGCGTTGCTTTCCAGTTCGCGCAGGGTGCGGCCCGGAATGACCCGTTCCGGCGAATAGGCCACGTCGATGTCGCCGTCTTCCTTGTCCCCGCTGCCGAGGGCGACCTTGAGGTCGGGGCGCAGGGCGGCGATCCGCTGGGCCACCTGCCGGGTCGTGCCCACGGGGGAGGTGGATTCCAGAACCACCATGGAGCCCTTGACCAGGCGGGGGGCGATCGCCTCCACGGCGCTGAACACCGAGCTCAGATCCGGGTGGTTGAAGTCGCCGGTCTTGGTGGGGGTTGGCACGGTGATCAGATAGGCGTCGGCCTGCGGCGCTTCATGCACCGCCGTCAGGGCCTTTCCGGCCGTCACGGCCGCCAGCAGCAGATCAAGACCGGGCTCGACCAGATGGCTCCGTCCCGCGTTCACAGAGGCGACCACGTCCGGCTGGATGTCGTAGCCGATGACCCGATGTCCCGCCCGCGCCATCACCGCGGCGGTGGGCAGGCCGATGTAGCCGAGGCCGACGACGGCGACAGTGATGCGTTCCTGGGACTCGGCCTGAAAGTCAGCGTAGATCGTCAGCGGCATCCAGCAGTCCCTGAACAATGCGCCGGCTGGCCTGGCCGTCGCCGTATGGGTTGTTGTTCCCGGCCCGCGGGGGCCGGGCCACGGCCTCTAACACGCCGGAGACGATCCGGTTCGGGTCCGTGCCAACTAAATATGACACGCCCGCTTCGACCGCCTCGGGCCGCTCCGTCACCTCTCGCATGACCAGAACGGTCTTGCCCAGAGACGGGGCCTCCTCCTGCACCCCGCCCGAGTCGGTCAGTATGACGTCGCAACGGTCCATGAGATAGACAAAGCTCTCATAGTCGACGGGTTCGACAAGATGAACCCTGGACGAGTCGCTCAATAGCTGACGAACAGGCCCGCGCACATTCGGATTCAAGTGCAGGGGGTAAATGATTTCTATCGTTTCGTCGCGGCCAAGGCGTTCAAGAGCCTCGCAGATGTTGCGAAACCCGTCCCCGAAGCTCTCCCGGCGGTGACCGGTCACAAGGACAAGGCGCTTGCTTCTGTCCAGGAAGGAAAACATCTGATCGAGTCGGGCCCGGACCTCCGGACGAGTGCGGATACGATCCGCCATCACCAGCAGGGCGTCCACCACCGTGTTGCCGGTCACCAGCACCCGCCCGGCGGGGACGCCCTCCGCCAGCAGATTATCCCGCGCGCGGGCCGTCGGCGCGAACATCAGTCGGCTGACCATGTCCACCAACCGCCGGTTGAACTCTTCGGGCCAGGGCTGGTCCATGCGCCCGCTGCGCAGGCCCGCCTCCACATGCGCGACAGGGACCCGGGCATGAAAGGCGGCCGTGGCCGCCGCCGCCGCCGTGGATGTGTCGCCGTGCACCAGGACCAGGTCGGGCCGCTCCGCCTGCAGCATCGCATCCACGCCGGCAACGGCGGCGGCGAACAGGCCATTGAGGCTCTGGCCCGGGGTCATCAGCGCCAGGTCGACATCCACGGACAGGTCGAACAGGCCCAGGACCTGATCCAGCATCTGGCGGTGCTGGCCGGTGGACCATACCCGGCACTGCAGCCCGGGGGTGTCGCGCAGGGCCTGGACCACCGGGGCCATCTTGATGGCTTCCGGTCGCGTTCCAAAGATCACAGCGATGCGCATGGGGGACCTTGTTCCAACCGGCGGAATGCCCAAAACATCCCGGGCGCCGTGGGCGGGGTCAATAAGACGAACCGGATGGAAATGTAACCCTCAGACGAGCGACGCCTCGATCTCCCGTGCAAGCCGCGCCACGCCCTGACCGTCGACCGCAGCGCGCCCGGCCTGGCTCATGGCCTCTCGCAGTTGAGGCGAGGCCAGGGCGTGCAGATGGGCTGCGACGCAGTCCTCCAGATCCGGTGCGTTCCATTCGCCGGCGGATGTCATGGCGCCGGTTCGCGGCCATTCCCGCAGATGTCGGGCCTGATTGTCGGCCACGCCGACCATGATCGCGGGAGTTCCGCAGCGGGCCAGCTGGAACAGGGTCTGCCCGGCGGCGCTGACCGCCACATCGCACGCCAGCATCAGATCGCGCAGGGCGTCCGCTGCGAGGGTCCTGTGCAGGGTCACTCCGTCCAGATCCGTCTCCGGCGCAGTCATGGCCCCGGCGCCGAGGACCAGATCCACCCGACAGTCCGGCAGGGTGCCACGGATCACGCCGGCCAGGGTCGTCCCCAGACCACGAAGGTCTGTACCCCCGGTCAGCACCAGAGAGCGGCCTATCCGGGGTCGAACAGGGGAGCGATCGGGAACGTCCCAGAACGCAGGCGGCATGGGCTGCCAGCGAGGGCCGATCAGCCAACGGGCGTCGCGCCCGGACCGGTCCAGGCGGCCCGGGGCGGTATGCACCACCAGACCCGGCGGATAGTGGTCGCGCGCCAGATCATCCAGGCAGATGACGAGGGCGGCCGACGCCGCGAGCGGCGTCAGAGCCTCCGGCGATGCGTCGTAGGAATCGACGATCACCACGTGACCTTGAGCTGCGACGGTCAAGGGCTGGTCCTGCCATCTCCGCCATTGCACGGCTTCTGTCCCCAGAACGATGCGCGCAGCCTCATCGCCGTCGACGATCCAGCGAACCGGCCGACCCGCCCCGCGCCAGTGGGCTGCGTAGCCAAGGCAACGGCCCAGGTGTCCCAGTCCGCGGCGGCGATCGCCTTCTGTAAGGATGAGAAGCGGCGGCGGCAGGCTCATGGTCCATTCAGGGCTGATGGAAGGTTTCGTCGTCGGCATGACGCAACCTTGGCCGGTTTGCGGGGTTGCCGCCAATCCATCGACGGGTTAGCGATCGGCGACCTCGCGATCACGGCTTCGTGTTTACGCGTTGGCTTTGGCGGAATGAACAGGAACGCACCGTGATTCCCTATGGCCGGCAAACAATCGAGGCGGACGACGAAGCCGCTGTTCTGGAGACCCTGCGTTCGGACTTCCTGACCCAGGGCCCGCGCGTGCCGGCCTTCGAGCGGCAACTGGCGGACCATGTGGGCGCGCGCCACTGTCTGGTCCTGTCCAGCGCCACGGCGGCGTTGCATGTGGTGTATGCGGCCATGGAGCTGGAAGGCCGCGAGGGGATCACGACGCCCAACACCTTCGTGGCGACGGCCAACGCCATGGCCTATGCGGGCATCAAGCCGCGCTTCGCCGACATGGACCCGACCACCTTCAACCTCGATCCGGAAGCCGTGGAGGCGGCGCTGACCGAGAACACGGCCCTGATCGCGCCGGTGCATTTCGCTGGACTGCCCGCCGACATGGGCTGGTTCGCGGCGCTGGCGAAGGCGCGTGGGCTGAAGGTGGTGGAGGACGCCTCCCACGCCATCGGGTCGGAGTATCCCGACGGGGGCCGGGTGGGCGACTGCCGCTATTCCGACGCCACGGTGTTCTCCTTCCACCCGGTCAAGACCATGACCACGGGCGAGGGCGGGGCGATCACCACCAATGACGACGCGCTCTACGAACGCATGGCGCTGCTGCGGTCCCACGGCATCGAACGGGCGCCCGGGCGCATGGCCGGGAACCCCGGCCCCTGGTTCTATGAGCAGCAGCAGCTGGGCTTCAACTACCGCATGACCGAAATGCAGGCGGCGCTGGGCATGACCCAGCTGGCCAAGCTGGACCGGTTCGCGAGCCGCCGCCGCGAGATCATCGCCGCCTATCACGCCGGGTTGTCGGACCTGAACTGGCTGGGTCTGCCGGTGCAGCCGACCCAGACGGTGTGCCACCACCTGTTTGTGCTGCAGATCGATTTCGGCGCCATCCGCCAGACCCGCGCCGAGGTTATGGCCCGGCTGAAGGCGGCCGGGGTGGGGACGCAGGTCCACTACATTCCGGTGCATCTGCAGCCCTGGTATCGGGAGCAGTACGGCACGGGGCCCGGCGACTTCCCGCATGCGGAGCGCTATTACGACCGCACCCTCAGCATTCCCCTGTATCCGGCCATGACCGATGCGGATGTGGCGCAGGTGATCGCGGCCGTCCGCGCGCTGGGGGCCTGAGATGCGCATCGCGGTCATTCCGGCCCGGGGCGGATCCAAACGCATCCCGCGCAAGAACATCCGCGAATTCGCCGGACGGCCCATGATCGCCTGGCCGGTCGGCGTGGCGCTGGAGAGCGGGCTGTTCGACCATGTGGTGGTCTCCACCGATGACGAGGAGATCGCGGGCGTGGCCGAGGCGGCCGGGGCGACCGCGCCCTTTCGCCGTCCCGCCGATCTGGCGGACGATCACACCCCGACGCGGCCGGTCATCGCGCACGCGATCCGCGCGATGCAGGAGATCACAGGGGCGGCGGTCGAGCATGCCTGCTGCATCTATCCCACGGCGCCGTTTCTGGATGCGGCCGATCTGAAGGCGGGTCTGGATCTGCTGGCCGACGACCGGTTCCGCTATGCCTTTTCGGTCACCACCTTCGCCTATCCGGTCCAGCGCGCCCTGAAGCGCCTGCCGGACGGCGGGGTGGACATGCTGCAGCCCGAGCACCGCCACGCCCGGTCCCAGGATCTGGAGGAGGCGTATCATGACGCGGGCCAGTTCTACTGGGGGACGGCCCAGGCCTTCCTGACCGATCAGCCGGTGTTCGCGCCCCACTCGGCGCCGGTGATCCTGCCGCGCTGGCGCGTCCACGACATCGATACGCCCGAGGACTGGGTCCGGGCCGAGCTGGTGTTCCGTGCGCTGAAAGAGGGCGGGGCGCCCGGCGCATGATCCTGTTTCGCTGCAATGTCTCGCCGTCGGTGGGCGCCGGGCACCTGACGCGGTGCCGGACCCTGGCCGCCATGCTGACGGCGCGGGGCGTGCCATGCGCCATGGCGGGTCCGGAAGAGAGCTGGCGGCTGCCCGGCGACGACGCCCTGTTCCAGAGCTGGACGCCCCTGATCTGGACCACGGGGGAGGCGGATGCGGCGGCGTTCATCGCCCTGGCGGAGCGGATCGGCGCGCGGGTGGCTGTGATGGACGACTACCGCATGGACGAGCCCTATCAGCTGCGGCTGCGCGCGGCGGGGCTCAAGTGGCTGCAGCAGTTCGATGCGTCCAATCCGCCGCCCTTCTGGGCCGATTTCGTGGCGAACGGCGGTCCGCGTGAAACCCCGGAGCACTATCGCGCGTTGGCGCGAAACCCCGCATTGGAATTTTTGCTGGGGCCGGAGTTCGCCGTCCTGAGACCCGCCTTCGCCAATCTGCCGCCGCGCGAGGCGGATCGCCCGTTGAAGCGGCTGCTGATCTCGTTCGGCGGCGGCGATGACCGGGGCATGGTGGTGCGCGCGCTGGAAGCCCTGACGGACAAGGGTCCGGGCGACGTTTCGCTCCGGGTCATGTCGGGCGCGGGCAATCCCGGCAACGCCGCTATCGCGGACTGGATTGCGGAACACGCGCCGCATCGCGCGGTGCTGGCGGTCAACCCCGAGGACGTGGCGGGCGAGTATCTGAACGCAGATCTGGCCGTGATCGCCGGCGGCACCAGCACCTTCGAGGCGGCGGCGGCGGGCGTTCCCATGCTGATCACCGCCATGGCCGACAACCAGATCCGGCAGGGTCTGGGCTGGCAGGACCGGGGCGCGGCGATCTATCTGGGGCGCGCGCCGGAGGTGAATCCCCTCGACATCGCCGCCCATGTGGCCGCCCTTGCCGCCGACGACGGGCGCCGCACCGCCATGTCGCGGGCGGGACAGGCCAATGTGGACGGACTGGGCTGTGCGCGCCTCGTGGACCGGCTGATCGGAGCGCTCAACTGATGGACGACGCCATGCGCGGCAGGACGGCTGTGGTGCTGGGCGCCAACGCCGGTCAGGCGGACCTGATCCGCTATCTGGCCGGGCAGGGCTGGCGCGTCACCGCCTGCGCCCATCGGCCGGGCGGAGCGGGGGCGAAGCTGGCGCACGACTTTGCTTTGGTGGACATCAACGACCGCGACGGGGTGACCGAATTGGCCCGTTCGATCGGCGCCGATCTGGTCTACTCGGTCTCGTCCGATCTGGCGGTCCCGGCGGTGGTGGAAGCGTCCGGGCGGCTGGGCCTGCCGCACTATTTCGATCACACGCTGGTCGCCCTGCTGGACGACAAGGCGGCGTTGCGGGCGCATCTGAACGCCCGCCATCTGTCGGTGGTGCCCTATCGGCGGGTCAAGGCGTTTGCGGACTGCGCCGACTGGTCGGCCTTTCCCTGTATGGTCAAGCCGGCGGACTCCCAAGGTCAGCGCGGGGTGGCCAAGGTCGACGGCCCGGAGGCTTTCGAGGCGGCCGTGCGCCGCGCCCTGGACCTGTCGCCCACGGGCACGGCCATCGTCGAGGCGTGGCTGGAGGGGGTGGAGATTTCCTACAATGTGCTGGTCGCCGACGGCCGGGTGGTGGTCAACGAATGCTCGGAACGACTGGTGCACGGCGAGCATCTGGTGGGGGTGCCCCGCGGGCATCTGATCCCGCCGGTGGCGGTGGATCAGGCGGTGGTGGATCAGGGCGCCGAACTGGTTGAGGCGGTGGTCGCATCCCTCGGCGTGCGCGACGGCACGCTCTATTTCCAGATGAAGGCCACGCCGGAGGGACCGAAGATCATCGAGATCGCCCCGCGTCTGGACGGCTGCCACATCTGGCGGCTGATGAAGCACGCGCGGGATCTGGATTATCTGGATCTGGCGGTGCGGCGGCTGGTCGGCGAGGACATCTCGGCCCTTGCGGACGGTCGCCCGGCCGACGGGGTCTATGAGCTGATGTTCCAGCAGACGCCGCCCGGCGGGGCGTTTGCGGCCGCCGACTTCCCGATCCCCGAGGACGCGCTCTATCACGAGTACCGCTACGAGGACGGCGAGACGGTCCTGCCCATCAACGGCCGCATGGAAGTGGTGGGATACTACGTGCGCAGGCGGACAGACTGACATGAGGCGGAACGCATGAGGATCGCCGTCACCGGCGCATCCGGCTTCATCGGCCGGTATCTTGTCCCGGCGCTGGTCGAGGCGGGCCACGCGGTCGTGGCGCTGGGACGTGACGCCGAGGGGCTGACGGCCCTGGCGGGCGAGGGCGTGCGGACCCATGCGACGGATTACAGCGCTGAGGATCTGGCCGGGGCGCTGAAGGGCGTCGAGGCGGTGGTGCATCTGGCCGGGCGGCGCAGCCAGCGTGATGACGATCCCCTGACTTTCCGGCCTTTCGCCGAAACGAACCTGGACCTGCTGGAGACCCTGTTTTTCGCTTCTCGGGATGCGGGGGTCTCCAGCCTCGTGCAGGCCTCGAGCATTGCGGTCTATTCCGGCGCAAACGCGGTTCCCTATGCGGAGAGCGATCTGCCCGTTCCGCTCAACCCTTACGGCCTCTCCAAGCTGACGTCCGAGCAGTTGCTGACCCTGTGGGGCGGCAAGACCGGGGTGCGAACCACTTCTCTGCGGCTGGCGGCGTCGTTCGGGTATGGCGAGCGGGTCTCGGCGGTGCTGATGAAATTCGCCGATGCGGCCTGGCGCGGTGAGACCCTGACGGTTCGCGGAAATGGACGCATCGGGGTTGATCAAATATATGTGAGGGATGTAGTTCGGGCGTTCGTCGCCGCCCTGGGGCCTGACGCCCCGGCAGGGGTGTTCAACGTCGGGGCCGGTCGGGTCTTCACCCTGATGGAGATGGCCGAGGCGGTGAATGTCGCGTTCGGTAATGACGGCAATCTGAGGATCGAGGATCCCCGGGACGGGCCTGCGCCCGCGCCGTGCATGCGTATCGAGGCCGCGCGTCTGGGCCTGGGGTGGGAGCCCCGGTGGCCGCTGGACCGCGCCTTGCGTGATTTTTACGAGACGAGGCGCAACACCGAGTCGCGTCCGAACGGGAACGCCTGATGAGCCGTCTGAAACAGCTGCTGAACCCGAACGCCGCGGACGACGGTTCGCCCTTCGTGATCGCCGAGATGTCGGGCAACCACAACGGTTCGCTGGAACACGCCCTGGCCATTGTGGACGCAGCCGCGCAGGCCGGCGCCGATGCGGTCAAGCTGCAGACCTACACCGCCGACACCATGACGCTGGACATCGCCGAGGGCGAGTTCGTCATCAATGACCCGAAATCCCTGTGGAAGGGGCGCAATCTCTACGATCTGTACCGCGAGGCGCACACGCCGTGGGACTGGCATGCGCCGATCATGGCGCGGGCGAAGGAGAAGGGCATCCTGTGCTTCTCGTCGCCGTTCGACGAGACGGCGGTGGACCTGCTCGAGAGCCTGGGCGCGCCCTGCTACAAGATCGCCTCGTTCGAGTGCATCGACCTGCCGTTGATCCGGCGGGTGGCGGCGACGAAGAAGCCGATGATCATCTCCACCGGCATGGCCACCATCGCCGAGATCGCAGAGGCGGTGGAGACCGCGCGCGAGGGAGGATGCCCCCACGTGGTGGTGCTGAAGTGCACCAGCAACTATCCGGCGCCGCCGGAGCATTCGAACCTGCTGACCATCCCCCACATGGCCCAGCTGTTCGGCTGTGAGGTGGGCCTGTCGGACCACACCATGGGCATCGGCGTGCCCGTCGCCGCCTGCGCCCTCGGGGCCACGGTGATCGAGAAGCACATGACTCTCGACCGCGAGGACGGCGGGGTGGATTCCGCGTTCTCGGCCGAGCCGGCGGAAATGGCCGCGCTGGTGGTTGAAGCGACGCGGGCGCGGCAGGCGCTGGGCGTCATCCGCTATGGCCCCACCGAGGTGGAGCGCAATGCGCGGCGTCGGCGCCGGTCGCTGTACATCGCCCAGGATCTGAACGCGGGCGACGAACTGACGCCGCAGAACCTGCGCCGCGTGCGGCCGGGCCACGGGCTGGAGCCAAAGCATTACGACGTGCTTCTGGGACGCCGCGTCTCGAAAGCGGTCAAGGCCGGGACGCCCATGAGCTGGGATCTTCTGGGATGAGTTCGCGCACGTCGAATCGCGGCCGTTTCGCCCTGGCCTATCCATGGATGCTGCATCGCAAGCTCGCGCTCAAGGCGGCGCCTTTCCTGACCCGGCGGGGCCTGGGTCGCTATTCGCTGCTGTTGCTCACACCCCTTGAGCGGCATGGCAAGGCCAACGTCCAGGTGATGGAGGCCTTGTTCCGGACCTATGGAAAAATGGGTCGGCCTGCCGAAGCCACGCAATACCGCGCGAAAATTCTACGGGGACGCGCGACGCGTGCGGCAAAGGCGAGAGGGATGGATCGCCCGGTCCAGAATCTGCTGAGGGCGCTGGCCGGCCTGGATGAAATGCAGTTGGCTGCCCCCCTCGCGGCCACCATGCGGTTGACGACGCTGATGGCTCATGAGGACGGGCAGGCGGCGTTGCTCGAGGCGTCGGAGCCCCTGATCGCGGAGTATCCGGACAACATCCTGATGATCTATGTGCGCGCCGTCGCTCTGGCCCGCGCTGATCGCATCGACGAAGCCGCGGCGCTGGTCCAGAGCGCGACCACCGTGGTGATGGGCCGCCAGACAAACACCTCCGCTCAGGAGCGCGAGCGACGCGCCATGCTGACGCATCTGGCGAACATCTGGCGCGTGGTCGATGCGATCGCCCGGGACAAGATGGCCTGGGCTGTCGGCGGCAGTGAGGCGGATGTGGCGGAGCCGTCTGACGGCGCGGATTCCGCCAAGGGGGAAAAAGAGGGCGAGGGAGAGGACGAGGCGGGCGTCGACGCCCCGATCGAGCAGGAAGCCCTGCTGCAAGGGCGCCGGCAGAGCCGCTATCTCGCCGCCTGCCGCCGACGGTTTCAGACGGCCCCCAGCGTCCGGGAGAAGCTGATCGCCATACGCGACATGCTGCGGCAGGGCCTGCGGCGCATGCCGTCGTACCACGAGGCCTACGCCACGGCGCGCAAGGCCTATGTGACGGTTCGTGAGCAGTGGACCCCGCTGCTTGCGGGTGACGACGGCCCCGACCCGGAGCTGATCGGAGACGACGGCGGTATCAGGACGGTTCGCCTCCTTATCCAGGCCCTTCAGTTGGCCCGGGAACTGGAGATGGAGCAGGACCAGGCCCTGCTGGAGGCCAGTCTGCTTGCCTACGGGTCTGCCCGGGAGGCCCGAACCGTGTCCTGGACAATCTCCGCCGTCTTGATGGAGGGCGATCCGGAGCAGCACCTCGAAGCCACGACACGGATCGTGGAAGCCGCGGGAGCGCCTGAGAAGCCTCATGAGGTTCGCGACCTGTTTTCCTGGGCGGCGCGGGCCCGCCGCCATGATCTGGCCCACGCCTATTTCGAAACGGCGCCGGAGCCCGTGCGGCGATCCTATGCGGCCATTCACTACGCCAAGATTCTTCAGCGCGAGGGAGAGTTCAATCGCGCCTTGCAACTGGTCCGAAACATCGCCGGGACCGTGCTGGGCACGCCCAGGGCGTTCTGTCCCTTCCGGCACTGGGGGCTGATGCGCCGGATTTCGGAACTGGAGTTTCTGACGGATTCCGCCAAGTGGTTCCGGACCGTTCCGCAGCCCCGCGATCCCCAGGGCGTGGTTATGCTGGCGCCCCGCAATGCCGGGCAATTGACCAAATATCCCATGGCCGTCCTGCTGGAGCTCAAGAAGCAGGGCTGGGCCGTCATCCCGCTCGTGGAAGGGGTCTTGCCGCCGGAGCCAACGGGGGACGAGAGGATTGACCAGTTCATCGGCTGCATGCTGCAGGACCTGCGTCTGGATCCTGTACAATCAAGGTCTTTCCGGGCCATCAAGGGGTTCTCCCCCCATATAGAGAGGGGCGAGTTCACCTGGGGCGGCATGGATCTGTCCCAGCCTCTATGGGAAGAAGGTGCGATCAATCGACGTCGCTACAATGTCGATTTCACCTGTCCCAGCCTGCAGAAATTTCTGGGCCGTCTTGTCGAGTGGAGCCGTCTGTACGGCACGGTCCTGCACAATGCGGACAAGACTTTCGGCCGGATGAAGTTGCGCGCGGGAACCATGGTTCCGCTTCAGGCCCGGCTGCCGGATGCGGTGGTGCGCTTCTACTGCGAGCAAAAGGGCGACCCGGAGATGTTCTTCTGCTTGCATGCCTCCAACGGCTACGAGAACTATTTCGCCAATTTCTCCCGCTCGTTCTCCACCAAATGCGGGATGCGAAACGTCACCGCGAACCCCGAGCTGAGAACGGCCAGCTTTCCCATCCCCGCCGAATTCCATGCCTGGTACGACAGCCGCAAGGTCGCCGGGGCTGAAATGCTGGAGCGGGTGCGCGACACCACGCGCGTGCGTCGTTCCACCCGGACCACGCTCGAGCCTCCGCCCGAAGCGATCGCCTGCATTGAGCGTGTGCGCGAATGGAAAGCTCGGGGCGGCAAGGTGGCCTGCGCCTTCGGCAAGGTCGTGTGCGATATGGCTGCGCCAACCGATGGAGGCCCGGCCCACAGGAACCTCAAGGACTGGCTGAACCACACCATCGAGTCTGTGCGCGAGTCCAACACCCTGCTGCTGATCAAGCCTCATCCTCACGAACTGAGGAACGAGATCGCCACCTTCCTGACCGAGTACATGACCGACCTGATCGAGGTCGACCTGCCGCACAACGTCATCATCACCGGCCAGGACTGGTTCGACATATCCGACCTGGAGCCGCTGATTGATCTGGGCCTGCTCTATAACGGCACCACGGCGGTGGAGCTTGGCCTGATGAACATTCCCGCCGTCCTGTGCGCATATTTCGCGGCGACCGATTACCCCATCGGTCACGTGGCGCCGAAGAGCCGCGATCACTATCGGCAACTGGTGCGGTTCGAGGCGCAGGCCACCGTGGCCCCCGACCTGCCCCGGAGGGCGGCCGCCTGGATTCACTACATGAGCGGGGACGAGGTCACGATCCCCTACCGCTATCATGCACGACCCCTGACCAATAAGGTCACGACACCGCCCCGCTGGTTCGAGGAAGACATCACCGCCTATTTGCGCAGGGGCGATCCCAATGTGGAGCGCCTGGCCCGACGCATCATCGATCCGCCGGCGACGCCGTCCCGGACGTCGAAGCGCCGACGGCCCGCCGCCGCCAGGACCGCCTCCACATCGGCGCGCACACGCTCCCGAACGGCTCCGGCTCGCCGCAACGCCATTCCCATCGCCGAATGATCGCTTGATCAGGGTGAAACCGAAATAATCGAAAGACGTCCATGTTCGACAACAAGTCCATCCTGATCACCGGCGGCTCAGGCTCGTTCGGCAAGATGTATGTCCGCACCATTCTGGAGCGGTACAAGCCCCGGCGCCTGATCGTCTATTCCCGGGACGAGCTGAAGCAGTACGAGATGGGGCAGACGTTCAACGCTCCGTGCATGCGCTATTTCCTGGGCGATGTGCGGGACCGGGATCGTCTGATCCAGGCCATGCGGGACGTGGATTTCGTCATCCATGCGGCGGCCATGAAGCAGGTGCCGGCGGCCGAATACAATCCGACGGAGTGCATCCGGACCAACATCCACGGGGCCGAGAACGTCATCCACGCGGCCCTGGCCAACGATGTCGAACAGGTCATGGCCCTGTCCACCGACAAGGCCGCCAATCCGATCAATCTGTACGGCGCGACGAAACTGGCTTCGGACAAGTTGTTCGTGGCGGCGAACAACATGGCGGGCAGCCACCGCACCAGTTTCGGCGTGGTTCGCTACGGCAATGTCGTGGGCTCCCGGGGGTCCGTCGTGCCGTTCTTCGAAAAGCTGATGAAGGAGGGCGCCCCCTCCCTGCCCATCACCGACCCGCGCATGACCCGGTTCTGGATTTCGCTTCAGCAGGGCGTGGATTTCGTGCTGAAGAACTTCCAGCGCATGCATGGGGGGGAAATCTTCGTGCCCAAGATCCCTTCGGTCCGGGTGGTTGACCTGGCCACGGCCATGGCGCCGGACCTGGAGCAACACGTCATCGGCATTCGTCCGGGCGAGAAGCTGCACGAGATCATGTGCCCGGCGGACGACAGCCACCTCACCCTCGAGTTCGATGATCATTATGTCCTGTCGCCGACCATCCGGTTCCACCGGGGCGACCTCGACTACGCCGTCAACCGGCTGGGCGAGAAAGGCACGCCGGTGGAGCAGGGGTTCGAGTACAACTCCGGCTCCAACGACGTCTTCCTCTCGCCGGACGAAATCGTCGCGTTCAATCGAACGGCCCTTGCGCGGGGCGCCTGACCATCGCCAGGGCGTCCTGGACCGGGCGGACACGATCGCCCGGTCCACCCGTCTCGATCAGGCTTCGGGCTTGATGAACTCGATGTGGTAGAGGGATGACGGATTGAAGATGTTGCCGATGGCGGCGAAATCGTGCTCGCGCCGGATGACCCTGATCTTCTTGTTGCGATAGGCCTGACTGATGATGCTGGTCAGGTTGATGTTGTAATCCAGCCGCCAGGACCACCACGCCGCGTTCTCGAGCTGGCGCCGCGCGCTGGATATGTCCTGGGCGTTCAGCTTGCCGAGATCCTCGAAGAAGCTGTCGTCCTTTTTCTTTCGGCGCGTGATCAGGATGGGGTCCCGCTGCCAGCCGGTCGGCTCGATGTGAACGAGGGTCACCTTCGCATCGAGCTTGTGCAGCATGTCATAGAGTTTGGGATCGATCAGATCGACCTGTTCGATGGAGTGGCGCGTGAAGACCAGCACATGCCCCGTGGCGTCCTTCAGGAAGGAAATGTCCGGCTTGCGATAGTCGAAGCTGTGCGCGTGGTAGTTGATGACGCCGTCATGGTCCGCCAGGCGCCTGGCCGCCTGCTGGCCTTCATCGGTGTATTCCGCGCCGTGATAGGCGATCGTCCGGGACCGGGTTCGCCCCAGCCCTACATAGAGCTGGAACAGATTGACCGACCAGCCGCTGCCCAGCTCGACGATCGCGGTCGTGTCCGGCCGGACGCATCCCAGAAGATAGCGGATGGGGCTGATGGCGGAGGTGGAGTAGCGTCCGGCCACCACGTCCGGATAATGGAAATTATCGTCGTAGGATCGATCAATCGCGCCCAGGATCGCCTTGCCGAGCGGCTGTACGAGCTCACGGGTGCGGTAGAAGTGATTGGGGTCCTTGCGACCAATGTCCAGCTCGCGCAGGTCCGCAAGGAAGGTGGCGAGCTGGTCGTCCGGACGCCTGGTGACAAACTGGTCGATCCTGTCGGCGATCTTTTGCCAGGCCGTGCCCTGGCTCTTCTTGGTCCTGCCCCTGGGCGCCGCGGCGGACGGCGGCGTCGGCTTGACCTGGAGATCCGGCGCCGTGTCGGTTGTTTCAGTCAAGATCGTCTCCAGGTGCGATGAGGCGGCGCTGGCGGCGGACCGCCCGGTCAAGGCCTCGCTGCGAGCCATGGATCGTGGGCGCCCGGCAAGGTCGCCAAGCCGTATGAAAAGCTGTATTTTAGTCCTTCCTCGCCCGTCAAGGACAGGCCGTGTTCCAGCGTCCTGATCGCTTCGATTTCGCCTCGCATTGGCCGGGTTTACCTTGTATGTCGGCTTGTCACGTCAGCCCGCAGGGAGCGCGTCATGTCTCGCTTCGTTGAGCTTACCCACGAAAATGGCACGAGGCTTTCGGTCAATGTGGATCTGGTCGTCTCCTTCGCTCCCCTGGGCGGAGACGATCTTCGCGGCACCGTCGTGAGCTTCGGATACAGCGCCGGCGACAAGAACATGACGCGCAATGTACGGGTCATTGACGCCTACGAGCACGTGGCGGCCAAGTTCGCCAATGCTCGCTGACAATCCATTGACGATCCTCGATGCAGGCTGTCGCCAGGGCGCCTCGCGCCTGCATTCTGGGTGTAACAAGGCCGGGCGACGCTGAATGGTGCTGACGGATCGTTTCAGGGATGATTTGAAACAGGCTCAGGACGCCGCGCTGTCCAGTTTGCGGACTATCCACGCGCTGTTTGTTCGCCAGTCCCGCACACGGTATGGCCGTCGTTCGGCGGGATACGTCTGGGCGCTGATCTCGCCCATGTTGCTGCTCATCGTCATGATGGCGGTGTTCTCCGCCATCGCGCGACCGGCGGGCGCGGGGGAAAGCCTCGTCGTCTTCTTCCTGTCGGCCATCCTGCCGCTGTATCTGTTCCGCGGCGCGATCAACCGTGGCGGCAACGCCATCCGCGGCAACCGGGTCCTGATGCAGTATCCGCAGGTCAATGCCTTCGAGGTGATCACCTCCCGCCTTCTGCTGGAGGCCCTGACCTATTTCATCGTTCTGATCCTGTTCGCCCTGATCATGTACGCCTTCTTCGGCCTGCCGCTGACGTCGTGGATCGATCGTCCCCTGCCCATGTTGCAGGCAGGCGGAGCTCTGTTGCTGCTCTGCTATGGCGCGTGTTTTCTCAGCTCGCAGATCGGAAGGGCCTTCGATCCCTGGAACGAGCTGACGGGCCCTATCGGGCGGATTTTGCTGTTTACGTCCGGCCTCTGGTACACAATGGGCAGTCTGCCCCCGGAGCTGATGCAGTACGTGCAGTACAATCCCCTCGCCCACGTCATCGAGTGGATCCGGGACGCTTCCATCAGCGACTTCCAGAGCGATCTCTACAATCCCTGGTACCCGCTTTCCCTGGGCGTGATATTCCTGTTCCTCGGCCTGTTCATCGACTGGCTGTACCGCATCAGCGGCTATGACCTTCAGCCCTGAGCCCGCGCCATGATCCAGCTCATTGATGTCGAGAAGTCGTACCGGACCCGCTTCGGCAGGCAACCGGTGATCCGGCCGACGAACCTGGCCTTCTATCGCGGATCCTCCACAGCCGTTCTGGGGCTGAACGGCGCGGGAAAATCGACCTTGCTGCGCCTGATCTCGGGCGTGGAAAGGCCTGATCGCGGCGAGATCAGGCGATCGGTGACCGTCTCCTCGCCTCTGGGTCTGACCGGCGCATTCCACGCATCAATGACCGGCGCGGAGAATTTGAAATTCGTCTGCCGGATCTATCGCAAGGACGTGGACCAGGTCACTGACTTCGTGCGCGACTTCGCCGAGCTGGGACCCTATTTTCATGAACCCATCGAAAACTATTCCTCCGGCATGAGGTCACGCCTGTCGTTCGCCCTGAGTCTTGCGGTGGACTTTCAGGTCTATGTGATCGATGAAGGATTGAGTGTGGGCGACGCAGCCTTCCGCAACAAGGCGCAGGAGGCGTTCGCGGAGCGGCGGGCGCGATCCGACATCATCATGACTTCGCACAGTATGTCGACCATCCGCGAATTCTGCTCCCGTGCGGTGGTCATGGATCGGGGGCAGGCCGTGCCGTTCGAAAGCCTGGACGCGGCGGAGGACTACTATATGGAAATCGTGGCCAGAGGGCGCGCCGCATGACAACCCTAGACGTTCCGGCCGCAAACGGGCTGGACAAGACGCGGCGCCGGCGGATGATCCTGGCCCGTTCGGCCATCGTCCTGATCCTCGGGCCCACGATCCTTTACGCCCTGTATCTGATCCTGCTGGCCCCGGCCCATTATCAGACCACCACGTCATTCGCGGTGCGGGGGGCGGATGCGGCGCCGCTGGATGCGCTGGGCGCCCTGGGCATATCGGCTCCGAACTCCAACACGCTCGATCTGAGGATCGTGGAGGAATACATCCGTTCCGACGCTATGGTGGAGGATCTGCGCGAGCGTTACGGCTTCAATGAAGCCTATTCACGCTTCTCGCTCGACCCGCTGTCGATCCTGCCGGCCGGCGCCAGACGTGAACGCGCCACCCGCTTCTGGCGCGACCGGGTGCGGGTGCGCCACGATCCGTCGTCACAGTCGGCCCACGTTGAGGTCAGCGCCTTCACCCCCGAGGACTCCCTGCGGCTCAGCCAGGGCGTACTGACCCTCAGCGAGGAACTGGTCAACCGCATGTCGGATCGGGCCATGACCGATCTGATCGGTGCGGCGGAACGTGAAATCGAACGCAAGCGTCAGGAATACGAGGCCGCCCGGGACCGTCTGGCGGAGTATCAGGGCCAGCGCTTCTCCGGCGTGGATGTGGCCACCCCGGCCCAGCAGGCCATGGCTCTGGTCGGCAGCCTCGACGCCCAGTTGGCGCAGAAGCGGACGGAGCTGGCCACCATGAGCCAGACCTATCAGCCCGATGCCCCCCAGTTGACGGGGTTGCGCCGGGAGATCTCCGCCCTGGAGGCGGAACGCGCTCTGGCGGTCCAGCGCGCCATGTCCACGCCGGGGGAACAGGCGTCGGGACGCCAGATCGAGGCACAGGCCGTGCTGATGGACTATGAGTTCGCCCAGCAGTCGTACACCACGGCGCTCCAGGCCGCTGAAAGCGTACGGCGCCAGTCCATCAACGATCGCAAATATGTGGTCGCCTATGTTCCGCCCCGCGAGCCGGAGCAGTCCAACTGGTGGCGGCGTCTGGGCAATATCTTCGCCGTGCTGATCGGCTCGGCCCTGTTGTGGGGCGTCGGCGCTCTCATCTATTCGATCATTCGGGATCACATGGAATGACCGGTTCTCGCTTGCTGAAGGTCGCGGCCTTCGTCCTCGCCATGTCGGCCCCGGCCGGTCTGGCTCACGCCCAGAGCGGAGCCGCGGCGCCGACCCAGACGGCCCCCGATCAGGTTGCGCCGCTGGGGCCCGAGGCTCTGGTCATCCAGGATCGGCGCGGGGTGCGTCCGCCGCCGCTCGGCGCCGACATGTTCGGCGGCGACGTCCCCCAAGCGTCCACGGACGTGGTGGATCCGGGTTACATCCTGCAGCCGGGAGACACCGTGCAGGTCACCCTTTGGGGCATGGTTGAGGGCGCCCACGCCCTGACCATCGACGCCCAGGGCAATGTGGTGGTGCCCGGGGTCGGTCCGATCCGACTGGCTGGCGTGGCCGCGTCCCAGGCGCCGGCCGTTGTCGAACAGGCAAGCCGCCGAATCTACAATGAGGGCGTCCAAGTCTACGCGACGCCCACGACCACGGCCTCCACGCGGGTGCTTGTCACCGGCCCGGTGGAACGCCCGGGCGCGTTCGCCGGCGCATCGGATGACGCCCTGATCGTCTATCTCCAACGCGCCGGCGGCATCGATCCTGTGCGCGGCAGTTACCGCCGGATACGGGTGTTGCGAAACGGCGAGGTGATCGCCCGCGCCGACCTTTATGACTTCCTGCGCGAAGGCGCCCTGCCGCGCGTCAGCTTCCGCACCGGCGACGCCATCGTTGTGGAGGATCAGGGCTCGATCGTTTCGGTCAGCGGCGACGTGCGCGCGCCCTTCACCTTCGAGCTGTCGGGCCAGACCGGGCAAGGCGGCGAACTGATGCAGTTCGCCCGCCCCCAGCCCGGCGCGACCCATGCGGCGGTGTTCGGCGTACGCGACGGCCAGCCCATCAGCGCCTACATTCCCCTGAACCAGTTTTCCGCCTTTACGCTCATGGACGGCGACCGCGTCCAGTTTGAATCCGACACCCGCGCCGCCAATGTACTGGTACGGGTCGAGGGGGCTCACGGCGGGCCTTCGGTGTTCACCGAGACGCGGGGAGCCACGGTCGCCCAGATCCTGTCGCAGCTGGCGATCGACGGCGACGCTGACATGGAGGCCATCCACCTGCGCCGACAAAGCGTGCGCGAGGCGCAGCGCCAGACCCTCAACGAAGGTCTGGAGCGTCTGGAGCGCACCGTTCTGCTGTCACCGGCGCGGTCGCCCGCGGAGGCCCAGTCGAGGGCCGCCTCGCTCGCCTTCGTGACGGAGTATATCCAGCGGGCCCGCCAGGTTGAGCCGCTCGGAATTCTCGCCTTGGCCGGTCAGGACCTGAATCAGGTTCGCCTCGAGACCGGCGACGTGATCGTCATTCCCCGTCGTTCGCAGGTCGTAACCATCGCCGGCGAGGTGAATGCGCCCCAGTCGATCCTGGCCCAGACCGGTCAGCCGGTGTCCGGCTATGTCCGCGCCGCAGGGGGCTTCACGCCGCGCGCCGAGCGCCGCAACGTGCTGGTGTTCCGTCAGGACGGGCAACTGCGCGAAGGCGGCCGGGCCATGCCGGGCGACCGCATCCTGGTGATGTCCAGGCCGGACTCCACCCTGCTGCCTTTCATACGTGACCTGACCCAGACCATTTTCCAGATGGCGGGCGTGCTGGTGGCTGTAGACCGTTTGAGCGACTGAGGTCGGCCGGGTCCTCCGGTGACCTCAGTTTTTCCGTTTTCTGCCCCGCCCCTGATCGCCGAACCCGTGCAAGGCGTCCAGTTCCCAGGATTCCCAAGGGCGGATCAGGTGCAGGTGCAGTTCGGCGGTCAACCGCTCGTCGTCAGAGGCGTGCGGCAGGCGTTCAGCCGCGGCTCCCTGCTGTGCGGGAGCGCGCCATACGCGGCGGGTGTCCGCGATTTCGAATCCGGCGCCGAGCACAAGAACGGTCCATGCGGTGGGGGTCAGAAAGCCGTAGCCGGGCGCCTGCGGGTCGCCGCGCCCGTCGCCACAGCGCACGCGCGCCAGCATCTCGCCTCCCGGGCGCAGCAGGCCGTATAGCTCCGCAAGCCAGAATTCGAGACTATCAAGGGGGATAAAGCCGTCCAGTTCGCGGGCCAGGATCAGGTCCGCCGCGCCCTCATCCAGCGCACTGACGCCATCGATCCCAACGCGCAGGTCAAGACCGGTGATGTCCCCGGGCCGCCACGCGACGCCGCCGCCACCGCCGTTCCACCAGGCCTGGCGCTCGAATCCCACGGCAGACCGCGCTCCCCCCGTCGCCATAGCGGCGCCGAGCAAGCGGCCGTCGCCACAGCCGAGCTCAATGACATCGGCGCCTTGAAGGATCGGAGAGAACGGGGCGAACAGGTCATTCCACAGGGCGACGGCGTCTTCCCAGGCCTCCTGATCCGAAGCCGTCCGGAACTCTGGTTCCGGCAACACAGCCTGCCGCCCGGTTCGAACAGCCTTTCGTACGCGATCCCGCAAACTCATGCGCTGTCTCCAGGTTTTCCAGCGACGAGATGAAGACGCCCCGTGCCGAGTTCACCGGAATCGTAAATTTGCAGACGCGCGGCGTGGCGTTCGACCATGTCCGGCGACATCTCCTGCTCTCCCAGCCCCTGCACCGACCGGATCTCCAGGCCGATGGTCTGGAACAGCAATATCCAGGCGGCGGCCGGCAACAGGGTGCGAGGCTCATCGCCCAGTTCACCTTGCCGGGCCAGGTGGGGAAAAAGCAGGGCGTCACAGGCGCCGTCGGGGTCTGGCGCGCCGAGCGTATCAATGACGGCCGCCAGGGTTCCTCCGGGCCTCAGGATTTCGACAATGCGCCCCAGATCATCGCGTATCCGGCCCAGGCTGGCGGTTTCCAGACCTCCCCCTGCAAGCACAAGGTCAAAGGCGCCGGGACGAGCGGCGGCAATCTGAGCAAGGGTGTCCGGGCAGGTGTCAAACCGGGCGCGCGCCGGAGGAGGCCCGTCATGCAGCAGGGTCAGGGCGCGGGGCTGCAGGATTTCATGAGCCGCGCGTGCGAGTTCGATCCCCCGGGGCCCGAAGGCCAGGACGGCCTCCGTCTCGACCGGCGCGCCCAAGGCTTTCCAGGTTCTGGCGATTTTTCTTTCTGGAGAGAGCGACGGGCTCATGCGGGGGTCGCTTTCAGGGCCTGCAGAAAGGCGGCGTCATACCGTCGAACGGCCGACCGACGCAGCTTCCGGGGGCCACGCCGTTGCTCGATGAGGGGTTCGAACGCTCCGCCGGTTCGGGCCCACCCCCGCAGGTTTTCCGGCGTAAACAGGGATCGGGGGTCCGGGTTCGGCAATCCGGCCTTGCCAAGGCCGGCGATCAGGGCGGTCACCATTTCGACCCTGATCTCGTCGCGGTCCGCCAGGACCGGGAATCCGTGCGGACTGCGGACCCATCCAGCCTCGCCCCAGGCGGGCAGGTGTTCGGCGACGGTCCTGTTCCAGTCCTCCGCAAGGGCGCTGGAGCGCATCATGGAGCGGCGCAGCAAGCTGAGGGAGTCGATACGGGCGATGACGGGGCCGTTCCCGGTCGCCTCCGCCACGGCGGCGACCAGGGCGTCAGCCGAGTCGGCGGCCATGGCGTCCGTTGCGTTGAGGGTGTGACGCACCACGCGATCCTGGGCGTGGACAGGGGTCGACAGGGCCATGGTGGACGGGATGATCGCGAGATCGTCATAGGCGGCGAACGGTCGGGTGCGCCAGCGCATCCAGGCGGTCAGACCGGAGTCTTCTCCACGGTCGCCCAGAATCGCCCGGACCCCGAGCCGTCTCGCCCGGGCCAAGGTGTCGTCATTCAGCGCGCCCGGAGCAAAGGCGAGGATCGACGGCCGCCGACCCAGGATGGATTCATAGCGGGAGAAGGCGAACTCTGTGATGGCGGCGTCATCCATGTCGGCCAGGGTCTGGGAGAACCCTCGCCATGGCTCGGGATTCACCATCAGGGCCACCCCGTGACCCCGCAATCCCAAGGTCTCGCCCAGTGCCGCGACCCTGTCGTCGCCCAGCGCCTCGCCGGCCAGGACGTCGATGAAAAACAGACCCTTCAGGGCGTTCGACTCCAGCGCAAGAGCGACCCTTTCCACCGCGCCGGTCCCGTCGCCCGCCCACCACTGGCGCGAGACGACGTCGTGGGGGCTCGCCACGGGCGACAGGTCCGCGCGGGCTGTCACATCTACGGCGACCAACAGGACCGGTCCTGTCTCATGGGCCTCAGCAGACAGCCTGTCGGGCGATCCCGGCGCATGACGCGCAGGCGACCCTTTCGCCCGTTTGACCCTTTCGCGGGGCATTGGAACCAGGCGATCCGCGCGTTCATCGGCCGCCGCGATCATGGAGGCCGTGACCGGCAGCCCTTTCCGGTTTCTCCAGCCGCCGCGGACCCTGGCGAGAATGTCGTACTCGAACTGCCCGTCCCTGAGCTGGCCGGGGGGAAGAAGGAAGCGGGCCGTCGGCCGCACCATGTCCACCAGGGGACGATCCAGGTCGGGCGCCCTCACCACCAGCCGATACTGTTCCGCACCGGCCACCACGTCCCCGATCAGCAGGTCGTCAGCGGGTGTCCTGTAATCATCACCCAGCCGGAGAATGGGCGCGTATTCGTGAAGCTGTTCGAACCTGGACTGGGGGTCGTCCGACAGCCGGGCCATCACGCGATACGCCAGTTGATCGGATACCAGACGAAGGTCGGGCGGCAGGCGGCATTCAGGGCGAAAGCCTTCATAGATTATGCGGGCTTCGCCGGTGTCCTGGTTTCGTACGATGACGCGATACTGCTGCTTCGGCCCCGCAGCTTTCCAGCGCAGGGCGGGACTGGCGGCGCGGCGGCGAATGGTCTTCAAAAGGCCGGCTCCCGGGCTGGCGGACGCTGAGTTCCCTCAGCGCGCGGCATATATAATGCGCCCAATGCCGATATCGACGCGTGGGTCATGGGTCAATCGGGCGAGCCTCGTCAGGCCGCCTTCAGCGCCCACTGGCTGTAATGGTCGTCAAGACTCGCGGCCGCACGCGTCCATGTGAATCGTTTTTCCACATCGCGCCGGGCGTTGCGCGCCACAGCCATGGAGCGGTCCGGAGCGCCCATGACTTCGCCCAGAAGGTCGGTCAGTTCGCCCACGTCGCCCTTGTTGAAAAGAAAACCGTTCTCGCGGTGGATCAGGGTTTCGGAAATGGCCGACACGTTGGAAGCCACCACGGGCAGTTCCATGGCCATGGCCTCGAGCGGTTTGAGGGGCGGCACCAGTTCCGTGACCTGCGCGGGACGCCGGGGATAGACCGCCACGTCCATCAGGGAATACCAGCGCGGCGCTTCGGTGTGGGGCACGCGGCCGGGCATGATCAGATGGTCGGACACGCCCAGAACCCGCGCCGCCTCGCGGATTTCCCGGAAAGCGGGGCCGTCGCCCACCAGGAGCGCGCAGACGTCGAGCCCGTCACTGCGAAGGTGCGATAGCGCGGTGATCAGATCCACCAGCCCTTCATAGCCGGTCATCGAGCCCAGGAAGCCGAGCACGCGCCGGTCGTCCAGGCCCATCTCGCTGGCCAAGGCGTTGTCCCGGGGCCGAGGGCTGAACACCTGGGGGTCCACGCTGTTGGGAACGACGATGATCTTGCGGGCATCCACCCCGCGCGAGATCAGTTCGTTCCTGAGCCCGTTGGAGATCGCCACGACGGAGTCGGCTTCCTGGGCCACGCGCGTTTCCTGGCGGCGCTGGAATTCGAAACGTTCCGAGCCCTCCCAGTGAGGCGTGCGCGCCGCACTGGTCAGCTCCCAGAGGCCGCGCACCTCATAGACGAAAGGCAGGCCGGCCTTGCGCGCCGCCATCAGGGCGGGGGCGGCGTTTACGTGGTTCGAGGCCGCCTGGACCACGGAAGGCCGGACCTTGTGGATATGCTCCAGAAGGGCCTGGCTGGACTCGTCGCAATAACGGTCGAAGGGCGTGGCGTTGGACGGCGGCCCGGCCAGGCGGGAATAGATGACGCCGTCCACGTCCTGTGGCCCGAGACGTCCCGTCACATGCTGGGCGTCGTTGCGGTCGGCGGGATAACCGGGCCGGGTCACCGCCTCGACGCGCCATCCCTGCCGGCTGATCGCCTTGATCAGCGAGTGGGTCCGCGCGGCGTAGCCGGTGACGTGATGAGGGAAGGAACTGGCGGCCACATAGAGCAGGGACCGGTCTTTCACCGGCTTGACCGATCGCCTCGGCGGAACGGACAGCCCGGACTGCTGGATACGGGCCAGGCCCTCTATCAGGTCGCGCCGCAATCTGGCGTTTGCGGGGAGAGCGGCATGGCTCTTGTCGAGCCTTTGATACAGCGCCAGGGGCTCCTGAATCATGCCCGCGTTGTAAAGCACTCCGGCCAGCCACAGAACGCGGTGTGGACTCGGATCATGTTCAACGGTCCGGCGCGCAAGGGCCAGGCTCTTGTCGAAATCGACCAGTTGCAGCGACATGGAGAGGTCGGCGACCACGCGCATGGCCAACTTCGGATCGCGACACTCCGTCAGGGCGGCTTCAACGATATCGTCTGTCCGCATGTCGAAGGCGCGCAGACTCAGGTCCTGGATTCGCGCCGCCGTTTCAGGGTTCAGGTGAGGGTCCCGTGCGGATTTCCGTCCCCGGCGTTCCAGTGACTGCCGGCGCAGACGCGCCAGTCCGGAGGGAAGGTCCACCAGGCCGCGCCATGTCTTCGCCCGTAGCAGCAGATTGCCTAGTTGAAAGGAGATGGTGTCCTTGAGGCGCTCGTTCTCGGCCGACAGGGTCATCACCTTCACGCGCAGCTGAGCGGCTTCCGCCGCAAGCTTCAGCATCCGTTCGTCCGAGCCATCGGCGCACGGCCCCGACGCGGGCCGGAGCCCTGCTTCAGGATAACGATCTGTCGTGGAGGATGCAGAACGGTGGATGCTATCGGGCAAACCGCGCCTCGCAGGAAGGTCTCGAATGGATCACTACTGTCACACGGGCCCGTGATTGGCCACTGACATGCTCGTCTGGAGCCCGATTGGGGCCGAGGCTGTGCCGCAACGGCCACGCCAGGCATAGCAAAGCCCGCTGTGATCAAAGATCCGGAAAAGGTTCCTTTAGCGCGGGCACAAATTTTCAGCGGGAATCTTCGGGCGTATCGAGTGTCAGGGAGCGTATTTCCCCGATTGGCCTCACCTCGGCGTAGAGGCCTGCTCCATGACGTCGCACCACATCACCGAGATCCCTGGCGCGCTTGTTCTGGCCAGGAGGATGGTTGCGATCGGATCCCTTGAAGTCCTCACTGGCTTCCATGGTCATTGCCGTCCTTCCTCTGGCGCCGGATCGGTGGAACACGACTGTTATTGATCCCGGGCAAAGTGACAAGCTTCCAGATCAACACCCCAAGTCTTCGGTCTGGCGAAAAGCCTGGAAATCAGGATTTCAGCCCCGACGCCGCACGTTCGAGATCCTCGGATAAATCGACGTCCACCGACCGATGCTCATCCATGAGGTAATAGGCCGTATCCGGGGCGATAAATCCGCCGCCGACAGTGATGTGCCGCCAATCCACAACATAAACCGCCCCATTGAGGATCACGGGTTTTCCGAACGCGGAGGCCGGGGCGAGCATGCCGTTCTCGCCGATCATGAGAAGGTCCGCTTTCGGCGCGGGCGCCACGCTGATGGCGGTGGAGCAACCTCGCTCCAGGCACAGGGCCAGTGTCTGATCGATGTCTTGAGCGGTGCGCAGCGGAGAGGTGGGCTGGAGCAGCACAAGGTGCGAAAACGCGCCCGGCTCGTCCTGATCCGCCCACTCCATGGCGTGACGCACGACGTCGAGGGAGGACGCCTCGTCCGTCGCCAGTTCGGCGGGGCGCAGGAAGGGGACCTCGGCGCCGCCGGCGCGGGCGGCTTCGGCGATTGCGGGGTCATCGGTGGAGACGATCAGGCGATTGATGCCGCGCGCCTCATGCCCCGCGTCGATGGCGCGCTGAAGCAGGCTGCGGCCGTGCAGTTTCATCAGGTTCTTGCCGGGCAGGCGTTTTGAACCGCCTCGCGCCGGAATCAGGCCCAGGACCCGGCTTCGGCTCATTGGCCGGGCGCGGCGAAGACCGCTTCATAATCGCTGCGCGCCAGGTCGAAATCGGGGGGGCGACCGATGTCGATCCAGTATTCGTGAATGGGGAAAGCGCCGACCGTGTCGCCCCGCTCCGTCAGGGCGGCCAGCAGGGTGGGCATGTCGTAGTGGCCGCTCGTCGGCACCTGCTTCAGTGCTTCCGGGCCCAGCACATAAATGCCGGCGTTGGCGAACCAGCGGAAGGTGGGCTTTTCCCGGATGGAGACCAGGCGGTGGCCTTCGGTCTCCACCACGCCGTAGGGGGTCTCGAACCGGTGCTCGCGCACGCAGACCGTGGCGGCGGCGTCATGATCGCCGTGGAAGGCGAGAAGCTGGCCGAAATCCAGCCGGGTCAGAACATCGCCGTTCATGACCAGAAAGGGCCCGTCGATGGGCTCCTCAAGCAGGGCCAGGGCGCCGGCGGTGCCGCGCGGCTCGCTCTCGCGCAGATAGGAAATCTCCACATCGAAGGCCGATCCGTCGCCGAAATGGCCCTCGATCACTTCCGCCAGATAGTTCACAGCCAGACGGAACCGTCCGAACCCCTGATCTCGCAGGCGCTGGATGATTGTTTCCAGCAAGGGGCGGCCCGAGATGGTCAACATGGGCTTGGGCGTGTGGCGGGTCAGGGGGGCCAGGCGCGCGCCGCGGCCGCCGGCCATGATGACCACCAGATTGTCGCGCGGTCCTGTCTCGCCGTAGTGCTCCGGATACAGGCCCACTACCTGGCCCTCGCGGTCGACCACGGGCGCCTGGCTGGCCCCCAGCGCGTTCAGTTCCGCCTGGATTTCGGCGGGGTTGTGGCCGGGCCGCACAGCCACGGGATCAGGGTTCATGGCCTTGTCGACGCAGGCCTCCATGGGCGTCATGCGCAGCAATGCCCGACGTACGTCTCCGTCGGTCAGGGAGCCGCGCAGTCGCCCGGCCTCGTCAACGATCACCACCAGTTGGCCCCGTATGGCGTCCAGCCGCTCAATGGCCTCGCGCAAGGTGGCCTGGTCCGACAGCAGATAGGGGGCCAGTTCACGAGGCGACATGATGCGCGCTCCTTCGTCGGGTCAGGAGGTTAAGTCCCGGGGGGCGTGCTGGTTCACCCCCGCACCGGGGACAGTGAGGGCGCGTTCTTCCCATGGCTCGTTTCGGGGCGCGGCGACCATCATGTGGCGTAGTCCTGCGGCCGGTACAGATGCAGGTTGTCGCGGATAAAGGCGACGGTGCGCTCCAGCCCATCCTCAAGCGACACACGCGGCGCCCAGTCCAGAGCTTCGCGGGCCTTGGAGGCGTCGGCGATCAGGCGGTCCACCTCGCTGCCCTCCGGGCGCAGGCGACGGGAGTCGGTGACGATCTCGATATCGCGGCCCGCCGCGCGACCGATCATCAGGGCCAGATCGCCGATGGAGACCTCGCGCCCGCCGCCGAAGTGCAGGGTCCTGCCCTCGATTCCGGGCGCGGCGGCAGCGCGCAGGAAGGCGTCGGCGGTGTCGTCCACGAAGACGAAGTCGCGGGTGGGGTTTGTGGCCCCGAGATTCACGGTGTTTCCGCTCAGCGCCTGCACCGCTACCGCCGGGATCACCGCGCGGGCGCTCTGGCGGGGGCCGAAGGTGTTGAAGGGGCGCAGCGTCACGGCCGGGACGCCGAATGACAGATGGAAGGACTCCACCAGCTTGTCCGCCGCAATCTTGGAGGCCGCATAGGGGGACTGGGCCTGAAGCGGATGGTCCTCGGTCATGGGGGCGAAGCGGGCGGTGCCGTAGACCTCGCTGGTGGAGGTGTGGACCATGCGGGCGACGCCGCACTCGCGCACCGCCTGCAGCACGTTCAGGGTCCCCAGGGCGTTGATCCTCACATAGCTTTCGGGGGCGGCGTAGGAATACGGAATGGCGATCAGGGCGCCCAGATGCAGAACGATCTCGCAATCCTTGACGGCGTCCATGACCGAGTCCCGGTCGGCCAGATCGCCCCGCCGAATATCGATCTCTCCGCCCGCGGGGGACGTGTCCAGCCATTCGGCCGTTCCGGACGAGGTGTAGAGCACCAGCGCGCGCGTCTCGGCCCGGGCCTCGACCAGCCGCTCGCACACGCGGCTGCCGATGAACCCGCCGCCCCCGGTCACCAGAACCCGCTTGCCCTTCAGGGAAGCCATGGGATCGACCATGTGAGTTACGCCCTGGACCGTGAATCGTCGGGGCCAGTTTAACCCGCCTGCTCGCCGCAGTCCTTAACAGCGATGCGATAAGCGGCATTTTCGCAGTTGCGAAGAAAAATGGACGCAAAGGGGTCAACTTCGCAGTCGGTCACGCGTTAGGATGCGGGGACAAGCCAGACAGTTCATGAGGATCATGCCGACAGACGCCGCCCTTGCCGTGACGCAACTCTCGCCGCCGCCTGCCTTGCCGCAGCGCCCGGCCCTGTTTCTGGACATGGACGGGGTGTTGGCGCCGATCACCGGCACGCCGGAAGGAGTCGGACCGGATGACCGACGCAGCCGCGTGCTTCGCGGCTTGCTGGAGCGGCTGGGAGGCCGGGTGGCCGTGGTCAGCGGACGCACCATCGCCGAGATCGACCGCATCTGCGAAGGCGTGGTCCCCTGCGTGGCCGGGATCCACGGACTGGAGCGGCGCGGCGCTGACGGTCAGGTGCGGCGGTTGGCCCCCCACCCCGCCATGGGCCGGGTGCACGAGGCGTTGATCGATTTCGCGCGCGACCGGCCGGGCGTCCTGATCGAGGACAAGGGGCTGGGCGTGACCCTGCATTACCGTCAGGCGCCGGATCAGGCGGCCGCAGCGCGTGAACTGGCGCGGGGCCTGGCCGAGAGCCACGGCCTGACCCTGCAGCCGGGCGACATGGTGCAGGAGTTGAAGACGCCGGGCGCGGACAAGGGCCGCGCCCTGAGCGCCTTCATGGACGAGGCGCCCTTCAAGGGCGCCGTCCCGGTCATGACCGGCGACGACCTGACCGACGAGTTCGCCTTCGCCGCCGCCGCCGGACTTGGCGGGTTCGGGGTGCTGGTGGGACCGCCGCGCGAGACGGCGGCGGGGTACGGTCTGACCGGCCCCGAGGCGGTGATGGACTGGCTTGAAACCCTGGCGGAGCGCCCATGAACGGCAAACGACCCAATCTGGACCTGGCGCCCATCGGCAACTGCGCCATCTCCAGCCTGATCGACCGGCAGGGCCGCCATGTGTGGTCTTGCGCGCCGCGCGTGGACGGCGACCCGGTGTTCTCGGCCCTGATGGACGGGGACGACCCGCAGCACGGGTTCTGGTCCATCGAACTGGAAGGCCAGAAGCATGTAGAGCAGGCCTATGTGCGCAACACCCCGGTGCTGCGCACGGTGCTGACGGCCGAGGATGGTGCTGCGCTGGAGATCATCGATTTCGCGCCCCGCCACGCCAAGCACAGCCGCACCTATCGCCCTATCGCCCTGGCCCGCATCATCCGGCCGCTGCACGGCGTGCCCCGCATCACCATCCGCCTGAGACCCGCCCGTGACTGGGGCGCCCGGCGCGCGCCCACCACCTCGGGCTCGAACCACGTCCGCTATCACTGCACCGACCTGACGTTCCGCCTGACGACGGATTGCCCGGTGTCCCATGTGCTGGACGAACGCACCTTCAGGGTGGAGCGGACCCTGTCGTTCTTCTTCGGGCCGGACGAGGGATATGATCAGGAGGTGGGCGCCGGCGTCGCCGCCGCACGCGAGCGGACCGAAGACTACTGGAGGCAGTGGGTGCGAACCCTGTACCTGCCGCTGGACTGGCAGGAGGCGGTGATCCGCGCGGCCATCACCCTGAAGCTGTGCGCCCATGAAGAGACGGGCGCCATCGTGGCCGCCCTGACCACCTCGGTCCCGGAGTTTCCGGAAAGCGGGCGTAACTGGGACTACCGGTTCTGCTGGATCCGGGACGCCTATTACACCGTGCGGGTGCTGACCCGGCTGGGCGCCATCGACATTCTGGAGAACTACCTCGCCTATCTGCGCAACCTGGTGGACAACGCCGCCGGGGGGCATGTGCAACCGGTCTACGGCGTCGGGCTGGAAGGCGCGATCACCGAGCGGATCGTGGACACGGTCGAGGGCTATCACGGCATGAAGCCGGTCCGGGTGGGCAATCAGGCGCACGAGCATCTCCAGCACGACGTGTATGGCCAGATCGTCCTGCCGCTGGTTCAATCCTTCTACGACCAGCGTCTGCTGCGCCCCGGATCAGTGGAGGATTTCCATGCCCTGGAGACGGTGGGCGAGCGGGCCTTCGCCGTGCACGACCAGACCGATGCGGGCCTGTGGGAATTCCGCACCATCGCGCGGGTCCACACCTATTCCTCCATGATGTGCTGGGCCGCTTGCGATCGCCTGGCCAAGGCGGCGGACCAGCTGAAGCTGCACGAACGTGCCGAGGTCTGGCGCGAGCGGGCCGGGATCATCCGCGAGCGGATCGAGAGGGAGGCCTTCGTGGCGGAAGAGGGCCGGTTCGCCGCCAGCTTTGGCGGGACCGAGCTGGACGCCTCGCTGCTGCAGATGGTGGAACTGGGCTTCCTCGATCCCATGGATCCCCGTCAGGTGGCCACCTTCGACGCCATCGAACGGGACCTGAAGAAGGGGCCTTACCTGTTCCGCTATGTGGAGCCGGACGACTTCGGCGAGCCGGAGACAGCGTTCAACTTCTGCACCTTCTGGTTCATCGAGGCCCTGCACATCAACGGGCGCGTGGACGAGGCGCGCGAGATGTTCGAGCAGATGCTGAGCCGCCGCACCAACGCCGGCCTGCTGTCCGAAGACATCTCGCTGGGCGATGACGAGCTGTGGGGGAACTACCCGCAGACCTATTCCCTTGTGGGCATCATCAACTGCGCCGTGCTGCTGAGCCGTTCCTGGACGGATGTGAGATGAGTCGCCTGATCGTCGTATCCAATCGTGTCTCCGCCCCGAAAGACGCCGGGGAAAGCTCCACGGGGGGGCTGGCCGCGGCCCTGTCGGCGGCGCTGCGGCGGTATGACGGCATCTGGTTCGGCTGGTCGGGCGAGACCATCGAGACCTTCACCGGCGAACTGAAGATGGAGGACCGGGCCGGGGTCACCGTCGCGCTGGTGGACCTGGAGGCCCAGGACGTCGAGGAATATTACAACGGCTACGCCAACAAGACCCTGTGGCCGCTGTTCCATCACCGGGTGGATCTGACCGCCTATGAGCGGTCCTACGGCGAGGGCTATGAGCGCACCAACGCCCGCTTCGCCGAGGTTCTGGCGCCCCTGATCCAGGACGACGACATCGTCTGGATCCACGACTATCACATGATCCCGCTGGCCCGGGATCTGCGACGTCTGGGGATCAGGAACCGGATCGGATTCTTCCTGCACACGCCCTGGCCGGTGCGCCAGCTGCTGGTGACCCTGCCGTTCCACCGGCGGCTGGTGGAGTCGCTGTTCGATTATGACCTGCTGGGCTTCCACACCCGCGAGTGGCTGGATCTGTTCCGGGACTATGTGGCGTCAGAGGCGGGCGGACGGCTGGTCGGCAACGACGGCATGGAGGCCTTCGGCAAGACGGTGCAGGGCGGGGTTTTTCCTATCGGCATCGACGTGGACGGCTTCATCTCCGCGCGGGATTCGGCGCTGGGCCAGCGCACCTATGACCGCATGGCGGCGTCTTCCGCTTTCCGGTCGATGATCGTGGGGGTGGACCGTCTCGACTACTCCAAGGGCCTGGAGCAGAGACTGCTGGGGTTCCAGCAGTTCCTCGAGGACAATCCGTCCATGCGCGGCGAGGTTTTCCTGCTGCAGGTGACGCCCATCTCGCGCGACGAGGTGGACACCTATCAGGACCTGCGCGCGCGGCTGGACGCCCTGGCGGGCCATGTGAACGGCGCCTATGCGGACATGGACTGGGCGCCCGTTCGCTATCTGAACCGCACCTATCGCCGGGACCAGCTGGCGGGCATCTACCGGGCCGCCAGGGTGGGGCTGGTGACCCCCCTGCGCGACGGCATGAACCTGGTGGCCAAGGAATACGTGGCGGCGCAAAATCCGGACGATCCCGGCGTGCTGATCCTTTCCCGCTTCGCCGGCGCGGCGGAGGAACTGCGCGACGCCCTGATCGTCAATCCCTTCGCCCGGGAAGAGGTGGCCCAGGCCATTCACCGGGCCCTGACCATGTCGCGGGACGAGCGTATCGAACGCTGGACCGCCCTGATGGCGGCGGTTCGGGCCTCGGACGTGGCCATCTGGCGGGACGACTTCGTCCGGGCGCTGACGGCGTTGCCGGGGAAGGACGAGGCCGCATCCGGAACGGACGCGGCCTGATCCGTCCTACTTCATCGTCGGAATGACGAAGCTGGAGTCCGCGTGCTCCAGTTCCGAGTCGGGCCAGCGGGCGGTGACGGTCTTGGTCTTGGTCCAGAAGCGGACGCCTTCCATGCCGTGCTGGTTGGTGTCGCCGAAGGCCGAGCGCTTCCAGCCGCCGAAGGTGTGATAGGCCACCGGCACCGGGATCGGCACATTGATGCCCACCATGCCCACATTGACGCGGGCGGCGAAGTCGCGGGCCGCACGGCCGTTCTGGGTGAAGATGGCCACGCCGTTGCCGTACTGGTGCTTCGAGGCCAGCGACAGGGCCTCCTCGAAATTCCCGGCGCGCACGATCTGCAGGACCGGGCCGAAGATCTCCTCCTTGTAGGACTCCATGCCCGGCTTGACATGGTCAAACAGGGACGGGCCGATGAAATAGCCCTTCTCGTGGCCCTGCAAGGAGAAGCCGCGGCCGTCGATGACCAGCTCGGCGCCGTCCTTGACGCCCTGGTCGATCCAGCCCTCGACGCGGGCCTTGTGGGCGGCGTTGACCACGGGACCGTAGTGGGCCTCGGCGTCGGTGGAGACGCCGATCCTCAGCTTGGGGATTTCAGCGACCAGACGCTCGCGCAGGTCCTCGGCGGTCTTCTGGCCCACGGGCACCACCACGGGCAGGGCCATGCAGCGTTCGCCAGCGGAACCGAAGGCGGCGCCGGTCAGGTCCTTGACCACCTGGTCCATGTCGGCGTCGGGCAGGATGACGCCGTGGTTCTTGGCCCCGCCCATGGCCTGGACGCGCTTATGGTTGGCGGCGCCGGTCTGGTAGACATAGTGGGCGATGTCGGACGAGCCGACGAAGCTGACCGCGTGGACCAGCGGATGGGTCAGGATGGCGTCCACCGCCGTCTTGTCGCCGTGGACCACGTTCAGCACCCCGGCGGGTGCGCCCGCCTCCATCATCAGTTCGCCCAGACGGACCGGCACGGACGGGTCGCGCTCCGACGGCTTGAGGATGAAGGTGTTGCCCACCGCGATGGCCACGCCGAACATCCACATGGGGATCATGGCCGGGAAGTTGAACGGCGTGATGCCCGCCACCACGCCCAGCGGCTGGCGCATGGAATAGACGTCGATGCCGGGGCCGGCGCCCTGGGTGTACTCACCCTTCAGGGCGTGGGGGATGCCGCAGGCGAACTCGATCACCTCGAGGCCCCGCTGGATGTCGCCCTTTGAGTCGGCGATGACCTTGCCGTGCTCGGCGGACAGCATCTCGGCCAGGTCGTCCATGTTGGCCTCGACCAGGCGCTTGAACTCGAACATCACCCGGGCGCGGCGCTGGGGATTGGTGGAGGACCAGGCCTCGAAGGCGTTCTGGGCGGCCTGAACGGCCTTGTCGACTTCGCCCTCCGTGGCCAGCTGGACCCGCGCCTGCACCTCGCCGGTGTTGGGGTTGAAGACGTCCCCGAAGCGGCCCGAGGCGCCCTCGAAGGAAGCCCCGTCGATGAAGTGGCGAATGTCGCGCATGTCCTGAGTGTTCCCTGATCTGGTTGTTTGGCCGCCGTCTTAAACCCGCCGGGCGCCCGTGGCCAGCGGAGCGGCGGGACGCGGGGGGAGGTGCCTGTGCCGGCCCTGCTGAGCCGCCGGGTGAGACTCCGGGGCGAGAAAACAGTGCAATCGGGGTACAACCTTGGCCGAATTGTTCAGCAGAAACAGCTGCGCCGGTTTTTGCGAGTCCCCCCACCGCTCACCCCAGCCTTCGCTGGGTGTCGGTGGGGAGGGTTGCACTCCGGGGTGAAAAAAACAGTGCAACTGGAGTGCAATGCGGGCGGAATTCGTCAATGAAATCAGTCGGGATGGAATTTGGCCGAGGTGCAGAGGCTGACTTTGGCCTTCTCCTGTTCGTCACAGCGCGGGGTCGCCGAGGGGCAGTTTACGCGCGCCGGCGGGCAGGGGGACGAAACAGGGGTGTTGCGGGCGGCGAGGCCTTGTGCGGCAAGGGATTGGCCGCGGGAAATGCGGGATTAACGGGCGGCGTCGACGTCAGGGCCGCCATGGGAGGGCGGTCTTGCCGAGCCGCCCCCACCCGCTTCGCCTACTGCTCAGCCCCCTCCCCGGGACGGGGAGGGAGAGGGACGACTACTCCGCGCCCGCGCCGATGTGGCGGTTCAGCCAGCCGAACACCTCGGTGTGCCAGCGCAGGCTGTTGCGGGGCTGGAGCACCCAGTGGTTCTCGTCGGGGAAGTAGAGGAACTGGCTCTCGATCCCGCGGCGCTGCAGGGCGGTGAAGGCGGCGATGGACTGGTCGGTGGGGACCCGGTAGTCGCGGCCGCCCTGGATCACCATCATGGGCGTGCGCCAGTTCTGCACGTGGTTGACCGGGTTGAAGGTCTCGTAGGTCGTGCCGGCCTCCCAGGGCGTGCCCCGGTTCTCCCATTCGGTGAACCACAGCTCCTCGGTGGAATAGCCCATGAACCGTGTGTCGAAGACGCCGTCGTGGTTGACCATGCACTGGAAGGCGCCCTGCCAGTTGCCCGCGATCCAGTTGATCATGTAGCCGCCGTAGGAGGCGCCGAGCGCACAGGCGCGGTCGCCGTCGAGGAAATCGTAAGTCTCCAGCGCGTGGGCCCAGCCCTTCTGAAGGTCCTCCAGCGGGCGATCGCCCCAGTGGCCCGAGATGGCGTCGGTGAAGGCCTGGCCGTAGCCCACCGAGCCGTGGAAATCGATCATCACCACCGCATAGCCCGCGCCCGCATAGGTCTGGGGGTTCCAGCGGTAAGACCAGTAGTTGCCGAAGGAGCCCTGCGGCCCGCCGTGGATCAGGAAGGCCACGGGATAGGTCCCGCCCTCCACATAGTTCGCCGGCTTGATCAGATAGCCGTGGACCGTATTGCCGTTCCAGCCCTCGAAGGTGAACTGCTCGGCCTCGCCAAAGGCCAGATCGGACAGTTGTGGGTTGGGGTCCAGCACCAGCCGGGGCATTTCACGGCCCCGGTAGGTCTTGGCGTACAGGGCGTTGGGGTGGGTCAGGCTGTCCAGGGCCAGGATGAAGCCTGACGGCGTCTGCTGGACGGCGGCCACATGGCCCTCGCCGGTGATCGGGACCACCGAGCCGGAGGTGACGTCGATCTCGAACAGCCGGACCTGACCCTGATCATAGGCGGTGGCGTACAGGCTGCGGCCGTTGGCGGACCATTGCAGGCTGTCCGGGGAGCGGTCCCAGTTGGCGGCGATCTGGCGCACCTGACCGGTGGCCACGTCGCGCAGCATGATCTTCCACTGGTCGGCCTCGAAGCCCGGGCGGCTCATGGCGCGGTAGGCCATGGTGCGGCCGTCGGGGGAGAACACCGGGCCGTCGTCCCAGGCGGGGTTGCTGTCGGTCAGATTGACCCGCTCGCCCAGACCCTCGGCCTCGATGGGCTGCAGATAGATGTCGAAATCGGTGGACCACGGCTCGCTGGTCCCGGCCTCGCGGGCGGCGAAGACCACGCCGTTGCCGTCGGGGGTGAAGGTGAAGGCGCTCTCGTCGCCGAAGGGGCGCGAGGGGGTGTCGCCGTCGAAGTCGCGGGTGGCCCAGATCGGCTCGCCGGCGGCCACGCCCGGACCGCTCAGGTCCATGACGAAGACGTGGTTGCGGGTGCCGTCGCTCCACTGGTCCCAGTGGCGCACGAACAGCTGGGTGTAGAGGGTCCCGGAGTTGTCGGGCTCCTCGTTCAGGCGGGCGGCGGTGCAGGCCAGGTCCGGGCAGTCGGGGAAGACGGCGGCGGCCACGGCGATGCGGTCGCCGGCGGGGCTGAGGCGGAAGGTCTGGATGTCCACCGGCAGATCGGTGACCTGGACCGCGAGGCTTCCGTCGGCGTCGGTGCGCCAGACCTGGGACGAGCCGGAGCGGCTGGACAGGAAGAACAGCTGGCCGTCGGCGCTCCAGCGGGCGGTGTTGGCGCCCTCGTCGGAAATGGGCAGGCGGCGCGGTTCGGCCTCGCCGTCCAGATCCAGGATGTAGAGGCTGGTGGAGCCCCCGGCCAGCGGGGTGGAGCGCAGGGCGTAGACCACCTGTGAGCCGTCCGGCGAGACGCGGGGATCGGACAGGCGGTTGGCGTTCAGCATGTGCTCGTAGGTAAAGGGCTGCTGCTGCGCCGAGGCGGCGGCGGGCAGGACGAGGGCCGCGAGGGCGGCGGCGCAGACGAGGGCGTTTGAACGCATGACGATTTCCCATGACCAGCTTTGCGGCCACGGTTAGCACGGGGGTGCGCCCGGCGGAAACTGGAGTCGCCCTGTTCACCCTCCGCTCATCCCCGCGAATGCGGGGACCCAGTGCTTTGGGTGTTGCAGCGGCTCAAGTTCATCCAGCGCTCGCCGGTCCTGAAACGCCGACGTCAAGCTGGACAGGACTGGGTCCCCGCGTTCGCGGGGATGAGCTGAAACAAAGAGGCTATTCCCCCGCTTGCTCCGGCGCACGGCAAAGGCGAGACTTCCACGCGATGGTACTCGCCGACGCCCCGGCGGCCCCGGCTGTGGCCGGCCCCGCCGCCCCTCACATCGTTGACCAGCTGATCGCCGAGCGTGCGCCGCGGCTGACGCGCTCGTTCGTCTGGCCGCTGGTCAAGCCGGTTCTGTACAGCCTGCTCAGCTACGCCCCCGCGCGCAGCATGGCCGATGCGGTGGCGGTGCGCTCGGGCGTCGAGGCGCTGGGCTATGTGGCGGACCTGCTGGATCTTGAGGTGTCGGCCCTGTTGCTGGAGCGGCTGCCCGAAAAGGGGCGCTGCATCGTGGTGGCCAACCATCCCACCGGCATCGCCGACGGGCTGGCCGTACACGAGGCGCTGCGGCGGGTGCGGGACGACGCCATCTATTTCGCCAATGCGGATGCGCTCAGGGTGTCGCCGCGTCTGGGCGAGGTGGTGATTCCGGTGGAGTGGGTGGAGGCCAAGCGCACCCGCGAGAAGACCCGCGCCACCCTGGAGGCGGCCCGCCGCGCCTTCGAGGAGGACCGGTGCGTGGTCATGTTCCCGGCCGGGCGTCTGGCGCGGGTCAGCAGGAACGGCTCGCTGACCGATCAGGAGTGGGCGCCCACGGCGGTGTCGCTGGCGCGCAAATATGAGGCGCCGATCATCCCGGTCCATGTGTCGGGGCCGTATTCGAAGATGTTCCACCTGTTCGACCGCTATTCCACCGAGATGCGGGACATCACCCTTTTCCACGAAATGCTGAACAAGCGGGGGAAGGCCTATCGCCTGATCGTGGGCAAGCCCATCGATGCGCGGCGGCTGGACACGGACGCGGCGCGGGCGACCTACGCCCTGAAGGCGTTCACCGAACGGACCCTGGCCAGCCAGCCGGACGCGGATTTTGCCTGAGGCCCGCCGGATCATGCTGGCCGATGCGGAGGCCACGACGGCGCTGGGTGCGGCCATCGCGCCGCTGCTGAAGCCCGGCGAGGCGGTGCTGCTGTACGGGCCGCTGGGCATGGGCAAGTCGACCCTGGCCCGGGGCCTGATCCGGGCCCTGACCACCCCGGACGAGGACGTGCCCAGCCCCACCTTCACCCTGGTGCAGTTCTACGAGAGCGACCCGCCCGTGGCGCACTTCGACCTGTACCGCCTGACCCGGCCCGAAGAGGCGCTGGAGATCGGGCTGGATGATGCGCTGGATGTGGGCTGCGTGGTCATCGAATGGCCCGAGCGGCTGGGGGATGACCCGGCGGAATTCCTCGGGCCGGACCGACTCGTCATAGAGATCGCCGAGGATGGGGACGGTCGGGTTGCGACCGTTTCCGGCGCAGGCGCGTGGAAGGACAGGATCCAGCATGTCGGATCGTGAGGCGGAACGGATCGAATTTCTCAAGGGCGCGGGCCTGGCCGACGCCCGCCGCGACCCCTTGCCCGGCGACGCCTCCACCCGCCGCTATGAGCGCCTGACCACGCCGGCGGGCGCCAGCCTGATGCTGATGGACCAGGCCGCGGCGGCGGAAAGCCCGCCATGCGATCCCGCCTGGACGCCGGAGCAGAGGCGGGCGGCGGGCTGGAACGCCGTCGCGCGTCTCTCGGCCGGGCGTATTGAGGCCTTTGCGGCGGTGTCCAATCTGTTCCGCGGCGCGGGCCTGTCGACGCCGGAGATCATCGCGGTGGACGCGGGGTCGGGCTTTGCGGTGATCGAGGACTTTGGCGACGACCTGTTCGCGCGGGTGATCGAGGACGGGGAGCCGGCCGCGCCGCTGTATCTGGCGGCGGTGGAGGCGCTGGCCAAGCTGCATCTGAACGCGGTCATGCCCGATGTGCTGAGCGGGCCGGGCGGGGACTGGCCGCTGCTGACCTATGACGCTGTGGCGCTGCAGGGCGGGGCGGACCTGTTCACCCAGTGGATGCCGAAGCTGAACCCGGCGCTGGATTTCGGCGATGCGGCGCTGGCGGAATGGGACGCGGCGTGGGCGCCCATCGCGGCCATGGGCGAGGCGAAGGCCTGGTCGGTGGCGCACCGGGACTATCACGCCGAGAACCTGATCTGGCTGCGGGGGCGGTCGGGCGACCGGCGGGTGGGGATGATCGACTTCCAGGACGCGGTGCTGGCCCATCCGTCGTGGGACCTGCACTCGCTGTTGCAGGACGCGCGCCGGGACGTGGCGCCGGAGCTGGAGGCGGTGGCGCTGAACCATTATTTCGAGTGCATGCCGGGCGTGGACCGGGAGCCGTTCCTTCAGGACTACGCCGCGCTGGCCGCGCTGAACGAGGCGCGCATCCTGGGGATTTTCGCCCGGCTGATCGCGCGGGACGGCAAGCCCCGCTACCGGGCCTTCATGCCGCGCATGTGGCGGCACCTGGAGGCCAATCTGCAGAAGCCCGGCATGGAGGCGGTGCGCGGCTGGTTCGACCGGCATGTGCCCGTGGAGGCGCGCCAATGAGCGGACCTGGGACCGGGCCGAAGACCGCGATGGTGCTGGCGGCGGGGCTGGGCACCCGCATGCGGCCGCTGACCGACGATCGGCCCAAGGCGCTGGTGGAGGTGGGGGGCAAGGCCCTGATCGACCATGTGCTGGACCGGCTGGGCGCGGCGGGGGTGGAGCGGGCGGTGGTCAATGTGCACTGGTTCGCCGAGCGGCTGGAGGCCCATCTGACCGCGCGCACGGGCGGGCCGGAGATCCTCATTTCCGACGAACGGGCCGAGCTGCTGGAGACCGGCGGCGGGCTGAAGAAGGCGCGCGGCCTGCTGGGCGATGGCCCGGTGTTCGTGGCCAATATCGACAGCGTCTGGATCGATCGGGGGGACGCCCTGGGCGACCTGATCCGGCTGTGGGATCCTGCGCGGATGGACGCGGCCCTGCTGCTGGCGCGGCGCGAGGGCTCCATCGGCTTCGAGGGGGACGGGGATTTTTTTCTGGGCGACGACGGGCGGCTGACGTTCCGGGGCGATAGGCCCAGCGCGCCGTTCGCCTATATGGGCGTGCACATTACCCGGCCGGACTACGCCGACCGGGGGCCGGAGGGGCCGTTTTCGCTCAGCGGGCTGTGGCGACAGTCGGCCGGTGAAGGCCGTCTTTTCGGCTGCGTGCTGGATGGGGACTGGATGCATGTGGGCGATCCGGGCGCGCGGGACGAGGCCGAGGCCCGGCTGAAGACCGCATGAGCCGGTTCGATCCGTTTGCGGGCGCCGGGGCGCGCTGGTGGTCCATCGAGGCGCACCGGCCGTTTCTGGAGGATCTGGCGGCGGGGGTGCTGGACTGGCTGGGCGAGGACGCGCCCGAGACCCTGAGCGACGCGGTGATCCTGCTGCCCAACCGGCGCGCGGCCCGGGCCTTCACCGAGGCCCTGACCCTGCTGTCGGGGGACCGGCCCGTGCTGCTGCCGCAGGTGCGGCCGCTGGGCGATCTGGAGGAGGACGAGCCGCCGTTCGCGCCGGGCGAGCTGGAGCTGGACCTGAAGCCCGCCATCTCGCCGCTGAAGCGCCGGTTCGAGCTGGCGCGGCTGGCAGCCGCCCACCACGGCGGGACGGTGGAGCCGCTGCGCGCGCTGGAGATGGCCGAGGCGCTGGCGGCGTTTCTGGACTCCTGCCAGATCGAGGAGGTGGCCGACCCGGGCCGGGTGGCCGATCTGGTGGAGGCCGATCTGGCCGAGCACTGGCGCTCCACCGCCGCTTTCCTCGCCGTGGCGGTGGAGGAATGGCCGCGGCGGCTGGACGAACTGGGTCTCAGCGATCCGGCGGCGCGGCGGGTGACCCTGCTGAAGCGGCTGGCCGAGGCGTGGGATGAACGGCCGCCGACCTTCCCGGTGATCGCGGCGGGATCGACGGGCACGGTGCCCGCGGCGGCGGCGGTGCTGGGGGCCGTGGCCCGCGCGCCGTCGGGCTGCGTGGTGCTGCCCGGACTGGACCGGGACCTGTCGCAGACGGCGTGGGACCAGATCACGGGCGACGACGGCGAGCAGCATCCGCAGGGGGCGCTGAAGCGCCTGATCGGGCGGCACGGCATCGACCGGGCCGAGGTGCGGGCCTGGCCCGCGCGGGACACGGGCGAGAGCGCGCGCCTGGGCCGGGCGCGGCGTCGGCTGATCGCCGAGGCGCTGAAGCCGCCGGCCTCCACCGCCGACTGGACAAAAGCCATCGACGAGATGCGCGAGGGCGGGGGTGATCCCATCGCCGAGGGGCTGGAGGGTCTGACCGCCGTCACCGCCCGCACCGAGGAGGCCGCCGCCGCGCTGGCCGCGGTGCTGATGCGGGAAGGGGTGGAGACGGACGGTCAAACGGTGGCGCTGGTGACGCCCGATCCGCTGTTCGCACGAAGGGTGCAGGCGCGGCTGGGGCGGTGGGGCCTGATGGCCGACTCCTCGGCGGGTTCGCCCCTGTCGGAGACGCCGGCAGGCGTGCGGCTGGCCCAGCTTGCGCAGTTGGGCAAGGCCTTCGGGGCGGCGCCGCTGCTGGGCATACTGAAGCATCCGTGGACCAGTCTGGCCGGGCCGGACGAGATCGAGGCGCTGGAGCGCGAGGGGCTGCGCGGGGCGGGGCCCGCCGACTGGGACGCGGTGCGGCGGCGGCTGGAGACCAATCGGTATCGGGCCGGCAAGCGCCGCAAGGACGAGGATCAGGCGCGCATCGATATGGCCCACGGTCTCGTGGATCGGATCGACGAGAGCGTGCTGTCGGCCCTGACCGGCATGGACGCGGCGGCGCCCGGTGAGTGGGCGCGGGTCCTGTGCGAGGCGGCGGAGGCGCTGGGCGAGGGCGTCGAGGTCTGGCGCGGGCCGGACGGGGCGAGCGCGGCGCGGCTGATGGCCGCCCTGATGACCGAGGGCGCGGAGGCGGGGACGCTGAACGCCTCGGCCTTCGCCGAACTGCTGGGGCGGCTGATGGGCGCCGAGGTGGTGCGCACGGGGGGCGACGCCCACCCGCGGCTGAGAATTCTGGGGGCCATCGAGGCGCGGCTGGTGCGGGCCGACCGGGTCATTCTGGCCGGGCTGGAGGAGGGGGTGTGGCCGCGCGGCGGGGGCACCGATCCGTTCCTGTCGCGGCCCATGCGCAAGACCCTGGGCCTGCCGCCGCCCGAGCGCCGCATCGGCCTGTCGGCCCACGACTTCGCCCAGATCGCCTGCGCGCCCGAAGTCTATCTGCTGCACACCGAGCGGCGGGACAATCAGCCGTCGGTGAAGTCCCGCTGGCTGTGGCGGCTGGAGACGCTGGTGCGCGGGGCGTTCCCGGATGCGCCGCGCCTGCCGCAGCGGGCGGACCTGCACGGGCTGGCCCGGCGGCTGGACGCGCCCGACGCCGATCCGCCCCCGAGCCTGAAGCCAGCCGCGCGCCCGGCCCCGACGCCGCCAGTGGCGGCGCGGCCGGACAAGATGTCGGTGACGCGGGTGGAGGAATGGGTGCGCGATCCGTACGCCACCTACGCCCGCTTCGTGCTGAACCTGCACCAGATGGAGCGGCCCGATGAACGGGTGGACGCCCGCCTGCGCGGCACGGCCATCCACAACGCCCTGGAAGTGTTCGCCCGCGAGTGGGAGACGCTGGGTGAGACCGGGGCGCAGGACCGGTTCCTGAACCGCTATCTGGCCGAGCTGGAGGCGGCGGGCATGACCCCGGCGGCGCGGGCCCGGGAGAAGGCGCTGGGCGCGCGCATGGCGGACTGGGTGACCGGGTTCGAGCGCGACCGCCGGGCCAAGGGGCCCCATGTGGCGCTGGAGGCCTACGGCGAGTGGTCGCCCATCGAGGGCTTCCTGCTGACGGCTCGCGCCGACCGCATGGAAGTGGCCGAGGGCCGCCTGTCGGTGATGGACTACAAGACCGGTGCCCCGCCGACGAAGAAGCAGGTGGAGAGCGGGTTCAGTTCGCAGCTGTCCCTGACCGCCGCCATCGCCCGCGAGGGCGGGTTCGGCGCCATGCTGAAGGCCGAGCCCGACGACCTGCTGTATGTGCGCCTGACCGGGCGCGATCCGGCGGGCGAGATCATGGACCGCAACGGGGAGGCGGGCGCGGCGGCGCTCGCTGATGAGGCGGTGGAGGGTCTTCGCCAGCGCATCCGTCAGTACGCCAGCCCCAGCCAGCCCTATCGCTCGCGCATCGCGCCCCAGTTCGCCCAGGCGCGGGTGTCGGACTATGACCATCTGGCCCGGGTGGCCGAATGGTCCACGGCGGCGGAGGGGGACGAATGAGCACGGTCATTCCCTTTCCCCGGGCGCGCTCGCCCCAGGCCATCGCCGCCGATCCGGCGGTCAACGCCTTCGTCATGGCCAACGCCGGGTCGGGCAAGACCACGACCCTGGTCAACCGGGTGGCGCGGCTGCTGCTGGCCGGGTCGGCGCCGGGCGCGATCCTGTGCCTGACCTTCACCAAGGCGGCGGCGGCGGAGATGCAGCGGCGGCTGTACGAACGGCTGGGCGACTGGGCCGTGGCGGGCGACGCGCGGCTGCGCGACCAGCTGGCCGAGCTGGAGGAGCGCGAGGCCGAGAGCTTTGACGCCCATGACCTGTCCCGCGCCCGCGCCCTGTTCGCCCGGGCGCTGGAGACCCCGGGCGGGCTGAAGATCCAGACCATCCACGCCTTCTGCGAACAGCTGCTGCGGCGTTTTCCGGTGGAGGCGGAGGTCTCGCCCCTGTTCCGCGTCATTGATGAGGCCGAGGCCGCGGACATCCGCCGCCGGGCCCGCGACCGGGTGGCGCTGGCCGATGACATTCCGGGGCTGGCGACCGCCTATCTGCACATGGCGGGCAAGCTGTCCCAGCCCGACTTCGAGGCCATGTTCGACCGCTTCGAGGCGAAGCGGGCCGAGCTGACCGACTATGTGGCCCAGGACGGCGGGGCGGCGACCCTGCAGACGCGGGTGGCGGCGTCGGTGGGGCTGGACGCATGGATCGAGCCCGAGGCGGCCGAGCGCGCGGCGGTGACGGCGCCGGGCTTCGACGCGGCGGCGTGGCTGGACGCGGCGGCGGCCTGTTCTCGGGGCGGGGAGAAGGGCGACCAGCCCATGGGGCTGAAGCTTCAGGCCGTGGCCGAGGCGGTGCTGAACGGCGAGGCGCCGGTGGACGGGGCGCGGGAGATTTTCTTCACCGGCGCGGGCGAGCCCCGCAAGCGGCTGGGCACCAAGGCGGTGGACCCCGCGACCCTGGATTGGCTGGCGCGCGAGCAGGCGCGGTTGGCGGAGCATTTCGAGCGGGCGCGGGCGGCGCGGGTGGCGCTGGATACGGTGTCGGCGCTGGTTCTGGCCTACGCCTATGGCCGGGCCTATGAGGCGGCCAAGGCGACCACCGGGGCGCTGGACTTCGCCGACCTGATCCAGCGGGCGCGCCACCTGCTGACCGACGGGCCGGGGGCGGCCTGGGTGCTCTACAAGCTGGACGGCGGCGTCGACCACGTTCTGGTGGACGAGGCCCAGGACACCTCGCCCGAGCAGTGGACCATCGTGCGGGCCCTGACCGCCGAGTTCTTCACCGGGGCCGGATCAAACGACGGGGCCGCGCGCACCGTCTTCGTGGTGGGCGATGAAAAGCAGTCGATCTTCTCGTTCCAGGGCGCCGCGCCCGAGCGGCTGGCGGCCGAGGCCCAGGACTATGACCGGGCCATCACCGGGGTGGGCGGGGTGTTTCAGGGGGTGGAGCTGCTGCAGTCGTGGCGCTCCACCGCCGAGGTGCTGGCCGCCGTGGACGCGGTGTTCGCCGAGCCGGATCTGGCCCGCGCCCTCAGCCCCGGGCGGGGCGAGGCGGGGGAGGGGGCCGCCGCCCTGATCCGGCATCAGGCCGCCCGCGCCGACGGGCTGGCGGGAACCATCGACCTGTGGCCGCCGCTGCAGGACGAAACCGACGAGGAGCGCCGGGCGTGGGACGAGCCGCTGGACGCCGCCACCGCCCGGGGCGCGCGCCGCCGGGTGGCCGAGCGTATCGCCGACGAGATCAGGGCCTCGGTGGAGGCCGGGCACGCGGTGCACGACAAGAAGGCCGGGCTGCGCCCCATGGACTGGGGCGATGTGCTCATTCTGGTGCGCAAGCGCGGGCCCATGTTCGAGGAGGTGCTGCGGGCGCTGAAGCAGCGGGGCGTGCCGGTGGCGGGAGCCGACCGGCTGACCCTGTCGGCCCATCCGGTGTTTCAGGATATGCTGGCGCTGGGACGGGTCGCCCTGCACCCCGCCGACGATCTGACCCTGGCGGGGGTGCTGCGCTCGCCCCTGTGCGACCTGTCGGAAGAGGCGCTGTTCGACCTGGCCCACGGCCGTGAGGGCTCGCTGTGGAGCGTGCTGAACGCGCGGGCGGAACTTGATCCGGCGCTGGCGGCGGCGCGGGATCTGATCGCCGATTTCCGCGAGACGGCGCGCGTCCTGACGCCGTTCGACCTGTACGGCCGCCTGCTGAACCGGCTGGATGGGCGGGGCCTGAGCGTGCGCCAGCGGTTCCTGACCCGGCTGGGATCCGAGGCGGCCGACGCCATGGACGCCTTCCTCGATCAGGCCCGCGCGGCGGAGGGGCGGGGCCCGGCGGATCTGGAGCGGTTCTGCCATCTGCTGGCGTCGCTGGACCAGACCATCAAGCGCGAGATGGACGAGCCGCGCGGCGAGGTGCGGGTGATGACGGCGCACTCGTCCAAGGGGCTTGAGGCGCCGGTGGTGATCCTGCCCGACGTGATCTTCGAGGAGCCCCGGGGCGACGCTCTGCTGGAGACGGACACGGGCGCCTTCCTGTGGTGCGGCTCGTCCGGCGAGGACTGTGCTGCGTCGCAAATGGCCCGGGACGCGCGCAAGCGGCGCGGCGAGGAGGAGTCGCTGCGGCTGCTCTATGTGGGCCTGACCCGGGCGCGGGACCGGCTGATCGTGACGGGGCGCTACGCTTCCAACCGCAAGCTGGAGAACCTCAAGGCCTGGTGGGCGCCGATCCTGGCCGCTTTCGAGCGGCTGGAGGGCGTGCGCGAGGTGGAGACGGCCACGGGCGAGGCCCGGCGGTACGGGGCCGATCCGGTGGCCATGGCGCGGACCGCCGCCCCGGCTGCCGCCGCCGCCGCGCCGCCCGCCTGGCTGACCACGACGCCGCGGGCCGAGGCCTCCGAGCGGCGCATGGCCCCGGGCCGGATGGAGGACGCGGCGCGCACGCCGGCGCCGTCGCCCCTGTCGCGGGTCGGCGGCGGGCTGGGCCGCTGGCGGCGCGGCGAGCTGATCCACCGGCTGCTGGAGCGGCTGCCCGACGTGGCGCCCGGGCGGCGGGATGCGGCGGCTGTAGCCCTGCTGGCCCGCGAGCCGGATCTGGACGCGGGGCAGAAGGCCGAGATGGCTGCGGCGGCGCTGGGGGTGCTGGACGACGCGCGCTTCGCCGAGGTGTTCGGCCCGGCCTCGCGAGCGGAGGTGGCGCTGTCGGGATCGGCGCCTGAGCTGGCCCCGGGCGTGGTGGTGTCGGCGCGGCTGGACAGGCTGGTTGTGACGCCCGACCGGGTGCTGGTGATCGACTTCAAGACCAACCGCCCGGCGCCGGACCGCATCGAGGACGCCGACCCCGCCTATGTGCGCCAGCTGGCGGTCTACTGGGCGGTGCTCCGGCGGCTGTATCCCGGCCGGACCGTGGAGGCGGCGCTGGTCTGGACCGACGGGCCGCGCCTGACGCCGGTTCCGGAAAGCCTGATGCGGGCGGCGCTGGCCGAGGCGCGTGGTTGACCCGGGGCTCCGGCGTCCCCACATCGTGACCCGCGCCGGAATCGCCTTAAACTGACCGGCCGCTCAGGAGATTGTTCATGCCCACCCTCAAGGTCACCGACGACAGCTTCGAAGCCGACGTCCTGAAAGCGTCCAAGCCCGTGCTGGTCGATTTCTGGGCGGAATGGTGCGGCCCCTGCAAGCAGATCGGCCCCGCGCTGGAGCAGATCGCCGACGACTACGCCGACCAGCTGACCGTGGCCAAGATCAATATCGAGGACAGCCCCATGACGCCCTCGAAGCTGGGCGTGAAGGGCATTCCGACCCTGATGCTGTTCAAGGACGGCCACATGGCCTCCATGAAGGTGGGCGCCATGCCCAAGCAGAAGATCATGGAATGGCTGGTGGAGTCCGGCGCGGCGAAACCGGCGGAATAGGCGTCACGCCGCTGGAAACGGTCGGCCCGCCCCGCTAAGGAGCGGGCATGACCAATCCCCCGATCCGATACGACGTCTGCGCCGTGGGCAACGCCATTGTGGACGTGCTCGCCCCGTGCAGCCCCGAATTCCTGTCCGCGCGCGGGCTCCAGCCCGGCTCCATGCAGCTGGTGGACGAGACCCAGAGCGCGGCCCTGTATGACGACATGGCCGCAGGCGTCGAGGCGTCGGGCGGCTCGGCGGGCAACACCGTGGCGGGCGTCGGGTCCTACGGCGGGCGCGCGGCCTATATCGGCAAGGTGTCCGAGGATACCTTGGGCGATGTGTTCGCCCACGACATCCGCGCCGCGGGTGTGGCCTTCGACACCCCGCGTCTGGGCGAGGGACCGTCCACGGGCCGCTGCCTGATCAACGTCACCGACGACGGCCAGCGCACCATGTGCACCTTCCTGGGCGCGGCCAATCAACTGACCGCCGACGACATCGACCCGGAGATGATCGGCGAGAGCGCCATCGTCTATCTGGAAGGCTATCTGTTCGACCCGGCGCCCGCCCGCGCCGCCTTCGAGCGCGCCGCCGACGTCGCCCACCGGGCCGGGCGCAAGGTGGCCATCACGCTTTCGGACACCTTCGTGGTGGCCCGCTGGCGGACCGAACTGCTGGAATTCATCGAGCAATCCACGGACATCGTGCTGGCCAACGAGGCCGAGCTGGGCGCGCTGTACGAGACCGAAGACTTCGACGCGGCCTGCGACCAGCTGGCCAGCATGGTCGAGGTCGCCGCCGTGACGCGCGGGGCCAAGGGCTCGGTGGTTTTGAAGGGCGATCAGCGGGTGGCGGTCGACGCCTTCCCCGTGGACAGGGTGGTGGACACCACCGGAGCCGGCGACCAGTACGCGGCAGGCTTCCTGCTGGGTCTGGCGCGCGGCCTGTCGCTGGAGGACTGCGGCAAGCTGGGATCGCTGGCGGCGGCGGAAGTCATCGCCCACTGGGGCCCGCGCCCCATGACCAGCCTTGTCGATCTGGCCAAAGCGAAGGGCCTGACGCTTTAAGGCGCGCGCGCCTGAACGGCCACGCCGGGAAAGTCGCTGAAGACGCCGTCCACGCCCGCCTCATAGAGCGCGCGGGCCCAGCCGTGCAGGTCGCCATGGGCGGTTGGGTCGTCGCCCCGCCGATGCATGGGCGGCAGAAAATAGTTCTCGGCGCGCAGGGTCCAGACGTGGACCTGCAGGCCGGCGGCGTGGGCGTTTGCCGCCACACCGGTGGGCGTGCCGCTGTCGTGGGCGATCACCAGCCCACTCTCCAGCCCCAGAATGTCCGCGTAGGCGGCGATTTCGGCCAGGCCCTCGGGGCTGAGCATCGCGGCGGGCGTCAGGTCGGGACGGTCCCAGGGGCCTGAACCGGCGGCGATGAGTTGCACCAGCGGCGCCTCGATGCGGGCGTTCAGGCGGCGCAGGGGCTCCACCTCGAAGCACTGGACCACCAGCGGGGCGTCCGGCCCGGCCCAGCCTTCGGCCTCCAGCACCGCGACGAAGGCGTCCTCCATGGGCAGGCCGATGGCGGCGAAATACGACGGGTGCTTCAGCTCGGGGATCACGCCGATGGGGCGGCCGGTGCGGGCGGCGGCCTCGCGGGCGATGGCGATGACTTCGGCGAAGGTCAGGATCGGCTCGGCGCTGTCGAAGACGGTGTTGGCGGGCCGCAGCTCAGGCAAGCGCTCGCGGGCGCGCAGGGTCCTTAGTTCGGCGAGGGTGAAGTCCTCCGTGAACCACCCCGTGATCTCCATGCCGTCGATGGTCCTGGTGGCGCGGCGGTCGGCGAACTCGGGGCGATCGGCCACGTCGGTGGTCCCGCCGATCTCGTTCTCGTGGCGAGCGACCAGATGGCCGTCGCGGGTCATGACCAGATCGGGCTCGATGAAGTCGGCGCCCTGTTCGATGGCGAGCTCATAGGCCGCGCGGGTGTGCTCGGGCCGCTCGCCGGACGCGCCGCGATGGGCGATGACGAGGGGTTCGGGGAAGGCGGACTGCGACAGGGCCGGGCCTCCGGCGAGCATGAGGGCGGCGATCAGGATGAAGCGGATCATGCCCCGAGGCTAGACCTCGTTCGTGACGGGCTTGTCTCAGGACTCGAAATCTCCTCCCCCCTCGAGGGATGGGGGAGGAGAGGCGTTATGCGTCCTGCAGGATCTTGCGCAGCTGGCCGTGGATCTCGCCGTTGGCGGCGACGATCTGCTTGCCGGAGCGGGGATCCGTGTCGTCATCCACGGCGGTGACCGTGCCGCCGGCCTCGGTGACCAGCAGCATGCCCACAGCCACGTCCCAGGGCTGAAGGCCCCGTTCCCAGAAGCCGTCGTAGCGGCCCGTGGCGACCCAGGCCAGGTCGAGGGTGGCGGCGCCCAGGCGGCGGATGCCGGCGGTGCGCTGGCCCACGGCGTGGATGTCCTTGATGGACTGGCCGTGGCCGGTCTTGCCAAGGAACGGCAGGCCCGTGGAGAACAGGCAGGCGCTCAGGTCCTTGCGGCCCGACACCCGGATGCGCTTGTCGTTGAGATAGGCGCCCTTGCCCTTTTCAGCCCAGAACAGGTCGTTCATCACCGGATTGTAGGTGACGCCCGCGACGATCTCGGCCGAGCCGTCCGGCGCCTTGCGCTCCAGACCGACGCTGATGGCGAAGTGGGGGATGGCGTGGGTGAAGTTGGTGGTGCCGTCGATGGGATCGACGATCCAGGTGTGGGTCTTGTCGGTGCCCTCGATCAGGCCGCCTTCCTCGCCCAGGAAGCCGTAGCCGGGCCGCGCCTTGTTCAGCAGTTCGCGCAGGGTCTGTTCGGCCTTGGTGTCGGCGGCGGTGACGAAGTCCGAGGGCCCCTTGCGGGACACCTGCAGTTCGGCCACCTCGCCGAAGTCGCGCAGCATGGGCCGCGCGGTCTTGCGGACCGCGTCGATGATGACGGAGACGAGGGCGGAGGCGAGGGCCATCAGTCGGCCCGGCGGACGTATTCGCCGGTGGTGGTGTCCACCACGATCTTCTCGCCGGCGGACATGTAGGGCGGGATCATGATGCGCACGCCGTTGCTGGCGAGGGCGGGCTTGTACGACGAGGAGGCGGTCTGGCCCTTCACGGTGGGTTCGGTCTCGGCGACCTCGAGAACCACCTGATCGGGCAGCGACAGGCCGATGGGACGCTCCTCGTGGGACTCGATGACCACCTTCATGCCTTCCTGCAGATAGGCGATGCGGTCCTCGCCGACCCAGTCCTTCTGCAGTTCGATCTGCTCGTAGTTCTCGTCGTCCATGAAGACCAGCGAGTCGCCGTTGTCGAACAGGTAGGAGTAGTCCCGCTGTTCCAGGGTGACGCGCTCGACCTTGTCCTCGGAGCGGAAGCGTTCGTTCAGCTTGTTGCCGGTCTCGAGGTTCTTGGCCTCGACGTTGGCGAAGGCGCCGCCCTTGCCCGGCTTGACATGGCTGGCCTTGGTCACGACCCACAGGCCGCCGTTCACTTGCAGGACCATGCCGGGCTTGATGGTGTTGCCGTTGATCTTCATGGGATCTCTTGGGAAATGTCGCTGGGATAGCCGCGCGCGGGCGCGAAATTTGGACGCGACCCCTACAGGGGCGGCGCTGAAAGGGCAAGCGGCGCGCGCGGCAGGCGGCCCTGCCGCCTCTGGTCCGGCGGGTCATACCCCTGTGACACTGGCTGGCTACCCTGCCCGAAAACCAGATAATCCGTTCCTTCAGCCCAGAACCGCGAGCCAGTGATCAAAGACTTCGAGCGCGACTACCCCGACCACACCCAGGCCATGGGCCATGAGCACGGCGACGAGCCCCAGTGCAACGCCTCGGCCAACCGGAATTTTTATGAAGTGATGGAGGCGCGCGTCGCCCGTCGCGGCTTCCTGATGGGTGGGCTGGGCGCCCTCACCACGGGCTTCATCGGCGCATCGCTGGCGGGCACGCCCGCGCGGGCGCAGGGCGCGGCCAGCCTGATCGGCTTCTCGCCCGTTCCGGTCAGCTTCGAGGACGCTGTTGTCGTGCCCGAAGGGTACAGCATTCAGGTGCTGGCCCCGGTGGGCACGCCGATTTCCGGGGACTTCCCCGCCTGTCGCCCGGGCGACAACACCGGCGCCGAGCAGGAACACCAGATCGGCCAGCATCACGACGGGATGCACTTCTTCCCGATCAACGGTTCGTCGACGGACGGTCTGATCGCGGTGAACCACGAATATATCGAGCCGCGCTTCCTGCATGCGGAAAAGCCGGCCTACAAGGGCAGGCCCTTCAACAGCCACGAGGTGGCCGTCGGCGCCGACGGCCTCCGCGATGACGACAAAGTGCGTATGGAGATGGCGGCCCACGGGGTCTCCATCTACCGGACCACGAGGCAGGCTGACGGCCTGTGGGCCGTGGTCCCGGACCGGCGAAACCGCCGCATCACCACAAGCACACCCGTGGAGATCGGCGGCCCGGTGCGCGGCACGGCCCATGTGCGCACCCGCTTCAGCCCGGAAGGCACGCGGGCGCGCGGCACCCTGAACAACTGTTCCCACGGCGCGACGCCGTGGAACACCTATCTCGCGGCCGAAGAAAACTGGGCGAGCTATTTCTCCAACACCGACGCTGAGCAGCCGCGCGAGCACGCCCGGTACGGTGTTCCCGCCGACCCCCGGGGCGGCCGCTACGGCTGGCACCTGTCCCGCTCCGGCGCGGACGAGCATGTGCGCTTTGACGCCTCCAGCAAGGGCGCCTCGGCCGCCGAGGACTACCGCAACGAGCCCAACACCTTCGGCTGGATGGTGGAGATCGATCCCTTCGACCCGGACGCCGCGCCGATCAAGCGCACCCATCTGGGCCGGTTCGCTCATGAAGGGGTGGTGTTCGCTCCGGCGGTCGCGGGCCGGCCGGTGGTCTGCTACTCCGGCGACGACTCGCGGTTCGAGTACATCTACAAATTCGTCTCCGACGGCGTCTGGGTTCCGGGCCGGACCGACGGCTCGATCCTGGACAGCGGCACGCTGTATGTGGCCCGCTTCAACGACGACGGCAGCGGCGAATGGCTGGCGCTGGCGCCTGGGCAGAACGGGTTGACGCCGGACAACGGATTCGCCGACCTGGCCGACATCCTGGTCAACGCGCGTCTGGCCGCCGACCATGCGGGCGCCACCAAGATGGACCGGCCGGAGTGGGGCGCCGTGGATCCGAGAACCGGCGCGGTCTATTTCACCCTGACCAACAACACCCGCCGCACCCAGGCCCAGGTCGATGCGGTCAACCCGCGCGCCCGGAACAATTTCGGCCAGATCGTGCGCTGGAATTACGAAGCCGGCGACCATGCACGGAGCCGCTTCGACTGGGACCTTTTCGTGATCGCCGGAGACGCCACGACCTCGTCGGCGGCCCCGGGCGGCGCGCTGAACGACGACAACATCTTCGCCTGCCCGGACGGGTTGTGGTTCGACGGCCAGTCGCGGCTCTGGATCCAGACCGATATGGGCGACATCGGGCCGGACTATGAGGGTCCGCTCAAGCCGTTCGGCATGAACATGCTGCTGGCGGCCGACCCGGCCACCGGCGTGATCAAGCGGTTCATGACCGGCCCCTGGGGGCAGGAGTGCACCGGCGTGGTCACCACGCCCGACGGCAAGACCATGTTCGTGAACTTCCAGCACCCGGGCGCCCACGCCACGGGCGAGCAGTTTGCGGCCGGCGACTATGGCTCGGGCTTCCCCGACTACAACGGCGCCGTGCCGCGCTCGGCCACGGTGGTGGTCACGAAGAACGACGGCGGCGTGATCGGGTCGTGACCCCGGCGCCCGGCAAGCAGATGAGAGAACTTCCATGATGATATCGACGATCAGACAGGCCTTCGTGGCGGCGCTGGCCGCCTCGGCCCTGATGGCCGGCTGCGCCTATGCTGACGGCTCTGGTGAGGGCGCGCCCCTGCTGCGGTTCGCCGTTCTCGGCGACGCCGAGCCCAAGCCCGAACCCGCCTTTCCGGGCGTGGAAGCCGCCGTACGCGACGTCAACGCCCTGGCCGAACGCGAGCAGATCGACTTCGTGGTCGGCGTCGGTGACATCGCTCACAGGGGCGCCCTGATCCAGTACGACAACGTCACGCCGATCCTGCAAGGCCTGACCCGGCCGTTCTATCCGATCATGGGCAACGAAGAGCACGACTCCACCGTGGAGCGGTATCTGGACTACGCCGGCCGCTGGAACCCGGAGGTCACGAGCCCGCGCTATGTGCAGGATCGCGGACCGGTGGTGATGGTCTATGCCTCGCCGGACTACGGGCGTGACTTCAACGACGAGGGGGTCGACTGGATTGTGGAACAGGTGCGCGCCGCCGCGCCGACGCCGGTGTTTCTGGTGGTCCACGGCGCCCAGATCGGCGTCTATCCGGAGATCGCCGACAAGGGGGTGACGAATCCGCGCTTCGCCGAGGTGATCGCCCAGCCGAACCTGTCGGCGGTGATCTCCGGGGATCTGCACATGGACATGGACCGGGTGGTTCACTCCCGGCAGATCGACCATGTGCACTACCTGCACATGCCCGCGCTGGAACGGACCAAGATTCCGGACGAGACGCGCCACACGCGCATGTACCGGGTCTTCACCATCTCGGAGGGCGGCGAGGTGCGCGTGGACACCTACCAGACCGGCGAACTCGAGCCGCTGGAACGCCACGCCTACACCTTCTCGCTGCCCGCCGCGCAGTAGCCTGGTCGCGGCGTCTGCGGCGGTCGCCCCCTCCGGGCGGGAGGGGGCGAGGTCAGACGCTCCCGGGTTCGATCTCGTAGGTGGTGGAGCAGTACTCGCAGGTGACGCGGATCTTGCCGTCATCCTCGACCATCTCGGCGCGCTGGTCCTCCGGAAACGAGCGCAGCATGCCGGTCACGCGCTCGGGCGTGCAGCGGCACACGGCGGCCAGCGGCAGGGGATCTTCCAGCCGCACGCCGTCCTCGTGGAACAGGCGGAACAGCAGGGTTTCGGCGCTGATGATCGGGTCGACCAGCTCGTCGTCGCCCAGGGTGGCGAACAGGGCGCGGGTGCGATCCCAGACCTCTTCGGTGGAGCCGCGGGTCTCGTCGCCGGCGATCAGCTGGATCATGGCCCCGCCCGCACGCCAGCTCTGGCCCGCAGCGGTGGTGACCCGGCCCACGGCCAGATTGACCCGCGTGGGCACCTGTTCCGACTGGGCGAAATAGGTCTCGGCGCACAGGGCCAGGGTCTCGCCCTCGATGGGGGTGACGCCCTGGTGGCGGGTCGTGTGCTCGCCCTGGTCGAGGGTCATAATGAACACGCCCTCACCCAGCAGGGACTTGGCGCCGGGCCGGGCGAAGCCCTTCGACGCCTCGGCCACCTCGTCGGGGTCGAAGCGGCAGTAGCCGCGCAGGGTCCCGGCGGTGTCGTAGTCGGCGACCACATAACGGACCGGGCCGTTCCCCTGCGCCTGCACGATCAGGCGGCCCTGGAACTTCAGGCTGGAGCCCACCAGGGCGGCCAGGGCGCAGGCCTCTCCCAGCAAGGCGGCCACGGGCTCGGGATAGTCATGGGCCGAGAGGATGGCGTCCACGGCCGGGCCCATGCGGACCAGGCGGCCGCGCACGGGCCAGCCCTCGATCTGGAAGGCGGCGGCCAGGTCATCGAGATGGGTGGAAAGGGGCGCGGGGGCGCTCACGGCGTCAAATCCTCTGGTTGTCGGCGGACGGCGTCAGATAGTGTGTTCACGCCCTCATGGTAAGAGGGAGGAACCCGCCGGTCTGGCGGGCCGTTCCGATCCCGACGCGTTCACAAGGCTATCCATGTCCCGCAAGCCCAGGCTGAAACCCCTTTCCAGACAGACCATCGTCATCACCGGCGCCACCTCCGGCATCGGTCTGGCCACGGCGCGCCGGGCGGCGAAGGCAGGGGCCTGTGTCTTCCTGATCGCGCGAAGCGAGAACGATCTGAAGGCGCTGTGCGAGGAAATCCAGGCCGCGGGCGGGCGCTGCGCCTATGCCGTGGCGGATGTGGCGGACCACGAGGCCCTGGCCGAGGCGGCGGAGAACTGCATCCGGCTGTTCGGGGGCTACGACACCTGGGTGAACAACGCCGGGGTCTCCATCTACGGGCCTATCCGCGAGACGACTTTGGAGGATCACAGGCGCCTGTTCGACACCAACTACTGGGGCGTGGTGAACGGGTCGATCATCGCGGTGGAGCATCTGAGGGCCCGGCCGGGCGGCGGAACGGTCATCAATGTGGGATCATCCCTGTCTGATGCGCCGTTCCCGGTGCAGGGACTTTACGCCGCCTCCAAGCACGCGGTGAAGGGCTTCACCAACTCCCTGCGCATCGAGATGTTGCGCGAGCGGGCGCCGATTCATGTGTCGCTGGTCAAGCCCGCGGCGGTGGATACGCCCTACCCGCAGCACGCCCGTAACCTGACCGGCGAGGCGGTGCGCAATCCCCAGCCGGTCTATGCGGCTCACGTGGTCGCCGACGCCATCCTGCACTGCGCAACCCATTCGACGCGGGAAATCACGGTGGGCGGGAGCGCATCGGCTCTGGCTGCGTTCTACTCCATGTTCCCCGGTGTGGCGGAACCGCTGCTTGCGCGCTTCGGTCCTTCGATGATGCGTGATCGGCGCGCCGATTATCAGACCTATGACGACGGGCTGTATGACCCGACGGAGGACGGTCTCTATGAAGAGGTTCATTATCCCATGGTTCGACAGTCCAGCCTTCTGGCCCAGGCCCGTATGCACCCCGGCGTCACCGGAGGCGGTCTGGCCCTGATCGCCCTGGCCGGCGTCGCGGCCGTGCTTCTGACCCAGCGCAGCGGCCCGACCCGCTATGAGCGCCTGCGGTCGCGGGTCGACCCCCGCAACTGGCGCCGCCAGCCCAGTATGGGCGACCGGCTGGGCCGCTGGACCGACCGGGTGCGCGACGACGCAGAGGACTGGGGCGGCCGGGCCGCCAAGGACGCCCGCCGCTGGTTCGACCGCGCCGCCGACGCCTTCCCCGCTGATGAGATCGAGGCCGGCGCCCGCAAGACCGGACGCATGGCCCGGGACGGTGCGGTGCGCACCGGCCGCTTCGCCAAGGATCACGCCCGTGAGGGCGGGGCGATCCTTGCTCTGGCCACCATCGCCGCAGCCGTTGGCGCGGCGGCTATTGAACATCACCGCGCGCAGGACCGCTGATCGCGCGTCAGAGAAAAAATGCCCCGGAATCGCCCCGGATAGGGCGCTCCGCGCATTGCTGCACCCGCGAAGGGGCGGCTAAAGAAACGGAATGAACGCTTCGTCGACTTCCGCTTCCGCAGCCGTCCCTTTCGTCGTGCTGGATTTCGACTCCACCCTGGTCAAGGTGGAGACGCTGGATGCGCTGGCCGACATGGTGCTGAGCGAATCCGCCGAGGCGGACGCCATCCGCACCCGGGTGGCGCGCCTGACAGACCAGGCCATGGCCGGGGACATAGACTTCGGCGAAGCCCTGAGGCGACGGCTGGAGCTGCTGCAGCTGACCCGCAGCCATGTGGAGGCCCTGGCCGACCGCATTCTGGGCGAACTGACGCCGTCGGTGCGCCGGAACGGGCGGTTCTTCGCCGAGAACGCCGATCGCATCATCATCGTCTCGGGCGGGTTTCGCGAGATCATCGCACCGGTGGCCGCCGAACTGGGGGTGGCCCCCGAGCGGGTGCTGGCCAACGACCTGCTGTATGACGACGAGGGCCGGGTCTCCGGCGTGGACGAGGCCAACCCCCTGTCCCGCGAGGGAGGCAAGGCCGAGGCGCTGAAGGCGCTCAATCTTGCCGGCCCGGTGATCCTGATCGGCGACGGCTGGAACGACGCCGTGATGAAGAAGGCCGGGGTCGTGGACCGCTTCTACGCCTTCACAGAAATCGTGCGGCGTGAGCCGGTGGTGGCCGCGGCGGACGCCGAGGCGCGCTCGCTGGACGAGGTGCTGCACGCCGAGGGCCTGAGCGGGCGCTGGTCGTTTCCGCGCAGCCGCATGAAAATCCTGCTGCTTGAGAACATCCACCCCCTGGCCGTGCAGCGGTTCCGGGAGGAAGGCTATTCGGTCGAGACCCTGAAGGGCGCCCTGGACGAGGACGCGCTGATCGACCGGATCCGGGGCGTGCACGTGCTGGGCGTGCGCTCCAAGACCAATGTCTCGGCGCGGGTGCTGGAAGCGGCCGACAAGCTGATGGCGGTGGCGGCCTTCTGCATCGGCACCAACCAGATCGATCTGGAGGCGGCCGCCGATCGGGGCGTGGCGGCGTTCAACGCGCCCTATTCCAACACCCGCTCGGTGGTGGAGCTCGCCATAGGCCTCACCGTCACCCTCATGCGTGACGTGGCCGACAAGTCCGCCGCCATGCACCGGGGCGAATGGAACAAGTCGGCGACCGGGTCGCGTGAGTTGCGTGGCAAGACCCTGGGCATCGTGGGTTACGGCGCCATCGGATCGCAACTGTCGGTGCTGGCCGAGGCCCTGGGCATGCGCGTGGTGTTCTATGACGTGGTCGAGCGGCTGGCGCTGGGCAATGCACGGCGGCTGCGGTCGCTGGACGCCCTGCTGGCGGAGGCGGACGTGGTCAGCCTTCACGTGGACGGACGCGTCGCGAACACCAATATGATGGGGCCGCAGCAGTTCGCGCGCATGAAGACGGGCGCCTTGCTGCTGAATCTGTCGCGGGGTCATGTGGTGGACATCGGGGCCCTGGCCCAGGCGCTGGGCTCGGGGCGGGTGGCCGGGGCAGCGGTGGACGTGTTCCCGGAAGAACCCCGCACCAATGACGACCCGTTCGACAGTCCGCTGCGGGGTCTGAAGAACGTCATCCTGACGCCCCACATCGGCGGCTCCACCGAGGAAGCGCAGGAGGCCATCGCCGACTTCGCCGCCGAGCGGGTGCTGGGCTATCTGAACCGCGGCGACACCACCTTCAGCGTCAATCTGCCCAACGTCCAGCTGGCCGAAGTGACCGGCGGACACCGGCTGCTGCACATCCACAGGAATCAGGCCGGCGTTCTGGCGGCCATCAACCGGGTGCTGGCGGATGCGGGGCTGAACATCCTGGCCCAGCACCTGAAGACCGACGAACGCACCGGCTATGTCATTGCGGATGTGGACCAGGACTATGATCGCGCGCTCCTCGCCGATCTGAAGGCCGTACCGGGCGCCCTGCGGTTCCGGATTCTGCACTGAACCTTCCCTAGCGGCATCTTGCGCCCGGCGATGATCGGCGCAGACTGCCTGAAACGACCGCATACGGACGGTCGAAGGGAGAGGAAGATCATGTCTCGACAAACCGTTTCGGCGGCTGCGCTCGCCGTTGTCCTGGGCGTCGCCGTTCTTGCGCCGTCCCAGACACAAGCCCAGTCCTACGATCGTCTTGTCGTGTTCGGCGACAGCCTGAGCGACAACGGCAATCTGTTCGCCTTCACCGGCGGAACCCAGCCGCCCGCGCCGATCTACTGGCAGGGCCGGTTCTCGAACGGGCGCGTGTTCACGGAGCTTCTGGGCTTTGACGCCACGGGCTTCGGCACGACGGCGGGCAGCGTCAACTACGCTTTCGGCGGCGCGCGCACCGACGCGGCCATGAGCCCCCCGGGCATGCAGGTGCAGCTTCAGGCGTATCTGGCGGGCGGCGGAACGTTCGCCTCGGGCGATCTGGTCAGTATTCTGGGCGGCGCCAACAACATCTTCCAGGCGGCCGGAGCTATTTCGGCCGATCCATCCCTGGACCCGCTGTCGTTCATGACGGGAGCGGCGACCGGGGCGGCCCAGGATGTGGCGGGCCTGGTCAACGCCGTAGCCGGCGCCGGGGCGGGGACCGTGCTGGTCACCAATCTGCCGCGCCTGTCGCTGACCCCCGCTTTCTCGACACCTCCCGCGTCCACCCTGGGCGATATCGGCTCCAACACCTTCAACGCCGCGCTGGCGCAGGGCCTGAGGACGGTGGCGGCGGCCAACCCCAACGCCAACATCATTCAGGTGGACCTGTTCACGGCCACCGAATTCTTCGCCGCCAATCCGGGGCTGTTCGGAATCAGCAACGCCACCGACCCCTGTTTCGACGAGACGGCCATGACGCTGTGCGCCAACCCGGAGGAATACTTCTATTTCGATGGGGTGCACCCCACCTCGAGCGGCCACCGGGCGCTGGCCAATCTGGCGCTGGACTACATGTATTACGGCGATGCAGGGGCGCAGACGACCGTATTAGGCGAAACCGCCTTCCGCCAGCGCGAGCGGGCGCTGGAGGACGGATCGGCGCGGCTGTCTTCGCGGGACGTCTGGTCCATGGGCAATGTGGTGTCGGGCGGCGTCGTCTATGACAGCACCGAATTCGACGCCCGGGGGGTGATCGCCGCCGCAGAGACGGAAACCTGGGGCGCGCGCTTCCAGCTGGAGCACATGGCCTCGGCCAACTGGCGAATGGGTCTGGGCCTGGGCATCGATCAGGGCGATCTGACCGCCGGCCGTCTGGCCGCCGACATCGAGACGGTGAGCGGCGATCTGTGGGCCGGTTGGCGCTCGGACGCCTGGTTCATCAACGGGGTGGCCGGCGTCTCCAGCACCCGCTTCGACGACATCGCGCGCCTGACCGCCCTGACCCCCGTGGTGCATGCGGGCAAGACGCGGGCGGTGACCACCGGCGCCCGGGTCCAGGCCGGAACGTGGATGGACATGGGCGGGCTGGCCCTGTCGCCCCGCGCGGCCCTGGCGTGGGTCAGCGCAGACGTGGACGGCTATCTGGAGCAAGGCCCCGCCGCCCGCCACGCCATCGCCGACCGGACAGTTGAAGGCGTCACCGCAGAGGTGGCCCTGCGTGTGGAAGGCGGCGGCCCGGCCTTCGGTTTCTATGCCGAGGGCGGCTATCGCGATCTGCTCAGCGACGACGCCGATCCGGTGACGGTGGCCCTGGCGAACAACACGGCCCAGCCGCTGTCGACGCTGATCGATAACCCCCTGTCGGAACAGGTGATGGTCAATCTGGGGATCAACGCCCGTCTCGGCGCGCGGGTGAATCTGGACATCGGCTATCAGGGCCGCTTCGCCGAGGCGGCGGACAGCCATGTGGGCGCGGTGACCCTGCGGCTGCCGTTCTGAGGCGGTTCTGACCAGCAGGCGGCGGAGGGTTCGCGCTCCGCCGCCTTTTTTAATCCACGATCCCATAAGGTTGCACGGGTGCGGCGGTCTGTCGCACCCGGCGCCCATAAATGGCCCCATCACTCGGCCAGAACGCCCCCTCGATCAGGTCGCCGACCTCCTGATCGGGGATTTCGGGTCTCCGGGAGGCCTGCGCGGCGATCTTCCCATCGAGCTTTGACGAGCTTGTCACGCCGCCGACGGAGCCGCCGCTTGCGACGACTATTGCCGACTGCGAGGTCTTTCCTCACCCATTCCGGCCAGACCCTCGGGCTGGCGGCCGTCGCTGTGATGGCCATGGCCGCCGCGCCCCAGGCCATGCATGTGGCCGTGGCGGTGGACAAGCCCGTGGCGGAACGCCCCATGGCCCCGCCCCTGATCGCCGAGGCGAAGGACATGGGTCCGCCCGTCCGCATCATCAGCTTCGACCTGCCCATCAAGAGCCATCCGATCAATTCGCGCTTCGGGACCCGCCGCCTGGCCGGCGAGCCGGGCGCGCGCCATCACGCCGGGATCGACATCGCCGCGCCCACGGGCACCCCGGTGCTGGCCACGTCCGAGGGCGTGGTCACGGCCGTGGGCTATGATCGCGCGGGCTACGGCCGCTACGTGGAGGTGCGCCACCCCAACGGCCTGCGCAGCTTCTATGCGCACATGAGCGCCGTGGACGTTCAGACCGGCGCCGAGGTGGCGGCGGGCCAGGTGGTGGGCAAGGTGGGCTCCACCGGCTACTCCACCGGACCGCACCTGCATTTCGAGATACGCCGGGGCGGGGCGCGTCTGAATCCCGTCAATTATCTGGGTCGTGAGTTCGCGGTGCGCATCCCGGGCGATCACGCGCGGGGCTAGGCGGCGGTCTTCAGGTCGTGGCGCAGTCTGAAGGAGTCGCCTCTGGTCGATATGGCGATAAGGGCTTCCGTCGCCACGCTTACCAGCGTTCGAGCCATACGCAGGATTAGCGAGCGTTGTGGAAGGCGATCCCGCGCATAGACCAGGTGGTCCACTTCCTCCTTCAGGATATCCCGGACGACGTCAGCCAGTTCGGGATCCGCGCGGTCGAGGAAGCTGATCTGTTCCAGCAGATGACGATGAACCGTTTCTTCGACGGCTTGCGTACAGACCAGCACACCGACGCTTCCGAAGGCCGAAGATAGCCACCCCAGAAGACTTCCCCCGCTTTTCCATATCACCAAGGCGCGGCATGGCTTGACGCCTCGTTGCGGCATGGCTTCCAAGAAGGCTGTCCGGTGGCGGCGTTCATGGTCCAACGTCTCATTCAGCCATCCGCTGACTTCGTCGTTCGCTTTCAGGCGGCGCAGTTGCGCCTGGTATATGGAGACAGCGCCGTGCTCACCCGCGTGGTTTACACGCAGGATTCGTCTGATCCGCCGTGTCGCCTCGTCAGGTTGATTGGCCAAAGGTCGCTGACGGGCTGTATGCGCCCATCCCCAGGCTAAGGTGTCGCGCCGCGAAGGTGGCCACCGCCATCACCGCCAGTGACAGGGCCGAAAACCAGATCGGGTGGGGCATCATCACCACCAGGGCGATAACCGACAGCGCCATGAGCCCGCCCACGATCAGGGCGGCCCAGTCAGCGAGGGCCAGTCGCGCAGCCGTCAGGGCGCCGAGGAAGGTGGCGACGCCATAGCCGACGATGACCATGGCCAGGGTTGGCGCGCCCGGCGCCACGTCAAGCCGCATGGGCGGCGGCGGCATCAAGTAGTGGGCTGTCATTTCCCACAGGCTGGTGATGACGACGGCCAGCACGATTCCCGCCAGCGTCCCGAGAATCCGTCTCAGCACGTATTGCCTCCCTGAAAGCCCGGGCGACCATCCGGCCTCGCGCGCAATTGGTCAACGGCCACGGTTGGCGACCGTCCGGGAAGCGGGCTACTCATGGCGTTCGCGAACAGGGGAGACGGCATGGGTCCGGCGCTCGCACTTGAGACCATCAGCAAACGGTACGGAGCCTTTCAGGCCGTACAGGATCTGAGCTTCGAGGTGCCCAAGGGGTCCATCTGCGGATTTCTGGGGCCGAACGGGGCGGGCAAGACGTCAACCATCCGCATGATCCTGGGTCTGGCGCCGGTCACGTCGGGCCGGATCACCATTCTGGGCGCCGACGACGGCCGCAAGGTGCGCGACCGGCTGGGCTTTCTGCCGGAAGAGCGCGGCCTGTACCGCAAGATGACGCCGGTGGACGCCATCGCCTTCTTCGCCGGTCTGAAGGGCGTGCCGCTGGGCGAGGGCCGCAGGCGCGCCCGCGTCATGCTGGAGGCCCAGGGGCTGGGCGCCGCCGCGAACAAGAAGATGAAGGACCTGTCCAAGGGCATGGCCCAGAAGGTCCAGTTGATCGCCGCCCTCGCCCACGAGCCGGAGTTCGTGATTCTGGACGAGCCGTTCTCGGGACTGGATCCGGTCAATCAGCAGGGGCTGGAGACGGTGATCCGCGATATCGCGGCGGGCGGCGCCACGGTGCTGTTCTCCACCCATGTGATGCAGCACGCCGAGCGGCTGTGCGACAAGGTGGTGCTGATCGCCGGGGGGCGTAAGGCGTTCGAGGGCACGGTGGACGAAGCCCGGGCCACGACGCCCCGGGTTCTGGAGCTGGAAGGCGACATCGCGCCGGACGCCGTGGCGGTCCTGCCGGGCGTGGCCTCGGTGGACATGGGCGGCGAGCGCATCCGCGCGGCGTTGAAGCCCGGCGCCTCGGGCCATGACGCCCTGAAGGCCGCCTTCGTTCAGGGGCTGGACGTCAGGACCTTCCACATGCGAGAACCCAGCCTGCACGACGCCTTCATCAGCCTGACGGGGGCGGACCCGGATCAGGTCGAGGCCCGCGACGGGGAGGCCGTTCGATGAACCGCGCCCTGCTGATCGCCCGCCGTGAGTATCTGGCCTATGCGCGCACCGTCGGATTCTGGCTGTCGCTGCTGGCGCTGCCGTTCTTCGCCGTGCTGGGCGGGGCGATCCCGATCCTGATGCAGCGGGCCGAGCCGGTGCACATGGTGGCCATGGTGGAGGCGCCGTCCGATGAGGCCGGCGCGCTGAGGGAAGGCGTGCGCCGGGCCCTGGACGAGGCGCGCACGCGCCGGACGGCCGAGGCCCTGCGCAACCTCGCCATCAGCGAGGCGGGGCTGGAGGGCGCAGAGGCCGTGCAGCGGGTTGCGGAGGAACAGGGCGAGGCGGCCGGTCTTGCCGAACTGCGCCGGGTCGCGCCCCGCGCCGCGCCCGGATATAGCCCGCCGCGCGAATCCATCGTCCTTGTGCAAACACCGGAGCATCTGCAGGGCATTGCTGACGCGGCCAACGCTCGGGACCTGGTGCAGCCCTGGTTCAATGGCGACCGCCTGCTGGCCGACGGCGAGCGGCTGGACGCGGTGGTGATCCTGAACCGACAGGCCGGGGGCGCGCCGTCGGCGGTGGTCTGGGCGGCGCGGGCCACGGACCGGACGGTTGAGAACGCCGTGCGCAGCGCCCTTGCCGAGGTGAACCGGCGCGAGGCGCTGGCGACCGCGGGCGTCGATCCTGGTCTGATCCGCGAGGTGGATCGTTTCCGCCCGGACGTACAGATGTTCTCGCCCGCCAGCGCCAGCGGCGGCCAGGTCGCCATGCGCGACCGCCTGCCCGGCATCATCGGCTTCGCCCTCGGATTCCTGCTCTGGTCGCTGGTGGTGACCGGCGCCTCCATGCTGATGAACAGCGTCATGGAGGAGAAGGCCAACAAGGTGCTGGAGGTCCTGCTGTCCTCCGCCTCGTCCACGGAGATTCTGGCGGGCAAGGTGCTGGGAGTTGCGGCCCTGACCGGCACGGTGCTGCTGGCCTGGGGCGCGCTGGGCGCGGCCGGGTTCGCGGCCCTGATTCCCGAGATCGGCGGGGACGTGGCGGCGGTGCTGCTGAAGGACGGACTGTTGCTGTATCTGTTCGCCTATCTGGCGGGCGGCTACCTCATGTATGCGGTCATCTTCGCCGCCATCGGGGCGTTCTGCGAAACGCCGCGCGAGGCCCAGACCCTGATCGGGCCGATCATGATGATCCTGATCGCCCCGCTTCTGGTGATGCAGATCGCCATGCGCAACCCGGACGCCACGGTGGTCAAGGTGATGTCCTGGATCCCGTTCTTCACGCCGTTCCTGATGAGTGCCCGGGCGCCGTCCGGGCCGCCGATGATCGAGATTCTCGGCACCATCGCGGGCATGCTGGCGACGGTGGTGGTGATCACCTGGCTGGCCGGGCGAGCCTTCCGCGCCGGGGCCCTGTCAGGGGTCAAGCTGGACTGGAAGGGTCTTGGCCGGATCCTGAAGCGGGACGCTTAAAACGAGAATTTCGCCGTTTGGTGAAAGGCCTTCCTTAACTTTGTTAGCGCTCTCATTGCTGAAAAGGCTCTGGGGAGAGCGCCTTGGACAATCACGCCCTGCTGGCCTTCGTCGGTCCCGAAGCCTGCCGGTTCGCCCTGATGGAGGCGACGGGGGATCGCCCGCGCCTGTCGCAATATCGGGAGGTTCCCGTGAGGCCCGGCGACAGCTTGTGCACACTGATGGGCGCCTATGCCCTGGAGCTGGGCCGTCCGCTGCCGCCGCGCCTCGGTCTGGCTGTCGCAGCGCCGGTGAACGACGAGCGGATCACCGTGACCCAGTCGGGCTGGTCCTTCACGCGCCACGAGCTGTGCGAGACGTTCGGCTTCGAGACCCTGTCGCTTATCAATGACGCGGCGGCGGCGGCCCTGTCGCTGCAGTGGCTGGAGGCGGGCGACACCCTGGCCATCGGAGCGGCGGACGCGCCGGTGGGCGGGCTGGCCGAAGGACGCTATGCGGTGGTCAGCGCCGATTTCGGTCTGGGTGTTTCGGCGGTGGAGATCGGGCCGGACGGGTGCCGGGTGATCGACACCGAGGCCGGGCACCTGGCCTTCGCTCCGGACAATGCGGAAGAAACCGAGTTGCTGTCCCGCCTGAGCGCGGTGTTCGGGCGGGTGTCCTATGAGCGCCTGATCTCGTGGCCCGGACTGGCCAATGTGCATGAGGCCCTGGCCCGAGCGCCGGGCGCGCGGGCGGGCGAGCCGCTGGATCCGCTGGAGGTGGCGCTCTACGCGCGCACGGGCGCTGACCCCCACTGCCGCGAGGCGCTGGACCGGTATCTGGCCGTGCTGGGGGATTTCGCCGGGGCGGCGGCGCTGGCGCTGGGGGCCAATCAGGGGGTGTTTCTGACCGGCCGCGCGATGGTGGAGATGCAGGATCAGATCGCACAGAGCCAGTTCCGCGAGCGCTTCGAGGCCAAGGGCCGTTTGAGCGGCGTCGTGGCGCGGCTGCCGGTTTGGGCCGTGGTGAATCCGGGCGCGGTTTTGATCGGGGCGGCGCGCAAGCTGACCACGGACCGGGCGCGGGCCGAGGCGCCCCTGCTGATCCCCCCGTCTGCGCCGCGGGGGGCGCCGCCCCCACCCTCGCGGCCCGCGGACCGGAAGCTGGTGCGCCGGCTGGGCCAGCCGCTGCTGGATGCGGTAGCCAGCGGACTGCTGGTGGTGGATTCAGAACTTAACATCGTGGCGTCCAACGAACGTTTCTGGGCCGGGTCAGCGGCGCCGGAGGCCCTGAGACGGCCAGGCGCCTCCATTGAGCCGTGCCTGCGGGCTCTGGCTGAGCTGGGCGAATGGCGCGCCGAGGACGTGGAGACCGCGCTGGGCCGGCTCCGCAGCGGGGAACCGTTTGTCATCGAGCGTCAGGGCTTCGGCGGGCGGGTCACGCGGGACGAGGCCCTGCCCATAGCGTCCGGCGGCTGGATCATCACGGCGGAGGACGTGACGGTGGTGGCGCGGCGCGCGCGCGAGCTTCAGGGCCTGGCCGCCGACCTGCGCGACTCCAAGAGGGACGCCGAGGCCGCCAATGAGGCCAAATCCGCCTTCCTCGCCACCATGAGCCACGAGATCAGGACGCCTCTGAACGGGGTGCTGGGCATGACCCAGGCCATGGCGCAGGACGATCTGTCCCCGGTACAGTCAGAACGCCTGGGCGTCATCCGGCAATCGGGCGAGTGCCTGTTGGCCATCCTCAACGACATCCTCGACCTGTCCAAGATCGAGGCGGGGAAGCTGGAGCTGGAGGAGACCGACTTCGATCTGGAGGCGCTGCTGCTGGGCGCCCGGTCGACCTTCACGGCGCTGGCCAACAAGAAGGGGCTGTCCTTCGATCTGACCGTGGCGCCCGAGGCGTTGGGCGCGTGGCGGGGCGATCCGACGCGGGTGCGCCAGATTTTGTACAATCTCATCTCCAACGCCTTGAAATTCACCGAACAGGGCGAGGTGCGGGTTGCTGCCTCGTGTGACGGCGAGGCGCTGATCCTGACGGTGACAGACACCGGCATCGGCATTCCGGGAGATTGCCTGAAGGGCCTGTTCGACAAATTCGTCCAGGCGGACGCCTCGACCACCCGGCGCTATGGCGGCACGGGTCTGGGCCTGGCCATCACCCGTCAGCTGGCCGAGCTGATGGGCGGCGGGATCCGGGTGTCCAGCGAGGAGGGCCGGGGGACGGTCTTCACCGTGCGCCTGACCTTGCCCCGGAGCGCGTCCATGACGGCGCCTATGGAGGCGCACTGTCCGGCGCTCCTGACCACGGAGCGCGGCCTGAAGGTGCTGGCGGCGGAAGACAACACCGTCAACCAGCTGGTGCTCAAGACCCTGCTGCACCAGCTGGGTGTGGATCTCACTGTGGTGGACGACGGTCTGGAAGCGGTGGAGGCCTGGGGTGGCGAGTCCTGGGACCTGATCCTGATGGACGTGCAGATGCCCCGCATGGATGGTCCTGGCGCCGCGCGCGCCATCCGGGCGGCCGAGGCGGCGACGGGTCGGGCGCGCACGCCCATCATCGCCCTGACCGCCAATGTCATGACCCATCAGGTGGCGGAGTATCTGGGCGCGGGCATGGACCGGTGCGTGGCCAAGCCCCTGCAGATCGGCGCCCTGGTGGAAGCCATGACCGCCGTCACGACGCCCGACGACGACGCCCGGGCCAATGCGGCCTGACCTGCCAAGCTGAGGAGACGACCATGAGCCTGCCAACCAATCGCCGATCCGTTCTTGTCGGGGCGGGCGCCCTGACCAGCGGCCTGCTGGCGGGCGGCCACGCGATCGGTCAGGAACCTCGCAAACTGGGCTACGCCATCGTGGGTCTGGGCGGATACGCCAATGTGATCATGCCCCGCTTCGCCGAATGCCGGCATTCGCGTCTGACGGCGCTGGTCAGCGGCGATCCCGCCAAGGCGCGGCGCATTGCGGCTGAATACGGGGTGCCCGAGCGTAACATCTATGACTATGCGAACTTCGATCGCATCCGCGACAACCCGGATGTGGACATCGTCTATGTGATCCTGCCGGTGGCCCTGCACCACGAGTACACCCTGCGGGCGGCGGCGGCGGGCAAGCATGTGTTGTGCGAGAAGCCCATGGCCATGAACGCCGGCGAGGCCGCGGAGATGATCGCCGCCTGCCGCGCGGCCAATGTGAAGCTGATGATCGGCTATCGCTCGTGGTTCGAAAGCCATAACCGCGAGGCCATGCGCATGACGGGCGCGGGCGAACTGGGACCCCTTCGCCTCGTGACGTCGCAGCACGGCTTCAACATCGGCGATCCCGCCCAGTGGCGGCTGGATCCGGCCCTGTCTGGCGGCGGCTCGATGATGGATATCGGCATCTACAGCCTGCAGTCGGCGCGCTATCTGACAGGGGAGGAGCCGGTGGAGGTCGCTGCGGTCGAACAGACCGATCGCTCGGACCCCCGCTTCCGCGCCGTGGAGGACACCCTGCTCTTCCAGCTGCGCTTTCCGTCCGGCGCGGTGGCCGACGGCGTGTCGTCCTACAGTTCCCACCACGGACGGTCGCGGGCTGTGGGCGCGGCGGGCTGGCTGGATATGGAGCCGGCCACGGGCTACGGCGGGCACCGGACCCGGGTCCATCTGGAGGGGCGAACCCGCGAGCATGAGCCGCCCGCCCTGCCGGTCAACCAGTTCTCGGGCCAGCTGGATCACCTGTCCCAATGCGTGCTGACCGGCGCCGAGCCGATCGTGCCGGGCGAGGAGGGCCTGAGGGACATGCGGATCATCGACGCTATGTATCAGGCCGCGCGCGAGCGTCGGCCGGTGGCGCTGTGATCGGTCGGCGCGGCGTTCTGGCGGGCGGGGCAGGAGCCTCTGCGCTGGGCCTCATGGGATGCGGAGCGGGCAGGATGACGACGATAGAACGCCAGGCCGTGGGCGGCGTGCGCCGTCTGTCGCCGGAGATGAATTCGATCATTCCGCCGGGCGCCCGGGTCGAGGTGCTGGCCGAGGGATTCGACTGGGCCGAGGGACCGGTGTGGGTGGAGGCGGGCGGCTATCTGCTGTTCACCGATGTGCCGCAGAACGTGATCTGGCGGTGGTCGGAGACGGGCGGGTTGTCAGAGTTCATGCGTCCCTCCGGCTTCGACGGCGAGGACGGCTCCCACCTTCGCGAACCGGGCGCCAACGGTCTGGTCATCGAGCCTTCGGGCGCGCTGCTGATGTGCGATCACGGCAACCGGTCCCTGTCCCGGGTCGATCTGGCCACGCGTCGGAAGACCATCGTGGTGGACCGGTTCGAGGGGCGGCGCTTCAACAGTCCCAACGATCTGGTGATCCACCGGTCCGGCGCGGTGTATTTCACCGATCCGCCCTATGGACTGGAGGGGATGAACGAGTCCCCTGTCAAGGAACTGCCGCACAACGGCGTCTATCGCCTGGCGCCGGACGGCGCGGTGACCCTGATCGAGGACGGGCTGACGTTTCCCAACGGCGTGGCTTTGTCACCCGACCATCGCACGCTCTATGTGGCCGTGTCTGACCCGGAGGGGCCGGTGGTGATGGCCTATGATCTTGACGAGGACGGCGGCGCGGGTGCGTCTCGCGTGCTGTTCGACGCCGCGCCGCTGATGGGACCGGATGCGCCGGGCCTGCCGGACGGACTGAAGGTGGACGCCCTGGGACGCATCTTCACGACGGGCCCCGGCGGCGTGCTGGTGCTTACTGCAGAGGGCGAGCAGCTGGGCCTCATCGACACGGGACGGGCGACGGCCAACTGCGCCTTCGGCCCGGGCGGTGCGAGCCTGTTCATGACGGCCGATGACCGCCTGACGCGTGTGGCGCTCATTCCCGCTTGATCCACGCACGGATGCAGCGGTGAAAAAATGCCACAGATGATGGGTGTGGGCCGGTAATTAGAAAATTGTTCCTGCTCGCTGTTGCGCTGCACAGAGATTTGATGTCTCTTGCCGTCATCGCAGACCAAGGCTGACGACGTGAACAACCGCGCGCCCATCGCTGGACAGACCAAGACGGCCATCGCCGCCGTGCGTCCGCATGCGCCCTTTGATAGCCTGCAAACCCTTATCCTGATTACCGTACTGGTGCTCGTGCTTCTTGGAAGCGCGGGGCTGCACGCGACCTGAACTCAAACCTCAGGACCGCTCGCACAGCCCCGCTTCCACCGGAAGCGGGGTTTTTTGTGTGTGGGCGGTCCGGATCAACCGGACCCGATGACGCAAGATTTTTCCAGCAAGACGCCTCAAGCCAACCGCCGTAGCGCGGCGGTGACGCGCGGCCCGAACCGGGCGGCGGCGCGCAGCTATCTGCGGGCTGCGGGCATGGACGACGCCGATTTCGAGCGCCCGATGATCGCGGTGGTCAACACCTGGTCGTCGGTGACGCCGTGCAACATGCATCTGGACCGGTTGGCCGACGACGTGCGCCGCGGCATCCGTGAGGCGGGCGGCTGGCCGGTGGATTTCAACACCATCGTCGTCACCGACGGCATCAGCATGGGCACGCCGGGCATGAAGGCGTCGCTGATCAGCCGTGAGGTTGTGGCCGACTCCATCGAACTGGCGGTGCAGGGGCATCAACTGGACGGGGTCGTCTGCATCGTCGGCTGCGACAAGACCATCCCGGCCGCCGCCATGGCCCTGGCGCGCATGGATATCCCGGGTCTGGTCTACTACGGCGGCACCATCATGCCGGGCCGGATCGGCGAGAAGGAAATCTCGGTCCAGGAGATCTTCGAGGCCATCGGCGCCCACGGCGCGGGGGCGCTGGACGACGCCGGGCTGAAGGCGGTCGAGGTCGCGGCCTGCCCCGGCGCCGGCGCCTGCGGCGGCCAGTTCACCGCCAACACCATGGCCATGGCCCTGAGCGTCATGGGCCTGTCGCCCATGGGCGCCAACGACGTCCCGGCCGTCCATCCCGACAAGGGCGAACAGGGCGAGCGCTGCGGCCGCCTGGCGGTGGAGCTGACGGTCAAGGGAATCAGCGCGCGCGAATTCATCACGCCCCGGTCGCTGATGAACGCGGCGGTGGCGGTCTCGGCCTCGGGCGGATCCACAAACGCCGTGCTGCACCTGACCGCCATCGCGGCGGAGGCGGGCGTGCCGTTCGGCATCGAGGACTGCCACTTCGCCTGCGAGACCACCCCGGTCATCTGCGACCTGAAGCCCGGCGGGCAGTTCCTGGCCCACCACCTGTTCGTGGCCGGCGGCACGCGTCTGGTGGCCCAGCGGCTGGCGTGGGCGGGCAAGATCGCCGATGCGCCGACCGTCTCGGGCCGCTCGCTGTTCGAGGAGGCCGCCGAGGCCGAGGAAGCGCCGGGCCAGAAGGTCATCACCGACTTCGACCGCCCGATCATGGCGCGCGGCAGCTATGCGGTCATCTATGGCGATCTGGCCCCCGAGGGCGCGGTCATCAAGCTGACCGGCCACAAGGTCGACCGCTTCGAGGGACCGGCCAGGGTCTTCGACCGCGAGGAGGACGCCTTCGAGGCGGTCCAGTCCGGCGCGGCGGGCGAGGGCGACGTCATCATCATCCGCCACGAGGGACCGCGCGGCGGGCCCGGCATGCGCGAGATGCTGCAGGTCACCGCCGCCCTGAAGGGCCGCAAGATCGAGAACGTGGCCCTGATCACCGACGGTCGCTTCTCGGGCGCCTCCTACGGCTTCGTGGCCGGGCACGTGTCGCCGGAAGCCGCCGTGGGCGGACCCATCGCGCGGGTCCGGGACGGCGACCGCGTCACCATCGACGTCGGCAACCGCCGCATCGACGTGGATGCCGACCTGAGCGCCCGCCCGCCCTCGACGCCCGAGCGTGAGGCCCCGGTGGGCGTGTTCGCCAAATACGCCGTCCTGGCGGCCTCCGCCTCGCAGGGCGCGGTCACCATTCCCAATCCGCCGCCGGCGCGCACCGCCGATTCCTTCCAGGGCCGGCCTCGCGCCGCCAGCACCCAGACCGCTCACGAGGACGCCTGATGCCTATCACCATCTACACCAACGACGACATTCGCCCCGGCGCCATCGCCGGCCAGCGCATCGCCATCATCGGCTATGGCAGCCAGGGCCGCGCCCATGCGCAGAACCTGAAGGACTCCGGCCACGACGTGATCGTCGGCGTCCGTGAGGGCGGCAAGGGCTGGAAGAACGCGACCACGGACGGGGTGCCGACCGCCGAGCCGGCCGAGGCGGTCAAGGGCGCCGACATCATCGCCATCCTGACCCCGGACATGATCCAGGGCGAGGTCTATCGCGACATCATCGCGCCGAACGCCAAGCCCGGCGCGGCCATCCTGTTCGCCCACGGCTTCTCGATCATCTACGACCGGGTCACCCCGCGCGAGGACATGGACGTGATCCTGGTGGCGCCCAAGGGCCCCGGTGATCTGGTCCGGCGCGAATATGCGCGCGGCCGCGGCGTGCCCAGCCTGTTCGCCATCGAGCGCGACGCCACGGGCAAGGCGCGGGACCGGGCCATGGGCTACGCCAAGGGCATCGGCGGGGCCACCGGCGGCCTGCTGGAGACCAGCTTCCGCGAGGAGACCGAGACCGACCTGTTCGGCGAGCAGGCCGTGCTGTGCGGCGGCGCCAAGGAACTGGTCATGTCGGGGTTCAACACCCTGGTCGAGGCCGGCTACCAGCCCGAGATCGCCTATTTCGAATGCCTGCACGAGCTGAAGCTGATCGTGGACCTGTTCTACGAGGGCGGCGTCACCAGGATGCACGAGTTCATCTCCGAGACCGCCAAATACGGCGCGGTCGCCTCGGGCCCGCGGGTGATCAACGACGAGACCCGCGCGCGCATGAAGGAGATCCTGGAGGACATCCAGTCGGGCCAGTTCGCCCGCCAGTGGATCGCCGAGAACGAGGCCGGGAAGGGTCAGTACGCGGCCTGGCTGAAGGCCGACTACGCGCATCCCATCGAACAGACCGGCGCCCGCCTGCGCGAACGCATGGCCTGGCTGCACGCCGCCAAGTCCGAAGCGGCCTGAGCCGGAAGGATCGCCGAAAGCATCGCCATGACCGCCGCCGCCCTGAAACAGCCCGACGCCGCCGCCGCCCCCCAGAGCACTGGGCAAACGGGCGCGCGCCTGCTCGTCTCCAGCCTGGAGGCGATGGGCGTGGATGTGCTGTTCGGCTATCCGGGCGGGGCGATCATGCCGGTCTATGACGCCCTGACCGGATCGTCCCTGCGCCACATTCTGGTGCGCCACGAGCAGGGAGCGGCCTTCGCCGCTGACGCCTATGCCCGCTCGTCGGGCAAGGTGGGGGTGTGCATGGCCACGTCGGGCCCCGGCGCAACCAATCTGATCACCGGCATCGCCAACGCCATGATGGATTCGGTGCCCATGGTCTGCATCACCGGCAATGTGGCCACCGGGCTGATGGGGACGGACTCGTTCCAGGAGATCGACATTCTGGGCTGCACCCTGCCCATCGTGAAGCACAGCTGGATCGTGCGCGACGCCGCCGACATCCCCTCGGTGGTGGCCGAGGCGTTCCGGGTGGCGAAGGAGGGCCGGCCCGGTCCGGTTCTGATCGACCTGCCCAAGGACATCCAGTTCGCCGAGGTGGCCCAGCCTTTCGCCGCGCCGATCTTCAACGACCCGGTGGAGGCGACGGACCACGCCGCCATCCGCGAGGCCGAAGCCGCCATCCGCGCCGCCGAGCGCCCCGTCCTGTACGTGGGCGGCGGCGTCAAGATCGCCGGCGCGGTGGATGAGCTGCGCGCCTTCTTCGCGCGCACCGGCATCCCGGCGGTAGCCACCCTGAACGCCCTGGGCTCCATCCCCACCGGGGCGCCGGGCTTCATGGGCATGATCGGCATGCACGGCACGCGCGCCGCCAACGAGGCGGTGCAGGAAGCCGACCTGCTGGTGGTTCTGGGCGCCCGCTTCGACGACCGGGCCACCGGCAAGCTGGCCGAGTTCGCCCCCCACGCCCGCATCGTCCACTACGACATCGACCCGGCCGAAATCTCCAAGCTGCGCGCGGCGACCGTGGGAGTGGTGGGTGACCTGAAGGCGAGCCTGGCGGCCACCGATCCGGGGCCGCTGGCCATCGATCCGTGGATCATGCGCTGCATGGCCCGGGCCCAGCGCCACGCCGCCCGCTATGACGCCCCGGGCGAGGGGGTCTATGCGCCCGCCCTGCTGAAGGAACTGTCCGAGCGCGCCGGGGACGACTTCGTCGCCGCCTGCGACGTGGGCCAGCACCAGATGTGGGCGGCCCAGCATTGCCGCTTCTCGCGGCCCGAGGCGCATCTGACGTCCGGGGGGCTGGGGGCCATGGGCTTCGGCCTGCCCGCCGGTCTGGGCGCCAAGCTGGCGCGCCCGGACGCCCAGGTGGTGACCATCGCCGGGGACGGCGGCTTCATGATGAACATCCAGGAGCTGGCGACCCTGCGCCGCTACGGGATCAATCTGAAGATCGTCCTGCTGGACAACGCCTCGCTGGGCCTGGTGCGCCAGTGGCAGTCCCTGTTCTTCAACGAGAACTATTCCGAGGTCGACCTGTCGGACAATCCGGACTTCGTGGCGGTGGCCCAGGCGTTCGGCGTCGAGGCCTTCCGAATTAGCCGGCGCGAGGAGGTCTCCGCCGGGATCCAGCGCCTGCTGGACGCTCCCGGCCCCTGCCTCGCGCATGTCGTGATCGATCCCAGGGAAAACGTCTGGCCGCTGGTGCCGCCGGGCAAGTCAAACGCAGACATGATGGAGGGCGCCTGATGAGCGACACCATACACATCCAGATCGACCGGGCCGACGGCTCGCTGCAGCGCCTCATCGGACTGGTGGAGCGCCGGGGCTTTCATATCGACGGCCTGATGCTGACCGACGAGGGCGTCATGCGCCGCGCGGCCATCACCGTGCGCGGGCGCGACGAGAGCCGCTGCACCCAGATCCTGCGCCGTCAGATCGACCGCCTGATCGGCGTCAGCCGCATCGACCCCGTCGTCATGCAGTCGGAGGCCGCGTGATGGGCGACGTATCAAGACCCGTATCCCGCACCGCAGAGCTGGCGGCGTCGGACCCCAACCGCGTCATCGTCTTCGACACCACCATGCGCGACGGCGAACAGGCGCCGGGCTTCTCCATGTCGACGGACGCCAAGCTGCGCATGGCCGGGGCCCTGCGCGACCTGGGCGTGGACGTAATCGAGTCCGGCTTCGCCGCCGCCTCGCCGGGCGACGAGGAAGCCATGCGGCGGGTGGCCGGAGAGATCGAGGGGCCGGTGTTCTGCTCGCTGTCCCGTTCGAACGAGAAGGACATCGACGCGGCGCATCGGGCCCTGTCGCCCGCGCCGAAGACTCACCGCCGGTGCCACATCTTCCTGGGGACCAGCCCCATCCACCGCTCTGCCAAGCTGCGCATGACCACCGACGAGGTGCTGGCCGCCGCCGTGCGCTCGGTGGCCTACGCCCGGACCTTGTTCGACGACGTGGAGTTCTCCGCCGAAGACGCCTTCCGCACCGAGCCGGCGTTTCTGGCCGAGGTGATGGAGGCCGCCGCCGACGCCGGGGCCCAGACCCTGAACGTGCCCGACACCGTGGGCTACGCCACGCCGGACGAGGTGCGGGCCCGCTATGCGGAGCTGATCGCGCGCATTCGCCCGAAGCATCCCCACGCCGTGTTCTCGGCCCACTGTCACGACGACCTGGGGCTGGCGGTGGCCAACTCCCTGGCGGCGGTGGAGGCCGGGGCGCGTCAGGTGGAAGGCGCCATCAACGGCATCGGCGAACGGGCGGGCAACGCCTCGCTGGAGGAAGTCATCATGGCCCTGCGCACCCGCGCCGACCGCTATGACGTGACCACCGGCGTCGACTGCCGCCATCTGGTGCGGACCAGCCGACTGCTGTGCGAGATCACCGAGAGCCCGGTGGTGCGCAACAAGGCCATCGTGGGCGTCAACGCCTTCGCCCACGAGGCCGGCATCCATCAGCACGGCATGATGGCCGACGCGCGCACCTACGAGATCATGCGTCCCGAGGACGTGGGCTTCGAGGGCAGCTTCTTCGTGCTGGGCAAACATTCGGGCCGCCACGCGGTGGCCAAGCGCGCTGCGGTGCTGGGCCACGACCTGACCGGGGGCGTGCTGGCCGAGGTGTTCGCAGGCTTCAAGCGCCGCGCCGACGAGATCGGCGAGATCAATGACACGGAGCTGACGGCCATCATCGCCGCCGCCGCCGCACGACAGGAAAGACCCGCCTATGCCGCCGCTGGCTGACTACATCTGGATGAACGGCGAGATGACGCCCTGGGCCGACGCGAAGGTCCACGTCATGAGCCACGCCCTGCACTACGGCACCTCGGTGTTCGAGGGCGTCCGCGTCTATGACACCCCGGACGGGCCGCGCGGGTTCCGCCTGACGGACCATGTGCGCCGTCTGTTCGACAGCGCGCGCATCTATCACTTCGCCCTGCCGTTCACCGAGGACGAGGTGCTGGACGCCTGCAAGGCCATCGTGCGGGCCAACGGGCTGAAGGGCGCCTATCTGCGGCCCATCGCCTTTCTGGGCGAGTGCGGCATGGGCGTGACCCCGGCCAGGCCGCAGGTGGACGTGACCATCGCCGCCTTTCCGTGGGGGGCATACCTCGGCGACGAGGCGCTGGAGAAGGGCGTGGACGCCTGCGTCTCGTCCTGGCAGCGGGCGGCGCCCAACACCATCCCGACCGGAGCCAAGGCAGGGGGCAACTATCTGTCGTCCTATCTGATCGGGCGCGAGGCTCGGGTGGGCGGCTTCGGCGAGGGCATCGGGCTGGGCGTGGACGGCCGCCTGTCCGAAGGCGCCGGCGAGAACCTGTTCATCGTGCGGGAGGGACGCCTCCTGACGCCCACGGCGGCGTCCTCGATCCTGATGGGCATCACCCGCGACACGGTCATGCAACTGGCCCGGGACCAGGGCCTCGAGGTGGTCGAACAGGGTCTGCCGCGCGAGATGCTGTATCTGGCCGACGAGATCTTCATGACCGGCACGGCGGCGGAAATCACACCGGTGCGTTCGGTGGACGGCATCGCCACCCGCGCGAACGGACCCGGGCCGGTGACGAAGGCGTTGAACGCCGCCTTCCGCGGCCTGTTCACCGGCGACACGCCGGACCGCCACGGCTGGCTGGAGCCCATCTATGAGGGCGCGGCGGCGCGGGAGGCGGCCTATGCATAGTCCTCCTTTCCGCTCATCCCCGCGAAAGCGGGGACCCAGTTCTGTCCAGCGTGGCGCCGGCGCTTCTGGCCAAACAGGTCGTGGGTGCGCCGTGACGGATCATCACCCAAAGCACTGGGTCCCCGCTTTCGCGGGGATGAGCGGGGTGTGTGATGTCTGAGCCCCGCACGCTCTATGAGAAGGTCTGGGACCGTCACGTGGTGTCGGCCGAGACGGCGGAGACGCCCGCCATGCTGTATGTGGACCTGCATCTGGTGCACGAGGTGACCAGCCCGCAGGCCTTCGCCGAGATCGAACGGCGAGGGCTGACGGTGCGTCGCCCGGACCGCACCTTCGCCACCCTGGACCACTCCACCCCGACCCTGCCGGCGGGTCCGGACGGCGAGCGGCCCTACTACACCCCCGCCAGCAAGGCGCAGGTCGAGACGCTGGAGCGCAACTGCGCGCGGCACGGGGTGTCGCTGGCCGGTTGGGATTCGGACCAGCGCGGCGTGGTGCATGTGATGGGGCCCGAACTGGGCCTGACCCAGCCGGGCATGACCGTGGTCTGCGGCGACAGCCACACCGCCACCCACGGCGCCTTCGGGGCGCTGGCCTTCGGCATCGGCACCTCCGAGGTGGGCCATGTGCTGGCCACCCAGTGCCTGCTGCAGCGCAAGGCCAAGACCCTGCGTGTGACGGTGGACGGAACCCTGACGCCGGGCGTGTCCGGCAAGGATGTGGCCCTGGCGGTGATCGCCGCCCTGGGGTTCGGCGGGGGCACCGGCTACGTCATCGAATATGCGGGCGAGGCAGTCCGCGCCCTGGACATGGAAGGGCGCATGACCCTGTGCAACATGTCCATCGAGGCGGGCGCCCGGGCGGGCATGATCGCTCCGGATCAGGCGACCGTCGACTGGCTGCGCGGCCGCCGTCATGCCCCGCAGGGCGAGGCGTTCGAGCAGGCGGCGACGGACTGGCTGAGCCTGGCGTCGGACCCCGGCGCGGTGTTCGACAAGGAGGTCCGCCTGGACGGGAACGCCATCCGGCCCATGGCCACCTGGGGCACCACGCCGGACGCGGGCGTCGCCATCGGGGCGGCCCCGCCGGAGCCCCGATCCGACAATGACCGCAAGGCCCTGGCCTATATGGGCTTCGAGGCGGGCCGGGCGACCACGGAATACCCTGTGGACGTGGTCTTCATCGGCAGCTGCACCAACGGACGCCTGCCCGACCTGCGCGCCGCCGCCGATATCCTGAAGGGCCGGCGGGTCAAGCCGGGCGTGCGGGTGCTGGTGGTGCCCGGCTCCGAGGCCGTGCGGCGCGACGCCGAGGCCGAAGGGCTGCACACCGTGTTCACCGAGGCGGGGGCCGAATGGCGCATCCCGGGCTGCTCCATGTGTCTGGCCATGAACGGCGACATGGTGGGGCCGGGCCAGCTGGCGGTGTCCACCTCCAACCGCAATTTCGAGGGCCGTCAGGGACCGGGCGCGCGCACCATGCTGGCCAGCCCGGCCACGGCTGCGGCCAGCGCGGTGATGGGGGTTTTGACCGACCCGCGCGTGTTCATGGAGGAGGCTGCGTCCCTCAAGCAGGCGAGCGCCGCGCGCGAGCCGGTAGGGGAAGCATGATGCCTGAGCCCTTGAAGACCCTGACCTCCGGCACGGTGGTGTTCAGCCAGTCCAATATCGACACGGACCAGATCATCCCCGGGCGGTTTCTGACCACCACCACCCGCGAAGGGCTGGGGGCGCACGCCTTTCACGACTGGCGCTATGAAGCGGACGGGGCGGTCAAGCCGGAGGCGGTACTGAACCGCATTGATCCCACGGAGCACCGCATCCTGATCGCGGGCGACAATTTCGCCTGCGGCTCGTCGCGGGAGCATGCCCCCTGGGCGCTGCTGGACTATGGCTTCCGGGCGGTGGTCTCGACCTCGATCGCCGACATCTTCACCTCCAACGCCCTGAAGAACGGGTTGCTGCCCGTCGTGGTCAGCCAGGCGGTGTGGGACGATCTGGCCGCCCATCCGGACCAGCCGGTTACCATCGACCTGGAGGCCGAGACCATCCGGCGGGGCAACGCCGCGCCGACGCCCTTCCGGGTGGAGTCCTTCGCCCGCCAGTGCCTTCTGGACGGGGTGGACGCCATGGGCTGGCTGACCGCCCGACTGCCCGACATCGAAGCCTTTGAACGCCGACAACAGGAAACCGCGTGATGCCCCCCTTTCAGGACCATACCATCGTCGTGCTGCCCGGAGACGGGGTCGGCCCCGAGGTGGCGGCGGTCGCCTGCGCCGTGCTGGACTGTGTCGGCGACTTCTACGGTCACCGCTTCAACTATCAGGAGCACCTGATCGGCGGCGCGGCGATCGACGCCACCGGCGAGCCCCTGCCGGACGCGACGCGGGACGCCTGCAAGGCCGCCGACGCGGTGCTGCTGGGCGCTGTGGGCGGGCCCAAGTGGGACGGCGGCAAGCGGCGGCCGGAGGAAGGCCTGCTGGCCATCCGCAAGGCCATGGGCCTGTACGCCAACCTGCGGCCGCTGCAGGTCTCGCCGGTGATGGCCCATCGCTCGCCGCTGAAGAAGGAGATCGTGGAGGGCGTGGACCTGATCGTGTTCCGCGAGCTGACCGGCGGCATCTATTTCGGCGAGAAGACCCGCACGGACACCACCGCCTCGGACCTGTGCGTCTATTCCGTGGAGGAGATCGAGCGGGTGGCCCGCGCCGCCTTCCAGACCGCCCGGCAACGGCGGGGCAAGGTCACTTCGGTGGACAAGGCCAATGTCATGGAGACCAGCCGTCTTTGGCGCGAGGTGGTCACCCGAATCCACGCGGAGGAATATCCCGAGATCACCCTGGAGCACGCCCTGGTGGACTCCATGGCCATGCACCTGATCCGCAAGCCGCGGGAGTATGACGTGATCCTGACCGAGAACATGTTCGGCGACATCCTGTCGGACGAGATTTCGGTGCTGGGCGGGTCCATCGGCCTGCTGCCCTCGGCCTCGCTGGGCACCGAAGGGCCGGGGCTGTTCGAGCCCATCCACGGCTCGGCGCCGGACATCGCCGGACAGGATCTGGCCAATCCGGTGGGCATGGTTCTGTCGGCCGCCCTGATGCTGCGCCACTCCCTGAAGCTGGAGGACGAGGCCGACGCCATCGAGGCGGCGGTGGCGGCGGTGCTGGCCGCAGGCGCGGTCACGGCGGATCTGGGCGGGGAGCTGGGCTGCCGCGCGGCGGGCGAGGCCATCTGCGACGCTATCCGCGCCATCCACTGGGCCGCCGCCCACCGGGTCCAGATGCACTGGGCCTGACCTGTTCGAGTTTCGCGCCCCGCCCCACGGGTTCGCGGAAACCTCACGCATCGTCGCCCCCAATGCCGATGCGTGACGGTGAAGCCCTCGCCGGTTCCCTGAGCCGCCGGCGGGGGCTTCTTTATTTAAGGGGCCCTACCGCTCGCCGCGCGGCGGCTCCCTGCTTGAGGGCGTGGTCATGTCCGGGCCGTGTCTCTGTGTTCCCAGGGTGGGATCAGGCGGGGCCGTCGCGGCTGGCGAGGCTGGTTTCGAAGTCCATGAAGATGTCGATCAGCTCTTCCACCGACACGCGCGGGGCGCCCGGGGCGAAGCGGAAATTCCAGAAGCTGACGATGTGCCGCACGGCTCCGACCTGCTCGCCCAGACGGATGAACATGTGCGGGGCGTCCAGCAGGAACTCCCGAAAGGCGGTCGGCCGGGCGTCCCGGGTCAGGCTGGCGTAGGCGCGGTCATACACCTTCAGGGTCTGGATCACCGTATCGCAGGTCTTGAGAATCCTGGGCCTCAGGACGTGGCGGCCTCGCTCGACGTACAGCCGGGATTCGGCATCCAGGGGACCGGCGGGCTGGATGGTCGCGATAGCGTCCGCCACGGCGCGGGCCTCTTTCAGCACGGTCGCGGCGGACCACTTGTAATAGAGGAAGCCTTTCCAGCAGAACACGCCCTCGGCGTACTGCTCGGGCGCCAGCTGCAGCGTGTCCCCCAGAGGCTGCATCCCCGCGCCGTCGGTGCTGGACAGTATTTTCGACACCAGGTTGGCGGTGGCGCGAGCCTGGCCGGGAGAGGCTTCAGAGGTCATGCTCATGGCCACCAGCGGGGCGATCTGGTCCTCCACGAAGCTGAACATGCGCTTCATGTCGCCTTCGGTCAGTTCGAAGTAGCACCGCGCCACGTCCAGCCCGGCGCGCTTGATCTGCTCGCGCAGCAGGAACGGGTCCAGCGACGGCAGCTGATCGATGAGGCGCAGGGTCTCCAGGTCGCGCTCGTCCACGGACACGCCGAAATACTCACGCAGCGCCCGGTCGAAATTGCGCTGGCCGATGAAGATGAAGCGTCCGCCCAGGCGCAGGTCATCCAGGTCGAGGGGCAGGATGACCTTGGTGGCCGACTGGCGATAACCGTGAAACAGGTCCACCTCGTCGCGGCGCAGGCGGTGCTTGATGATCAGACCCCGGTTCAGGGCCGGGGTCTGGAACAGGGGCTTGTCGCGCCATTCATCCGTGCGGCCGTGGCGGCGCCAGACGGCCAGCAGGTTCAGCACCCGCGAGGTGGAGCCAAACGCCTGAAGGTTGGCGAGATTTCGGATCGACCGGTCGCTCATCGCCGCTCGTCCTGCCGGTGTTCGAGCGGTCCGGCAAGCGGGTTATCGCTGTTCGGCGATCAGGCGGTCGGCGAGGGCGGCGGTGAGGTGCCCGTCAGGAGTCAGGCCGTTGGCCTGCTGCCATCCGCGCAAGGCCCGGCGGGTGCCTGCGCCGACCACGCCGTCAATGCCGCCCGGATCAAAGCCGGCCGCGGCCAGGGCGCGCTGGGCGCCCAGACGCTGGTCGCGCGACAGGGGCGCCTCGTCCGGCCAGGCGGCGACCAGGCCGGGGCGGCCGGCGATGCCGTCGGCGGTCATGCCGATGGCCAAGGCGTAGGCCACCGAGTTGTTGTAGCGACGGATGACATAGTGGTTGGGCAGGGCCAGGAAGGCCGGGCCGTTCGCCCCCTGGGGCAACAGGATGGTCGCGCCCTCGGCCTGTTCCGCGGAACTGGGCGACCCGCCGCGGGAAAGCACCACCCCGCGCTGGGCCCAGTACGACCACGGCTGGCGCTCGCCCTCCGCCAGGGCGTAGTCGAAGCCCTGCGGCAGGGTCACTTCGTAGTGCCAGCCTTGACCGCGCTTCCAGCCTGCGTTGTCGAGCAGATTGGCGGCTGACATCAGGGCGTCGGCGGGCGAGTTCCAGATATCCACCACCCCGTCGCCGTCGCCGTCCACAGCGAGGCGGCGGTAGTTGTCGGGCATGAACTGGCTCTGGCCCATGGCGCCGGCCCACGAGCCCTTGAGGCGCGAGCGGGGGGCGCGGCCCTCGACGATGATGGTCAGGGCTTCCTTCAACTGGCCCTCGGCCCAGTCGCGGCGACGGCCGTCATGGGCCAGGGTGGCCAGGGAGCGGATCACGTCATGGTCGCCCTGAACCTGGCCGAAGGCGCTTTCCTGGGCCCAGATGGCCACGAGAATCTCGCGCGGCACGCCGTAGCGGGTCTCCGCGGCCGCAGGCGCGGACGACAGGCGGTCCCGGCCCTGGCTGATGCGCTGGGCGCTGACGGCGTTCTGGACATAGGCGCCGACGGGCCGGCTGAATTCGGGCTGGTTGCCGTCCAGGCGAATGACGCTGGGGTCAGGGGCCAGGCCCGCCAGTTCCCGCTCGAAGGCGGCGCGGTTGGCGCCGCCGTGGCGGTCCAGAAAGCCCTGCTTCCAGCCTTCGAACGACTGATCCTCATAGGGCCTGGGCTGCACGGACGCCGTTGCCGTTGCCGTTGCCGTCGCCGCCGCCGGCTGCGCCGCCTGGGCCGGCCCGCCGCGCGGAGGCTCGGGAATCAGGGGGGCGCAGGCGGCCGTAAGGCCAATGAGTACAAGGCGAATTTTCATTCCATCATCCTACCGCGCCGCGCCGGAGCCTCGCAATCACAAGCGCGCGAAGGGGGAGCACGGTTTCGCCGCCTTTCCGCCATGGCGAGGCCATGGATCATTTGGTGCGCTAACCCTGTCTCCTCGCCCCCTGTTAACCGCGCCATGGCATGCTCGGGCCTCCTTGATGCGGCCTGGTGGCGGAGAGGCGACGCGGCGGATCGCAAATCCGCAGACCCTCCGTTCGACTCGGAGGCCAGGCCTCCATCTTTTCGCCCTAACGCTCGCGCCGCGGGCGCTGGCTGCTTGAGGGCGTTTCTTTTGCGCCCTATCGCCCGGCCCGCGGGCCTCGCTGCTTGAGGGCGAGGCCGCTGTGTTTTGGTCCTTGCCGCCGCGCGATGGCAGAGGCTCCTGCCGGATGGCGGATTTCGGACTCTGGCGCTGGAAAAAACAGTGTCTGAATTGTCTGAATTGTCCGAAATCGCCTCCCTGGCTCGCTGATCAGGGGCATTATGGGCGCGGGCGAAGGCCGGGGGATCAAACAGGGGCGAGCGCGGTCGGTTTTGACGCGGTTTCCCGTTGACAGGACAGGCGCGGCTGACCTATAGGCCCGTCTCCCCGCCGCAGGTCCGCTTGCGGCGTTTCATTTTGTATCGCGCCCGAGACCGCCTTGCGGCGCGCTCCGAAGGATAGAGACCATGAAGGTCCGTAGTTCGCTGAAGTCGCTGAAGTCGCGCCACCGTGACTGCAAGATCGTGCGCCGCAAGGGCGTGGTCTATGTGATCAACAAGACCGACCCGCGCTTCAAGGCGAAGCAGGGCTAAGACTTCTTAGCGTCCTGTCGCTCGGGACGCGGGCGCTCTCTGCTTTGGGGCGCCGCGTGGGCGCGCAGGGCGGCGGAATGATCCACAGGCCATGGACGGTTGTCCGTGGCCTTTTTCGCGTGTGGCGTTGAGCCTTGACGGCGACGGCGCTAACCAAACTCGAACCATTCATACCGCGCTCAAGCAGCGAGGCGCTGCGCGCCGAGCGATAGCGCCACAAAGGACTTTCCATGGCCGACGACGCCGCCTTCGCCAATCCTGACGTCCTGAACGCCACGGCCCAGGGCCGGCTGCGCACCATCATCGAGCGCCTGGAGCGTCTGGAGGAGGACAAGCAGGCGATCATGGGCGACATGAAGGAGGTCTTCGCCGAGGCCAAGGGCGAGGGCTATGACGTGAAGACCCTGCGCAAGGTCATCCGCATCCGCAAGCTGGACAAGGCCAAGCGCCAGGAAGAAGAGGCGATCCTGGACCTCTATCTGGCCGCCCTCGGCGAGATCTGAGCTGAAGCGGTCCGGTTTCGGACGCAAGGACGGCGGCCTGCGCTCAAGCAGCCCGAAGGGCGGTAGCGCGCTGAAAAGCGGCTCAAGCAGCCCGAAGGGCGGTAGCGCGCTGAAAAGCGGCTCAAGCAGCCCGAAGGATGCGCCAAAGGACTCCCCCTATGAGGCGGCGAGGAAGGCCGCCCAGCGCTCGGCGCTGAACGCCCTGAAGCGCGCGCGCCGGGCCGCCGACAAGGCGGGGGTGCAACTGTCGGACTGGGAGGACGAGTTCCTGGGCTCGGTGTCGGACCGGGTGAAGACCTACGGCCGCGCCTTCGCCGACCCCGAAAAGGGCGCGCCCGGCCAGTCGCTATCAGCGATGCAGGCCCGAAAGCTGAAAGAGATCGCGAAGAAGGCGAAGGGGAAAAAGTAGTCTCTCCCTCCCCGCGGGCGGGGAGGGCGGTCGGCGCGTCAGCGACGGCCGGGTGGGGAGGGCCTGGCGACGCATCCGCGATGCCTCGCCTGAGCCGCCCCCACCCGCTTCGCCTGCGGCTCAGCACCCTCCCCGAACGGGGAGGGAGACGATCAGAACAGGATCTTCCTGAAGGTGATGCTGACCGTGCGGCCTTCGGGGTCGAGGAAGTCCGGCTGGTAGTTGACCGGCGTGGCGCCGTCGCTGGAGATCACGCTGGGGCGAGAGTTGAACAGGTTCTGGACGCGCAGGTTGACGCGCGAGTTCTCCAGCCATGGCAGGCGGGCCACCAGACCCTCGCGGGCGCCAAGATCCACGAAGGCGTTGATCCCCACCGTGGTGCGGTCGTCGAAGAACAGATCCGGTCCGGTCCCCCCGTCCACACGCGTGCCTTCGCGCCAGGTGGCGTTCACGAACATGCCCATGCCGTTCCTGAACACGCCGCCCTGGGCCTGGATCTGGTGGCGCGGGCTGCCGCCGCCGGCGTCGGTGGCGTCGCCGTTCAGCAGGTCCAGAATCGGCAGGCCCGGGGCGATCAGGATTTCGTCCTGGATGCGCCAGGTGTGGAACACCGAGATGTTGTAGCGGCCCTGACCGGGCTGCATGCCGCCGCCGCCGGGGCCGCCCCTGCCGCCGCCGCCCATGCGCATGCCGCCGCCGGGGCCGCCCTGACCGCCGCCGCCCATACGCATGCCGCCGCCGGGGGGCGGGCCTTCGCCGCCCTCACGGATGACGACGGCTCCGCCGCCGGGGCCCTCAGCCGGAGCAGCGCCGTCCTGGGGAGGTACGGGACGTCCCTGGCCCCGTTCGCCTTGTACTCGTTCACCCGCGCCCCGTTCGCCTTGTCCTCGTTCGCCCTGAGGCCGTCCGCCCTGGCCGCGAGCGCCTGCAGCGGGGGCGGCGGGGGTCGGCTGGCCGAAGGCGCGCGAGAAGGTGAAGCCGGTGCGCAGGTCCTGGCGATCCACCTGGGCGAAGTTGACGGGTCGGGCGTCCACGGCCAGCAAGGTCCCGTCGTCATCGCGGGTGAACCGGTCCGGGAGGGCGGCTTCCAGCGCGGCGGTCACGGCCGGGAAGCCGTTGACCTCGTTCTCGATGGAGGTGCGGGTCCAGGTGGAGGTGATGCGAAGCTGTTCGCCTTCCAGCGGCTGCCAATTCACCCCGGCGCGCCAGACCGAGCGGGTCGCGGCGTTCAGATCGGCGTTGCCGCCAGTGGTGCGGGTGACCAGCACGGTGTCGCCGGTGGCGAAGTCGAACACCGCTGTGTTGGGTGTCGCGATGACGGGATCGTTGAGCTGGGCGATGCTGGGGGCCTGGTCCTGACGGGTGTAGCCGGTGAGGAAGGAGAGGCGGTCGACCGGGCTCCAGTTCAGGTTCGCCCCCAGGGTGTTCAGGCCGCCGAAGTCCGACACGTCCTCATATCCCGCATTGAGATTGAGAGAGACCGCACCCAGCAGGGAGGGGCTGTCTTCGTCACGCTCGAAGAGGGGAATGTCGAAGCTGGTCTGGGCGTTCAGCCGGTCGCGGGACAGCTCGCGTTCGGTCTCGACGCCGGAGCGCAGGGACCAGGACTCCAGGGTCTGGCGGTCGGCGCCGAAGGTGAAGGTGGAGCGCAGGTCGCCGGCGGGGAGCTCCATCAGGGGGCCAGTGAACACGGCCTCGCCGCTGTACCGGCTGGTCACCGAGTTGGCCAGGTCGTCGGGCCGGCGGGTGAACTGGGCGGGAGTCAGGGCGCCGAACGGCGTGACGGTGGGATCGCCCGCGTCCAGCCGGTCCTGATAGGTCGTGATGTCAAACCCCCGGCCCGTGACGGTGTCGCGCTCATTGCGGGTGTATTCGCCGTTGAAGCTCCAGCGCCAGTCGTCGCCTATGAAGCCATCCAGCAGAAGACCGAGTTCGGCCTGCAGGGTGTCGGTCCGGGTGCTGAGGGCCTCCGGCGTGTCCAGGAAACGATAGAGGGTCACGGTCTCGGTAAAGGGCGAGCCGCCCACGCCCGTCGGCACGGCCAGGGCCAGGCCCGGCAGGCCGTTGAAGCGCTCGCTGGTCTGATCCTCGAGGCTGGCGCTGACGGTGGCCTGGATGTCGCCGGGCAGGCCGCGCTTGAGGGTGGCGGAGATGGAGTTCTGCTCAGTCTCGGGCTGCAGGGTGCGCCAGTCGCTGAGGTTGCCTGTCCGGAGGGGGCCGTAGGCTCCGGCGAAGTCCGCGAGGCTGGTTCCGCCCAGGGGCACAGGCGCGACGAGGGCGGTCTCGCCGACCAGGCCCGAGAAGGCCGGGTCGATCTCGGCGCCCCAGGGCGCGCCGGAGATGTTGCCGATCAGGTCGTAGGGGGTCGTGCCGGGGGTGCGGTTAATGTTGCGCTCGGTCTCGAACAGGGCGGTGTCGCGCTCGTGCTCGATGTCGATGGACCAGCGGTTGTCGCCGTCGATGCGCAGGATGTCGGCGTCGACCTCATAGCCCGAACGCCCGCCGGCGGTGGGGGCGCGGAATTCCAGTTCCGTCGTGGTCGAGCGGAACGGGTCTTTCAGGATGAAGTTCACCACCCGCTGGTCGGCGCGGTAGCCGAACTGCAGGGCCACTTCCTCGGGCAGAACCTGGATGCGCTCGATGGCCTCGGACGGCAGGCCGCGGATTTCGCGGAAGCCCGAGATACGCCGTCCGTTGACCAGGAACACCGGCGAGCCGCCGCGCGAACTGGTGGTGAAGGGTTCCAGAAACTCCAGCAGCTGGGCGATGTCCGAGGCGCCGTAGGCCTGGATGTCGGCGGCGTTCAGCTCCAGCTCGGGCGCGATGTCGGTCTGGACGTCCCCGCGGCGGCGCGGGGCGACGATGATGAGTTCGGAGACGGACGTGACGCCGTCATCCTCAAGAACCGGGTCCTGGCCGGCGTCCTGGGACACTCCGGCGGATTGAACGAGCAGCGCGGCCAGCCCTGTCAGGGCCGTGGTCGAGAGAAGCATAGGTGCGTATCCGGTCTGGGGAGGGCCGGGGGTTCGTCTGGGCCGCGAACCTTGCCGACCCCCCGGTTCAATGACCGTCTAACGCGGCAATTGCGGCGATTCCGTCGCGGCATGATTGCAACCGGCTAATTCTTGCGTGGTGTCGCGATCAGGTTTCAGCCGGTTTCCTTGAGAACGCCTTCCAGCCCCTGTTCGCGGACCTTGCGATAGAGGGTGGAGCGGCCGATCCCGAGGCGCCGGGCGATCTCGGACATGTGGCCCGCATAGACCTCGATGGCGTGCTGGATCAGGTCGCGCTCGATGTCCTCCAGCGTGCGCAGGTGGCCCTTGTCGTCGATGATGCGCACCGGGGCCTCGGGCAGGTCCAGATCGGACAGGGCGTGTTCGGCGGCCGGGGCGCCGGACGCGGCCTCCGTCTCGGGCAGGGGCGCGGCCACGCCGGAGATGGCGGGGAAGTCGTGGGGCTGCAGCCACGGCCCGTCCGCCAGGACGATGGCGCGATAGACCGCGTTCTCCAGCTGGCGCACATTGCCGGGCCACTCGAAGGCGGTCAGCAGGGCCAGCGTATCGGGCGCGGCGCCGGCCACCCGCTTGCCTTCCTCGGCGTTGAAGCGGGCGACGAAGTGATCGATCAGGGCCGGAATGTCCTCGCGCCGGGCGCGCAGGGCGGGGGCCTCGATGGGGAAGACGTTGAGGCGATAGAACAGGTCCTCGCGGAAGGCGCCGGCCTTCACCTGGGCCTCGGGGTCGCGGTTGGTGGCCGAGACGATGCGCACGTCCACCTTGACCGGGCGCCTGGCGCCGACCGGGTCGATCTCGCTTTCCTGCAGGGCGCGCAGCAGCTTGACCTGCATGTCCAGCGGCAGCTCGCCGATCTCGTCCAGGAACAGGGTGCCGCCGTCCGCCTCGCGGAACTTGCCCGGGGTCTTGTCGACCGCTCCGGTGAAGGCGCCCTTCTCGTGGCCGAACAGGATGGATTCGATCAGATTGGCGGGCAGGGCGCCGCAGTTCACCGCCACGAAGGGCTTGCCGGCGCGGTCGCTGGCGCCATGCAGGGCGCGGGCGATGACCTCCTTGCCGACGCCGCTCTCGCCGGTGATCAGGACCGGGATGTTGGATTTCGCAGCGCGGGCGCCCAGCGCCTTGACCATGCGCATGGGGGCGCTGTCGCCCACCAGATCGTCGAAGGAGGTGCGGCCCGCGACCTGACGCCGGACGCGGCCCACCTCGGCCACCAGATCGCCCATCTGCAGGGCGTTGCGGATGGAGATGAGGATGCGTTCGGGGCTGGCGGGCTTGACGAAGAAGTCCTGGGCCCCGGCCTGCATGGCCTTGACCACCGTGTCGATGCCGCCGGACGCGGTCAGGATGATGACCGGGGCGCGCACGCCCGCGGTGCGCATCTCGGCCAGGGTCTCCATGCCCGACAGGCCCGGCATGACCATGTCCAGCAGGACCACATCGGCGCCGCCGCCCTTCGTCATGCGGTCGATGGCCTCGCCGCCGTTTTCGGCGTGGACGACGTTGTAGCCTTCGCGGTCAAGGACCGCCTGCACCAGCCTGCGCTGGGTCGGGTCGTCGTCGACGACCAGCACCGTCTTGGCCATGGGAGCCACCCTTCATCATCAACCGTACGGCCGTCCTCGTTGATCGGGACTGGCTCGTTTCGGGACGGTTTTAGGCCGAAGGGGGTGAAGATCGGGTTTAAGGAGCGCAGTCCACGCGGGGGGTGAGGGGGATGCGGGCGCCGTCCACTGCAAGATCGGGCAGAGGCGACGGGACGAGGGTCAGGCCGCCGCGCAGCAGGTCGCGGGCGTCCAGCCTTCGGGGCCTGCAGGCGTTGACCTCATAGCCGCCGATCTCGCGCCAGCCCTCGCTGATCCGCTGATACACGGCCAGGCGATAGGCGTTGGCTACAAGCCATTCCATCTGGCCATCGCCATTCAGATCACGGGCGGCGGCGAGACAGCCGCCTTCACTTCTGCAGCTTGCGCGCTGGTCGCCAGGTGCGGGGTCATCGAGGAAGTTCTCGGGCAGGGCTGGCGAGCCGGGCAGAACCTCGATCGTGAGCCCGGGCGCGATCTGATCGAGGGTGTAGCGGTCCGCGACGTGGCGCGCCTCGCTGGCCCGCCGGGCGACTTCGGGGTCATCGGACTGCGAGAGCCGCTCCAGCGCGCGCAGGCCCGAACGGCCCGCATCGAAGCGCAGGAAGGCGTAGTCGAAACGCTCGGCGGAGACCCGGCCGCTCTCCAGACGCCGCATCTGGTCGGCGACGGACAGGCGGGCGGGGTCGGCGATGGGCGTGAACAGGGCAAGGATTGCGAGGACGGTGGCGACGGCGGCGATGACGTTGGTGCGCTCAAGCGGGCGCATCCAAGGTCCGGGCTTCACGGCGGCGAAGGCGTAGCCCGCCGCATAGACCACGCCAAGAAGCACGCAGGTCAGGGCGATGATCCGCTCCGGCGTCAGTCCGTGCTGGCCGATGCGCAGCGCCATGCCCCACAGGGCCAGCCCCATGAGCGGCGCCAGCAGCACGCCCGCGATCCGCGCGGCCCATTGCAGCATAGCGGGCGGCGCCCCATCGGGCTCGCCGTCCTGATAGGCGGCGTTGATGAGGATGATCAAGGCCGCGGCCGCCAACAGCATCAGGCCCGTGCCGTAACCTTCGTCCCACAGCCGGCCCACGCCCGCGAAGGGCAGGACCAGGATGAAGGCGGCGGTGATCAGGGTCATCACCGGCATCAGCCAAGACAGCAGCATCAGCACCACGGTGCGCACGCCGCGGATCAGACCATCCTTGACGTCGGTCAGGTGCACGGCGGCCGAGAAGGTCAGGGTGGTGACCGGAATGGAGAACCAATCCTGACGAATAAGATCGCTCAGGAAGTCGATGCCGATCACGTTGAACAGCCCGGCGCCCAGGAACAGCAACAGCCAGAAGGCGCCGGTGAAGGCGACGGACAGGGCCAGCTGCACGCCTGCCTTCCACGCCGTGTCGAAATAGGCGGGATAGGGCGCGATCCACCGCCGCGCCCGGTCGGCGGGCAGGATCAGATGGTGGGCGATGAACAGCATGACCGCCGAGGCGATGAAGACCACGGGCGAGGCCAGGGGCTCGTTCAGCCCGTTAGGCCGCACGCCCCAGATCACGCTCCACCAGCCCATGAGGGCCAGCACCGCCGCCGCCGTAGCACTCCAGATTAGCAGGGTCCGAAGCCGCATCCGGCCGACGGCGCCCAGCAGGACGACCGGCAGCCAGGCGAAGACCAGCACCAGCGGCGCAAACAGGCCGGGGACGGTGGCCGGCCACAACATGCGAAGTTCGTTGGTGGCCCACAGCTGGCGAGCAAGCGAGAGATAGAGCAGATAGAGCGCCAGTCCCTGGACAACGCCGATGGCCAGCCGGATCCAGCCCAGACGCCGGGCGTCCGGTTCGCGCTGCGCGATCTCGTTGGCGCCGAAGATGGTCATGGCGTCTTCCCCGTCTTTCCGGAGCATCTGGCCTGAAATCGGCGCGAAGCGGAAGGGGATTGACGCGAACCGGGTTGCGCCCCGCCGTCCGCGACCCCACACCTTGAGCCATGAACGCCCCCTTCAAGCCCGATGCGGCCCCGACCGAAGCTCCCCTCTGGGATCTGTCCGACCTCTACGCCTCGCCCACGGACGACCGGGTGGCGGCGGATCTGGAGGCGGGCCGCAAGGCGACCGCCGAGCTGAATGCGATGGAAGGCCAGCTGGAGGCGGCGCGGACCGACGCCGCGACGCTGGGCGAGCGACTGGACCGGGCGATCACCCTGTATGAGCAGGCGTCCAACCACTTGGGCGCGCTGGGGGCCTATGCCTTCCTCGCCGCATCAACCAATCGCGAGGACGGCGCCGCGCAGGGGTTCGAGGCGGACATCCGCCAGAAGGTGACCACCATCGCCGCCGAAACCCTGTGGCTGACGCTGGAGATCAACCGGCTGGAGGAGGCCGAGCTTGAGGCCGCGCTGACCGCCCACGAAGGGGCCGCGCGCTGGCGGCCGTGGCTGCGCCGGGTGCGGGCCAGCAAGCCCCATGAGCTGTCGCCCGAGCTGGAGCGCTTCATCGCCGAGCGCATGCCCGCCGCCATGCAGTGGCCGCGCCTGTTCGACGAGACCCTGGCGGCGCTGCGGGTGACGGCGGGCAAGGATGAGCTGACCCTGGCCGAGGCGCTGAACCGTCTGTCGGATCCCAAGGCGGACCGGCGCAAGGCGGCGGCCGAGGGCCTGGACGCGGCCCTGGCGTCGCGGGCCACGACCATGGCGCTGGTGCTGAACACCGTGGCCCAGGAGAAGGCGCTGGAGGACCGCTGGCGCAAATTCACCTATCCGGCCCAGTCCAAGCACCTGATGAACGAGGTGGACGGCGAGGCGGTGGACGCCATGGCGGCGGCGGTAGCCGAGGCCTATCCGCGCCTGACCCACCGCTATTATGCGCTCAAGGCCAGGGCCATGGGCCTGAAGCAGCTGAACCAGTGGGACCGCAACGCGCCCATAGAGACCACCGCGCCGCGCGGGTTCGACTGGGGCCAGGGGCGGGCCATGGTGCTGGACAGCTTCAATGATCTGGGGGCCGAGTTCGGCGACCGGGCGCGGGCCTTCTTCGACAATCCGTGGATCGACGGGCGGGCGCGGGCGGGCAAGCAGTCCGGCGCCTATGCCCATCCGGTGACGGCGGACCGGCACCCCTATGTGTTCATGAACTGGATGGGCGAGCGGCGCGACGTGCTGACCCTGGCCCACGAACTTGGCCACGGGGTGCATCAGACCCTGGCGGCGGACCAGGGCACGCTGCTGGCGGACACGCCCCTGACCCTGGCCGAGACGGCGTCCATCTTCGCCGAGGGCCTGACCTTTGATCGGCTGCTGGCGACCGCCCCGGAGAAGGAAAAGCGCGGCCTGCTGGCCGGGCGCATCGAGGACGGGTTGAACACCGTGGTGCGCCAGATCGCCTTCCACCGGTTCGAGACGCGCTTCCATGACGAGCGGGCCCGGGGCGAGGTGTCGGTCGCCCGCATCGGCGAGATCTGGATGGAGGAGATGGGCGCGAGCCTGGGTCCCGCGGTCAAGCTCAACGATGGATACGAGCACTGGTGGGCCTATGTGAGCCACTTCGTGCACTCGCCCTTCTATGTATACGCCTATGCGTTCGGGGACCTGCTGGTCGCCGCCCTGATGGAGAAGCGGCGCGAGGACCCGGAAGGCTTCGCGCCCCTGTACCGCGAGCTTCTGGCCGGTGGGGGGACGCGGACCTATGTGGAGGCGCTGAAGCCCTTCGGCCTGAACCCGCGCGACCCGGCCTTCTGGGCCACAGGCTGCCAGCGGCTGGAGCGGCTGATCGACGAGTTCGAGGCGGTGGCGTGACGACACACCGCGCTTGAGCCGCGCGCCGCCCTCGGTATAAGGGCGGTCAGATTCTCGTTTGCCTTCGAAAGATCATCGCATGGCCGCCGACACCAAAGACGCCGATCACGACGCCGAAGCCTATCTGAAGGGCACGCAGGAGATCACGGAACAGGTCGCCACCTGGGACCTGTTCATGGGCCTCTCCAAGTGGGGCTCGCTGGTCATCGCCGTGGCGGTGCTGTTCTTCACCATGTGGTTCATGCCCAACGGCGGCTTCTTCCCCGCGCTGATCGCGTCGGTGGTTCTGGCCGTCGCCGGCTGGTGGTTCCTGCGCAGCAAGCCTGCTGATCACTAAGAGTTATTCTGGCGGGCCCGGCCTTTACGGGCCTTTCTGAAACGTCCTAACGTTCCACTGCTCTGAAACAAAAGGCAGGGGGATTCGCTTGGCCGTCGCCATAGCCGTGACGCGCGAGCGCCGTGAAGGCGAACCGCGCACCGCCGCAACACCCGATACGGTGAAGAAGCTGACCGCGCTCGGCGCCTCGGTGCTGGTCGAGGCCGGCGCCGGGCTGGGCTCGTCCATTCCCGACGCCGACTATGAGGCCGCGGGCGCCCGGATTGCCCGGGACTCCGGCGCCGTGTTGTCCAAGGCCGACATCCTGCTGAAAGTTCGCGGCCCCACGGCGCAGGAGATCAGCGCCCTGAAGCCCGGCGCCATCGTGGTCGCCCTGCTGGACGCCTACCGCGAGAAAGACACGGTCCAGGCCATGGCCAAGGCCAACGTCACCGCCTTCGCCATGGAATTCGTGCCCCGCATCAGCCGGGCCCAGGTGATGGACGCCCTGTCGTCCCAGGCCAATCTGGCCGGATACCGGGCGGTGATCGAGGCGGCTCACACATACGGCCGCGCCTTTCCCATGATGATGACGGCGGCGGGCACCGTCGCTCCCGCAAAGGTGTTCGTCATGGGCGCGGGCGTGGCGGGGCTGCAGGCCATCGCCACGGCGCGGCGTCTGGGCGCGGTGGTCAGCGCCACCGACGTGCGCCCCGCCGCCAAGGAGCAGGTGGAGAGCCTGGGCGCCAAATTCGTCGCGGTGGAGGACGAGGAGTTCAAGGCCGCCGAGACGGCGGGCGGCTACGCCAAGCAGATGTCGGCCGAGTATCAGGCCAAACAGGCTGAACTGACCGCCACCCACATCACCAAACAGGACGTGGTGATCACCACCGCCCTGATCCCCGGCCGCCCGGCGCCCCGGCTGATCTCGGCCGCCCATGTGGCCTCCATGAAGCCCGGCTCGGTGCTGGTCGACCTGGCGGTGGAGGCGGGCGGCAATGTGGAGGGCTCGAAGCCGGGCGAGGTGGTGAAGACCGCCAACGGCGCCAGCATCGTCGGCTGGTCCAACCTGCCGGGCCGCATCGCGGCGGACGCCTCGGCCCTGTACGCCAAGAACCTGCTGGCCTTTGTCGGGTTGCTGGTGAAGGACGAGGCCTTGGCCCTGGACCTGGAGGACGAGATCCTCAAGGCCGCCGTCGTGACCCATGGCGGGGCCGTGGTGCACGAGGGGGTGAAGGGGTGAAGGCGCTGGATCACCCCCTGCACCTGATCGGCATCGCGCTTGGCCTCGTCGGCGCGGCGCTGGCCTTCTGGCGCCAGGATCTGATCGGCGACGAGTTCCCCATTCTGGTGGCTGGCGGCCTGGCTTTCTGGTGCGCTGCGATCTCGCCCGCCGCCTCGGGTTGGAGCCCAGGGACGACCCGGCCGCGCCGCATAATCATAAGAGGACCCGATAGATGGAAGCTGTCGACCCCACCGTATTCCGCCTGGCCATCTTCGTGCTGGCGATCTTCGTCGGCTACTATGTGGTCTGGAGCGTGACGCCGGCGCTGCACACGCCGCTGATGGCGGTCACCAACGCCATTTCCTCGGTCATCATCGTCGGCGGGCTGATCGCGGCGGCCGCCGTTTCGGAGGCGTCCGGCGTCAACGGCTGGATCGCCAAGGGCGCCGGCGTGGCGGCCGTGACCCTGGCCAGCGTCAACATCTTCGGCGGCTTCATGGTCACCCGGCGCATGCTGGCCATGTACCGCAAGAAGGAAAAGAAGGCTTGACCGGCGACGCGGCCCAGATGGCCGCGACGGGCTCGTGGGTCGCCACGGGCCTGGGCATGGGCCTGTGGGTCTATGGCTGGCTGGGCGAGAAGAACCCCATCGCCAAGATGCGGTTTCACGACGCCGGCATGGTGCTGGTGTTCTCGTCCATCATCGTGCGGGTGCTGATCCAGGACCGGGCCATGACCTGGTTCGACTGGGTCCTGGTGGTGATTGCGCCGCTGTTCATCGCCGCCGCCCTGTGGCGGCTGAAGCGGACCGGCGGCATGACGAATTCGGAGGATAGATGAGAGTTGCGTTGATCATCGCGGTGCTGGCTGTCGCCGGCGTCGCCCAGGCCCAGGCCACGCGCCAGACCGGCGAGGGCTATCAAGGCGCGCACTTCGCCGTGGCGGCGCCGGGGGGCGCCAGCTGGACGCTGAACTGCGGGTTTCCGCCCCACCAGATGGCCGGGGCCGGGACGGTCAACCGCTTTGACCTCGAGGGTCAGGGCCGCGCCGCCGGGCGTCTGCCCACGTACCGCGCCTGGTGCGCCCTGACCAAGACGGGCGGCGAGGGGCCGGTGGGCTTCGCCCTGGTCAAGGACGGAACGCCTTCCGCCGCCGGCACCAACGATCCCGCCGAACCGGCGCGGGTCGAGATATTCTGACAAGACCCAGAGGGGGACGCCGTCATGAACGCATCCATCGCAGCCCTGGCCTATCTGGCGGCCGGCGTCCTGTTCATCCTGAGCTTGCGCGGGCTGTCGAGCCCGGAGACCAGCCGCCGGGGCAACACCTTCGGCATGGTGGGCATGGCCCTGGCCATCGGCGTGACCCTGCTGACCCTGTGGGGGACGCGGGCGCTGGACGGGCTGACCCTGGCGCTGATCGCGGGCGGGGTCGTGGTCGGCGGCGGGCTGGGCGCGGTGATCGCCAAACGGGTGCCCATGACCTCCATGCCGCAGCTGGTGGCTGCCTTCCACAGTCTGGTGGGCATGGCGGCGTGTCTGGTGGCGGTGGGGGCGGTCTATGCGCCCGTGGCCTTCGGCATCGACGACGGGGCGGGGGGCATCAAGACCCTGTCGATCATCGAGCTGGGTCTGGGTCTGGCCATCGGCGCCATCACCTTCACCGGCTCGGTGATCGCCTTCGCCAAGCTGAACGGCAACATGTCGGGCACGCCGATCCTGCTGCCCGCGCGGCACCTGATCAACATCGGTCTGGCGGCGGGACTGGTGGTGCTGATCGGCATCCTGATCGCCACGGGCGGCACGGCGGTGTGGGCGTTCTGGGGCGTATTCGTAATCGCCCTGATCCTGGGCGCCACCCTGATCATCCCCATCGGCGGGGCGGACATGCCGGTGGTGGTGTCCATGCTGAACAGCTACTCCGGCTGGGCGGCGGCGGCGCTGGGCTTCACCCTGGAGAACATCGCCCTGATCATCACCGGCGCCCTGGTGGGCTCGTCCGGCGCGATCCTCAGCTACATCATGTGCAAGGGCATGAACCGCAGCTTCATCAGCGTCATTCTGGGCGGCTTCGGCGGGGATGCGGCGGCGGCGGGCGCCGGCCACGTGGAGACCCGGCCGGTCAAGCAGGGCTCGGCCGACGACGCGGCCTTCATCATGAAGAACGCCTCCAAGGTCATCATCGTGCCGGGCTACGGCATGGCCGTGGCCCAGGCCCAGCACGCCCTGCGTGAAATGGCCGACAAGCTGAAGGAAGAGGGCGTGGAGGTGAAATACGCCATCCACCCCGTCGCCGGCCGCATGCCGGGGCACATGAACGTGCTGCTGGCGGAAGCGAACGTGCCCTATGACGAGGTGTTCGAGCTGGAGGACATCAACTCGGAGTTCTCCAGCGCCGACGTGGCCTTCGTCATCGGCGCCAACGACGTCACCAACCCGGCGGCCAAGACCGATCCCCAGTCGCCCATCTTCGGCATGCCCATCCTGGACGTGGAGAAGGCGGGCACGGTGCTGTTCGTCAAGCGCGGCATGGCGGCGGGTTATGCGGGTGTCGAGAACGAGCTGTTCTTCCGCGACAACACCATGATGCTGTTCGCCGACGCCAAGAAGATGGTGGAGGGAATCGTGAAGGGGCTGTGACCGGGGCCTGCGGAGCGATCTCCGGGGCGGCATTAGCCAGATTAATCCGTTTGCAGCCCCGATCCGTGATATCCTTCACGGAATACGAGACAATGTAGCCGACGCCCTCGCGTCGAACCCGCCCGGGGAAGGCTTTCGCTTCGCGAGCCTCCGAACGCGGGGAAAGGGACAGCCATGGCTGCCCGCACGCCTTCCAATACCGAAAGTTCGCTCAGCCTTGGGTTGGCCGTCATTCGATCATCGCCGACGCCGGTCATCCTGCTGGGCGCCGACCTGACGGTGGTCGCCGCCAGCGCCTCGTTCTGCGACGCCTTCGGCGTAGATCCGGACACGGTCGCCGGCGCGCTCATGCCGAGCCTGGGCGCCGGCGAATGGCGCTCGCCCCAGCTCCAGGTCCTCCTGGCCGCCGCCGCACGCACCGATGTGGCGGTGGACGCCTACGAGATGAACCTGGATGTCCCGACGCACGGCATGCGGTGTGTCGTCATCAGCGCCCGGCGTCTGGTGACCGATGAGGAGAACATCCGTCTGCTGGTGGCGGTGACGGACGTGACCGACCTCCGCGCCGCCGACAGGCTCAAGGACAATCTTCTGCGGGAAAAGGCCATCCTGTTGCAGGAGGTCCAGCACCGCGTCGCCAACAGCCTCAGATCATCGCCAGCGTCCTGATGCAGAGCGCGCGCAAGGTGCAGTCCGAGGAAACCCGGTTTCATCTGAAAGACGCGCACAGCCGGGTGATGTCCATCGCGACCCTTCAGCAGCAACTGGCCGCCTCGCGCCTGGGCGATGTGGAGCTCCGGTCCTATCTGACCCAGCTGTGCCGCAGCATCTCGGCGTCCATGATTCCTGATCCCGAGCGCCTGACGCTGGAGGTGGTCGGCGACGACAGCGCAACAAGCGGAGACATATCCGTCAGTCTGGGACTGATCGTGACCGAGCTGGTCATCAACGCCCTCAAGCACGCCTATCCCGGCGGGCGGGGCGGCCGGATCCAGGTGTCTTATGGCGCCGACGCGCAAGGCTGGACCCTGGCGGTTCAGGATGACGGGGTGGGGATGCCGAAAGGAACGGGCAAGGTCACGCCCGGCCTGGGCACCAGCATCATAGAGTCCCTGGCCCGCCAGCTGAACGCGACGGTCAAGGTCGAAACCGGCAAGGGCGGCACGGTGGTTTCCATCGTGCATGTGATGGCCGAACCGAGCGCGATCCCCGATCAGGCTCGTCCACTGACCTGAACGGGGTTCGCTCCAGCGCGCGGCCGCCGTTCCGGGAAACGGCGGCGCGAAGTGAACCCTGCCACTGGGATGTCCGCTCTTGCATCGACCGGGCATGCGCGGTTCTGTCGCCGGAACGGCAGCGCTTTGACCGCGTTGCCTCAAGACCATCACATGGGGAGTTTCATCATGCGCCTGTCCGCCCTGACCGTCGCCGTATCCGTCTTCGCCCTGGCCGCCGCGTGCGGCGGGAATGGGGAAACGGCTTCCTCGCAGGCCAACGGCGGGACGCCGGTCGAGAGCAATCCGCCCAACGCCGCCAACCAGCAACCAGCCTTTGAAGGGCAGACACGCGCGCCGGGCGTCCAGACCACGGTGCGGATGACCAGCGAAACCGTGGCCGAGGGGCTGGAGAATCCCTGGGGTCTGGTTCCGCTTCCAGGCGGCGGCTTCCTGATCACAGAAAAGCCGGGTCGTCTGCGGCTGGTCAGCGCCGAGGGTGAGATCGGCGAGGCGATCGCCGGGGTTCCCCAGGTCGTGTCCGACCGCCAGGCCGGGCTGATGGACGTGCAGTTGAGCCCGGATTTCGCCGGCGACCGTCTGGTGTATCTGAGCTTTTCCGAGCCCCGGCAGGGGGGCAATGGCACCGCCTTGGCGCGGGGTCGCCTGAGCGACGACGGAACCCGTCTGGAGAACGTCCAGACCATCTTCCGCGCCATGCCCACCTACGACAACTTCATGCACTACGGCTCGCGCATCGTGTTCGATCGCGAGGGGCGGGTTTATCTGACGCTGGGCGAGCGCTCGTCTGTTGAAACGCGGGACCAGGCCCAGGATCTGGGCTCCCACTTCGGCAAGATCGTGCGGGTCAACGCCGACGGATCGGTTCCGGCGGACAACCCGTTCGTGAACCAGGACGGCGCCCTGCCGGAGATCTGGTCGTGGGGGCATCGCAACGTCCAGGGCGCGGCCCTGCATCCGGAGACCGGCGAACTGTGGGCCGTCGAGCACGGCGCGCGGGGGGGCGACGAAATCAACATCGCCCGCGCCGGTGAAAACTACGGCTGGCCGATCGCCGCCTACGGGATCGAATATCGCGGCGGAGCGATCGGCGAGGGCGCCACCACGGCGCCGGGCACCGTCCAGCCGATCTACTATTGGGATCCCTCCATCGCGACGGGCGGAGCCGCGTTCTATCGCGGCGAGATGTTCCCGGACTGGAACGGAAACCTGCTGGTGACGGCCCTGGCCGGCCAGCATCTGGCCCGGCTGGTGCTGGACGGCGACCGGGTGGCGGGCGAGGAGCGCCTGCTGACCGGACTGGGCGAACGCATCCGTGACGTGGCGGTGGGCGACGACGGTGCGGTCTATGTGGTCACCGACGAGCAGAACGGCCGCCTGGTTCGACTGCGGCGAGCGGACTGACCGTCTTCACCGGCCCTGCCGGGCGGGCTAGAACAATCACGAGCGGCCCGGAGACAGGGCGGCCGAGGGACAGAGGAAACGCATATGACGCGAGTGGCGATGGTCACCGGAGGCACCCGGGGAATCGGCAAGGCGATTGTTCAGCGCCTGAACGAGGACGGGTTCAGGGTCGCGGCGGGCTATTCCGGCAACACAGCCGCGGCCGAGGCGACGGCGGCCGAACTGGGCGTCATGGTGGTCAAGGGCAACGTCGGCTCCTACGACGACTGCGCGCGCGCAGTGCAGGAGGTGGAGGCCGAGCTGGGGCCCGTGGACGTGCTGATCAACAACGCGGGGATCACCCGTGACGGGTTCTTCCACAAGATGAGCCCGGACCAGTGGTCCGATGTGATCCGGGTCAATATGGACAGCGTGTTCAACATGACCCGACAGGTGATCGGCGGCATGCGGGACCGGGGCTTCGGCCGGATCGTCAACATCTCCTCGATCAACGGTCAGAAGGGTCAGGTCGGCCAGACCAACTATTCCGCCGCCAAGGCGGGCATGATCGGTTTCACCAAGGCTCTGGCTCTGGAGAACGCCCGCAAGGGCGTGACCGTCAACTGCATCGCGCCGGGCTATATCGACACCGAGATGGTGGGCGCCATGGACCCCAGGGTGCTGGAAGGCATCGTGGCTCAGATTCCCGTGGGAAGACTCGGAAAAGGCGAGGAAATTGCCGACATGGTGTCGTGGCTCGTGGGCGAGCGTGCCGGATATGTCACAGGGTGCACCCTTTCCCTGAACGGCGGTCAGTATCTGGTGGGCTGACCCGGCCCCGCCTAAAATCCGCCTTTGCGGCGAGTCATCTGATTGAGAATGTTCGCGGAACCCCGGATCAGCGCTGCGCTGCCGCCGACGATGCTCGCCCTGGCGTGTGTCGTGGCCAGCGTCGGCGTGCTGGGTTTTCCGGGCCCCGCCGACGCCCGGATGCAGCCGCGCGGCAACGCCCAGTTCGAACAGAGCCAGGGTCTGCGGGAACGCCCCGTCCACGCCCTGGCTGCGCCCGGCCGCTATGTGACCGAGGGCGGCGAGGCTTTCATTCTGGATCATTCCGGGTCGCGCCCGCTGCTGCGTTTCGACGACGCCGCTGAAGTCTGGGTGCTGCGCGCCACCCCTGCGCCCCGCGGCGACATCCTTTACCGCAACGATCAGGGCGACGTGGTGCTGCGGTCGACCTCTTCAGGGGGGCTGACGCTGTACACGCCGCGCGCGCCCATGGGCGAGCCGGCGTCGCAAGCCGGGCCGGGCGCAAGCCTGCGCCGACCGCCCCTGTCGCCGATCCAGCTGGTGAACTTCATGGTGCGACAGAGCGAGGTGGCCAGCCGTGCCGTGGGCCATCTGGTGATCTTTGAGGCCGAGGAGATCTCGCCGGGCTCCGAAACCCTGGTGGCCGAGGCCGCCGCCGTGGCCGTGGAGGCGCTGACCCGCATGTCGCGCGCCTCCAATCTCAGGGACCAGGCCCGGCAGGTGCGCCGGATCGTCATCACCGAAGGCGCGCGGAACAATGCGGAGTTCTCTGGGGGCGCCCTCATCATCACCGTGTCGCCCCGCGAGGGGCCGGCCGGCCGGCCCTCGTCGGCGCGGGTGGTGCGGACACTGGCGGGCCGCTAGCCTCGAAACTGGTCCTTGGCGGCCCTGAGCGCGGCGAAGGCGGCGGCGTCAGGCGCGCGCAGGAACGGATTCAACTGCTTTTCGCGGCCCATCAGGGTGGGCGCCGTGGGTCGCCCCGCCTCGCGCAGGGCGAGGATGTCGCGGACGTGCGCCTCGAGCGCGGCGCGTCTGTCCCCGTCCGGTTCGTCCAGGCTCAGGACAAAACGGGCGTTGGCCTCGGTGTATTCATGGGCGCACCAGACCCGGGTGTCATCGGGCAGGGCGGCCAGCCGGGTCAGGCTGTCGAACATCTGCTCCGGGGTTCCCTCGAACAGGCGACCGCACCCAAGGGCGAACAGGGTATCGCCCACAAAGGCCTCGCCGCCCCGCCGGTCGATGAAGACGATGTGGCCCAGGGTATGGCCGGGCGTGTGGATCACGTCGAAGCGCGTCTCGCCCAGATCGATGTGATCGCCGTCGCCCAGCACCTGATCAAGCGCGACCACCCGGGTCGATTCCTCCGGCCCGACGATCCTGCAGCCGGTTTGCGCCTGCACCGCCTCCGCGCCCTGGGTGTGATCAGGGTGCCAGTGGGTGTTCAGGATAACGTCCAGCCGCTTCCAGCCCGAGGCGGCCAGTTCCGCCAGCACAGCCGCGGCGTCGGGGGCGTCGACGGCAGCGACCTGACCGGACACGCGGTCCCGCGCCAGATAGCCGTAGTTGTCGCTCAGGCAGGGAAACTGTCGGATGTCCAGGGGCATGACGGCACTCTAGCAGGCCATCCCTGCGGGAGCCTATAGTGGCCCCATGCGCCGCAGTGTCGATGATCTGAAAGCCTTCTACGGCGAACCGGCCGGCGCCCTGGCGCGGCGGCTGGTGGCGCGGCGGCTGGATGACGCATGGGGGGAAGCGGCCAGTTGCGACGTCCTGGGCATCGGTTACTGCACGCCCTGGCTGGGGGCCTTCGTGGGGGCGCGGCGGGTGGCGGCGGCCATGCCGGGCGGGCAGGGGGGCGAGCGCTGGCCCTCGGTCGGGCGCAACCGCACCTTGCTCGTGGACGACCAGCGCCTGCCCTTCGCCTCGGGGTCCTTTGACCGGGTGTTGATGATCCACGCGCTGGAGGAGGCCGACCACGCGCCGGCCGTGCTGGCCGAGGCGGTGCGGGTGATGGCTCCGGCCGGCCGGGTCATTCTGGCGGTCGCGTCGCGAGGCGGGCTGTGGGCCCGATCGGAGTCCACGCCGTTCGGCCATGGCCGGCCGTTCAGCCGGGGCCAGGTGGAGGGTCTGCTGCGGGATGTGCAACTGGAGCCCCTGGCCTGGTCCCAGACGCTCTATGTGCCGCCATGGAAACTGTTGCTGGGGGCCGCCGAAGGATTCGAGCAGATCGGGCGCATGCTGTTTCCCGCCGCCTGCGGCCTGATCCTGGTGGAGGCGGCGCGGCGCAGCTACGCCCCCCGCAAGGTCAGCGGGGGCGCGGCCGTTCCGGTGGAGGCGGCCCTGTCCAGGGGCCTGCTGGGGCCGCGTCCGGCCTCCCGGGGCGCCGGGCGGTTGGACGGCGGCGGCGAACCCGCCTAAATCGACCCCATGCGTCAGCTTATTCTCATGCGTCACGCCCAGGCTGTGGGCGCCGCCCCGTCAGGCGGCGACCGCGAACGCGCGCTTAGCCCCGTGGGGCGCAGCGAGGCGACCCTTGTGGGCCGGGCCCTGAAAGACCGGGGCGTGTGTCCCGACCTGGCCATCGTATCGGCTGCGCGGCGCACCCGCGAAACCTGGACGGGCGTGGCTGAAGGGCTGGGGATCGACCCCGCGCCCCCGTGGCTGGAACTTGAGGCTGCGCTCTACAACGCCGACGCCGCGATCCTGCGGCGACATGTGGAGCGCGCAGAGGAGCGGTGCGAAAGCCTCATCCTGATCGCGCACAATCCGGGGGTTCATCAGCTGGCGTTCGACCTGCTCAGCGACGGCGGGGCCTCGGACCAGCTTCTGGACCGGGTGCGGACAGGCTTCGCTCCGGCCACGGCGGCCCTGTTTCTGGTGGATGCCGCAGGGCGCTGCACCTACGACGGAATCATCCAGCCGGACGGGACCGACAGGGCGTGACGCCGGTGTACAAGATCCTGGACGCCGACGAGTGGGCGGCCGTGCCGCGGGACGGCGCCTGGAGCGGCTCGGACGCGGATCGCGCCGACGGCTTCATTCACCTGTCCACCGGGGCGCAACTGCACGAGACGGCGCGCAAACACTATGCGGGCCGGGACGGCCTGATGATCCTGACGCTGGACGCGGACCACCCGCCGCTGCAGGCCCTGATCCGGTGGGAGCCGTCCCGGGGCGGCGACCTGTTCGCGCATATCTATGGCGCGCTGCGCGCGGAATGGGTGCTGGCCGCGCGGGCGGCGAAGGTCAGCGAAGACGGGCGTCTGGAGATCGCGCAATGAGCCTTGATGATTTCGGCGCGGCGGCCCTGCGGCGCATGGATCCGGAAACCGCACACCAACTGGCGCTGGCGGCGCTGAAGGCCGGGCTGGGCGGGCGCCATGATGCGCGCGACGCCGTGCTGGCGACGCGTGTGGGGCCCCTGAGCCTGCCCAACCCCGTCGGTCTGGCGGCGGGCTTCGACAAGAACGGCGAGGCGTTGCACGGCTTGGCGCGCGGGGGCTTCGGCTTTGTGGAGTGCGGCTCGGTGACCCCGCGTCCGCAACCCGGCAATCCGAAGCCGCGCCTGTTTCGCCTGTCGGAAGATCGCGCGATCATCAACCGCATGGGGTTCAACAATGCGGGTCTTGAGGTCTTCGCCCGCAACCTGGCGCGCCGTCCCGAAGGCGCGGTGATCGGCGCCAATCTGGGAGCCAACAAGGACACGGACGACAAGGCGGCGGACTATGTGACCGGGCTGCTCCGGCTGCGCGGTCTGGCGGATTATTTCACCGTCAATGTGTCATCGCCCAACACGCCGGGTCTCAGAAACCTGCAGGGGCGGGCGGCGCTGGACGACCTGCTGGGGCGGCTGGCCGAGGCGCGGGGTCCTGAACCGCTTTTCCTGAAGATCGCCCCGGACCTGACGGAAGCAGAGATCGTCATGATCGTGGAGGCCTGCGTGGCCCACCGCATGGACGGGCTGATCGTCTCCAACACGACGCTGGACCGCCCCGACAGCCTGCGTTCGGCGCAGGCAGGCGAGAGCGGGGGGCTGTCGGGCGCGCCGCTGCGGGACAAGGCGCTGACGACGCTGGGCTGGGCCCACGGCGTGTCCCGCGGGCGGCTGGCGCTGATCGGGGTTGGCGGCATCGCCTCGGGCGCGGACGCCTATGCGAGAATTCGCGCCGGCGCTTCAGCCGTGCAGCTCTATTCGGCGTTGATCTATGAGGGGCCCGGCCTGGTCATGAGCATCCGGCGCGATCTGGCGGATCGGCTGAAGTCGGATGGTTTCGGCTCGGTTCAGGAGGCGGTCGGGGCGCGTTGAAGCTACCAGTCCGGTCGGATCGAGACCTGGAAGGCCAGCACGCCCTCGCTGCGTTCACGCTCGAAATCCCGTCCGACCAGTTCGCGCACCTTGTGCTTGCGATAGACGTAGCCGAACGAGGTCTGGAGGTCGCCGCGCCGCCAGGCCACGCCGACCTGGGCGTCGCCGATGAAGGATCCGGAATCGTGGCTCATGCCGGAGCTGACGAAATCGCCTTCGCGCGTGCGGGCGAAATTATAACCCACCGCCCGTCGCGAGCCTGCGGCGAAGACATACCAGCGGCCCTGATCTTCATCGAAGGCCGTGTCTCCGTCCGGAACCAGTCGATTCAGCCCCGAGCCGATGCGGATCGTGGCGCCGGCCTCGGCCGTTCCGCCTTCGCTGCCGACGCCGAACCCGGCGTGAGGGATCACCTCCACCTGAAGGCCGCTGTCAGGGTCATAGCTGCGCGAGGGCCAGCCGCGGGTGTAGCTCAGGCTGTATTCGTCGCCGGCGAGAACGGCGGCGTCGCGGGGGGTGAGGGGAATCGCTGCGCCGTCCGCGCGCAGCCAGTCGCCGCCACGGGTGAGGCGGAGCCGCTCAACGGCGCCGGAGGGGGTGTCGCGCCACGCTTCGGTGACCACTTCCCCGCGTCCGGGCGTGAAATCGTGATCCGCCAGGCGGAAGGCGCCGCCAAAGCCGCCCGGCGCGACATCCAGATGAGCGCTGTCGCTGAATTCGAAAGACGTGGTGTCCGCCCGCCACGCTCCGGGCACCGTCTGGGCGGGACCAGCCCAGGTCTGGGCGATCGCCGGAGACAGCGCTGACGCAGCCAGAAGAACCGCGCCAAGACCGCAGCAGATGTACCCTCCAGCTCTCATCAACGGCCTCCCTTCCGCTAACGACAGGATCAGACTGACGGCAAGCGCCGCTGCTGTCATCCCAGTTCGCTCGTCACGTTCCTTGCACACCAACGCCCCGGGGGCATTGATGTTCCGAATGTGGCGGAGGGGGCCTGATCCGCAGGGGGAGGGATCAGGCCCCGATCCTCATCTGGACGAACGTCAGTCGCGGGAGGATGGACCGGGTTCAGGACAGGGTGACTACCTCGCGCCTACTGGCAGGCCAGGCACTCGTCGTAGTCGGTGCGGGCGGCGGCGAACAGGTCGGGCTGATTGGGGTCCACCTCGACCTCGGCCTTGTCCGCGGAGCCGGCGAAAGCGGCGCGCTGAACCGACTTGGAGCGCAGATAGTACAGGGACTTCATGCCCTGCTCCCAGGCGCGCCAGTGCAGCATGTGCAGGTCCCACTTGTCCACGTCGCCGGGGATGAACAGGTTCACCGACTGGGCCTGGCAGATTTCCGGCGTGCGGTCGGCGGCCAGTTCGACCACCCAGCGCTGGTCCAGCTCGAAGGCGGTCTTGAAGATGGCTTTCTCGTCCTCGGTCAGCCCGTCCAGATGCTGGACCGAGCCTTCCTCTTCCAGGATCGAGTTCCACACCGCGTCGGTGTTCAGGCCCTTGGCCTCCAGAACCTGCTCCAGATAGGGGTTCTTGACGGCGAAGGAGCCCGACAGGGTCTTGTGGGTGTAGATGTTGGCCGGGATCGGCTCGATGCCGGCCGAGGTGCCGCCGCAGATGATCGAGATGGAGGCGGTGGGGGCGATGGCCAGCTTGTGGCTGAACCGCTCCATGACGCCGCGTTCGGCCGCGTCCTCGCAGGGGCCCTTCTCCTCGGCCAGCACGCGGCTGGCCTTGTCGGCCTCGCGGCGCAGGTGCTTGAACAGCCGCATGTTCCACGACTTGGCCATGGCGGATTCGAAGGCCACGCCCTGGGCCTGCAGGAACGAGTGAAAGCCCATCAGGCCCAGACCCACCGACCGCTCGCGTTTGGCCGAGTACACCGCCGCCTTCATTTCCGGCGGGGCGCGGCGGATGAAGTCCTCCAGCACATTGTCCAGGAACCGCATCAGGTCCTCAATGAACCGGGGCTCCTCGCGCCATTCCAGGAAGGTCTCGGCGTTGACCGAGGACAGGCAGCACACGGCGGTGCGGTCGATGCCCAGGTGGTCGGCGCCGGTGTGCAGCATGATCTCGCTGCACAGGTTGGACTGCTTCACCTTCAGGCCCAGCTCCTGCTGGTGGCGCGGCATGGCCTTGTTCACCGTGTCGGAGAAGATCAGGTAGGGCTCGCCGGTCTGCAGGCGGATCTCGAGGATCTTCTGCCACAGGTTGCGAGCGTCCACCGTCTTCATCACTTCGCCGTTCTTGGGCGACAGCAGGTCGAAGGTCTTGCCGTCGCGCACCGCCTCCATGAAGGCGTCGGTGATGTTGATGCCGTGGTGCAGGTTCAGGGACTTGCGGTTGAAGTCGCCCGAGGGTTTGCGGATCTCGAGGAACTCCTCGATCTCGGGGTGGTGCACGTCCAGATAGACCGCCGCCGAGCCGCGGCGCAGCGACCCTTGCGAAATGGCCAGGGTCAGGCTGTCCATCACGCGGATGAAGGGGATGATGCCCGAGGTCTGGCCCTGACCCTTGACCTTCTCGCCGATGGAGCGGACGCCGCCCCAGTAGGTGCCGATGCCGCCGCCGTTGGACGCCAGCGCCACGTTCTCGTTCCAGACCGACTGGATGCCGTCGAGCGAGTCGCCCACCGCGTTCAGGAAGCAGCTGATGGGCAGGCCGCGGTCGGCGCCGCCGTTGGACAGCACCGGGGTGGCCGGCATGAACCACAGCTTCGACATGTAATCATAGACGCGCTGGGCGTGTTCGGCGTCGTCAGCATAGGCCGTGGCGACGCGGGCGAACATGTCCTGATAGGACTCGCCCGGCAGCAGGTAGCGGTCCTCCAGCGTCTTCTTGCCGAAGTCGGTCAGCAGCGTGTCGCGCGAGCGGTCGAGCTGGATGCCCTGAACGACGCTCAGCGCCGGCCGGTCAGCACCCAGGCTGATCACATCGGCCGTCTTCGCCTTGGGATCGAAATCCGCCTTCAACGCTTCACCACCAGCCATATTCGTCTAAACCCTGAACTAATCGGTTATGGAACCTTGCTCCGCCCCCAGACACTAAATCTGGTGTTCGAAGCACCCCGCTCGCCTAGATGTATGGGCGCACATCCCTAACGCCCCGTAAAGCACTTGACCGGGGCTTTGTCGGTCGAATCGGTGGAGCGGTTTCCGGAGCCTGTGGAAATTCCCCGGAAACGGGATGTGACAGTTCGAAAAAAGTGATCGGCGAAACATTTCACGAAGCCGTGAGAAGGGCGCTCAAGCAGCGAGCGTCCGCGACGCGAGCGATAGCGCCATAAAAAGCCACGGAACGGCGCCGTCAGCTTGACCGTTCGGGGATCACCATGCGCGCTTTTCCCATCCTTGATCGCACCGGACTGACCCGCCTCGCCAGTCGCCTTCTCGCCCTGGCCCGCACCGAGTTGGCCCTGCTCACAGCGCTTTTGGTGGGGGCGGTCGGGGTGCTGACCTTCATCGAGATCGCCGACGACATGACCGAGGCGGACGGCCGCGCCTTTGACGCCATGGTGCTGGGGGCCCTGCGGCCCCACGGCGATCCCGGTCACGCCTGGGGCCCCTGGTGGCTTGAGGAAGCGATGGCGGATGTCACCTCCCTGGGCGGCATATCGGTGCTTGGCCTCTTCGCCGTCGCGGTGGTGGGCTTTCTGGTGATCCAGAGGAAGCGCCTGTCGGCCCTGATGCTGGTGATCGGCCTTGCGGGCGGGGTGGCGCTCAGCGAGGGCTTCAAGGGGATTTTCGAGCGCGAACGCCCCCCGGCGGAATACCAGGCGGTGGACACCCTCAACGCCAGCTTCCCCTCCGGCCACGCCCTGTTGTCCACGGTGTTCTATCTGACCGTAGGCGTGATGCTGGCCCGGGTCCTGCCCAGCCGGCGTCTGAAGGTGTGGGTCATGGCCATGGCGGTGACCATCGCCATGCTGGTGGGCATCAGCCGGGTCTATCTGGGCGCCCACTGGGCCACGGACGTCTTCGCCGGATGGAGCCTGGGCGCGGCCTGGGCCATGGCCCTGTGGCTGGCCGCCCATCTGATCGAACGCTTCCCGCGCCGCCACCACGCCCCGCTGCAGGATGAACCGGCATCGGAATAGGAAGGCCGCAGCCGGCGACCTTGCTGCGCCCCCGGGGCGTTTCCATATGACGGCGTCGGCCGTTGTCGCCGGAATGTCTGAAAGCCCCCGATGTCCAACAAGACCCTGTTCGAATCCTGCACGCTCGGCGCCCTCACCCTGGCCAACCGCATCGTCATGGCGCCCCTGACCCGCAATCGCGCCGGTCCGGGCCTCGTGCCAGGCGAACTGGCGGCCGAATACTATGCCCAGCGGGCGTCCGCCGGCCTGCTGATCGCCGAGGCCACGCAGGTTTCTCCCCAGGCGCAGGGTTATCAGGACACTCCGGGCGTCTATACCGACGCGCAGATCGCCGGCTGGCGCAAGGTGACCGACGCCGTCCATGACAAGGGCGGCCGCATCTTTCTTCAGCTCTGGCACGTGGGCCGGATCTCTCATGTGGACCTGCAGCCCGGCGGCGCGGCCCCGGTGGCGCCGTCGGCCATACGCGCGCCGACCAAGACCTTCGTGAACAATCGCTTCGTCGATGTGTCCGAGCCCCGCGCCCTCGCCCTGGACGAGATCCCGGGCGTCATCGCCGATTTCCGCAAGGCGGCGGCGAACGCGATCTCGGCCGGATTCGACGGCGTGGAGATCCACGGCGCCAACGGCTATCTGCTGGACCAGTTCGCCAAGGACGGCGCCAACAAACGAACGGACGCCTACGGCGGCTCCGTGGAGAACCGCGCTCGCCTGATGCTTGAGGTCGCCGAAGCCGTGGCCGACGAGATCGGCCCCGAGCGCACAGGCATCCGTCTGTCGCCGGTGTCTCCGGCCAACGGCATCTCGTGCAGCGACCCGCAGGCCCAGTTCGACTACATCGTCGACAAGCTGGACGCCCTGGGGATCGTCTACATCCACGTGGTGGAAGGGGCGACCGGGGGCCCGAGGGACGTGGCGCCGTTCGATTTCGAAGGGCTGCGTCGCCGGTTCTCGAACATCTACATCGCCAACAACGGCTATGACCGCGACCTCGCGGAAACCCGGCTGGCCGCGGGGCATGCGGACCTGTTCGCCTTCGGGCGGCCGTTCATCTCCAACCCGGATCTGGTCGAGCGTCTCAAGACCGCCGCGCCCCTTGCGGAAATGGATACCGCGACCCTCTATGGGGGCGGGGCCGCCGGCTACACGGACTATCCGGCGCTGTCGCCGGGGGACTGAAAGGCCCGGCGGCGCACAGGCGGGCAGCGGAGCAGCGGACGATGGAATATTTCGAGGATGTCGCGGTCGGCGACACGGCCCGCTTCGGCGCCTGTGTGGTCGACCGTGACGAGGTGATCGCCTTCGCCCGGCAGTACGACCCGCAGCCGTTCCACCTGTCCGACGATCCGGCCGCGAAGACGCCCTTCAAACGCCTGGCCGCCAGCGGTTGGCACACCTGCGCCATGACCATGGCCATGACCGTAGAGCACAGCCGGACGCGCCGGCAGGCCCTTCTGGGGTCGCCGGGAATCGATGAGCTGCGCTGGCTGAAGCCGGTCTATCCCGGCGACAAACTGCGCTGCGAGACCAAGGTGATCGAGGCGCGTCGTTCCCGGAGCCGCCCTGCCATGGGACTGATAAAGACGCGGGTGACGGTGCTCAATCAGGACGACGTGGCCGTCATGACCTTCATCGGCAACATGATGATTCAGGCTCGTCCGTCCGGCTAGGTCGCCCGTGGCAGGGGACCGGATGGTGGCTGGGGGCGGGATCGAACCGCCGACCTATGGGTTATGAATCCATCGCTCTAACCACCTGAGCTACCCAGCCGCCGGAGACGCCCGGAGCCGGGCGCGTGGTCAAGAGAGACGCGCCTATATAGGGCCTGCCATTCCGGTTCAAGACCGTCCCGGCGATCCGTTCGCCCACCGCTTCAGGCGGCCGCGCGCCACTGGCGTGAAGGCTGGGCCGGGCGGAAGGTTTCAGCCTTGAACTCGTCCCACAGGGCGTCCTCGTCCGTATAGCGTCCGGCGGCCGCGTCGATCACATCCACAACCTGTTCTTCCAGCCGGTCCCAGATCACCGCCAGGTCGCCGCAACCGTCGGCCTCGCAGGGCACGATCAGGTAGCGGGCGTCGTTGACGGCGCGGCCGGGCGTGAAGGCGGCGGGGGCGTAGCGGGCGGCGATGTGGCTGGCCATGGAAGGGTCCTCGATCTCTGCGGCGTCTTGCCGATGAAACCACCCTATGACAGTGTTGCGTCAAAATCGGACGTAGGTGAAATGCGACACGACAAGGCCGCTATGGTTATCGACCTGGCCCGCCGCATGGCCGGCAGCGCCGAGGGCCTGACCCTGGACGACATGGCCCGCGATCTGGACGTGGGCCGCCGCACCGCCGAGCGCATGCGCGACGCGGTGCTGATGCTGTTCCCCGGGGCCGAGGAGGTGTCAGACCCGCCCACCAAGCGCTGGCGCATCCGCGGCGGCCTGTCGGCCTTCGAGCAGGCGCCGACGACCACGGAACTGGTGGAGCTGAACCGCGCCGCCCTGGCCCTGCGCCGCGCCGACGAGCCTGTGCGGGCCGCGGCGCTGGAAAGCCTTGAGCGCAAGATCAAGTCGGCGGTGCGCTCCACAACCCTGAACCGGCTGGCGCCCGATCTGGAGGCGCTGGTGCGGGCCGAGACCATCGCGGTGCAGGCCGGGCCCCGCCCCACGGCGGACGAATCCATGCTGGCGGCCATCCGGGGCGCGGTGCTGGCGGAGCGGGCGCTGGGCTTCATCTACAGCCGGCCGGGCGCCGAGGCGCGCCGCCGCACCGTGGCGCCCTGCGGCCTGATGTTCGGCCGGGCCAACTATCTGGTGGCCGCCGATCTGGGCACGCAGAAGATCCAGACTTTCCGCCTCGACCGCATGAGCGCGGTGGAGGCGCTGGACCAGACCGCCCGCCCGCCGGAAGGCTTCGACCTTGCCGCCTTCGCCAACCGCTCGTTCGGCATCTATCAGGATGATGTGGAGGACGTGGCCCTGCATATCACTGCCGAGGGCGCGGCCGAGGCCCGGGCCTGGCGCTGGCACCCCACCCAGACGCTGGAGGACCAGCCGGAGGGATCGGTGATCGTGCGCTTCACCGCCAGCGGCATGCGCGAACTGGCCTGGCACCTGTTCACATGGGGCGAGCGGGTCCGCATCCTGGCCCCCGACCGGCTCAAGGCGGTGATGGCCGACGAGCTGGCCGCGGCGATGCGGGCGCACGGCTGATGCATAAGGCAGGTGAAACGGAACGGGAACGTCGCTAAGAGGTGAGGGTAACTCCTTGAGGAAGCGTCGCCATTTCGCCCCCCCGACCGCTGACGACTGATCCGGACGTAGGGCTGCTGCCCACCCGCTTCGCCGACTGGTTCGCCGGGCGGGGCTGGAGCGTGCGCGATCACCAACTGGCCATGGTGGCCAAGGGCCGCGAGGACGCCGACGTGCTGCTGGTGGCGCCCACCGGCGGCGGCAAGACCCTGGCCGGCTTCCTGCCCAGCCTGATCGACCTGACCGAGCGGGGCCCCCGCAACGGGCCGAAGGGCGTCCACACCCTCTACATCTCGCCGCTGAAGGCGCTGGCGGTGGATGTGGAGCGCAATCTGATGACCCCGGTGCGCGAGATGGACCTGCCCATCGTGGTTGAGTCCCGCACCGGCGACACAGGTCAGGCGCGGAAGCAACGCCAGCGGGTCACCCCGCCCGACATCCTGCTGACCACCCCCGAGCAACTGGCCCTGTTCTGCGCTTGGGAGGGCGCGCGGGGCTATTTCGAGGACCTGCGCTGCGTGGTGGTGGACGAGATCCACGCCATCCACAGCTCCAAGCGCGGCGACCTGCTGTCGCTGGGGCTGGCCCGATTGAGACAGTTCGCGCCCCACGCGCGCTTCGTGGGCCTGTCGGCGACGGTGGATGATCCCGCAGCGGTGCGCGGCTGGCTGTCGGACCGGGGGGACGACCTGGTGCTGGGCCGCCCCGGCGCGCCGCCGGTCATGGAGGTGCTGCTGTCTGAAAACCGGGTGCCTTGGGCCGGCCACACCGCCCAGCACGCCATGGACGAGGTCTATGAGACCATCAAGACGGCGACCACCACCCTGATCTTCGTCAACACCCGCTGGCAGGCCGAGTTCGCCTTTCAGGAGTTGTGGCGGCTGAACGAGGACGGCCTGGCCATCGCGCTTCATCACGGCAGCCTGTCGGCCGAACAACGCCGCAAGGTGGAGGCCAAGATGGCCCGGGGCGAGCTGCGGGCCGTGGTCTGCACCTCCACCCTCGATCTGGGCATCGACTGGGGCGCGGTGGATCTGGTGATCCAGCTGGCGGCGCCCAAGGGCTCGTCCCGGCTGGTCCAGCGCATCGGCCGGGCCAACCACCGGCTGGACGAGGCGTCGCGCGCCATCCTCGTGCCCGCCAGCCGGTTCGAGATGCTGGAGTGCCAGGCGGCGGTGGAGGCGGTGGCCGAGAATGCGCTGGACGGCGAGCCGGTGCGGGTCGGGGCGCTGGATGTGCTGGCCCAGCACGTCATGGGCTGCGCCTGTTCCGAGCCCTTCGACCTTCAGGTCCTGTACGACGAGGTGCGCCGCGCCGCGCCCTATGCGGACCTGTCGTGGGAGGACTGGGAGCGGGTGGTGGATTTCGTCTCCACCGGCGGCTACGCCCTCAAATCCTATGACCGCTTCCGCCGCATCGTGCGCGGGCAGGATGGATTATGGCGGGTGCGCAACGAGGAGACCGCGCGCCGTCACCGCATGAATGTGGGCGCCATCATCACCGCCCAGACGCTGTCGCTGCGCCTGCCCGGCCGCCACGGCTCGGGCAAGAAGATCGGCGAGGCCGAGGAATGGTTCTTCGAACAGATGACGCCGGGCGACACCTTCGTCTTCGGCGGCGAGATCTGGCGCTTCATGGGCATCGAGGGGACGAGCGCCATCGTCACCCGCGCGGCGGACAAGGAGCCCAAGGTGCCCAGTTGGGGCATGTCCAAATTCCCCCTGTCCACCTTCCTCGCCAGCCGGGTGCGGCGGATGATGAGCGACCCGTCCGCGTGGTCCGTCCTGCCCGCCGATGTGCAGGAGTGGCTTGAGGCCCAGCGCGACCATTCCAGCCTGCCGGGCGTCGACGACCTGCTGATCGAGACCTTCGCCCGGGGCAACCGCTGTTTCATGGTGGTCTATCCGTTCGAGGGGCGCATCGCCCACTCGACCCTGGCCATGCTGCTCACCCGGCGGCTGGACCGGGCGGGGGTTGGCCCCATCGGCTATGTGGCCAATGACTACATGCTGGCCATCTGGTCGGTGAAGCCCATGGACGGCCTCGATTTCGACGCCCTGTTCGAACAGGACATGCTGGGGGACGATCTGGAAACCTGGCTGGACGAGAGCTTCATGATGAAGCGTACCTTCAAGGACTGCGCCCTGATCGCCGGGCTGATCGAGCGGCGCATGCCGGGCCACGAGAAGAACAGCCGTCAGGTGACCTTCTCGGCGGACCTGATCTACGACACCCTGCGCCGCCATGATCCGGACCATCTGCTGCTGCGGTGCGCGCGGGCGGACGCGGCGCGGGGCCTGCTGGACGTGGCGCGGCTGGGCGAGCTCCTGTCCCGCATCCGGGGGCGCATCCGGGTCCAGCGGCTGGAGCGGGTCTCGCCCTTCGCCGTGCCCGCCATGATGGAGATCGGCCGCGAGCGCGCGCCGGGCTCCTCCGCCGCCGAGATGATGCTGGAGCAGGCCGCGCTGATCGAGGAGGCCATGGCGTGACGGCGTGGCGGGTTCAGCAGCGGGCGTGCGGTTCGGCGGTCATGGCGGTCAATGACGCCGAGGTGGTCCTGCGCCCCTCCGGCGCCCTGTGGCTGGAGGGCGAGCGGGCGCTGGTCGCAGCGGACCTCCACCTCGAGAAGGGCTCGGCCTACGCCGCCCGCGGCCAGATGCTGCCCCCCTACGACACCCGCGAGACCCTGGACCGGCTGCAGGCCGAGGTCGAGGCGCTGGACCCGCGCGTCACCGTGCTGCTGGGCGACACCCTGCATGACGGCTCGGCCACCACCCGCATCGCCCCGGACGACCGGGCGCGCATCGCGGCGCTGGCCCGGCGCACGACCCTTTTGTGGATCACCGGCAACCACGACCCCGAGGGCTCGGGCGATCTGGCGGGCGAGACGGCGGTGGAGATCGGCCTGTCGAAACTGGTCCTGCGCCACGAACCCAGCCCCGGCCCCACGCCCGGCGAGGCGGCGGGCCACCTGCACCCCTGCGCGCGGGTGAAGGGGACGGCCGGGTCGGTGCGGCGGCGTTGCTTCGTCACCGACGGCCAGCGCCTGATCCTGCCCGCCTTCGGCGCCTACGCCGGCGGACTGAACGTGCGCGACCCCGCCTTCTCAGGCCTGTTCGCCCGACCGCCGCTGGCGGTGGCCTTGGGCAAGAAGGCCCACGCGGTGCGGTGGGGGATGCTGGTGGGGGACTGACCCGTCAGAAATCCAGCGCCTGACGCCACGCCTCGATGCGGGCCAGCTTGTCCTCGAACGGCCCCCAGTCGTCCCGCGCGTCGATGGCGGCCCAGATCGTCTCCACCTCGTCGATCAGCAGTTCCTCGGGCTCGTCAGCCCGGAACGCCGGATGTTCCAGCCGCTCGGGCCGGTCGGGCTCGTGCTCGAACAGGGCGAAGCGGAAGGCGTCGAAGGCCTCGCCCTGATACAGCGCCCGACGCGGCCCGCGCAGGGCGCGCTCGGACGAGGCGAAACCGGCGAACCAGTCGAAGAACAGGGGCTCCCACCGCAGCGCCTCGCCGCCTTCGCGCAGCAGGGCCAGAGTCGTATCCACCAGCCGCTGATCCGCCGCCTCGCCCAGGCTCTTCACGCCCAGCCGCATCAGGAAGGCCGCGCGCAGGTGCCGGATATAGGCCGGGCCGAAGCCGTTCAGCGCATCCGTCAGGGGCTCCGCGTCCGCCACAAGCCTCAAGGCCCCGCCCAGTTGGGTCAGGTTCCAGAACACCGCCTCGGGCTGGCGTGCAAAGGCGTACAGGCCCGTCTGGTCGAAATAGGCGGCCGTGAAGCCGGGCTCGTAGTGCGGCAGGAACCGCCACGGGCCGTAGTCGAAGCTCTCGCCCGTCACGTTCAGATTGTCGGTGTTCAGCACCCCGTGCACGAAGCCCGCGGCGATCCAGCGGGCGGTCAGCTTCGCGGACGCCTCCACCACGGCGGCCATCAGGCCCGCCGCGTCGCCCTCGGCGACCTGCGGGTGATAGTGGGTCCGCACGTGCTCGATCAAAATCTCGATCTGGTCGCGCCGCTCCAGATACGCCGCCCGCTGGAACGTGCCGAAGCGCACATGGCTGTGGCCCAGCCGCACCAGCACCGCCGAGCGCGTCGGCGAGGGCTCGTCGTGGCGGGTCAGTTGCTCGCCCGTCTCGATCAGGCTGAACGGGCGGCTGGTGGGGACGCCCAGCGCCTCCAGCATCAGCGGCGCCAGCACCTCGCGCACCCCGCCTTTCAGCGTCAGCCGCCCGTCGGCCCCGCGCGACCAGGGCGTCTGGCCGGAGCCCTTGGTCGCCAGATCCAGCAGGCGGCCGGTCCCGGCCTCCAGCATCTGGGCGGCCAGAAAGCCCCGGCCGTCGCCCAGATCCGGATTGTAGGTGCGGAACTGGTGCCCGTGATACCGCATGGCCACCGGCCCGGGCTGGCCGGGCAGGGGAGCGAACCGGCCGAAGGCGCCCGTCCATTCGGCCTCCGTCAGGCCGTCCAGTCCCACTGTCATCGCCGCGCGCTCGTTACGGAACCGCGTTATGTGCTGAGGGAAGTCGGCCGGTTCCACGGCGTCGCCGAAGGCGTCTCCCAGGTCAAAGAATGCGGGTCGAGGGCGATAGGCGTCTTGAACAGGCATGGGCTCTAGGTGCCCCCCCAGTAGATGGGGCGCAAGCGCCCACCTCCGCTTCTTCATGCGCGATCCGCATCGCGGTAGGGCGTTCGCTCGCCAGGAATCGCCATTCCGGGGTGTATGCGCCCCGGGCGGCCGTCCCTCAGCGAGAGCACGCAGCGGCGAAAAGGCGCCAAAAGTCCGGAAACCCTTGTCAATATTGACGTTGCGTAACGATTTTCTGTCACTTTCGCGTCACACCGGCAGGTTTCAGGGCGGAATTGCGACCGGACTTATTGTCGCGATTCAGAGCTTGGACTAGTCGTTGACTGACGAACCCCGTTTTCCACGAAGATGCGGGGTCGCAGGGACCAGGAAACGCCGCGGCGTCCACACCGGACGCCGGGCCTCAAGAGCCGGGGGTTGCTCCATGCGCTTCACTAAACTTCTCACCACGTCCGCTTCAGCCATCGTTCTGACGGCCGTCGCCGCTACCGGCGCCGCCGCCCAGGAGGTGACGTCCGTCGACGAGATCATCGTCACCGCCCAGAAGCGGGAACAGAGCCTGCAGGATGTGCCGATCGTGGTCACGTCTCTGTCGCAGCAGGTGCTGGAAAACGCCGGCGTCCGCGACATCAAGGACATGACGATCCTGACGCCGGGTCTGACCGTGACCTCGACCACGTCCGAGACCATCACCACCGCCCGTATCCGCGGCGTCGGCACCGTGGGCGACAACCCCGGTCTGGAAAGCTCGGTCGGCATTGTCATCGACGGCGTCTATCGCCCCCGCAACGGCGTCGGCTTCGGCGACCTGGGCGAAATGTCCCGCATCGAGGTGCTGAAGGGACCCCAGGGGACCCTGTTCGGCAAGAACACCTCCGCCGGCGTCATCAACATCGTGACCGAGGCCCCCTCGTTCCAGCCCGGCTTCAACGGCGAACTGACGGCGGGCAATTTCGGCGCCCTGGGCGCATCGATGTCGGTCACCGGGCCCCTGTCCGAGAACATCGCCGGTCGCCTGTATGTGGCCTCGCGCGAGCGTGACGGCTTCTATGACGTCAACACCACCAGCGGCCCGCGCACCGCCACCGACGACCAGAACCAGGATTTCTGGACCGTTCGCGGCCAACTGCTGATCCTGCCCAGCGACGAGGCGTCCATCCGCCTGATCGCCGACTACACCAAGCGCGATGAGTACTGCTGCGTCGCCACCCAGGTGCGCACCGGCCCGACCGGCGCGATCATCAACGCCCTGGCCCCCGGCGGCAACGGCGTGGTGGGACCGCAACCCGGCTTCGCCCCGAACCCGTTCACCCGCTCGGTCAACGCCAACCGTCCCACCGACCAGCAGGTCGAGGACTGGGGCCTGTCGGCCGAGGTGAACGTCGACACCGCCCTGCTGGGCGGGTCGACCCTGACGTCGATCACCGCGTTCCGTGGATGGGACTCCGTCAACGGGTCTGACATCGACTTCTCGGGCGCCGACCTCTTCTATCGTTCGCCCGACGGCAACTTCGGCTTCTCCATGGATCAGTGGAGCCAGGAACTGCGTCTGGCCGGCTCCAGCCAGAACTTCGACTGGCTGGTGGGCATGTTCTACGCCGAGGAGACCCTGCGCCGTCAGGACAGCTTCATCTTCGGCCCGGCCTTCACGCCGTTCTTCTCGACCCTGATCACGTCGCAGCTGGGCGCGCCGGACCCCAACGCCCTGCCGTGCATCACCGCCGATCCCATCACCTTCGCGGTCTGCACCGGCGCCCTTGCGCCGTTCCCCGGCTTCGTTCCGAACTTCGGACCGACCGTCCCGGCCGGCTCCGGCTATCTCGACCGCTACAGCCAGTCTTCGGACTCCATCGCCTTCTTCACCAACAATAGCTGGCGCGCCACCGACGCCCTGGAGTTCACCCTGGGCCTTCGCTACACCCGCGAAGAGAAGGTGATGCACACGTTGCAGAACAACATCGGCGGCGGCGACGCCGGCTGTACGGCCGTGCGCAACAATCCCTTCGCGCCGCCGGCGCTTCTGGGCGGCGCCCTCTGCATCAACCAGTTGAACCCGGACTTCGACGGCCGGGCCTACACCCAGGTGCTGGAAGACGACGACATCTCCGGCCGGTTCGCGGTGCAGTACCGCTTCAACCCGGAACTGATGGTCTACGGCTCGTACGCACGCGGCTACAAGGCCGGCGGCTTCAACCTTGAGCGTTCCAGCGGCCCGAACCCGGCCCGCCCCGGCGACGTTCTGCCCATCGACGACACCTCGTTCCCGGCCGAAACCGTGGACAGCTGGGAACTGGGCTTCAAGAGCACCCTGCTGAACCGTCAGCTGCTGTTCAATGCGACCTGGTTCCACCAGACCTTCTCGGACTTCCAGCTGAACACCTTCGCGGGCATCAACTTCATCGTGGAGTCGATCCCCGAGCTGACCTCCACCGGCGTCGACGCCGACCTGCTGTGGCTCACCCCGGTCGAGGGCCTGACCCTGACCGGCGGCGTCACCTACGCCCAGACCGAGTACGGCGACTTCACCGCCGCCGACCTGTCGGACCCCTCGCGCTTCCCGGCGCTCAGCCTGCTGCCGGGCGCCCAGATGTCCTTCGCTCCGGAATGGTCTCTGACGGCGGGCGTCAACTACGACCGCTCGCTGGGCGGCGGCCTGCGCGGCCTGTTCAGCCTGTCGGCCAAGTACACGTCGGAATACAACACCGGCTCGGACCTGCTGCCGCTCAAGATGAACGACGCCATGACCCTGGTGAACGGCCGCATCGGCATCGGCTCCGAGGATGACCGCTGGACCCTGGAGATCTGGGGCCAGAACCTGACGGACGAGGAGTACGCCCAGGTGGTCTTCAACGGCCCGCTGCAGGGCAACGCCTTCCAGGCCACGCCCACCGCCTCGGGTCCCTACGCTGGCACCTTCTACAATCCGGCGGCCGACACCCTGACCTACAACGCCTTCCTGGGCGCGCCGCGCACCTGGGGCGTGACCCTGCGGGTCCGCTACTGATCCGCACCGCCTTTGCGTGATTGAGAACCGGCCGGGAGGGCGACCTCCCGGCCGGTTTTTCTTTGGGCAGGGGCGCGACTCGCGCGTTCGTCCGCCGTTTTCCCGGCGCGAACCGCCGCCCCTGCAAGGGCCCTGACGAATTTGGAGGCTTTTTCCGCCGCCGCGTTCGGGGCGCCCGCATACTCACCGGTCGGGTTTGGCGGCGGGACATCCGCAGGCCTGGCGGAATTCAGACAGTCCGAATTGCCGAACGCCCCTCATCGAGGAGAAAAGACAGACAAAACAACAGCTGACTATGGAGCGCTCGCCCCGATTTCGGACAATTCGGACAATTCGGACAGTCTTTTTCCCGGCGCCAGAGTCCGAAATCAGGCCGCGCGGCGGCGCCGCTGCGGGACCGGTCGGGCCTCGGCCTCGAACAGCTCGGCCAGCTTCTCGGTCATGGCCCCGCCCAGCTGCTCCACGTCTGTGATGGTCAGGGCCTTGCGGTACCAGCGGGTCACGTCGTGGCCGATGCCGATGGCCAGAAGCTCCACCGGCGAGCGCTCCTCGATCCAGCCGATCACCTGCCGCAGGTGCTTGTCCAGATAAAGGGATGCATTGGCTGACTGGGTGGAGTCGTCCACCGGGCTGCCGTCCGAGATGACCATCAGGATGCGCCGGGCCTCGCCGCGCGCCAGCAACCGGTCGTGCGCCCACAACAGGGCCTCGCCGTCGATGTTCTCCTTCAGCAGGCCCTCGCGCATCATCAGGCCCAGGTTCTTCTTGGACCGGCGCCAGGGCGCGTCGGCAGCCTTGTAGATGATGTGGCGCAGGTCGTTCAGCCGGCCCGGCTCGGCCGGCTTGCCCGCGCTGATCCACGCTTCGCGCGACTGGCCGCCCTTCCAGGCGCGGGTGGTGAAGCCCAGCACCTCCACCTTGACGCCGCACCGCTCAAGGGTGCGCGCCAGAATGTCGGCGCACACCGCCGCCACCATGATCGGCCGCCCGCGCATGGAGCCGGAGTTGTCCAGCAGCAGGGTCACAACCGTGTCGCGGAAGGGGCTCTCGCTCTCCTCCTTGAAGCTCAGCGGCGCGGTGGGGTCGGTGATCACCCGGGTCAGGCGGGCGGTGTCCAGCACCCCCTCCTCCAGGTCGAACATCCAGGACCGGTTCTGTTGCGCCAGCAGGCGGCGCTGCAGCCGGTTGGCCAGTCGCGCCACGACGCTGGACACCTGCACCAGTTGCTGGTCCAGCAGCGACCGTAGCCGCGCCAGCTCGCCCGGATCGCACAACTCCTCGGCCCCGATGGTCTCGTCGAAGGCGGTGGTGAAGGCGCGGTAGCCGTCGGTGGGCCGTCCGTCGTCGGCGTTGGCCCGGCGCTGGGGCTGGTCGCCCTCGGACAGTTCCGGATCGCCGTCCCCGGGTTCGGCCTCGCCGTCCGGGCGTCCGCCCTCGGGCCGGGTCTCCCGCTCCTCCTCGGCCCCCGCGTCGTCGGCCGAGCCCTCCATGGACTGGCCGCCCTCGCCGCCGGCCTCGTCCTCGTCCTGATCGTCGGCGGCGTCCGGCTCCTGCGGGTCGGGCTCCTCCTCGCCGGGGTCGTCCGAGGCGTCCTCGCCGCGTCCGTCGCCGGGGTCCATATCCAGCGCCCGCAGCACGTCCTTCAGGGCCGCCCCGAACGCAGCCTGATCCCCGGCCAGCGCCGTCAGCGCATCCAGTTGATCGCCCGCCCGGTCTTCCAGATCGGCGCGCACCAGATCCACCATGGCCTTCAGGCCGTCCGGTGCGGGCTCGCCGGTCAGGCGCTCGCGCACCAGCAGGCCCACGGCCTCGGCCACGGGCACCCGCTGGGCCTCGGTGGCCGCCGCCGCTCCCATGCGGTGCAGGCGCGACACCAGCGCCGCGTTCATGTTCTCGCGCACGCCTTTCAGGGACGTGGAGCCCACCGCCTCGATGCGGGTCTGCTCCACGGCGTCGAACACATCGGCGGCCGAGGCGTCGGCGGGGCGAAGGCGCGCGTTCAGCCCTTCATCGTGATTGGCCAGCCGCAGGGCCATGCGATCGGCCTGGCCGCGCAGGGTCTGGGCCTCGGGACCGCCGGGGTCGCGCGGCGGCGTGGGCAGGGTCAGGGTCTGTCCGACCACCTTTGGCCCGTCGGTCCCGAACAGGACCTCAAGATCCGGCTGTTCCGCCAGCGCCCGCGCGGCGTGCGCGATCGCGCGCTTGAAGATCTCGGTCGGACTGTCGGAAACGGCCATGCCCGACACATACCGCAAAGCGCGGGCGGGAAAAGGGCTGTCATTCCTCGGCGAAGGCGACCCGTGCGGCGCCCAGCAGGGCCGCATGCTTGTGGGTGATCACCCAGGTGGGGATGTCGGCCATGTAGTCCTTGAAGCGGCCCTTGCGCTCGAAGCGCTGGCGGAAAGGACTGGCCTTCAGGAAGGGCAGGATGCGCGGGGCGATGCCCCCGGCGATATAGACCCCGCCGCGGGAGCCCATGGTCAGGGCGATGTCCCCCGCCGCCGCGCCCAGAATGGCGCAGAACCGGGCCAGGGTCGCGCCGCACGCGCTGTTCGGGTTCTCCAGCGCCGAACGGGTGATCTCGGCGGGATCGTCGATGTGACTCTCGCGCCCGTCGATCTCGGCCAGCGCCCGGTGCATGTTCAGCAGGCCCGGCCCGCAGATCAGCCGCTCAATGGACACCCGGTCATAGCGGCGGCGCAGGATGCGCAGGATCTCGTCCTCGACGGGGTCGCCCGGCGCGAAACAGGCATGGCCGCCCTCGGAGGGCAGGGCCATTTCATTGCCGTGGATATCCCGCGCCAGCCCGGCGACGCCGAAGCCCGTGCCGGGCCCCAGCACCGCGATGGCCGAGTGGGCATCGCCCTGCTCCGGTCCGCCCAGGCTTTCCAGACAGTCAGCAGGCACGATGGGCGCGCCCCAGGCCAGGGCCTCGAAATCATTGATCAGGCGGATGGGGTTCAGGCCCAGGGTCGCCAGCTCGGCTTCCGACACCTGCCAGGGCGAGTTGGTCAGGTCGATGGCGCCGTCGGTGACCGGCCCGGCCACCGCGATGATCCCGCCCGTGGGCTTGACCTCGCAGCCGTCGATGAAGGCCCGCACGCCCTCCAGAAAGGTCGGGTAATCCGCGCCGAGGAAGCTCTCGTG
>NZ_JBKBIB010000009.1:0-171403 GCF_046299535.1 Brevundimonas sp. | reverse complement strand
CAGGGTCTTGTGCGTCGTGGTCGTCACCACATGGGCGTGGGGCAGCGGATCGGGATAGGCCCCGCCCGCGATCAGACCCGCATAGTGGGCCATGTCCACCATCAGGTATGCGCCGACGCTGTCCGCGATCTCGCGGAACCGCTTGAAATCGATGTGGCGGGAATAGGCGCTGGCGCCGGCCAGAATCAGCCTGGGCTTCTCCCGCTCCGCCATCTCGGCGACGTTATCATAATCAATGAGATGGTCGTCTTTTCTCACCATATAGGTGACCGGACGAAACCACTTGCCCGACTGGTTCGCCGGACTGCCGTGGGTCAGGTGACCGCCGCAGGCAAGGTCCATGCCCAGGAAGGTGTCGCCGGGGATCAGCAGGGCCTGGAACACCGCCTGGTTGGCCTGGGCGCCCGAGTGGGGCTGCACATTGGCGAAGCCCGCGCCGAACAGCTTCTTCGCCCGTTCCCGCGCCAGATCCTCGGTGATGTCGACGTATTCACAGCCGCCGTAATAACGACGGCCCGGATAGCCCTCGGCGTATTTGTTGGTCAGCACCGAACCCTGCGCCTCCAGCACCGCCTGAGAGACGATGTTTTCGGAGGCGATCAGCTCGATCTGCTCCTTCTGGCGACCCAACTCGCCCTGAATGCCCCGGAAGATTTCGGGATCAGCCTCTTCCAGAGACTTGGAGAAATAGGCGTCATGGACGAAGCGGGCGGTCACGGGCGGCTCCGGAAATCGGGGGGGCGGAAAGATGCCAGATGCTTTACGCCTTCCACCCCCGCCCCACAACATCTTGTGCCGCCGCAGCGGCCAGGGCCCGCCTCAGCTTGCCGATGGCGATTCGCTCCAGGTGCGCCCGCTCGTTCACCGGCCCCACTGCGGACGCCTCGGTCCCGGTCGCCGCGTGGATGGCCGAACATTTCAGGTATGCGCCGTTACGCACGAACTCGACGATGATCTCGCCGAGGCTGTGGTCAGGCGACCGCAGGGAGACGCGCCACGTTGCAGTGGGTCCACAGCTTGTCCATGGCCGTGACCAGGGCGTCCATCATGCCGTCGTCGTGGTTCGGCGACGGGGTGAACCGCAGGCGCTCGGTCCCCTTGGGCACGGTGGGATAGTTGATCGGCTGCACATAGACGCCGAAGTCTTCCAGCAGCATGTCCGAGATCATCTTGCAGTGGACCGGATCGCCCACGTGCACCGGCACGATATGGCTTTCGCTGGGCAGGACAGGGATCCCCGCCTCGGCGAACCGCTGCTTCAGCGTCTCGGCCCGCTCCTGATGGGCCGCCCGCAGGTCGGCGGCGCCCTTCAGGTGACGCACCGAGGCCAGCGCCCCCGCCGTCAGGGCGGGCGGCAGGCTGGTGGTGAAGATGAAGCCTGCGGCCCAGCTACGCACCGCGTCGATGATCACCGCGTCGGCGGCGATGTAGCCGCCCATGACGCCCACGGCCTTGCCGAGGGTGCATTCGATGATGTCGATCTGGTCCAGCACGCCGTCGCGCTCGGCCACGCCGGCGCCGCGCTCGCCGTACAGGCCCACCGCGTGGACCTCGTCCAGATAGGTCAGGGCGCCGTACTTCCGCGCCAGGGCGATGGTGCCGTGCAGGTCGGCGATGTCGCCGTCCATGGAATAGACGCTCTCGAAGGCGATCAGCTTGGGCGCATCGGCCGGCGCGGCCTTCAGCAGCGCCTCCAGATGCTCCAGATCGTTGTGCGCGAAGATGTGCCGCTCACAGCCGCCGTTGCGGATGCCCGCGATCATGGAGGCGTGGTTCAGCGAATCGGAGAAGATGATCAGCCCCGGCATGATCCGCTGCAGGGTCGTCAGGGTCGCCTCATTGGCCACATAGCCCGAGGTGAACAGCAGCGCCGCTTCCTTGTGGTGCCAGTCAGCCAGCTCGGCCTCCAGGTCCACGGCCCATCGGGTGGTGCCGGAAATGTTGCGCGTGCCCCCGGCCCCGGCCCCGGCCTCGTCGATGGCGGCCTGCATGGCCTCAAGCACCACCGGATGCTGGCCCATGCCCAGATAGTCGTTGGAGCACCAGACCACCACGTCCTGTTCGGACCCGTCCGCCCGGCGACGCACGGCGCGCGGGAATTGGCCGCGCACGCGCTTCAGGTCGGCAAAGACGCGGTAGCGCCCTTCCTTCTGGACCTGGTCGACGGCGTTTTGAAAGGCGGCCTTATAGTCAAACACGCGGACGGCTCGTTTTGCTTATGATCGTCTGCTTCGCGTTTTGCTCCCCGCAGCCCCTCGTGTCCATGAAAACCGACGGACAAAAGGCCGCAACCCCTTAATTGATAACGGTTCTCAACACCACGTCGCCAGCATGGGCATCGGTTCAGGGCCGCGTGGCGCGCTCCAGACTGTCCAGATCGCCGCGCAGGAACTGCAGCATGGCCGAGAAATCGCGCCCGCCGTAACCCAGCCGGTCAAACAGGGCGTACATGGCCTCGGCCTGGGTTCCCAGCGGCGTGGACGCCCCCGCCCTGGCCGCCGCATCCTGGGCCAGCTTCAGGTCCTTCAGCATCATGGCCGTGGCGAATCCGCCCTCGTAGCCCCGATTGGACGGCGCCGTCGGCACCGGGCCGGGCCAGGGGTAATAGCTGCTCACGCTCCAGCACTGGCCTGACGATTTGGACGCGATCTCGAAGAAGCGCTCGGGATCAAGGCCCAGCCGCTCGGCCAGGGCGATGGCCTCGCACGTGCCGATCATCGAGATTCCCAGCAGCATGTTGTTGCAGATCTTGGCCGCCTGCCCCGCTCCGTGGTCGCCGGCGCGGATGGTGATGCGGCTCATGGGCTCCAGCGCCGCCTCGACCCGGCCCAGTACCGCCTCGTCGCAGCCGACCATGAAGGCCAGTGTCCCCGCCTCAGCCGCGGCCGTGCCGCCCGACACCGGTGCGTCGGCGAAGGCGTAGCCCGCCTCACTCGCCAACCCGGCGACCTTGCGGGCCGTGTCCACGTCGATGGTCGAGCAATCGATCAGCAAGGCCGAGGTCGGCGCCGCGCCGATCACCTGCTCCGAATAGACCTTCAGCACATGAGGCCCGGCGGGCAGCATGGTGATGACCACGTCAGCGTCCTTGACCGCCTCAACCACCGACGTCGCGGCGATGCAGCCCGCCGCCTTCGCCCGGTCCAGGGCCTCGGTCGACAGGTCGAACGCGGTCACCGTCCGGCCGGCCGCAGCCTGATTGGCCGCCATGCCGCCGCCCATGTTGCCCAGGCCGATGAATGCGATCTTCATGTGCGTCTCTCCCTGACAGTCTTTGGGTCGGGCTTAGCGTCATCGAGCGCGGATCGCCAGCGTCGCCGGGGGCCGTCAGGACCCGAATTGGCCGGAAATACTTGACTTTTCCCTGCGGATTTCTATATGGGGCCAACAGTTCGGGACAGGTCTGGCGAATTCGCGCCGCCCGCTCGCCCAATGAGGGGCGGTTCCGTGCGTCATGGGCCTGAAAAGGCTCCCCTTCACCGAGTTACATGACAGAATTTTCAAAGCTGGGCCTCTCGCCCACGACCCTTCAGGCGGTCGAAGACACCGGCTACACCAACGCCACCCCCATTCAGGAACAGGCCATCCCCGTGGCCCTCGCCGGACGCGACGTTCTGGGCATCGCCCAGACCGGCACCGGCAAGACGGCGGCCTTCACCCTGCCGATGGTGGATCGCCTCGGCTCCGGCCGCGCCCGGGCCCGTATGCCCCGCGCCCTGGTTCTCGCCCCGACCCGCGAACTGGCGGACCAGGTGGCCGAGAGCTTCGGCAAATACGCCAGGGGCACCAAGCTGACCTGGGCGCTGCTGATCGGCGGCGTCTCCATGGGCGAGCAGGTGGCCCTGCTGGACAAGGGTGTGGACGTCCTGATCGCCACCCCCGGCCGTCTGCTGGACCTGTTCGAGCGGGGCAAGATCCTGCTGACCGGCGTCGAGATCATGGTCGTCGACGAAGCCGACCGCATGCTGGACATGGGCTTCATCCCGGACATCGAGCGCATCTTCAAACTGACGCCGCCGCGCCGCCAGACCCTGTTCTTCTCGGCCACCATGCCGCCCGAGATCACGCGCCTGACCCAGCAATTCCTCAAGGATCCCACCCGGATCGAGGCCTCGCGTCCGGCCATGACCGCCGACACCATCGCCCAGTATCTGGTGCGCATTCCCTCCAGCGACCCCAAGGCCAAGCGCATCGCCCTTCGCGCCCTGGTGGGCCGCGAGGACGTCAAGAACGGCATCGTCTTCTGCAACCGCAAGTCCGAAGTGGACGTGGTCGCCAAGTCGCTCAAACAGCACGGATTCGACGCCGCCCCGATCCACGGCGATCTGGACCAGTCCCTGCGCACAAAGACCCTGGCGTCATTCCGCTCGGGCGAGCTGAAGCTGCTGGTGGCCTCCGACGTGGCCGCGCGCGGCCTGGACATCCCGGATGTCAGTCACGTGTTCAACTACGACGTCTCGCACCACGCCGACGACTATGTGCACCGCATCGGCCGCACCGGCCGGGCGGGCAAGAAGGGCCAGACCTTCATGATCGTCACCCCGGCCGACGACAAGTCGCTGGATAAGGTGCTGAAGCTGATCAAGATGGACCCGGAAGAACTGACGCTCGACATCGACGGGTCCGGCGTCGGCTCGGGCGGCTCAGCTCGAGCTGGCCGCAAGGCCCCGGAGCGGGCCGAGCGCAAGGCGGCCGAGCCGGCCGAACAAACTGAAAAGCCCCAGCGCAGCCGGGGCGGACGTCGCAGCCGTTCCGAACCTGTCGCCGAAGCGGCCCCCTCGCCGGTCGAAGCGATCACAGCCGAGCCTGTCTCCGCTGCCCCGGGTGAACAGGGCGAGAAGCCTCGTCGCACCCGCAGCCGTCGGGGATCCAGGACGGAAACCGCCCCGGTCACGGTCGAAGCCCCTGTCGCTTCCGCGCCTGCTCGTGCTGCAGCTCCAGCGGCCCCTGCTGTGGCGGTTCAGGAGCCCCAGCTGACCCAGGCCGAACGCCGCGGCGGACGCAAGGGCAATGACGACGACAAAGCCTCCGCCAAAGGTTCGGGGTTCGGGGATGATGTGCCCGCCTTCCTGCGTCGACCGGTTCCCGTTTCCTCCTGAAGGGACACCGCCCTTTAACCTCGTCCTTACTTCGCAGGTCTAGCGTCTGGATTGCGCTGGGCCGCGCGCAGGGACGGGACAAGATGACGGGTGAGGTTGAAACGACGCTGCGCGGCCCCGAGGCCTTCTCTCTCGCCCGGCAGGCGTTGGAGGCCATGGAAGCCGCCGGCGTCTGGCCCACCCCGCTGAATTTCGAACTCTGGCTTCATTATCTCGGCAACCCCGAGGGCCCGCTGGGCCTTGAGATGAAGCGTCTGATGGACGCCGGAACGCCCTTTACCGAGGACCTCAGCGAAATGCTGATGTCCGAATTTCTGCCGCGCGGCCGTCTCAGCGACGAGATCCGGGACGCCGGCCTGATGCTGAACCGCGAACTTACCAATGTGGCCGAGGTCATCGCCTCGGCCAGGTCGTCGCAGGCCGAATACGGCCAGACCCTGGCCCACGCGGGCGCCAGCATGGAGGCGCCGCTGGCGCCCGAAGAGATCAAGCGACTGGTCGGCGACCTGACCACCGCCACCAGTAAAGTGCACCTGGAGAACGCCACCCTCGAGAAGCGCCTTGAGGCCTCCACCCGCGAGGTGGCCCAGTTGCGACAGCACCTGGAGCAGGTCCGGCGCGACGCCATGACCGACGCCCTCACCAATCTGGCCAACCGCAAGGCGTTCGACGAGCAACTGGACCGGGCCTGCGAGGAGGCGGGCAAGGCGCCGCTCACGCTGGCTGTGCTCGACATCGACCACTTCAAGAAGTTCAACGACACCTGGGGGCATCAGACCGGCGACCAGGTCTTGCGTTATGTGGCCAGCGTGCTCGGTCGCACCCTTCGCAGCCCGCGTATCGCCGCGCGGTACGGCGGCGAGGAGTTCACCCTGCTGTTTCCGGGCGAGACCGCCCGAATGGCCGAAACCGTCCTCAACACCATCCGCGAGGAGATCGCCTCGCGCAGCTTGCGTCGCCGATCCACCAATGACGATCTGGGCGCGGTCACGGTCTCCATCGGTCTGGCCCAGAAGCTGCCCGGCGACACGGCGGTCGACCTGATGGGCCGCGCGGATGAGGCGCTCTATGCTTCCAAGCACGCCGGGCGCAATCGCGTCACCTGCGCCGCCCGGCTGTCCAGCGCGGACAAGGCGGCCTAGCCTCCGCCGCGATTCACAGCCAAGGTCGCGGCATGCGCAGTTTCGCCTTCGCCCTCGCCTATTGGCCCCTCTCCATCCTGCATACGCTGGCCGCCGCCTTCGCCGCCCTCACGCCCGGTCGCGGTCTCGTCCGCGCCGTTATCCGCAGCTATGTGCGCTCCATGGTCTGGGCCATGCGCGCCCTCGCCGGCATCCGTATTCAGGTGCGCGGCAGGGAGCGCCTGCCCGAGGGCGCCTTCATCCTCGCCTGCAAGCACCAGTCCTGGGGCGACGGCTTCTCCATCTACAACCAGTTTGACGATCTGGCCTTCGTCACCGGCGACCATCTGGAGCGGTTTCCCCTGCTGGGGACGGTTCTGCGAAAACTGGGCGCCATCGTGGTCAACAACTGCGGCGGCAGCGAAGCCCGCAAGGCCCTCGCCACACGCGCCGCAGAGGCCCACGCCGAGGGCCGCAAGATCCTGATCTATCCCGAGGGCAATCTGGCGAAGGTCGGCGAGAAATATCGCTACCGCTCGGGCGTCTGGCACATGTACCGCGACTTCCAGATGCCGGTTGTCCCCGTGGCCACCAACTTGGGCCTGTTCTGGCCGCAGGAGGCCTACGAAAAGCACCCCGGAACCGCCACCCTTGAGTTCCTCGACCCTATCCCGCTCGGTCTGGGCAAGGACGCGTTCATGGCGCGGCTCGAAGCCGCCGTTGAAGCCCGCACCGCTGAACTGGTGGCCGAGGTCACAGGCGATCCCGTCACGCCCGCGGTGCAGGTCCCCACCCCCGACGAGGCCCGGCGCGCGGCCTGACACCCCACGCAAGAAAAAAGGCGCCGGCGAACCGGCGCCTTTTCAGACGGCTGTCAGATGGCAGCGATCAGATGCGCGAAGGCGGGATGTCGCCCGTCCGCGATTGCTCCGCGCGGATGCGATCATCGCTGATCGAATCGTCTCGCTGGGTGTCGGTCCCGGTGAAGCTGCGAGGCTCCTGGGCGACCGCCTCGGTGCGGTAGCGCGCGCGTTCAGCCATCACCCGATCGCGGTCATAGGGCTCGGCGGACTCATCGAAGCGCTCCCAGCCCTCGCTGCGATAGGCGCTGCCGCGCTTCTCGGCGATCACGCCGCCGTGGCGCTCCAGAACCGCCTCCACATCATTCGCGCGATCGTCGGATACGCGAACGCTGACGAGAGAGCCGCCGCGGCGCACGCCCTCGGCGTAGACATGGGCGTCCTCCTCGCTCTCACCGTCCTTGGTGAGCGCGCCGACCAGACCACCGGTCGCGCCGCCGGCAACCGCGCCGCCGATCGCGCCGGCCGCCGTCGCCGCCAGCCAGCCGGCCGCCACGACCGGGCCGACGCCCGGAATGGCGAGCATGCCGAGACCGGCGAGCAGTCCCGCGCCGCCGCCGAGGGCCGCACCAACACCTGCGCCGGTCGCCGCGCCTTCACCGGCCTTGTTGCCATGATCGTGGTCGTCGTGATGCTTCGCGGCGTCCGTCGATCCGTCCGCCGCGTGCCACTCCTCGGTGTTGTTGGAGATCAGGCTGATATTGTGGCTGTCATAGCCGTCGTTCTCGAGGCTTCGAATGGCGTCCAGCCCGTCGGAATAGTGGTCGAATAGGCGTGTAATCGTACGCATGATCATCGGTCTCCTGAAATGGCGGCCAGACTGGACGGAGAGCCGATCGGCTCGCTGAACGCTGGCGCTGGGGGTTGCCCCAGACCAACCGGCGAAGGCGAGAATTGTTCAGATTCAACAGAAATCAATAACGCGAAGTTATCACTTTCATATAATCCGCGATACACTTCCACACAATGTAATAAATATCTTCACATTTAATATGTATTCGTCAAATTTGAGAGCGACAAGCCACTCAACTTGTACTTTGACAGCAAATCTTTTATTTCAACATCCCGGCGAATGGATGAGATGATTTTGGAACAAACCCGTGATCGGGCGGTTGTGGCCACATCTTTCAGAGGATTCAGGAGAATCACCATGCGCCTCACCATGAGCGTCACCCTATCCGCCCTGCTCGCCGCCGCTTCGCTCGCGGCCTGCTCGGAACCCAACCAGCCCATGAACGAGGCCGTGAATGAGGATCTCAATACGGCCCCTATGGCTAGCCAGACCGAAGGCGCCAACTCCTTCACCGAAGGTCAGGCGCGTGGTCACATCGAGAACGCCGGCTACACGAACGTCTCCGCCCTGACGCTCACCGACAGCGGGCTGTGGCAGGGCACGGCCACCCGCGACGGCCAGACCCAGAATGTTTCCGTGGACTACCGCGGCGCCGTCTCCACGACGCCGGAAGGCGCGGCTGCGCCCATGGCGAGCGACGCCGACGCGGTGACCATGCCCGATCAGAACTGAGCTGACGCTGCGGTCGTGTCTCCGGACACGGCCGCGGCTCCGGCCCGCGTTCGCTAGCCCTTCGCGGGAATGATCGTCACGCTCTCACCGCACCCGCAGGCGTCCGTCTCGTTCGGATTGCGGAACACGAATTTCGACGCCAGCTTCGACGTCTCGTAATCGATCTCGGTCCCGATCAGGAACAGCACCGCCTTGGGATCGATCAGGATGGTGACGCCCTTGTCCTCCACCACCTCGTCCAGCGGCTCGACCGCCTCGGCATAGGCGAAGGTGTATTCCTGCCCCGCGCAGCCGCCGTTCTTCACCCCCACGCGCAGGCCCACATAGGGCTGCTCCGCCTTGGCCATGATCGCCTTGACGCGCGCGGCGGCGGCGTCCGTCAGGGTGACGGCCTTGGGGCGCGGGCGGCGCGGACGGGCGGTGGTCTGAAGCTCGGTCATCAGAACATGTTCAGTTGCAGCTTGGCCTCGTCGCTCATGCGCGAGGGGTCCCACGGCGGGTCGAACACCAGATTGGCGCGGGCCGACTTGACGCCCTCCACCGTCCGCACCGCATCCTCGACCCAGCCCGGCATCTCGCCGGCCACCGGGCAGCCCGGCGCGGTCAGGGTCATCTCCACCACCACGTCGCGGTCGTCGGACACGTCCACCTTGTAGATCAGGCCCAGCTCATAGATGTCGACCGGGATTTCCGGATCGAACACGGTCTTGAGCGCCGTGACCAGCTCGTCGGTCAGGCGGTCCAGTTCGGCCTGGTCCAGGGCCCCGGTCTTCGGTGCGTCCCAGGCTTCGGCGAAGGTGGCGTTATCGGTGATGGGCTTATCGTCCATGGTCATCAGATAAAGAACTCGCGCGCCTTGATCAGCGCATCCACGAAGGCGTCGGCGTCCTCCGTCGTATTATATAGGGCGAACGAGGCGCGCGCGCTCGACGTCACCCCCATTCGTTTCGCCAACGGCTCGGCGCAGTGCAGGCCCGCCCGCACCGCCACGCCGTAGCGGTCCATGATCTGGGCGATGTCATGGGCGTGGGCGCCGTCCACGGTGAAGGTCAGGATGGCCCCCTTCCCGTCCGCCTCGCCCAGCACCCGCAGCCCGTCGACCCCGTCCAGCCGCGCCCGCGCATGGGCGTACAGCGCCTGTTCGTGGGCGATGATCTGGGCCTTGTCGAAGCCCATCAGCCATTCCAGCGCCGCGCCCAGGCCGATGGCCTCCAGGATCGGCGGCGTCCCCGCCTCGAACCGGTGCGGCGGCTTCGCATAGGTGACCCGGTCTTCCTCCACCGTCTCGATCATCTCGCCGCCGCCCTGCCACGGCGGCAGGCTGTCCAGCGCCTCGGCGGTTCCATACAGCGCCCCGATGCCCGTGGGCCCATACAGCTTGTGGCCCGTCAGCACGTACCAGTCGCAGCGGATGGCCTGAACGTCCGGCGCGGCGTGCACCGCCCCCTGGCATCCGTCGATCAGCACCCGGGCGCCGGCAGCGTGCGCCAGCCGCGTGATCTCGGAGATCGGGTTGATGGTGCCCAGCACATTGGACATGTGCGTCACCGCCACGACCTTGGTCCGCTCGGTCAACAGCGCCTCGAACGCCGCCATGTCCAGCGACCCGTCGTCCAGCACCGGCGCCCATTTCAGCACCGCGCCGCACCGCTCGCGCAGCATGTGCCAGGGCACGATGTTGGAGTGGTGCTCCATCTGGCTGACGATGATCTCGTCGCCCGGCTGAAGGCTCTGGCCCACGCCCGCCGCCACCAGATTGATCGCCTCGGTCCCGCCCTTGGTGAAGACGATGTTCGTCTCGGCCTCCGCGTTCAGAAACCGCGCCACGGTCGCCCGCGCGCCCTCGAACGCCTCGGTGGTCTCATTGGCCAAGGTGTGAAGACCCCGGTGGACATTGGCGTAGCTGCCCGACATGGCGCCGGTCATGGCCTCGATCACCGCCCGGGGCTTCTGGGCCGACGCAGCGGAATCCAGATAGACCAGCGGCCGCCCGTTCACCGTCCGCGACAGGATCGGGAACTGCGCCCGCGCGGCATGGGCGTCAAATCCTCCCCCATCGGGGGAGGGGGACCGCGCAGCGGTGGAGGGGGCGGCGGCCGTCACGGTGTTCACAGCCGCGCCTCCAGCCATTCCCGCACCCTTTCCCGCGCGCCCTCGTGATCGATGCGGTCCACCACCTCGATCAGGAACGCCTGCACCAGCAGGGCCCGCGCCTCGTCCGCCGACAGGCCGCGCTGCTGCATGTAGAACAGGGCGCTCTCGTCCAGCGCCCCCACCGTATTGCCGTGCGCGCACTGCACGTCGTCGGCGTAGATCTCCAGCTCCGGCTTGGCGTCCACTTCGCCCCGTTCCGACAGGATCAGGGCGTGATGCCCCATGCGCGCATCGGTGCCGTCGGCCCCGCGCTGAACAATGATCTTGCCCTGGAACACGCCCCGCGCCTGATCCCGCACCACGCCCTTGGTCAACTGCGAGGTGACCCCGTTCAGCCCCGAATGGCTGACCACGCTGGTCATGTCCGCATGGCGCGCGCCCGTCAGCAGATAGACGCCGTCCATCCGCACGTCCGTCCCCTGACCGCCGTGAGTCAGGTGCGTCTCCTGCCGCTGCAGTTTCGCCCCGGTCAGCAGGGTCGTCTGGCGGAACGTCCCGCCCGGCGCCACGGCGACCCTCGCCTCGGCCACCGAGATGGCGTCCTCCGGCTCCTCGACCAGCACCACGCGCGTGACCTCGGCGCCCGCCGGGATGTCGATATCCAGCCGGTTGTGCGCCACATAGCCGGCGCCCGACCCCTCATGGCTTTCCAGCAGCAGCAGCTTCGCCCCCGGCTTCACCGCGATGCGCGCGGCGGCGCTGTGGCCGGTGTTCGTCGCCTCCGACACGAAGCGCAGGCGCAGGGTCTGCTCGCCCGAGGCCACGAAGGCGTCCGCCCCCACGGCCCGCCCGTTGGCGAACGCCATCTCCTCGCCGCCCAAGGCCGCGAACGGCCCGCCCGGCGCGACGGACGCGTCCGGCGACGGCTCAGGCGCCTCGCGCAGAACCCGGCGCAGGTCGCTGTATTTCCAGGCCTCCACCCGCCGCGACGGGAAGGTGGCCGGATCGTTGAGGTTCAGGACCGCCGCGCTCACGCCGCCGCCGGAAGGAACTTGTCGTAGCCTTCCGCCTCCAGTTCGTGGGCCAGTTCTGGCCCGCCCGAGGCGACGATGCGCCCGGCCGCCAGCACGTGCACCCGGTCCGGTTTGATGTAGTCCAGCAGGCGCTGATAGTGGGTGATCACCAGCATCGACCGCTCCGGCGAGCGCAGGGAGTTCACCCCCTCGGCCACGATGCGCAGGGCGTCGATGTCGAGGCCCGAGTCCGTCTCGTCGAGGATAAGCAGACTGGGCTCGAGAAGCGCCATCTGCAGGATCTCCATGCGCTTCTTCTCACCGCCGGAGAAGCCCACGTTCAGGGGCCGCTTCAGCATGTCGAAATCCATCTTCAGGGCCTTCGACGCCTCGCGCACCTTCTTGAGGAAGTCCGGCGCCGAGATCTCCGCCTCGCCGCGCGCGCGCCGCTGGGCGTTCACCGCCGTGCGCACGAAGGTCAGGGCCGGCACCCCCGGGATCTCGATGGGATACTGGAACGACAGGAACACGCCCTTCGCCGCCCGCTCCGCCGGGTCCAAGGCCAGCAGGTCCTCGCCCCGCCAGGTCGCGGACCCCTGCGCCGCCTCATAACCGGGCCGCCCGGCCAGGGCGTAACCCAGGGTCGACTTCCCCGCCCCGTTCGGCCCCATGACCGCATGCACCTCCCCCGCCGGCACGTCGAGCGTCAGGCCGTTCAGGATGGGTTTGTCGTCGAGAGTGACGTGGAGGTTGTTGATAGAGAGCACTTTAATTCTGAACCTTTTGAGGCCCGTTGGCCCAATGGGGAGGGAGAACGCCGAAATGGCCGAGGGTCCGGAACCTTCGTTTTGCAGGACTCCAGACGGCGAGCGAGTAAGGCAAGGGATCGGGAAAATAGGCCCAGACCCGCTCCGCAAGGACCCAGAGTTCATCGCCGACCCGAGCCCACCACCAGAAATCGGCGTCGATCTTGTCCATTCGCGGTTCGCTGGCCTGCGCTGCAAAATCCTCACGCCGGTTCCATGATGCCGGGGTCTCGGCGCGCCTCATGAACTCCCGGAACTCACCCTCATCTCTGAGCTCAAGAGCGTAGGTCGGAAGCACCGTGCGCGTCGGCTGCCACTCGTAAGGGGGCTCACCGAGAGGACGCGCAGCAGGAGCCACTTGCCTGGGCCGTGACTTGCTGAACCACCCAAACATTACGCCACGCTCCCTTCCAGCGAGATCGCCAACACAACATCCGTCATCCTCGGGCTTGTCCCGAGGACCCATTTGTCGGGACCCGCGAGCCCCAGGTCAGCGCGCGCGGACGGCCGCCACGAACTCGAAGGATCCATGCCGCTGGACGATGAGTCCTCGGGACAAGCCCGAGGATGACGGAGGGTGGGGGCAAAAGCTGCGCTTACTCGTCCGTCGGTCCGTGCTTCCACACCGGCGCTCGATCCCACTCCAGCGACAGGTCGTCCCAGTCGGGATTCTCCCGCTCGATCAGATTGATCTTCCAAGCGCGCAGATACCGCTTCAGCGACTTCTCGCGCCGGATGGCGGACGTCATCAGCTCGAATGGTTCGAACCAGACCAGGCGCTTCAGGCCGTGCTCCTTTGTGAAGCCCGGAAAGGCCCCCGTCCGGTGCTGGTGTACGCGCTGATAGAGGTTGCTGGTCACGCCGGTGTAGAGCGTTCCGAACGGCTTGTTCGTCACGATATAGGCGGCGATCAGAGGGCGTTCGCGTCCCATGCGGTCGAGAATGCGGACAAATGGGTCCTCGGGACAAGCCCGAGGATGACGGAGGCTGGAGGATCATCCGACCGACCCCTCCAGCGAGATCGCCACCAGCTTCTGCGCCTCCACCGCGAACTCCATGGGCAGTTCCTGCAGCACGTCGCGGACGAAGCCGTTGACCAGCAGGGCCACCGCCTCCTCCTCCGACAGGCCGCGCTGTTGCGCATAGAACAGCTGGTCGTCCGACAGGCGCGTGGTGGTGGCCTCGTGCTCCAGCTGGGCCGAGCCGTTCTTCGCCTCGATATAGGGCACGGTATGGCTGCCGCAGTCCTTGCCGATCAGCAGGCTGTCGCACTGGGTGAAATTGCGCACCCCGGTCGCCTTGGGGTGCACCGACACCAGCCCGCGATAGGTGGAATCCGACTTGCCCGCCGACACCGCCTTGGCGATGATCCGGCTCTTCGAGTTCTTGCCCAGATGGATCATCTTGGTGCCGGTGTCGGCCTGCTGATGCCCGTTGGTGATGGCGATGGAATAGAACTCGCCCGAGCTCTCTTCGCCCTTCAGGATGCAGGACGGATATTTCCAGGTGACGGCCGAGCCGGTCTCCACCTGGGTCCAGCTGACCTTGGACCGGTCGCCCCGGCAGTCGGCGCGCTTGGTGACGAAATTGTAGATGCCGCCCTTGCCCTCGGCGTCGCCGGGGTACCAGTTCTGGACCGTCGAATATTTCACCTCGGCGTCGTCCAGCGCCACGATCTCCACCACCGCGGCGTGCAGCTGGTTCTCGTCGCGCATGGGAGCGGTGCAGCCCTCCAGATACGAGACGTAGCTGCCCTTGTCGGCGATGATCAGGGTGCGCTCGAACTGGCCCGTCTGGCTCGCATTGATGCGGAAATAGGTCGACAGCTCCATGGGGCAGCGGACCCCCGGCGGCACATAGACGAACGAGCCGTCCGAAAAGACCGCGCTGTTCAGCGCCGCGAAATAGTTGTCCGACACCGGCACCACCGTGCCCAGGTACTGGCGCACCAGCTCGGGGTGTTCGCGCAGGGCCTCGGAGATCGGCATGAAGATCACGCCGGCCTTCTTCAGCTCTTCCTTGAAGGTGGTGACCACGCTGACGGAGTCGAACACCGCGTCCACCGCATAGCGCGGCGCGCCCTCGACCCCCGCCAGAACCGCCTGCTCCTTCAGCGGAATGCCCAGCTTTTCGTAGACCGCCAGCAGTTCCGGATCGACCTCGTCCAGCGACTTGGGCCCGTCCTTCTTCTTGGGCGCGGCGTAGTAGTACAGGTCCTGATAGTCGATGGGCTGGTAGCGCACCGCCGACCAGGTGGGCTCCTCCATGGCAAGCCAGCGCTCATAGGCGGCCAGACGCCATTCCAGCATCCACTCGGGCTCGCCCTTCTTCTCGGAGATGAAGCGCACGATGTCGGTGTTCAGGCCCTTGGGCGCGAATTCCTGCTCGATGTCGGAGGTGAAGCCGTGCTTGTACCGCTCCAGTTCCGCGACCGTGTCGATTGTCTCTTTAACTGCAGCCATTTACGCGACTTCCTTCGCGCGCACACTCAGGCGCGCGACATGCTTTTCAAATGCGGCGGTCCAAACGTCCGCGAACCTCGTCCAGTCGGAGTTCTGCGTGCCCCAGCCGCCCGAAGCGCGCACCGCGCCCGTGGCCAGCCGATCCAGCCCCATGGCGACCAGCGTCTTGGACGGCTTGGTCTTGCCCGACGAACAGGCGCTGCCCGCCGACACCATGACGCCCGCCAGATCCAGCCCGATCAGCTGCTGCGGGCTGTCCCAGCCCTCCACCGCCAGGAACAGGGTGTTGGGCAGACGATCCACCGCCTCGCCCACCACCACCGCGCCCGCCGCCTTGACCCGCCCGGCCGCCGCGTCGCGCCAGACCACATGATCCGCCGCCTGCGCCAGCTCGCCGCCGGCGATCTCGGCCGCGACGCCGAAGCCGGCGATGCCCGCCGTGTTCTCGGTGCCCGCGCGCAGGCCCCGCTCCTGCCCGGCGCCGTGCAGGATGCGCACAAGAGTCAGCCCTTCGCGCGCCACCAGCGCGCCGACGCCCTGCGCCGCGCCCAGCTTGTGCCCAGACAGGGTCAGGGTGTCCGCGTCCAGCGCCCGCATGTCCACGGCGATCTTGCCCGCCGACTGGATGGCGTCCACGTGCAGCCAGCCGCCCGCTGCCCGCACCAGCGCTGCGGCCTCGACGATGGGCTGGATCACGCCGCTCTCGTTGTTCGCATGATGGATGGCGACCGCCGCCCGGCCCGGCCGCTGCAGCGCCCCGGCCAGCCAGTCCAGATCGACCACGCCGTTTCCGTCCACGGGCAGGACCTCCACCGGGATGCCGCTGGCCATCGCCGCCTCGGCCACGCACGGATGCTCGGTGGCCGACACGATCAGCCGTTCGCATCCCGCCGCGATGGCGCTGGCGATCCCTTGCGCATTGGCCTCGGTCCCGCCGCTGGAGAACACCACCGCGGTCGGATCGGCCCCGACCAGCGCCGCCACCTGGGCCCGCGCTGTCTCGATGCGCGAGCGGGCGCGCCGGCCCAGCGCGTGCACCGCATTGGGGTTGCCCCCCTCGGCCAGCACCTCGGCCATGATCGCCCGCACCTGCGGCCGCACCAGCGCCGTCGAATTGTAGTCCAGATAGATGCTCACGCCGCCACCCCCTCGCGCGCATCCAGCTGGGAAGAACGGCGCGTCCGGCGCATGACCACGTCCTCCAGGCTGACGCTGGACAGATAGCGGTGGATTTCGTCGCCCAGTCCGGCCCACAGGTCATGGGTGATGCAGCGTTCGCCGCCGATCATGCAGCCCTTGGGCGAGCCCTGCACCGCACAGCGGGTGGCCCGGATCGGCTCGTCCACCGCCAGTACGATGTCGGACACCATGATCTCCGAGGACGCCGACGACAGGCGGTATCCCCCGCCCGGGCCGCGCACGCTCTTGACCAGCCCGGCCCGGCGCAGGCGGGCGAACAACTGCTCCAGATAGCTGAGGGAGATTTCCTGCCGCGCGGCGATCTCCGCCAGCGACACGGCGCGCTCACGACCATGGCGGGCCAGATCGGCCATGGCCATCACAGCGTACCGTCCCTTTGTCGAAAGTCGCATCGCGCACCTCAAGAAATCGCGCGCTTTTCGGGGCTCCTGTGCTAGAACCCGCGGCTTCATGGGCCATGGCGCGTGGGGTGGAGATATAAAGTCCTACCCCCATGGTCAAGTATTACGCAGCTGCGAAACGACAGTTGAAGACGGGATTCCACCAGATTCATGCCTGAAGTCATCCTGAGCGGCGCCTCCGGTCGCATCGAGGCCCGCTATTCCCCCGGCAAGCGCGAGAACGCGCCCATCGCCCTGATCCTGCATCCGCACCCCAAGGCGGGCGGGCACATGAACAATCCGGTTGCGGTGCATCTGTACCAGCTGTTCCAGAAACGCGGCTTCGCCACCCTGCGCTACAACTCGCGCGGCGTGGGCAAGTCCCAGGGCGAGTTCGACTCCGGCATCGGCGAGCTGGCCGACGCCGCCACCGCCCTGGACTGGCTCCAGACCGAGAACCCCGCCGCCAGCCAGACCTGGGTCGCCGGCTATCAGTTCGGCGCCTACATCGGCATGCAGCTTTTGATGCGCCGGCCCGAGACGGACGGCTTCATCTCCGTGTCGCCGCCCACCAACATCTACGATTTCAGCTTCCTGGCCCCCTGCCCGGCCTCGGGCCTGTTCCTGCACGGCACCGCCGACACCATCGTCCCGCCCGTCGAGGTTGAGCGCGTGGTCAACAAGCTGCGTACCCAGAAGGGCATCACCATCGACTACGAGCTGGAAGAGGGAGCCACCCACTTCTGGCAGGACCACCTGCCCGCGGTGGAACGCCGCGTCGGCGCCTATCTGGACATGCGCCTGGAAGCCGACCCGGCCTGATCGTCAGGCGCAGGGCGGCTGCTGCTCCATATGCTCGACCAGCGCTGAAAGCGGTGCGGCGATATCCATCTCCGCACGCCGCGCCTCCACTTCGTCCGGATTTTCTAGCGGGGCCAGGGTCCAGCGTTCTTCGACGCAGACGAACTGTGTTCCATATCGCTGTGGCCGCCCCTCACTGATTGCGAGCCGGTCATACATCATGGCGAAGCTCTCACCCGCCACCTCCCCGCTTTCGACCAGCGGCTGCAAGACAGGCAGGAACCTGCGCCACAGCGCTTCGTCTCCGTGCTGCACGATGCGGAAAGCGGCAGTGGCGGCTTCGTCGCCATAGCGGCTGCGGAGAAACCATCCCTCTTCGGGAATCATGGTCATGAGCGCCGCCTGATTTTCAGCGTCGATGCGGCCCATCACGCGGCCGATCGCCTCAAACGCCTCGCCCCGTTGCTCTGGCGGCAGAGCCGATACATCCACCTCGCCTATGCGCCAGCGGCCGGCCTGATCCAGCCGGCCCATCCGCTCCAGCCGCTCCCGATCGGTCGCGGGTGGCGGCAGGGCGGCCTGCCGCTCGATTTCCGCCTCGATGGCTTCGATGACCGGAGCGATGGCTTGGCGAATATCAGGGCCCGGTTCACCCGAACCCGGCGCCTGCAACGCCAGCATGGTGAGCAACAGCGCGATCATCGTCGTTCTCCGTTACCCGCGCTCGACGCCCAGCGTCCTGAGCGAAGCGTCATCCAGAAGAATGGCAGCCCGGCCCTCGATGTCTTCGATTTTCAACTGGATCATGGCTCTTCTCCTGCGGAGAGAATAGTGACATTTCCCCTCCTCTCCAAAATGTCGGCAGGTCCCTTGTCCCACGTCATCATCCACACCGACGGCGCCTGTCGCGGCAACCCCGGTCCCGGCGGCTGGGGGGCGGTGATGCACTGGGGCGAGCGTGAGAAAGAGCTGTGGGGCGGCGAGAAGCTGACCACCAACAACCGCATGGAGCTGATGGCCGCCATTCAGGCGCTCGAGGCCCTGACGCGCCCCTGCAAGGTCGAGCTCCACACCGACAGCAAATACGTCATGCAGGGCATCGAGCAGTGGATCCACGGCTGGAAGGCCCGCGGCTGGAAGACCGCCGACAAGAAGCCGGTCAAGAACGAGGACCTGTGGAAACGCCTCGACGCCGCCCGCGCCCGCCACGACGTGCGCTGGCGCTGGGTCAAGGGTCACGCCGGCCACCAGTGGAACGAGCGCGCCGACGCCCTCGCCAACCGGGGCGTGGATGAGCTGAAAGGTTAGCGCCCGGTCTGACTAGACCGCCCGCACCTTCAGGCGCGACCCGCTGACCGACTCCACCACCACCGCCTGGCCCACCATGGGCGCCTCGCCGTCGATCTCGGCGGCCCATTCGGACCCCGAGATGAACACCCGGCCGCGGCCCTCGGCGAAGGCCTGGACCACCTGGGCGCGCTGGCCAATCAGCCGGCTGTCGCGGTCGTTGATGTCGGCGGCGTCGCCCGGATTGATCCGCTTGATGAAGCGCCGCGCCAGAACCGTGAACACCACCGTCAGCAACGCGAAAACGATCAGTTCCCCGGCCCAGCCCAGCGGCAGGCCCAGGGCGGTCAGCACGGCCACCACCCCGGCGGCGGCGGCGGGCCACAGCAACCATTCGGTGGTCATGCTGACCTCGATGGCCAGCAACGCCACGCCGATGGCCAGCCAGATCCAGAACGGCTGCGCCGAATAGAGGTCGATCAGCCAGTCCATGGCCTACTCCGTGCCGGGGACCGATCCGCGCGGACGGCGCGGGGCGGTCTGGGGCGGCGGCGGCGAGTTCGTGGTGGTCGGACGCGGCGCGGGGCGCGTGGCCTGACGATCGTCGCGGCGATCCTGTTGCTGTTCCCGGGCCAGACCGACCAGTTCGCCCAGGCCGGCGATGGTGCCGACCAGTCCGCCCATCTCGGCGGGGACGATGACGGTCTTCTGCTGCGGGCTGCGGGCCAGCTCGGCGAAGGCCTCGACGTATTTCTGGGCCACGAAGTAGTTGATGGCGTTGACGTCGCCGGCGGCGATGGCTTGGGACACCATGGCGGTGGCGCGGGCCTCGGCCTCGGCTTCCCGTTCACGGGCCTCGGCGTCGCGGAAGGCGGCTTCCTTGCGGCCCTCGGCCTCCAGGATGGCGGCCTGCTTGGCGCCCTCGGCCCGGGCGATGGCGGCCTGCTTCTCGCCGTCCGCCTCGGTGATGATGGCCCGGCGCTCACGTTCGGCCTTCATCTGGCGGGCCATGGCGTTGGTGATGTCCACCGGCGGCGTCAGGTCCTTGATCTCGATGCGGTTGACCTTGACGCCCCACGGCTCGGTGGCCGCGTCGATCACGGTCAGCAGGCGCGAGTTGATGCTGTCGCGCTGGAACAGCACCTCGTCCAGCTCCATGGAGCCCACGACGGTCCGCAGATTGGTCGAGCACAGCTGGGTGATGGCGTAGTTCAGATCATCGACCCGGTAGGCCGCCGCCGAGGCGCTCATCACCTGGATGAAGACAATGGCGTCCACCTTCACCATGGCGTTGTCCTTGGTGATGACCTCCTGCTGGGGCACGTCCAGGACCTGCTCCATCATGTTCATGCGCCGCCCGATGCCTTCGACGAAGGGCGTCAGGAAGCTGATGCCGGGGCTCAGGGTCCGGGTGTACTTCCCGAACCGCTCAACGGTGAACTCGCGCCCCTGGGGCACGATCTTGATGACGCTGAACGCCAGCGCGATGGCCATCACCACCACGACGATCGCAAATACGGACAAACCCACAGGCAGCCTCCCTTTTTCCCGTCCAGCTTATCGCGCCGCGCACCGCGCGACCATCGAAACCGGAACGGGGCCGATTACATCCGCGTCATCGGGGCTGTAAGGCCCCTTCCCAAAGCGGATTGATCGACAGCACTCGCCGGGGTGAACTCGTTTACATCCAGCAGGAAAAGACGAATGCCGCACTTGCCGTTTGGCTATCCCTTCGAGATCAAAACGCGCATGTCGCCCTCCTCGGTGAAGGGCCGCATCCGCGCCCGCAAGAAGGGGTGGTTTGATCCGAACACTGGCGCACGCGGCTGGATAGTCGGCTCTTTGATGTGCCTCTGGTTGAGCCCGTTCAACCGCTACGGGCCGATGTTGCTCGGCTGGATTTCAGCGGATGGTGCAAGCACGCGCATTCTTGGGCGAGCCGGCTCTGACTTGAACGGCATGCTCATGCTTGCGGTGTGTTTCCCCTTTATCGTCCTGATGGCCTTCATCGCCTTTCGGGAAGAATCATTCGGGGGCATTCTGCTGGGCGTCGGCCTTATTTCCCTCTTTCCCCTGACCCTCTGGATAAACCACAAGGCAAGGCGAGAGGCGGACCCTTTGGTTCGATTTCTTGAGGATGCCGTCTCGGCATCAGGGAAATCGCTCCGGCAAAGATCGACCCGTTCCATGACCATCACGGGACCGCTCATCCTGAGCATCGGCGGAGAGAAATGGAACGGGAACCTGACACCGGCCGCGATCTATGACGCCCTGCTCGATCTGGGCGACAGTGACTTTTTAATCGTGGAATCTGCTGACGAAACCTACATCCAGATGATGGCGACGGATGGAGGCTTCATCATTGAGAAGCGCGACGGCGGCGGCGAGCGTCATTTCAAGGCGTCGAGACAGGCGCCGTCCTCCAGAAAGGCCGCGCGGAAGGCGGACGTCTGGCCCTTCGAAGAAACTATGGCCGTACTGGCGGCTTATGTGTCGAACGAGCCCACACCGCACTTCGTTAGGTGGGAGCCGCTGCGCTAGCCAAGGCGCCCTGAGTCAGCGCCTCGCTCCGCCTGCGGCCGATGCACCAGCGACACCAGAACCACGCTGATGATCATCAGCAGATACCAGCTGCCCAGCTTGGCCAGGGACACCGGTGCCCAGCCGTCCGCCTGATCCGGATAGATCCAGGCCCGCGAGAAGGTGCCCAGGTTCTCCGCCACCCAGATGAACAGGGCGACCAGAAAGAACCCCAGCAGAATGGGCATCCACCTCCGCTTCCGATCCGGCGTGAAATAGAACCGTCCGCGCCAGAACAGCACCGCCGTGAGCGCGAACAGCCCCCAGCGCACATCCATCACCCAGTGATGGGCGAAGAAGTTCACATAGATCCCCGCCGCCAGCAGCCAGGTGGTCCACAGCGGCGGATAGCCCGTGAACCGGATGTCGAAGATGCGCCAGATGCGGGCGATATAGCTGCCCACCGCCGCATACATGAAGCCCGAGAACAGCGGCACCTCGCCGATCCGCAGCAGGCTGGGCTCGGGATAGATCCACGACCCTGCCGCCGTCTTGAACAGTTCCATGATCGTCCCGACCACATGGAAGACGAAGATCACCTTCGCTTCGTCCCAGCTCTCCAGCTTCAGCAGCAGCATGGCCGCCTGTATCGCCACCGCCCCGATGACCAGGAAGTCGTACCGGGCCAGCGGCGCGTCCTCGGGATACAGCAGGTGCGTCCCCAGCAGCAGGACCAGCATCAGTCCGCCGAACAGGCAGGCCCAGCCCTGCTTGATGCCGAACAACAGGAACTCGAAGCCCCAGCGGGTCGCGCGCCGCCGGTCGGCCCAGTCCTGCAGCCGCAACAGATGCGCCCGCCCCCAGGCCTCGAGCGGGAGACGGCGCGCCTCGCTCATGGAAGCGTCAGCCCCGGCCGCGATACGTCGGCACGCCCTGATCCGGCAGCCACAGGCCTTCCGGCGCCGGGCCGGTCTGCCAGAACACGTCGATGGGAATGCCCCCGCGCGGATACCAGTAGCCGCCGATTCTCAGCCATTTGGGCGCCAGCAGGTCGGCAAGCCGCTTGCCGATGGCCACCGTGCAGTCCTCGTGGAACGCCCCGTGGTTGCGGAACGAGGTGAGGTACATCTTCAGGCTCTTGGACTCGACCAGCCAGTCTCCCGGCGCATAGTCGATCACCAGATGGGCGAAATCCGGCTGGGCCGTCACCGGGCACAGGCTGGTGAACTCCGGCGCGGTGAAGCGCGCCAGGTACAGGGTGTCAGCGTGCGGATTGGGAACGCGCTCCAGAACGGCCTGTTCGGGGCTGTCGAAGCCCCGCACATCGCCGCCGAGCTGGGTGAGGCCGGAAGTGTTCGTGGTCATGACCCCGCTTTAGCGCCTCGCCGCGCCCCGGTCATCACCTCAGAGCGGTCAGGCCAGCGGCGTCCATTCCTCATCGGCCGGCAGCGGCGCGAACAGGGCGTCCAGATTCGCGTCGGTGACGCCCGCCAGATCAGCCGGCGACCACTTCGGCGCATTGTCCTTGTCCACGATCACGGCGCGCACCCCCTCCTGGAAGTCGTGGGTGCGCACGACCCGCCCGCCCAGCCGGTACTCCATGGCCATGTTCTCGGCGAAGGATGTCAGTCCCGCCCCGGTGCGGATCTGGCGCAGCGAAACCTTCATGGACTGGGGCGACTTGGTCTTCAGGATCGACAGCTGTTTCAGCGCCCACTCCGACCCGTCCGCTTCCAGCGTCGCGAAGATGGCCTCCACCGTGTCATGGCCGAACAGCCGGTCGATGGCCGCGCGGTGCTCGCCCAGCGGCGCCGGGCCAGGATCGGCGGCGAAGCGCTCCGCGACAGCCTTCGGATCGGCCGGTTCGGCCGTCAGGGCCGCCTTCAGCGCCTCGACCTGCTCCGCCGGCATGAAGTGGGTATGGATGCCCAGCGCCACCGTGTCCGCCGCCTTCAGCCGCGCCCCGGTCAGGGCCAGCCACACGCCCGTCTGGCCCGGCAGGCGCGGCAGGAACCAGCCCCCGCCCACGTCCGGGAACAGGCCGATTCCCGTCTCCGGCATGGCGTAGGTGGTCCGCTCGGTGGCGATGCGCACGTCCGCCGGCTCGCTAATCCCCACGCCCCCGCCCATGACGATGCCGTCCACCAGCGCCGTCACCGGCTTGGGATAGTCGAACAGCAGATGGTTCAGCCGGTATTCCGCATGGAAGAAGGCCTTGGCCTCCGACGCATCCCCCGCCCCGCTCTCGGCGATCATGCGGATGTCGCCCCCGGCGCAGAAGCCCCGCTCGCCCGCATGGTCGATCAGCACCGAGTGGACCGCCGGATCGTCCCGCCAGTCCAGCAGCGCCGCGATCATCGCCTCGCACATGCCCTTGTTCAGCGCATGGATGGCTTTCGGCCGGTTCAGGGTGATCACGCCGAGGCCGGTCTCGACGCGGGTGAGGATTTCGTCGGTCATTCTTGATCCCGTAAGTCGAAAATCGGTTGTCCGGCCGCCGATGCCGCCGAAAGAAGCGCTGCGTCTCTCGACGCCAGACCTGCGTCCAGTCCCAGACACAGCCAGAGATAGCTGGCGTCGAATAAGCTCAGTCCCCGGTCCGCCGCCACCCCTGAAAGGCGTCTCAAATGCCGCCGTCCCAATGGTCGGGCCATCTCGATCTGGAATTCGTCGAGACGCTGATAGGCCAGATTCAAGTCAAACCGCGGATCTCTACGCGTCTGTCGGAGCAGGAGGTTGCCGACCTCCCATTGAAAGATGTCCGGCGCCGCCAGGTGATACGAGTCCAGTTCCAGCAAGAAGGACTCCGCCGACCGGGTCGATTGGCTCGCAAGGAGCCAGGACGCAGCGGCCGAGGCGTCAACGATAATGGTCTTCGTCACGCGCCACGACCTTCAGCTCCTCCCAGGACATCTTCGACCAATCCGGATCAGGAATCTGCTGGTTGCGGAACGCCTTGGTACGAACCGCAAGCTCCGCCGCCGGAAGCCGTCGCCGCTTGGTCTCAGGCGCCAATCTGGCGATGGGCTTGCCGTGTCGCGTGATCAGGATGGGTTCCCCGGACTCGAGGACGTCATCCAGCAGCGTGGACAGGTTTGTCTTGGCCTCAAGCACGCCTACGGACCGCATAATGACCTCCAGATCATAATTGTGGTCAGAATAACTCAAGCCCGACGATCTGGCTACTGCCGCAGCATCTCCCGCGCGGTGATCACGCGCATGATCTCGTTGGTGCCTTCCAGGATGCGGTGCACACGCAGGTCGCGCACGATGCGCTCCAGCGGATAGTCCTTCAGGTAGCCGTAGCCCCCATGCAGTTGCAGCGCCTCGTCGGCGATCTGGAAACAGGCGTCGGTGGCCAGCCGCTTGGCCATGGCGCACCACTTGGTCTTCTCCGGGTGGGCCGTGTCGATGGCCCAGGCGCCCCGCAGCACCATCAGCCGGGCGGCGTCCAGCTGGGTCGCCATGTCCGCCAGCTTGAACTGGGTGTTCTGGAACTCGGCCAACGCCTTGCCGAACTGCTTGCGGCTGGCGACGTACTCCTGCGCCGTCTCCAGCGCCAGCCGCGCCCCGCCCAGCGAGCAGGCCGCGATGTTCAGCCGCCCGCCGTCCAGTCCCATCATGGCATAGCGGAATCCGTCGCCCTCCTTGCCCAGCAGGTTCGCCGCCGGCACGCGGCAGTCGTCGAACTGGACGATGGCCGTGGGCTGGGCGTTCCAGCCCATCTTCTTCTCCTGCGCGCCGAAGCTCAGGCCCGGCGTGTCCTTGTCCACCACGAAGGCGCTGATGCCCCTGGCGCCCTCCCCGCCGGTGCGGGCCATGACCACATAGATGTCCGACGTCCCCGCGCCCGAGATGAAGGCCTTGGAGCCGTTCAGGACGTAGTGATCCCCGTCCTTCACCGCCGTGGTCCGCAGCGCCGCCGCGTCCGACCCCGAGCCCGGCTCGGTCAGGCAATAGCTGGCGATCCTGTCCATGCTCACCAGCGACGGCACATAGCGCACGCGCAGGTCGTCGGAGCCGAACCCGTCGATCATCCAGGTGGCCATGTTGTGGATCGAGATGAAGGCCGCCACGGACACGTCGCCCCGCGACAGTTCCTCGAAGATCACCGCCGCCTCGACCCTGCCCAGCGCCATGCCGCCGTGCTCCTCGCCCGCATAGATGCCGCAAAATCCCATCTCGGCCGCCGCCTTCATCACGTCGACGGGAAAGTGCTTTTCCTCGTCCCAGCGGGCGGAATGGGGCGCCAGTTCGGCCTCGGCGAAGGCGCGTGCGGCCTCCTGAATGGCGCGTTGATCCTCGGTGAGGGCGAAGTCCATGAACATCCCTGAAGTCGTCGCGGCTTTGCGCCGCTGTTGCGATTGGTCTATGCGGCGGCCTGAACGGCGCGTCGTCGGGGGCTGACGGCGGAATCCATGAGGAGACCCGCATGAGCGACACCGCTAATACCGGACAGGGACGCGATCCGTCGAGCGATGATCGCAACCTGGCCATGGTCGGCCACGCCCTGATGTTCGCCTCCCCCTTCGTCTTCGGCCTCACCGCCCTGATGGCCGTGGTCATCGCCTATGTGCGCAAGCCCGAGTCCGAGCCGCTGGCGTGCAGCCACTACCGCTACCAGATCCGCCATTTCTGGATCGGCTTCGCCGTGGCCATGATCGCCTTCATCGCCCTGGCCGTCGGAGTGGTGTTCCTGTTCGTGGATCTGGTCCGGCTGGTGATCGCCAATGCGCCGGGCGACCCCTGGAAGGCGGTGGCCATGCAGGTGCACCCGGAAATGCCCGTGGTCTTCTTTGTGGGTGTGTTCGTGTTCCTGATCGCCTACGCCCTGGCCAGCCTGTGGGTCATCATCTCCTCGGTCATCGGCATGCTGCGCCTGGGCGCCCAGCAGCCCATGGGCCGCGTTTCGGTCTGAAAGTTCCGGTCATGAGCGTCTTCACCCCCGCCCCCTTCCCCGCCGCCCGCCCGCGCCGTCTGCGCCGCACCCCGTGGGTCCGCTCGCTGGTGGCCGAGCATGTGCTGACCCCGTCGGACCTGATCTGGCCCCTGATCGTCCATGACGGCCCCGAGGACCGCGTCCCCGTCCCCTCCATGCCCGGCGTCGATCGCCTCAGCCCGAAGGCCGCCGCCGAGGCCGCGAAGGAAGCCGCATCGCTGGGCATCCCCGCCGTGGCCCTGTTTCCCAACATCGATCCGTCGAAGAAGGATGCGGAAGCTTCCGGCGCCGTGGATCCCGACGGCCTGATCCCCGACTGCATCAAGGCCATCAAGGACGCCGCGCCCCAGATCGGCGTCATGACCGATGTGGCGCTGGACTGCTTCGCCGACCACGGCCACGACGGCCTGATCGAGGACGGCGTCATCGTCAACGACGCCACCCTGGACCGTCTGGCCGAGATGGCCTTCATCCACGCCCATGCGGGCGCCGACATGGTGGGACCGTCGGACATGATGGACGGCCGCGTGGCCGCCATCCGCGACGCGCTGGAGGCCAACGGCTTTCAGGACGTGCTGATCCTGTCCTACGCCGCCAAATACGCCTCGGCCTTCTACGGCCCCTATCGCGACGCGGTCGGCTCCGCGAAGGCCCTGACCGGCGACAAGAAGACCTATCAGATGGACTTCGCCAATTCCGAGGAGGCCCTGCGCGAGGTGGCCGCCGATCTGGCCGAGGGCGCCGACGCGGTGATGGTCAAGCCGGGCCTGCCCTATCTGGACATCGTGCGCCGCATCCACGAGGCGTTCCACGTGCCCACCTTCGCCTATCAGGTGTCCGGCGAGTACGCGATGATGCGCGCCGCGGCCACGAGCGGCTGGCTGGACGAGGACCGCGCCGTCATCGAGACCCTCACCGCCTTCAAGCGCGCCGGCTGCGCGGGCGTTCTGACCTATTTCGCCCCCCGCGCCGCCCGCCTGCTGGGCGCCTGACCTGTCGCGTCGCTACAGCGGGAAGGCCACTTCCACCACCAGGCCCGCCGGGTCCCACGTCCGCGTGATCGTGCCCTTGATCTGACCGACCACCCCGGCTTTCAGCACCGAGCCGAACCCCTCGCGTGTGGGCGGCGCCACGGGCGGCCCCCCGGCCTCGCGCCAGACCAGCGTCACCTGACCACCCTCCAGCGTCCAGGTCACCGACACCTTGCCGCCTTCGCGGCTGCAGGCGCCGTACTTGTTCGCATTGGTGGCCATCTCGTGCATCAGCATGCTGACGGGCTGAACCTGCTCGGGTGACAGCCCGACCTCCGGCCCCTGCACCTCGATGCTGTCCCGCGGGCACAGGGCCTCCAGCTCCTCGCGCACCACATCCTCCAGCCGCCCGCCCTCCCAGCGCCGGCTGGCCAGGGACGTCTGCGCCCGCGCCAGGGCGTTGATCCGGCCCGCCAGGATGGTCTTGTAGCTCTCCAGATCATCCGCCCGCGTCAGCTGCGCCAGCGAGTGCACCACCGTCAGCACATTGCGCGCCCGGTGATCCACCTCCCGCATCAGCAGGCTGCGCGCCATCTCGTTGCGTTTCTCATCGCTGATGTCCCGCGCCTCGATGATCGTGCCCACCACATTGGCCTCATTGTCCTGGACCGGACTGGCGGTGAAGGCGACCGGATAGAAGGACCCGTCCTTGTGGACGAAAACCTCCTCCCCCTGCGTCCCCACCTTCTCCGGAAAGCTGCGGTCTATGGGGCAGTCCTCCAGCGGAAAGGGCGTGCCGTCCGGATGGGTGTGGTGGATCACGTCATGAAGGGGGCGTCCTGTGACCTCGGCGAACGAGAACCCGGTCAGTTCCTCCGCCGCCTTGTTCATGAATACGCAGTGCTGCTGCTCATTCATCAGGAACACGGACATGGTCGTATTGCTCAGGATCGCGTCCAGCCGCGCCGAAATTTCCCGCAACTCGGACTCGATCTTCCGATGGCTGGTGATGTCCTGAATGGCCGCGTAGAAGACCCGGTCGCCCTCCTCGTCGAACATCTGAAGCTTGACCGAAACGTTGTAGTCCGTCCCGTCCTTGCGCCGGTGGATCGTTTCGAAATCCAGCCGCTCCACCGCGCCCGTTTGCAGCGGACGGACCATATCCAGAAATTCAGCGCGAGATATCTGGGGTTTCAGATCCCATGGCGTCAGCTGATGAAGCTCACCCATGGTATAGCCGAGGTTCTCGCGCGCGCCCTTGTTGACCAGCCGAAAGCGAAAGTCCTCATCGGAGAAGATGTAGACCTCGCTGGCCGCTTCCTCGACGATGCGCCCGAGGCGATCGCTGGTCAGACCGATTCCGCTACCCATGCCCGAAAGTTCCGCCCCGACCGGTTTGCCGCCTGACACTTCCTAATGGAGTCGGTGATCACGCGACAGTCACATTGACGCTCCGTCCAGGGGCCGGAGCGGACAAGAGCCGGGCAAGGGCTCGAAGCCCTCGCCGCCACCGGGATCGCGCGACTACTCCGCCTCGGCCTCGCAGCGCACCAGATGCACAGGCTCGGTTCCTCGGTCCGCATAGGTCAGGATCATGCGATCCTCGCGAACGCGCATATTGACCTGTTCGCGACTGACCATGCCTTCGGCCTCGCAGGCCAGGCTGGCGTCATAGCTGTCGCCGGACTGCTGGATGGCGGTGATGTCGCAGCGGTTTTCGTATCCTTCGAAGCGCTGGGCGCTGATGCGAATCGGAACCTGGTCGGTGGTCGCCGATGTGTTGGCGCACCAGGCCGCTTCGGCGGCCCAGTTGCCCACGAAGCTGTCGGGTCCCTCGCCCGGCCGGATCGGCGCGGTCGGGTTGTCGATCATGACTTCGCTCGCCGGCTCGGCCGGCTGGGTCGGCGGATTGACGTCGTCCCCGCACGCGGCGAGGGCGAAAAGGGCAAGCGGGGCGATCAGGGTGGAGGTTCGCTTCATCATGCCCCCTCAACGCCTGGAGGGTCCGCCGGTTTCGTTCTGCCGCGACCAAACGAAGCGTGGTCAAAATTCCGCGACGCGGCTATGGTTCACACACACCCCATATGAGATTTGCGGACCGCGAGGCGCGGACGACCGCCCTCGCCTGAAATCGGAGCCGCAGTCCATTGGAAGACCTGATCGCCCAACTGAACGATTTCGTGCAGCGCAACGTCATGTGGGCCGCGCCGATCCTGGGCCTGATCACCTTCGGCGAATCCCTGGTCTTCATCGGCGCCTTCTTCCCCGCCACGGCCCTGATGGTCACGGCCGGCGGCCTGATCGGCGCGGGCATCCTGAACCCGATCCCGGTGCTGCTGTGGTGCATCGCGGGCGCCACCCTGGGCGACGCCGTGTCCTACTGGATCGGCCGCCGCGTCGGCCCCAGCGCCTGGCGTCACCCCTGGCTCAAGAAGCACCGCCGCCCCCTGGCCCGCGCCCGCCTGTTCTTCCGCCACTACGGCGTGGCCTCCATCTTCCTGTGCCGCTTCATGGGACCTGTGCGCGCCTTCGTGCCGCTGATCGCGGGCATGACCACCATGAACCAGGTGAAGTTCCAGCTGGCCAATTTCTTCTCGGCCGTGGTCTGGGTGCCGGTGATGATCGCGCCGGGCTGGCTGGTGGCCGCCGGCCTGACCCAGTTCGGCAGCCTGGACGACCACCTGCACACCATCGGAGTCGTCGCCACGGTCGCCCTGGTGGTCACCGCCGCCACCCTCATCGCCTGGAAGCTCATCAGCAAGAAGCTGATCCGCGAAGGCGCCTGACGGCTCAGGCCGCCGCCACCGCCTCGATCTCCACCAGCCAGGCCTCGTCAAAGAGGCCGGTGATGATGACGGTCAGGGCGGGCTGGCGATGCTCCAGCACCTCCAGCCGCACCGCCCGGTTCTCCAGCGCATACGCCCGGTCTGACAGGAAGGTCGTGACCTTGACCAGATTGTCCAGGGTCATGTCCGCCGCCCGCAACTGCGCCTCGATATTGGCCCAGCACTGGCGGCACTGTTCGGTGAAGTCCGGCGACAGCCCGCCGTCCGGCCGCACCGGGATCTGGCCGGACAGGTACAGCCAGCGGCTCGCGCCCGTCACCGCCACCGCCTGCGGATAGCCGCCCTGCACAGGCGGCGAGCCGTCGCCGGTCATGGGGGTCAGGCGCGCCGCCATGGCCTATTGCCGCGCCGCGTCGCTGCGGGCCCGCACCGGGCCGAACTCCGACGCGGGCTTCCACCCGGGCCAGCGGTCGCTGTCGGCCAGATCGACGGTCAGCCGGTACAGCAGGGTCAGGTTCTCCACCGCCGAGGTGAAGTCCAGATCCTCGCTCCATTCGTCGCTGGGCTGATGATAGTCGCTGCGGAACTTCGCCTGCCAGGCCGCCAGCCCGACCTCGCGTCCGCCGTCCACCCAGTCCACGCCGTGCCACGGCATCAGGGCCGGCACCCCCGCCCGCGCGAAGGCGAAGTGGTCCGAGCGGAAATAGAACCCCTGCTCCGGCTGGCCGTCGTCGCTGACATAGCGGCCCTCGGCTTCCGCCAGGGCCGACAGGTCATCCTCCAGCGTGTTCTGCCCAAGGCCGAAGATCGGCAGGTCGCGGGTCGGCGGCGACAGGGGCAGCATGTCGATGTTGATGTTGGCGGCCGTGGTCTCCAGCGGCCAGACCGGATTGGCCGCATACCAGAACGCCCCCAGCAGGCCCTGTTCCTCGGCGGTCACGTGCAGGAACACGATGGACCGCTCGAACGGCCCGGCGGCCTTCAGCTCCCGCGCCATCTCCACCAGCCCCACGGTGCCCGAGGCGTTGTCCCAGGCGCCGTTGTAGATGTGGTCCCCCTCGCCGCCCTCGCGCACGCCCACATGGTCCCAGTGGGCCGAGAACACGATGGTCTCCTCCGGCCGCGCCGTCCCCGGGATGCGCGCCAGCAGGTTCCAGGAGCGCTGGGTCTCCACCGTCTCCTGCACGTCCACGTCCAGGGTCACGCCCTCCAGCGCCATGGCGCGGAAGTCCCCGCCGGCCAGACCGGCGGTCACATCCTCGAGGGTCCGCCCCGCCGCCTCGGCCCACTGTCCGAAGGTGGCGGCCAGCACCGCGCCGGTGAACTCCAGATCGTCATTGCCCGGCGACAGGGTGCGCTGGCGATCATTGAACTGCGCCCGCCGCGTCCATGCGGGCTCGCCCGCCCCGGCGTCCACCAGGGTCAGCACCCCCACAGCCCCGCGTCGGTAGGCCTCCGCCGCCTTGGCCGCGTCGCTGGCGTGGGCCGTGCGGTATTCGCCGTTGAACAGCGCGCCGTCCGGCTCCCCCGACATGACCACCACCACGGCGCCGTCCACGTCGATGTCGCCGTAGTCGTCCCAGTTCCGCTCCGGGGCATGGATGCCATAGCCGGCGAACACAACCGGGGCCCCGCTGACCTGCGCCCGCCCGTCGTTGGAGGCCGCCCGCAGCAGAACGCCGTCCGCCAGCGGGCGCGCCTCCCCGCCCGCGCGCCATGCCGCCGTCGCGGGCCGAACGGGAGTGTATCGGGTCAGGTCCACCGGCTGCAGCCATTCGCCGTCCGGCCCGCCCGGCTCCAGCCCCAGCATCTCGTAGCGGGCCTGCAGCCAGCCCAGGGTCAGGCCTTCGCCGATCTCCCCCGGATAGCGCCCGGCGAAGGCGTCGGAACTGATGCTGCGCATGCCCTGCGACAGGCGCTCGGCGGAGAAGTCCTGCCCCTGTGCGGGCCAGGCGGCGAGCAGCAGGGCGGCGGCGGCCACGCGGCCGGTGATCTGGAAACGGGTCACGTCTGTCTCTCGAAGTAGATGGGGCGGCCGGGTCCGGCCCGGCCGCCCTCAGGGCCTATTGGCGGGCCGAGGCGCTTTCGGCGCGCACGGGACCAAACTCGGAGCCGGCGTTCCACGCAGGCCAGTCACGGCTGTTGGCCAGACGCGCGCCCACCGCGTACCAGATCTCCATGTCCTCGATCATGCCCGCATAGTCGAAGTCCGGCGACCACTCGTCGCCCGCCTGGTGATAGCGGGTGCGGCCGTATTCAGCCCGCGCGTCGATGCGCGGCTGGACCGGCTCGTCACGGAAGGTCGTGCCCCCGCCCGCATAGATCATGGGCACGCCGCGCTTCACGAACGGGAAGTGATCCGAGCGGAAATAGCCGCCCGCTTCCGGCCGCGGATCGGGCGTCACCGTGCGGTTCAGTCCGGCCGCCGCCTGACCCACATAGTCGTCCAGCTGCGACTGGCCGTGGCCGGTTACCGCGATGTCGGTGGTGCGGCCATAGACATTGGCGCTGTCGATGTTGATGCCGGCCACCATGGTCTCCAGCGGATAGAGCGGGTTGGAGGCGTAGAACTCGGCCCCCAGCAGCCCGCTCTCCTCGGCGGTGAAGCCCATGAACACCACCGAGCGTTCCGGGCGCGGCCCGGCGCCGAAGCGGCGCGCGATCTCGATGATCGCCGCGATGCCCGAGGCGTTGTCCACGGCGCCGTTGAACACCTCGCGCTGTCCGCTGGCGTCCGGCTCGCCCATGCCCAGGTGATCCCAGTGTCCGCCGTACAGGATGGTCTCGTCCGGCCGGGTCGTTCCCCGCAGGACGCCGATGACATTGTCAGTGCGGATGGCGGACGAGGAGACGTTGAAGCTGACGTCGAAGCCTGCGTTCTCCAGCACCACCGGCTGGAAGTCGCGGCTGCGCGCGGCGACCTTCAGGACCTCGAAGTCCTGCCCGGCCCGCTGGAACAGCTCCACCGCCACATCGCGCTGGATCCAGGCTTCCACCGGGATGCGCACCGCTTCGGGATCCTCGTGCTGGATGTCGAACTGCGGCCCGCCCCACGAGTTGCGCACCGTGGCCCAGCCATAGGACGCCGGCGCCGTCTCGTGCACGATCAGCACGCCCGCAGCGCCGCGCCGCGCCGCTTCCTCGTACTTGTAGGTCCAGCGGCCGTAATAGGTCATGGCCCGGCCGCCGAAGGTGTTCAGTTCCGGCTGCTCGAAGTCCGCATCATTGATCAGGACCACCAGCACCTTGCCGGCCACGTCCATGTCCTTGAAGTCGTCCCACTGACGCTCGGGCGCCGTGGTCCCGTAGCCCACGAACACCAGCTCGGCGTCCGCCAGATTGACCGCGCCGCCCTGCGCCGGCCGCCGGGTCGAGATCGCCACCTGTTCGCCCTGGGTCATGGGCAGGCTCCAGTCGCCCACGTTCAGGGCCGCCTGCACATCGGACGCCTCGAACCGGTTCAGGGTCACCGTCTGGGTCCAGCCGCCGTTCTCGCCGCCGGGCGCCAGGCCTGCGGCCCGGAACTGCTCGGTGATGTAGGCCACGGTGCGCTGTTCGCCCACCTCGTCCTGGCCGATGCCGCGGCCCTCAAAGCTGTCGTCCGCCAGGGTCCGGATGTGATCGGACACCCGCTGGGCCTCGAACGCCACGGCTTGGGCGGAAGCGGACGCGTGCGCGCCGTCGGTGGTGGCGCAGGCGCCGAGCGCGAGCGGCAGGGCGAGCGCGGCGCTCGCCATCAGGACAGTGGCGAAACGGACAGGACGCATGGAGAACCTCGGGTGCGGTTTCAGGATTGCGCGCACCCTATCCAGCCGATCTGGCGGTGTCGATGACCGCAGGGGCTAGATCAACCCCGCCAGCGGCGACGACGGATCCGCATACATCCGCTTCTTCATCCGTCCGGCCAGATAGGCCTCCCGCCCAGCGATCACCGCATGCTTCATGGCCCGGGCCATGCGGATCGGTTCGCGCGCCTCGGCGATGGCGGTGTTCATCAGCACCCCGTCGCAACCCAGCTCCATGGCCACCGCCGCGTCCGACGCCGTGCCGACACCCGCGTCCACCAACACCGGCACCGACGACTGCTCGACGATCAGGTGGATATTGATGGGATTCTGCACCCCCAGGCCCGAACCGATGGGCGCGCCCAGCGGCATGATGGCCACGGCGCCCGCGTCCTCCAGCTTGCGCGCATAGACCGGATCGTCGGTGCAATAGACCATCACCTCGAACCCCTCGGCCGTCAGCAGCTTCAACGACCGCAGCGTCTCCTCCATGTCGGGGAACAGGGTCTTCTGGTCGGCCAGCACCTCCAGCTTCACCAGGGTCCAGCCGCCCGCCTCGCGCGCCAACCGCAGGGTCCGCACCGCCTCTTCGCCGGTAAAGCACCCGGCCGTGTTGGGCAGATAGGTGTAGCGCTTCGGGTCCAGAAAGTCGGTCAGCACCGGCTGACCCGGATCGGTCAGGTTCACCCGCCGCACCGCCACGGTCACGATCTCGGCCCCCGCCGCCTCGGCCGCCGCGGCGTTTACGGCGTAGTCCTTGTACTTCCCCGTGCCCACGATCAGGCGCGAGGAAAAGGTCCGTCCGGCGACGGTCCAGGTGTCAGTCTGTGCGGTCTGGGTCATGCCCGACACCTACGCATCCCCGGCTGTCCGGAAAAGGGCCTGTAACGCATTTTGCGGAGGACCTGTCTTCCTTCTCCCCTTGAGGGAGAAGGTGTCATGCGGAGCATGACGGATGAGGGGTGAATCCCGGTATCAGGTGGTTTCACTCCGAACGGCCGCGATTTTCCTCCTGTCCCCCGGAGCATTTGAACAGGAAAGTTCAGCGCTTCACCCCTCATCCGACCCGCTTCGCGGGCCACTTTCTCCCTCGATGGGAGAAGGAAATGTGGGACGAACGCCGCCCCAACACCCGCATTTCACCGCGCCAATGCCCCTATAAAAAAAGGGTTCGCACGCCATGGCGCGCCTTTTTCACCGCTGCTCCCACGCAGGCCTTATACTGACGCGCACCGTGTGGGGTGGAAGCGCGATTTCGGACATTTCGGACAATTCGGACACTGTTTTTCCGGTTCCGTTGCACTCCAATTGCACTGTTTTTTTGATGGCGGAGTGCAACGGGCGAACCAAAGGCGCCGCTTCCTGCGCCCCCGCATTGCCTTACGCCGCGACAGCCCGCTATGCGTAGTGAAACGAAACCCAGGAGACGCCCGTGGCCATTCCCGCTTCGCTGGACAAGAACCTCGCCCTGCCCGTCATCGCCGCGCCCATGTTCCTGGTGTCCGGCCCGGATCTGGTGGTGGAGACGTGCAACGCCGGCATGATCGGCACCTTCCCGTCCCTCAACCAGCGCACCACCGAGGGCTATCGGGACTGGCTGGTGGAGATCAAGGACCGGTTGAAACCCGACGCCGCGCCCTTTGGCGTCAATCACATCGTCCACCCCACCAACCCGCGGCTGATGGCCGACATGATGGTGTCGGTGGAGCATCAGGTGCCGCTGATCATCACCTCGCTGGGCGCCGTGCGCGACGTGGTGGATGCGGTGCACGGCTATGGCGGCGTGGTCTTCCACGACATCGCCAACGTTCGTCATGCGCGCAAGGCGGCCGAGGCGGGCGTCGACGGCCTGATCCTGGTGGCCAACGGCGCGGGCGGCCACGCGGGGGTGGTCAATCCCTTCGCCCTGGTCAACGAGGTGCGGTCCTTCTTCGACGGAACCATCATCCTCTCGGGTTGTCTGTCGACGGGTCAGGACGTGGCCGCCGCCCTCATGATGGGCGCTGACTTCGCCTATATGGGCACCCGCTTCATCGCCACGACCGAAAGCCTGGCCCAGTCCGAGTACAAGCAGATGATCGTGGACGCCGGGGCCTCGGACGTCACCTACACCCCCGCGGTGTCCGGCATCCCGGCCAACTTCCTCACGCCGTCGCTGGTGGCGAACGGCATCGACCCCAAGTCCCTGCCCGAGCACAAGCTGGACATGGGCGAAGAGGCCCGGGCGTGGAAGACGGTGTGGTCGGCCGGTCAGGGCGCCGGCGGCGTCCATGACATTCCGACCACAGCCGAACTCATCCGTAGGCTGAATGACGAATTTACGTCGGCGTGTGATGATTTCGCCCGAAAGCACAGGTAAGGGCGTCGTCACACCGCCACCAGCCCGAGTCCCCTCATGCCCCGTCCTGTCCTTCTGGCCGCCGCCCTCGTCGGCCTGTCCGCCACCGTCGCATCGGCCCAGGACGGCGGGTTCAACCTTCCCGACGGCTTCGGCGTGGAATTGGGGGCGGGCACAGACAACCGCTCCAAGGCCATCTCGAAGACGCAGGGCGACGCCTACGCTTACGGCATCGTCGACTACGTTCCGGGGACGGGTGACGTCTACATGTCCGGCTCCATCGAGGGGGTTGATTCCTCGGGCGCGGACTGGGAGACGAAGTTGCTGGTGGGCTGGGCGCCGCAGTTCGCCGGCTTCGACCTGGACTTCAACGCCGCCCACAAATGGCTGATTGATCCGATCCCCGGCACGGACAACGGCGCCTGGGAATTCACCGCCAACGTCTCGCGCTCCCTCGGCCCGGCCAGCGCCCGGGTCCAGTACCAGTATTCAACCGACGCCCTTGGGCAGACCGGCAGCTTCAGCTGGGTCGAGGGCCGCGTGGGATGGGCGTTCACCCCGCGCCTTGAAGGCACTGCGGCCGTCGGTCGCCGCGAACAGCGGAACAGCGTCGACTACACAGGCTGGAACGTCGGCGCGACCTACGCCCTGACCCGGAATCTGGATCTGGATGTGCGCTGGTACGACACCGACGTCGATCTGCCCGCGGACAACCGATACAACGAGGCCCTGGTGGCCGAGATCAGACTGGGTTTCTGATCCCGGCCTGCCCGGTCAGGTGACCTTCTTGGCCACCGTGAAGCCCAGCACCAGCAGCACCACGAACACCACCACGGCGGCTATGGCCAGGAACTGCGCGATCCCGGCGGCGGCGCCAGCGATCCCGGTAAAGCCGGCAAGCCCGGCTACAATAGCGATAACGGCGAAAATCAGCGCCCACTTCAGCATGTCGTTCTCCTTTTTGAAGGTGGGAGAACGGGGTGTGGTCATGGCCGTTCCCTGAACGGGGCGCAGGCTCTTCACGAAACCGCGACCTTCACGCGACGCCCACCTTCTTCAGCAGGGGCCGAAGCGAGACCTCGCCCTTCCTGAAGTCCTTCCACGGGTCGGGCTTCTTCAGCAAATCCGGCGCCGTGCGCAGGGTGTAGGCCCTGGGGTCCAGCCCCTTGCGCACCTGCCCCCACGACAGGGGGAAGGCGATGGTCGCCCCGGGCCGCGCCCGCGCTGACCAGGGCGCCGCCGCCGTCGCCATGCGCCCGTTGCGCAGATAGTCGAGGAAGATCTTCCCGCCCCGCGCCTTCTTGGACAGGGTGGTGGTGTAGCGGTCCGGGGCCGCGTCCCTGACCTGTTCGCACACCGCCTTGGCGAAGGCCTTGGCCTGATCCCACTCCACCCGGCTGCGCCCGTCCGCCTTGATGGGTGTCACCACATGCAGCCCCTTGCCGCCGGTGGTCTTCACGAAGGGGTTCAGCCCCAGCGCCTCCAGCGTCGTCTTGACGTCCTTGGCCGCCGCGATGACGTCCTCGAAATCCAGCCCCTCGTCCGGGTCCAGGTCGAAGGTCAGCTGTTCCGGCGTCTCCGGATCGCCGGGCTTGCAGCCCCACGGGTGCAGTTCGATGCCCCCCGACTGGGCGATGGCCACCAGCCCCCCCACATCCGACGCCGCCAGATAGGGGGTCCGCTGCTTCACATCGATCAGCTTCAGCCGCGGGCTCGCCCCCTTCATGGCGTGGCGCTGGAAGAAGGTCTCCCCCTCAATTCCATCCGGCGCCCGGATGATCGAGGTGGGCCGGTCGGCCACATGGGGCAGGATGCGCTCCGCCGCCATCTCCATGTAGCGCGCCAGATCGGCCTTGGTGATCGACGCCTCGCCCTCATGGGCCGGCCACAGCGGCTTGTCGGGACTGGAGATTGTGACGCCCGCCACCACCACCCTGCCCTTCGGGCTGACCGTCTTCGCAGGCGTCTGGGGCGCGTCGGTCACATCCTTCGGCGCCTTGTCCTCGCGCAGACCCTTGTAGGCGGCGTGGCGCAGGGTTCCGCTCTCGGTGAAGCCGCCATGCTCGATCTCGGCCACCAGCAGCGGCTTGACCCAGTGGATCTCCCGCCCGCCCTTCGGCGCCCCCTTGCCCGCGAACGGGCTGTCGTCCGAGGCCGCATCCTTCAGCGCCGGAACCAGCACCTTCGTCAGCGCCTCGCTGTAGCCCGTGCCAACCCGGCCCAGATAGCGCAGCCCCTCGCCGTCCTTGATCCCCACCAGCAGCGAGCGGAACCGGGTGCCCTTCTCGGAAGACCACCCGCCGATGATCACCTCGTCCCGGCCTCGGCACTTGGACTTCACCCAGCTGGCCTGCCGCCCCGCCCGGTACGGCGCGTCCAGCTTCTTGGAGATCACGCCTTCCAGATCCATGCGGCAGGCGCTGTCCAGAACCGCCTGACCGGTGGTGGCGAAATGCTCCACGAACCGCAGGCTGGGGCCCGCCTCGCCCGCCCGGTCCACATAGGACTGCAGCCGCGCCTTGCGTCTGGCCAGCGGCAAGTCCCGCAGGTCCTCCGCCCCCTCGAACATCAGGTCGAAGGCGAAATAGATCAGCGCGTCAGTCCTCTCTTCGGAGATAGCGGTCTGCAACGCCGAGAAGTCCGGCATGTGATCGTCGTCCAGGGCGCACAGCTCCCCGTCGATGACCCCGTCCGGCCAGTTCGCCGCCTGCTTCGCCAGCGCCGGAAACTTCGCCGACCAGTCCAGCCCGCTGCGGGTGTAGAGCTTCGCCTTGCCGCCGCCCACGGCCACCTGGATCCGGTAGCCGTCAAACTTGATCTCATGGGCCCAGCCTGAACCGCCCGGCGGATTATCGACCACCTTGCACAGCTGGATCGGCGTGAAGGCGGGCGGCCCCTTGCCCGTGCTTGTCCGGGCCTTCGAGACCTTCGGTTTCGCCGGCGCCTTGCGACCAGTCGGCTTCGATGAGGTCCACTCCGCATCGCCGCCGGCGATCTCGGCCAGGCTGCGGCCGGTGGTCACCGAGGCGTCGATCTCGGCCAGGGCGTCGCCCTCACCGTCCACGGCGTGCTCGTCCTTCTCCTTGACCAGCAGCCAGTTGTTGCGCTTGGTGGGTCGCCCCCGATCAGACTTCAGCCGGATCAGCGCCCAGCCGCCCTTCAACCGCTCCCCCGCCAGCGTCAGCTTGACCACGCCCTTCTTGAAGGCCGCGTCCACGTCCTCGTCCTGCGGCGTCCAGACGCCCTCGTCCCACATTTGAACCGTGCCGGCGCCGTAGTTGCCCTCGGGGATCGTGCCCTCGAAGCCGCCGTAGTCCATGGGGTGGTCCTCCACCTCCACGGCCAGCCGCTTGACCGACGGGTCCCGCGACGGCGCCTTGGTCACCGCCCAGGACTTGAGAACCCCGTCGTGCTCGATGCGGAAATCGTAGTGCAGCCGCGTGGCCGCATGGCGCTGGATCAGATAGCGCAGCCCGGCTTTCGACCGCGCCGCCTTCCGGCCCTTCGGCTCCGGCGTCGCCCCGAAATTCCGCTTGGCCTGATAGGTCTTGAGCTCGCCGCGCGCCATGGCCGCACGTCCTCTGTGGTTCTTGCGGACAGGGGAACGCGCCACGCACCGATTCGCTCAGGTCGGACGCCTGCAGGCAGAACCGCATCCCCACCTTCGCGCTTGATGTCCGTGCAATTTGTATGAGTAAATATCCTGGCCGAACCTCCCTCCCCAAGGAACGCCATGCCGCTCAGACTGCTGCAACTGGATGACCCCGCCGGTAATCGTCTGCTGGCGGTCATGACGGACGACGGCCGGGCCCGTCGGGTCGACGGCCACGTGAGCACCTATGACCTTGCCCTGTCCGCCATCGCGGCCGGTTCAAGTCTGGGTGAGGCGATTCAGGCCGCCGGAATGGCTGAAGCCGTGGACGTGCACGCCGCCCTGGCCGGGGGTCGGGTCCGCGCGCCCATCGATCATCCTGACCCTGCGCACCTGCTGGTCACCGGTACCGGCCTGACGCACCTGGGCTCGGCGGAAGGTCGCGACAAGATGCATCGGGATCTGAACGACGCCTCGGCGCTGACGGATTCCATGAAGATGTTCAAGCTGGGTCTGGAAGGCGGCAAACCCGGGCCCGGCCAGACCGGCGTCCAGCCGGAGTGGTTCTACAAGGGGGACGGCGGCGTCATTTCCGCGCCCGGCGCGCCCCTGACCTCCCCGGCCTTCGCCCTGGACGGCGGCGAGGAGCCGGAACTGGCGGGAATCTACGTTATCGGCCCGGACGGAACGCCTTTCCGGCTCGGCTTCGCCCTTGGCAACGAGTTCTCGGACCATGTGACCGAGCGCCAGAACTATCTCTATCTGGCCCATTCCAAGCTGCGCGCCTGCTCGCTGGGCGCCGAAATCCTGCTGGGGGAGCCGCCCGCCGACGTGCGGGGAACGGTGCGTATCCACCGTGACGACGCCGTACTTTGGGAGAAACCGTTCCTGAGCGGCGAGGCCAACATGTGCCACAGCATCGCCAATCTGGAGCACCACCACTTCAAATACGCCCAGTTTCGCCGGCCGGGCGACGTGCACGTCCACTTCATGGGGACGGCCACTCTCTCGTTCAGCGACGGGATCGAGACCCGGCCGGGCGATGTATTCGAGGTCGAGGCGGCGCCGTTCCTGACGCCGGTACGCAATCCGCTTGCGGTCGAAGCCCACGCGCCGGTGACGGTGCGCACCCTGTGACCATCGAGCCCATTCAGCTGGGCCTTGTGGGGGTCGGCGTTATCGCCCGCAGCCAGCATCTGCCCGCCATCGCCGCCAGCCCGCGCTTCAATCTGGCCGGCGCAGCCAACCGACACGGTGATCTCGAAGGCGTTCCGACACGCTCCGGGCTGGGAGAATTGCTGGAGGCCGTGCCTGACATACAGGCCGTGTCCCTTTGCACGCCGCCCGCCCCCCGTTTCGCAGACGCCCGGCTGGCCCTGGAGGCCGGACGGCACGTGATGCTCGAGAAGCCGCCCGGGGCCACCCTGTCCGAGGTGCGCGCCCTGGCGGAACAGGCGGAAAAGGCGCGGCTGACCCTGTTCGCCACCTGGCACTCCCGCCACGCTGCAGGGGTCGAGCCGGCCCGGGCGTGGCTGGTCGACAAGACCATCCGGGGCGTCCACATCGAATGGCGCGAGGACGTGCGGGTCTGGCATCCGGGACAGGACTGGATCTTCGAGCCGGGCGGACTGGGCGTGTTCGATCCGGGGATCAACGCCCTGTCCATCGTCACCCGCATCCTTCCCGTCGCCTTCCTCCTCAGGACAGCCCGTGTGCATGTTCCGGAGAACCGCCAGACGCCCATCCTGGCGGATCTGGCTTTCGAAACCGTGGACGGAGCGCCGGTGACGGCCGTGTTCGACTTCCTGCAGACCGGCGACCAGACCTGGTCCATCCGGGTCGAGACCGACGGCGGCGTCCTGACCCTGACCAACGGCGGGGCGGACCTGTTCATCGACGGCGAAGGGCAGCCCGGGCCTGCCCACGACGGCGTGCTGGGGGGTGAATATGCGGCGCTCTACGACCGCTTCGCTGATCTGATCGCGGCAGGGCGCAGCGATGTGGACCTGACGCCGCTCAGCCACGTGGCGGACGCCTTCATGCTGGGCGAACGGATTGGCGCCGCGGCCTTCCGTTTCTGAATCGAGCTGCACGATGTCATTTACCGCGAGCGGGAGGCTTGCGGTAAATGTCTGACTATTCGATGGTGCTCCCTGACATATGACCGGCTCAGTCGGCGCCCGAGGAGAGAAACGCCATGAAGTCCTTGCTCAAACTGGGCGTCGCCGCCCTCGCCTGCGCCGTCATGGCTGGATGCGGCCAGGGTCAGGATAACGACCGCATGGTGGTCGGCTTCTCCCAGATCGGATCGGAATCCGGCTGGCGCGCGGCGGAGACCAGGGTGGCCCGCGAACAGGCAGAGGAGCGCGGCATCGACCTGCGCGTCTCCGACGCCCAGCAGCGTCAGGAGAACCAGATCCGCGCCATCCGCACCTTCATCGCCCAGGGTGTCGACGCCATCCTGCTTGCTCCGGTGGTGGAGACCGGCTGGGACGCGGTGCTGGCCGAGGCGCGTCAGGCCAACATCCCCGTGGTCCTGCTGGACCGCCGCATCGATACTGCGGACGAGGATCTCTATCTGGCCGCCGTCGCCTCCGACGCCGTCGAGGAGGGCCGCGTGGCGGGCCGGTGGCTGGCCGGGGCGGCGGGCGACCGGCGATGCGGCGTCATCGAGCTTCAGGGCACGGTGGGCGCCAGCGTAGCCAATGACCGGCGAGCGGGCTTCGCCGAAATCGTCGCGAACACCCCAAACCTGACCATCCTGCGCAGCCAGTCCGGGGACTTCACCCGCTCGCGGGCCAAGGAGGTGATGGAGAGCCTGATCCGCTCGGTGGGCGGTCCGAACATCTGCGCGGTCTATGCCCACAACGACGACATGATGATCGGAGCCATCCAGGCCATGACCGAGGCGGGCCTGCGCCCCGGCGAAGACATCCTGACGATCTCCATAGACGGGGTGCCGGACATTTTCCGCGCCATGGCCGAGGGTCAGGCCAACGCCACAGTCGAGCTGACCCCGAACATGGCGGGCCCCGCCTTCGACCTGCTTCAGGCATATCTGGAAGACGGAACCCAGCCGCAAAAGTGGGTGCGCACGGAGTCGCCGCTCTATCTGGCGGATACGGCCGAGGCCGAATACGCACAGCGCCGCGACCGGTACTGATCCATGGCGCACGCCCCTGGCGCCCCGCCCCTGCTGCAGGCGCGGGGTGTGGACAAGATATTCCCCGGCGTCCGCGCCCTGGACGGCGTGGACTTCACCCTTCGGCCCGGCGAGATTCACGCCCTGCTGGGCGAGAACGGCGCGGGCAAGTCCACCCTGATCAAGGTCATCACGGGGGTGCTGCGGCGTGACGGCGGCGCCCTGTTCCTGAACGGACAGGAGGTCGATCCCCACGCCCCGGCCGAAAGCGAGCGGCTGGGGATCGCCGCCGTGCATCAGGAAGCGCCCGCCCCGGTGAACCTCAGCGTGGCCGAGAACATCTTCTTCGGCCGCCAGCCGACCCGGTTCGGTCTGGTGCGGCGCGGAGAGATGAACCGGCGCGCCGCCGAATTGCTGAAGCCCTTCGGTCTGGACATCGACGTGTCGCGGCCCCTGTCGGTCTATTCCCTCGCCGTGCGCCAGCTGACCGCCATCGCCCGGGCGGTGGATCTGGGAGCGAAGGTTCTGATCCTCGACGAGCCCACGGCCAGTCTCGACAAGGCCGAGGTGCAGGCCCTGTTCCGCGTCATGCGCAGACTGGCGAAGCAAGGCGTCGGCATCATCTTCATCACCCACTTTCTGGATCAGGTGTTCGAGGTCGGCGACCGGCTGACCGTCCTGCGCAACGGCGCCATGGTGGGCGAGCGCGCCATCGCCGGGCTGGAGCGTCGCGAGCTGGTGGAGCTGCTGCTGGGCCGGGCCTTCGATGACGCGCCCCGGATCTCGCCGCCGCCCGACCCGCAGGCGCCGGTGATCGCCCGCGCCCGGGGGATGGGCCTGAAAGGGGTGGTCGAGCCGTTCGATCTGGAGTTCCGCGCTGGTCAGGTGGTGGGCGCCGCCGGCCTTCTGGGATCGGGCCGCACCGAGACCGCGCTGCTGATGTTCGGCGCCCTGATGGCGGACACGGGCGCGCTGGAAATCGACGGCGAAGCGGTGCGGATGAGCGCCCCACGTCAAGCCCTGGCGCGGCGGTTCGCCATGCTACCCGAAAGCCGCAAGGCCGACGGCATCGTCGGCGCCCTCAGCGTGCGCGAGAACATCATTCTGGCGCTTCAGGCCCGTCAGGGGTGGCTCAGGCCCATCCCCCGCGCGCGCCAGAACGAGATCGCCGACCGTTTCATCCGCCTGCTCGACATCCGCACGCCGGATGCGGAGAGGCCCATCGAACAGCTGTCGGGCGGCAATCAGCAGAAGGCCCTGATCGCCCGCTGGCTGGCCACCGAGCCTGTCCTGTTCCTGCTGGATGAGCCGACGCAGGGGGTCGACATCGGCGCCCACGCCGAGATCCTCAAGCTGGTGGACGAGATGCGGGCCAACGGCATGGCCGTCTATCTGATCTCGTCCGAGATCGAGGAGCTGACCGCCCTGTCCCAGACCGTCTCGGTCATGCGCGACCGGCGTCAGGTCCGGGTCCTGCCCCACGACCAGATCGACCCCGACCGCATCCTCGGCGCCATCGCAGACGCGGACGCCGCGTGAGTATGCTGAAGGACACCACCCGCTGGCTGATGACGGCCCGGCCGCAACTGGCCGCCCTGGCGCTGGTGCTGGCTTTGAACGTGGTGATCGCCCCCGGATTTCTCGATCTCACCTGGTCCGACGGGCGGCTGTACGGCAGTCCCATCAACCTGCTGAACCGCGCCGCGCCGGTGGCCCTTCTGGCGCTGGGCATGGCTATGGTCATCGCCACGCGGGGCATCGACCTGTCGGTGGGCGCGGTCATGGCCATCGCGGGCGCGGTGGCCGCGGTGCTGGTCAATGGCGGGGCGCCGTGGCCAGTCGCCGTAGCGGCGGCGTTGGGCGCCGGACTGGCGTGCGGCCTGTGGAACGGCGTGCTGGTGGCGATGATCGGCATCCAGCCCATCGTCGCCACCCTGATCCTGATGGTGGCCGGGCGCGGGATCGCCCAGCTGATCACCGACGGCCGCATCCTGACCTTCAACGATCCGGGACTGGCGGCCATCGGCAGCGGCGCCTGGCTGGGCCTGCCCATTCCCGTCTGGATCACCCTGGCCGCCGCCGTGGCTCTCGTCGTCCTGACCCGTCGCACGGCGCTGGGCCTGTTCATCGAGGCCATCGGCGTCAATCCCGCCGCCAGCCGCCTGTCGGGCGTCAACAGTCGCATGGTGCTGATCTGCGTCTATGTGGCCTCGGGCCTGATGGCCGCCCTGGCCGGACTGATCGTGGCCGGCGACATTCGCGGGGCGGACGCCAACAACGCCGGCCTCTGGCTGGAGCTGGACGCCATTCTTGCGGCGGTGATCGGCGGGGCGTCCCTGTATGGCGGGCGTCTGGGGCTGTCGCTGGCGTTGCTGGGCGTGTGGACCCTTCAGGGCCTGAAGCTGGCGATCCTGCGCTCGGGCCTGCCGGCGGAGTACAACCTGATCGTCATGGCGTTGCTGATCGCCATCATCCTGGCGCTGCAGTCGCCCGCGGGCGGACGGGCCTGGCGCCGCCTGATCCCCTCTCGCCCGGAGACCGCCCCATGATCGGCCTTCGCGCCCCGACGCTGGTGACCATCGGCCTGTTCGTGCTGATGTACGCCGTCTTCGCCCTGCAGTTTCCGTACATGGCCACCCCGCGCGTGGCCGGGAACCTGCTGACCGACAGCGCCTATCTGGGCATCCTGGCCGTGGGCATGACCATGGTGATCGTGGCTGGCGGGATCGACCTGTCTGTGGGCGCGGTCATGGCGTTTTCGTCCCTGCTGATCGCCATCGCCATCGGCGACTGGGGCCTGCACCCCGTGGCCGCCTTCGCCGTGGCCCTGACCCTGGGCGCAGGCTTCGGCGCTCTTGTCGGCGCGGCGATCCATTATCTGGAGGCGCCGCCCTTCATCGTCACCCTGACGGCCATGTTTCTGGCCCGGGGCGCGGCGCTGGTGCTGTCGCAGGAATCCGTTCCGGTGCAGCATCCTCTCTACGCCCAGTTGGCGTCATGGAGCCTGCCGCTGCCCGGCGGCGGGGGCCTGACCCTGATCGCCCTCATCATGATCGCGGCGGTGGTCCTCGGCGGCCTGCTGCTTCACCGGACCCCTTTCGGATCGCAGGTCTACGCCGTCGGCGGCGACGCGCGCGCGGCCCTGCTGATGGGCGCGCCGGTGGGCAGGGTCACCATCCTGATCTACGCCTTCTCCGGCTTCATGGCGGCGCTGGCGGGGGTGGTGTTCTCCATCTACACGGGGGCGGGCTACGCCCTGTCCGGGGTGGGCGTCGAGCTTGAGGCCATCGCCGCGGTGGTCATCGGCGGCGCCCTGCTGACCGGCGGCTCGGGCGGCATGATCGGCTCGTTCTTCGGCGTGATGATTCAGGGCCTGATCCTGACCTACATCACCTTCGAGGGCTCGCTGACCAGCTGGTGGGCCAAGATCGTCATCGGCCTGATGATCCTGCTGTTCCTCGTGCTGCGCGCGGCCGGCGACAGCCGCTGGCTGAACCGGCTGCGCGCGCTGGCGTGGTCGGGCGCAAGGAGATGACGATGCCCGATGCGGACAGGACCCGGTTCGGCGTCACCCCGGACGGGGAGGTCGTGGAGCGAGTCACCCTGCGCAACGCCGGGGGCATGCAGGTGGACGTCATCACCCTGGGCGCGTCCCTGCAGGGCGTTCAGGTTCCCGACCGCGAGGGCCGCCTCGGCCATGTGCTGCTGGGCCACGAGACGCTGGAGCCCTATGTGCGCCAGCCCCACTTCATGGGCGCCTGCGTCGGGCGCTACGCCAATCGCATCGGCGGCGCCGCCTTCTCCCTGGACGGCCGCCCCTTCCACATCACCGCCAATGAAGGCGCCAACGCCCTGCACGGGGGCGTTCTAGGACTGGACAAGGTCGTCTGGCGCATTCGGTCGGCGGACCAGCATCAGGTGGTGCTGCGCCATGTCAGCCCCGACGGAGACCAGGGTTTTCCCGGCGAACTGACCATCACCGCCACCTATCGGCTGGATCCGGGCGTCGACCAACTGGACCTGATCCTGGAGGCGGTCACCGATGCGTCGACCGTAGTGTCGCTTGCACCCCACGGCTATTTCAACCTGGCCGGGGCGGACGGCGACCGGGACGTAATGGATCACACCCTGACCCTGGCCGCCTCCGCCTATACGCCGGTGGACGAGGGCCTGATCCCCACGGGCGAGATCCGCCCCGTGGACGACACGCCCTTCGACTTCCGCACCGCCCGACGCATCGGCGACCGTGTGCGGGACGCTCATGATCCGCAAATCCGCATCGGCCGCGGCTATGATCACAATTTCGTCCTCGACGACGGGCGGACCGACACGCCCACCTTCGCCGCACGGCTTGTGGATCCTTCCTCCGGCCGAAGCATGGTGTTGCTGACCACAGAGCCCGGACTGCAGTTCTATTCAGGCAACTTCCTGACCGGAGCCCTGATCGGTCGGGACGGCGCCGCCTACGGGCAGGGCCAGGGTCTTTGCCTGGAGTCCCAGAATTTTCCCGACGCGCCGAACCAGCCTGGTTTCCCGTCCTCACGCCTTGATCCGGGCCAAACCTACCGCCACCACACCATCTGGCGGTTCTCCTCGGACAATCAGGACGTCACCTCCCGAACCGGGCCGGAGTGACGCCCGGTGCGCAGATCGCTCATTCGCGCGACCGACAGGCGAGTGAAAGTCCCGTCTCCGAAGCCGCGGGCGCATGCTCCCGACGAGCACTTCCGTTTCAACGGTTCAGCCGCGCGCCTGCGCGCCAGCCCAGCCATACAGCAACCATCCACAGCACGACCGAAGCGCAGACATTGAACGCAGCCAGATGATAGGCCCCGTCCTCAATGAAGAATACGGTCTCAAGGCTGAAGATCGAAAACGTCGTGAAACCCCCGCAAAATCCGGTGATCATGAAGTGTTTCGCCGCCGGGCCTGCGGTCAGCCGTCCGCCTGGCCCGGTCAGGGTTGCATAGAGACCGATGAGGAAAGAGCCTGCGAAATTGACGGCAAGGGTGCCCAGGGGAAGGCCGTATCCAGGAAAGGTCAGAAGCCCGACGGAACATAGAAATCGGGCGACGGCTCCCAGAGCGCTGCCGAGCGCCACGGCGCCATGGATCTTCACAGATTCCATCACCCTGTCCCCTCCAGAAAGCGAAGCGTCCAGGCATAGCCGAGCGCCGCAGAGGCCACGCAGAGCGCAAGAGACCCGATCACATTGCCCCCAGCCAGCCAGGGCTTGTTGGTGCGCAGGAGCGTCAGGGTCTGCAGGGAGAAGGATGAAACGGTCGTGTAGCTACCCAGAATGCCTATGACGAGCCCGGACCAGACCGGGCCATGGTTCGCGACATGGGTTTCGGGAGCGAGCAGAACGCCGGCCAGAACGCCGATCAGGGCGGCGCCGGAGACATTCACCACCAGCGTGCCCCAGGGAAAGTCTTCCCCGAAACGGCGCGCGATGATCCCGGAGACCCCGAACCGCGCCACCCCGCCGATGGCCCCGCCGACCGCGATGACGAGGATCTGTATCAGTGTGAGGGTCATGTACGATCGCGAAAGAGCCAGGCGCCCGGGACAGTCCCCTTCAGACCAGTCATCTGGACTCGCGAAGCCGAAAGCAAGACCTGGTCCTGAGGACGGCCGCCACGATGAGGAGCTTGAGGCGAAGGGAGGCGAAAGCGCTGAAACCGTTATGAGAGAATGGCTGGGGAACTAGGACTCGAACCTAGAATGACGGTACCAAAAACCGTAGTGTTACCATTACACCATTCCCCAGCAGGATCGGCGCGGCCCAGCGGGGAACGCCGGGGAGGCGGTCGAATACGCCAAGGCGTTTTCGGATGCAACACCGCTTTTGAAGGCTTTTTCGCAGCGGCGAAGAACGGCGCTTGCGGGCGCCGGGGCCCGTGGTTATAAGCCGCGTCCTCAAGTCGGAGTGTGGCTCAGTCTGGTAGAGCACCGCGTTCGGGACGCGGGGGTCGCAGGTTCGAATCCTGCCACTCCGACCATTATCCTTGCCCTACCGCCCGGCGCGCGGCGCCTCGCTGGTTGAGGGCGAGATGTTCCCTTCAGTCTTTCGCCCGCGCCGCCACGGCGTTCAGGTGGGCGCCGACGGCCTCGATGGGGCGTTGGCCCAGGGCCTTGCGGCGGGCGAGAAGCTCGGGCGATCCGGCGTCGTAGTCGGCCATGAGGCGGCGGACGAAGGCGCCCTCGCGGACTTCGGAGAGAACATCGTCCATGGCCTTGCGCGAGGCGTCGTTGATGACGCGGGGGCCGGTCAGATAGGCCCCGTACTCGGCGGTGTTGGAGATACGGGCGAAGGCCCCGGCGATGCCCCGCTCGAACATCAGGTCGGTGACCAGCTTGACCTCGTAGAAGCACTCGAACCACGCCACCTCGGGCGGATAGCCGGCGTCCACCAGCTTCATGAAGGCCTGGTCGATCAGCTCGCCCACGCCGCCGCACAGGACCACCTGTTCGCCGAACAGGTCGCTTTCGCACTCGTCCTTCATGGTGGTCTCGAGGATGCCCTTGCGGCCGCAGCCCAGCGCCGCGGCGTAGGACAGGCCCAGCCCCCTCGCCTGCCCTGTGGCGTCCTGATGCACGGCGAACAGGCAGAAGACCCCGTCGCCCTGTTCGTAGATCTCGCGAATGCGCGGCCCGATGCCCTTGGGCGAGGCCAGAATCACGTCCACGTCCGGCGGCGGCTGGATCAGGCCGAATCGCACCGACAGGCCGTGGGCGAACACCAGGGCGGTCCCCGGCCGCACATGGGGCGCCAGCTCGTCGGCCCACAGGTCGCGGTGGGCTTCGTCGGAGACCATGATCGCCAGCACCTCGGCCCACGCCGCGGCCTCGGACGCCGTGACCACCTGAAAGCCGTCGGCCTCGGCCTTCGCCCGGGTGGCGGAGCCGGGCTTCAGCGCCACGCGGATGTCGGCGACGCCGGAGTCGCGCAGGTTCAGGGCGTGGGTGCGGCCCTGGCTGCCGTAGCCGATCACGGCCACCTTGCGGGCGCGGATGATCGACAGGTCGCAGTCGCGGTCATGGAAAACGGGCAAAGGCGTGCTTAGGTGTTCAGTCATGAGCACAGACATAACCCCTTCCGCCGTCGTCGCCTTCTGGAAAGAAGCCGGTCCCGAAAAGTGGTTCGCCAAGGACGACGCCTTCGACGCCGAGTTCCGCCGCCGCTTCCATGACGCCCATGTGGCCGCCGCCCGGCGCGCGCTGGACGACTGGATGGAGACGCCCGAGGGCGCCCTGGCCCTGCTGATTCTGCTGGACCAGTTCCCGCGCAACAGCTTCCGGGGCACGGCCCACTCGTTCGCCACCGACCCGCTGGGCCTGATGTTCGCGGAACAGGCGGTTGAGCGCGGCCACCACGAGGCGTTCGAGTTCCCCCTGCGCAACTTCCTCCTGTTGCCGTTCCAGCACTCGGAGCGGCTGGAGGATCAGGACCGCTACATGGCGCTGGCGGCCGGGGACGCCGAATCCGAGAAGTGGGGCAAAATCCATCGGGACATCATCGTGAAGTTCGGGCGTTTTCCCCATAGAAATCCGGAACTTGGACGGACCACCACACCCGAGGAGCAGGCCTTTCTGGACGACGGCGGGTTCGGGAGCTGAGTGAGACTCCGGGCGCGAAAAACAGTGCAACGGGAGTGCAATTCTGCCTTGTCATCCCGGCCGGAGCGAAGCGGAGAGCCGGGACGGCGTGTCCTTGATGCTGCCGCCCGGACAACCGTGAGGCTAGGCCGGGCGACAGGGTGAACCCTTGGCCCGGATCGTCGGGCTGCGCCGTCCGGGCCTTGGCAGTATCTCTCCGTCCCGTCCCGGATAGCGCCTGCGGCGCTTCCGGGATGACAAGGTGCCTTAGACTCCCGCGGCGAAAAACAGTGCAATTGGAGTGCAACGTTCCCTTCTCACCCGCTCACCCCAGCGAAGGCTGGGGTACAGAGGCGGGCGCGGGGGTTGGCGTTTGCAGCGGCCAAGTGTCCGAAACCTGGCCTTATGACCTGGATCCCCAGCCTTCGCTGGGATGAGCGTATGTATGGGGCGCCTCCTTTCCAAGCTCGAACCCGGCCTTGGGAGAGAGTCTAGAGCCGCCCCGGGAGCGGCGGCGCAAAGAGGCGGTTGCTGGATCGAAATCCCTTGTCCCAAGCGGCATTGACCCGCTGAAATGCGGGGATTAGCCGGTGTCAGAGGCCGTTTTCGGCAGCCCAGCGGTCCACGGCGCGGCGGGCGGCGAAGAGGCTCATGCCCGGATTGGCGGCGCGCACGGCGTCGGCGGCCTCGTTGCGAGCCCCCTGTCGGACGTGGTGCTTGGCGGCGCCGGGCAGGTCGGCCTCGTCCACGGCCACGCCGCCGCGCTCATAACGGCGGGCCCGTTCCACCGTGTTGTCGGCGCGGATGTTGCGGCGTCGACGGTTGCCGATGCGCTGGGGATCCTTGCGAGTGTGGGATCGGCCCATGAGGTAGCCGATCAGGAACACAGCCGTCAGGGCGACGATCGACACCAGATTGATGTTCGCGGCCAGGGTTTCCAAAGCGTCCACAAGCGCCTCCGTCATGTTGTGCATCAAGGGTACAGGAGGCTAACCCCCCACACCGCGAATCGGTTCTGTATGGCGTCATGAACGCCCTGGCCGCCATCGCTGACCCTGAAGCCCGCACCGGCGCGACGCCGGCGCCCGCCGACCATCCCGAGTTCCAGTATCTTGGCCTGTTGCAGGACATTCTGCAAAACGGCGTGGAGCGGGGCGACCGCACGGGCACCGGCACGCTGGGCGTGTTCGGCCGTCAGATGCGGTTCGATCTGTCGAAGGGCTTTCCGCTTCTGACCACCAAGAAGCTGCATCTGCGCTCGATCATGGTGGAGCTGCTGTGGTTCCTGCGCGGCGAGACCAACATCGCCTGGCTGAAGGACAACGGGGTCAGCATCTGGGACGAATGGGCGGATGCGCAGGGCGAGCTGGGCCCGGTCTATGGCAAGCAGTGGCGGTCCTGGTCCGCGCCGGACGGGCGGGTCATCGACCAGATCACCCGCGTGGTCGAGAGCCTGAAGACCAACCCCAACAGCCGACGCCACATCGTCACCGCCTGGAACCCGGCGGACGTGGACGACATGGCCCTGCCGCCCTGTCACTGTCTGTTCCAGTTCTTTGTCGCCGACGGCAAGCTGAGCTGCCAGCTGTACCAGCGGTCCGCCGACGTGTTTCTGGGGGTGCCGTTCAACATCGCCTCCTACGCCCTGATGACGCTGATGATGGCGCAGGTGACGGGGCTGAAGCCCGGCGAGTTCGTGCACACCTTCGGCGATGCGCACCTGTATCTGAACCATCTGGATCAGGCGAAGCTGCAGCTGACCCGCGATCCGCGCCCCCTGCCGACCATGACGATCACGCCCCGGGACGACCTGTTCGCCTTCGGGCGGGAGGATTTCGTGCTTGAGGGCTATGACCCGTGGCCGCACATCAAGGCGGCGGTGGCGGTCTAGACGCCGCCCCACCCTGGAGAGCTTCATGTCCATTCGCTCTGTTCTGGCCGCTCTTGTGATCCTGACCGCGCCGGTCGCTCCGGCGATGGCGCAGCAGCCCGCACAGGCGGCCGCTCCGGCCGAGATCACGCCGGACGTCATGCAAATCCCCGCGCCAGACGGACGTTCGATTTCGATCAGCGTCTGGACCGCGACGGACGAACGGGGCGTGGTGGTGTTCAGCCACGGCTTCAACGGCGCGCCCGCGGCCTATCAGCGGCTGCTGGCGGCTTGGGCCGGGCACGGCTTCACGGTGATCGCGCCGCTGCATGTGGATTCCCTCCAGCACCCCGACCATGGGGACTATGACAATGTCGCGGCCTTCTCGACCCGGCTTATGGATCTGGCGGTGGCGCGCGCCATGGCCGGTCAGGCCCATCCCGAAAAACCCTTGATCGTGGCGGGCCATTCATTCGGGTCGCTGATGTCGGCGATCCAGGCCGGGGCCGTGACGGCGGCGGGGCCCATGGGCGATCCGGCGGTTCAGGGCGTGATCGCCTTTTCGTCGGCGGGAAGCCTGCCCGGCGTGGTGACGCCAGATACCTATGCGACCCTGACCGCGCCGTTTCTGATGATCACCGGTGATCGCGATGTGGTGCCGGGTTATGTGACCGACTGGCGGGACCATCGCGCGCCCTTTGACCTCAGCCCCGCCGGCGACAAGATCCTGATGGTTTTCGAGGGCGCGGAACACGATCTGGTGGCCGCAGCGGACGACGCCGCATTCGCCGTGATCCTGCGGGCGACGCAGGCCTTCCTCGACGCCCACGCCCTGAACGATGCCGAAGCGCAGGCGCAGCTTGACGCGCTGGCCGCATCCGGCGTCACGGTGGAACGACGTTGAAGTCATGACACTCGAGGAATTGTCTGCATCCGTCCTGCGCATCTCCGACATCTACGCCCGGGAACACGGCATCGAGCGGGACCGTGACTGGGCGCTGCTGAAGATGCAGGAGGAGCTGGGCGAGCTGACCGCCGAGCATCTGCGGCTGTCCTCGCGGGCGCGGGGCGCGGGCGATCCGGCGGCGCTGGCCGACGAGGCGGCGGACGTGCTGGGCATGCTGCTGATCTATTGCGACCGGGCGGGCATCGACATCGAGGACGCCATGCGGCGCAAGTGGCTGAAATGGCTGGAACAGGACGCGGCCTGAGATGATTCCCCTGTCCATTGTTGTGGCGCGCGCCCGGAACGGCGTGATCGGGCGGAACGGCGACCTGCCGTGGCGTCTGCGCTCCGACCTGAAACGGTTCAAGCAGATCACCATGGGCAAGCCGTGCATCATGGGGCGCAAGACGTGGGACAGCCTGCCGCTGCGCCCCCTGCCCGGCCGGCTGAATCTGGTGCTGACGCGGGACTCCTCGTTCGAGGCTGCGGGGGCGGTCGCGTGCGAGAGCTTCTTCGAGGCGGTCGAGATCGCCGCCGAACAGGCCGAGGAGGAAGGCGCGGAGGAGATCTGCGTGATCGGCGGCGCAGCCCTGTTCGAACTGGCCCTGCCCCGCGCGAAACGGCTGTACATCACCGAGGTGGACGCGGAGCCCGAGGGCGAGGTGCTGTTCCCCGCCTTTGACGAGAGCGCCTGGATCGAGGCAGCGTCAGAGCAGCACGAGGCGGGCGAGGCGGACGATCACGGCTTTGCTTTCCGCTTGCTGGAACGGCGCTGAGGCCGTCATATAACGGCGTTTCATTCCTCAGGAAGGCCTGAATGCGCCGGTGGATCCTACCCCTGCTTCTGATCGCCACCCCAGCGGCGGCGGACCTGCCGCCCCATGTCTATGAGCAGGAACGGGCCGAGGCGGCCCATGTGCTGGTCATTCAGGTCCAGTCGTCGGAAGGCCTGGCGGAAAACGTCAGCCAGGGCGCCTGCCGGATCGAGGCGGTGATCACCGGGGTCGAGCGGGGCGACCGCCAGACCGGCGACACGCTCTCCCTGACCCTGCCGTGCGAGACCCCCGACTACGTCCCGCCGCCGGGGGGCTTCACCGGCTACCGGATGCACAGGCTGCTGGAAGTCCGGACGGCGCGGGTCTGGCTGGACGCCGACGGGGCGCTGGTGCTTCGCGGGTTCGACTCCCTGGACTGACCTCGGGTCAGGACGGGCAGCGGCGCAGCCTTCGCGCGCAGAGGCCTCCGCGCGCGCCGAGCACGGCTTTCAGCTGTGCGGCCGACAGGCGCGCAAGGGAGCCGATGGCGAACATCATGAGGGCCATGAAAGCCAGCAGGGCGCCGATGGAGACGCGGTCGGCCACGTCATGACCGCCCACCCCGAACACGCCCAGCGCCAGAGCCGCGCCCAGCAAACCCAGCGTGCCGAGCAGCGCCATGATCCATGTCGCGCGCCACAGGAACAGCGTCGCGATCCCCAGACGGGGCCGGTTCGCCAGCCATTCAATCACTTTCGGATCCATTATCCGGTCCCCCTGACAGGCCAGTATCGCTCCAGAACGAACAACGATCCGTGAACGAAACAGGCGACGCCTGAGTCCAGATAGGAAGCGGCGGAAAAAAGGCCAGAGGCTGGAGACGCAGATGTGTCACTGTTCGGCGGGCCCGATTACAGGCCCGATTACAGGCCCGATTACAGGCCATGGGGCGGGGAAGCTGAGATGGGTGCTTTCAACTGGCTGACCGGCAGCCGGGCGGCGCCTCCGGGCGTGGCGCGCGAGCCGGCGGCGGCCCTGCGCAAACGGTTGCTGGGGCTGAATCGGGACACCGCGCCCTGGACGGTCCGCGACGGCGGGCCGGAGGGGGTCGATCTGGTGGCCGAGTGGCGGATCGTCGACGCCGAATGGTACGAAATCTTCGCCAGGGCCGGGACCCGGCGGGTTTTCAAGATGCTGATCAGGTTCGATGAGGCAGCGGGCGTGGTCCGCTCCAGCGATCAGGCGTGGTCGGTGGAGTGGCGGGCGGGGACGCCCGAGCTGTCGCTGGCGGGATCGGCGTTCCGGGGGCAGCAATGGGAAATGAGCTTCGAGCGCGTTTACGCCTTCCGCGAGGACGGCTCGTGGGGCGAGGTCTACAGCTACAAATTCAACACCGGCGAGATCAAGGGACCGCTGAAGGCCGCCGTGGCCGAGGCGGGCTGGGGCTGGAAGGGCGTGGCGTTCGGAAAGCTGTGAGCTAGACGCCGAGAACGTCCGCGACCCGCGCCGCGACGACGGCGAAGCGGCGGGCGGCGAGGCCATCGGGCTCGGCCGCGACCAGCGGGCGGCCCGCGTCGCCGGACTCGCGCACGGCCGCGTCCAGGGGAATGTCGCCGAGGAAGGGCACGCCCAGCCGGTCGGCCTCGGCCTCGGCGCCGCCGCGGCCGAAGACATCGCCGGACATGTTCTCGATCAGGCCGAGGGTGGGGACATTGACCCGGTCGAACAGGGTTTTCGCGCGGCGGGCGTCAGCCAGCGCCACTTCCTGCGGCGTGGAGACGATGACGGCGCCGTCCAGGGGCGTCTTCTGGATCAGGGTCAGCTGGACGTCGCCGGTGCCGGGCGGCAGGTCGACCACCAGCACGTCCAGCGGCTGATCCTCCGTGCCCCAGCGGGTCTGGGTCAGCATCTGGGTGATGGCCTGGCTGGCCATGGGGCCGCGCCAGATCATGGCGTCGTCCGCCGCCATCAGCAGGCCCACGGACATGGCCTTCAGGCCCCAGGCCTCGTGCGGGACCATGGCGCCGTCCTCATAGGCGGGCTTGCCGGAGATCCCCAGCATGGTGGGGGCGGAGGGGCCGTAGACGTCGGCGTCCAGCAGGCCCGTGCGCAGGCCCCGCGCGGCGAGGGCGCAGGCCAGATTCACCGACACGGTGGACTTGCCCACCCCGCCCTTGCCGCTGGCCACCGCCAGCACGCGGCGCACATGGGCGGGCCGGTCGGTGGGGACCGGGGCCCTGGCGCGGCCCTGATCGGCGGCCTGGGGCGACAGGCTGGCGGTGCGGCGGCGGGGCGCGGGCGCCGCCACGGCCTCGGCGGTCAGGACCACGGAGACGCGGGCCATGCCGGGGATGGCCTTGAGCGCCGCCTCGGCCGCGTCGCGGACGGGAGCGTACAGCGCCGTGTCGCCGGCGGGGACCTCCAGCGCGAAACCGGCCCGGTCTTCGGCCACCACCAGCCCCTGCACCAGCCCGGCGGCCATCAGCCCCTGCCCGCTCTTGGGGTCGGTGACGGCGTCCAGGGCGGCGATGACGGCGGCGCGGTCGGGCAAGGAGTCTCTCCGGCGGGTTGCTTACAGGGCGTGCGTCGTCATATCGGGTGTCATGGCCCGGAACCAAGCGCCGATCTCCCCCGTCACCCTGATCGGGGGCGCCACAGCCTCGGGCAAGTCGCGCCTGGCGCTGGACCTGGCGCGTGAGACGGGGGCCGTGATCATCAACGCCGACAGCCAGCAGTTGTACGCCGACCTGCGCGTGCTGACCGCCAGGCCGGGGCCGGACGAGGAAGCGCAGGCCGAGCACCGGCTGTACGGCGTGGCCGATGCGGCCGAGGCCTGGTCGGTTGGCAAGTGGTTGCGGGCGGCGGAGGCGCTGTTGAACGACGACGGCGCCGGCGGGCGGCCGGTGATCGTCGTGGGCGGCACGGGGCTTTATTTCAACGCCCTGACGCGGGGGCTGGCCGACGTGCCGCCGGTGCCGCCCGAGGTGCGCGCGGCGCTGGACGCCCGCTTCGCCGCCGAGGGCGAGGCGGCGTTCCGGCGGGCGCTGGCCGAGGTGGACGCCCCTTCCGAAGCCGCCATCGAGGCGGGCGACCGGCAAAGGCTGGTGCGGGCGCTGGCGGTGGCGCAGGTGGCGGGGCGCCCCCTGTCGGCCCTGCGCGCCGAGACCCGGCCCGTGCTGGCGCCCGGCGCCTATGAGGCCCTGGTGGTGGAGCCGGACCGCAAGACGCTCTATGCGGCCTGCGACACGCGGGTTTCGGTGATGATGGCCAACGGGGCGCTGGAGGAGGTCCGCGCCCTGATGGCGCGGGACCTGCCCCACGGCCTGCCGATCATGAAGGCGGTGGGGGTGCGTGAACTGGGCGCGCATCTGCGGGGGGAACTGTCCATGGACGACGCGCTGGACATCATGCGCCAGGCCACCCGCAACTACGCCAAGCGGCAGCTGACCTGGTTCCGGAACCAGACGCCGGACTGGCGCAGGGTGCTCCCGCCTGCCTGATCAGGCGTGGGGCGCAAGGGCGGATTGGGGCACGCTCAAGCCCGTCCCCGACAACGGCCTCCCCCATTGGACGGCGTCGAAATGGTTGTGCTTGCCAAGGGACGAAACCTTCCCTTATGTGAACATCGCTTACTCAACCTTGGTCAGCGATCCAGCGACCGTGTTCCCGGAGTATTTCATGCTGACCGCCGCCCTGGTTTCCCTCACCCTCGCAGCCTTCGCCCAGCCCGCGCCGAGCCCGGATACGGCAAACCCCCGGGGCAACTCGGCCGAAGAGCGCTCCGAACGCCAGGAAGACGCTGATCGGATGATCTGCCGCCGGGAGCACGTGGTCGGCAGCAATCGCCCGCAGCGCGTGTGCATGACACGGGCGCAATGGGACGCCATTCGCGACCAGTCGCGGGAAACCCTGCGCGAAACTGATCGCGGCGCCCCCCAGGAGCTTCCCGGCACGCCGGGTTAAGTCGGCCAGGGGTTCGGGCAGCCTTCCACGCCTCGTTTTCGCTCAGCTTGATCCAGTCATACTCGCCCTGACCTGACGGTCAGGGCTTCGCTCCACAGCGCGCGCAGCCCCGTTTCCTGAGAGGCGCCTCCCCGCGGGGCTGTGTCACCTCCGTGGGCATAACCGCCCGGGGCCTCGTCGGGCATGCGCAAGACGCGCGGCGGCGGGCCTGATTTCGGCGGTTGACATATTTTGATGATTAGCTAATTATCGATTCATGAGCTCAGTCTTCAAAGCCCTCGCAGACCCGACGCGCCGCAAGGTGCTGGAGCTGCTGCGCGTCCACCCCATGACCGCCGGGGAGCTGTGCGAACACTTCCCGGTGTCAAAGCCCACCATGTCGGCCCACTTCAACGTGCTGAAGGAGGCCGACCTGATCGACGCCAGCAAACAGGGCACGACCATCACCTACCGGATCAAGCTGTCGGTGCTGGAGGACGCCCTGCTGGGCTTCGCCCAGGCGCTGGGCATCGGTCCGGACGCTGATCCCGCCAAGGCGGATCGAACCACGCCTGAACAAGGAACAGGATCATGAAACGCCTTCTTCCCTCCATCTTGCTCGCCGCCGGTTTTCTCATCGCGGCCGCTGGCCTGAAATACGCAGAGAGCGTCGGTCTGGTCGGCGACGACATGGCCCAGCGGGCCGTCCAGGTGATGATCGGCCTGATGCTGGCCGGCTTCGCCAATGTCGCGCCCAAGCGGATCGGTCCCCAGCGGATGTCTCGCGAGGCCGAGGCCCGGATGCAGACGGCCCGCCGGATCGGCGGCTGGTCCTTGACCCTTGCCGGGCTGGCCCATGCCGGACTCTGGGCCTTCGCCCCTGTCGACTTCGCCGTGACCGCCGCCATGATCCTGGTGGGGTCCAGCCTCGCCATCGCCATCGGTTACGCCATCTGGGCTTGCCGCAACCTGGGCGCACCGGCGTCCGAAGCGGCCAAAGGCTCCTGAGCCGCCGCCGTCGCTGACAGACGGCCCTCTCGGCGGCGCCCCGCCGCCTGAACCTCACCCACAGGATCATTCCCATGACGCATCAACATCGCGGCGAAAGCCGTGCGCGCACCCGCATGTCCGCCGCCTGCCGACTGGCGGTGGCCGCGACCCTGACCATCGGCCTGTTTCAATGGCCCGCCGGGGCGGCCCGGGCCCAGACGCCCGCGCCCCGGGAAGCCCCATCGCCCGTTCAGGCGGCGGCCCCAAACCCCGCCCTCTGGGTCGTGCGCGACGCGGATTCCACCGTCTACCTGTTCGGAACCGTGCATTTCCTGCGCCCGACGACGGCATGGGAATCGCCTCGCGTAACCGCGGCTTTCGACAGCGCCGACCTGCTGGTGCTGGAAGTCGCCGATCCGAACGATCAGGCCGCCCTTCTCCCGCTGATCCAGCGGCACGGCCTGGCGCCGGACACGCCGCTATCCAGCCTGCTCACGGCGGAGGAACTGGCCACCCTGGATTCGGCGGCGAGAACCATCGGCGCCAGCGCCGCAGCCCTGGACGGCCTGCGCCCCTGGCTGGCCAGCGTGACCCTGTCGGCCTCCAGCCTCGTTCGGGCCGGCTATGATCCCGGATCCGGGGCGGACCTGATCCTGCGCGCCCGCGCCGAAGCTGCGGGCATACCGATCGCGGGCCTCGAGACGCCAGAAGACCAGATCCGGATGCTGGCGGGCTTTCCCGACGCGGGCCAATTGACATTCCTGCGCCGCACACTGGCCGAGTTCGACAACGCCCTGACGGTCCCGGACCAGCTGGTGGAGGCCTGGGCGACCGGCGACGTGGAAGCGATCCAAGCCCTCGCCGTCACACCCATGCGTCTTGAGAGTGAGCTGATTTACCAGACCGTTCTTGTTGAGCGGAATCTCCGGTGGACGGACAGGATCGAGACCCTGCTGGAGGGATCAGGCACAGCCTTCATCGCGGTCGGGGTGCTGCATCTGATTGGCGACGACAGCGTGCCGGCCATCCTGCGTTCGCGCGGTTTGGACGTTGTGGTCGCGCCCTAGGACGCACGCCCTCTTGGAACCCCGCCCCCGATCGCCTATATTGGTTCCGTCCGGGTTCGCCCGGACTATAGCGATAAACGCGCTTGTAATAAGCGGACCGGACCCGGGTGCGATTCCCGGCGGCTCCACCATCTTTCTCCCCGCGTTATCGGCGGAGGCAGCATGGGGCCGACTAGCATCGACGGACGTGTAAAGAAGATTGCTTTCGCTCGTCCTGGCCCACCGTATCGGGCCTTTATCTAAATGCGAACGATAACTTCGCTGAGGAATACGCCGTCGCCGCGTAATGCGGTTCCGGTATTTCCGACCTAAGTCCTGAGGGTTCAGATCCTCAGGCGGGGCCCGGGAGGCGCCTGGCAACAGAAGCCTCCCACTTTACCCTGAATTGAACTTTCGCCGCGCCTCCGCCGCCGCTATCACTCCGCCACGGGGGTCACGCTGACCCTTTCGGGTTTTGCGGAGACGACATGGCCGAGACGCCGGTGCGCGACGAGATGGGCTATGAAGCCATGGCCCAGAACGCCCTGAGGGGTGTCGTGCGCGCCGCGCTTGAGCGGGCCGCCATGCCCGAAGGCCTGCCCGGCGAGCACCATTTCTACATCACCTTCAAGACCCGGGCGAAGGGCGTGTCCGTCCCCCCCGACGTGTCCGAGAAGTACCCGGACGAGATCACCGTGGTGATGCAGCACCAGTACTGGGACCTGACCATCGACGACGAGGGCTTTTCGGTGCTGCTGAAGTTCGGCGGCCAGCCCAAGAAGCTTGTGACGCCGTGGACCGCCGTGGTGCGCTTCTATGATCCCAGCGTGCAGTTCCTGCTGCAGTTCGAGGCGCCGGAGACGCCCACCGAGCCGGAGCCGGAGGAAAAGCCGGTAACAGCCGCGCCGCCCGTGGATGACGGCCCCAAGGTCGTGTCGCTGGACCAGTTCCGCAAGAAATAGACGCACGCCGCCCGGCGCTGCCCGATTGTTCCTCTTTTCATCGCCGCCGCCGTCGCTAGGGTAATGACGCTGGAGGGATGGGATGCGGGTGTTTCGCTGTCTTTCGATCTTGCTCTGCGCCCTGGCGCTGACCACGCCCGGAGCAAGGGCGGAGTCGGGCGATTTCGACGACTGGTCCGCCGTGATCATCGCGGGGGACTGGACCGACAGCCGCGGACGGCCGATCCAGGCCTTCGACAACGCCCTGCGGGACCTGACCGCGGCCTTTGAGCAAGCCGGCTTCGATCCTGAGCTGACGGCGGCCTATTCGCTGCGTCCCGACGGCGGCGTCAGCGTCCGCACCGCGATCGAGGGCGCGACGACGGTCGCACGGCGGGGAAGCGGCGGCTGCCTCGTCTATTTCACCTCCCACGGCGCGCCCGGCGAGATCGTGTTCGGACCGGGTGGACAGCTGGAGCCCGGACCGATGAACGCCCTGATCGGCAGCTGGTGCGGGCATCGGCCTACGGTCGTGGTGGTGTCTGCATGCTATTCGGGCAGCTTCATGGGGGCGCTGTCGCGGCCGAATCGCATGGTGATCACGGCGGCGCGCGCAGATCGGGCGTCTTTCGGCTGCAGCGAGGACTCGGACTATCCCTATTTTGACGGGTGCGTGATCCAGTCGCTGGACGCGGCCACGGACTTCATCGCCCTGGCCGGCGAGACCCAACGGTGCGTCGCCGAGCGTGAACGGGCCGAGGGCCTGACGCCGCCGTCCGAGCCTCAGGTCTTCATCGGCGCGACCATGCAGTTGCTGATGCCCACGCTGCGGTTCCAGCGGTCGCCGGATTGACCGGATTTCGCTGGCCTGACGACAAGGCCTATGCGAACGTATGGGGAACAGCGTATGAGGGGAGTGATGACGATGCCAAGCGGTGGATGCCATTGCGGCGCGGTACGCTACGAGATGCCGGCGCAGGTGGCGCACCATACGCTGTGTCACTGCACCGACTGCCGCCGGGCCAGCGGCGCGCCGGCGGTGGCCTGGGCCATGGCGGCGATGGATCAGGTGACGATAACCGGCGACCCTGTCACCTACGCCTCATCGGAGCACGGCCGACGGCTGTTCTGCGGCGCCTGCGGGAGCAGCCTGTTCTACACCAATGACGTCGTGTTCCCCGGCATGATCGACGTGCAGAGCGCAACCCTCGACAATCCGGACTCCATTCCGCTGGGTGCCCAGATCCAGACGGCCGAGCGGATCGGCTGGATGGGGCATCTGGAGGAGCTTCCAGCGTTCGAACGATATCCGGGAGGCTGACACCGGTCAGCGGGGCCGCACGGCGATGGTGATGCGCTCGCGCTCGCCCTCGTTCCGTTCGACCAGCAGGCGGGCCACCTGGGCGTCGTCGTGGAACAGATAGCCCTTGATGGCGTCCAGCAGGGCCTTGGCCAGATTGTCCAGATCGATGTGCGGCGGCTCGCCCACATGCTCCATGCGGATGTCCACGGCGAAGTCGCCCCATGAGGGGCGCGAGGACCATTCCTTGCGCATGAACTCATAGACCAGCGGCTTGTAGTATTTGGCCTGGGTGGTCAGGCCGTCGATCATGATCTCGACCACGTCGCCGCGCTCGCGGGCGCGCACCTTGCCGGTTCCGGTCCAGTCCTGATCCATCGCGTCCTCGGCTTGCCCCCTGCGGTCTGCGTGCTACACCGCCGCGCACCTTCCCGCCATGCCTGAACACGAGCGCATCATGACCAAGACCCGGACAGAATCCGACACCTTCGGCCCCATCGAGGTTCAGGCGGACCGCTACTGGGGCGCCCAGGCGCAGCGCAGCCTCGGCAACTTCAAGATCGGCTGGGAGAAGCAGCCCCTGCCGATCGTGCGGGCGCTGGGGATCGTCAAGCGCGGCGCCGCCGAGACCAACATGGCGCTGGGCCGGCTGGACAAGGACCTGGGCAAGGCCATCGTCCAGGCCGCCGACGAGGTGATCGAGGGCAAGCTCAACGGCCACTTCCCGCTGGTGGTCTGGCAGACCGGCTCGGGCACCCAGTCCAACATGAACGCCAATGAGGTGATCTCGAACCGCGCCATCGAGATCCTGGGCGGCGAGATGGGCTCCAAGAAGCCGGTCCACCCCAACGACCACGTCAACATGAGCCAGTCGTCCAACGACACCTATCCCACGGCCATGCATGTGGCCTGCGCGGAAGAAGTGGTGCATCGGCTGGTCCCGGCGCTGCAGACCCTGCGCAACGCCCTGAACGACAAGGCCGAGGCGTGGAAGGACATCATCAAGATCGGCCGCACCCACACCCAGGACGCCACGCCCCTGACCCTCGGTCAGGAATTCAGCGCCTATGTGCAGCAGGTGACCAAGGGCATCGAGCGGATCGAGAGCACCCTGCCCGACCTGATGCAGCTGGCCCAGGGCGGCACCGCCGTCGGCACCGGGCTGAACGCCCCCGTCGGCTTCGCGGAAGGCGTGGCGGACAAGATCGCCCAGATCACCGGCCTGCCCTTCACCACCGCCCCCAACAAGTTCGAGGCCCTGGCCGCCCACGACGCCATGGTCATGACCCACGGCGCCATCAACACGGTGGCCGCATCGCTGTTCAAGATCGCCAACGACATCCGCTTCCTGGGCTCCGGTCCCCGGGCGGGTCTGGGCGAGCTGGCCCTGCCCGAGAACGAGCCGGGCAGTTCCATCATGCCGGGCAAGGTCAATCCCACCCAGTGCGAGGCCCTGACCCAGGTGTGCGTGCAGGTGTTCGGCAACCACGCGGCGATCACCTTCGCCGGATCGCAGGGGCATTTCGAGCTGAACGTGTTCAATCCGGTGATGGCCTACAACTTCCTGCAGTCGGTGCGCCTGATGGCCGACGCGGCGATCAGCTTCACCGACAACTGCGTCGTGGGCATCGAGCCGCGGCGGGACAACATCCAGAAGGGCGTGGAGAACAGCCTGATGCTGGTCACCGCCCTGAACGCCAAGCTGGGCTACGACGCCTGCGCGAAGATCGCCAAGACGGCCCACAAGAACGGCACCACCCTGCGCGAGGAGGCCGTCGGCGGCGGCTATCTGACCAATGAAGAGTTCGATGAATGGGTGCGGCCCGAGAAGATGATCGCGCCGGGGTGAGGGCTGCAGTGGCGGGCCGGAGCGTTTCGACGTAATCTGGGCCCATGGGCAAGGTGGACCTGAACATCGAAATCGACGCCGACCTGCTGGATCAGGCTCGTCGGCTGGATATCGACATCGAGCAAGCGACGGCTGACGGCCTGCGCCGCGCACTGGTCGCCCGAAAGAACGCGACCCTGACCGACGCCGAGCGCGCCGCCGATGCTGGCGTGTGGGCCGCCGAAAACGCCGACACGCTCGAGGGCTATCGCCGCCGGGTCGAACGCGACGGCGTGTTCGGTGAAGACTTCCGAACCTGGTGATCCGTCAGTTTTCCGTCTTTAAGAATCCGTCGCCGCGTTCGCGGGAGGCGGCGCCGTTCATCGTCGTCATGCAGTCCCATTTTCTCGAGGCCATGCATACGGTCCTCGTCGCGCCCCTGATCCGCGAAAGCGGAAGTGGCGACTTCAGTCGCGTCTCCATTGGCGTACGTCTGCTGGATGAAGACCTTCATCTGTCGCTGGCCGAAATGGCGCCCATACGTCGCCGGGATCTCGGGCAGCCGGTGGCGGACCTTGGGGTCTATGAGGACGACATTCGCCGGGCGCTCGACCGGCTGTTCACGGGGTTCTGAGGACGATGGCGGGCGAGATCATCAATCTGAACAAGGCGCGCAAGGACCGGGCGCGGGCCGAGGCGAAGGCGACGGCCGCCGCCAACCGGGCCGCGTTCGGGCGCACGAAGGGCCAGAAGGACGCAGCGCGGATCGAGGCGGAGCGGCTGAAGCGCGATCTGGACGGGGCCAGACGCGAGGATGATTAGGCGGCGGACACCCGCGGCGCCTTGATCAGCAGCATCTGTCCCGCCAGCACGAGGGCCAGCCCGGCGAAGGCGGCGATGCCGAAGGTCGCGCCCTCGAACAGCACCGACACCAGCATGGCCACCGGCGGCGTCAGAGCCGAGATATAGGACGCCAGGGCATAGCCCCGCGCCCGCGCCAGGGTGAAATACAGCAGGAACGCGACCACCGAGCCCAGCATGGAGAGGTGCAGCAGCGACAGCATGTAGCGGGGCGTGAACTCGAACGCCCATTCCACCCCGATGGCCAGGCCGAACAGGGCGAGGAACGCCGTGCCGTAGGCCATGGCCCAGGCGGTGGCGGGAATGACCGGGGCGGCCGCGGTCTGGACCTTCCAGGCGAACACATTGCCCACGGCCGAGGCGCTGACGGCGATCAGGGCGAAGGTCAGGCCGACCATGGCGCGCTGGTCCATGCCGGCGCGCAGCAGCTCGGAGGCGAACAGCACGCCGACACCGAGGATGCCCAGCCCGGCGCCCGCCCAAGCCAGAGGCGCGGCCTTCTGGCGGGCCACCACCCGGAACAGCACCAGATTGAGGAAGGCCAGGGCGGCGAAGATCACCGCCACCACGGCCGAGGCCACCCGCTCCTCCGCCCAGTAGACGAAGGCGTAGCCGATGGTGAAGACGAACAGCCCCTGCCCCATGAGCGCCAGATGCTGAGCCCGGGTCATCTTCAGGGAGCGGCGGGTCACAAGGCACCCGGCGAAGATCACCGCCGCCGCGATGCCGAAGCGATAGGTCACGGAGGCCACAGGATCGACCGTGCCAAACTGCAGGGTAATGGCGTACCAGGTCGTGCCCCAGATCAGGGCGCAGATGAGGACGCAGGCAAGGGCGACGGGGCGGGACACGAAGGGCGATCTCGAGCGTTTCAGGGGGACGGGGACGCCCCGATAACACCCCTGCCCCGCCGCGTCCCATCACAAGCGGAACCGGAATGTATCCGGCGTCCGAATGCCGCTAGACTGCTTTCAAGGAGACCTGACCATGCGCCTGAACCCCCTGATGCTCGCCCCCGCGGGAGTTGTTATGGCCCTGTCCGCTTGCGCCACCGTCCCCGCAGACCGGGCCGAGGTGACGGGAACCGCCGCCTATCGCGAGCGCATCCTGCTGCCCCCCGGCCATGTGCTGACGGTTCGGCTGGAAGACGTCAGTCTGGCCGATGCGCCGTCGCGGACGCTGGCCGAACAGGTCACGCCGCTGGAGGGCCGCGGGCCGCCCTACGCCTTCAGTCTGGCCTATGACCCGGCCGATATCCGCGCCAACCATAGTTATGCGGTCCGGGCGGAGATCCGCGATGCCGATGGTCGTCTGCGCTTCACCACCGACACCCGCCATTCGGTCATCACAGCCGGCGCGCCCATGAGTGTCGACATCATGATGGTGGCGGTCCCCTAGGTGTCGACGCTGAAGAAGCGCTCCGTACAGCTCTCCGGCCACGCCACCTCGGTGGCGCTGGAGCCGGAGTTCTGGGCGGTTCTGGACGAGATCGCCGCCCATGACGGCCTGACTCCGCCCGCCCTGCTGGCGCGTATCGACGCCGAACGAGGACGCCGGCCGCTGGCCTCGGCCTGCCGTATCACGGCGCTGGACTGGCGGACCCGTCATCCGGCAAGGCCATAGAAAAGCGCCCCGGCCACACGGACCGGGGCGCCATCTTATCATTCTGCGCGACTATTGAGCCGGAGCCGGAGCCGGAGCCGGGTCTGCCGCGGGCGGAGCCGGCACGGGATTGGCCGGCGGCTCCATATTGGGCATTTCCGGCATCTGGACGTTGATGTCCACGTCGCGGTCTTCCGGGGTCGGGGTCATGGCGCCGCCGGACCACATCACCCAGGCGATGATCGCCACCAGAACCACCAGTCCGCCGACGATGAAGGCGAGACCCGCGCCGCCGGACTTCTTCGGCGGAGGCGCCGGATTGTGATTGTGGACGGTCGTCTGGGCCCGGGTTTCTTCAGGCGGCGGGGCCGGGGGCATGTTGGGATCGGTCATTTGAGTTCTCCTTAGTCAGCAGCCGGGGCGGAAGGCGCATCAGGAACGCTGATTTCCACATCCACGTCCCGCGTCGGGGCTTCGACGGCGCCGCCGCCCGAGAAAAGGAACCAGCCGATGATGATGACCACCACCACAAGTCCCCCGACGATGAACGCCAGCCCGGCGTTGCCGCCGCTCTTGCCTTCGTCCGCCATGATGGAATCCTCCCATTGTGTTCTGATGGAGCCGAAACGGAATCCAAGCCTTGCGGTTCCCTGCGGTCGCGCTGGCGCGTCGGCGCGTGCTACTTATGTTCTCCCTTTTCGAATCCGCATCAGGCAGCCTTCCGTTTCGTGACCGATCTTCCGTCTCCCCGCATTTCCGACCTGGCCCGCGCCCGTCCGCCCGAAGGCGCCCCGCAAGGCGCCGGCGACTATATGGCCGGGCTCAATCCCGAACAGCGGCTGGCGGTCGAGACCACCGAGGGGCCGGTGCTGGTGCTGGCGGGCGCGGGCACGGGCAAGACGCGGGTGCTGACCACGCGGCTGGCGCACATCCTGGCCACGGGCAAGGCGCGGCCGTGGGAGCTGCTGGTGGTCACCTTCACCAACAAGGCCGCGCGCGAGATGCGCGAACGGATCACCCACCTGATCGGCCCGTCTGCCGAGGGCCTGCGCTGGCTGGGCACGTTCCACAGCGTCGCCGCCCAGATCCTGCGCCGCCATGCGGAGCTGGTGGGCCTGAAATCCAGCTTCACCATCCTGGACATGGACGATCAGGAGCGGGTGCTGAAACAGCTGCTGGAAGCGGCGAACATCGACACCAAGCGGTGGACGCCCCGGTCCCTGTCCGGGATGATCGACCACTGGAAGAACCGGGGCTGGACGCCGGACACCCTGCCGGCGGGGGAAGATTTCGCCAACGGCAAGGGCAAGGGTCTGTACGCCGCCTATCAGGCGCGGCTGGTTTCGCTGAACGCCTGCGATTTCGGCGATCTGCTGCTGCACAACCTGACCATTCTGGGCAAGAATCCGGATCTGGCCGAGGAGTACCGGCGGCGGTTCAAATACATTCTGGTGGACGAGTATCAGGACACCAACGTGGCCCAGTACCTGTGGCTGCGGCTGCTGTCGTCCTCCACGGGCAACGTCTGCTGCGTCGGCGATGACGACCAGTCCATCTATGGCTGGCGGGGCGCCGAGGTGGACAACATCCTGCGCTTCGAGCGGGATTTCCCGGGCGCCAAGGTGATCCGGCTGGAGCGCAACTATCGCTCCACCTCGCATATTCTCGGGGCCGCCTCGGGCCTGATCGAGGCCAACAAGGACCGTCTGGGCAAGACCCTGTGGACCGAAGCGGACGGCGGCGAGAAGGTGCGGGTCCAGGGCGTCTGGGACGGCGAGGCAGAAAGCCGCCTGATCGCCGACGAGATCGAGACCCAGCGCCGCGCCGGCCGCAAATACAGCGACATCGCCATTCTGGTGCGCGCCTCGTTCCAGATGCGGGCGTTCGAGGAGCGGTTCGTCCTGCTGGCCATTCCCTACACCGTCGTGGGCGGGCCGCGCTTCTTCGAGCGGGCCGAGATTCGCGACGCCCACGCCTATCTGCGCCTGATCCAGTCCGAGGATGACGATCTGGCTTTCGAGCGCATCGTCAATACGCCCAAGCGCGGCATCGGCGACACCTCGGTGCAGAAGATCCTGGCCATCGCCCGCCAGCACAATCTGTCGGCCCTGACCGCCGTGCGCGGCCTGATCAATACGGACGAGCTGCAGGCCCGCACCCGCACAGCCCTGTCCAATTTCGTGCGCGATCTGGACCGCTGGCGGGCCATGGCGGCCACCGTGACCCATGGCGAGCTGACCGAGACCATCCTTGAGGAAAGCGGCTACACCGACATGCAGCGCGCTGACCGGGCCAGCGGCCAGACCCGTCTGGACAACCTCAAGGAGCTGACCCAGTCCATGCAGGCCTTCGACAGCCTGCAGGCCTATCTGGAGCACGTCTCGCTGGTCATGGATCTGGACCGGGGCGCGGGCGAGGACGCGGTGCAGATCATGACCCTGCACGCCGCCAAGGGGCTGGAGTTCCCTCTGGTGTTCCTTCCCGGCTGGGAAGAAGGGGTGTTCCCGTCCCAGCGCAGCATCGACGAGAAGGGCGAGAAGGGTCTCGAGGAGGAACGGCGCCTCGCCTATGTGGGCGTCACACGCGCCCGTGAGGAAGCACGCATCAGCTTCGCCGCCAACCGTCTGGTGTACGGCCGATGGACCAGCCAGCTGCCCAGTCGCTTCGTGGACGAACTGCCCATCGACCATGTGCAGGCCGAAAGCGACACCGGCTACTACGGCGCCGGGCCGGGTCTGAAGGAAGCCAAATCCCGCTGGGACGACACGCCGGTGTTCGGCGCCGGATACTCCAGCCCCGGCTGGAAGCGCGCCCAGAGCTTCACCGCCTCCACCACGCCCCGCGACCGCATGGCGCGCAATGCTGTCATCGAGGGCAAGGGCCGCCTGATCGCCACGGGGGACCCCAAGGCCTCGTCCAACTGGGCGCGGGGCGAGCGCGTTTTCCACCAGAAGTTCGGCTATGGCGCGATCCGCGCCATCGAGGGCAACAAGCTGGTGGTGGACTTCGAAAAGGCTGGTGAGAAGAAGGTGATCGATACCTTCGTGGAGAAGACCTGATCAGGCCGGGCGCAACGCGGCCAGCAGATCGGGATGTTTGTCGAGATACCTCAAGGCGTCGCGGCGAAGCGACGCGATCTCGGGCTTCAGATACGGCTCGATGCCTCCATCGTCACCACGCAGCCGCGCGAACACCGCCAGGGCGAAGGCCCAGCTTCGTGGTGAGAGATAGCCCGAAGATTGCCAGGACCATCCCTGACTGAAGGCGTCCCCGTGCTGGCTGAAGCTGAACGCCGCATTGGCCCCGAACAGACCCAACCCCGCATAGGCGACCGCAAGGTCGGTCATAAGTTCATGGGTCTCGTCCTCGACAAGTTCCTCGTGGCTGGCGAGCAGGTAGTGCGCCAGTTCATGAGCCAGGGTCGCGACCAGATCACCGGGCCGATCAACGAGCTCGGGTGAGTAGGTGACCACCACCCTTCCATCCGCCTCGACACGGAACGTTCCCGCCGGGGCGTCAACGGGCGCCGTGGACACGAACTCGGCGATCCGCTCGCCTCCCCGCCGTTCCGTCTGCGCCTCGAGTGAAACGGGCCACGCGTCCATGCCCATGACGGATTTCACGCAGGCGAAGACGTGCTCGGCCCGGGCGTGGCCGGTCGCTTCGGTCGGGGGAAAGAACTCTCGCGTGGGCAGGACGACGGGCGTTTCCAAAAGAGAGACCTGCGCACCGAGCCGTTGGATCAGAAGCCCCCAGGTCTCGAGGTGCCAGTGCTCCACGTCAGGGTCGAGAAACGCGCCCTTGCCAAACAGCCGCTTCAGCATGAAGCCCCTCCCCTCTTGAACTTGTGAAGAGTTGCACAGGTGGATACGGCCGAACAACGGCCACGCTTTCCAGTTAGGCGGGCGCGCTGAATTCGGCTATCGTCCGGTTATGGCAGACGGTGCGCTGAACCTGACCCTGAGCGACTACACGGTCGCCAAGCTGACCAAGAAGGCGGAGGCGCTGGGCGTCACGCCGGAGGCTCTGGCCGCGATGCTGCTGGACCAGCATCTGTTCGACTACGACGACTTCACCTGGACCAACGGCGATCCGCGGGACCCCATGCAGGCCGTCAGCGAAGAAGGTGCGCGGGATTGGAGCGAGGTTCGCCCTGAAATGGAGGCTTACCTGAAAGCCCAGCTCAAGGCGCGCGGTTGAGGGTTCGTCTCTCCCGGAAGGCTCAGGGGGACGTGCGCAGACACATCGACTGGCTGGTCGAGCGGTCGCCTAACGCTGCAGAGAAGACCGGACGCGCTATCTTCGACGCGCTCAGTCTTTTGGCCGAGTATCCGTTTTCAGGCGTGTCCATCGGCCAGAACCAGCGAGAGACCACTGTCCGCCTTGGCCACTTCGGGTTCGTCCTTCGCTATGAAGTTCGGCCGGACCAGATACTCGTTCTTCGGCTGTTTCACGGCGCAGAGGATCGACGCAGGCGTTGATGTAGATTCTGGCGCTCGCCCGAACCGGTCCCGGTAAGCCAATCCTTAACGCCCCGCGCGCAACCTCCAGCGCGTGACTCACGCACCCGCCCCGCCCCTGCACAGGACGCCGCCGCCCGGCTATCGGGAGCCGGCCATGTGGGAGCGCGTGGCCTCGATTATCCTGCTGATCATGCTGTCAGGCGCCATCCTGGGGCCGGTGTTCGCGCCGTCCAGCGGCGGGGGCGCGGAGTCCAGCCTGCTGCGGCTGATGTGGCTGCCGGCCTATGTGGCGATCCTCGGCCTGATGGCGTCGCGGTACGAGGCCATGGCGCGGCTGTGGTTTCCGCTGTTTCTCCTGCTTCTTCTGGCGTTGCTGGCCTATGCCTCGCGCTACTGGTCGCTGGCGCCGGACATCACCATCCGGCGGGTGATCGCCCTGGTGATGAGCACCTTCTTCGCGGTCTATCTGGCCGCGGCCTGGCCCGGGCGCCGGCTGCCGGTGCTGCTGACCCAGACGGCGCTGATTCTGGCGGTGCTGAGCCTGATTTTCGTGGCGGCCCTGCCGTCCATCGGCATCCACCAGGACGTCAACGCCGGGCTGTGGCGCGGCGTCTGGTACGAGAAGAACACCATGGGCTGGGTCATGGTGGCGGGGGCCGTGTCCGCCGCCGCCGTGCTGGCTTCGCCGGGGCCGCACCGGCGGCTGGCCATGGTCGCCTTTCCGTTCTGCGTCCTGATGATCCTGGGCACTCAGTCCAAGACGGCCCTGCTGTGCCTGATGGCGGCCTGCGGGGTGATCGGCGGGCTGTGGGTGCTGAGGAAGATCGGCCCGGCCCTGGCCGTGGCGGGACTCTGGACCGGCGTGGTGGCGGTCGCGGCGGGGATCGGCATTCTGGTGGCCGCGCCGGAGTTCATTCTGGAAGCCCTTGGCAAGGACCCGTCCCTGACCGGCCGCACCGAGATCTGGGAGGCCATCGGCCGCTTCAGCGAGCAGCGGCCCATGACCGGCTATGGCTACGCCGCCTTCTGGGGCCTGCATTCGGACCCGGCCAACTATATCCGCGTCCAGAACCAGTGGGACGTGCCCTCGGCGCACCAGGGCTGGCTGGAGGTGCTGATCCAGCTGGGCTGGATCGGGGTGTGGTCGGTGGGCGCGGTGGTGGTGGTCGGCGTCATGGGCAGCTTCCTGCGCCTGCCGGTGGCGGGCCGTCAGGAAGGCTTCTGGGCCGCGGGCTATCTGGCCGCTTTCCTGCTGCTGAGCCTGTCGGAAAGCGTGCTGCTGCGGCACCAGGACCTGCCGTGGGTGCTGTTCATGGCGGTTCTGGCGCGGGCCTTTGCACCTCTGACGCCGCCGGAAGGGATCGACGAGCCGAGGCGGCGCGCGGCCGCCAGACGGCCCGCGGCGAGGCCCCTGCCCGCCCATGCCCGGGTGGTGAACCGCTGACGCTTGCTACCCGGGGCGTCGAGGCTTAGCTGATCGCTCCCCGAATCGCGGCAAGACTGGCGCATGGCTTCTTCTGCTTCCCTGTTTGACGATCTCCCCGAGCCCGCCCCCAAGGCGGACAAGCCCGAACTGAAGGTTCAGGCCCCCGCCGCGCCCGAGGCCGTGGCCGCGCCGGTGGAGACGCATCCGGCCCCGACAGGCGGGGCGGCGAACGCCTATTCCGCCTCGTCCATCGAGGTGCTGGAAGGGCTCGAGCCCGTGCGCAAGCGGCCGGGCATGTATATCGGCGGCACGGACGAGCGGGCCCTGCACCACCTGTTCGCCGAGGTGCTGGACAACGCCATGGACGAGGCGGTGGCCCGCCACGCCAGGCTGATCACCGTGGATCTGGACGCCGAGGGCTTCCTGTCGGTGCGCGACGACGGCCGGGGCATCCCGGTGGACCCGCACCCCAAGCATCCGGGCAAATCGGCGCTGGAAGTGGTCATGACCGTGCTGCACTCAGGCGGCAAGTTTTCCGGCAAAGCCTATGAAACATCAGGTGGCTTGCACGGCGTGGGCGTGTCGGTGGTCAACGCCCTGTCGGAGCGGCTGGACGTCACCGTCTGGCGGGACGGGCACGAATGGCGTCAGTCCTTCAGCCGGGGCCACCCGCTGGGCCCCATCGAACAGGTGGGGACCAGCCGCAAGAAGGGCACCCTGATCCGCTTCCGCCCGGACGACGAGATCTTCGGGCACGGCGCGGCGTTCAAGCCGGCGCGCCTGTACCGCATGACGCGGTCCAAGGCCTATCTGTTCCGGGGCGTCGAGATCCGCTGGACCTGCGCGCCGGAACGGATCACCGACGCCACGCCCGCCGAGGCGACCCTGCACTTCCCCGGCGGTCTGGCCGACGCCCTGGCCGAGCGCATCGGCGAGATCGACACCGTCACCCCCGCCTTCGCCGGCCGGGTGGAGAAGAAGGGCGAGGCCGGGGCCGTGGAATGGGCCGTGACCTGGTCGCCCATCGGCTTCGGCGACGCCGACAGCTTCGTCTCGTCCTACTGCAACACCGTGCCGACGCCCGACGGCGGGACCCACGAGGCGGGCTTCCGCGCCGCCCTGGTCAAGGGCCTGAAGGCCTATGGCGAGATGTCGGGCGAGAAGCGCGCCGGGCTGATCACCGCCGAGGACGTCATCGCCAACGCCGGGGCCATGGTCTCGGTGTTCATCCGCAATCCCGAGTTCCAGGGCCAGACCAAGGATCGCCTGTCGTCGCCCGAGGGCCAGCGGCTGACCGAACAGCTGGTGCGCGATCCGTTCGACCACTGGCTGACCGAAAGCCCCAAGCAGGCCTCGACCCTGCTGGGCTTCGTCATCGACCGGGCCGAGGACCGGCTGCGCCGTCGCAAGGACAAGGAAGTCCAGCGCGCCGCCGCCACCCGCAAGCTGCGCCTGCCGGGCAAGCTGTCGGACTGCTCGCGTCAGGCGGCGGCCGGCACCGAACTTTTCATCGTTGAGGGTGACTCGGCCGGCGGTTCGGCCAAGCAGGCGCGGGACCGCACCACCCAGGCCATCCTGCCCCTGCGCGGCAAGATCCTGAACGTGGCGTCGGCCACCGCCGACAAGCTGCGCCAGAACGTGGAACTGACCGACCTGATGCTGGCGCTGGGGGTGCAGGCGGGCAGCCGGTTCAGCGTCGATGACCTGCGTTACGAGCGGATCGTCATCATGACCGACGCCGACGTGGACGGGGCGCACATCGCCGCCCTCCTGATCACCTTCTTCTACCGCTCCATGCCAGACCTGATCCGCCAGGGCCGCCTGTTCATGGCCCTGCCGCCGCTCTATCGCCTCTCCTCCGGCCCGCTCAGCGACTACGCCCGCGACGACGCCCACCGCGACGAACTGCTGGCCACCACCTTCAAGGGCAAGAAGGTCGAGATCGGCCGCTTCAAGGGCCTGGGCGAGATGATGGCCGCCCAGCTCAAGGAGACCACCATGGATCCGAAGAAGCGGACCCTGGCCCGCGTCACCCTGCCCGAGAGCGAGGATGAGATCATGGATCTGGTCGAACGTCTGATGGGCCGCAAGGCCGAGGCCCGCTTCGACTTCATCCAGCAGAACGCACGGTTCGCCGTGGCGGAGCTTGACGTCTAGACCGGCCCGCCCCTGCCCCTTCCCCCGGAGATCAGCCATGCGACCCTCGCCCGCCTAGCGAGCCGCCGCAATCGGCTACGACACCCGCCGCGGCCGCCTGCTGGCGCCCAGATCGTGGCGTCCTCACTGACGATCTTCGACATCGACGTCGAGCAGTAAGACTGGTTAGGCTGCTCCACGCCTTGGAGGGAAGTCTGACATGCGCCATCTGACAGCTTGCCTGACGATCGCCGCCATTCTGTCCGGAACGGCGGCGCTGGCCGATGACCGGACCGCGCCCGTCCCCATCGAAGCCTGGAGCCTCGATCGGATTTCCGAGTTGGGACGTGAGATACATCGTCACGACATCGCCGCCTGGGTGGCGACGGACGTCATGCTCGCACAGACGAACGGTGCGCCGCCGCCGGACCTGCGAGGCTGGATTGTCTCACCGCGCAATGAGGATCTTGTTGTTCGCTTCGTCCGACTGGATGGAGACGTCATCCGTCCCGGATGGGATGTCGTGGTTCAGGAAGGCGTGGCCGGTTCCCTCATCACGGCGACAGACACTATTCTTTCAGATGCGGAACAGGCACAATTCCAAGCGCGCCAGACAGCTATCGCCAACCTCGGCGAACTCCGATGCACGCCCAGCTTCAACAGCATCGTCCTCAAGGACCCCGATGGTGAAGGGTGGCTGGTATGGATGCTGGCCGCCACGTCGGAAGCCGGTGTGATTCCCGTGGGCGGGCATTACCGATTCCGCATCAGCGCGGATGGACGAAGCGTTCTGATGCGGGATCAACTGAGCAATAGATGCCTGAATATGCGGCCAGAAGGCGAGGATGTCGTCATGTTCGTGACCCACATGCTGTCGGACACCCCGGTCGAGACCCACGTTTTCCTGTCGTTGATCAACGGAATGGCGCTCTATGTAGCTGCCGGGGACTTCATCTACGCCGTTGAGGGCGACCGCATCTCCGCCGCCGCCCCCATTCCGCAATAGGCGTTACTCGTCCAGCGGCTCGGTCAGGTCGAAGGCGACGCGCAGCAGGCGGTTCTCGCGGGCCAGTTCGTAGACATAGGTGTCCCCGGGGTTCACCTCGACAGCCCAGACGTTGGTGGTCGAGACCTGGGCGTCGGTGCGGTTGAACAGGTCGATGGAGAACTGGTCCACCGGGAACTCCTGGCGCGTGGCCGTGCCTTCGGTCTCGGTGTCGCCGCCGTACCAGTGCAGGGTGTGCTCCGTGCCGTCCGGGTCGCGGTGATCGTGCTTCAGGGTCAGGCCGCCGTCGTCGTTGCGGGTGATGACCCAGGTGCGGCTGTGGTCCTCGCCGACCCAGAACGGGATGCGGATCTCGCTGTCGGAACAGTCGCGCACGTGCATCAGCAGGCGCTGGGCGCGGAAATCGTCGTCCACGGGGTCGTCGGTGATGACCTGCCCCTCGAACCGCTGGCCGCACAGCTCGGTCAGATTGGCGAAGAAGGCGTCCTGGGCGTCGGCGGTTTCCACCGCCGGGCCCTCGTCATTGGCAGGCTGCGAGCAGGCGGCGATGGCCAGGGCGGACAGAATGGCGACGGGGGCGCTGAAGGCCTTGAGGGTCATGTTCATGGCGGCCCAGCGTAACGGCCAAGCCGTGCGACACAAGGAAAACCGGTGCAGAAGCGCACAGGACCTAACCCGCCGTTGACTTTGGCGCGGGCCTGAGTATGTTCCGCCGCTCCGATTTTCGCGGCCGGACATCACTTTCGACCGCTTGCTCCAAGGTAGTCCCGATGGCCAAACCGGCTTCCATCAAGATCCGCCTGAACTCCACGGCGGACACCGGCTTCTTCTACGTCACCAAGAAGAACGCCCGCACCATGACCGAGAAGATGGTTGTGCGTAAGTACGACCCGGTCGCGAAGAAGCACGTGGAATTCAAGGAAGGCAAGATCAAGTAACAACTTGATCTGCTAGTGGAATTGGACGCCCGGTCGCAAGACCGGGCGTTTTTCTGTGTCCGGGGCGCGGACGGGGGCGTCAGGCCGCGCGGGCGATGACGCGATCCCGGCCCGAGGTCTTGGCCTCGTAAAGCGCCTCGTCGGCCCGCTTCATCAAGGCCTCTGGCGTATCGTGAGCCCCGTCGGTGGCGGCGACGCCGACCGATATGGTGACGCTCAGCAGTTCGCGCCCGCCCATGATTCGGAACGGCGTTCCGCCCACGTCGCGGCGGATCCGGTCGGCGACCCGCTCGGCGGCCTGCAGCGAGGCCCCGGGCATGACCACCACGAACTCCTCGCCCCCGTAGCGGCATGGCAGATCGATGGCCCGCACATTGGTGGCCAAACGCACTGCGAACTCGCGCAGGACTTCGTCGCCCGCGTCGTGACCGAAGCCGTCGTTCACAGCCTTGAAGTGATCAATGTCCAGAACCATTACCGCCGCGGGCTCGCCGCCGCGCGAGGCGCGGTTGGCCAGGGCCTGAAGCTGGGTCGTCATGTAGCGCCGGTTATGAAGGCCTGTCAGGGCGTCCGTAACCGCCATTTCCAGGCTGTGGTCCAGCTTGTCCCGCAGGAAGTCCGTGTAGCGCTTGCGCCGGATCTGGGTGCGGGCCCGGGCGGCCAGCTCCTGGGCGTCCACAGGCCGGGTCAGCACGTCGTTGACGCCCAGTTCCAGCGCCTTGACGAGCCGCTGCCGATCTTCCGGTTCGATGATGATGAGCAGGGGCAGATGGCGGCTGGCTTCCGCCGAGCGAATGTGCGCCGCCAGACGCAGGCCGTCGAAACTGTCGGCCGCCGCGTTGATGATCATGAGGTCGACGGGCCCGCGCGACGCCATGAGAGCGTTGCCTGCGTCTGGTTCGATGACCGGGCGATGCTCGCCCTTGAGCTGTTCGAAAATCCGGTTCGCCTGGCGCTCGTTGTCGTCCACGATCAGGACACGGCCGCCGATGCCGCGCATGCGGGCCGAGCCCTCCTCAAGGCCCAGACGCCGCCCGGACTCCTCGCGCTCGCGCAACTCGTCCATGACCAGCTTGAGCCGGCTCAGCGAGCGGACACGGGCGAACAGGACCACGTCGTCGATCGGCTTGGTGACGAAGTCGTCGGCCCCGGCCTCCAGCCCCTTGATGCGGTCCTCGCGGCCATCCAGGGCCGTGACCATGACCACGGGGATGTGGCGGGTCGCGGGATCGGCCTTCAGCCTCCGGCAGGTCTCGAAACCGTCCATGCCGGGCATCATGACGTCGAGCAGGATGATATCCGGCTGGTCGCGCGCCGCGATTTCCAGTGCGGTCGGACCATCGGAGCATTTCAGGACGTCATAGTACTCGATCGTCAGCTTGGCCTCGAGCACGCGGACGTTCGCCTCGACGTCATCGACCACCAGAATGCGCGCGGTCATGGAGCTGCCTCGTTAAGACACATACCGTTTCACGGTGTCCAGAAAACCCATCACCGAGATGGGCTTGGATATATACGCTTCGCACCCCCCCTCACGGATGCGTTCCTCGTCGCCTTTCATGGCGAAGGCGGTGACGGCAACGACGGGAATATGGGCCAGATCCTCGTCCTCCTTGAGCCACTTGGTGACTTCGAGGCCGGAGATTTCGGGCAACTGGATGTCCATGAGGATCAGGTCGGGGCGATGCTCGCGCGCCAGGGCCAGAGCCTGCAGTCCCTCGCGGGTTTGCAGGGTCTCGTACCCCTGGGAATCGAGCAGGTCATGAAAGAGCTTCATGTTCAGCTCGTTATCCTCGACGATGAGGACTTTCTTGGACATCATCACCGACCGGTCTGTTCCCTGCCGAGACGCTTTGGTCATCCCCATATGGTCGGGAAGGGCCTGCATCTTGTTAAGCGCCACTATGGCCGGGCATCCTTAAGTTGGCGTTATCGCGCGCCGAACCCCGTTCCTTTATTTTCAAAGGGTTTGACGACGCCGCCTGTCCGACTTCGGCTTAAGTGTCGGGCCAAGTCGGACGCTGACGGGGCGCGCCGGGACGTGGCGGCGGCTGCGGCTGGAACAGGTCGGAAAGCAACGACGCCCCGCCGGGACCTTCCAACCGGCGGGGCGTCTGCATCGCGCGGCCGCCACCCCTGAAGGCCGCGCCATGTTCGCAGAAGGATCTAGCCGGCGACGACGGCCAGGGCGGCCGTGGTGACGTTGGCCGTCCCGATGGGAACCGCGGTCACCTTCAGCACGCGGAAGTCCGCTTCGTTGTTGCACACCACCTGGATGCGGTCGCCCACGGCCAGCTGGGCGCGCACGCCATTGAAATATCCGGCGGTGACGACGGCGGCGATGGCGTCGGCGCCGGCCTCATACCAGAACAGCGAGCGGGTCTGCTTGGCCGAACCGGAGGCGGGCTTCAGGTTGGCGGGCTTGGACAGTTGGTCAGCGTTAAGGGCCATGACGGGCGATCTCCTGCTTTTGGCTCGGCCGCCCGATCGGCGACCAGATTGCAGGTTAGGCCCGACCGACCCCGCGCAACGCGCACAAGACAAAAGCCCCGGCCATTGCTGACCGGGGCTTCGTCGCTTCGGAGGGCGGCGGCGCTGCGCCCCCGTCGCTGGCCGGGTTACGCCTCCCCGGTGTCCTCTTCCTCTTCGTGCACGACCTCGAGGGCCACCAGGCCGTCCAGGTCGCGCTCTTCGGTCTGGCCCGCCTCGATGATGGTGGACGTGCCGCGCTGGCGGTTGCCCTGGATCAGGGTGATCTCGGTGACGCGGGTGCGCTCCGTGGTCTCAATGGTGATCTTGGTCATGGGTCAGTCTCCTTGGGTTACTTGGGTTGTTCGGCGCGCCAGCGGTCCTGCAGGGCGCGTTCGGCGGTCAGGGTCTCCACGGCCAGGGCGCGGGCGGTCTCGCACTGGACCAGGGCGGCGGCGCGCTGGATGGCCACGGCCTCAAGGTCCGCCCATGTGGCGTCCTCGGGCAGCAGCGGCAGGGTGCAGGGCGTCAACGCGAACGCCGGCACGGTCAGGCGCGGCGGGTCAATCGGCGGGGCAGGTCGCTGGAACCAGCTCGCACATCCGCTGCTGATGATCGCGGACACGAGAACGGCGCTCAGGGTCCAGGGGCTCGTGCGCATCGGGGGCGCTCCGGGTTTCGTGGATGACGGGGGCGGTGGCGTCGATCACCTCGATCACCTGGCGGTGCGTGGTCTCGACGCGCTGGATCTGTTCGGCCTGGCCCTGGCTCTCGATGCGGCGTGCGCTCTCTCCGGCCTCGGCCGTGTCGGCGCGGACCGCTTCCCGCTCGGCCCGGCTCTCGGCCGACCAGGGCAGGAAGGACCACAGGCCGTTCCAAAGGCTGACCGCCAGCGCCGCAGCGATCAACGCCGCGACCCCGACAGCCAGCCATGTGAGGGCGGCGCGCTTCATGCGGCGGCTTCCTTCTGCAGCCGCGCGGCCTCGGCCTCGAACTCGGCTTCCGACACTTGGTCGATGCCCTCGCCGCCCTGCTCGATGACGTGCAGGAACGCCCTGTCGAACATGACGTGGACCGGCGTGGTGCCGATCTCGCTTTCGCGGTTGAGGGCGTGGCAGACTTCCTTGGCGAACTCGGCCGGATCCGTGACCTTCCAGCACCCGTGAAGGATTTCGTTGGTCGCGCAGGAGCCGGACACGATCAGCGGCAGGGCGTCCACGTCGATGCTGATTACGATCTTGCCGTCCTTGATGACGGCCTGCGCTCCGGTCGCCGGTGCCGTTGGAACCGGCTCTGCGAGGCGATGAGGCAGGCCCACCTTTTCCGAGGTTGCGTTGAACTTGGCGACGACGGCGGCCGACAGATCGACCCCGGCCGTGATCGCGCACAGATCCGCGCATATGACGACGTCGGCCAGCTCTTCGGCCAGATGCTCCAGGGTGTCACGCGAACCCGCCCAGCCGTGCCGCTCCCGCTCCAGCTTCTTGATGACGTTGCAGGCTTCGCCCGTTTCGCCCGCCAGCTCGTTGCCCCTGAACGACAGGGACGGCGTCTGATCCGGGCACCAGGCGGCCTGCCGGTCCACGTTGGCGCTGTGCAGCGCGTCGAAGGTCAGACCTCTCACCGCACCACCTCGATCACCTTCAGCCCCGACGCGGCGATGGTCTCGCGCACGGCGCGGGGCAGGATGATGCAGCCGGAGCTGGCGTCGCCCACGCTGTTGTCGCCGTGGATCTGGAAGGCGCTGCGCCCACGCGCGTCATGGCCGATGGGCTTCAGGTCCATGACCAGCGGCCCCGTCTGGCTCGAATTGCGCAGAGGGCCGATGGAATAGCGGCCGCGGGGGATCGGCCCCTGGGCGCGCAGGGTCTCGCTGTCGGGGTTGTTGCGGTGCAGGCCCTTGCGGCCGGAATAGCCACGCGCCACCAGCCTGCCGTCGCGGTAGAGCACGCCTTCCGACTGATCCCACGTCCAGCCGTCCGGGCGGGCCTTGTCGGCCGGACGCGGCAGGTTCGGCCGGGCGGCCTCGACCAGCGCATCCCACGCCGCTTGCGACAGCCGGCCCCACTTCCCGTCGATATCGCCGGAATACAGGCCCAGCGCGGCCAGCGCCTTCTGCACGTCAGTTCTGGTCATCGTCCGCTCCTCTCGCGGCCGGGCCGTGGCGGATGGCGGCCGCCTGGGCCATCATCTTCACCATCTGTTCGGCGCTCGGCATGGTGAATGTCATCACGATCACGACGGCCAGCAGCCACGCGATCGGCTCGGCCGGCACGCCCAGATGGCCCGCCGCGCCCAGCAGCACGGCCAGGCCCAGCGTCACGGCCCACCCGTAAACCTTGCGGTTGCCCCATCGGCTGTGGTCGATGGCGGCCGCGGCTTTGGCGGGATCGGTCATTGGGGCTGTTCCAGACGGCGTTCGATGCGCGCGACGCTGGCCTGCATGGCCACCATGCGCTCTTCCACCCGCACCAGCGCGCCGGCGCCCAGTGGCGCGGTCTGGATTTCGAGGGCGGACACCCGCTGGTTCATGGCGCCATAGGCCGCGCCCATGGTGATCACCTGCGCCACCATGGCGACCACGAAGGCCGCCCAACCGGGGCTGACGCGGCGGCTATGGGTTCCGGTGTCCGTCATCACGCCGCCTCGGTCAGTTCTTCAAGGGCGGTGTTGCGGGCCATGTGGCCGCGCAGGACGCTGTCGGCGATGGCCGTGCGCGTGGCCAGGTCGTGCCCGGCCCCGGCGATCAGCTCCAGCCGGTGCAGCTTGACGTCAGAGACATAGCCCGCGCGGCTGGCCCCGATCCACAGGGGCAGTTCGTCATTGGCCGCGCCGGCGGACCAGACCACCTGCACGTCGTCGGTCACGCTGTCGTCGCTGAGGTTGATGACACGCGTGCGCCATTCGTCGCCCGTGCCGCCCGTGGGCTGGCGCTCGAAATAGAACAGGCGCGGCACCGCCACGCCGGGCGTGGTCAGGTCCACCGTCTTGACGCCCGTCGGGTCGCCGCCATAGGCGATGCCGCGCGCGATGGTCGCGGACCAGAAGGCCAGCTGATATCCGCGCGACGCCGTATTCTGGAAGCTGGACAGGATCGGCGCCCGGTGCAGACCCGAGGACGCCAGCCCGCCGGCGGTGCTCCACGCGACCGCATAGCCGCAGAACTGCCGGGGCAGGAACAGGGTCGTGCGCAGGCTGTCCAGCCCGCCCCGGAACTCCCAGTAGTCGTCGTGGATCACCGGCGCCCCGAAGATCTCGTGATCCGCCTCGGCGTTGCGGGCCAGGGGCGCGCGGTTGCGCTTGCACAGATTGCGCGCCACCGCGTCGGACGGGTTGGCGCGTCCGAAAATCCAGCTGCCCAGGTGGTTGGGCTCCGCCACGCCCGGCAGGCGGGTGACGGCGTCCGGGGATTTCCACGGGTCACGGTCGGGAAAGTTGATGCGCGGCAGCGGCGTCAGGGCCATATCGTTGCGTCCTCTAGGCGGTGATGTCGGGCATGGGCTTGGCGATCAGCAGGTCGCCCAGCATGAACAGGCCCCAGTCGCGGGTGCCGACCAGGAACTCGATGTTTTCCAGATAGCGGGGCGGGCTGGTCCCGTTGGTGGCCGGGTTGTCCAGCCAGCCGTCGGCCGTCGGGTTCGTGGCGTAATCCGCGTTGGCGTAGCGGATCTGGTTCGGCGTCTCGAACTTGATCGGCAGGGGGCTGTCGAACGAGAAGCTGTCGCGGAAGTTGGTGCAGCCCTGGCTGGGGTGGCCCACGCCGCCCTTGGCCGCCTTGAAGTTGCGGAACCCCTCGATCGGGTCGGCGCACGTCCCCTCGATCACATTATCCCAGCCGGGCGCCATGCCCACGGTCGTGGTGGCCGTCTCGATGCCGCCGTCGGTCTCGAAGCTGATCCCCTTGTTGGCCAGCCAGACCGGGTCGGTGCTGACCACCACCTGGCTTTCGCGCAGGGGCGGGAAGCACACCGCGACACCGGCAAGCCAGTGCCGGCCGCGATAGAACACCTCGTGCACGAACGGCGGATAGAAGGCCCGCCGCAGATGGATCAGGTAATACTCGGCCGCCGCGTGCCACACGGCCTTCATCACGTTGCCCGCCTGGGTCAGGTGGCCGTCGCCCCAGTTCACGTGCCCCGTTTCCTCGGCCACATAGTAGAAATTGGGCAGGCCGTAATCGACGTGCGAGATCCAGATGTGGTTGAAGTTGGACGCCGGGCCCTTGTCCTGCAGCATGGTGGCGTATTGGGCCCGGCCGAACATGGCCGCCCCGCCGTATCGGGGGCCGCCCGCCTGGGACATGATGATGGCGGGCCGCGCGCTCTGGCCCCACGCCGTCTGCATGTGGGCGAACAGGCTGTTCATCCAGGTGCTGAAGGGGGTGATGTAGTCCTGGTTCAGCCCCTCGTCCGCCTGGCCGTGGTCGAAGTTGATCGACATGCAGTTCAGGGGGTCCACGTTCCCCGCGCCCACGGTTGACGGCGCGGCCCCGTCCAGGTCCTCGACCGTGCTCTTGAACAGGTTCATGGCGTCCAGGGTGCGGGCGCCGCCCGTGGCCGGGTCGCTGATTTCCGCCAGCGACCCTTCGGACTTGGCCACGTTCATCGACACCGAATACCGGCTGATGTCCTTGGCCGCCTGGCCCAGGGCGCGGGCGCGCAGCACCTCGAACACATAGGCGGTGATCACCTCCGGCGTGCCGCCCCGCGCGTTCAGGGGATATTGCCCCGCCGCGATCTGGGCGTCGTTCAGCAGGTCCGGCCCCCGCACGAAGGTCTCCACCAGCGGGTTCAGCTCGGCGGTTCCATACAGGTCATAGACGGCCGTGGCGCCCACGCACCGGCTGGCGTCGCCCACCTGCCAGGCGTTGTAATCCCACCCCATCAGGGCGATCTGGCTGGCGCTGGCGTACAGGCGCGCGTTGTCCGAGCCCGCCCGGAACGACTGGCCAAGGCACAGACGCAGGTTCGCACCCGCCAGATAGCCCGCCAGGGCCGACAGGTCGGTGTTCTTCATGGCCTCGGCCTTGGCCCGCGCGCGCGCCGCCACCCAGGCGCGGTCCGCCTCGGTGAAGCCTTCCTGCTGGCTGGCCGCGCCGCCGCCGCCCAGGCCGATGCGCACGGACGACCCCACGCCGTCCGAGATTTCCAGCGACGGGCCGCTGGTCCAGCCCAGCTCTACGGCGGCGCCGGGCCGGGCCTCGCTGCCCACGCCGTCCCTCACCTGCAGGCCGCCGTCGCGATCCTCGCGCCCCAGCCACAGGCCGGGCGCCTTGACCGCCTCGTCCTCGTCGTCCCACAGCACCTCGGACAGCGGCCCGCGCCAGACCCAGTCGCCCGCGCCGGGGCCGACGAAGGACCACTTGCCGTTTCCGTTCTCCACATTGCCCAGGGGATCGTTCTGGACGATGGCCTGGTCATACAGGGCCGCGCCGGGAATGGCGGCCAACTGGGCCACCGTGTCCACCAGCTTGGACGTGCCCATGTTCAGACCCAGGTTCGTCACCGTGGTCTGCAGCGTCGCCACCAGGTCGCCGGGCGCCACCTGCCCCGGGGCCGTGCCAACATTGCGCCCGGCGGCGGTGCCCAGCTCCAGCGCCTGGCGCCATGACGCCGGCTGGGTCAGGTTCGAGCCGTCGCGCAGGGTGCGCGCCAGCACTTCCGACAGGCGCGCCTGGGGCACGCCGCCCGCCGTCACCCCGTCGCCGATGCGGAAGCGGAAGTCGGTCACATCCGTGACCACCTCCCCCTCGAACAGCACATGGGGCGCCAGCTGGGCGGTCGTTCCAAAGGGCAAGCGGCGGCGGGCCATCAGGCGAACACTCCGTCGTCAAAGGTGAGAGGATCGGTCGGACCGCCCCAGGGGCCGTCGTCCGCGAAAGGCAGGCCGATTTCGTTCAGCACCTGCACCGCCTGGGCGAAGATCAGGTCGCCGGCGGCGTTGAAGATCGGGATGGTCTCGCGGCGCGCGGCTTTCGTCGGCGCGGTGTAGCCGCCCTCGCCGAAGGGGAACCGCAAGGCCTGCGCCTGGTCGCGGCGCCGCTCCTGATGCAGGGCCGTCAGGCCCATGGCGTCGGCCTCGAGGGTGTCGCTGCGCGTGAAGCCGCCGGGCGCGTGGGCCCGCGGGCGGGCGGCGTCCATGTCCCCCGCCACGTGGCAGATATCCCCGTCCTCACAGGCGTGCGCGAGGGCGAGGCGGACCGTGAAGCCGCCGGGCGCCTCGTCCACCAGCTCGAGGGCGTCCCCGCTCAGAACCGTCAGCGTCTCGCCGCGCACGCGCTGCAGCACCACGCCGCCGTTCAGCAGCGGGAAGTCGGCCGGAAAGTCCCTTTGCCCCGCGTGGGCGATGAAGGGTCCGGTCAGTCGGTCATTGACGGGCAGTTCGGCCATGAACGCAGAATGGCCGCGCCTGAACAGCCGCAACGCGGTCCCGCGATCAGGCAGCAAGACATCGCGTGTCGAGGGTTAGCGCCCTACAACTAGGACTCACCAACAGCGTTGGCGAGATCCGGCGCCCGCGTCGGCAGGGTCTCCCCTTCCGGCCACCATTGGCCGCGCCCTTCCCGCTCGATCCGCCGCGCCCGGCGCGCGAACTCCGCCTCGGCCTCCGGGTCCAGCGCCCGCTGCAGATTGTCGCCCATCATGCGGGACCAGGCCGCCCGGCTCCACCACATGGTGGCCAGCGGATTATAGCGGGTCGCCACCCGCGCCGCGTCACGGCCGGGGCGCGCGCCCTCCACCGCCTCGCCCAGGGTCTTGCCCTTATCCAGCCCTTCGGCCACCTGGCCGACATTGCCCACGGTCAGCGCGCCCAGGTCGGCCACCAGCTGGCCGACCGGCCCATAACCCGTCGCCGGCGCGGTCAGGCCGTTGCGGGCCTGGGCCGCATAGAGGAAGTCGCCGAAGATGCCGATGCCGCCGCCCTGGAACAGGGATGCGCCCCAGAACTCCAGCTTGTCCATGGGGCGCGGATCATTGCCCTTGGCCATTTCGCGCAGCTGGATATTCAGCGCGCCGCCGATCGTCAGCCAGATGATCGCCTGACTGGCCAGGCCGACCATCAGGCCCGCCCCGGCCAGGCCGCCCTGCCTGCCGCCGCGCAGGGCGATCTCCTCGGCATACAGGTGACTGGCCGTGACGGTGAAGCCCTTGAACATGTGCAGGCTGCGCATGAACTCGCCCTGCAGGGTGCCGGGGCGGTCCCGCGCCAGCTTGGCCCGCGTCCACAGGCTGGTCTCCGGCGTCAGGAAGCGGGTCTCGATCTCGATGGCTTCGCCCAGTCGCATGGCCAGCTCCGGCAGGGCCACGTCGGCCGGGCGGATGAACTTCGCGCCCGCCTTGGGCTCCCATGCCGGCGTCGACCGGATGACGGCCCAATCCTCCTCGGTGAAGCCACGCGCGTCCAGCCAGTCGCCGAACGCCCGGTCTCCGGCGTCGCCCGCGCGGATCTCCGCCAGGGACCGGTCGCGCAGGTCGTTCAGCCGGCCCATGAATTCGAACCGGTGACTGCGCTTGCGCGCCTGCACCATGCCGGTCAGCCCGCTCATGCGCAGGGTGAACGCGGGCAGTCGGCGGGCGAAGGCGTTCAGGCGCCCGGCGCCTTTCGTGCCCACGGTCAGCAGACGCAGATTGTCCTGGGTGTCGCGGATGAAGCCGTCCGTGGCCTGCTCGAGGATGAAGCCGCTGCGCCGCGCGATCGCCCGCTCGGCCGGGTCCGTGACCAGGCGCATCAGCTGGCCCATGTCGCCGGTCCGGCTCAGCCCCGCGAAGGCGCGGGCCTGCCGCCCGAAATAGGGGCTCGACCCCAGCTCGCCCAGGATCGCCGACCCCAGCATCACGCTCGTCATGCCCGCGCGGACCGTCCCGCTGACCTGGGACAGCTTGCTGTTCACCGGCGCCGACAGGTCGCCGTTCAGGTGCGCCAGCATGTTGGCCGCCGTGGTCACCATGCCCTCGGCCCGATCGCGCGCGCCCGTCACGCCCGCCGCTTCCTCGATGGCCGCCTCGCGCCGGGCGAAATTGGCCAGCCACTCGAACTGGTGGGCCGGGTTCGGGCCCAAAATCTGCATCTGGGCGATGTCTCGCGCCATGTCGTCCAGATGGCCCATCATGGCCTGGAACGGGTCCCCCTCGCCGAAATCCTTCTGATAGGCCATCCAGTCGTCGGCGTTGTTGAAGACGAGAAACCGTTCGTCGCTGCGCCGCTTGGCCAACATGCCCAGGCCGATATGCCCGCCCGGCTGACGCTTGGACGCGCCGCCGGTGGCGATGCTCTCCCACGTCTCCCCCAACACCGCGCGCAGGCGACGCTCGGTGAAGGGCTGGCCGGTCACCCGGTCGATCATCTTGGCCCGCGCCAGCCGGGGCAAGACGGCCTCAATCCACGCGGGACGCCCCATCTGCCGGATTTTCAGCGCGTCGTGGCGTTGTGGCATGCCCCAGTCGCCCAGCTTGCCGATGGCCCCGCCGGCGGCGTTGAACAGGCGCCGCGCCTCCTCCGCCGTTTCCCGCCACGCCAGAGCCATGCCCTTGGCCGCCGCATCACCGGTGTCCTGGCCGAAGGCTTCGCGCACCAGGTTGTCGCCATGGGCGCGCCCGGGCCGGTCAAATCCGGTGCGGGTCTCGAAGGTCTCGATCAGCTCGGCCATGCGCGCGTCGAAGGATCCGCGCAGGGTCCGGTAACGCCCCTCCACCGAGGCGCCGGGCGCGCCCGACAGGCCCGGCTTGTTCTCCACCAGCAGCTCCAGGGCCTTGGCCGCCGCCGCCCCCCGGCTGCCCGGTCCTTCCGGCGGCGGTCCGCCGCCCTGGGTCCAGCCCTCTTTCGGCGGCTTGTCGCCGCCGCCGCCCAGGGCCTGCACGCCCTCATAGCCGCGCCGGGTCTTGTAGCCCGCCACGGTCTCCAGCGCCGCGCGCCGCGTGCGGATGGCCAGCTGGCGGCGGCGGCGCGCCTCGATCGCCTCGGCCTCGAGCCGGGCCATGGCCGCGTCGGCGCCCGCCCGGTCCGCCTCGATGGGGCCCAGGCTCGCCGCCGTCGCCTCGAACGCGTCGTCATAGGCGTCTTCGGCCAGCCGGGCGCTGTCGGCGTCGATGTCGCCCTTTTGCACGGCCTCCGTGATGCAGTCCCTGAAGGTGGCCATCATCCGCCCTTTCCGGGCGCACAGGCCCTCAACACGTTCAAGGCCCGTTCCTCGGCCACGGTCTCGGGCAGGTCATCGAACAGCCCGGCCCGCCCCGCCTCGATCTCCGCATCCTCGGGCTTGGGCTCCAGCTGCGCCCGCTGGCCCGGTCCGGCCGGATCATCGAACGCCTTGGCCGCCTCGCGCGCCGCCATGGACGGGGGGTCCGGGTCCAGCACGGCCTTGCGCTGCAACTCCGCCAGCTCGCCCTTCTTCACCGCGGTGCGGATGCGCTGGATCAGGCCGCGCGAGACCCCCGCCACGGTCGCGTCGCCCTTGGTCACGGCCGCCGCCGCATCAGCGAACGCCTCGCCGATGTCGCCGGCGCGCAGCGACAGCTTGGACACCAGCTCCTGGGCGGCCCGGTCGATGGCCAGACGGGCTTCATTGTCCGACCGCGACAGCACATTGCCGCCCGCCTCGATGGCGTCGGCGTTCCGCACCAGTCCGCCGAAGGTGCGTTGATCCTTGCGCAGGCCCGCCATCACCGCCTCACGGATCTGGCCGCGCGCGATCAGGGTCGACTGGCGCGGCAGGCCGCCGAACAGATCCGTCTGGACGCCTTCCGTCGCAATGAAGTCGTCCAGCATGGCTTCGTGGGTCAGGGCGCGGGCGCCGTCCGTCGACCCGGGCGACGCCTTCTTCAGCAGGGCCACCAGGTCCGCGTGCAACTCGGGCCGCTCGGCCGCCAACTCGCCGATCACCGCGGCGTAGCGTTCGGGGATGACGCCGTTCACCACGGCCCTGAACGCCGGTTCCGACAGGCTGGCCAGCTGGCGGGCCTGGGTGATGAATTCCCCCGACACCGGCAGGGACCGGTCCCTCAGCGCGCCGGGCGCGTCGCGAAACACCTTGGCGGCGTCCAGGATGGTGCCGGACCCCTCGCGCATGTTCTTCAGGGCGGCCACCACGCGCACCTCGCGAGGGCTCCACCCGTCCGCCTCGCGGAACAGATAGCCGTCCAGCCGGGCGTCATCGAACCCCTGTTCCGACAGCCGCACGGCCAGGCCCCGGCGTTGGTGGCCGTCCGCCACGAAGGTGCGCCCCTCGCGGTTTTCGAACAGCAGCACCCGCCCGGCCGCCGTGGCGTCCCATTGCTCCACCCCGCGCAGCCGGTTGGTCACGCCTGCCGCGTCGCCGTCGGCCTTGTATTGGAACGTGGCCGCGTCCGTCTCTGTGGCCAGCGGATCGAACCGCCCCGACCAGATGCGCCGACCGCGATAATCGACGCTGACCAGGCCGTCGTCAGCCGCCGCCCCGGGCAGGATGGTCAGGTCACGTTGCGAAGGGTTGCCACGGGTTGCCGCCGCGCCCGCGAACAGTTCATCAAGCCCTTGCTCAGGCTGGACTTGCGGCGGCAAATCACCTCGCGCCATGGCCGTGCGGGCCGCGTCGAAGTCCGGCGCCGGGCCAATGGCCGCCTCGTCGGCCAGCAGCCGGTCCAGCGCCTGGGCCGTTCCGCGCGTCCCGGCGTCGGCCTCCCCGGCCTGGCGCATCCGGGCCAGTTGGCGCCAGCCCAGCACCGTGGCCGTGCGCCCGGCTTCGAAGACGCCGCCGAACGCGCCCGCGCCGATGACCTCGGTGACCGCCTCCCCGGCGGTGTAGTCCGGGCCGCCGAAATTGCCCGCGTCGGCCGCCCGGCCGGGGACCTGGGCGGTCTCGATACCCATGTTGACGGCGCCCACCACCGCCATGCGCTGCAACAGGGGCCGCCCGGCGCCCGTGACGCCGCCCGTGGCGAGACTGGCCGCCACGTTCACGGGATCCGCGAAACTACCGGCCACCTGCCCGGCGAAACCGCCGACCGCGCCGGCCACGCCGTCCGACATGGTTTCGTCCGCCCGCGCGCGGACCGCGTTCAGGGCAGCGTTCTGGCGCGCCCACAGGTCATCGCGTGAGAGAATTCCCGACAGATCATGGGTCGCCCGCAGCGCCTCGATCCGCGCCTCATAGTCGGCGATGGACGGCAGGCCGTACAGCGCCGCCGGGCCGCGCCCCTCCATATCGCGCAGCCCCCGAACGAACCCGGCCCACCCGCCTTCCGCCCCTTCGGGCGGCAACTCATAGCCCAGCTGCTCGGCCGATGGCGTCAGCCGCTCGCCGGTCAGGCGCTCAATCTCACGGTGTCGCTCGATCAGGACCCCGCGCCATTCCTGCTCGCGCCACCCCGCCACGCGGTTGCGCACCCCGTCTTCCGCATTGGCCGCGACCGACCGCGTCAGGGCGTCCCAGAAGGGCGTCGGCTCATCCGGCGACTGGACCCTAACGGGGTCGCTTCGGTTCAGGTCCTCACGGACGCTGGCGAACACGGGCGGCATCTCAGCGCCCCCGCATCACGGAGCCGGGCACGCGGGTCTCCAGCAAACGCCGGAAGCTCTCGGCCTCGATATTGAACTCGAACGCCGCCCCGCTCCGGGCCGGCACCGCCTCGCCCGTGGCGGGGTTGACCAGCTGATAGCGGCCATTGGGCATGGCGCGCGGCTGAAGCCGCCGTAACGCGCCGCGCTCCATGGGACGCCCGTTCGAATAGACCGGCCCTTCGTCGTGCCGCACCCAGAGATCCGCCGCCAGGTCCAGGGCGTCGTCCAGCCGGTCGGCCCGCAACCAGTCGGGCGCCAGGGCGGGCGCGCCGTTCACCCGCACCACGCCCCCATAGATGGCGCCGTCCCGCTCCGTCGCGCCCAGGGCGCCGTTCAGGTAATAGCCGGCCGAACGCACCATCCCCCGCTGGGCGTCGGCCAGACGCGCGGCCTCCGCCGCCTGGGCGGCCGAGGACAGCAGCCCCGGCAGGCCGGACAGGGCGGGCGCGTAGTCCTGCCCCACCTGCTCGATGCGCCGTTCGCCGCTCTCATAGGACGGCGCGCGCGCCCCGTCCGCGCGCAGCACCATGCCTTCGACCACCCGGTTCACGAACCCGGCGCTTTGCGGATTGGCCGCAAGGCTGGCCACATGCAACTCCAGCCCCCCGCCGGTGCGGCCCACCTCGCGTAGCAGGTCCCGCGCGCCCTCGACGCCCACGGCCTGACCCGCCGCCCGGGCCAACTGCACAGCGGCGGCGGGACTGGCGGCGATCTGGTCCCGGTAGAAGGTCGCGTCCGCGTCGGTCAGCATCCGCGGCGGCACGGAATATTGCTGGCTCAGTTGAAGCCCGGCCGCCCGCCTTTGCCGCAGGGCCTGGCCCCAGGCGCCGAGATCGCCGCCATCGGTCAGGGGCGCGGCCAGGTCGATGGCGGCCACATTGGTCAGGGCGGGGCGCGTGCGGGACCCCATCGCATAGGACATGGGATCGCCCGCGAAACCGGCCTGCTCGCGCATGTTGCCCTGCAGGGCGCTCAGATAGCCCCGGATCTTGGCCTGACGGTTGCGCCAGCCCGGCAGATCGTCGGCGTATCGGGCCGGGTTCTGGGCGGCCAGGCGCTCGAAGCGGGCCATTTCCAGCTGCAGGAAGCGTTCGGGGTCGCCGCCGCTCTCGCGCAGCAACTGGCGCGCCGTGCCGACGCCCCCCACCACGGCGGCCGAGACGGCCACCACGGCAAGGTCCGGCGGCAGATTGTCCCCGTTCATGGCGTCCCAATACTCCCGCCGATAGATGGCGCGCGCCTGGGCTTCGCTCACATCGCCGGCGCGCCACGCGTCCGGGTGCGAACGCTCCGTGATGCCCCATCGCGCCCGGCCCGCGCCGTTGTCGTCGCCGACCAGGCCGCTGCCCTCGAGGTCGTTCAGCAGGAACCCGGCGTAGCTGTCGAAGCCCGCCCCGGCCACGCCGCGCCATTGGCCGCCGCGCGCGCCCGGCCCGCTTTCCCAACCGTGCGCCAGCCGGTAATCCGCCTCAACGATCAGGCCCACGTCGCCGGACGCCCGCGCCATGGCCCGCAACTCTTCCGGGTCCACATCGCCGCCGTATTCCAGCGCGCGCAGAAGGTCGCGGGCCTGCCCCGCCGCCGCCGTGACGGCCGCCCGCTCACTGGACGCCGCGCGGTTCACCTCCGCGCCCATGCGCCGGTCCAGGGCGTCCACGGCCTCGCCGGTCAGACCGGCGAACATGGGATCGCCCGACTGCCAGCGTTCGCGCACATTCCCCTGGAAGGCGGCCTTGCCCTGACTGCCCTCGATCCCGTCGAAGGCGGCCATGATCCATTGGGTGCGGGCGGCCTCCTGGGTCTCGTCGTAAGCCCGGGCCAGCGTCTGCACGTCGATGACGCCCAGACGGTCCGGGTCCGCCTCGAACCGGACGCCGCCGATCTCGAAGGCCTCGGCCGGACCATAGCGCGCCAGCTGGCCGGCGAACCGGCTCATCTGCGCCGCCACCATGCCCGATCCGGTTTCGTCCAGCGGCGCGGCCCGCACCGCCCGGTCCAGCTCGGCCCGCTCGGTGTTTATGCTGGTGACGAACGCCCCGCGCGCCACATCGACGCGCCGGCGCTCCTCGCCGGCCCGCACCTGCGACAGGGCCCGGCCCGTGGTCAGGGTGGCGAACTGCTCGAAGTCCAGATCCAGCTGCGCGTCCCCGGTCGGGGTGAAGGCGGCGCGGGCGGCGGCCACCGCCTCGCCGAAGTTGGTCGGGCTTTCAGGATTGGCCGTCAGCGCCTGATCGACGGCGTCGGCGAAGGCCGATCTCCGCTGGGCCGACATCTGCTCCCGGGCCGCGGTGTCATAGGCCCGATTGCGCGCGCCCCGCCCGCCGCGAACGGCCAGGGTTCCCGCCTGGGTGTCCGCCGCCGCGTCCGACAGACCCTCGCGTGTCAGGGTTTCGTCGGCGATCTCGCGGACTTTTCCCCCAAAGCGATGCACGGCCTCGCCCAGCGCGCCGGTAATCTGGGCCGACGGCGCGCCGCCCTGCCCGCGCGTGTCCACGCTGCTGACCCGTTGGCCGAAGTCGGCGGGGCCGAAGGGACGCCTCGCCATCCTCAGCCTCCCACGAAGGAGCTGGCCACGTCGAAGCCCAGCTTCAGCGAGGCGCCGATCACCTGGTTTTTCGCCGCGTCCTTCAGCTGGATCGACCGCAGGCGTCGAAGGCTGGCGTTGGCGTCGGCGCTGTTGCGCAGAATGCGCCGTTCGCGGTCCGCCGCGTCTCGCGCCGCGTTTCGCTGCGCCACGACGGATCCCGACGACACGTCGATGCCCATGCCGCCCGCCGCCGCCATCTGGTCGCCGATTAGCTGGTTATAGGCCGCGTCGATGGCGTTCACCTGCTCGTCGGCCTGAATGTATTCCTGCCGAGCGGACATGCGCTCCATGCGGGCCTCCGTGCGCATCCCGCCCGCCTTCTGCAGATTGCCCGCGAATTCCATGATCGACCCGGCGACCGACAGGCCCCGGCTCATGCCGCCCAGCTGTTTGCCGCTGAAGTTGAAGCCGCCGCCCTCACCGCCCTGGGCCGCCGCCGATTGGGCCTGTCGCCCCTGAAACGCCTGAACGGCTTTCATGCCTTCACCCTCTGATCGGTCAGGAGGTGATGGTCAGCACGATCTCGCGGATCTCCAGCGGGCCGGGACGGGGTTGCGCAAAATCAATCTGCGCGTCGTCCTGGAAGCCGGGGACTGGAAAAAGCCGGGTCCATCCCTCGAAGGCATCTTCACCGGGACCATGATCCAGCAACGCGCCCGGTCGGCGCTTCAAGGGGACGGTCCACATGGCCTTGCCCGTCATGCCCGCCTTGAGGGCCGCCGTGGGCCCGAGGTTGAAGGCGATCTCGCCGACCCGTGCGCGCATCGAGGCGCCCGCGCGTGGATCCTTCTCCAGCACCATGGGCAGCAACCGCCCCTTGGGCGTGAACAGCAAACCCACCTCCCAGCTGCGCTGGCAGGGGAACGGGAAGGTCACCGCGCCGTCCGTGACCACGGCGTCGCCGGCGTCCCCGCCGTCCAGATACAGCGCCACCGTGCGACCCTCCAGGTGGTGCAGGCCCGTGGCGCCCTCGGCCGGACCGTCGCCGCGCACCGAGGCGTCCAGCATATGCCGCTCGTCCAGACGCTCCAGCCGGTTGGTTTCGACGCCGTCCGCCTCGCGCCGGACGCACACATACAGGTCGCCGGCACGCTCGCCGCCCGCCTCGGTGAAGGCGCCGTCCGTGGTCCATGGGACCCACCCCAGCACCTCCTGGCTCAACATGGCGGACATGACCGCCGCCCCGCCGTCCGCGCGGATGAACAGGCCCAGGTTGGGTTCGGCGGTGTTGCGATGCCGCCGAAAGCCCGCCGCCGTGATGTCGCTCACGATGTGCGAGGCCAGCGACGATAGGGGCGTGGCCGAATAGCCCTGCTGGATGTCGTCATAGGCGGTGATGTAAACCGTGCCGCCGCCCGCCGCGATGAACAGCGACTGGCCGTCCATCTCGAGGATCGGCGTCGCCGGTTCGAGGCCCACCCGCGACGTGCGCACAAACTCCGGCGGCGGCGCGAACGGCGGCGGATTGAAGAACTCGGCCGACTTGGTGAACACCTGCAGGTGGCGGCCGGGCGACAGGGCCATGATGGGCGTGCTCTCGTCGGTGGCGATCTCCACGTCGATGCCCTTGTTCGTCTCGGCCCCCTGGGTGCGCAGGTTGAAATAGAGCCCCGCCATGGACGCCAGCACGGTCTGGGGCCGATCGCGCAGCCCCGCCATCACCAGCCGCTGCTGGAAGAACGCACCGGCCGCGGGCCATCCCCGCGTGACGGACATGACCGGCTCCCCCCCCGGTTTGCCCTGCACCAGGGTGGCCACCCGGATGCCGCCTTCATCGGAGTTGAGGGTGGCCGGGGCCAGCTCTCCCACGTCGTCGGAGCGGTTCTTGCCCACGAAGACCACCTTCAGCTTCTTGTCCTCCGGCGAGGTGACCGTGACGCCCCCGGCGCCCACATTGGTCAGGTTTTCCAGGGCGGCCCGCACCGAGGCGGCAAGGGTGACCATGTTTGTCGAATAGACGATCGACGTGGTGACCTCGCCCTCAAGGCTCAGATTGAAGGTGTCGCCCGCCTGATAGTCGCGGAATTCCAGCTGCTGTTCATCGTTGACGCCGCCAGCCCGCGTGCCGTCAAAGTCGAAGATGGGCACGTTCTCGAACACCACGGCCCGGCTGTCCCATTCGCTGTGGGCGCCCTGGCGGCTGAAGCGGAACGGCGGCACGTCCCGGTGAAACGCCAGAAGGGTGTCCAGGGTTTGGGCCCGGCGCACCTCCGCCACCTGTTCATGGCCGTAGGGCGAAGGGATCGACGCCACCCGCTCGCCGCGCCGGAAGACCTCGGCGTTGCCGTCGGTGACGATCAGGCCATACCGCTGCTCGCCGGCGTCGAAGTCGAAGCTCCAGCGCCGATGCGCCGACAGCGCCGCCGTCTCGCGCCGCACCTCGATCTTGCGCAGGCTCATGACATTCAGGCCGAAGTCGTGGGAACCGATCTTGACCACCCGCCACCGCCGCGCGGTGATGGTCTGACCCGGAGGCGCGGCCAGGCGCCGGGTGCGCAGGAAAGCGCCCAGGTCGCAGGTCGCCACCGTGACCCAGGCGTCGTCGGCGTTCTGGTATTGCAGCGCGACCGCGTCGCGGACGGTGGACGGGATCATGGGATCACCGGAAAGATCGGGTCCCACGGCTGCTGGATGGGCGGCGCCCCCGGATCATCGACCCCCGGCACATAGCTGGCCGGCACGACGGCGAAATCGATCAGGTCCACCAGGCCCACGGCCGTGGGTTCTCCAAAGTCCAGCTCGATCACCACATAGGGGTCGGTTGTCGACAGTCCCGCCGTGGTCACCAGCCGCGTGCCGCTGATCGCAGCCGCCGCCGATCCCCCGTTAGGGGCCGTGGCCGTCACCGTGTCCAGCGGCACGCTCTCGAGCTGGTTGCGGATCCACGCCACATGGGCGAGGCCGCCCCGGCGACGGATCGGCCCTTGCGGGATGGGCAACAGGTTCTCGGCCTCGGCGAGGCTCGAGTAATAGGGCTTCAGGTCGCGCCGTCCGTGGCAGGTCGGATCCAGCGCCCCGCTGGTGAAGGTGGATTGTCGCAGGACCTCCATCTTACGCCCCTCCGATGACGACCCACGACGGGTCATAGGCGAAGCCGTGGCGCTCCCGCACGCCCACCAGCGGCCCGGCGTCCACCCCCGTGGTCAGCTGTCGGGGCGGGGCCAGGCGTGCGTCCTCATTCCGGGCCTGCTGATACAGCCCGCCCTCGCCGTTGTCCTGGGGCGTGCCGAAGGCTTCGGAGGTGAGACGGTTGGCCAAGGTGCGCTGCTGGGCGAAGTCGGCCAGGCGCGCGGCCAGGGCGGTCTGGAACAGGGTCTTGAACCAGCTGGGCCAGTGCTCCGGCGCCACCATGCGGGTGTATTCCGCGAAGACGACGCGGGTGTCAGCCCAGAAGTGACGCCCTACATCTAGGACGTGAACGCGGCGGCCCTGGGCCGGGTCGGCATGGTCGCGCCAGGCGTGGACCGCGCCGGTCAGGTCGCCCGGGCGCGCGAAGCGGTGCGCCATGGGCGCGGCCTCGGCCGGGTCGGGCGCCACCTCGGCCAGGCGGGCGATCTGGTTGGCGAAGGTCCAGCGGTATTTAGACAGCAGGTCCCGTTGAAGGTCGGGGAAATTCCGCGCGCAGAAGGCGCCCAGGGGCGTCTCCTCGGTGAAGCTTTCGATGGCGTCGCCGGCGATCCGGTCGATGGACAGATTGCAGATGGCGATGGCGGCGTCGGACATGGCGGAACCCGGTCAAAAAAAGGGGCGGCGGCGCGAACCGCCGCCCCAGTCGGCTCAGGGAGACTTACTCGGACGTATCGATGATCGGGATGGCGCGCCGGAACAGCTCGAAGTCCAGCTTCGACCGGATGCGGATGACGCCCTTGGGCTCCACCACGCCCGAGGCCGTCTGGAACCAGCGGCCGATCAGGTCGCCCATGCGGCTGCCCAGGCGCTCGTTGATTTCCGTGTCCTCGTCATTGGCCACGGTCATCACGGCGGACTTGGCGTGCACGAACAGGTCCACCCCCGTGGCGCCCGCGGCGGTCCAGCCCGCGCCGTTGGCGCCGTTGCCGGGCAGCCGCTCGTAGCCGCGCCAGTTGACCTCATCCCAGGGGCGGTTCTCCTTCATGTCGCGCTTGGCCAGATAGGGGTCCAGCGACATGTTCATCCGCACCTTGAAGGGCGAGATGACCGACACGCTCTCGCCCTCGAACATTTCATCCTCGGCCAGACGCACGATGGCGTCGCAGATGGTCTCGAGATCCACCACGGTGTCGTAGTCGCCGATGGTGATGATGTTCTCGGTCTGCCCCTTGGTGTTGGTCACCCCGTTGGTGGCCGCAAGACGCAGGGCGTCGATGTGCTGGCGATCGCGCGCCCGGTTCACCGAGCGAACGGCCGCGCCGGCGAAGGCGTTGGCCATCGAGATGTTCAGCTTCTTCTTGTCCGGGTCCCAGATGCCGAAGGACACGAACTCGGGCTCCGCCGCGATCTTCACCCAGTCCAGCGGCACCTGCTGCATGATCAGCTCTTGCAGGCGGCTGGACTTGGTGGTCTCGGCCTGGCCGAAGCGGGGGAAGTGGCAGTCGTCGCCGATGAACATGCCCCCTTCCTCGGCCAGGCCGTCCAGGCGGCGCTTCTTCTGTTCACCGCGAAGCTTGTAGGCGTCGCGGAACTTCGGGATGAACCAGTCGGGCAGATTGTGGGACATAGCTGACGCTCCTTCGATGACCGGCATGAGCGCCGGCGGATTTCCACTTCGCCGACGCTAAGGCCGCCCGATGCGCCGCAACGCGGTCAGGAGCCGGTCTTGGAGTAGGCCTTGATCCACAGCGCGTCCGCTTCCTTGGTGAAGGCGCGGTCGGTCCCGTATTTCGGATCACGGGCCATTTCCTGCGCCTTTTGCTGCAGGACCTCCTGGCTGGTGGGGCCGCCCTCGGACGGGGCGTCGAAGCCCGCCTCCTGGTTGGCCGCCTTGCGGAAATATCGGATCAGCTCGACGCCCGCGGCCGTGGGCGTCAGGCTCATCAACTCGCCATAGGCGTCCTCGCTGATCTCGCCCCGCTCCTTCAGGGCGCCCGCATAGGTCTCGGCCTCGGTGCGCAGGGCCGCGCCGTTCTCGCCCATCTTGGCCAGCTCCGCCGCCGGATCGAACACCCCGTCCAGCAAGCCCTTGGCGTTCAGCACGCCCGCCGCCTCCATCACGTCGTCAAGCCAGCCCTGGGGCTTCTTGGTGTCGTGAGCGTGGGCCTGCAGGGCCTTCACCATCGGGTCATCGTCCGTCAGGCCAAGGCCGGTCTTCACCTCGTCGGAGACGTTGACCGCATAGGCTTCGGGCGTGTCCGGCACCACGGCGCGCGGATCATCCGCCGCGGGCTTGTCGCCCTCCGGCTTGGGCGTATCGGCGGGCTTGTCGGCGGCGGGCTTCGGGTCGCTCTCGCCGGACTTGGGCGCGTCAGCGTCCGGCGACGGCTCCGGCGGGGTCGAAGGCGCTCCAGTCGTTGCCGGTGTTTCCGCCTTCGGCGTCTCCGCCGGCGGGGTCGTGGCGTTCGTGTCGGGGGTGGTCATTGTCTTTCCTCTTTTTCAGGTTGTCTTCCCACAAGTGGCGGTAGTGGATCACGGACGCGAAAATGGTGTCCTGCCCCTGCCTCAGCTGGGCGAAGGCCAGATAGTCCGCGCCGGTCAGGCGATGATCGACGGCGGGGCGCAGCACGCTCAGGTCTGCCAGCAACCGCAGAAACTTCTCGCCGTCCTCGCCCTGGGTCCGGTCCCAGACCAGACGCGCCAGCGCCAGCGTCGCGTCATCCGGCTCGATGCGCGGATCCGGCGCGACGTAGCCCGCGCGCACCTGCTCGATCACATGGTTCAACAGCAGGTCGTTCATCCGGCCAGCTCCGTCACCGCCACATCGGTGCGCTTGGCCTCGGCCGGGCCGGGCGTCTGCATGCCGTCGGCCGCGGCGGCGCCCAGGCGCGCCATCATTTCCTCGCGCTCCGCCTGGGGCCGGTTGATCCAGCCCGGCGCGCCCATCAGCGCGGCCAGCCGGTGCAGGTCCTCGATCTTGGCGATGGCCATGCGGGCTTCCGGCCCGCCGATGGCGTTCAGCAGTTCCAGATACCGGACGATGTTCTGCACATCCTCAAGGTTCTGACCGCGCGCCAGCGGGCTGGTGACCTTCACCTTCAAAATCAGCTGGTCGACCTTCAGCAGGCTGAAGTCGATGCCGGGCACCTTCTTCTTGTCCAGGATGTCCAGCACCCGCGCCACGACGGCCGGGACGTATTCGTGGTTCATGCGCCCGAAGGCGGCGCCGGTGTCGAAGGCGAACTCGCGCATCCGCTCCACGATCTCCGTGGGGCTGCGCACCGCCGCGCTCTCGGGCGGCAGCTGACGCGACATCAGGTTCTGGGCGATGTTCTGCTTCATCTCGGCCAGCGACAGCTGCGCCAGGTCCACCCGCCCGTTCATGTCCAGCGGCTGGATGGAGCTCCCCAACGGCCCGCCCGTGCGCGCCACCCGGATCAGGGCGTGGGGCGCCAGGCGCAGGGTGTCGGGGTTCACCACCCCGTCGTGGGCCACCATCAACGGCGGCGCCAGCGCATAGGCCGCCGCCTTCAGGATCATCTCCACGGCCTTGTTGGCGGTCATGATGTCCGGCAGCGTCAGCAGCAGCGGGCCCATGCCCCACGGATTGCCCGGCGTGGTCCACCAGCGGAACACGATCCACGGATTGGTCCGGTGCTCCGATGTCCAGACCTTGGCCTGTTCCACGTCGGCGCCCTCGCGGCAGATGACGTCGAACCGCCAGTGCTTGGCGGACAGGTCGAAATAGCTGGCCTGAAGGATCAGGACCTCGTCGGTCTTGTCCTCGGCGATCAACTGCGCCACCCGCTCCGGCCATTTGGCGGTGGGCCACAGCCGCGCCAGCTGATTGGCCGGATAGCGCCGCTGCCAATAGACGTTGTCGATGCGGCCGCTCGGACCTTCCTCGATCGCCAGCGCCCACGGCGGAACCGCCGTCCAGCGGATCAACTCGTCGTCGTCGCCCTCGATGGCCAGCAGGGCGCCGGTGCCGATCGACAGGTCGGAATAGGCTTCATGGCTCGCCTTGGGAAAGGCGGAGGCGTCCAGGGCCGCGTGGGAGATCAGCGTCGCCGTCTCCAGCTGGCGGTTCACTTCCTCGGCCTGGCGCGGGTCGATCAGCGGCCCGGCCTCGAGTTGATACCAGCGCTGGAACGGCGGGGTCAGGTCCTGCTGCAGGCGACTGCCGAACTTGTGAACGCCCGTCGGGCCGGAGCTGTCGAACAGGGCGTCGAACGGCGCGCGGCCCTTCCGGATGTCCCGGCGCCAGGGCATGGCGTATTCCATGGCCCGGTCGATGAACGGCTGAACCTTGGCGCGCTGGAGCTCCGCCGCCTGAAACCGCTGAATGATCTTGCTGACGGACCAGCCCGCCCCGTTCGAAGCCATGACCGATCAGCCCCCCAGGGTGGTGGCGAGACCGCCCGACTGTTGCTGGCCCTGCCAGGTCAACGCCCGCTGGCCCGCCCCGCGCAGGCGACGCCCGGCGGCGTTGGTCTCGGCGCGCTGGCGCTGGGCGTCTTCCTCGGCGTCGCGCTGCATCCGCCGCTGGGCCGTCTGCGCCTCGGCCTCGGCGCGCTTCTGGGCCCGGGTGCGACCGCCGAAGAAACTGCGAACACGGTCCATGGGGTCGGTCTCCTAAACAGTGAAGCGGCGGACGAACCGGACCAGCGGGACGCCCGCCGTCCGGTCTTCACCGTCCATCTCGAAGCCCAACCATGCGGCCAGCCGCGCGCCCGCAACGCGACCCTCCGACCCCGCGCGCACGAACGCCCGCACCTCCATGGGCGCCACGTCCGCCCCCACGGCGTCCAGCAGGTCCCGCATCCGCCGCACCGCCGCCACCGGCGCCGCCCGAAAGCCCCCGCCCACCGCGAACCACGCCTCCGCATGGTCCGCCTCGGGCCACAGGCCCACCACGGCCACCAGCGCGCCGGCGTCGTCCCGGATCGTCAGCGCCGCCCCTTCCGCCGCCTGCCGCGCCGCCAGCGCGAAGCCGCGCCGCGTGAACCGCTGCCGCCGCCCGAAGTCGTCCACCGCCTCGAGCAAATCCGACGCCCGCGCCTGGCTGACCGTCAGTCCCCCCATCTTCAATCCCATGGCGACCAGTCCGACCGGTAGCTGTCCCGGTTCGCCTGACCACGCCCTGGGAGTAGGACGCCGCCTTCGGACATGCCCCAATGGCCGCCGCCCTCGCCGCCGCCCGCCTTCGGCCGGTGCTGGTCGAAGGCGGGACCGGCCACGATCCCGGCCCGCCCCACGTCGCCCAGGGCGGCGTATTGCACCGCCTCCATGGCGTGGGAGCTGTTTGTCTTCTGCACCCTCAGCCGCTTCGAGGGCTGGCGCGGGTCGCGGGCTTCCCAGCGGTAATCGCCCGCGAAGCCGCGCCGCAGCCACCGGCAGGACGGGTTGATGCGCAGGTCCGGCAGGCCGTCCACGATGTTGTTGCGGCTCATCAAGGTCCGCACCGCCTCATGCCGCAGGCCCAGCTCGTTGGACGGCGCGGGCTGCACGGGGATCTTCAGCTTGTTGCAGACCAGCTCGATGTCCGCGTATTCGCCCATCTCGCGATCGGCGCCGTAGAAGGCGGACGGGTCGCCCCAGGCGATCGACACGCGGCATTGCGCGAAGCGGGGGTGCAGGGTGTCGCCCAGGGCCTCCGCGAACCGCTTGGGCCCGACGCCGTGCAGGATCGACCGGGCGCGGGGGTCGCGCGGGTCGGTCAGGACCACCTCGGCATAGATGATCCGCCGCCCGGTCTTGGGCTCGCGCCCCATGATGACCGCCGCCGGCGTCCCGCCGCCGTCGATGCCCAGGATCAGCTCTGTCCCCGGCTCCGGCTCCACCTCCACCGGCAGGAACAGGCGGTCCAGCTCCACCGCGCCGAACACGGGTTCGCCCGCGACCGAGGCGCCCCACTGGTTGCGGATCATGCGCCGCACATACCATTCCGCCTGGCCGCGCGCGGCCACGTCGTAGTAGTCCGCGTCCAGATTGGCCAGGTTCTCGGCGCCCGGATTGGTCACATAGGGCGGACCGCCCGGCAGGATGCCCGAGGGCTGATCGAAGAATTCGACGCCGTTCAGGCGGTGATCGGCCGCTTCCTCCACGCATTTGGTGAACAGCGGATGGTCCGTGTCGGGCTTGTTGAAGGTGGCCCAGACGCCGCGGCTGACGCGGGTTTCCTTTCGGCCGCCGCGCTTGACCCGCCCTGCGAGGAAGGCCAGGGCCTCGAAGGGCGTGGTGTCGGCCTCGTCAATCCCGGCGCCGTGCAGCTCCCAGCCCCGGCAGGTGGCCTCGACGGTGTTGGTCCCCAGCGCCCGCCACTCGACGCGCAGGCGGCAAAGCCCCTCGCCGGGCGTGCCGTCCACATAAGGCGCCGGGAATTCCAGCTCGTGGATCGCCGGCCGGTCATCGGAGCCGACGAAGCGCCCGAACTCGCGCGGCACCCAGTCCAGCCAGGTCTTCATGGTCGTGGCGTAGAGGTTGCGATAGTTGTCGCGCAGGATCCCGACGATGGCCGATCGCACGCCGTCGCTGTCCGGCCGCTGCGTCATGGCCGTGAAGAACGGCTCCGCGACCCCAGCCCCCACGGTCTTGCCAGACCCGATCGGCCCTGCCATCAATCGCGTGAAGGCGGTGCTTTCGTGGAACCGCTTCAGGACTGGCCCGCCGGGGATGTAGGCTCTGGCGTTGAACACGGCCGGTTTCGCTCCGCTCCCTAACCCCGACCCTGGGTCGGTCTAGGAAGCGTCGCCCCCCGCGCTTTTTCGCAACGCGCCTATGTGCGGGACCCGACGGACATAAGGGGTTGGCGGCGGCGGTTTGGGGGAGGCCCGGTCGCCCAGGCACTCCCCACTTAACCCCTACTTATAGAAAAAGCCCTGTGATTACAGGTCGCTAGTCGTCCGTCCGACTTTGATCGTCCGACTTGCCCAGCTTCACGGCCATCCCGTCGCCCACGGAAATCTCGCCAGCCTCCCCGCGCGCGGGATCGGAGACCCCTCCGCCAAGGTCCACGCCGCCGAACGACAGCAGGAGGCTGGCCGACGCTTGGAGCTGGACGGCCTGCGGCAGCTTCTGGGCGACATAGGGCGCGACGGCCTCCGCCATCCGCACCTGTAGCTTGAGCAGATCGAGCAGGACGTCGTTGGAGTAGCGATCGGTCGGAACCTCGACCTCGACCTCAACGATGCCGCCCGCGATCTGCCGCTTTTGCTTCTCCGTCCGCGTGACCTTGGCCAGCCCGATCCGCTCGGCCAGCTGCTCCGGCGACATGGAGTAGGCTTCCATCATCACCGACAGCGGGTGCCGGTGCTGGGCCAGCAGCCAGCTGGTGACGGCCTCGGTTCGCCGGTTCTTCGCGCCCTTGGGCCGTCCGGCCTTCCGGCGCGTCGATGGCAGGGCGGCGGACAGCGGCGACGGCGCGTCCAGGGCGCCGGTTTCCTCGGGCGTCAGATCGTCATCGAACAGGCCCGCCTGGACGACTTCCTCCATGCCGCCCTGACCATCGACCACCTGCTCTAGCGCCGCGCGCACCCCGCCGGACATATCACCCTCATTTTTAATCCATGGGCAGGATCACCGCCGCCCGCCGACCGCAACGCGGCCGGTCGGGGACACGGCGGAGACAGCTTCGGAGACATCTAAGCCCTTATAATGCTTATAATAATCAGTCTCTGTCTCTAATGTCCCCATTGTCCCCGTCGCCACGTCATACAACGCGGCCCGACCGGGCGGCGGCCATGGTCCAGCCCGCGCGTGTGATGCGCGCCCGAGACGTTGGAGACAGTGGGGACTTTGCCGTTTTTCGCTTACATATCAGGGGCTTGAATGTCCCTGATCTTGTCCCCTCCCCCGACCCAAGGCGGGGACAGAACCGCGAAGCAGCCACCCCTTATCCCTCTTGCTCGGCTCCGCCGCAAGGGGTGGGGGCGTAGGCGGTTGACACGCCAGCGAAGCGCGCCCTACATATAGGACGCGGCAGGGCACAGGCCCGTCGCGGAAGCCTCCGGCGCAGGGTCGGGGGCCAACATCAGGGACTGACCCGATGACCATGCACACCGTGCTAGAGCGCGAGACCGCGCACCTTCCCCAAACCGACCGCGACCTGATCGCACGCCGCCTCGTCGTGGCTGGCGAGTTGGTCCGCTGGTTCCCCTCCGCGCCGGAACGGGCATTGACGGACAAGCTGCAGTCGTTCGGCGACTGCCCGCGCTGGGTCTGCACCCTGATCGCGCGCACGGCTCTCGAAGCCACCCGCGTTGCTCAACCCGTCGCAGCGTGAGGATCAGGTCATGACCCACGAGACTCAAACCGCCCGCATCACCGCCTTCGCTGACACCAATGGAGAGGCATGGGGCATCATCGAGTTTGCCGGACACGATGGCGAACGCCACACCGGAGCGCTTTTCAGAACGCATTCGGAGGCCGTTAAGGACGGACTGTCGGATTACGAAGCCGACGAGCGGGAAAGCCTGCACGTCCATGTCGCTCGATGGGACCGTGCAAACGGGTTCTGGACCTACGATCACTGACGCTTCCGCTTAGCCCCCATCCGTCACCGGGTGGGGGCCTTGCTGAACCGCCACGGTTCACGCCCTGGGCAACGGGCCCGGGCGTCCATCTGGTCACTGAAAGGACCGATCATGACTGCCCAAATCACCACGTTCAAACTCGCTGACCTGCGCTTGGCAACGGAAAACGCTCGCCACGGCCACATCTATGACATCGACGGCCTCATGCAGTTGGCCATGTCTCTGCGCGCGCTGTATCGGGCCACCGGCCGCGCGCTGATCGAACCGCTGAAAGCCTACGCCGACGACACCGGCGGCGCGGTCTGGGATGGCGGCCGACGCTTGGCGGCCCTCAACCTTCTCGCGGACGACGGCGATGCGGAGGCGCTGGCCATCATCGACGCCGTCCCGGTGATCGTGACGACGCAAGAGGAAGCGCGCATCGCCTCGGCCGCGACCTTCGTCCGGGAGGACATGCACCCGACTGACCGCTTTCTGATGTGGAACACCCTGTTCGATCAGGGCCAGACGCCCGAGCAGATCGCGGCCGCCGTGGGGGCCAGCGCCAAGGACGTGGGCCAGCTGCTGCGCTTCCGAATGCTCGCGCCGGAGATCTTCGCCGCATTCAAGGCGGGGGAAATGGAATTCGACGCGGCCCTCGCCTTCACGCTCTCCGAAGATCAGGACCGCCAGCGGGATGTGCTGGCCAGCTTCAACGGAAAGCCGCCGCGCGCCGCCGACGTGCGCCAGCGCATCAAGAAAGGGTCCGTGGACGCCATGGACCGCCGGGCGCGCTGGGTGGGCCGGGTCGCCTACGCCAAGGCGGGGGGCACCTTCCTGACCGACCTGTTCTCCCATCGGGAGATTGACGAGACGTGGTCGGACGAACCCCTGCTCCAGCGCCTGTTCGATGAGAAGATGGCCAAGACCCTGGCCGATCTGAAAGCCGAGGGCTGGGGCCATGCCGAGGCGCGCGACGGCGGCTGGGGCTGGTCCAAGGGGTTCGAGCGCCTGACGCCAGAGGGCGCGGGCAAGAAAGGAAAGAAGGCGTTCACGGCCGAACAGATGAAGGGCGGCTACGCCTTCGTGCTGTTCGAGTATAACGACGTCAAAATCGAGCGCGGCTGGGCCAAGGAGAAGAAGGTCAAGGGCGGCGACACGGCCTTCCTCCCGCCCGCCAAGGCCGATCCGGCGCGGTTCGGCTTCGGACACAAGGGCCACCACATCATGACGCAGGTGGCCACGGACGCCACCAAGGTCGCGCTGGCGCGCAATCCGAAAGCGGCCGCCGACGCCATGCTGGCGCATCTGGCGTGGGCCGTGCTCCGCAAGCCGCAGTATGGGTCAACCCAGCAGCAGTTGGCGTCCAATCTGGTGGTGGACCCGCGCTTCGCCTCTCGCCCGGACCATGTGGCGGTCGAAGGGCTTTTCGACCTCAACTGCGACCTGGCCGCGTGGAAAACGCGGCTCCCAGCCACGGTCATCGCGTTCTGTGAGGCCGTGGCCGCCCTGTCGGCCGACGACAAGCTGACGCTCCAAGCCCTCTGCTACGCCGCGACGCTCGACGGCGTGGAAGTCCAGATCGGCATGGGGACTGCCGACCGGCGGCGGCATTTGGGCTGGATGGGGAGCCACGCGGGCGTGGCCGTCGACGATGTCTGGACGCCTGATGAAGCGTTTCTCAAGGGCGGCAGCAAGGAAGCCTTGCTGGCCGCCGTCAAGGAGGCGGACGGCAAGGATATGCCGAACGCCAAGAAGGGTGATCTGGTCGCCTACGTCGATACCCTCGTCGCCCTCAAGGGCTGGCGCCCGGCCCTGCTCAAGGGGTTCATGGACGTGACCGATCCGAAGGGCGACAAGGTGCGGGCCGACGACCCCACGCAGGCGCCCGATGAGGAAACCTATCTGGCGTGGATCGCGGACGCCTTGGTCACGCACCACGGTGTCCCGGGCGTCCAGGCGGGCGAACTGGCGGCGCGGTTCCTTCGTGAAGAACTGGAGCGGGCGTCCTGTGTGTTCGGAGACGAAAACTACGGCTGGACCCGCGCGGATGCGGCCGGGTGCGCCGAAGACGGCTTCGCGGCCGACGACGAAGACAACGCCTGACGCCGGGGCGGGGACGGCTTGGCCGTCCCCGCCAATTCGGCCTATGAAACCCGGATGGATGACGTGACCCACCCCCTGACCGCCGACCTGGTCTGCCGCGCTGGCCATGCCCTCTATGGGGAGCACTGGCAGATGCCGCTGGCCAAGCTGCTGGGCGTCAACGACCGCACCATCCGCCGGCTGGTGTCCAAGGTGCGCAACGGCGAGCCCTATCAGGTCAATCAGGCGTGGGCGTCCGAGATCAAGGCCGCGCTTCAGCCTGTCCCCCGCGAGCGGGAAATTCAGGCGCGCTACGCCGAAGAAGTGCTCGAGGCCCTGAAGGACGTCGGGCCCGTCGCCTAGCCCCCGCCGTCCGTCTGGACCGCCTCGGGGTCCAGGTCGAAGATCGGCACCGTCTTGCCGCCCACCTCCACCTCGGCGGTCAGCCTTATCAGGGTCGCCTTGGCGCGGCCCAGCTGCGGCACGTTCTCCACACGATACACCCCCTTGTGGGGGTCTTCCTTTTTCCACTGATCAGCGTTGCGCAGAACCCCCGTCCACGCGCCCTCGCCGCCGTGGGCGCGGAAGTCGCTGTCCCTGAACATGGCCTGCACCTGCTGGTTTCGCGCCGGGATGGCCAGCCACGGCTGGCCCGTCTTCCGGTCGCGCGTGACCGCGAGGCCCGCCCGGTTCAGCTTGCGCTGCTCGCGGCGGGCGTCGTCGTCGCTGACGGCGTTCAGGAAGTCCCGCACCACCTCGGCCACCGTGGGCGATCCGGAGTTGCGCCAGACTTCGGGCTGCGCTGACAGGATATGCCGCACGACCGTCAGCCAAAGGGGGTCGGCGCTCTCGTATTCGTAAAGGGTGTCCCTATCCAGCCCGGCCACCAGATTGTCGGCGACCTGCGGGTGGGGAACCTCATCGAACATCATCAGGTCGAACGCAGCCATCAGGGTGCCGAACTGGCGCTGGCCTCGCTGGTTGTGGCCGATGCGCTCGAGGGCGGCTTCATAGGCGGCCAGGGTGTCGTCCCAGCGCGCCCAGCCCTCGGCGATGCGCCCGGCCATGCGCTGGCCGTGCTCTTTCAGGACCGCGTCAGGGAACTTGGCCATCTTCCCGCCCTTGGGCAGGGGCTGGAGCCGAAGGAAGGTCAGGCGCTGCATGTCCTGGGCGCGCATGGACGGCGGCACGATGGCCGAAAAGGCGAAGCAGCCGCGCAGGGTGAATTCCGAGGCGTTGTGATCCTTGCCGCCGCGATAGGTGGTCCCGCCCGAGGCCGCGACCCGCGCCAGCTTCATGACCATGGTGCCCTGATCGGTGTTCATGTCGGCCTCGATCTCATCGAAGCTGACGCCGATGGCGTCCTGATTGACGATCTGGCGCAAGGCGGCCGGGGTGGCGTCCACCGTCGAGGCCAGTCGGCCGGGGAGCAGCTTCTTCAACCGCTCCTGCACCGAGGACTTGCCGGACCCGGCGTCCCCGGTGATGAACACCATCGGGCGCCAGTCCAGGGCGGCGCCCATGATCGCGCAGCCGATCCAGCCGATCAGCAGCCGCGCGTCCAGCGGCCCGCGTCCCCAGCTCCACGTCTGGAAGTCGCCGTAAAGCGCCATGGCGCTCTCCTGCCCGCCCTTCATGGGCGGCGGCACGGGCGGGCGACCGGGATAGACGAAGTCCCCGATCATGCCGGGGTCGTGGGCCTCGCCGTCGATCAGCACCTTGTCCCCGATGTGCTGGATCAGCTGGCCCTCCGGCCCTTTCCAGCAGCCGAGGCCGCGCACCTTCTCCCGCGCATCGAACACGCCGCGGCGCGCGCAGGTGTTGAACAGGGCCATGCGGGCGTATTGGGCCTGAAACCCCTTCAACGCCTTGTTGGCGCTGATCTGGGGAAAGGCGTCGATCAGCCACCCCAGATGGCTGGCGAACAGGCCCTCTAGGTGCGCCTGGCCGAACTTGCCGTCCTCATAGCTGACCAGTTGGCCTTCGGGCGTCAGGAAGAAGAACACCCGCCCGTCGCGGCCCAGCGCCGTGACCGGGCAATTGTCGGGCAGTCCCAGGGTGGTCCAGAACACCGTCCCGTCCGCGCCGATGCGCGGGATCTTCAACCCGCGATAGACGCGCGGCCCGCCCGGCCCGCCGCCGGTGTCGTCGCCGCCGTCATCGCCGCCGGCGCCGCCCTCGGGCGGGGGCGGGAAGTCGCCGAAGTCCGCGCCAAGGATGGCCTCGCGGCCGCGACCCAGCTTCTTGCGCCGCTGCGCCTCCAGCCACTCGCGGTCGCCGTGGGGGTCGCCGGGGGGAATGACCGCCATTACAGCCACCCCTCTTGGGCTTCGCCATACAGCCGCGCGCTCTCGCGGGCGACGTCGTCGGCGAAGCCCTCGAGGCGGCCCGCCACCCATGCCCGCATGTCGGCCCGCGCCATCCACGCCCGGAAGGCCGGGCGCGCGGTGTAGGCATAGGGGGCGTTCCAATACAGCCGCTTCACCCCCACCGGCAGGGCGTCGAACTGCGCCCACGTCTCGGCGGTGTCGAATTTGCCGCTCCATCCACCCTCAAGGCCCTGGTCCCTGAAACTCACACGCTACTCCTTGACCAGATCGTTGAAGTCTTTGCCCTCGGGCGATCGCGCGATCCCCACGGGCATCTTGAATTCGGTGCGCAGCCGGGCCACGGCCCGGTCCAGCAGGGCCTGGGCCTGCGGCTTGCCCCAATCGTTGTCGGCCGCGATCACCAGATGGCTGGCGCACGGCGGCGGCACATAGGACAGCAGGCCGGGCAGGCTCCCCGCCGCGTCCACGCGCAGCTCGGGCGTCATCATGGCCACCGACAGGCCGTCCTCGACCCCTTCGGCGACCACGACCCCTTCCTTGATGCCCTTCTCGGCCGCCTCGGCCATGCTCAGGCGCGACGCCCCGCGCCACAGGCGGATGGCCGCGCCCTCGCTGGACGGATACATCTTGCGCGGCGGGTTGATGTCCGCCTTCTCGCCGTCGCGGAACGGGTCGATCCAGATGCGGTGCAGACTGCCGAACTTGCCGTCCGGCAGGGTCATGGCGGACATCAACGCGGGGCCCACATGGGTTTCGCCGTCACGCCCCCGCCATTGCTGCGACCCGCTCAGGCGCACGGCGCGCGGCAGGTGCGGCAGCAGGCCGAAGTCCACCCCGCGCGCCTCGAGGTAGCGCGCGCCGAAACAGCCCTTGTGCGTCCTAGTGGTAGGGCGCAGCGGGTCCGAGAACCGCAGCCAGACGCCGAACATCTGCTTTCGGGCCTCGGCCAGCTCGCGCGCGGCCTGACCTTCGCGGACCTTGGCCCGCTTCTCGGCCGCCGCCACCTTCTCTTTCCACGCTTCCGGCTCGACCGCGCCCGCGATCCCATAGCGGGCCTGGGCCCAGCGGATGGCCTCGCGCAGGGCGTCGGCCGCCTTGGGGTCCGGCTGGCGCGACAGGGTGCAGGCGACCAGGCCCAGGGCATCGCCCCAGACGCCGCCGTGCCAGTCGTTCCACCCGCCCCGGCGGCGGTGCAGATTGATTTCCAGCTTGGGCTTGTGGTGGCTGTTCCACGGCGCGAAGCAGACCAGCTGACGACGCCCGCGCTGGCGCACGTCGATGCGCAGCGCGTCCACCACGCCCTCGATGTCGTCGGCCAGCAACAGGGACAGCTTTCGGGCGATGTCCTCGCTCATGCGGCGGCCTCGACCATGGCGCGGATCGTGTCGGCCGTGGCGGGGTCGCGGATGGCATAGCCGAACCCCCCGATGGTCTCGATGCAGTCCGCATGGCCGATGTCGGCCAGCGCCTCGCGCAACCGGCTGACCAGGGCGCGGACCTGCGACACCGGCATGCTGACGCGGCGGTCCCACTGGTATCCGCTCATGCGCAACTGCTCCAGATGCACGGCGGCCGGGCTGGCGATCACCAGCCTGCGCAGGATTTCACCTTCCTGCGGCCGAACGCCCAGGGCGCGCTTCGCGGCGGTGTCGAACCCCAGCTGCTCCAGCCGGTTCATGACGCCCTCCAATCCGGCACGGCGGTCAGCAGCTCGTCCATGTCCAGGTCGAACAGCCGCGCCACCTCCGCCGGCGCCCAGCGCGCGTCACGAAACCAGCCGATCCAGCGCACCAGCCGCGCCTCGAGGCCGGGTTCCGGCAGGGGCGGCAGGGGCGGCGCGGGCGGCGGGGTCGGAACCACGGGCGGGGGCGGCGGCGGCGGCGTCCTCGGCGCCGGGATGGGCGGCACGGCCACGCGCCCGGCCAGCTCGCCGCGCTTGCGCTTCACCCAGGCGGCGGACCGGCCCAGCACCATGGCGGCCGTATCGTCGGACATGGACGTCAGCAGGACGCCCCGTTCGTGTTCGGTCATCGTCCGCCCTCCCCGCTCAACTCGCCGATGAACCGGCGCTCCGCCTCCCACAGGCCGTCCTCGGCCGACTTGGCGCGGCGCACCCGGCCGCGCTCCATCACCGTCTCGCCGTCCTCGGGGTCGTCGCCGTCGCGGGCGCGCAGATACCGTTCCGCCGCGCCGTCCACGTTCTGCCGCGTCAGGCCCAGCACCCCGGCCACCGTCTCGCTGGACACCCGGCCCACCACCACGGCCAGGGCCGCGCCATAGGCCCGCGCGCTCTGGGCCGGGGTGGGCTTTCCGCCCGCTCCGCCCGCCGGGGCCGCGAACACCGCCCGCACGTCCAGCCCCCGTTCGCGCGCCGCGAACCGGGTCGCGGCCGTCACCATGCCCAGGTCCAGCAGGTCGAAGGTCTGGGGGTCGCCCTTCTCGGGGCGCTTGACCGTCGCCGCCGCCCCCGGCGTCAGGCCGGTGCGCACCGAAAATTTCTCCCGCGCCCGCTCCAGCAGACGCCGCGTCCGTTCCGTCTTGATCCAGTCGGCCAGGTCGGGACGCAGGATCTCCGCGTCCACGCCCGACGCCGCCGCGATGGCGAACACCTCACAGCGCGGCACCTTCACCCATTTGCCCAGGGCCTGATGTGATCGGCGGCCCGCCTTGCGGGCCAGCGCGCGCAGGCCGCCCGCCGCCTCGATGGCGGTCAACAGGCCGGGGTCGCGCTCGCGCCCGGCCACTCTCGTTTCCCCCGCCATGGTGTCAGCCCCCGATGTCCGCGCGCTGGGTCCAGGCGGGCGGCTCTTCCGGCGCGAGCGTCGGCACGGCCAGCGCCTCGGCCGCCTCCGGCGCGTCCGGGTCCACCATCCGCCGCACCAGCGCCGCCTGCGCGACCAGCCCGGCGGCCAGCACCGACCGCCGCCCCGGATCGGCCAGCCCAAACGCCGTGCAGGACCAGCGAAAGGCCGTGGCCAGCGCCGTGTCCGCCATGCTTTCGTGGGGCGGCGTCACCGTGGTCAGCCGCCCGGCCGCCTTGGCCAGCTCGTCGGCCGCCGTGTTCGGCTGGCGCAGCAGCGCCGCCTGCTCCGCCTGGTCGCACAGCTGACGCCACTTCACCGCGTTCAGGTTCACCGGGGTCATCGCAGCACCCCTTGGGTCAGGGCGACTTCCGCGAACCCTTCCTGGGTGAACCGATAGAGCAGGCTCAATGGCCACACATGGCGGCTATGGGGCTGGCGCGGCTGGCCCGAGACGGCCCCTTGCTCCACCACGCCCCGCCGGATCAAGGCCCGCACCGTGCACCAGGCATAGCGCCCTGCGGCGGCCGCCACGGCGCGACTGTCACACCACGCCCCGCCGACACCGCCGGTGAGCGCCCACATGGCGTCGATTACCGCGACCTGACGCGGCGTGAATTCTTCGTCGGGAGGCAGCTCCGCTTCCTCGGCCAAGACAAGGCAGTAGAGGTCGATCATGCCGCGTCCCTCAACTCGGCGGGCTCGAAGTCGCCCCAGCTGATCGGGTCGTCGCTGCCCGCCGTGGCCTCGATCAGCAGCCGCTTGTTTTCGTCCCGGACGCCCCGGCCGTTTTCGATGGCCTTGATCCATCGATAGAGGATCGACAGGGACCGGCCTGTCCGCGCCTCCAGTTCTTTCAAACCAAAGGCCCGCATCTTTTCGGTCGCTTTCACACCACAGCTCCGTTAGAGGGCGTTGACGATAATCGTCACGATGGCTGGAGTGATTTGGCATGTATCGTCAATCGGCATGTTTGACGAAATCGGTCACAAGTGTGGGTATGAGTGAGACCCGCGACCGAAACCGACGTAGCGAAGCGCGAAAGGAAAACCTTCAGCGCAACGCCCCTGCCATCGAGATGATCAGGGCATCCGAGCGCACCAACGCCGAAGTGGCCGCCTATCTGTCACGTCGGCTTCAGCGGGACTTCCAGCATTACCAGGTCAGCCGCATCCTGTCGGGCGAACGGAAGGTCCAGGCCGACGAGCTGGAGGCGCTGCGCGAGCTGGCCGCCGCGCCGGTTTCATCGCCCGCCGCCACGCCGGTCCTCACGGACACCGACGAAGTCCAGCCTCTGTTCGGCTACGCCAACGGCGCGGGCCAGACCCTGCGCCTTAACGAAGACAGCGTCGTGGCTGTAGTGCCCCTGCATCCGGCCCAGCGGGGCAGCCGCAACGCCTATGCCTTCATCTGTTTCGGCGACAGCGTTTCAACGCGGCTCCAGCACGGTGACACGGGCTACGCCCTGCGCAACCGCCCGCCCTTCCGCAACCAGCTGTGCGTGGTCCGGCTCCAGACCGGCGAGGCCCTGGTCAAGTTCTACGACAGTCAGGACGACCGCACCCTGCACCTCTATGAGACCTACCCCAAACGCGCGCCGGTCAGCGTGGCGCTGCGCGAGGTCGAAGGACTGGACGCCGTGGTGGGCTCCACCTTCGGAACCGGCTGATGCGACCCGGCCGGCCCTATCATGTTCCCAGCGCGATCTGGGCGCTGATCGGGACCGGCGCCTTCATCGCCGCCGTGCTGGCGGAACGCTACGCGGGTGGCGGCTCCGCCATCTTCATGGCTCTTGCGCCCTTCGCGGGCTTGACCGCCGCCCTCGCCAGCCGCCGCACCGACTATCGCAGTCCGACGCCTGACGAAGCGCGGATCCTGCTGGCTGCCGAACGCCTCACCGGACACACCGACCTGAACGTGGTGAAACTGCCGCGCTCGCGGCGCGTCTGGGCCGACGCAATCCTTACCGGAACAGGGGTCGCCCTCGGCGTCATCGTCATCGCCCTTGCGATTGGCGACACCTATTGACGATTTTCGTCTTGACGATTTTCGCAAACTAGCATCCACATCCCCCGGTCACCGCCGCGCCGGTCGGTGCCGATCGCCCGAATTCCTACTCCCAACCGCAGCGGGCGAAGGGTCGGGGACGCCAGGCGCGGCGGTGACACCTTTCAACGGGAGGCTGTCGCCATGAACGACCAAACCGCGCACCCCGACGTCCTGAACGCTTCGGCTCAGGGTCGCCTGCGCACCATCATCGAACGCATCGAGCGGCTGGAAGAGGACAAGGCCGCCATCCTCGGCGACATCAAGGAGATCTTCGCCGAGGCCAAGGGCGAGGGCTACGACGTGGCCACCCTGCGCAAGGTCATCGCCCGCCGGAAGAAAGACCGGGCCAAGGCCCAGGAAGAGGACGCCATTCTGGACCTCTACCTCGCCGCCCTGGGGGAGGTCTGACATGGGGACCGCCTATGATCGCGGCCCGCTGCAGGGCCTCCCGCTGCGCGGCCTGGGCCGCCCGCACATCGGCGCCTATTGCCCCGACGCCGAGGCCGCCGACCACGAAGAGCTGATGAAGCCCATCGTGGACCGCGCGCCCTCCCCCATCGCGTGGCAGTCCCGCCGCGAACCCCGCCACACCGGCGCGCGCACCCTGATCCTGACGGCGATCGCTTGCGCCGTCCTCCTGCTGATGTGGTGGGTGTCATGAAGGACCAGCTGGAAGCCCTCGAACCACACCTGGCGGCGCTTGAAGAGAGCTATGTCCTGATGGGTTTCGAGAGAAAGCCGGGCGCGTTCCGCGTCTGGTGGGGCGCGGGCGACGAAACCACGGCCATGGACCTCGAGGCCGGTGCGCACCAGCTGCTGCGGGCCATCGCCGGGGCGGAGGCCGACCGGGACGATGATTGCCGCACCTGCCCGGCCTGCACCGCCCGCCTGGCCCGCGTCCGCGCGGCGCTGGCCGCGCTCGAGGAAGGCGGGCTGATCGCCTCGCCCACGCCCGAAGCGGTCCGGCATTGACCGCCGCGCCCTGCCCTCTGGTCGCCGCTGGTGACGCGCTCCCCGGTTGGGGCGTGTCCGTCGGGCGGCGGCCGGACGGGCCGTGGCGCGCCCAGTTGACCAACCCCCAATGGCACCGGCTCGCCTCATCGCCGGACACCATGGGCGTCATCGTCACCGGCGAAGGCGCCTCTCCCTCTGACGCTCTCAACGCGGCCCTCGCGGCCGTCCACTCAAGGAAGACCCCATGACCAAGAAGGCTCAATCCAGGCGCACCGACCCGCTGGACCGCGACGGCGACGGCGACCCCGGCGGCTCCCTGCCCGGCAACAAGACCGCGCCCTATATGCAGGGCGCGGACGCCCCGGCCGACACCGCAACCGAAGCCCGGGCGCCGGACGCCAACCCCGACGGCGCCCCCAACCGCCCCGACGACGGACCGCCCAACAGCGACGCCGAACCGCCCGCCGATCCCCCGGCCGACGCGCCCGCCGAACAGGCCGCGCAGGATCCGCAGCCGTGGACCCGCGACGACGCCCTGATCATCCTGAAGCTGGCGGACGCGGGCCTCGACATCGACCCGGCCCACATCGGCAGCCTGACCGAAGAGGCGGTCAAGGCTTGGTCCGACGAAGACGCCCAGGCGGCCGAACGCTGGGCCGACCAGATGACCGCCGACGGCGCGCACTTCAACGACGAGCAAGGCGCGTGGGTCACGGGCGATCTGGAAACGATCGAACGCCCGGAAGTCGTGGCCCGCCATGAAGCGTGGACCGAAGAGCAGCTCTCCGCCACCAAGTCGGCATTGGCCGAGGCGTTCCAGCGCATCGACGCCGCCACGTCGGAGACCGCCCCCACCTTCACGCCGGAGGAAATCGCCGCCGCCAAGCGCGGCGTCGCCGGCGAGGACGGCGAGACTGTGGATCAGCCCGACGCGGTCAAGGAGGACCTGGCCGTCATCCAGACGGACGAGGCCCCCGTGGCCGTTCGCATCCGTGAGCTGAAGGCGTTGCTCGATCACCGCCGCCTCTACCGCACCGAGGACGGGTACAGCGCCACCCAGCACCCGCCCTTCATCAGCAACGAGACCGTCGAGGCGTGGAAGCGCGCGGGCCTGTGCGAGGACGTCCCCTCGGCCGGGCGCATGGGCGGCGTCAAGCCGACCGCCAAGGCGCGGCAGCAGTTCAACCAGCTGGCGGCGGAGCACGGCGGCCGATGACCTCTGACGTCCTCGATCTGCAGGCTGTGCTCCATGCGCTCAAGGTCGCGGCCTGGGTCGCGGCCGTGTGCATGGTGCTCTGGATGATCGCCGACACTGAGGGAGGCGCGGACCATCGCCCGCGCTGGCGCGCGCCCGTGACCATCGCCCTGATCGCCCTGGCCTTCGGGCTTCATGCTCTCAGGACCGCGCCATGACCCCTGACGTCCTCGATCTGCACGGCGCCGCCGCGGAGCTGGACGTCACTTACGACTGGCTCCAGCGTCACTGGCGCACGGAGCCGGGCTTCCCCTGGCCGCACAAAGGCGGCGGCCGGGGGCAGTCCCCCCGATGGGCGCGCGCGCTCATCATCGCCTTCAAGCACGGCCAGCGCTTCCCCCGGCCGGACCAAGCCGACACCGCCGCCCCGGCGCCGGGTTACGACACCCACGCCAACGACCGTCACCCCACGCCGCCCGCCGACCGCGTCGCCGCCCTCCTGGCGGCGGCGGGCGGGTAGCCAAACCCAAGAGGAACACCCCATGTTCGCTTCATTCCGCCGCGCCTGGACGCGCGCGTTCAATCCCCCCGCGCCGATCGCCAAGCCCTTCGATCTGCCGCCCAGCCGCGAGCGCATCGAGATATTCATTCTCGGCGGCAGGGCCAGCGGCAAAACCCTTCTGGCCCACCAGCTGGTCGCGCGGTTGAGCCCGGAAGACCGGCGGCGCGTCACGATCTTCAGCGGTTATCCCAGCGCGATTATCCCCCTGAAGAGGCCGCACGCCGGCCAGTTCCGGCTGGACACGCGCCAGATGGAAGAGGAGCACCGGGGATGACCGTCAAACCGGAACCCAAGCTGATCGCTCGCCAGCAGATCATGCACTACGTGCTGAGCTTCTGCCTGTCGCGGCAATACGATGTCGCCAAGGCTGAAGAAGAACAGGGCGGCCAGAAATATGCAGGCCTCGACGCGTTCGTAGGCGGCGGCTTCGGCGATGCGCAAGTCCAGGTCGGTGATCTGGTCGTGCTCAGTTCGGCTCCGCCATCAAAGTGGATCATCGGCTGGCTGGTCGAAACGCGCGAGACCAATCCCGGCTGGCCGGAATATCTGATCGAAAGCCTCGAAGACGGCGCCCTCTGCTGGTGGCACAACGTCGGCCTATCCTATCTGCCGCGCCGCCTCGTCGCTCTCCATCCCGAGTGGCGCTGGACTGACCGGCAATGGGCCTTCAAACACCGATGGTGGAAGGTCTGCTACGGCGAAAAGGACGCCTATATCGTGCGGCCCTTGATGCCTGAATTCGGGGCCGGATTTGAAGTCACGCTCGGCACGCGGACGTCGCATGGCTGGGACGACATCCGCCCAACGCGCTCCTTCCCCGACTGGCGCAAGGTCACCAAGGCCATGATGGCCGCCGCCTATGATGAATGCGTGGCCGAACGGGAAGCGATCCGCATCCAGCGAGAAGCCGAGGCCGCCGCATGACCCCGCGCACCTTCCCCTGCCGCCCGCATCACGTCCCCGCCTGGGTCGCCGTGCCGGACACCGACGACATGCCCGAGGATGACCCGGACCTGGCCGCCCTCGAGCGCGAGCTGGCCGACCTCGAGCGCCGCAACAACCGCCCGCCCTTGACGCCGCGCCAGACCTCGGACTGACTGCACCCCATGCCGCCCCGACCTTCCGCCCCCGCCAACCTCCGCAACGGCCTGAAATGGCGCGACGGCCGCCCGCGCTGGGAGCCGTCGCCGGCGAACCGCGCCATGGGCTTCGCAGGACTGGACCTGCGCGCGGCCGACGGGGCGTGGATGGACCGCGGCGCGGCCATCGCGGCGGCCGACGCCCGCAACCTCTGGGCCGCCCTGGTGCGCCTGGCCGCCCGTGACGACGACGAGGGCGGCAAGGCCCGCCGCGATCTGCGGGCCGCCCTCAATCAGCTGTCGCCCGTCCCCGCCGACCCGCACGCCCGCCGCCTGGTCGCCGACCTGATCGAACGCGGCCGCGCCGTGCTCGAGAACAGGGAACCGGACGTCACCGCCGCCCTCGCGCGCGGGCCCCGCACGGTTCAGGCCATGATCGACGGCTTCTTCGCCGATCGCCGAGCCATGACCCGCATCGCCGCCGCGACACAGGAAGCCTACCGCGTCCATTCGAAAAAGCTGGCCGCCCGCTTCGGCGCCCTGCAGGTCTCCGAAATCACCCCCGGCAAGCTGAAGGCGTGGCACGACGACCTGGTCGACCAGATCTCTTTGTCCACCGCCAACGCCGCCCTGGGCGCGGCGGGCGCCATGTTCCGCTGGGCCTGCTGGCAGGATCCGCCGTGGATTGAGCGTTCGCCCTACGACAAGCTGGACCTGCCGTCGCCGGATGGCCGCATCGTGTTCTGGGAGCTGGACGAGGAACTGGCCTTCATCCCCTGGTGCGACGCCAACGGCTACCCCGACGTGGCCGACGGCCTGACCCTGGGCCTGTGGAGCGGCGCGCGCCCCATCGACATGTGCGCGGCGGACCTGCACGAGCTGGCCAGTGCGACCTGGCGCTATGTGCCCACCAAGACGCGGCGCAAGTCCCAGGAGGCCCTGCCCGGCCTGCTGCAGCCGGTCCGCGACCGGGTCGCCCGCCGCACGGCCGAGGTCGCGGCCGACCCGTCCCTGCGCTATCTGAACGCCGCGCCCTACCTGTGGGACCCGGTCGGCCGACGCCGGCACACCACGCGCTCGCTGCGCTACCGCTACAACGCCGCCCTCGAGGCCGCCCTGAAGGCCAGGGCCGTGCCCGAGACCCTGACCGACAAGCGCGTGCAGGACACCCGCGACACCTGCGTGACCCGCCTCTATGACGCCGGCGTCTCCCTGACGCGGATCTGCAGCTGGGGCGGCTGGAGCGAGAAGAGCCGCGACACCATCCTGCGCAATCACTACCTGCACCTGCGCGAGACCGGCGCCATCGAGGACGCCGAAAAGCTGCGCCAGTGGGCCGGGCGTCAGGGCCTCGCCCTCTCCGCCTGACCGGAACAAACCGGGCGCGAAGTCGGACGTCCGACTTCCTCAAAGTCGGAAATCCCCCTGCGAAGTCGGACGCCCCATTGCGCCACAAGGGTTTCCGCGCCCATCTTTAACGGGCGCGTTTATGTTGGCGTGAAGGGCGAACACCGGACGATGAAGGCCATCTGCCGCGACTGTCTGTGGACCGGCGACCAAGCGGTTTCGCGCTGTCCTGGGTGCGGCTCGCCGCGCGTGGTGGCCCACGAGGAACTGGACCGGCTGACCATCGCCCACCTGGACTGCGACGCCTTCTACGCCTCGGTGGAGAAGCGCGACCGGCCGGAACTGCGCGACAAGCCGGTGATCGTGGGCGGCGGCAAGCGGGGGGTGGTGTCCACGGCCTGCTATGTGGCGCGGCTGTACGGAGTCGGTTCGGCCATGCCCATGTTCAAGGCGCTGAAGGCCTGCCCGGAAGCGGTGGTCGTCAAGCCGGACTTCGCCAAATACAAACATGAGAGCGGCCGCATCCTGGGCGCGCTGGCGACCCTGACACCCTTGATCCAGACCCTGTCGCTGGACGAGGCCTGGGCCGACCTGTCCGGCACCGAACGGCTGAACGGCGGCCCGCCCGCTTTCCAGCTGATCCGGCTGCAGAAACAGATCGAGGAGGAGACCGGCCTGACCGTCTCCATCGGTCTGGCGCCCAACCGGTTCCTGGCCAAGATCGCGTCGGAACTGGACAAGCCGCGCGGCTTCTCGGTGATCGGCGCGGCGGAAGCGAAAAACCTGCTGGCCGACAAGCCGGTCACCATCCTGCCCGGTGTGGGCAAGGTGTTTTCCAGAAGCCTGCGCAGCGACGGCTACGCCACGGTCGGTGATCTGGCCCGCGCGGAGGTCAAGGACCTGGTGCGGTCCTACGGGGAATCGGGCCTGCGCCTCCATGACCTGGCCCACGCTCGCGACGCGCGCCCGGTCAACCCGGACCACGACCGCAAGGGCATGAGCGCCGAGACCACCTTCAACGATGACCTGAGCACGCTCGAGGCTCTGGAGGCCGAGCTGTGGCCCCTGTGCGAGAAACTGGCGGCCAAGGCCCGGCGCGACGGGGTCGCCAGTCGGGTGATCGTGCTGAAGCTGCGGGCCACCGACTTCCGGCTCTATACGCGGCGGCGCACCGTGCCCGACCCGATCCAGACCGCGCGCGGCCTGTTCGCCGTGGGCCGCGAGCTGCTGAAGCCCGAGATCGGCCGTCCGTGGCGGCTGATCGGCATCGGCATGGCCGACATCGTGGACGCCGAGGACGCCCCCGCCGGACTGTTCGCCCATGATCAGAGCCGCGCCCTGAAGACCGAAACCACCATCGACGCCCTGCGGGAAAAGTTCGGGGCGGGGGCCGTGGTGGCCGGGCGGGCGTTGAAGCCGGGCGGCGGGACGTCTAAATCCCGTGCAAAGCCTCAGGAGCCCTCATGACCATCGAAGCCCGCCTCAAAGACCTCGGCATCGAGTTGCCCAAGCCCGCCGCCGCCGTGGCCAACTATGTGCCGTTCGTGCGCGCCGGCAATCTGGTCCACATCTCGGGTCAGCTGTCGAACGACGCCAGTGGCGGCATCAAGGGCACGGTGGGCGATGACGTGGATCTGGAGACCGCGGTGGCCGGCGCGCGCCTGTGCGGCATCAATCTGGTGGCCCAGATCAAGGCCGCCTGCGAGGACGATCTGGAGCGGGTGGTGCGCATCGTCAAACTGGGCGGCTTCGTCCAGGCCGCGGGCGACTTCATCGAGATCCCCAAGGTCATCAACGGCTGTTCCGACCTGATGGTGGACGTGTTCGGCGATGCGGGCCGCCACGCCCGCTCGGCCGTGGGCGTCTATCGACTGCCGCTGGGCTTCGCCGTCGAGGTGGACGCCGTCGTCGAGGTGCGGTGAGCACCGACGCCGACTTCATTCTGAAGGTTCACGGCCGCATCGCCCAGATCGGCCAGGGCGCCTGGGACGCCTGCGCGGCGCCCACGGGCGATCCGTTTGTGAGCTTTGACTTCCTTGACGCCTGCGAGGCGGCGGGTTGTGCGGTGGAGGCGCAGGGCTGGGGCCCGCGCCACCTGTCCCTGCACGGGCCGGACGACGCCGTGCTGGGGGTCATGCCGCTCTATCTGAAGGGCCACAGTCAGGGCGAGTACGTCTTCGACCACGCCTGGGCCGACGCCTATGAGCGGGCGGGCGGACGCTACTATCCCAAGCTGCTGTCGGCGGCCCCCTTCACCCCGGTGACGGGGCCGCGCCTGCTGAATGCGCCGGAGACCGACGCCGCCGCAGTGGGCGCCGCCCTGCTGCAAGGCGCGCGCACCCTGTGCGACCGCACCGGCGCCTCGTCCCTGCATGTGAACTTCCCGGACGCCGGTCAATGGCGGCTGATGGGCGAGCAGGGCCTGCTGCTGCGTCAGGACATGCAGTACGTCTGGCGCAACGACGGCTACGCCGCGTTTGACGACTTTCTGGCCGCCCTCTCCTCCTCCCGGCGCAAGACCATCCGGCGCGAGCGGCGCGAGGCGCAGGCGGGGCTGGACATCCGCGTGCTGACCGGGCGTGACATCACCGAGGCGCACTGGGACGCCTTCCACGCCTTCTATCTGGACACCGGCGACCGCAAATGGGGCCGCCCCTATCTGAACCGGGCCTTCTTCAGCCTGATCGGCGAACGCATGAGCGACCGCATCGCCTTGGTCATGGCCTTCGACGGCGAGCGGCCCATCGCCGGGGCGCTGAACTTCATCGGCCGCGACGCCCTGTATGGTCGCCAGTGGGGCACGCTGGAGGACCGGCCGTTCCTGCATTTCGAGCTGTGCTACTATCAGGCCATCGACTTCGCCATCGCGCGGGGCCTGTCCCGGGTCGAGGCGGGGGCGCAGGGCGAGCACAAGATGGCCCGCGGCTATCTGCCCACGCCGGTCTATTCGGCCCACCACATCGCCGACCCTCTGCTGCGCGAGCCGGTGGCGAACTATCTGGATCAGGAACGCCCCGCCGTCGCCGCCGAGATCGAGGCCATGACGGCGGAATACTCGCCGTTCCGCACCTCGTGATCTCGACAAACAGCGCCGCCACGGGGACTATTGGACAAGCCATGGAGGAAAGACATGCGCGCAGCACCGATCTTGTCCGCCATCGTCGGCCTCTGCCTCGCCGGTTGCGCGACGACGGGACGGTCTCCCGACCTTCTGCCTATGCGGCTGATCGGCCCGGATGAAAGCTGGTCCGGTGAACTGACCCGACAAGGTGTGAGCATCACCGGCCCCCAAGGCCTCTTTACAAATGGCCCGGAGAACATCGTGCATCTGTCCGCCTCGCCGAGCATGATCATGATGAACGCCGAGGTCAGTGAGACGGACTATGTCAGTGTGCTGCTGATCCAGGAGTCCTGCGCTGCGAATGGGCGAAACTACGCCTACAGCGCCTATTTCGGGGCCCGCCGTGCGGTTGAAGGCGACTATGTGCTTCGGGGCTGTGCGGAACCTTCCCGGCGCGTCCGGGGGCGTTGATTTCCACCATCACAAATCGAGAAAGAGCCCGCGCATGAGCCTTCACGGCGCCTATGACCCTGACAACATCTTTGCGAAGATCCTGCGCGGCGACATCCCGGCGGTGAAGGTGTGGGAGGACGACCACGTTCTGGCCTTCATGGACGTTTTTCCGCAGTCCGAGGGCCATGTGCTGGTGATCTCGAAGACCTCCACCGCCCGCAACATGCTGGAGATCGAGCCCGAGGCGCTGGCGCGGATCACAGAGGCGGTGCGGCGGCTGTCGGTGGCGGTGGACAAGGCGCTGAAGCCCGACGGGATCACCATCAGCCAGTTCAACGGCGACGCGGGCGGCCAGACGATTTTTCACCTGCACTTCCACATCGTGCCCCGCTGGGCCGATCGCACATTGAAGGGCCATGGTCACGCGCCGATGGCGGAGGCCGACGCCCTGCGGGCTCTGGCGGACCGGATCGCCGCCGAACTCTAGGTCGGGAACGGCCCCCTGAAAACGAACCAGGCCCCGGTCGCGATGAACAGGAACCCGGCGGCGTGGTTCAGGGTCAGCTTCTCGCCCAGGTAAGCTACCGAGAACACGGCGAAGACCGTCAGGGTGATGACCTCCTGCATGGTCTTCAGCTCGGCGGCGGAATAGACTTGATGGCCCATGCGATTGGCGGGTACGGCCAGCCAGTATTCAAAAAAGGCGATGGCCCAGCTGACCATCACCACCACCCAAAGAGCCCGGTGAGGAAACTTCAGGTGGCCATACCAGGCGAAGGTCATGAACACGTTCGACATGACCAGCAGCAGGACGGGCATGACGTAGGCTCCCAGGGCGGCGCCTTGGGGCGCGGGCATCGAGAACGGCATCGTTCGGCTCGAACTCCATACCCCGCTTGCGGTGGGGCGACTCAGCCATCATAACGCACCCGGAAGCGCCGGTTTAGCTCAGCTGGTAGAGCAGCGGTTTTGTAAACCGAAGGTCGCGGGTTCGATTCCTGCAACCGGCACCATTCCTTTTTGACTTGGCCTTCCCCTGGAACCGGCGTTTTATGCGACCAGCGTTCTATCTCTGGGAGGATGACGTCATGAAAGCGATTCTTATCGGGATCTCGGTGCTGCTGGCTTACGCCGCCGCCGCCTCGGCGCAGTCGCCGATTCAATCATCCGATGACCTTCCCACCTATGAAGAGGTCGGTCTGCGATGGGAACGGCCTCCTTCGGTTCGCGACATGGCGCGACAGCATCAGGTTTCGACGCGGGCGCGTGGCCGCCGCGGCATGGCCGAAGTCGCCTGTACGCCGCGGGTGGACGGACGGCTGAATTGCGAGGTCATTTACGAGGATCCCGACGACCTTTATTTCGGGCGCGCCGCACTGGAAGTCATGCGGCGAGTCAGGGTCACCTCGGTAGACGGCTATTCTCCTGAAGGGCGGACCTTCGGCTATCGACTGCGCTTCGGAAATTGGCCGGAAAGCGCGCTGCCGGATCGCTACCATCCGGTGGATCAAGGTCTCCGCTGGACACGGCGTCCGGAACTCGCGGGACTCCACCCAGGCGGATCGTTCACCGGGCAGGAAGCTTCGGCCCGTTTCGACTGCGTGGCGCGGGCCGACGGCTCACTGGACTGCGTAGCCGCCCAGGATCAGGTCGCCGACCGCAGCTTTGTCAGAGCGGGGCTGCTCAGTCTGGCCGAGGCGCGCGTCCAGCGAGTGGATGGCGGGCCGCTTGCCGGATCACCGCTGACGTGGACGTTCCGTCTTGTCCGACACAGCAACTGTGCGGGTGGTTCAGGCAGGACAAGCGACCCGGACACCGGCAGAGGCGTAGCTTCCGCCCTTGATCCAGCCTCCTCATATGACGCCTTCGGCGCCGAAGGCGCGGGAGGAACCCAGGGATCACAGCCTTTCACCGGAAGCTGCATGAGCGCAGTAGTCCAGATGCATTGACCCGGAGTGATCCTGTCGACACCATTCAGCCTGCGCCAGTGCTGGAGGTTGGAGTGACACGTTGTCTGTCGATCGTCGCCGGTGCGGCCCTTCTTCTTTCCGGCTGCGGAGATAGCGGATCAGGTCCGGCCGCACCTGAGGTTCAGCGCGCGGCATCACCGCAAGAGCGGCGCGTGCTCGGCGATGAGGAGCGCGCCGCGATTCTGGCGTCCCTGCCCCTGCCCTACAGCGAGGCCGATACGGAAAACGGCCGTCGCGTCTTCGCTCGGTGCCGGTCGTGTCACACCCTGCCCGAGGGCGGGCCGAACATGACGGGCCCCAACCTGTGGGGTGTGTTCGGACGCCAGGCCGGGTCATTGGCGGGTTACAACTATTCCCCGGCCCTGCGCGAGGCGGATTTCACCTGGACGGCGGAACAGCTTGATTCCTGGCTGAACAATCCGCGGGGCTTCCTGCCCGGCAACAAGATGGCGTTCGCCGGCGTGCGCGACGAGACGGACCGCCGCGACCTGATCGCGTGGCTCAAGGTGGAAACCGGCTACGGTCCGGAGACCTGATATCCGGTCTCTGCCGGGGGATGAGCGGAAAAGAGTCGCGACCGCTCAACGACTCAACCGAGCAGGCCCTACTCCGCCGCGTGCCTGACAGCGTCGTTGGCGGCCATTTCCTGCGCTTCCCATTCCTCGATCTTGCGGGCGGTGTACTCGGGCGACCGGGTGAAGCGCGCCAGGGCCCCGTAGATCACCGGGACCACGAACAGGGTCAGCAGGGTTGCGAACAGGGCCCCGGAGAAGATCACCACGCCGATGGTCTGGCGACTGGCCGCGCCCGCGCCCTGCCACAGCACCAGGGGCAGGGCGCCGAAGGCCGTGGCGATGGACGTCATGATGATCGGACGCAGGCGAAGCGAGGACGCCTCGATGATCGCCTCACGCACGCTTCGGCCTTGGTCGCGCAACTGGTTGGCGAACTCGACAATCAGGATTCCGTTCTTCGCCGCTACCCCGATCAGGATGATCAGGCCGATCTGGGAATAGATGTTCAGGCTGGACCCCGCCATCAGCAGGCCGAACAACCCGCCCGCCGCGGCGAGCGGCACGGTCAGCATGATCACCGCAGGGGTGATCCAGCTCTCGAACTGCGCGGCCAGAACGAGGAACACCAGGATCAGGGCCAGACCGAAGGCCAACGCCACCGCGCCACCCGCCTCGGACTGATCCCGCGCCGCGCCGCCCCAGCGAACAGTGGCCACGCCTGCGGGCTGTTCCGCCGCCTGCTGCTCGAAGAAGGCCACGGCGTCGGCGATGGTGTAGCCCGGATTCAGGTCGGCGCTGAGGGTGATCTCCCGCTGGCGATCCAGCCGGCGGCGGTCCGGCGTATCGCCTGACGTCTGGGTCTGGACGACGGAGGACAGGGGCACGAGTTGTCCCGACCCGGTGGTGACATAGAGCGCGCGCAGGTCGTCGATGCTGGTCCGGTTCTCACGCTCGGTCTGGAGAATGACGTCATACTCCTGACCGGCCCGGATATAGGTGGTGGCGCGACGCGAGCCGAACATGGTCTCCAGCGTCCGCCCGATGTTCTGGGACGATACGCCCAGGGCGGCGGCCTGCTGCGGATCCACGTCCACCAGCAGGCGCGGTGCGTTGGGCTCGTAGTTCAGACGGGGCCGCGACAGGCCGGGGTTGTCCAGGGCCGCATTCATGATCGGCTGCACCCAGTCGTATAGCCGCTCGTATTCAGCCCCGACCATAATGAAGTCCACAGAGTTGCCGCCTCCGCCGCCCCGCTGGAAGGAACCGGGGGTGGACGCATTGACCTGGGCCCCCGTCTGGTTGCGCAGGCTGCGGTTCAGTTCCTGGGCGATATCCGCCGCCGAACGATCACGCTCACTCCAGTCTGACAGGGCCAGGATGGCGTTGCCGCCGTTGAATCCTCCTCCCCATCCCGGCGCCGAAATCATGTAGGACGTCGCCTCGCCGGTCCGATGGTACTCGGCCACCAGGGGCTCAAGGCCCAGCATGATGTCACGGGTGTAGTTGTAGCCGGCGCCTTCCGGCCCCTGGACCCTCACCATGACACGGCCCCGGTCCTCATTGGGAACCAGTTCGTTAGGCAGGATCATGAAGACGCCCATGGCGCCGGCGGCCAGGAACAGGACCAGGACCGCCACCCCTGCAATGGCCTTGCGACCGCCCAGAAGACTTTCAAGGGAGGCGCGATACGACCGCTTGAGGCGATCCATGCCCGCGTCCACCCGGCGGGCGAGCCAGCCCTGTCCCGAGGCGGGACGCAGGATCTTGGACGCCATCATCGGGGACAGGCTCAGCGCCAGGAAGGCGGAGAACACGATCGCCGCGGTAATGGCCACCGCGAGTTCCACGAACAGCCGGCCCACATAGCCGGGAAGGAACATGAGCGGCGCAAAGACGGCCACCAGAACGATGGTGGTGGCCACAACCGCGAAGAACACCTGGCGCGCGCCCCGTTCTGCGCCCACCAGCGGGGGCTCTCCGTGATCAATGCGGCGCTGGATGTTCTCGGTGACGACGATGGCGTCATCCACCACCAGGCCGATGGCCAGCACCAGGGCCAGCAGCGTCAACAAATTCAGGGAGAACCCGAACGGCGCCAGGACGATGAAGGTGGACAGAAGGCAGATCGGCGCGATGACGGACGGGATGACCGCTGCACGCAGGGTGCCGAGGAAGACGAAATTCACCAGCGCCACCAGGGCGAGTGCGATGCCGATGGTGATCCAGACCTCTTCAATGGCGTGTTTGGTGAAGACCGAGTTATCGGTGCCCACAACCAGTTCCGAGCCCGGCGGCAAGCCCGGCTGGACTTCCTCGACCAGAGCACGCACGCCATTGGATATTTCCAGGTCATTGGCCTGGGACTGGCGTGTGATGGCCAGACCGATCTGGTCCAGACCGTTGCCGCGGAACAGGCGGCGATCCTCTGCGGGAGCCTCTTCGACCCGCGCGATATCGCCGAGGCGGGTGACGTACTGACCGTCGCCGGCCCCGGCGGGACTGACCGGCAGGCTGGCGAAGTCCTCGGGAGTGGCGTAGTTGCGCGCCACCCGGACCGTGTAGTCCTTGTCCACCGATTCCAGCGTTCCGGCCGGAAGTTCGATGTTCTGTCGGGTCAGGGCGGATTCCACATCGGTGACCGTCAGACCCCGGGCGCCAAGGGCGGCGGCGTCCAGCCAGATTCGCATGGCGTAGCGCTGCTCGCCATATATCTGCACTGCGGCCACCCCCGGCACCACGGAGAACCTGTCCACCAGATAGCGGTCCGCGAAGTCGGTCAGCTCCAGGCGGGTCATGGAGTCCGAGCGCAGGAACAGAATCATGATGGGCTGGCCGTCAGTGTCGGCCTTGGCCACCTCAGGCGGATCGGCCTGGTCCGGGAGGCTCCCGAGCACACGCGAGATACGATCGCGCACGTCGTTGGCGGCCGCATCGATGTCGCGGTCCAGCGAGAACTCGATCGTGACCCGGGATCGTCCGTCACGGCTGGATGACGTCACACGCTCCACGCCCTGAATGCCGGCGATTCGTTGCTCAATGGGTTCGGTGATCCGGCTCTCGATCACTTCGGCCGACGCGCCGGGGTAGTTCGTGGTGATGGAGACGATAGGCGGATCCACATCCGGCAATTCGCGCACCGGCAGGAAGAAGAAGGCCGCCGCGCCGATCACGCACAGCACGATGGCCGCCACCGCCGCGAAGACGGGGCGCCGGACCGAAATGTCGGACAGCATCATGGTGCGATCGTCCGCGACGGATCGTCGGCTGCGGGAGCGCCGGGCGGCGTCGTGCGGGCAACTTGCACGGCAGCGCCCGGCTGGATGCGGTTCAGTCCGGAGCCGATCACACGGTCGCCTGCAGAAAGGCCGCTGACGATCTCGACCATGCCGTTCTCGACCACGCCGGTCTGAACCTCCACCCTTTGGGCCGTGCTGCGCTCGCCGTCGGAGGCGATCCGGTAAACAAAGGCGCCGGAGCCTTGATACTGCACGGCCGCCTCGGGAACCGCCGGGGCCGGACGGTCGCCGCGCCTGACCGATACCCGCATGCTCATGCCGGGCCGAACGGCGCCGTCCGTATTGGCGAACTCGGCCCGCGCCGTCATGGCCCGGGTCTGGGGATCGACCCGCGTGTCAAGCTGGGCGATCTGGCCCGAGAACTCGCGGTCGGGATAGGCCTCGGCGCGGGCGGTGATGGGCGTGCCGGAAGACAGGATCGGCAGGTAGCGTTCCGGCACCGGGAAATCGACGCGGATCACCGAAATATCATCCAGGGTGGCGATGACGGCGCCCGGGTTGACCAGCGTACCGGCGGTGACGGTAGACAAGCCCAGAACACCCGCGAAGGGCGCGCGGATCATGCGTTCGCCCCGACGCGCCTGGGCCGCCTCAAGGGAGGCCTGCGCCAGATCGAAATCTGTCCGGGCCTGTTCGGCGGTGACGCGAGGGGCGATGCCACGCTCAGCCAGAGCTTCCCAGCGCTCCATGTCGCGCCTGGCCTGTTGAAGGCGGGCTTCGGCTTCGATGATCCCGGCGTCCTGCTGGTCGGCGCGAAGCTGGACCAGAGGCGCGCCTGCCGCCACGCGCTGACCGTCGGTGAAGTACACCCGGGTGATCAGTTCGGTGGCGTTCGAGGTGATGTCAACGGAGCGACGGCCGCGCGCCACGCCCAGCACCTCAATACGATCACTGAAAGTACGGGAGACGACCTGGACCTCTGACACTTCCTGGGCGCCGCGCGGCCCCCCGGGTCCGGCGCCGCCGGCCTCATCACCAGCGAAGGCGATACGCAGAACGGCCGCCGCCACCATGAGGGCGACGACACCCGCAGCTGCGAAAATGAAGAAATGTCTTTTCAGCACAGAAACGGTCCGGCGTGTTCGGGAAAGCGAGCACTTATAGGTTGACGCACGCAGGGCAACCTCGTTTTCAATAACGTGATGAAGTTACGGAATCCGTCGCTCACGGATGCGCGATTTCAAAATCGCCGCCATATGGCCAGGACCGGGCCGCTGGATATGGGACTTTCACGCCCCCAGGCCGTGCGCCGCCAGCCCGCCTGAACACTCCAGTCGCCCAGATCCCGAACGACGGTGGTCTCCATATTGGCCCAGCGAGCGCCCTCATCGGCTGCCCCGGCGAACACCTGGGTCAGGACGGACCAGCCAGGCGCCAGCTCCGCCCCCGCCGTAAGGTCCAGCCGCGTCTCATCCGCCAGGCCGTCACGAAACCGGCGCGCCAGCTGGGCTTCCACGAACGCCCCTCGCCGGTCGAAGGATCGTCCCGCCAGCAGCCGCAGCTCCCAGTCGCTGTCTCCGGCCCCGGGCGGGGCATAGACGGCATTGCGCGCGTCGCCGCCGCGGGCGTGGGCGACCTGCACGCCGAGCACGTTCCAGTCGTCGCGCCAGACGTTGAACCGCACGCCAAGCTCCACAGGCCCGCGACCCCGGTAATCACCGAAAGCGTCCTCGCCATCCTGCCAGTCGCCCTTCATCTGCAGTGTGATGCGGTCCGTCAGGCCGTGTTCCAAGAAGCCGCCCAGCACCTGATCGATCCGGGGCGCCGGTAAATCCGCGCGCTCGCCGAACGGGTCGTAACCCGTGTCGGCACGCATGTGCTCGTACTTCACAATGACCTGTGTCTGGCCCTTGGGCGTGGGCCATGCGCCGGCGCGCGCTTCGCCAGAGGCCAGGATGAGCAACCCGGCCATCAGTCCCCTGACAGCCGGCGATCTCAGGCGTCGTATCCCGGTGAGCGCCGGTTCAACTGGCGCAGGGCCCCGGGCCAGGCCAGGGCCGAGATGAAGGGCAGGCCGCGGCCCTGCTCCCGGGTTTCAGCCTGGGCCGCGTCCGGCGCGGTCAGAACGCCGTCCCGTCCCGCGCTGAGAGCGCCGACCTGCTGACGACACGCCCGCTCCAGAAAGAAGATGGCCACCCACGCGGCCGCCGCAGTCTCCCCCACCGCCATTGTGCCGTGGTTGCGCAGGAGCATCAGGGGCTTGTCACCCAGATCGGCCACCAGACGTTCCCGCTCGTCATGGTTCAGCGCCAGCCCCTCATAGCCGTGATAGGCCACCTGATGCTGGAGCAGGCACGCGTTCTGGCTGAGGGGCAGCAGGCCCTCTTTCTGCGCCGCCACCGCCACGCCTGCATCGGTGTGCAGGTGGATGACGAATTTCGCGTCCTCCCGCGCCGCATGGACCGCCGAATGAATGGTGAAGCCTGCAGGATTGATGAAGTTTGTGGTGTCCTGAACGACATTGCCATCCAGATCGACCTTGACCAGCAACGAGGCGGTCATCTCCTCGAAATAGAAGCCATAGGGGTTGATCAGGAAATGGTGCTCCGGGCCCGGCACGCGGGCCGAGATGTGGGTGAAGATCATGTCGTCCCACCCATGCAGCGCGACCAGCCGGTACAGCGCCGCCAGATCCACCCGAACCTGCCATTCGGCCTCGGAAACCTTCGATTTCAACGAAGTCGATGCGCCGTCGGCCATGACCATCTCCCAAAGGCAACTCCAGACCCGTCAACGTCGCGCCATGCACCGCGAGCGTCAAGGTTAGCGGCGCGTTAACCCCGTTTTCACTCCGCACGGCGAAGCTGGACTGCGGTGGAATCGCCGCCGAAATCCCTGAGAGGCGTGTCGTGGCTCCTGCCCTGTCCAGCGCGAAAACCGCTCCCGCTGATCTTCTCTCCCTGGCCAGAAGCCGGGATTCAGCAGACCAGCAGCGCCTGCTACGGGGCGTCGCGGCCATGTGCGAGGCCACGCCCCCCCGCCCTGGAGATCCCTCACACGCCTTGCTTGGTGAAATCTTCCTGGTCCTTGCGGCCAGGGCTGAGCGGGACATCCGCAGAACCCTCTCCGAATGCCTTGCGAGCGCTGACTGGGCGCCGCCGGCCCTGATCAACACCCTGGCGATCGACGAGATCGAGATCGCCCGGCCTGTGATCGCCGCCAGTCCGCTGCTCAAGGATCAGGAACTGCTGAAAATCCTCGTCGAGTGCACCATTGAGCACCAGATCGAGGTGGCGCGCAGGCCCCGTATCAGCGGCCGTATCGCCGACGCCATCATTGAAGGCGGCGAGCCGGCCGTGCTGACGGCCCTTGCCGGCAACCGCACGGCGGAAGTCAGCGAGGCGGCGGTCCGCAGGTTGGTGGAAGCGTCCCAGCGCATCGCGGCCCTGCGCGCGCCCCTGGTGCGCCACCCGGCCATGAACGATCAACTGGCCCGACAACTGTACGCCTGGGTCGGTCAGGCCTTGCGGCAAGCGCTTCAGGAGCGTTTCCAGGTGGATGCTCCGGCCCTCAGCGACGCCATCGACGAAGCTGTGCGCGCGGCCTACGCGCGCAAGGGCGAAACGGCGCCCACGCACAATCAGGACGACCCCGCCCGCGATGAAATGGAGCGGCGCCTTGTGGCCAAGATGGACGCCTCGGGTCAGTTGCGGCCGGGCTATCTGATCCGGGCGATACGTGAGGGACGCCTGAGTCTTTTCGAGCACGCCCTGGCCACGCTCGGGGGATTTCCCCTGGCGCAGGTTCGCGAGGCTGTGCGCGCTGACACGCCCGAGCCCCTCCGGCTGGCCTGCGCCGCAGTAGGGATTGATCGAGCCGTTTTTCCCGCCTTGCTGGACGAAACTCGCAAGCTCAGCGGCGGATTTCCTGCGGGAGACCTGCGCAAGGCCCGCTTCCTGGAGCGTTCGGGCGAAAGCGCCGCTCGGGCTTTTCGCGCCCATCGGGCCGCGTGATTGATCGTGAGCGTTTGACTTCCGGCCTCGCGTCCGCTTGCACTGAGGCGTGAATACGCTCCCCTCCTCCCCGCGCATCGCCTTCGCCGCCAGCGACCGGCCGGACGCGCTCGCCGCGCGGGACACGCTGGCGAAGCGATACAAGTCGTTCCCCGTCGAGGAAGCCGACGTGGTTGTGGCGCTGGGCGGCGACGGCTTCATGCTGGAAATGCTTCACGCCCAGATCGAGCGGCACGCCCCGGTGTTCGGCATGAACCGGGGCTCAGTCGGCTTCCTGATGAATGAATACGGGGAAGAGGACCTGCTTGATCGTCTGTCAAAAACGGTTCGCACCATCATTCATCCTCTGGAGATGCGGGCCTGGACCAGCGATGATCACATCCAGTCCGGGCTGGCCATCAACGAGGTCTCGCTGCTGCGCCAGACTCGTCAGAGCGCCAAACTTCGCATTCTGGTCGATGGCAGGGTGCGTCTTGAGGAACTGAGTTGCGACGGGGCGCTGGTGGCCACGCCGGCCGGGTCAACCGCCTACAATCTTTCGGCGCACGGCCCGATCATTCCCCTGAACTCCAGAATGCTGGCGCTGACGCCCATCAGCGCCTTCCGGCCCCGCCGCTGGCGGGGCGCCCTGCTTCCCCACGACTCCGAAGTCTGCTTCGAAATCCTTGAAGCGGACAAGCGCCCGGTCAGCGCTGTGGCGGACAACTACGAGGTCCGGCGCGTGCGGAAGGTCGAGGTGCGGGAACGGCGCGATATCGCCCTGACCATGCTGTTCGACGCCGACCGCTCCTTCGAGGAACGGGTTCTCGCCGAGCAATTCACCGCCTGAGTCACGGGTTCTTAAACCTGCCATCGGATACTGGGAGCATATTGCTCTTGGAGTCGTCGCCGTGAACAAGTCCGCACAGGTCATCCAGCCGTCCAATACCCTGCGCCAGAAGGTGGGTGGCGGCTTCGGTGGAATCGACGCCGGCGCCATCGCCAAGGCCGAGCAAGCCCTGGCCGCCATGGCCGACCAGTTCGGCGAATGGCTGCAGGACGAGATTGTGAAACTGGACGCCGCCTGGACCGCCATTCAAGCCGAAGGTTATACCCCTGCCACCGCCGAGGCCCTTTATTTCCGGGCTCACGACCTGAAGGGGCTGGGCGGCACCTACCAATATCCCCTGGTTACACGCCTCGCCGGATCGTTCTGTCGGCTGCTGGACGACCCTGCAGCGCGCATGAGCACTCCTCTGCCGCTGCTGGAGGCCCATGTTCTGGCCATCAAGGCGGTGGTGCGCGACAAGATCCAGACGGACGAGCACCCGGTCGGACGCGCCCTCGCTGAAGAGCTTGAATCCAAGGTCGCCGTTTACAAGAGCTGAACCGTCGACTCAGGCCGCGTTGGCGGCCTGAATTGCGGGTTCCGGCGCCCGGTCCAGACGCTCCAGAAGATAACCCAGGTCCTCGCGGCCCGTGTTCGGCCGCTGCGTCAGGAAACGCTCCAGCATTCTCTGCTGAAACGCCTTGCCGTCTGGCGTGACGCCTTCGGCCTGCATGCCCCGCCAGGTGTCGACCCCGGCCCGGAAGGCCTGGAACAGGCGGGGCGGCAGGCCGGCCCGATCATAGATCGCTTTCAGGCCCAGCGGACCGGCGTCGTGGACCATCAGCCATGCGCGCTCATGGGACACGCCGGCCAGCTCCGATAATCCATGCTCGAAAAAGGCCATCTGCCCCCGGGCAAGCCCGCGCAGCAGAAGGGAGGGAGTCAGGGCCTTGCGCGCATTCAGGGTGGCCACGAAATCCGCCAGATTCGCCGATGCTTCAGCCTGATCGATCAGATCGACCGTAGCCCTTTCACGGGTGAAGCTGGCCAATTGAATGGCGACCTCAGGGGTCAGGGCATGGCGGCTGACCAGGTGCTCACGCACCGCCTCACTGGCCAGTCCGATCAGCCTTTCCGTAATCGCCACCGGCAGCACGGGCCGGTAGGCCAGGGCCGTCACCAATTCCGCCGATTCCGAGAACCGTTGAATCGCGCGGCCCATCGCGCTCTCGGACAGATCCGCATTGTCATTGGCGGCCAGGGTGCGTACGGCCGGTTCGCCGGCCTCGGCGGCGATGACATCGCTCACGTCGCGCGAAACCTTCGGACGCCCGGCCACCGCGACCTGACGCGCGGAGGAGCCGCTGCGCACGATCTCGATCAGGTCATCGTCGGAAAAGGAGGGCGAGAAAGCGATGATGGGCATGGCCACGCTGTCCACGTCCCTGGCAAGGCGGCGAGCCACGTCCTGCGGAAGAAGGTCAGACGACTTCAAAGTCACCGACAGGGCGCGACGAACCATCTCGGCCACATCGCCCGCAAGAACACGCATGATCTTTTCGGCGGCTGCGCGATCGACCGGGGTCAGGGCGGCCCTGTCGATCGCGCGGCAAAGCTTGTGCGCGGCGGTCGCGCGCTCGTCGTCATCCCCGCTCCTGATCAGGCAATGCAGGTCGAGGTCGGTGAGACGGGCGCGAGAGGCGATCATGCGGGCTTCCGGAAATCAGGACCCGAGAATGGACGCCGCATCCTTAATGTGGCGTTTACCGTACCGCCCGGATTCGGGTTTTCGAGCGTTGTTCGCTCAAGTCTGGCGCGATTCCCGTGGCGGCGCGAACGCCCTCTGGAAGGCGCCGTCATCCCCCTCACCCTGGGTTCCCAGAAGCATATTGAGCAGGTTCTGATCCTGGCTGAGGCGGTCCATCCGCGCGGCCAGCATGCGGTCCCGTTCACTCAACTGGGGGGCCGTCGGCTGCGGAGTTCCGACAGCGGGGTGGTCACCGGCCGTACGTTGCAGGTTTGCGTGGACCTCGGCCACCGTCGCCGGGCGCCCTGCTCGGTAGAATATCGACCGGTTCGCCGCCGCCGCCTGGGGGAACAGGGCTGCAGCGGAAGCGGCGGGACGCGTCGCCATCGCCTCCATCAGGGTCGCGGCGCCGGCAGGACCAAGGAAATGGGCGGCGTAGAGATCGCCGCCGCCGGGCTCCCGGCCCGTGCGTCCGCGCAGATAGGCGGCGTTGGAGGCCGCCAGTTCCGCCGCCATCACCGAGGCGGCGTGCGGATCGAAGCGCAGGTCCATGACCACATTGCGGGCAGAGCCCTGCACCCGCCAGCGGCCGTCCGGCGCCCGATGGATCAGATCTGCGTACTGGCCGTACCCGTGCCGGTGACCGTTCTGCTTGAGGGTCGCCAGCCACGTCTGCTCGATGAATTGGAACAGGCCCGCAGCGGTGGAGGTTCGCGCCTGGGCCTGGGGATTGAGCGCGCTCTCCCGGCGCGCCGTCCGCATCAGAAAGTCGAAGTCCACGCCGGTCGCGCTGGAGGCGCGCCGAATGGCCGCCTCCACGCCGCCCGATGAGGGAATCGCTCCAATGCTCATAAGGTTGACGGTCGTTTACGTTGGTTAACGAAACCCTAAACTCTGTTAACGGGAAAAGACCGTCCACAGATCGCTGCCGCAGCCATCACAGAGTGCTGATCAACCTTCGCCGCAAAGTCGCCACAACCCAGGCGCGACACTTCGTTCGTCGGACACCGGTCTCCGGCTGTTCGACCTGGAAACGAGAGCCTGATTCATGGCCTCGGCGAAATCGTGATGCGGTTCCGCTTCAGCCGGTCAGGCTCCCGCAAACAAAGGGAGTGGACGGCCATGATGATGAAGCTCGCAGGCGGGCCCGGTTCGGTGAACCCGCTGGATTTCAACAGCCGCAAGCGGCCGGTCCCGCGCTGGGTCTGGCTGGCGGTCGGCGCCTCGCTGCTGGTTCACGGCGCCGCCGGCGTGTGGCTCTATCAACAACGGTTCGAGTTGCGCGCGACCGAGGCGGCTCCCGAACCGCCCATCACAATCCTCGAGATGTTCCCGCGCGTTATCCCGCCCGAGCCGCAGGTCGCCGAAGCTCCGCCCCCGCCGACAGCGGTCCACAACCCTGTGCCGACCCCGTTCCAGCCAACCGAAACCGCCCCGTTCACGCCCCCGGATGTACCCGTTTCAGGCGTTGCGTTCGACCCGATCTTCGTTCCCGCGACCCCGGGCCCGGTGCAGCCCGCGGCGCCGGCCCAGACCACTCCCGAGGCGCCCCCAGGCGTTATCGCCAATCCTCGCTGGATCGCGCGGCCCACGCCGGATCAGATGGCGCGGGCCTATCCGGACCGCGCGGCCCGGGACGGCGTGGAGGGTTCCGCCACCTTGCAATGCTCGGTGACGGCGCGGGGCGGCCTGACGGCGTGTTCCGTGCTGTCCGAAACCCCCGGCGGCTATGGATTCGGTCGGGCCGCCATGCAGTTGTCGCGGCACTTCCGCCTCAGCCCCCGCACGGTTGACGGTCAGGCGGTGGAAGGCGCCGTGGTCACCATCCCCCTGACCTTCCAGCTGAACTAGAAGCGCAAGGGATCGAAGGCGGCCCCAAAGGCCGTCTTCGGTTCGCCCGCAATCGCCGCGGCCACTGTCCGGGCCACCGCGGGCGCCAGCAGCCAGCCGTTGCGGCGCGGCGCCAGGGCGGCGAACAGCCCCTCTCCCAGCGCCCCGGCCATGGGCAGCCCGTCGGGCGAGGCGCCGCGCACGCCCACGCGAGTGCGCCGGACGCCGATGGATGTCAGATCGAAGAAGCGCCCCGCCGCCTGGATCATGCGTCGGGCCTGAACGGAATCGGGGGCCAGGTCGCGACGATCGAAATCCATGCTGGCCCCCACCATGATCCCGTCGATCATTGGGGCCACATAGGCCCCCGGCCCGCGCCGCATCCGCTCCACCGTCAGGGCAAAGACCTGCTCCAGCTGGCCCCGGATGGGACGGATCAGGCCGATGATGCGCGTGGCCTCGGGCGTCAGGCCGGGGATCGGGGCCTCGGGCCCCGTCGCCACAACCACCGTCCGCGCGCTGATGATCTGCCCGGAGTGAAGCCGCGCCTCCCACCGCGCGCCATGCTGCGTCAGCTCCGCGACGCGGCTCGTCGCCATGGCGAGACCCGGAAACGCCTTCAGCGCCACCATCGCCGGCCCGGGGTCCACCCGCCAGTCGTCGGGCGTGAATGCGACACCATTCTCGACCCAGGCCGCGAAGCCCAGATTCAACAGCCTTTCACCGACCGCCGCCGCATCGGGTCCGCACCATTGGGAGCCTTCGGCCGACACGGAAACGCCGATGTGCTCGGCGAACTCAGGCCACAGGTCCCGCGCCTCGCGCAGCAGGTCCGCCCGCGCACGCGTCACGTTCTCCAGCGCGCATTCCAGGGCCGGCGCGATCATGCCCGCGGCCACGGACGAGGCGTTGTCGCCACCCGGGTCGACCACCGTCACCCGGCGGCCCCGGCGGATCAGTTCGACCGCCGTCGTCAGGCCCAGAACGCCCGCGCCGATGATGAGGATTTCTCTTGAGGATGACACGCGCCGTCATTGACCGGCGCGCGGCCTTTTTCAAGCTATTCGGCCGCCATCCGCGCCGCCCGCGCGCGATCCAGCCGTTTGGTCAGGGCCGCGTGCTGTCGCCACAGCGCCCCGGGCAGGCGGTCGCCGAACGTTTCGAAGAAGGCGGGAATCAGCGCCGCCTCCTCGCTCCAGACCTCGGGGTCCACCTCCAGCAACGTGTCCAGCTGCGCCTCGGTCAGATCGACGCCGTCCAGATCCAGCGCATCAGCCGTCGGCACCCTGCCCACCGGCGTGTCCACCGCCTCGGCCTCGCCTTCCAGCCGCCGGGTGATCCACTTCAGCACCCGGATATTGTCGCCGAAGCCCGGCCAGATGAAGCGGCCGTCCTGATCCTTGCGGAACCAGTTGACGAAGAAGATGCGCGGCAGCTTCGCCACATCAGCCCGCTCGCCCAGCGCCAGCCAGTGAGCGAAATAGTCGCCCATGTTGTAGCCGCAGAACGGCAGCATGGCGAAGGGATCACGGCGCAGCTCGCCCACCCGGTTCTCCGCCGCAGCCGTGCCTTCGGACGCCACGGTGGCGCCCATGAACACGCCGTGCTCCCAGTCGAAGGCCTCGGTCACCAGCGGCACCGCGCTGGCCCGGCGTCCGCCGAACAGGATGGCGCTGATGGGCACGCCCGCCGGGTCTTCCCAATCCGGCGCGATGGTGGGGCACTGCTCAGCCGGGGCCGCGAAGCGCGAGTTGGGGTGCGCGGCCGGTTCGCCGGACGCCGGATCGTAGGGTCGCCCCTTCCAGTCCGTCAGCCCCTCGGGCGCGTCCTTCGTCAGCCCCTCCCACCACACGTCATTGTCGGCGGTCAGCGCCACATTGGTGAAGACGGTGTTCTTCGTCAGGGTGGCCAGCGCGTTCTGGTTGGTGTTGCGGCTGGTGCCGGGCGCCACGCCGAAGAAGCCCGCCTCGGGGTTCACCGCATACAGCCGCCCGTCGTCGCCGAAGCGCATCCAGGCAATGTCGTCGCCCACTGTCTCGGCCTTCCAGCCGTCCAGCGTGGGCTGCAGCATGGCCAGATTGGTCTTGCCGCAGGCGCTAGGGAAGGCGGCGGCCACATAGTGCACGCGCCCCTCTGGATCGGTCAGTTTCAGGATCAGCATGTGCTCGGCCAGCCAGCCCTCGTCGCGGGCCATCACCGAGGCGATGCGCAGGGCGTAGCACTTTTTGCCCAGCAGGGCGTTGCCGCCATAGCCGGAACCGTAGGACCAGATTTCCCGCGTCTCGGGGAAATGCACGATCCATTTGTCGTCGTTGCAGGGCCACGGCACATCCGGCTGACCTTCGGCCAGTGGCGCGCCAAGAGTGTGGACCGCGGGCACGAAAGTTCCGTCCTCGCCCAGCTGATCCAATGCCGCCTGGCCCATGCGCGTCATGATCCGCATGGACAGGGCCACATAGCCGCTGTCGGTGATCTCCACGCCCAGGGCGCTGATCCTGGAGCCCAGCGGCCCCATGCAGAACGGGACCACGTACATCGTGCGGCCCGCCATGCAGCCATCGAACAGGCCGTTGAGGCGCGCGCGCATTTCGGCGGGATCGGACCAGTTGTTGGTCGGCCCGGCGTCGGCCTCGTCCTGTGAGCAGATGAAGGTGCGACTCTCGACCCGGGCAACGTCTTTCGGATCCGAGGCGGCGTAGTAGCACCCGGGCCGGGTTTGGGGGTTCAGCGGCCGAAGGGTGCCGCGCGCGACCAGATCGGCGGCGATGGCGTCGGCCTCGGCCTGTGAACCGTCGCACCAGTGAATGCGGTCCGGCTTTGTGAGGGCGGCGATCCCGGCCACCCATTCGAGCAGACCACGGTGGTTCGTCGGGGCGGCGTCGAGCCCCGGAATCCTGTCGATATGCACGGCACGTCTCCCTGAGCTTCCCAGGCCCGGCGATCTGTCGCCGCCGTGGCCTCACGACGATCACGCCGTGTTACATGGAGGCAGAAACACCCCTTCTGACGCGACGTCAACCGGCGCAAGAATCCACCCTTTCCCGACCGATCGAGGCGATCCGCAGGGCTTTTCCATTCGCGGGACAGCCCTTCGACGGCTAATCAGGGACGATGCAGACCATGGACTCCATCACCACCCTCCCCGACGGTGCAGCGTCTTCGCCCGCAGCCGGTCGAAACGTCGAACCGATCCTGAGCGTGCTCAAGGCGCACCTGCCCGCGCGCGGTCGGGTGCTGGAGATTGCGGCAGGCAGTGGCGAACACGCCCTCGCCTTCGCGCGCGCCCTGCCCGATCTGGAGTGGACCCCCAGCGACCCGTCGGATGAGGCGAGGAGCAGCATCGACGCATGGCGCCGGGCGGCCGGACCAGACAACCTAAACACTCCGCTGGCCCTCAACGCCGCCGATCCCGCCACATGGCCGGATGGTCCGTTCCACGCGGTGGTCTGCATCAACATGGTCCACATCAGCCCGTGGACCTCGACCGAGGGCCTGATGCGCGGGGCGGCGCAGGTGCTGGTCCCCGGCGGCCTGCTGTATCTGTACGGGCCGTATCGCGAGACCGACGCGCCGCTGGCGCCATCGAATGCGGACTTCGACCGGAATCTGAAAGCCCGCAACCCCGAGTGGGGATTGCGGGCTCTCGAAGACGTCTCGCAGCTGGCGCGGGATCATGGCCTGCACCTGACCCTGCGGATCGAGATGCCGGCCAATAATCTGAGCCTGCTGTTTCGCAAGACCTAGCTCAAAGGCTTAACCCAGCGTCTGGGCCACCAGGCTCAGTTGCTCGCGGGTCATCAGCGGGGTCGCGCCCTCGCTGTCGATGACCGCGCCCGGCGCATCGGCCAGGGTGGCCGGGTCGATGTCCATGGCGCGGGCCGCCTGGGCGACGCCTTCACCGAAAGCCAGAACCGTCATGCCGTTGGCGCGCGCCGTGGTGATCATGTTGGCCACCTTTTCCTCGGCGGCGGAGTCCGCGGCGCCGCCCGGAATGATCAGGCCGGCCATGGAGCCGTCCTCGATGTCGCTCATCCTGGCGGTCGGCAGCACCGTCACGCCGCCGACAGACATGCTTGCGTCACCGGTGGAGATGGGGGCCATGGAGATGCCTTCGTACTGCATCAATTGCTCGACATCGCCCAGCGGACCGAAGTCCATCGAGCGGCGCATGGCCAGGCCGACACGGGCCCGAATAGGCGTGCGGCGAAATCCACCGCGGGGTTTTCCAGATTTACCGGCGTTGTATTGAGCGTTCATGCTTCTCCTGAAAGGTTGATCTCAAGTCGACGGACAGCACGACGCCGTCCATTTCCTCACGCTTTTCGTATCAAGGACACGAAAATGACGGGTTGAGCCGCCTCCACGTCAAGCGCGGGGCGGGACAAGTCGATCCGTCATGTGGATGACGTCTGATATATGTCTTTGGCCCCGGCGGTCAACCGCACAGCCTTGCCGTCAGGCCCGCCCGCCGCCAAAAAGACCCCTCCTCGCAGCACGGACCGACCATGGCCTTCACCCGCACCTATGACGGCGACGAACCCGTCCGGATCAACAAGTGGCTGGGCCAGACCGGCGTCTGCTCACGGCGCGAGGCGGAGGGTCTGATCGGCCAGGGGCTGGTGCGCATCGACGGCGAGGTGGTCACCGACGCGGGCCGCAAGATCGAGCCGGGCCAGACCCTGATCCTCAGCGACGCGGCCGAGGCGGAACTGGCGGCCGGCGTCACCATCGTCATGCACAAGCCCGTGGGCTACGTCTCGGGCCAGCCGGAGCCGGGCAAGATTCCCGCCGTGCGCCTGCTGACCGGCGCCAACCGCATGGGGCCGGGCCAGACCCCGGCGAAGGACGCCTCCCTGCCCCCCATCGGCCGGCTGGACGAGGACTCCCGCGGCCTGCTGCTGCTCTCCACAGACGGCGTGGTGGCCAAGGCCGTCATCGGCCCGCAGTCCGAACTGGACAAGGAGTATCTGGTCACCGTCCGGGGCCCGATCACCGAGCGCAAGCTGGGCCTGCTGCGTCATGGCCTGGCGCTGGACGAGCGCCAATTGAAGCCCGCCCGCGTCACCGTGGTGCAGGGCCAGACCCTGCGCTTCATCCTGACCGAGGGCCGCAACCGCCAGATCCGGCGCATGTGCGATCTGGTGGAGTTGCGCGTCACCGACCTGCACCGCACCCGCATCGGCCCGCTGGCGCTGGGCGATCTGCCGGAAGGCAAATGGCGCTTGCTGACGGCGGACGAGCGCACGGCGCTGATCCGTGGCTCAGGCGCGGCTCAGTAGGTCGGCGGAACGGACGTGGACGGAGCCGCTTGCCGCGCCATGGGCGGCAGGTCCCGCCCGCCTGCGAACCGCACCAGGGCGTCGATGCGCTTCTCAATGGGCGGGTGTGTGGCGAACAGACCTGAAAGGCCCGCGCTCTTCTCCTGATTATCCAGGAACATGCCGCGCAGTTCGTCGGGCGCTTCCAGTTTGGACTGGCCCGATACCTTGCGCAGGGCCGAAATCATGGCGTCAGGATTTTTGGTCAACTCGGCTGCGCCCGCGTCAGCCACATATTCGCGGGTGCGCGACAGCATCATGCGGATCACCGCCGCCAGCACGAAGCCGATCACCGCGATGGCGATGCCGATAAGGATAAGCGGCCCGGCGTTCTTGTTATTTCCGCCGCGCCCGCCACGCGAGAAGAACAGGCTCCGGAACACCAGCTCGGCCATGACGCTGATGATGCCCGCGAAGATCGAGGCGATCACCATGGTCCGCACGTCCTTGTTGATGACGTGGGTCAGTTCGTGGGCCAGCACGGCCTCCATCTCGTCCCGGTCCAGCGCCCCCATCAGGCCGCGCGTGACGGTGACGGAGTAGCGCCCCTCGTGCAGGCCCGAGGCGTAGGCGTTCAGTTCCTGCCGCTCGATGATGCGCAGGGTCGGGGTGCGCATGCCGCGAGAAATGGAGAGATTTTCCAGAAGATTGTAGAGCTCGGGCTCGTCTTTTCGCTCGACCTTCTTCGCGCCGGTCATGGCGTCGATCATGGCCTGGCTGCCGAAATACGAGATGGCGAACCAGATGGCCGCAACCACCAGGGCCGTCGGCACGGTCCAGCCCAGCATGGACCCGGCCAGGGCCATGTCGTCGCCCAGGGTTCCACCGGAGTTCGGAATGACCCCGAAGCCCATCAGCACCAGTTGCAGCCCGTACAGGATCACCACCAGCAGCACGGGGAAGCCCGCGAGCAGCATGATAGACCGGGTGTTGTTGGCCCAGATGTGGGTCTTGAGCCCGACGGCCTGACCGTAGAACGCCATGCGGACCTAGAACTTCACCTGCGGCGGCGCGGCGTTCATGGCCGCACGGTCCGCTTCACCCAGGTCGAAGAAGGGCTTGTCCGAGGCGAAGCCCACCAAACCGGCGAACAGCACGGTCGGGAACTGGCGGCGCACGGCGTTGAACTCGGCCACGGCGTTGTTGAAGAAGCGGCGGGCGGCGGCCAGCTTGTTCTCGATGTCCGACAGCTCGTTCTGGAGCTGCAGGAAGTTGGTGCTGGCCTTCAGGTCCGGATAGGCCTCGGCCACCGCGAACAGACGTCCGAGGGCGGCGGTCAGCATATTCTCGGCCTGGACCTTCTCGTTGACGCTGCCGGCGCCCTGGGCGGCGGCGCGGGCCTGGGTGACGGCCTCCAGCGTGCCGCGCTCGTGACTGGCGTACCCCTTCACCGCCTCGACCAGATTGGGGATCAGGTCCTGACGCTGACGCAGTTGCACGTCGATGTCGGCGAACGACTGATCGGCCGACTGATCCAGCGCCACCAGCCGGTTGTAGGCGCCGATGACGGCCACCACGACGACGGCGACGATGACGCCGATGATAATCCAGGTCAGCATGAAGGGCCTCCTTGAAAGTCCTGAACCGTCAGTATCGCGCGAACGAATGCGCCAACCCAAGTAAAATCGGGGTCAGAAACGGGATTGTCACCTGCGGTCAGCGAAACTTCCGCAGTCCCCGCGGCCCCTGTCGGCCGGCAGCGGCGCGCTTGCCCAGCCAGTCGCGCCAGTCGGGCCAGTTGCGGCGGCGGTCGCCGCCGTCGCGCCAGTCGGGGCCGTCCTCGGCGTTGAACATGGTGATGTCGGCCAGACCGCCCTGCTTGTAGGTCTGCAGCTTGACACCCTTGCCGCGCGCCATCTCGGGCAGTTCCTCCAGCGGGAAGACCAGCGCCTTGATGTTGTCGCCGATGACCGCCACGTGGTCGCCAGAGACGCGCAGGCAGGCGGCCATGTCGCCGTTCAGCACCTGCTTGCCGCCGCGCTTCTGGGCCAGGGCGTCGTCCTCGGGCGTGACGAAACCATAGCCGGCCTTTGACGCCACCAGCAGCTTCGCGCCTGGCTGGTGGGCCAGCACGTTCACGATGCCCGCGCTCTCGTCCAGATCAATCATCAGGCGCAACGGCTCCCCGTGTCCGCGCCCTGACGGCAGCTTGTCAGCCCCGAGGGTGAAGATGCGCCCATCGGACGCCGCCACCAGCAGCTTGTCGGTGGTGAAGGCGGGCACGAGGAAGGCCAGGTCGTCGCCTTCCTTGAACTTCAGCTCCGACGGATCGTCCACCTTGCCCCGGGCGGCGCGGATCCAGCCGCGCTCGGACAGGATGACGGTGATGGCCTCGCGCGGGATGAAGGCGTCGATGGACACATCGCTGACGTCGGGCGCGTCGCCCATGGTGGTGCGGCGCGGCGAGATCAGGGCCTTGCGTACATCCTGAAGGCCGAGGGCCAGCAGCTTCGTCTGCTTCGCGGGCGAGGCGATCATGGCCTTCAGGCCGGCCAGTTCCTCGGTAAGTTCATCGAACTCCTTCTGGATGGTCATTTCCTCGAGCCGCGCCAGCTGACGCAGGCGGGTGTCGAGGATGAAGTCGGCCTGCAGCTCGCTCAGGGCGAAGCGTTCGATCAGCCGGGCCTTGGGCTGGTCCTCCTCGCGGACGATGCGGATGACCTCGTCCAGATTGAGGAAGACGGTCTTGAGGCCTTCCAGCAGGTGGAGCCGCTTTTCGATGCGCTCCTGCCGCCACTGGCCGCGCCGGATCAGCACCTCGCGGCGGTGATCGAGGAAGGCGACCAGACAGGCCTTGAGCCCCATGACGCCGGGCGTGCCCGTGGCGTCCAGCACGTTCATGTTGATGGGGAAGCGCACCTCGAGATCGGAGAGCTTGAACAGGCTCTCCATCAGCACCTCGGGCTCCACCGTGCGGGACTTGGGCTCCAGGATCAGGCGGATGTCCTCGGCGGACTCGTCGCGCACGTCCGCCAGCAGGGGCGCCTTCTTGTTCTCGATCAGGTCGGCCAGGGCCTCGATCAGTTTCGACTTTTGCACCTGATACGGCATCTCGGTGACGACCACGCGCCACATGCCCCGGCCCAGATCCTCGGTTTCCCAGCGGGCGCGCAGGCGCACACCGCCCCGGCCGGTCTGGTATGCGTCGAGGATCGAGGCGGCGGACTCCACCGCCACCCCGCCGGTGGGGAAGTCGGGGCCCGGAACGATGGCCACCAGCTCCTCGGTGGTGGTCTCGGGGGCCTCCAGCAGCATGAGGCAAGCGTCGATCAGCTCGGCGGCGTTGTGGGGCGGGATCGAGGTGGCCATACCCACGGCGATGCCCGACGAGCCGTTGGCCAGCAGGTTCGGGAACCCGGCGGGCAGGACGATGGGCTCCTCGTCCTGATCGTCATAGGTGGGGCGGAAATCGACCGCGTTCTCGCCGATGCCCTCCAGCAGCAGCTGGGCCGCCGCCGTGAGCTTGCACTCGGTGTAGCGCATGGCCGCGGCGCTATCGCCGTCGATGTTGCCGAAATTCCCCTGCCCGTCCACCAGCGGATAGCGCTGGGCGAAGTCTTGGGCCAGGCGGACAAGAGCCTCATAGATGGAGGCGTCGCCGTGGGGGTGGTAGCCGCCCATCACCTCGCCCACCACCTTGGCGCACTTACGCGCCGCAGCCTGGGGGTTCAGGCGCATCTGGTGCATGGCGTACAGGATGCGCCGGTGCACCGGCTTGAACCCGTCGCGCACGTCCGGCAGCGCCCGGTTGGTGATGGTCGACAGGGCATAGGCCAGGTAGCGGCGGCTGAGCGCCTCGCCCAGGGGCTCGTCGACGATGCGGCCGCCCTCGGGCGGCGGAGTGTGAACAGTCATGGGCCGTCGAATCAGGGATGTGAGGCGCGAAGTCTAGCCCGGATGCCCGGTTATCCCCTCACGGCGCCCTAAACGTCGAAGTCCAGGCCGAACTGGGCGTACAGCGCCCGGGAGTCCTGCCACTTGGGATCGACCTTGACCGTAATGAACAGGTGGACCGGGCGGTCCATAAGCTCGGTCAGCTCCTCGCGCGCTTTCTGGCCGATCCATTTCAGGGTCTGGCCGCCTTTGCCCAGGATGATGGGGCGCTGGCTGTCGCGCTCCACATAGACGGTCTGTTCGATGCGGGCCGAGCCGTCCGGCTTCTCCTCGAAGGCGGTGGTCTCCACGGCGGCCGAATAGGGCAGTTCCTCGTGCACGCGCAGGTACAGCTTCTCGCGGGTGATCTCGGCGGCCAGCACGCGCAGCGGCACGTCGGCGCTCTGGTCCTCGGGATACAGCCACACGCCCTCGGGCATCAGGGCGGCCAAACGGGCCTTGAGATCATCCACGCCCGAGCCGTCGGCGGCCGAGATCATGAACACCTCCGAATAGACGCCCAGGTCGTACAGCTCCTTGGACACGCCCAGCATGGCGTCGCGGCGCACGCCGTCGATCTTGTTCAGGGCCAGGATGGCGGTGGCGCCGGTCGCCTTGAGGTTCTCGGCGATAGCGCGCGTATCCTCGATCTGGCGGTGGTCGGCGGCTGAGCCTTCGCGAGCGGCCACAGCGATCTCGGCGGCCACGTCCACCAGATGCACCACCGCGTCCGCGTCCTGCGCCCCGCCCCAGGCCGAGGCGACCATGGCCCGGTCCAGACGGCGGCGCGGCTTGAAGATGCCGGGGGTGTCCACCAGCACGATCTGGCTCGCGCCGTCGATGGCGATGCCGCGCACGGGGAAGCGCGTAGTCTGCACCTTCTGGGTGACGATGGAGACCTTCGACCCCGTCAGCCGGTTCACCAGCGTGGACTTGCCGGCGTTGGGCGCGCCGATGATGGCGGCGAAGCCCGCGCGGGGGGTGGGTGCAGTCTCGGTCAAATGACGCCTTCTCGTTTCAACAGGGCGACAGCGGCCGCCTTCTCCGCCTCCTGACGTGAACGCCCCTGGGCGGTCAAGGGTTCGATGCCCTCGATCGACACCTGCACGGTGAATGTGGGGGCGTGGTCCGAGCCGGTGCGCCTGACCACGGCATAGGACGGCAAGGGCCGCCCCTGCGCCTGGGACCATTCCTGAAGCGCGGATTTGGGGTTGGCCAGGCGGGGCGCGGAGGGCGCCGCCAGTTCATCGGCCCAGGCCCGCTCGAACACGGCGCGGGCGGCGTCCATACCCCCGTCCAGCCATACGGCGGCCAGAACCGCCTCCATGGCGTCGGCGACGATGCCGTCCTTGCGCCGCCCGCCGGTCCTGGTCTCGCCCGGCGACATACGCAGGGCGTCGCCCAGATTCAGCCGGTGGCCCACGCGGGCGCAGGCGGCCTTGTCCACCAGGCTGTGCAGACGGGACGACAGCTGGCCCTCGTCGGCCTCGGGAAAGTCGCGGCACAGGCGGTCGGCCACCAGCAGACCCAGCACACGGTCGCCCAGGAACTCCATGCGCTGATTGTCGGGCACGGGCTTGCCGTGGGGCATGCCCCCCTCGCCCACGCTGGCATGGGTCAGGGCGCGGTCCAGCAGGGCGCGGTCGGAAAAGTCGTGGCCGAGGCGACGCTGGAGTTCCGCGACCGCCTCGGTTCGGGCGTTCATGGGATCAGTTCAGCCCGTGGAAGAAGCGGCTGGGACGCAGGTTGGCGAACCAGCTGACCGGGTTCCACAGCGATGCGCCGGGCTCCCACGAGAACATGACAATCTGCGCCTTGCCCACCAGATTTTCCGCCGGCACCAGACCCACGTCGGCGCGGCTGTCGATGGAGTTGTCGCGGTTGTCGCCCATCATGAAATAGTAGCCTTCGGGCACTTCGAACACCTGGGTATCGTCCAGATCGAAGCCAGGCCCGAAGTCCTGGATGCGGAAGGTGCGGCCGCCCGGCAGGGTTTCGTCGATCTGATAGGCGTCCATGGGGCCGAACGGGCCGCTTATGCGCTCGGTTCCCACCGGTTCGTCCTGTACGGCCTGGCCATTAATGTGCAGCCGCCCGCCAATCATCTGGACGCGGTCGCCGGGCAGGCCGATGACTCGCTTGATATAGTCGGTGCTGTTGTCACGCGGCAGCTTGAACACGACAATGTCGCCGCGCTCGGGCCCGGAGCCGAAGATGCGGCCCTCGAACAGCGGAGGGCTCCACGGCATGGAGTGGCGGCTGTAGCCATAGTTCCACTTGGACACGACGATGTAGTCGCCCTCATAGAGGTTCGGCTCCATGGAAGCCGACGGGATGGTGAAGGGCTGGAAGAACAACACCCGCAGCACAAGAGCGATGGCCAGGGCGTAGACAATGGTCTTGATGATCTCGACCGTCTCGTTCTGGGGCTTTTTCGTCTTCACGGGCTTGCCTTGCGAACGGGCGGGACGGGCTACGGGCTCATCGTCAAAGGGGGCGTCGCCCCGGTCGCTCCAGATGGGGCGCGGTGGAGTCTGGCTGGTCCCGGCGACGGCCGAGACGGTGGTCGCGCCCGCGGCGGCGGCGGCCATCATGGCCTGATCGGTGGTCTCCGGCGCGGCGGGATCCGTGGTCGGGGTCGGAGCGGTCGCCTCGATTGCAGCGCCCTCGACGGGTTCCGGAGGGGACCTGTCCGGCTCGTCGGTCGTATTCTCCGCCGGAGGGTGCGTCTCAGCCAATTCGGGCGCGGAACCGGCTTCAGCCTCGTCGGCCCCCTCCTGTTCGACGTTCGGCATGTCAGCCGCCGTGGCGGCGTCTTCGTCCCGTTCAGGCTTGTCGTTGTCTGTCATCGGTTTTCACGCCCATCCCCGCCGCTTGACGCGGTCGTTCAGGGGCCTTCGGTAATGGTTGACGGGGTTGCGGGCAAGGCTTCGATCACTACGAACGCCAGGGCGTAGGGGTGCTCGTCAGACAGCGTCAGGTGAATTCGCGGTTGGTGGCCCGGAGGGGTCAGACGCGCCAGATGCTCAGCCGCGTGGCCCGTCAGGGCCAGGGTTGGTTGGCCCGAGGGCAGGTTCACTACCCCCATGTCGCGCCAGTAGACGTCGCGCCGCATCCCGGTGCCCAGGGCCTTGGCGCAGGCCTCCTTGGCAGAGAACCGCTTGGCGTAGCTCCAGGACGCATCGGGCTTGCGATCCGAACGGGTGCGTTCGATGTCGGTGAAACAGCGCTGCTTGAAGCGGTCGCCGAACCGCTCCAGCGACGCCTCGATGCGTCGGATATCGGTCATGTCCGCCCCGATGCCGATGATCACAGGCCCCGCGCCTCGTCCATCAGCCCGCGCATCCGCGCGATGGCGGCCTCCAGACCCACGAAGATGGCCTCGCCAATCAGGAAATGGCCGATGTTCAGTTCCGCCACCTCGGGAATGGCCGCGATCGCCGACACGGTGTCGTAATCGATGCCATGGCCGGCATGGACCTCCAGCCCCAACCCCGCAGCCTGCGTCGCCCCGGACCGCAGGGCGGCCAGTTCGGCCTCGGCCTCCTCGACACGGCCTTCGCGGAAGGCGTCGCAATAGGCGCCGGTGTGCAGTTCCACCACCGCCGCCCCCGTGCGTTGGGCGGCGGCGATCTGGTCGGGGTCAGGGCCGATGAACAGGGACACCCTCGATCCGGCGTCGTTCAGCTGCGCCACGAAGGGCGTGATCCAGTTGTGGCCGCCCACCACGTCCAGCCCGCCCTCGGTCGTGCGCTCCTCGCGCTTTTCCGGCACCAGGCAGACGGCGCGCGGGCGATGGTGCAGGGCGATGGCCAGCATCTCCTGGGTGACCGCCATTTCCAGATTGAGCGGCCGCGCCTGCTCGCGCAGCAGGTCGGTCAGGCTGTCGATGTCGCCGTCCGAGATATGGCGGCGATCCTCGCGCAGGTGGGCGGTGATGCCGTCGGCGCCGGCCGCCAGCGCCTCCCGCGCCGCGCGCACGGGGTCGGGATGGACGCCCCCCCGCGCATTCCGCACGGTGGCCACGTGGTCAATGTTGACGCCCAGGCGGACCCGCTCGGCCATCGCTCGTTCTCCTCGCCCAAAGCAGGCCATGTCTCTTCAGTCCGGCGCGCGCGCGGACTCTTTCAAGCTTTCGCGAGACGACGGCTGCCCGGATCCTCCACCGGCACGGCGGCCAGTTCGGGCGGCAGGGCGTCGGCGGGGTATGCGGGGACGTCGAGGGTGGCCAGGGCGATCAACGGCACGCCCACATCGGCGCGGCCGCCCGACCTGTCCACGATGCAGGCGGCGGCGACCACCTCGCCCCCCGCCTTCTGGATGGCGGCGATACATTCGCGTGACGACAGGCCGGTGGTGACGATGTCCTCCACCATCACGACCTTTTCGCCCGGCTCCACCGAGAAGCCCCGGCGCAGGCGGAATTCGCCGCCCTCGCGCTCCACATACATAGACGGCACGCCCAGATGCCGCGCAGTTTCGTAACCGGGGATGATGCCGCCAACGGCGGGGGATATGGCCACATCCACCGGCCCCACGGCGGCCGTCACCTTCTCGGCCAGCGCCTTGCACAGGCGCGCGCAGCGGTCGGCGTTCATGAACACCAGGTTCTTCTGCAGGAACACCGGACTGTGCAGCCCCGAGGACAGCACGAAATGGCCCTCACGCAGGGCGCCGGCGGCTCGGAATTCTTCAAGGACGTCGTCGGAGGTCATGGCCTTGCGCTTAACGACTGCCCCGGCGGGACGCAACGCTGACATCGGTCAAAGGCGCTTGACTTGGAGAACGTCGCTATACAAAGCTGAGCGGCCAGAGCGTCTCAGGAGGACTGTATGTTCATTCCCAAATGGATGCTCGCCATCTTGCTGGTGGTTGTCCTTGCTCTGACGGGCTGGTCCGTGATGGTGGTCTCGGGTCGGAACCCCCTGCCCTTCCCCGATCCGGGTTCACGTATTTTCGTCGCCTCGTCCATCAGCGGCAAGGACGCCGTCGTCGACCTGCTCTCGCAACACGGCGTGGCTCAAAGGCTTCAGGCGGATTCCGGCGGGGTAAGCCGCACGATCATGATGGACGGCACCATCATCAACCATTCACCGCCCTCGGTAATGGAGCAGGTGGGATCAGCGCCCGCCTGCATCGGCCTGGTGGCCGACGATCCCGCCGCCGCGGCGGATGAAGCCGCCGGGTTTCTGCGTGAGCGCGGCTTCACGGCGGACGTGGTTGCGAACGTGGAGCCCGGCATGCCGGTGGTCTTCGTGCTGACCGACGCCCTTGCCGGCAGTTGCATCAACTTTCGCCGGCATGCGATCCACATGATGCGCCGGCCAGAGTAGACGCCGCACTCAGCCCCGCGCCCGTTCCACCGTGTCGACGCTGGGGTTGGCGCGCAGGGCGGCGATGATCTGGGTGGCGTGACGGGCGTCGGCCACTTCCACGTCGATCTCCATGTCGAAGAAGTCCTGCTGACGGTGGGTCATGTTGAGGTTCAGGATGTTGCCGCCCGCCTCGCCGATGACGGTGGCCACCTGACCAAGAACACCGGGCGCGTTGCGCATGGTGGCCACCAGACGGGTGGAGGCCACGGCGTCCTGCTCCGCCTGGGGCGTCCACTGCAGGTCGGTCCAGACTGTGTCGTCGTCGGCGAAATCCGCCAGGGTGTTGCAGTCGATGGTATGGACGGTCAGGCCCTTGTCCGGCTCGATGATCCCGACGATGCGGTCGCCCGGCACCGGCGAGCAGCAGGCGCCGAAATGGATGCTGACCCCGGGGCGCAGACCGCCCCCGCGCACATACAGGCGTGCATCCGAACCGCTTTCGATGCGCTTCTTTTCGACCGGCTCGGGGCCGGAGGCCTTGAGCTTGGGAAACAGGATGCCCGCAACCTTGCCGGCCTGGACCTGGCCGCGCCCGATCTGTTCGAACAGATCCTCGTCATGCTCCGTGGCGAGCGTCTCCAGCGCCGGTTTCAGCGAGACGTCCTTCAGCGCCTTGTCCATGCGACCCAGCGCCTGATCCAGCGCAGCGCGGCCCAGCTTCTGGAATTCCTCCCGCTCGGACAGGCGGATGTGGCGGCGGATCGCCGAGCGGGCGCGGCCGGTCACGGTCAGCGAGCGCCAGTCGGAAGGAATGTCGGGCTTGGCCCCGCGGATGATCTCCACCACGTCGCCGTTCTGGAGGGGCGTGCGCATGGGTTTCAACTCGCCGTTGATCTTCACCCCCACGGCGCTGTCGCCCACCTCGGTGTGGACGGCGTAGGCGAAGTCCAGCGCCATGGCCCCGCGCGGCAGGGTGATCAGCGAGCCCTTAGGCGTGAAGACGAAGACCTGATCCAGGTACATCTCCAGCTTGGCGTGCTCGACCCAGTCCTCGCCGCCCTCGCCGTGCTCGATGACCTGCACCAGATGGCGCAGGGTCAGCAGGGGATCCCGCCCCCCGCCCTCCTCCATGGCCTCGCGGTCGAAACCATAGGACTTGTTCTTGTAGCGCCAGTGGGCGGCCACGCCCTCCTCGGCCACGCGGTCCATGGCCTCGGTGCGGATCTGCATCTCGATACGCAGGCCCGACGGCCCGACCACCGTGGTGTGCAGGCTGCGGTAGTTGTTGGATTTGGGCGTGGAGATCAGGTCCTTGAACCGCTCCGGCACCATGGGCCAGGCCCGGTGAACCACCCCCAGCGCGCGGTAGCAGTCGTCCTCACTCTCCACCAGCACGCGAAAGCCATAGATGTCGGACAGGGCTGAAAAACCCAGCGCCTTGCGCTGCAGCTTGCGCCAGATGGAATAGGGCGTCTTTTCGCGACCGAAAACCCGGGCCTTGATGCCCGCCTCCTCCAGTACGGTCTGCACTTCCCGCGCCACACCCTGAACCGCCTTGCCGTGCTCGAGGCGAAGCGCTTCCAGCCGCCGCTCGATGGCGGTGCGGGCCGTCGGGTTCAGATGCTCGAACGCCAGTTCCTCCAGTTCCGAGGCGATGCGGTGGATGCCGATGGACCGGCCCAGCGGGGCGTAGACTTCCAGCGTCTCGCGACTGATCCGTTCGCGCTTCTCCGGCTTCACGAACTCCAGCGTGCGCATGTTGTGCAGCCGGTCAGCCAGCTTCACCAGCAACACCCGCACGTCCTTGGAAATGGCGAGGATGAATTTGCGCAGGTTCTCGGCCTGACGCGTGTGCTCGGCTTGCAGTTCCAGCCGCGACAGCTTGGTGACGCCTTCCACCAGGCCGGCCACCTCCTCGCCGAACATGGCGGCGATGTCGTCGCGGGTGGCGGAGGTGTCCTCCACCACGTCGTGCAGCAGGGCGGTGACGATGGTGGCGGTGTCCAGACGGAAGTCGGTCAGGATGCCGGCCACCTGGATGGGGTGAGCGAAATAGGGATCGCCCGAGGCCCGCATCTGCGAGCCGTGCATCTTCATCGCATAGACATAGGCCCGGTTCAGCAGACCCTCGTCGGCGGTGGGGTCATAGGCTTTGACCGCATCCACCAGCTCCAGCTGGCGCATGACGCGCGAACGGGCCGGGGCGGTTTGCGCCCCGGCCCGTTCAGAGCTTGCAGTATCCGGCCCCGGCGTGGACGCCTGGGACCGCGCCGGGGAAATGATCACTCCGTCGGCTGGCGCGGGTGTCAGTAGCGATCCTCCTGGCCGCCGTCGCGGTCGCTTTGCAGGGCGCGGATCAGCTCCTGCTCGGCCATGTTCATGTGCTGGGGCTCGGCCAGCAGGGCGACGGTTTCGGCCTCATCCTCGGCTTCAGTGCGCTCGTCCACGCGCTGCAGCGTGGTGATGAGGTTTTCCTGCAGATCGTCCGGCACCACGGTGTCGTCGGCCAGCTCGCGCAACGCCACGACCGGGTTCTTGTCGTTGTCACGATCGATGGTCAGGGCGGCGCCGTTCGAGATGCCGCGCGCGCGGTGACCGGCCAGCAGGACCAGGCCAAAGCGGTTCGGAACCTTCTCGATGCAGTCTTCGACGGTGACGCGGGCCATGAATATCCTCGGAGGGGCTTGGGGAGAACAGGCGAAAATAGAGGGTTCCGCATGGCAAATCAATGGCGCGTGACGAGCGGAATGCCGCAGCGTCAGCCGATCCGCCGAGCGTCGGCGCCCACGGTACAGGTTTTCGCCAGCGCCCTCGCCGTCTTCGCCGCCGTGGGATGCACCCAATCTGGCGCGATCTCCGCCATCGGACCCATCACGAACAGGCGTTCGGCCGCCCGGGGGTGGGGCAGGATCAGGCCGTCCAGATCGCCGGACAGTCGGCCATAGGCGATCAGGTCCAGGTCCAGGGTGCGCGGGGCGTTGAGCCGGTTCCGCTCTCGCCCGAACGCCTCCTCGATCCGCCCCAGCGTGGCCATCAGGGCGTGAGGGTCACGGGCGGTGGAGACGACGGCAACCCCGTTGACGAAGGGCGGGTCGGCGGGATCAGGCCAGGCAGCCGAGCGCCACCACGACGACAGGGCCAGAACATCGATGCCCTCGGCCCGGAAACGCGCGACCGCAGCCTCCAGCACATCCACGCACGATGGCCAGACCCCCTTGTCATTCGAGCCCAGTGCGATCACCACTGCATCCTCGCCGCCGACGCGCACTTCACGGTCGGTGGAAGGACCCATATTTTCCGGATTCTCAGCCATGCATTTCTATCCGACGGATCGCATCGCGCTATTTATCGACGGCGCCAACCTGTATTCAGCAGCCAAATCGCTGAACGTGGATCTGGACTTCCGGAAACTGGTCGAGTTTTTCCGGTCAAAGGGCGTTCTGGTTCGCGCCTACTATTACACAGCCATTGTGGAGGGCGAAGAATATTCGCCCATACGGCCTCTGGTGGACTGGCTGGACTATAACGGCTTCACCATGGTGACCAAACCGGTCAAGCGATATACGGACTCCGCCGGCCACACGCGCACCAAGGGCAACATGGACGTCGAGATCGCCGTCGACATGCTTACCCTCGCGCCGAGCATCGATCATGCGGTGCTGTTCTCCGGCGACGGCGACTTTCGTCGGCTGGTGGAAGCGGTGCAGGACAAGGGCGTACGGGTCAGCGTCATCTCCACCCTCAAGAGCCAGCCGCCCCAGGCTGCCGACGAACTGCGCCGCGCAGCCGACCAGTTCGTGGACCTGAACGACCTGCTGGACGTTTTCGGACGCCCGAGCCGCGAGGCATGAAGGCTCTGATCCCGGAGCCGCCCGCCAAATGCCCGCTATGTCCCCGCCTGGTCGAGTACCGGGCCGAAAACGAGGCGGCCCATCCCGACTGGTTCAATGGCGCGGCGCCCTCTTTCGGCGACCCTGAGGCGCGCCTTCTGGTGGTCGGGTTGGCCCCGGGGCGAACAGGGGCCAACCGTACGGGTCGTCCCTTCACCGGTGATCACGCCGGCTGGCTGTTGTATGATACCCTGCTGAAGACCGGCTTTGCGCGCGGCCGCTATGACGCCCGGCCCGACGACGGGCTGGAACTGGTGGACTGCATGATCACCAACGCCGTCCGTTGCGCCCCCCCCGGCAACAAGCCCCTGCCCATCGAGGAAAAGACCTGCCGCCCGTTTCTGATCGATCGGCTGAACGCCCTGCCCCGCCTCAAGGTCATCGTGACCCTGGGCGATGTCTCACGGCGCAATGTCCTGAAGACCCTGGGCCTGCCCGCATCCGCAGCGCCCGCCGGCCACGGCGTTGAGGCGGATCTGGGTCCCTACCGCCTGATCAACAGCTATCACTGCTCCCGCCTGAACACGAACACGGGACGCCTGACCCCGGCCATGTTCGAGGATGTGTTCAAAAGGGCACGGGAGGCGCTTGGCGTCACGACCTGAAGGTGACGCCGGGAACGCGAATCGTGCGTTCTCCGTTGATGTCCCGCTGAGGGAGCAACGGATATGATCGGCAATCAAAGAACTTTCACCCGCAAGGAAAAGCGCGTCGCCCTGACCGCCCTTGCCGTGGCCGTCGTGGTCGTCGCGGCGATCACGCTGATGAACCCGCGACCGTATCTGGGCGCGTATGAGAGCACTGTTGGATTCGACGCGCCGTCCGGCGTGATGGACGCCCGCCCAATCGGCGCGGGCTGATTCCCCGGTCAGCCCTTGTCGCGCAGCAGGCGCGCCTTGTCCCGCTGCCAGTCGCGCTCGGCGACCGCTTCGCGCTTGTCGTGGTTCTTCTTGCCCTTGGCCAGGGCGATCTCCAGCTTGGCCTTGCCCTTTTCGTTCAGGTACAGCCGCACCGGAATGATGGTCCGGCCCTCGCGCTGGACCGCGCCGATCAGCTTGTCGATCTGCTTCCTGTGCAGCAGCAGCTTCCGGTGACGGCGCGGCTCGTGGTTGAACCGGTTGGCCTGCTTGTAGGGCGGGATGTCGGCGTTGATCAGCACGATCTCGCGTCCCTCAACCGCCGCATAGGACTCCGCGATGTTGGCGCGGCCGTCGCGCAGCGCCTTGATCTCGGTCCCCAGCAGGGCGATGCCCGCCTCCATGTGGTCCTCGAGGAAATAGTCGAAGCGCGCGCGCCGGTTCTCGGCGATGGTCCTGGTGGGGCTCTCCGCCATCAGATCAGCCCCGCAGTGCGCATGGCCTCGTCGATGGCCGGCTTGACCGCATCATTGCAGGGAACCAGTGGCAGCCGCAGTTCCTCGCCGCAAAGGCCCAGCCGCGCCAGGGCGTATTTGGCCGGCGCCGGGGATGAGTCCAGGAACAGGGCGCGGTGCAGGGCGATCAGGCGGTCCTGCCACAGGCGCGCACTTTCCAGATCGCCGCTGATGACGGCGTCATACAGGGCCACCATGCCTTCGGGGGCCACATTCGCCGTCACGGAGATCACCCCGTGACCGCCATGGGCCATGTAGCCGAGCCAGCTGGGATCATCTCCCGAAATCAGCGCGAAACCATCCATGAACGGGGTCGCGCGCATGCGGCTGATCCGCCCCATGTCGCCGGTCGCGTCCTTGATGCCGACGATGTTTGGATGGCTGGCCAGACGCTCCACGGTTTCGTTAGCCAGATCCACGCCGGTGCGGCCCGGCACGTTGTAAAGCAGCGCCGGCAGTTGCACCGCCTCGGCCACGGCGTGGAAATGCCGGAACAGCCCTTCCTGACTGGGGCGGTTGTAATAGGGCGTCACGATCAGGGCGCCGTCCGCGCCGACCGCCTTGGCGTGACGGGCCAGATCGATGGCCTTGTCGGTAGCCGAGGCCCCCGCTCCGGCGATGACGCGCACCCGCCCGGCGGCCACGTTCACGCACAGTTCAACCACCCTGTGATGTTCTTCGGCATGAAGAGTCGCACTCTCGCCCGTTGTCCCCATGGGAACCAGCCCATGGACGCCGGCGGCGATCTGACGCTCCACCAGGGCGGTGAAGGCGGGCTCGTCCACCTTTCCGTCACGAAGAGGTGTGATCAGGGCGGTGATGACGCCCTTGAACAGGGAAGCAGTCATGTCGGATAGCAGTCCAGGCGTGAAAATGAGGCGGCGAGCGCCTTGATGGACAACGGGAATAGGTCGCCACGGCGGCCGCCGCAACACTGATGATGGGACCAGGACTTATCATGTTCGTACAGCTGATCGCAGCCATTCTCGCCTCCGGCATGGCGCAGCCCGTGCCTTATGAGCAGGTGGCGAGCCAGCCGGCGGTCGCCCGGACCTATCAGGGCGCCGCCTCCATCAGCGCGGCGGACATGGCCCTGTTCCGCGAGGGACTGGCCGCCGCCCGGGCCCGTGACGTGATCCGCACCCAGGACATTGCAGCGCGCATCGGCGACCCGGTGGCGCGCAAGCTGGTGGAGTGGGCCCTGATCGACACAGCGGGCGACCAGCTCAGTTACGCCGCCCTCGCCGCCGCAAACGCCGGCATGGCCGACTGGCCCCGCTACGACACCCGCCGCGCCCACGGCGAAGTGGCGCTGGAACGTGCGGGCATACCCGCCGAGGGGGTCCTGTCTTTCTTTGGGCAGAGCCAGCCCGCCACCGTTCAGGGCGCCCTGGCGCTGGCCGGAGCCCTGGAACAGTCGGGGCGCGCCGAAGAAGCCCGCACCCTGGTCCGGACCTGGTGGCGCGACCAGTCCTTCGAGGCCCCGGAGCAGCAGCGCATGCTGGACCGCTTCGGCCGCTACCTGACCCAGGACGACCACGACACGCGTCTCTCCATGCTGCTGCTGGGGCCGCACGGCCCGGCCACCAACCAGATGGTCAATCTGGCCTCGCCCGAGCGGCGCGCAATCGCCAACGCCCACATGACTCTGCGCAGCGCCTATGCGCCGGACACGGTCGTCGCCGGCCTGCCCATGAGCCATGCCCAGGACCCCGGCATTGTGCTGGAGCGGGTTCGCCTCCTGAGGTCCCAGAGCCGACAGTCCGAGGCCTACGCCCTGCTGCAGTACCTGCCGCCCGCCCCCACCCACACCTCAGGCCAGAACACCCTGTGGACCGAGCGGCGCAACTATTTCCTGGACGCCCTTCAGGTCCGCAACTGGCAAGCCGCCTACAACTCTATGGCTGGCCATGGTTTTCAGCGAGGCGAGCGCGCCGTTGACGCCGAGTTCTTCGCCGGCTGGGTCGCCCTGACCCGCCTGAATGATCCGACGACCGCAGCGCGCCACTTCGAGGCCCTGCGCCAGATGTCGTCCACCCCGATCACCCAGGGGCGCGCCTTGTACTGGCTCGGCCGGGCGGCCGAGGCGGCGGGCGACACGGCAGGCGCCCAAAACTGGTACGCCCAGGGGGCGCAGCACATTCAGAGCTTCTACGGCCAGCTGGCTGCGGAAAAGGCGGGCCAGACCACCATCACCCTGCCCGGCGACCCCGACCCCACCGACGCCGACCGCGCGCGGTTCGAAGCGCTGGAGCTGGTGCGCGCCGCACGCATCGTGGCCGAGGCGGGTGAAGGCGGCCTGTTCAACACCTTCGTCTACCAGGCCGATGACATCGTCGATGGCCCCATGGAACTGGCCCAGCTGATCGACATGTCGCGCGGCTACGGCGAGTGGTTCACCTCCATGATGATCGGCCGCGCCGCCAGCCAGCGCGGCTTCCTGCTGCCCGAGCGCCAGTATCCGATCCAGATTCCCACCGCCGTGCCGGGCGCCGCCCCCATCGAGTTCACCCTGGCCATCACCCGCCAGGAAAGCAGCTTCGATCCCCGCGCCCGCTCCCATGCCGACGCACGCGGCATGATGCAGTTCCTGCCCGCCACCGCCTCGGGCGTGGCCCGCCGCATGGGTCTGCCCTACAGCCCCGAGCGCCTGTGGGAGGCGGACTACAACATGCAGCTGGGCAGCTACCACCTGCAGGAACTGGCCGACCGGTTCGGCGGGTCGTGGCTGTTGTCCACCGTCGGCTACAACGCCGGTCCCGCCCGCCCGGATCAATGGACCGCCCGCTGCGGCGATCCCCGAGGCGGCGCGACCCACCCGCCGGATTTTATCGAGTGCGTCCCCTTCACCGAAACCCGCAACTACATGATGCGGGTGATGGAGAACGTGCAGATCTACCGCGCCCGCCTCAACGGCGGCACGGCTGAACTGCGCCTGTCCGAGGATCTGGCGCGCGGAACCGGCTATCGCTCCGGCCCCCAGCCGTATCAGCCGGGCCAGTAGGCCCGCGGCGGCTTGCATAAAGTTCACTTGCCCGCCGCACGCCGGGCGATAGGGTTAACGCGGGTTCGCGCCTGAGGCGAAGCCCCGTGGCCGCGCGGGCGGTTTCAGCATAGAACCCGGTGAGCGAACAGGGTTTGGGGGGATTCAGTCATGTCGCAACAGGAGCCGATCGCGCCCGCCGCGCCGCCGCCGGAACCGGCGACCGGGCCCGTGGAGCATCCCCTGTCGCAGGCGGCGCCGGTGATGAGCGCCGCGACAGCCCCCCCGCCGCCGGGAGCCGAGGACCGACCCGACCGCGAGGCCCCTGCCCCCGTGCGTGATCCGAACGCCCAGCGCACCCGCTCGCGCGACGGCATCGACCGACCGATCCAGGAAAGCGAGTATTTCTCCAACGATCCCGCCGCCATCCAGCACATCTCGGATCACATCGACGAGTATTTCAACCAGCCCCTGGATATCTTTCCCTTCTGGGAGAGCGAGGGAAAGCCAGACCGCTTCCACGTCCTGTTTCATCGCCAGATTCAGGAACGTTTCCCGGTGGAGTCCGACATGCGCGGCCGCATCCACCGCTACGGACGTTCGGTCTTCAGGCGTTTGTGCACCCACGTCGCCATCAAGCGGATGAACCAGGCCCTCGCCCTGATCGCCTTCACCCTGCTGGCCACGCTGGGGCCGACATGGTTTGCGGACTGGACCGGCACGGTCATGGGCGGGGTCATCATGGCCGGCGGCGCCATGGCCGTGACCGTGGGCCTGTACTGGGGCGTGAGCTACATCCTGTTCACTCAGTACCGGTTCCGGCTGGAGAACGACTCCTACGAACTGTCGCGCGAGATCGTCCAGCGCACGCGGGAATTGCAGAACCTGTTCACCAACGCCCGGGCCGTGGCCGACCAGGCCGAGACCCAGTTCCAGACCGACGGCAAGGGCTGGGGCCAGCGCGCCCTGTACCTGACCCGCCTGACCATGTGGCTGGGCGCGCGGATGGAGTATCTGGAGAAGTTCGTCCAGATGGAGCTGTGGCGGGTGCGGCGCGAGCGTTACTGGATGCGCTGGTTCAGCCGTTTCATGACGCCGCTGGTGTTCCTGCTGTGGCTCTGGCTGTTCGCGATGCAGGCCGTACTCGGCGTCAACGAGGTGGAATTCCGTGTTCTGCAGGTCCTGGCCGTCGTGCTGGGCGCCGGCGTGTCATGGATGTCCTATTTCCTGTGGCAAACCCCGGTGGGTGCCATCCAGGACAAGCTGGGGATCGAGGGCTGGGTCCGGTACGCCTCGCTGGACGTGGACAACGCCGTGGCCGATCAGGTGCGACGCGACAAGGAACGCCTGGTGGAGTACCGCAACCTCACCCGCGGACGAATCTAGAACCGGGCGCCGAGACTGTCGCGCACGCTTCGGGCGTCATAGACCTCGGGGCGATCCGGGCGCGGGCCGTCGCCGGTGCGTATCTCCAGCACCGTCGAGGTGGGCTGGTCGCCCGAGATGTTCAGACCCAGGCCGACGCCGACGCCGGACGTGCGATAACCGCCATAGCTGCCGGATCCGGCGCCGATGGAGACGTTGGGCCGGACGCCGCCCTGGCCCGCCCGTCCGTCAATCCAGCGCTGGGTCACCTCAAACCACTCGTCGCCGTTCTGGATCGTCAGTTCGGCGGCGCGCAGCAGGGCGTAGTCCGCCACCGGACCGGGATCGCCGACTCCGCGATAGGTGACCCGCCAGCGGTCGCTTTCGATGCGTTGCTCCGAATAGCCCTGGCCCGAGCCGCCCATCTGCGGCCCATACGGCGACAGGCTGGCACAGGCGGCCACCAGCAAGGCGGCGGCGGACGCGACGATGACAAACGGACGGATCATGGCGGACTCCCTCTTTCAGAGCAGAAAGCGAACGACGTGATCGATTGTTCCGACCCGCTTTTGCTCTAGAAGACCGCCATGTCTTTTTCAGCAATCGTGGTGGCGGCGGGTTCGGGTTCGCGCGCAGGCGGGGCCAAGCAATGGCGCCCGCTCGGCGGTCGGTCCCTGCTGGCCTGGTCGGTGAGCGCGCTGGTGGACGCGGGCGCCGATGAGGTGGTGGTGGTGGCTCCTGCCGGCGGCGAAAAGCAGACCGCCGAGGCCCTGACCGGCCTGTCCGGCTGGCGCACCGTGGCGGGCGGGGCCACGCGGGCGGAGTCGGTCCAGGCCGGACTGGCCGCCCTGTCCGCGCCGGACGATGCGCCGGTGCTGATCCACGACGCGGCGCGGCCTTTCCTGACGAGCGAACACATTATCCGCCTGCTCGACGCGCTGAAGGATGCGGACGCCGCCCTGCTGGCCCTGCCCGTACCCGACACCCTGAAGCGGCAAGGCGTCGACGGCCTCGTCGCCGGGACCGAACCGCGCGACGGCCTGTGGCGGGCCCAGACACCGCAAGCCGTGCGCCTGAAGACCTTCAGGGACGCGTGGGCTGTCTGGCCGACCGATGAAACCCCAACCGACGACGCGGCTGTGGTGGAACGCGCGGGCGGGACCGTGCGGCTGGTCCCCGGCGATCCGCGCCTGATGAAGCTGACCTATCCGGAGGATTTCGCCCTGGCTGAACAGATGATCGCGCGCGAGACCCGCATCGGACAGGGCTACGACGTGCACCGCTGGGGACCCGGCGACACGGCCTGGCTGTGCGGCGTGGCCATACCCCATGATCAGGCCCTGGTCGGCCATTCGGACGCCGACGCCGGGCTGCACGCCCTGACCGACGCCATCCTCGGCGCCATGGGCGACGGCGACATCGGCGATCATTTCCCGCCCAGCGATCCCCGGTGGAAGGGCGCGGCGTCCGATCAGTTCCTGATCCACGCGCTGGAGCGCATGCGCGCGCGCGGCGGCCGGGTGGTGAATGTGGACGTCACGCTGATCTGCGAGCAGCCCAAGATCAAGCCGCACCGCCTGGCCATGCGCGAACGGCTGGCGGCCCTGCTGGACGTTCCGCTGGACGCCGTCAGCGTCAAGGCCACCACCAGCGAGGGTCTGGGCTTCACCGGCCGTCAGGAAGGCCTGGCCGCCCAAGCGGTGGTCTCGATCACCCTCCCCGCGAGAACCGCATCTCCCGCATGATGGCTCCGACCACGTTCACATAGTCGTCGGTCCACGCTCTTACGTCGTTCGGCGCGATAACCCGCCAGCGCGGGTCGTCGGCGAACAGGGCCATGCCGTCTTCTGTGGGCGACAGGATCAGGACTTCGGTGGACGCCTCGGCCATGACCGGCAGGCCTTCGCGCTCGATGAATATCTGATGCCGGTCAAAGGCGCCCAGCTGCCGCGCAGCGTTGACCGTGGGCATGGCCAGTTCCAGATGGCGGTTGGACAGGTGCAGGACCACCACCCCGTCGTCCTTCACCACCCGAAGATACTCGGCGATAGCCTCGCGGGTCAGCAGGTGCGTCGGAATGGCGTCGGACGAGAAGGCGTCCACCAGCAGCAGGTCAAAGCGGTTGTCCGGCTCGCGCGCCAGGGTCAGGCGAGCATCGCCCAGAACGGTGGTCACCGGGCCCTGGGCGCAGTCGCTGATATAGGTGAACCACCGGGGATCGCGCGCGACCCGATCCACCATGGGATCGATCTCGAAGAAGGTCATGTCATCAGAGGTGCGGCGATAGCCCGCCATGGCGCCCGCCCCCAGACCGATCACCCCGATGGAAGCCGCCGGGCGGTCGTGCTGGACGGCGTCGGCCACCTGACCGATGGGCGTGGAGGGCGCGTAGTACAGGGACGGCTGGCACGCCTCCACCAGATCGCGCGCCTGGGCTCCGTGCAGGGTGGTGCCATGCATCATCATGTGCACCGGACCGCCCATGCCGGGGTCATTGAACTCCGCCACCCGCATGACCCCGAAAAAGCTGCGCTCGGTGTAGCGGAAGTCATACCGCTCGGCCACATGGTGGGCCGACAGACTGATCATGATCAACGCAGCCGTGAACAGCAGAGCCCGATCACGGATCAGGAAGGCGCAGATGCCGGCCGCGAGGAACGCCAGCCGCGAGCTGGACAGCGCCGTCTCCCATCCCACCACGGCCAGCAATTCGGGATTGTTCCTGAGCGCGGCGTACAACAGGGGCGGACCCGCTGTCAGAGGCGCGATTGCGAGCAGAAGCGCCCACTGCGACCGGCCGAACGGGCCCTGCCCCCACGGGCGCAACAGAGCCGTCAGGACCAGCACCAGCGGATACTCCCGCACCACGTCGAACACCACCGGCGCGATCAGGGCGCTGAAAATTCCGCCCAGCACCCCGCCCAGCGACAGCAGCAGATAGAACTCGGTCAGCCGGTCCGGCGGCGGCCGCCGCGCCGCCAGAATCTGGTGGCACATCAGGGCGGTGAAGAAGAAAGCCGCGATGTGGACCAGGAACATGAAGGCCCACTCGCCGCTCTGGAACGGCATCATGCCGATCATCGCCGCGACCAGGGCCGCCTGCACCAGAAAGGTCACCGGCATGGGAATCCACGGCCGCGCCTGGAAGGCGATGACGAAGGTCAGCAGATACAGCGCCAGCGGGATGACCCACAGGAACGGCGCCGAGGCCACATCCGTGGACAGGTGCGCGGTCACCCCCAGCATCAGGCTGGACGGCGCCGCGGCCAGGAGCACCCACAACCCTCGCGCGCGCCATGAGATCGGCGAGGTGGCGGCCAGCGGCGCCGCCCCGCCCGCCTGCCCGCGCCGTTTCCACACGGCGAACAGCAGGAGCACCACGAGCGCGGCGAACAGGCCGTATCCCAGGCTCCACCCGATCCGCTGTCCCGACAGCGTCAGGAACGGCTCGATCAACACCGGATAGGACAACAGGGCGAGGAAGCTGCCCAGATTGCTCGCGGCGTAAAGCACATAGGGATTCTTGCCGTCCGGCTCGTTGACGCGGACCCGCGCGTACCACGCCTGCATCAGGGGCGCGGTGGCTGACAGCACCGCGAACGGCGCGCCGATGGACACGGCCAGCGTCAGCAGCAACCAGGTGATGGGCGCGCCGGGGTCCGGCTCGCCAAGCAGTCCGCTCACCTGCAGGGGCAGAAACAGGGCCGCGATGGCCAGAAGCGCCAGATGCACCACCACCTGCGCCTGCAGGGACCGGATACGTTGCAGCAGGTGGGCGTAGGCGTAGCCCGCCAGCAACGCGCCCTGGAAGAACACCATCGAGGTGTTCCATACCGCCGGCGATCCCCCCAGCGACGGCAGGATCAACTTGGTGACCATCGGCTGGACCACGAACACCAGAGCGGCGCTCATGAAGACGGTCAGGCCGAACAACACCGGGATCACCGGGTCGTTCAGCTGGCGCAGGCCCGTGCGAATGGGTTCGGCCTCGGTCGTGTTGTCAGTCATGACGTCCCTTGCTGGCGTCCTGGAGCCTGATCGGTTGAGGCGGAATCGCATCGAGATTCAACCGCTGCCGTGAATAAGGCTTTCGCTTGAACAGGAAACGGGGCGTCTTGTCCCACGTTACAACGACTCGACAGCTGACGAGACCGCCATGTTTCCCGCCGACATCGAACCTCTTGCCAAGACCATCACCGACCGCGCCGCCGACGCCGGGATCATGCTGGCCACGGCCGAAAGCTGCACCGCGGGCCTGCTGGTGGCCGCCCTGACCACCGTGTCCGGCTCGGCCAAGGCGGTGGACCGGGGCTTCGTCACCTATTCCAACGACGCCAAGCACCAGATGCTGGGCGTGGACATGAAGCTGATCGACCTGCACGGCGCGGTGTCCCGTTCGGTCGCCGAGGCCATGGCGAAAGGGGCGTTGAAGGCTTCGGGCGCCGGACTGGCCGCCTCGGTCACCGGCATCGCGGGCCCCACGGGGGGCACGGCGGAAAAGCCGGTCGGACTGGTCCATTTCGCGGTCGCCCGTCAGGATGGTCGGCTGATCCACCGCGAGGAACGCTTCGGCGACATCGGCCGCGACAGCGTGCGACTGGAATCCGTCCGAACCGCGCTCAGGATGATGGCGGAGATGCTGGCGTAGCGGGCGTCCCCACCGTGCCGCCGACCCCAGGCAGCACCGCCAGCTGATAGTCCGGCGTGGGCGCGAACCAGCTGGCGGCCTGACGCGCCGGCGTGAGGCTCAGCACCTGATACAGCGGCCGCTGGCGCCCGTCCGGATGGAGTTCCAGGATGACGCCCTCCGCAGTCGCGCACACCGATCCCGCCCGCCCCATATAGCCGGAATAGCGGAACCGCTGGCAGGGCCGTCCGGCGATGTTCGACGCCCCGACACGGGTCATCCGCGCCGCGCCGCGCTCGATCACCAGCAGGTCCAGCGGCAGGGGCGACATCTGCTCCTCACGCGGCAAGGGAAAGACGAAGGCCACCCGCCCCTGCCCGCCTGCGGTCATGACGGTCAGGGAGCCCCGCACCCGATCGGCGATATAGGCCTGGACCAGGCCGCCTTGCGCCACCTCAATGCGCCGACGCAGGCCCGACTGCCGGATCTCCACCGGCGTCGCGAACCCGGCCACCCAGACCCGGGCATGATAGTCCGGCGTCACGCGCGGCGTCTGGGCCTGACCGGGCGCGGCCAGGGCGAACAGGGCGATCAGCATCGCCGGCAAACTGGACGAGAGACGCACCATGCGTCACACCCTGCCCGGATTCGTCCCTTGCGGAGAGCCCGTGGTCAGTCCTGTCCCCATCATCGTCGACGCGCGCGGCCACCGCTGTCCTGTGCCCAGCCTGCGGCTGCGCAAGGCGCTGGAGATCGCGGCTCCGGGCGCGCGCCTGGTCCTGCTGGCCACCGACCCCATGGCGCGCATCGACGTCCCGCACCTGATGGAGGAGCTGGACGGCCGGGTGATCGAGGTGCGCGAGGAGGCCGGCTGGCTCGCCATCACGGTTGAGCGCGGCGCCGACTCTGAAGGCTGACCACGCGGGCGTCCGTGTCCACCTCGGGCGCGTCTTCGGTCGGCGGCTCGTCCCTGCGGCGCAGGACCATCTCCATCTCGGTGACGAAGCCCCCGCCGTAGAAGATGGCGTTCACGTTCCACGACAACCAGATCAGCAACACCACCACAGCGCCGACCGAGCCATAGGTCGCGCCCAGCTCCACGATCTGCTCCACATAGACCACGCAAAGCCACGACACGGTTGCGGACAGGGCGGTGGCCACCGCCCCGCCGGCTATGGCGGCGCGCCAAGCGACCCGGCTCGAGTGCACCATGGCGTAGCGGTAAAGACAGGTCAGGCCGATGAACAGGCCGGCCGTGGACCACACCCCGTCCAGCCACAGCGAGCTTCCCGTCTCCGAGGCGTGGCTCAGGATGCGAGAGGTCACCACAGCCCCCGAGACGACGGTGAACAGGGTGAAGGCCAGGATCGCCACCACCAGGGCCAGAAGATTGAAGCGGAAGAAACCGTGCGGATCCGGCTCGTCATGGATCAGGTTCAGCCCGGCCAGCAGGGCCTTGAAACCCCGGTGGGCCGCGTAGGCGCCGATGACCAGGGCGATGGCGCTCTGGGTCGAGATGGACCGGGCCGACAGACCCGTCATGCGTTCGACCTCGTTGACGAAGATGCCCCTGGCTGCGGCGGGCAACATTTCGGCCAGGGCTGCGGCCTGTTCGGTCGCCTGTCCGCTGGACAGGATGATCTTGTAAAAGCCGATCAGGATGGCGATGGCCGGAAACACGGCCAGTAGCGCGAAGAACGAAACGCCGCCCGTATAGAGCATGACGTCCCGTCCCCAGCTACGCTTGAAGGCGCGGCCCGCCAGCCGCCCCCAGAAGGCCAGCGAGGTGAAGTCCACCGATTGGTTCAAGCGTACTCCCCCGCGTCACGGTTAACTGGGTCTAGCACCTGATCGGTTGAGATGGAATCGCTTCGCGATTCCATCGATGCCGTGACTCAGGCCCCAGAATTGAGCGGGAGCCTGAGTCACGCTTCAGTCGGAACCGCTGCGCGCTTCCGTCCGAAACGATCAGGCTCCGCGCAGATCGCGGCGGTGGATAAGTGTCTTGGGGCCCGATGTCCAATCCCGCCCCCCCGTTGCATGGCGGGAGCGGCTCGCTATGGTCCGCCAAATGTCAGGGGGACGCGGCCGAATCCGGTGCGCGTGACGGAGATTCTGAGTTTGGGACCCGATCCGCGCGTACTGGTCGTGGCGGCCGACGACGATCTGGCCGGGCCGCTCTGCGCCGGACTGGACGCCCTTGGCTGGCGCACCCTCACGGCCCGCACCCTGGACGGCGGCGCGGCGGCTCTGGAGGACATGGTTTTCGAGGCGGCGCTGATCGCCGACGCGGGAGCGGAGGCCGCAGCCCTGCTGAAAGCCCGCGCCCTGCCCCGCATCCTGCCGGTTCTGGCCCTGTCGAAACCGGGATGTGATGCGCCCGGCGCCGATCTGGTCATGACAGGCCCGCCTCACCCGGCCCAATTGGCTCTGCGGCTCGAACAACTGGTTCGTGGCGCGGTGGCCGAGGAAGAGTTCGCCTTGCGACAGGCGACCTTCAGGGCCCGGGGCGTGACCCTGGATACGCCCGGTCCGTCTTCCAGGCCTCTGCGTGTGCTGGCGGCGGGAGTGGCTGATCGCCGCTTTCTGGCCCTGTCCAACGCCCTTTCGGCCCGGGGCGCCGAAGCGGTTGCGGCCCCCACCCCCTACACGGCCTTCGACTATCTGCATGAAAGCCCTTTCGACGCGGCGGTCCTGTGGGGCGGCGAGGACCACGCCCCGGCCCTGTCCATCGCCGCGGGCATGAAGCGCAACACACGCCTGTTCCACATTCCGCTGGTGCTTTATCTGCGCCATGTCACCGACCTCAATCTGTCGGAGCTCTACAACCGGGGCTTCGCGGACGTCGCCTCCCCCGACACCCCGGAAGACGAAACCGCCGCACGGATCGTTGCGCTGGCGCGTGATTTCCGCCGCCAGAAATCCATCCGCAAGGCGCTGGAGGCCGCGCGCGGCTCCGGCCTGATGGACGCCGACACCGGCCTGTTCACTCGTGACCTGTTCGCCGCCCACCTGGCGCGCGTCGCCGAGGGGGCCCGGGAGCGCGGCCGTCCCCTGTCGGTCTGCGTTCTGCGGGTGGTCTATGGCCGCGAGGTCGCCATGGCCCGCCAGGGCGGCTGGCTGGATCGCGCCATGCCCCAGATCGGCGCCATGGTCTCGCGTCTGGTGCGCGCCGAGGACACCGCAGCGCGCCTCGCGCCCGAAGTCTTCGCCCTGGCCCTGCCCGCCACCCGCGGCGCCGCAGCCCGCCTCACCGCCGAGCGCATCGCAGCGGTCATCGGCTGCACGGCCTTTGACGCCGGACCGGAACGCCCGCCCTTCGTGGTGGAGTTCGAGGTCGGCTCGGCCGAACTTGAGCCTGGCGAAAGCCCGGCCTCATTGCTGGAACGCGCCTCGGCCGCCGTGGGCGCAGCGTAAGGCGAGTCTCCCTCCCCGATCGGGGAGGGAGACATTCAGCCCTCCCTGGCGAATCGGCCGCCCGAAGCCGCGTACGCCTGAGTGCCCAGCGTATGAACCTTGTCCGTCGGCAGGACAGCATCGATCGCGATGTCCGGGGCGCCCTTCAGCCGATCATAGACCGGGCCGAAATCGCGCAAGGTGACCCCGCGCAACTCTTCAATGGATGGAATGACGAAATAGACCTGCTGGAAGTCGTCAATGCGGTACAGCGTCCGCATCACCCGCTCCAGATCGAAGCCCAGTCGATTGGGCGACGGGTCCTCAAGGCTGAACTGGCTCTCCGTGGACGAGGACACGATGCCGGCGCCGTAGATGCGCAGGCCCTCCGGTGTCTCCATCAGGCCGAATTCCACCGTGTACCAGTACAGCCGCGCCAGATTGGGCAGCATCCCCAGCCTGGCCGCCCGCTGCCCGCCCTTGCCGTAGGCTTCCATATAGTCGGCGAAGGTCGGGTCCGTCAGCATCGGCACGTGGCCGAATACATCGTGAAAGATGTCCGGCTCCTGCAGGTAGTCCAGCTGGTCGGGCTTGCGGATGAACTGGCCGGACGGAAAGCGGCGGTTGGCCAGGTGGTCGAAGAACACCTCGTCCGGCACCAGCCCCGGCACGCACACCACGGTCCAGCCGGTCAGGCCTTCGAGAGTGGCGTTCATCTCGCGGAAGTCGGGGATGCCCGACCCGTGAAGATCCAGAGCGTCCAGCCCCTTCAGGAAAACGTCCGCCGCCCGCCCGGGCAGGATCTTCATCTGGCGCTCGTACAGCGTCACCCAGGTCTGATGCTCGACGTCTGTGTAGTCCTCCCAGGCCTGGGGAATGGTCCAGTCCTCGGCCGCGCCCTCGGGCGGGGTTTCATGGACGTGCGTGAAATCAGACATGCAGCCTCCTCATGGAGCCTGACCGGCTGGCGCCAGATCGCTTCGCGGTCCCGCCGACGCCGTTCATCAGGCTCATGCATCAATCTGAACCGGACGCCGGAAGGGGATTCCGGTTCAGCGGGACGAATCTAGTCCGTCCCGGGTCATGAAGGAATACGTGGCTCAGTGGATCGGTTGCGAACGCGGCGCGTAGCGGCCCTGGCGATCCGTTGTGAACCACTGGGCCTGTTCGGCGGCGCTCGGCAGCTTTCCGTCGCGCTCGGCCATCAGCGCGTCTTCGGGCACATAGGCGATGAACCCGCCCTCCTCGCCATAGGCGAACACCTGATAGAAGGGCTGGTCCGCTCGTGGATCGTCAAAGGACACGGCGCATACGGCGTCCACGTCCACAACCATGCCTTCCAGGGGCTGGTCACGGTGACGAACGATCTGGCCGAGGCCGAAACGGGCTGTGCGCTGAATGATCATCCCCCCAGGGTACGCCGCGGCCAATGAGCGGGATGCCCGCCGCCTCGTTCATCTTTGTGACAGGAAGCGCTTGGCGAGCCCGCCCGGATGCGCCTAACCTTGCGGCGAACGGGCCGCCCATGCGCGCCCATGAAAGGTTGGCCATGCCAGAGGCGGATGGCGCGCGCGCTGAGCGCGGCGCCCGGTCCCCTTCGGGTCGCGAGGCGCCGCTGTACGCCGCGCTGGATCTGGGGACCAACAATTGCAGGCTGCTGATCGCGCGCCCGTCGCGCGACGGCTTCCGTGTGGTGGATTCCTTTTCCCGCATTGTCCGGTTGGGCGAAGGGCTCTCGCGCACCGGCAACCTCGCTTCCGACGCCATGGACCGGGCCTACGAGGCTCTTGCCGTCTGCGCCGAGCGGATCACCCGGCGCGGAGTCGACACCCGGCGAGTACGGGCGGTCGCCACCCAGGCCTGTCGCTCGGCCGACAATGGCGCGAGCTTCCTCAGGCGCGTCGGAGACGGCACAGGCCTGGACCTGCGCATCATTCCCCCCGAGGAGGAGGCGCGTCTGTCGGTGCAGGGCTGCCTGAACCTGTTTGATCCCCGGGCGAGAGCCGTGGTGGTCGTGGATGTGGGGGGCGGATCCACCGAGGTCTCATGGTTGCAACGCGTCGGTGAGAACGGCGAGGGCCGGTTTGAGACGGTCAGCTGGATGTCCGCGCCGCTGGGGGTCGTCACCCTGGCCGAACGGCATCCCGAGCCCGACCCGCCCACGGCCCGGTGGTACGATGACATGGTCGAGGATATGCACGCGCGCCTTGCTGCCCATGAGGGCGCATCTTCTCTGCGCGCCCTGTTCGACTCGGGCGAAGCGCATCTGATCGGCACCTCGGGCGCCATCACAAGCCTGGCTGGAGTCCATCTGGGGCTGGCCCGCTATGACCGCAGCCTCGTCGACGGTCTTTGGATGACCCGCGAGGAATGCACCCGCGCGGCGGATCGGCTCAAGGCGCTCGGCCCCCAGGGCCGCGCCGCGGAAGCCTGCATTGGCGCGCAGCGGGCCGATCTGGTCCTCGCGGGCGCCGCCATCCTCGAGGCTGTCCAGCGCGCCTGGCCGTGTGAGCGGGTCCGGGTGGCCGATCGCGGTCTGCGCGAGGAGGGACGCCTGCGCGTGCTCGGAGATCTCGGCGCGCGCTTCGGCCTCGATCGCGGTCGCGAACAGATGAAAGCTGTGGAGGCCGCGCGACTGTGCGAGCGGGCGAGCCTGGGCCGCGAGCTCCGCCGCCGCGCGCACGTC
>NZ_JBKBIB010000008.1:0-172180 GCF_046299535.1 Brevundimonas sp. | reverse complement strand
ACCAGCCCCTCCCGGCTCCGGCCGGGAGGGGAACGGTTCCCGAAGATGTCGACGGCCTTCGGCCAAAGACTTCAAACGCCCGCCCGGCTCACGCCAGGCGGGCGTTTTCCTGTGCGACGCGAGGTGAAAATCAGGCCGGGCCGAACAACCGGCGTCGGAGATCGCCCGCCGCCTGAGGCGCAAGCGCCCAGGGTTCGACGAAATAGCGATGGAACAGGCGCTTCGGCTCCGTGGCGAAACGCCAGAGCCATTCCACGCCCACCCGCCCGGTCCATCGGGGCGGCGTGGCCACAGCCCCCGCTTCATAGGCCAGGGCGCCGCCGATCGGCAGGATCACGCATGGCGGCAGGCGGTCGCGGTTTCTCTCGATCCAGATCTCCTGACGCGGCATGCCCATGCCTACGAGCAGGATATCGGGCTGATGGCTGCGGATAGCCGCCAGAACCGCGTCATTCCCGGCGCCCGCCACGTCGAAGAAGCCGTTCAGGGTGGACAGCTTCAGCCCGGGATGGCGTTTTGTGATCGCGGCCACGGCCTTTTCCCCCACGCCGGGGGCGCAGCCCAGGTGGAACACGCGCCAGCCCTCGGCGGCCGCGCGCGCCCAGAACGCCTCGCGCCAGTCCAGATAGGTCAGACGGTGAGCCCGCCCCACGTTCTGCCCCATCAGCCGGCCCCATACGATCAGGGGTGTGGAATCAATCTCGATACGGTCGGCGCGGGCGTACAGGGCGGCCATTTCAGGCGTGCGTCGCCAAAGATGCAGGCTGTGCAGATTGTGATTGGCCACAAGGGCCGGGCGGCGGGCTGCAATGCAGGCGGCCATGAAGTCCAGCAACTGGTCCGTCGTCATAACGTCCATCTCGCCGCCCAGAAGGCGGATCCGGCGCGGCGCGCTCATCGGATCACTGGCGGCGGAGAGGTTTCTCATGCGCCGAACCTCGCACGACCGGGTTTCCCGGCCCTCAGCGAGCAGGGTTAACGAACCATGATCGTTGCATGACGCGGTCACTTGCGGGGTGGCGCAGGCCGCGCGGCCCGGCTATGCCGCCCGAAGGATTTTCCGCACAAGGACAGGCCCCATGCGCGTGGCGATGATCGGAACCGGCTATGTGGGCCTCGTCTCGGGCGCCTGCTTCGCCGACTTCGGCCACAGCGTGGTGTGCATCGACAAGGACGCGACCAAGATCGCCCGTCTGAAAGACGGCGGCATCCCGATCTATGAGCCAGGCCTGGACGCCCTGGTGGCCAACAATGTGCGCGACGGCCGGCTGAGCTTCGCCATCGACCCGTCCGAGGCGATCGCACAGGCCGACGCGGTGTTCATCGCCGTGGGCACGCCATCCCGTCGTGGGGACGGCCATGCGGACCTGTCCTACGTCCACGCCGCCGCCGCCGAGATCGCGGACCTGATGCAGGGCTTCACCGTGGTGGTGACCAAATCCACGGTTCCGGTGGGCACGGGCGACGAGATCGAACGCATCATCCGCGAGCGGCGACCGGACGCCGATTTCGCCGTGGTCTCGAACCCCGAGTTCCTGCGTGAAGGCGCGGCCATTGAGGACTTCAAGCGGCCTGATCGTGTGGTTGTCGGAACCGAACACGAGCGCGCGCGTGAGGTGATGCGCGAGCTGTACCGGCCGCTGAAGCTGAACGAGACGCCGATCCTCTTCACGGGGCGGCGGACGTCGGAGCTGATCAAATATGCGGCCAACGCCTTTCTGGCCATGAAGATCACCTTCATCAACGAGATGGCCGACCTGTGCGAGACGCTGGGCGCAGACGTTCAGCAGGTGGCGCGGGGCATCGGGCTGGACAAGCGTATCGGGTCGAAATTCCTGAACGCAGGGCCCGGCTACGGGGGCAGCTGCTTTCCCAAGGACACACTGGCGCTGGTGCGGACCGCAGATGACGCGGGCTCCCCCGTACGACTGGTGAAGACCACGGTCGAGGTCAACGATGCGCGCAAGAAGGCCATGGCCGGAAGAGTTTCGGCTGCGGCAGGCGACCTGAAGGGCAAGACGGTCGCCATCCTGGGGCTGACCTTCAAACCGAATACGGACGATATGCGCGACGCACCCTCGCTGGACGTGGTCCCGGCCCTGCTGGCCATGGGAGCCACCGTGCGCGCCTTTGATCCGGAAGGCATGGAAGAAGCAGCAAAGGCGCTGGACGGGGACGTGACCTTCGTGGACGGGCCCTATTCGGCGGTCGAGGGCGCGGACGTGGCGGTGATCCTGACTGAATGGGACCAGTTCCGGGCGCTGGATCTGGATCGGGTCAAGCTGCTCATGACCGCACCGGTGATGGTGGATCTGCGCAACGTGTACCGACCGGACGACATGCGCGCACGCGGGTTCAGATACAGCTCCATCGGCCGGTCCTGAAGCTCTAGGTGAGCTTGTCGGCCTTTCGCAGGTCGGGGAACAGTTTGGCCCAGATGCCTGTCGACGCCAGGGCGCCGAAGCCGCCGAACACCGCCGCGCCCACCGGCCCCAGGAAGCGCACCGCCACGCCCGAATAGGCCTCGCCCAACTCGTTGGAGGCGCCGATGAACAGCATGGACACCGAGCTGACCCGGCCGCGCATGTGATCGGGCGTGGCCAGCTGGATCAGGGTCTGGCGGATGTTGACGCTGATCATGTCCGCCGCGCCGCCGAGGAACAGCACCATCACCGACAGCCAGAACCACTGGGACAGGCCGAAGGTCAGGGTGCACAGGCCGAACACCGCCACCGCCCCGAACATCCACCATCCCCCGCGCCGTCTGATGGGGAAGCGCGACAGCCACACCGCGACGGTCAGGGCGCCCACGCCGAACGAGGCGCGCAGCATGCCGAAGCCTTCAGGTCCCACATGCAGGATATCGCGGGCGAAGATGGGCGTCAGCAGGGCCACGCCCGCCAGCAGCACCACGATCAGATCCAGCGATATGGCGCCCAGCACCATCTTGGTCTTCCAGACATAGGCCAGCCCCTCCTGCACGGCGGCGAAGCGGGACGGGCCGCCCGGGATAACCTCGGGCTTGCCGCTGGTGCGGATCATGGCGATGGCGGCGGCGGCGGCGATGAACATGGACAGGGCGACTGCATAGGCCAGCGGCACGGAGATGCCGACGATCACCCCGCCCAGCGCCGGGCCGGCGATGGCGCCGGTCTGGAAGGCGATGGACTGGGCCGCGATGGCGGGCGGCAGGGCGCGGCGGCCCACGACCATGGGCAGGAAGGCCTGGGATGCGGGGGCCAGGAAGGCCCGGCAGGCCCCAAACAGCGCCGCCACGGCCAGCAGGCCCCACAGGGGCGGCGATCCGTGGATGGCCATGGCCAGAAAGCCCACGGCGCAAAGGCCCTCGATGATCACCGAGATGATGACCGTCAGCTTGCGGTCGCGGCGATCGGCCATCTCGCCGGCGGGCAGGGTGAAGGCCAGCAGCGGCAGAAACTGCACCAGCCCCACCAGCCCCAGGTAAAGGCTGGCCTGTTCGATCGGGTGGTCGCGCCGGGCGATCTCATAGACCTGCCACAACAGCGCGGAGGACTGGGTCTGGATGGCCAGCACGGCCAGCACCCGCCCGATCCACAGATAGCGGAAGTCGCGGATGCCCCACGGGCTGTCATGCCCGCCGCCAGGAATGTCCGGCTCGCGGGCGGACGGATTCGGATTTTCGGGGGTTGCGACGCTCACGACCGCCGTGGGTACTTCGGATAGGGCGTGCCGTCGCGGTGGAAATAGCGGTCGGCGCCTTTCGGCAGGACCATGTCGATGTCGGGATAGTCGCAGCCGTCGCCGCCCGGGGTGCGGGTTCCCACCTCCAGCAGTACCGCGAGGGCTTCGGAACGGTTCTCGATCTTGTGGCCGTTGGGCACGCCCGCCTTGAAGCCCGCGCAGTCACCGGCGTTGAGAACCGTCTCGCCATCTTCCTCGACCAGCACCACCTGGCCCTGCATGATCCAGACGAACTCGTCCTCGCCCTCATGCCAGTGGCGCTGGCTGGACCAGTCGCCGGGCGACAGATGCAGCAGGTTGACGCCGAACTGGCTCAGGCCCGCCGCGTCGCCCAGCCGCCAGCGCCGACGGCCCAGGCATGGGCCGGCGTGCTCGTCCGGATAGGTGGTCCCGTGTCCGGCGGGGGCGGTTTCCAGATCAATCCTGGGCATGACGGACTTCTCCCGGGCGGCGGCCCGTCCTAAAGCTGGGCCATGACCGCATCTGTCGATCCCGTGCGCCTGACGCAAGACCTGATCCGCATTCCGTCCATCACCCCCGCCGACGAGGGGGCCATGGATCTGGTGCAGGCCCAGCTGGAGAGGCTGGGCTTCACCTGCCGCCGCATGCCGTTCGAGGGCATCGAGAACCTGTACGCCCGGCGCGGAACCGAGGGGCCGAACCTGTGCTTCGCCGGCCATACGGATGTGGTGGCCACCGGGCCGCTGGAGGCGTGGCGCCATCCGCCCTTCGAGGCGGCCATCGAGGACGGCGTGCTGTACGGACGCGGCGCCGCCGACATGAAGGGCTGTATCGCCGCCTGGATCGCGGCGGTGGACGGGGTGCTGGCGAAGGGGCAACCGCAAGGCTCGCTGTCCCTGCTGATCACCGGCGACGAGGAAGGCCGCGCCATCCACGGGACCAAGGTCGTGGTGCAGGCCCTGATGGACGAGGGCGAGGTCATCGACGCCTGCGTGGTGGGCGAGCCGTCTTCCGCCCGCGAACTGGGCGACACCATCAAGATCGGGCGGCGCGGCTCGCTGAACGCCTGGATCACCGTGAAGGGGCGTCAGGGCCACGTGGCCTATCCGGAGCGGGCGGCCAATCCGGCCCCGGTGCTGGCGCGCCTGCTGGCCGAACTGGACGGCCATGTGCTGGACGAGGGCTATCCGTCGTTCCCGCCGTCGAACCTCGAGATCACCACCATCGACATCGCCAATCCGGCCATGAACGTGATCCCGCACACGGCCACGGGGCGGCTCAATATCCGCTTCAACCCGGCCCACACGGGCGAGAGCCTGATGGCCTGGATCCGCGAGCGGGTCGAGGCGGCGCAAGGATCGAGCGGCTGCGGCGTGGGGGTGGAGTTCCTGCACTCGGGCGACGCCTTTCTGACCGAACAGGGGCCGTTCGTGGCGGCGGTTCAGGACGCCGTGGAAGCGGTGACCGGCCGCCGCCCCGAGCCCTCCACCAGCGGCGGGACCTCGGACGCCCGCTTCATCACCCGCATGGCGCCGGTGCTGGAGCTGGGACTGGTGGGCCAGACCATCCACCAGATCGACGAGCGCGTGCCGGTGCAGGAGATCATCGACCTGACCCGGGTCTATGAGCGGGTGATCGAGGGCTATTTCGCGCGGACGTGACGCGTTTCGCGAGACTTCGTCATCACATGATCAACCCTTCTGCGACCCGGACGAACTGAGCGGTTCTCCCCGATGGCGTCTCCAGCGTGGCGCGGCCGCTCTCCTCGTCCACCACAATGCTGACGCCCTCAAACATGTACTCGCGCAGAACACGCTGCCGCGCCGGGTCGTCCAGATCGCAGAACTCATCGTGCGTGGCCGATCTGTAGGTGGAGTCCGGATATCTCGGATCCGGAGCAAATCCACTGTAGTATCCGCCCCTGTCGGGATCGAAGTATCCAACATCCGCACAAGTCGATTCGATCCAGTAGCGTCGCGCGGTCCCCCCGACGCTGGAAAGTGTGATCTGAATCATTGAGCGCTGCGTGTGCTCGCCATCCAGCTGAAAAAGTCGGCCTTTGTAGGTGACGTCGTGGGAGGGGGCGTCCGGGTCGGATGGTTCGGTTTGATCCTGGGCTTCGGGCGCGCAGGCCCCAAGCGAGAACGCCGCCGCTAGAGTAATCAGCCATTTCACGATACGAACCTCCCAAGCCTGCGTTGCCCCCACAGTATGGGCAAAGCGCCGTCCTGATCACGAATTAGCGGGGTACATATTCATGCGTCATCCCCGGCCGCATGAGCAGCGGGTCGGGAAGGTGATGCCGGAGAGGGAGCCCGAATTGAGCGAGGGGACGACAGCCCGGTCGAACCGTTGCTCTCGTCCCCTCGCCAAGTCCGGGTTGGGACTTGACCTTAGGGTCAGGAACCTGGCCGTTTCCCCGGCGGGCGAACCCGAAGAAGAAACGCGGCCTCCTGGCGGCTCCTGGTCTCCGGCGTTCCGTCAGGGTCTCCCCTGTCGTCGTCCATCGATCCCGGCCCGGTTCTCCGTGAACCTCCGCCCGAGGGCGTCTGGTTCGGGAGCCTTGGCCCTGTCCGGTCGATCGAGCCGTCCGAAGACGCCTGAAAGCCTGGATCAGAGAGCCGGACCGACCCGCTTGAAGTTCCCGGTCTCCCGGGATTTCCGCGCCGCCGTGTCCCTCGGCCCGTTGACGTTCCCGCGAAATCGTCTATTGGGCAAGCGCCCGAATTCCTCTTGCTGTGCATGAGGGGCCGCCGTCCGGTGCATAAGTCTGTGAAAGACTGTGGACGGCTCCGATTCACAAAACTGAATCAATCGGATGGGTTTTCCACAGTTTGATGACGCCCGCCATGAGGCTGGCAAACCGCCGCCGCCGCGCGCTTTCGATCACGGCGGGGTGATGCGTTCGCGGCGAAAGCCCTATATGACGCCTGTCTCCCCTTCCCTGAACGCGTTTGCGAACTGACATGGCGACCCTGAACCAGATCCGATCGACCTTCCTCGACTCCTTCGCGGCCTCGGGCCACGAGAAGGTGCAGTCGGCCCCGCTGGTGCCGCAGAACGATCCGACCCTGCTGTTCGTCAACGCGGGCATGGTGCCGTTCAAGAACGTCTTCACCGGCCAGGAGAAGCGCCCCTACAACCGCGCGGTCAGCGCCCAGAAATGCGTGCGCGCCGGCGGCAAGCACAACGATCTGGACAACGTCGGCTACACGGCGCGGCACCACACCTTCTTCGAGATGATGGGGAATTTCTCCTTCGGCGACTACTTCAAGGCCGAGGCCATCGAGTTCGCCTGGAACCTGATCACGAAGGAATTCGGCATTCCGAAAGACCGTCTGATGACCACGGTCTATGTGGACGATGACGAGGCGGTGGAGCTGTGGAAGAAGATCGCCGGCCTACCGGAAAGCCGCATCGGCCGCATCGCAGGCAGCGATAATTTCTGGTCCATGGGCGACACCGGGCCGTGCGGGCCGTGCACCGAAATCTTCTATGACCACGGCGACCACATCTGGGGCGGCCCTCCCGGTTCGCCGGAAGAGGACGGCGACCGCTGGGTCGAGATCTGGAACCTGGTGTTCATGCAGTACGAGCAGGCGGCGGACGGGACCCGCACGAACCTGCCCAAGCCCTCCATCGACACCGGCATGGGGCTGGAGCGCGTGGCGGCGGTGCTGCAGGGCGTCCACTCCAACTATGAAACCGACCTGTTCCAGAGCCTGATCGCCGCATCCGAGGCCGAGACGAAGACAAAGGCCGAAGGCGACCAGGCGCCGAGCCACCGGGTGATCGCCGACCACCTGCGCAGCTCCTGCTTCCTGATCGCCGACGGGGTGACGCCGTCCAACGAAGGGCGCGGCTATGTGCTGCGCCGGATCATGCGCCGGGCCATGCGCCACGCCCACCTGCTGGGCGCCGCCGATCCGCTGATGCACCGGCTGGTGCCCGCCCTCGTGGCGGGCATGGGCGACGCCTATCCGGAACTGGGCCGCGCCCAGGCCACCATCACAGAAACCCTCCGTCAGGAAGAGGAACGGTTCCGCACCACCCTGGGCCGGGGGATGGCCCTGTTCGAGGACGCCACCGCCAACCTCAAGGAAGGCGACATGCTGGAAGGCGAGACCGCCTTCACCCTGTACGACACCTACGGCTTCCCGCTGGACCTGACCCAGGACGAGGCGCGCCGGCGTGGCCTGTCAGTCAATGTGGCGGCGTTCGAGACGGCCATGGCCGAGCAGCGCGCGCGCAGCCGCGAGCACTGGACCGGATCGGGCCAGACGGCCACGGCGGGCGAATGGCTGGCCATCCGCGACCGCATGGGGCCCACGGTCTTCACCGGCTATGAAGGCGTCGAGGAGTCCGGCGAGGTTCTGGCCATCCTCAAGGACGGCCAGGCGGTGGACGCGGCCGGGCCGGGCGAGACGGTGCAGGTGCTGTTCGACCGCACGGCCTTCTACGGCGAGAGCGGCGGTCAGGCGGGCGACCACGGGACCATAGAATGGCCCGGCGGCGAGGCTCGGGTCACCGACGTGAAGAAACAGGCCGGCGACCTGCACGTGCATGACGTGGAGATCGTGTCCGGCGGTCTGGCCATCGGCCAGCGCTGCGCCCTGATGGTGGACGCCGACAAGCGCCGCACCACCCGGGCCAACCACTCGGCCGCCCACCTGCTGCACTCGGCCCTGAAGAACGTGCTGGGCGCCCATGTGGCCCAGAAGGGCCAGTTGGTGGACGCCGAGCGGGCCCGCTTCGACTTCAGCCACGGCGCCCCGCTGACCGAGGCCGAGATCGAGGCCATCGAGGCCGAGGTCAATGCGGTGATCCGCCAGAACGCGCCAGCCGAGATGCGCCTGATGACCCCGGACGCCGCCATCGAGGCAGGCGCCATCGCCCTGTTCGGCGAGAAGTACGGCGACGAAGTGCGGGTGCTGACCCTGGGCCGCTCGCTGGTCAGCGACAATGCGGCCTATTCCATGGAGCTGTGCGGCGGCACCCACGTGGCGCGCACCGGCGACATCGGCCTGTTCAAGATCGTGTCCGAGGGCGGCATCGCGGCGGGCGTGCGCCGCATCGAGGTTCTGACCGGCGAGGCCGCCCGCCAGTATCTGGAAGGCCAGGCGAAGGTGGCACGTGGCCTCGCCCGCGACTTCAAGATGCAGCCCGCCGACGTGCCCGCCCGGGTCGAGGCCATGGCGGCCTCGGTCAAGGCGCTGGAGAAGCAAGTGGCCGAGCTGAAGAAGCAGGTGGCGCTGGGCGGCGGCGGCGGCGCTGACGCCGCGCCGGAGGAGATCGGCGGGATCAAACTGATCGCGCGGGTGCTGGACGGCGTGGACGGCAAGGGCCTGCGCGGCGTGGCCGAGGACTTCCGCAAGCAGGTGGGGTCGGGCATCGTAGCCCTGATCGGCGTGGTCGACGGCAAGGCGGCGGTCACGGTGGCGACGACCGCCGACATGGCCGGCCGTGTGAACGCGGCCGACCTGGCCCGCGCGGCGGTGCTGGCCATGGGCGGCCAGGGCGCGGGCGGCAAACCCGACTTCGCCCAGGGCGGCGCCCCGGACGGCGACAAGGCCGACGCCGGACTGGACGCGGTGCGGGCGGCGCTGAAGGGCTAGTCCCTCGGCAGCCGCACCTGGGCCAGTTTCCAGCTGAACACGCCCCGGCGTTCCATGATCAGGTCGATGCGCTGATGGGGGCGGTCGCGGTCGGTGAGGGTGCCGGCGAAGCGGTTCAGGCCGCGATAGCCGTAGCCGATGCGGATGTCCTTATCGCGCCCCTCGGGCGGCTCCAGCGCCACCTCGCCCCGGTCGCCGATGATGTCGGGGGCCTCGGCGGTCTGGACCATGGCGGCGATGGCCTGCGGCGTGACGAAAGCATCCACCACGCCGGAAATCAGCGACGGCGCGAGCACCAGCCCCAGTCCCGAAAGGGGATTGTCCCGCATGTCCGGGTCCTCGCGCAGGCGGCGCACAAGCTGGGCGTTCAGTTGCGCCTTCAGGTCGTCACGCACGGCGGGGAAGTCCACGAGCCGTTCCAGCCGCGCCTCATCGCCCGTGCGCGCGGCATTGATCAGCGAGCGCACCGCAAAAACCGGCGAAGCCAGATAAGCCACCAGAAACGCGCCGATCAGAATGATGATCAGCCGCGTCAGCAATCGTCGGCTCAAAAGCCGCCCTCCCCTTGCATCCCCCACCGTAATCGAGCCTGCGTCGCCCGCCGGGTCAAGCGGACTTGACCGAACCGCGGTCCGCAAATCAACGAGGCATTGACGTGACCGTTCCCGCCGGGCCCCATGCACGCCGCTGTTGATTTGAAGGGGCTTCGTTCCATGACCCGATCCATCGCCCTGACGGGCGCCGCCGTTCTGGCCCTCGCCGTCGCCGCGCCCCTGTCGCAGCCCGCGCAGGCTCAGCCGGCGCCCGCCGAGGCCCAGGCGCAGAACCCGGCGCTGGCGGCCATCCTCGCGGATTATGAAGCCTTTGACCGGGCCAATGACCCCATCGGCGCCGGACGGGAGGGGGACACGGAGGCTCTGGCGCAACTGCCGGACACCTCGCGCGAGGCGGAAGTCGCTCGGGTCGAGACCTTGCGCGGGTTCGCCGCCCGGCTGGGCGCCATCGATCCGGCGACGCTGAACGAGGACGACCGGCTGAACCACGCCTTTATCTCGTGGATCATCGACATGGGCGTGGAGCGCGTGGACTTCGACGGCGGCCGGCTGGCCTTCGATTCGGAGGGCGGCCCCGGGCAGTGGATCGGCTATCTGTCCGGCGCCACCCGCATCACGAACCGCGCCGAGGGCGAGGCCTGGCTGTCGCGCATGGAGGGTCTGGGCGCCTTCTATGACGAGGCGCAGGCCGACGCGCGGCGGGGACTGGAGACTGGGCTGGTCCAGACCCGCTCGGTGGTCGAGAACGCCCTGATGCTGGCCGAGACCGACGCCGCCTTCACAGCTGAAACCGACCCCCTGCTGCGGCCCCTGGCCAACCTGCCCGCCTCCATTCCGGGCGAGGTGCAGGAGGGATGGCGCGCCCGGGCCCGGGAGATCATAGCCAGCGAGATCGCGCCGCGCCGGACCGCCTGGGCCGCGTTCCTGCGCGAGGACTACCTGCCCGCCGCCCCGGAGACCTTGGGCCTGGCGCACCGGGCGGGCGGACGCGACTACTATGCGTTCCTGGCGCGCAGCTACACCACCACCGACATGACGCCGGACGAGATCCACGCCCTGGGTCAGTCCGAAGTCGCGCGCATCCGCGCCCGCATGGACGAGGAGATGGCCGCGTCAGGCTGGGAGGGCGATTTCGCCGCCTTCCTGACCTTCCTGCGCACCGACCCCCAATTCTACGCCACCAGCCGCGAGGACCTGCTCAAGGAGGCGTCCGAGATGGCCAAGCGGGCCGACGGCGGCCTGCCCGCCCTGTTCGGAACCCTGCCGCGCCTGCCCTATGACGTGCGGCCGGTGCCCGAGGAGATCGAGGCCAACTACACCACCGGCCGCTATTTCGCCGGCTCCATGGAGGCCGGCTTGCCCGGCGGCTACATCGTCAACACCGGGCGGCTGGACCAGCGGCCGCTGTACGAACTGCCCGCCCTGACCCTGCATGAGGCGGTGCCGGGCCACCACCTGCAGATCGCCCTGCAGCAGGAGGCCGAAGCCGGACCCTATTTCCGGCGCGGGGCCAATGTGACCGCCTTCACAGAGGGCTGGGGCCTGTACGCCGAGTATCTGGGCGAGGAGATGGGATTCTACCGCACCCCTTATGAGCGGTTCGGGCGCCTGTCCTACGAGATGTGGCGGGCCTGCCGTCTGGTGGCGGACACCGGCATTCACTGGCTGGGCTGGGAGATCGAGCAGGCGCGCGCCTGTTTCGCCGAAAATTCGGCCCTGGCCACGCACAACATCGAGACCGAGCTGCAGCGCTACATCGGCTGGCCCGGCCAGGCCCTGGCCTACAAGATCGGCGAGATCCGCCTGCGCGATATCCGCGCCCGCGCCGAGGCCGCCCTCGGCGAGGACTTCGACGTCCGCGCCTTCCACGACGCCCTGCTTGTGGACGGCCCCCTGCCGCTGGACCTGCTGGACCAGCGCATGGACGCCTGGATCGCGGAGCAGGCGGCGGAGTGAGCCTCAAAGCGTCGGCTTGACCACCATCAGGACGATGATGGCCAGCACCGCGCCAAAGGCGGGGAAGCCACACACGAACCAGATGCGGAACAGCCGGTCATAGGCGGCCGGCAGCGGTTCGCCTGACCGCGCGGCCTGTACGGCGAGGTCGCGCATGCGCGCCTGTATCCACACCACAGGCAGCCAGAACGCCCCCGTCACCATGTAGAGCACAAGGCTGAGGCCCAGCCAGCCGCTGAACAGTGGCTGACCGGTCAGATGCGCCAGGGCGGCGCCGGTGACCGGCTGGATCACAACGGCGGAGGCGGTGAACAGCCAGTCGGCGATGACCACGATGCCGGCGGTGTGGGCGATCAGGGACGCATCGCGCGTGCGGTGGGCCATCAGCATGAAGAAGGCGATGCCGGCCCCCGTGCCGAGCAGCACGGCCGCGCCGATCACATGGGCGATCTTGAGCAGGAAGTAGAACTCCACCCGTTCGGTCCTATCGTTCGTCCAGAATGGCCAGTGCGACGAGCGCCAGCACCGCCGCCGGGAGCGTCTTCAACAGAGACCCGAGCGGGTCAAGCCAGAGGTCGGGTCGAAACAGGGTCGCCCCCGCCAGATAGACGGCGGTCACGGCGATCATTCCCAACAAGGCCAGACGGGTCCACGGACGGAAGAGCACCGCCGCGCCCAGCGCAAGGTCCACAAGTGAGCCACCGACCACAGCCGCCCGGCTGAAGTCGTGGGAAAGGCCCGCCGCGATCAGAACGGCTCCCGCACTGTCGCGCGCTACAAGGCCGATGACGCCGGAGACGAACCAGAACGCGGCGAGCATCCCGATGAGGGCGGGCTTCATGAGATAGAGGTTTGCGAACCATCGCTCCTGAACACCGGCCGGACCCGCGTTCAGGATCGCGTCCAGCGAGCCGGGCACGACGCCGAGATGGCGCTCGGCTGCTGTCCCATCCCCCGTCACCCCCATGCGAAGCTGTTCCAGCGACGCCGTCCGCATGGGACTGCGCCAGCCCAGCCAGCCCAGTGCATCGGCGATCTGGCCCGACAGTCTAGCCAGCGCGCCCGGTAGGGTCAGCACCGGGGCGGGCGCATGCCCCAGCCAGCGGCGCAGTCGCCTGAGCAGGTCGCCCAGAGGCAGGCGCTCTTCGTGCAACACATCCACAATGAGGCTGCGGGGTGCGTCCGGCCGGAGCGCCGCCTCCACCGCCCGGCCCAGATCGTTCATGCCGATGACCTGAACGACCCGGTCCGGCCATGCGGCGGGGATCGCGAGAGGAAAGGCCGCCAGGGCCCTTAGCAGGGCGCTGCCGCCATAGGCTGTCGGCGCCAGCACCAGCCCCGGACGAAGAATGATCCAGTTCAGTCCGCTGGCCCGGACCGCCGCTTCGCCGGCCAGCTTGGTGCGGTTGAAGGCGGTGGTGCGGTCTTCGGCCAGCCCGGCGGCGGAGATGTGCACATAGCGTTTCACCCCGGCCGCGGCGCATCCCTTCAAGAGCGCGCGAACGCCGGCGTCGTGAACCGCGGCGAGGTCATCGCGCAGGCTGTCCTGCAGCGCGCCGGCGCAATTCACCACCGCATTCACGTCCCGCAGCAGGGCGGTCCAGTGCGCCTCATCGGCCTGGGCCAGATCCGCATGAACCCAGCGATCGGAAAAGCGCCGCTCCAGAAGGCGTCGATCCCGTCCCCCCGCGATCACCTGATGCCCCTGCTCTTGCAGCCGGGCGGCGATGTGCGCCCCGATCAGCCCCGTGGCGCCGAGAACCAGCACCCTCATGCGAGGCCGAGGTCCTTGCGCGCCTTGTTCGTCAGCTTCGCGGCGATCAGGGCGTGGGCTTTGATCAGGTGATCGGCCAGCTCGTCCTCGGGCCAGTCGGCGGGGGTCGTCAAATGCACCCAGCGGGCGCGGGCCAGATAGGGCGCGGGGATGGCGCGGCCGGTTTCGGTCAGCACCTCAAAGGCGATGTCGGACGCCTTGAAGGACAGTCCGCCGTCCCCGCCCAGGATTGCGAACATCTTGCCGCCCACCCGGTAGGCGTCGTGATCCTCGCCGAACGGGTGATCCAGCGTAGCGGCGGGCAGGGACAGGCAGAACCGTTTCACCCCCGCCCGGTCCATGATCAGGCGTCCACGCCGATGCCGACGGGACAGGCCACGCCCGTGCCGCCGATGCCGCAGTAGCCGGCGGGGTTCTTGGCCAGATAGCCCTGGTGATAGCCCTCGGCGAAATAGTACGTGGGCCGCGGGCCGATCTCGGTGGTGATGGGGCCCATGCCCACCCGCTTCAGCGCCGCCTCATAGGCGCTCTTCGAGGCCTCGGCCGCCGCCTTCTGGGCCTCGTCGGCGTAGTAGATGGCCGAGCGGTACTGGGTGCCCGTGTCGCCGCCCTGACGCATGCCCTGGGTCGGGTCGTGGTTCTCCCAGAACGTCTTGAGCAGGTCATCATAGGTGATCTCTTCGGGGTTGAAGACCACCTCCACCGCCTCGGTGTGCCCCGTGCGGCCGGTGCAGACCTCTTCATAGGTCGGATTGGGCGTGATCCCGCCCGCATAGCCCACGGAGGTCACCCAGACGCCCGGCAACTGCCAGAACACCCGCTCCACGCCCCAGAAACAGCCCATGCCGAACACGGCGCTGTGGAACCCCTCGGGGTGGGGCCCCTTGAGGGGGCGGCCCGAGACGAAGTGGACCTCGTCGGTGGTCAGCGGCTGATCCCGCCCCGGCAGGGCGGTCTCGGCGGTGGGCAGGTCGGCGGATTTGGAAAACAGCATGGATCGCCTCTTAAATGGGTCCAGCCGCATATGGGAAGCCCGAGGACGCTTGCCCAGACGCTCCGCCTGTTCTATCAGCCTCGCCTCCGCTGGATCGACCGTCCGGCGGCGCACGCACGGCGTGGAACGGACAGGTGGCGGAGTGGTCGATCGCGCACGCTTGGAAAGCGTGTGTACGTGAAAGCGTACCGAGGGTTCGAATCCCTCTCTGTCCGCCACGGCCGCGTCCGCATGCATCCACACACATCACTTGTCGTTCTTCTCTGCCCTGATTCAAAAGATTTTCTCGAGCTCTCCCTCCGCCCATTTGAGCACCGAACCGCTCGAAGTCAGCGGTCAGCGAGCCGATCCGCGCCCAGACCGCCGGAGGCCACCAGCACGGCGTTGGTGCGGAACAGCCCAGGCGCCTGCGTCAGATAGGTCTGGAACTGGTTGAAGGCGTCGGTCGTGGTGGCGTTCTCGGCCGCGGCGTTCTTCAGCTCCAGCACCGCGAGGGGCAGGCCGTTCGCCGCCAGATGATCACGCCACGCCTGCTCGCGCATCGCCTCCCAGCGTCCGATCAGTTCACGACGAGCCGGATCCGGCTCCGCGTCCAGCACCAGTCCTCCCACACGCGGACAAACTCCGCATCGGCTCCGGCGCGCAGCCTCAGATAAAGCAGGATCAGGGTGACCAGATGTCCCGGCCGGGCTCCAGTCCGACGACGCTCTGACAGAACTGCACGTGAAAGTCGGTGTCCCGTTCCAGCGCCGCCTCGCCCATCGCCAGCAGCAAGCCGGGTTTTGAGCCGAACAGGTTGACGATGACGATGGTGCTCCTGCCGACGGTCTGGGCCAGATCACGCAGTGTCAGTTTGCGCAGACCCTGGACCGCCGCCATCCCGATCGCCGCATCAATGATGCGCTGCCCGTGGAGCGCAGGAGGCGGCGTCGTCAACTCATCAGCCGGCGCCTCGGTCGATCAGGCGCTGGCGGCGATGGCGTCGACTTGCCCAGGCCATGAGACGGGCGGCAGCCCCTCGATCATGGGTTTTGCGAACAGATAGCCCTGCATCAGGGACACGCCCAGTTCGCGCAGGACATCGTGCTCATCAAGGGTTTCGATCCCTTCGCAGACAGGCTCGACGCCGAGATCGCGCAGCATGTTCAGCGTGTTTCGCACGATCGCGCGCTTCACGGGGTCGCTGTCGATCCCGCGAATGAGGGCCATGTCCAGCTTGACGATGTCCGGCTGGAATTTGCTCAGCAGGCCCAGCCCGGCGAAGCCGGCGCCGAAGTCGTCGATGGCGGTCCTGAACCCCATGGCGCGGTAGGCGCGCAGGATGTTGAGGATATGGTCGGTGTCCATCGCCTCGTTCTCGGTGAACTCGAAGATGATCCGGGTGACCGGAAAGCCGGTCTGCATCGCTGCGGCCAGCGTCGTCCGGATGCAGGCGCGCGGCTCATAGACGGCGTTGGGCAGAAAATTGATGGACAGGCTCGCGCCGTCGGCCGCCAGATCGAGTCTGGAAGCCCATTCGATGGCGGTCGTGCGGCAAAGCTGGTCGAAGGCGTAGCGATTGTCCGGCGACACCTGCGCCAGCACCCCGCCTGCGCCGAGGCCGTCCTGACCGCGGATCAGGGCCTCATAGGCGAAGGCCGTCCCCTTGCGCACATCCACGATGGGCTGGAACGCCATGGTGATCGGAAGATCAAACCCGACGCCGTCTCTACAACCTGCACACGCCATTCAGGGACTCCTTTACGCCGGGCATCATGGGCCCAAGGCGTTAAAATCCTGAATATCCCCCTTCAGTGTGCGCAACCTGAGGTCAGCGCCTGCGCCCCAGGTACAGCGTGCATTGCGACGCTTCGCCCGTCAGAGGATTTTCGAAGCGCACATCCTCGGCGTGCACGTCCGCGAAGACGCCCCTCAGGGCGTGGATGAACTGGTCCTCGGCGGGATCGTCCGACCACATGGCGAAAACCCCGTCCGGGCGCATGCCCAGCGCCAGATTGGCCAGGCCCTTCGCGGTGTAGAAGGCGGCATGGTCCGGGGCCAGCAGGCGCGTCGGCGAGTGGTCGATGTCCAGCAGCACCAGATCATAGGTTTCGTCGCTGTGCCGGGGACTGCCCGGCGAGAACCAGGTGAAGAAGTCCGCCAGACGCAGGACGCAGCGTGGATCGTCCCGCAGGGGCGGCGTCAGCGGCACCAGGCCCTCCTCATGCCATTCGATCACCGGCTGCAGGGCGTCCAGCACCGTCAGGCGCGCCACCCGCTGATCCTCCAGCGCGGCGCGGGCCGTGTAACCGAGACCCAGCCCGCCCACCAGCACCGACAGGGGCCGATCCGGCGCCAGGGCCAGAGCCCGCCGCGCCAGTTCGGACTCGCCCTCGATGAACAGGTCGGACATCAGGTGCTCGTCGCCCAGCAGGATTTCCACCACATGCCGGTCCACCGCCGGGACCCACCGCCGACGCAGGATGGCGGGACCCTTGGCGGTGGGACGGTAGTCGAGCTCTTCGAAGCGCTTCATGGGTGCTTCGGCCATCAGGTGACCGTCGACGGTGTGGTGCGGTCCAGCCGTTCGGTGATGCGCGCCGCTTCCACCGCCGCCGCCGACAGATCCGTCAGGGCTTCGCCGACCGGGGCGTCGATCAACCCCGCGGGCGGCTCATAACGCTCCACATAGACCCGCAGGGTCGCGCCCCGCGCTCCGGTGCCCGACAGGCGATAGGTGATGCGCGCGTCCGGGGTCAGCCACAGCCGCACGCCCTGCTGCTCGGCCACCGCCCCGTCGACGGGGTCCACATAGCGGAACTCCCCGGCCTCGCGCACCGTGAAGGCGCCGACCACGCGGCCCGTCATCCCATCAAGCTCGGCGCGCAGTTCGCGCATGAAGTTCGCCGCCCCATCCGCGTCCAGATCCTCGAAATCCAGCCGCTGGTAATAGTCGCGGCCGTAGAGGCGCCAGTGATCCCGAACGATGTCGGGCAGCGGCCGATTCTCGACCGCCAGCAGGTTCAGCCACATCAGCACCGCCCACAGGCCGTCCTTCTCGCGCACATGGTCGGCGCCTGTGCCGAAGCTCTCCTCCCCGCAGAAGGTGATGCGGCCGTCGTCCAGCAGGTTGGTGAAATACTTCCACCCGGTGGGGGTCTCGTAGATGGGCAGACCCAGCCGTTCGGCGACCCGGTCCACGGCGCGGCTGGTGGGGGCCGAGCGGGCCACGCCTTTCAACGGCCGGGAGCGATAGGCGCCGATGCGCGCGGCGTTGGCCGTCAGGATCGCCAGGCTGTCGCCGGGCGAAACGATCATGCCGGGACCCAGGATCATGTTTCGATCTCCGTCCCCGTCCGATGCGGCGCCGAAGGACGGCGGCTGATCGCCGAACAGGGCCGCAGCCAGTTCGGGCGCGTGGTCGGGATGGGGATCAGGATGCCCGCCGCCGAAGTCGGGCGAGGGCGCGCCGTTCATCACCACGCCGCGGGCGCCCAGCCGGGTTTCGAAAATCTCGCGGGCGTAGGGTCCGGTCACCGCATGCATGGCGTCGAACAGCATGGAGAATCCGGGGCGTGCGATCAGGGTGCGTATCTGGTCGAAGTCGACCAGGGTCTCCATCAGGTCCGCATAGGCCGTCACCGGGTCGATGACCTCCACCGCCATGCCGTCCAGATCGAAGCGTCCCGGCTTGTCGAGCGGGGGCGCAGGCTGGTCCGACAGGCTGTAGCGCCGCAGGGCCGAGGCCCGGGCATGGACCGCGTCGGTCAAAGACGCCGGGGCGGGACCGCCCGAGGCGCCGTTGAACTTCACGCCGAAATCGCCGTCCGGTCCGCCCGGATTGTGGCTGGCCGACAGGATGACTGCGCCGAACGCCTCGTGCCGCCGCACCAGATGGGAGGCCGCAGGAGTGGACAGCAGCCCGTCCTGCCCCACCAGCACCCGGCCGAAGCCGTGGGCCGCCGCCATGCGGACCACCGTCGCCGTCGCCCGGTCCGAGAAGAACCGCCCGTCGCCGCCGACCACCAGGGTCGCGCCCTTCGGCGGCGCCGCAACCTCGAACAGGGCCTGGATGAAGGTCTCCAGATAATGCGGCTCCATGAACCGGCGGGTCGGGCGACGCAGGCCCGACGTCCCCGGCGCCTGATCATCGAAGCCAAGGGTGGCGCGGTGTTCGGTGGTCATTGAGGGTCCTGTCAACGTTTTCGCGCCGTCATCCGCCTCACGCCGGTTACGGCGAAGGCGATACGGTCGGGTTTTCCGATCCATACCAGTTCAGGCGCGCCGTCACGACCTGCGGACGGGGGGCAGGTGAAATCCGCGTTTCCCTCACCATCGAACTCTGTTAGGTCGTCAACTTAAGGTAGCGATAAGCACTTATAGGTTGAGGGGACTGCGGATGTCGATCGAGACGATGGATGAGATTTTCCACCGTCTCGCACCATGCGCCACATTGGCGGACGCGCTGGAACGCCTGCTGTCCGACCTGGTGCGGCGGCTGGACCTGTCGCACGCCGAGGCGGACCTCGCCGGGAAGCGCCGGCTGACCGTGCGTCGCCCGGGACGCGTCCTGGCGACCGGGTGGAGCCCGCCTGCCGGACCGGGCCCGCCCCGCCTGCCCTCCGTGGACGACGCCGTGCACGACGCCGAATGGTTCGAGAGCCCCGAGCCCGAAACGTTGGTTCGACCACGGGACGAGGGGGTTGAACTGCCGCTTGCCTTCGGCGCCCGACCGCTGGGCGAACTGCGGCTGGTCTGGAGGACAGACCGCGAGCGCCGGCGCAACGCGCCGTCCTGGCTGGCGGTCCTGGCCCGCCACTCCAGCTTTCTCATTCATCGTCATCTGGTGCGGGACTGGAGCGAGCAGCATCTGGGACATCCGTTGCGCCTGGTCGGCATGAGCCGGGCCATGCGGCATCTGGACAGCCTGATGGAGCACGCCGCCGCCAGCGATCTGCCGGTGCTTCTCGGCGGGGAATTCGGGACCGAGAAACTGCCGCTCGCGGTCGCTATCCACTGCGGAAGCAAACGCCGCGAAGGGCCCTTTGTCCAGATTGACTGCGGCCAGGCGCCGGCAGAGGTGGAACGGTGGTTCGATCAGGCCGAAGGCGGCACCCTGTTCCTCAATGCCGTGGACCAGCTCCCCGCGCCTTTGCAGCAACGTCTCCCGCTCCACATGCGGTCGCGTCTGGGGCAATGGTCAGAGGCGAACCCCGCGCCCGACACCCGCATCGTGGCTTCCGCCACGCTAAATCTGCACGACCTTGCCGCCAGGGGCGCGTTCTCGCGGGTTCTGGCTGTCGAGCTCGACATGCTGCCGGTCGCCGCCCCACCCCTGCGCGAACGTCCCGAGGACATCGGGGCCCTGATCGGCGCCGCGCTGGAGCGCCATGGCTTTCGCGCGGAGGCCAAACAGAGCGAGGCGCTGGCGGCCGCCTGCCGCGCCCACCACTGGCCCGAAAACGTCTGCGAACTGGAGCGGGTGATCGCGCGGCTGGCGGTGATGTCCGGGGACCGCAGGATCGAACGGGATGACATCCTGAGACATGCGCCGTGGATCATCCCCGACGCGCCTCCCCGCCCCGTCCAGCCGGCCCCGTCCGCCCCGATCGGAGCGACGCCGGGGGAAAGCGAGTTGTGGCTGCGGTGCGCCGTCCACCGGGACGCCGCCGAACTTGAGCGGATGCACGAGGGGCTGGCGCGCGCCCTGATCTATCTGGGCGATCACTACGCAGAGCCCATATCCCTGGCGCGGCTGGCGCGGCACGCCCACGTCAGCACCTCTCACATCAGCTTCCTGTTTCGCACCGTTCTCAACATGCCCTTCAAGAGCGTGCTGGCCCGGATCCGGGTCCACAAGGCCAGGGAGATCCTCGCCAGCGACAACCGACGCCAGATCACCGATGTGGCGCTGAGCGTGGGCTTTGCGGACCTCAGCCATTTCGAGAAGTCGTTCAAACGGCTTGTCGGCCAGAGCCCGCGCGAATTCCGTCGCGATCACGCCATGCGGCAGGCGGCTGAATGACCCGGTTCAAACCTCCAACTTCGGCATGATCTCCCACAGGCCCCATTCGCCGGCGCGCGTGGTGGCGTAGGTCGGGTCCTTGGGCCAGGGCAACAGACGTTGCATGGGATCGGGCTGGGTCTGTTCCGACAGCTTCTGCCAGGCGGCGGGCTGCAACTGGCTGATGAAACAGACCCGGTCGCCGACCCGGATTTCATCGCGACGATCGCGACTGGACAGCAGGCGCATCTGCCACTGGGCGCCCGGATCGCTCGCCGAATGATCATAGAAGACTCCGGCCAGCTCCGCGCGCACCGTCAGCAAGCTGTTGCCCAGTGGCGACCGCTCGCTGGTCTTGATCCGCACCGTCGACATGTTGAGAATCGGGGTGACGGCGTCACCGCCGCCCACCGGCGCCAGCGAGAAATTGATCGCCTCCTCGGGGTCCGCGGTGAAGGTCGGATAGGAATAGGCGTACAGTCGTCCGTAGGCGGATTTCGACAGGTACACCGCGCCCGGCTGGGCATGCCAGATGTCGCCGACATACTTGAAGACGTAGGGGGTGTTGTAGTTCAGGACGTCGCCACGACTGCGGCGTTCCTCGATCTTCAGCGCGTCCGTCGGGTCCGGCACGGGATCCACGACCCCCGGATTCAGCAGGTGTTCAAATGTGGGCGCGTTGGCCACGCGGTCGCCCATCATCCAGTCCTCCGGGGGGATCTGCGCCATCTTCAGAACCGTGGCGATCATCGAGGTATGGTCGAACGGCGTGTCCCCCGTGGAGCGGAAAACGGTCCCCCGCGGCGCCCGCGGCGAGATCAGCAAGGTGGGCACCCGCACGCCGAACTGGTCAAAGCCGAAGCCGAACTGGGTGCGGGTCTCCTCGTCCATGTCGCCCCGGACGATGGGCGGCTCGGGCACGGGGCAGGCGTCGTTCCGGGACGGCCGCGCCGCGGGCGGGACCATATGGTCATAGGTGCCGCCGTTTTCGTCGAAGGTGATGATCAGCAGGGTGTCCTTCCAGTTCTCGTGGGAGGACAGGGCGGCGTAGACGTTCATGACGAAGTCCTCGCCTACGGTGAGGTCCGACACCGGGTGGTAGTCGTTGCCGACGCCGCGCATCTTCGAGTTCCAGGCGACCCCGCCGCCCCATTTGGGCTCGATCCAGCTGAACGCCGGAAGCCGGCCGTTACGGCAATCCTCAAAGAAGTCGTTGCCCGGCTTTGAAGCGTCGAACTGGACGAAATTCCTGTCGAATTTCTTGTTCTGCAGCAGGGGGAACATGGTGCGCGTGTACTGCCATTCCTTGCCCATGGTCAGGGCCTTTGGCGGCCAGGTGTCCTGCCAGTAGACCTTCCAGTCGTAGTTGTGCTGCTCCAGCACCTCGAACAGACATCGGGTCGACACGGGCAGTTCGTCAGAGTGGCTCTTGCCCTCCCACAGGCGCATCAGATTCACGCCGGGGTTCCAGGTATCGGGGTCGTAGAAGCTGTTGTTGACCATGCCCCGCGACGTGCCCGACAGGGAGAAGGCCCGGTTGGTGTTGGTCTGGCTGGGCACAGAGCAGAACCACTCGTCAGATACGGCGTAATAGCGCGCCAGCCCGCTCAGCACCGGAACCTGCTCGGGCGTGTAGGTGTCCAGCACCTCGCTGAGATCATCCTTGCCCAGGCTGATCTTCATGTGATGCTGGACGTCCAGATTGTAGTCCAGGACATAGCCGCGCATCATCGGCTGGCCTTCCTGGATCATCTTCTGGATCAGCGCCTGCCGGGCCTCGCGGTTGAACCAGGCCTCAGACCCCAGGCCTTTGGTCCACATCTGGTTCATGATGTGCTCGAAGCTCTCGCCGGTGTTGTAGGCGGGGGTCTTCGGCGAACGGGCCCCCTTGTTGATCGGCAGGGCGCCGCGTGAGGGCGTGGGATTTTCGAGCGCGGCCAGCGCGTGCGGGTCCATGCTGGACAGACCCAGAAAGGGGCGATCGTCGTCCTCCCGTCCCAGGATCTGCCGAGGCTGGATCTCGTCATTATATAGCCAGCCCATCAGATGGTCGAACCCCCGGTTCTCCAGCATCAGAACGACCACATGCTTGACCCCCTCACCGGGGAGTTGCGTCTTCATCACCATCTGCGGACCCTTCCCTGCCCTGCGCCCTCACGCCGGTCGGCGCTGCACGATCACTGGTTCCGCGAGACTGCGTATTCGGCGACCTTGACCGCGCGGGTGGCCTGCCGCTGGGCCTCGTTCACCACGCGCTCCATGACCTCTTCGGCCCGGCGCACGGCGTGCTCCTGGCGCCGGGCGCTCTCGGCCACGGCATGCTCCACCGCGCGCTCCGCCTGCTGGACCATGCGTTCGGCCGCCTCCATGGCGGCTGCGGCCTTGCCCTGATTGTGAGGGTGCGGCCGTCCGCCGGACGAAGCGCTGCGGTCGGCGTCGGCTATGGACGCCTCGGCGTCATGGACCACCCGTGAAGCATGCTCCTCCGCCCGGACCGCGTCGCGCATCGCGCGATCCTCCATGCGCTGACCAGCGTGGGCGTCGGCGTGCCGACGGCGCGACCTGCGGGGTTTGCGAAAACTCATGATGCGTCCTCCTCCTGCTTGCTGGCGCTTCGTCCCCTGGCGCGCGGCGACGGCTCTGGCCGGGGCGTGAACGCGCTGAGACTGATGATCCCCTGCGGATCAAGTTGGACCTCGGCCTCATGGCCGTGATGCTCGATGTGGAAGGTGCAGGTGGCGCCGTCCTGGGCCATGAGCCCCCTGTGCACCCGCTGGGCCGAAAGCAGGCGCTGGGCGCTGGCCACATACTGATTGACGAACCCGCGCGCCGCGTGACCGGTCTGCCCGGCGTAGGGGGTGTTGAGCACCACCTCGCGCACCCCCGAGGACAGGCGGGCGAAACCGACGGAATTGCCCCAGGCCAGCCAGCTTTCAATCGCGTCAGCCACCGCCCCGGGCGGCACCAGCCCGTCCACTTCCGGGCAGTTCAGCTGGTCGAACAAATTCGGCGCGAGGGCGTGAACCGCGGCCTCCGCCTGGCGCCGACGGTCGGACGCCTTGGCCAGACCGCCCCTGTTCGTCAGACCCACATAGACGCGGAAATAGTCGGCGAACTCGCGCGGGGTGCGCCCCTGTTCGATGCCGAAGGTCGCCGCCTCTTTCTCGATCGCCAGATCCTCGTCGTCCTGGCGCACGAAGTCGTTGAAGACGTCATAGATCGCCTTGCGATCCTCATAGCCCATGAACTGAAACATGGGATCAGAGGCGACCCCAAGTTCGGTCAGATAGGCCGCGCCCTTGTCGAAATCAGACTGGGACAGGATGCCCTGGGCCTGCAGCAACTGGCGCGTATGGAAGGAGGATTTGGCGTCCTTCTCCTTCAGTTCGGCCCTCGCTAGAATACGCAGTTCAGCCTCGCTCAGGGTCATCAGCTTGGCCGGCCCGACCATGACCCTGAGCTCGCGCAGCAGCGTGAACCGGTGGGCATGCAGACCCATCTGGATCTCGGCCAGCATCTCGCTTTCGTCAGGAAAGGCGTAGGCGGCGGCGGGATCGAGCGAAACCCGGTTGAACCACTCGAGGCCGCCGTCAATGAAGCGGAGCGCCAGTCGGCAGCGCTCTGACAGGCCTCCCTCATCCTGCACGGGACGATTGGCGACGCTGATGCTCATGACGGCGCCCTCAACCTGACGGGAAGTTCTTGAGGACCGAGGAGGCCGCCTCGCCGATGGCCTTGAAGTCCTCCGTGGCGCCGGTGACCATGGTCTGGGCTTCCTGGATCACGTCCTTGTATTTGGGCAGGCCCGTGGCGAGGTACTGGGCCATGGCCACCCCCGCGGCGGTAGTGGCGATGGTCGAGACGTTGCGCAGCGCGTCGGCCGCATCCTGCACCGCGATGGCGCTGGACTGGGCGACGGACTGATAGGCTTTTCCGGCGCCGCTGGTCAGCACGACCTGGGGTCCCATCGTCGCCAGTTGCACCTGATTGATGACGTCGACGATCTGCGGATTCACGTGGGCGGGGTCCGTGGGCATGGCGACTCCTTACGAATGGGGCGGACGGGAACGGATGGTCATGACCGGGGCGCCTTGCGGGCCGCCCGGCCGCTTGCGGCGCGTTTGACCGGAGCCGGAGAAGGAGAGGGTCCCGGCGGCGCCGGCGGGGTCGTCGCGGCGTCGGCGGCGATCCTGGCCAGGTCCGCCTGCGCCTGGGCCGCCGTGGGACCGCCGGCGGCTACACCCGCCTTCAGCGCCTTGATCGCGTCTTCGCCCGCCTCCAGTTCGGCGGCGAAGGGATCCGGCGGCGGCGGCAGGGGCGCGGTCGCATCGGTGGCCAGTTTGGCCAGATCCTCGCGGGCCTGGGCCGCACTGGCCGAGGAGGTAGCCGCCTGCCTGCGCAGTTCGTTGATCGCCGTCTCGCCCTCGTGGAACGCTTCATCAACCGATGGCGGGGGGCGCCGGGGGCCGGGCAAGGGGTCTATATGGGGCGGTGGATCAAGCGGATCCAGAGGGAGAGGCCCGGTCGGCCGCTGCAGCATCCTGGCGCAGGCGGCCGTCACCGCCGCCGTGCCCACCATGCTGGCGCCCTGCTGACGCATGACCGCGTTGTGCATGGCCATCCCGAGGCTTTCCACCATCACGGCGTCGAGCATGCCGAAGGCCTGGGACGGCGCCTGGCCGGTCGTCAACGTCACGACGCTGGAGACGGAGTCCACGATCCGGCTGTTGACTGTGCCGTCGGGCGTGCTGTCGGTCATGGGTCTCAAGCTCCCTTGGTTATGATCATAGCCAGCACCTGCACGAGGGCGGCGTTGGCGATGACTTGGCCGCGCTGCTGGTTTGCGGCCGCATTCTCCATGGCCAGGCCGATGCTGTCGGCCATGGCCACATAGGTCATCGCCATGGCGGTCGACGGGGCGAGACCCACCGAGAGCGCCGAGCCTGAGCCGACGGATCCGATGACGCTGGCGACGCCTGTGTCCGCCACTCATCTGCTCCTGCGTCTGAAGGCCGCCGACGCGCGTCGCGCCGGCGAGCGCGTCAGTAGGATCGGAAGATGTCCGAGGTCGCGACGCCGGCGGAACCGGTGTCCACGGACAACAGGGTGCAGACGCCCTGGGACGTGGCCGCCTGCATGGTCACATAGGACTGTTGCTGGTTGTTGGTGGCGTTGTGGGCGGCGTTGCCCAGCGCCTGGCTGGTGGTGATGAACAGATTGCCCATGGCCATGGCCGGCGCGTCCCCCAGCACCTTGGTGTTGGCCTGGGTGATGGAGTCGGTGATCTGGCTGTTCAGGGCGGTTGGAAAGGCCATTGTCTTGCTCCTGGTCTAAAGGTTGGTCAGGTACGGGGCGGCAGGGCCCGGGCGATATCAGCCGCCCAGGATTTTCTTCGTGGCCAGACCGGACGAAGCCGTATCCAGCGAGTAGAGCAGCGCCACGCCCATGTTGGTGGCCGCCTGGGACATCACGAACATCTGCTGCTGGGCGTTCGTGGCGTTGTGCGCCGCGTTCGCCAGCGCCTGGGCGGTGGCCTGATACAGATTGCCCATGGCGATCGCCGGCGCGGTCCCCAGCACCTGCACATTCGGCTGGGTCACGGAGTCGGTGATCTGGTCGTTGACGGACGTCGGGTAGGCCATGGCGGCTGCTCCTGGGCGTTAGAACGGGCGATTTCGCCCTTGGGACATCAACTGCTCAGGATGTCCGCGGTTGAGACGCCGGTGGCCGCCGTGTCGAGGGCGTAGAGCGTCGCCACCCCCATGGTGGTGGCGGCCTGGCCGGTGACAAAGCTCTGCTGCTGGGCGTTGGTGGCGTTGTGCGCCGCGTTGGCCAGGGCCTGGGCGGTGGCCTGGTAGAAATTGCCCATGGCGATGGCCGGGGCGTCTCCCAGAACCTTCACATTGGCCTGGGTGACGGAGTCGGTGATCTGATTGTTGACGGCGGTCGGGAATGCCATGTCGCGGTCCTCGATGATGACTGGCTAGGGAACAGCGCCGTGAGCTGACGGCGCGGCGGATCGTTCAGGGCCGCGTCAGCCCAGGCCTTTGACCCTGGACTTCAGGACATCCATCGTCGCGATGCCGGCCGAGGCGGTATCCAGCGCATACAGGGTGGCGACACCCATGGTGGTGGCCGCCTGGGCCGTCACATAGCTTTGCTGCTGGGCGTTGGTGGCGTTGTGCGCGGCGTTGGAAAGCGCCTGGGCGGTGGCCTGATACAGGTTCCCCATGGCGATCGCGGGCGCGTCGCCAAGGACCTTCACATTGGCCTGGGTGACGGAGTCGGTGATCTGGTCGTTTACGGCGGTCGGAAATGCCATCGCTGGTCCTCTCTGCTGGATCGCCCCGCCGGGTCTCTGCGGGCCGGAACGGCTGATCTTCGGCAGCCGCGACAGCAGGACCGTAAGGCCAGGATCATCGCGAACGATTGGCGTGACGGCTCAAAAATCCGGCGAAATCCGCTTCAGTTTCGCCTGTATCCGGCCGGGAACGGCCGCAAGACCGCCAGCCGGACGCAACCGCGCGCCGACCAGAACGCGCCGGACGCCCGACACAACCTTGGATTGTCAATCTTTTCTGGTGTTCGTCTGAAAACGCCGGAGTCGGGAAATCTGGCCAAAGCGGTCAAATCCGCTCTCGCGACCGCATCCCTGGATTGTCGCCTTCCAACGATTGCCATAGGGTCGGCGGTCGTGGGCGCGCAGGCTGTCCTGGTCCTGCGGGGACAGGCCCGGCGATCCCGTAATGAAGGCCCGGGAGCGGCTAGCCGACGTGTTCAACCTGCTTCCCGCATCGCCCGGCGCCGAGCCGCTGAAACAGGCCGTGCTCGCCTGCCGGACCCACCTGATCGGGGCCGCGGTGTTCAGCGCCCTGGTGAACCTGCTGTATCTGACGCCGACCCTTTACATGCTGCAGGTCTACGATCGGGTGGTGCCGACCGGCGGGCTGGCCACCCTGGTGCTGATCAGCGTCGTGGCCCTGTTCGCCCTGGCCGCGCTGGCGGCGCTGGACTGGCTGAGAATCCGCATCCTGCTGAGGGCGGGGCTGAAGCTTGATCAGGCTCTGACCAGCCGCATTCTGGCGCGGACGGTGGATCTTCGCGGACAGGCGCCGAACGTGCACGTCCTGCGGGAGTTCGACCATGTGCGCACCGCTTTGAGCGGTCAGGGAACCCTCGCGGTTCTGGACGCGCCGTGGACGCCCATCTTCCTGCTGTGCTGTTTCATGCTCCACTGGTCCATCGGCCTCCTGACCCTGTTCGGCGGCGCGGTGCTGTTCATTCTGGCGTGGCTGAACGAACGGGACACCCGGCCCAGGATCGGTCAGGCGCTGGACGCCTCCAACAGCGCCTATGCGGCCCAGGAAGGCATCGCCGCCCAGGCCGAGGTCGTGCGGGCGCTGGGCATGCGCGCCAACAGCATCGCCCGCCAGACCGACGAGCGTCGCCGCGCCGTCCAGCAGCAGGCCGACGCCAATCTGACGGGGGGGCGCTACTCGGGCGCCATCAAGTTCGTGCGTCTGACGCTGCAGTCCGCGGCCCTGGGCCTGGCCGGCTTTCTGGTGATCCGGGGCCAGATGACCCCCGGCGCCATCATCGCCTCGTCCGTTCTTCTCAGCCGGGCCGTCGCGCCTATCGAACAACTGGTCGGCGCCTGGCCCGGCCTGGTGAAGGCCCACACCGGCTGGCGACGGCTGATCGATCTGTTTGAGCGCACGGCGGGGGCGGATCGCGCGCGGACCGCCCTGCCCGCCCCGCTTGGACGGTTGAGCGTCGAGGGCGCCGTCGTGCGTCTGGACGAGACGGCGCCGCCGCAACTGAAGGGCGTGACGGCGACGCTGGAGCCCGGCCAGACCCTGGGGGTCATCGGTCCCAGCGGATCGGGCAAGACCACCCTGGCGCGGATCATGGCCGGCGCCCTTGCGCCGTCAGCCGGCGCCGTGCGTCTGGACGGTGCGGAATACGCCGCCTGGGACAGCGACGCCCTGGCCCGTCACATCGGCTATCTGCCGCAGACGCCCAGCCTGTTCGCCGGAACCGTGCGAGACAACATTTCCCGCTTCGCCGCGGCCGCCGGCGCGCCGTCCCACGAGATCGACGCCGCTGCGGTCACGGCCGCCCGGGCCGCCGGGGCCCACGACATGATCCTGCGGCTGCCGCGCGGCTATGACACCGAACTGGGCGCGTTTGGCGCAGGGCTGTCCGCCGGTCAGGCCCAGCGGGTGGCCCTGGCCCGGGCGCTCTATGGCGACCCCGTGCTTCTGGTGCTGGACGAGCCCAACTCGAATCTGGATCAGGACGGGGAAGCCGCCCTGATGACCGCCCTGCTCGCCGCAGCGAAGCGTGGCGCGGCGGTGGTCATCGTCGCCCACAGAGCGGGCGTGCTGTCTCGGGTCGATCGCCTGCTGGTGCTTCGGGACGGCGCCGTGCAGATTCAGGGGCCTCGCGAAGAGGTGCTGGCGCAACTCAGGGCCGGACCTCGGGGGACGACGCAGGAAGCCACGGCCCGATGACATCGACCAGTTCGCCCTTACCGGAAAAGACGCCGGAGCTGAGCCCCTCCCCCCGTTTCGAGCTGTGGCTGGGCGGGGCGATCATCGTGCTGTTCTTCGGGCTGTTTCTGGGGTGGGCCGCGTTCGCGCCCCTGGACGCCGGCGCCTATGCCTCGGGCCAGGTGATGGTTTCCGGCAACCGCCAGGCCGTCCAGCACCCGGACGGCGGGGTGGTCAGCGTTCTGCACGTGGCCGAGGCGGACCGTGTGGAACGGGGTCAGGTTCTGGTGGAGATCAGCGCCGGTAATCTGCGCGCGGTGGAGCGCGGCGTGGCGGGACAGGTGTACGCCCTGCTGGCCCAGAGGGCGCGCATGATCGCCGAACGCGATCGCCTGTCGGCGGTGCCGACGCCCGAGGCTTATGCGGCCCTCTCTGGCGAGGACCGGACACTGGCTGAGGAAGCCCTGACCTTGCAGCGCCGGCAGTTCGCGGCGCGGGGGGCGGGGCGCTCGACCGAAAGCGGGGTGCTGCGTCAGCGCATCAGCCAGCTTGAGGACCGCATGGGCGGGTATCAGCGGCAACTGGAATCCAACCGCGAGCAGCAGCGCCTGATCCAGGAGGAATTGACGGGGATGCGCTCTCTGGCGGCGCAGGGCTATGCCCCCGTAAACCGTGTCCGGGCGCTGGAGCGCACCGCAGCCTCGCTTGAGGGCGAGGAAGGCGCCCTGATCGCCCAGATCGCCGCGGCCCGCGAGCAGATTGGCGAAACACGCCTGCAGATGCTCGGCGTGAACACCCGTCTGGATGAGGACGTGGCCGATCAGTTGCGTCAGGTGGAGGTGCAGCTGAACGAGCTTCAACCCCGCCTCTCCGAGTTGCAGGCCCAGATCGCCCGAACCCAGGTGCGAAGCCCGGCCGGCGGACAGGTGGTGGGACTGAGCGTCTTCACCCCCGGCGGAGTGGTTCAGCCGGGCCAGGTTCTCATGGAGATCGTGCCGGACGACGCCTCACAGGTGCTGGTGGCCCAGGTCGACCCCGCCGACATCGACAATGTGCGCGTGGGGCTGCAGACCGAGGTTCGTTTCCCGGGCCTGCGCGAGGAAATTCCGCCCATCGTGCGCGGCGAGGTCACCAGCGTCTCGGCTGACAGCTTCACCAATGAGCAGAACGGCCATAGTTATTTCCGGGTCGAGGTGGTGGTGCCGCCGCAAGAGCTTGAAGCCCTCGGTTCGGCCGCCCGTGGCATCCGGCCGGGCATGCCCGTGGAGGTGGTGATCCTGTTAAGGCGCAGAACTGCGCTGTCCTATCTGGTGGAGCCCCTGACCCGGAACCTGTGGCGTTCCGGCAGCCAGCAGTAGCAGGGACGTTCTAGGCCGCATCCTTGGGGGCCAGCACGTCGCCGACGGTGGGGCGGTCCGCGCTGAGCACCAGCGCCAGGTCGCGCGGGCGCACCACCTCGCCGCAGCAGCCGCAGGCGATGCGCGGCTCCAGCGAATGGCCGCAGGTCTTGTGCACCATGTCCACGCCGGAATCGCTGTCGCCATACAGGTGCCTGGCGCCCCAGGCGTGCAGGGTCACCAGAACCGAATACAGGTCCTTGCCGCGCGCGGTCAGGATGTACTCGTTGCGGGGCGGGCGCTCGGAATACAGGTGCGGCTCGAGCACCCCGTGGGCCACAAGGGTCTTGAGGCGCGCGGCCAGCACATTGCGGGCCACGCCCAGACGCTCCTGCCACTGCTCGAAGCGGGTGACGCCCTGAAAGGCGTCGCGGATCACCAGCAGCGTCCACGGATCGCCGATCACCTCGAGGGTGGCGGCGATGGAGCAGCTCTGGCGGGAGTAGTCGGCTGTGCGTCCCATGGTCACAAGGTGACGTTGCGGCAGGCTTTTGACAAGTGGGTTGCGATTCAACACCCATTGAGTCAGTCTCGTTTGGCAACGGACATCGCGGCGAATGACTTCGCCCCGGCGTTCCTGCGTCCCTCGACTTGCGGGCGGAGGCCCTTCCGCCGGTCTCCGCCCGTCTTTCTGATATGTCGCTGCCCATGACCGATTCCCCTGATCACGCTCTCCTTCGCGCCCTGACCCTGACGCCCGAAGGCGAGGCGCTGACCGCCGAACTGTCAGGCGAGTTCTCCAACGGCCCCGTCGGGGCGCCGCCAGAGGCGGGATTCCCGTTCGGCGGTTTGCTGGCCGCCCTTTGCGCCGGGGCCATGCGGCAGGGACTGGGCATCACCGGGCCGCTGCGTAGCCTCAGCGTCCAGTATCTGGCGGCGGCGAAGTTCGGTCAGGCCCTGACGTTCCGGCCCCGCCTGCTGCGCGGCGGACGCACCGTGGCCTATTCGGCGCTGGAGGCCGGACAGGGCGAGCGCCTGACCCATCACGCCACGGCCACCTGGGGTCGGGACGCCGAAGACGCCGTCGCCCTGACGCCCATGCACGCGCCCCCGCCGCCGCTGGACAGCCTCGATCCGGCTGCGACGCTGAAGGGGCCCATGCGGCCCCGCTTCAGCCAGCACGTGGAGTTCCGCTTCGACGGCGGCCCGAACATTCTCGGCGGCAACGAGGGCCGTGCGGTGGTGGAGCGGGTATGGATGCGCACCAATGACGGCGCGCCGCTGGACGAGCTGCGCCTGTGCTACCTGCTGGACGCGTTGTATCCGCCCGCGTGGACCGCGACGAAGGCGCCGCCGATGATGACCACGGTGGACCTGCGCTACGACATCCTCGCCACGCCGACGCCCGGGACGGCGCCGGACGGCTGGGCCTTCTTCGAGTTCCGCATGCTGGATCTGGGTCTGGGCTGGACCGTGGACGAGGCTTCATGCTGGGGCGCCGACGGCACGCCGCTGGCCCTGTCTCGGCAGCGGCGCAAGCTGCTGTGACCCTCTCCCTCCCCGTCCCGGGGAGGGAGGCCGCGCAGCGGCCGGGTGGGGAGGGCTCGGCGAAATGTCCGCGCTCGTTTCGCCTTCGCCGCCCCCACCCGCTTCGCCTGCGGCTCAGCGCCCTCCCCGGGACGGGGAGGGAGAAGGAGTCGCCGTCCGCCGTGCGCAGAGATATATGAGCCGCAACACACCACAACCGCCCAGGAACCCGCCATGTCCGATCCCGTCGTCATCTGTTCGTTCGCTCGCACCCCCATGGGCGGCTTCCAGGGCGTCTTCACGGGCGTGAAGGCCACAGAGCTGGGCGCGACAGCGGTCAAGGCGGCGGTTGAGCGCGCAGGGGTCGAGGCCGCGCGGATCGAGCAGATCGTGATGGGCTGCGTCCTGCCCGCCGGTCTGGGCCAGGCGCCGGCGCGTCAGGCCGCCATCGGCGCCGGGCTGGGCCGCCATGTGGAGGCCACCACGGTCAACAAGATGTGCGGCTCGGGCCTGCAGGCGGCCATGATGGCCCACGACGCCCTGAAGGCCGGCAGCGCCGACATCATCGTGGCTGGCGGCATGGAGTCCATGACCGGCGCCCCCTACGTCATGGCCAAGCACCGGGGCGGGGCGCGCATCGGCCACGATGTCATCTCCGACACCATGTATCTGGACGGGCTGGAGGACGCCTACGAGCCCGGCCGGCTGATGGGGTCCTTCGCCGAGGATGCGGCGCGGCAGTACCAGTTCACCCGCGAGGACCAGGACGCCTACGCCATCGAGAGTCTGAGCCGGGCCAACGCCGCCATCGCCTCGGGCGCCTTCGAGGCCGAGATCACCCCGGTGGAGGTCACCAGCCGCAAGGGGCCCGAGACCGTCGCGGTGGACGAACAGCCCGGCAAGGCGCGGCCCGACAAGATCCCGACCCTCAAGCCCGCCTTTGCGAAGGACGGCACCATCACCGCCGCCAACGCCAGCTCCATCTCGGACGGCGCGGCGGCGCTGGTGATGACCCGCGAGAGCGTAGCGAAGGCGCTCAACCTGCCCATCGTGGCCCGGGTCGCGGCCCACGCCGCCCACGCCCACGAGCCGGGCCTGTTCACCACCGCCCCGGTCCCGGCCATGAACAAGGCGCTGGAGCGGGCCGGCTGGAACGCCTCGGACGTGGACCTGTGGGAGGTCAACGAGGCCTTCGCCGTCGTGGCCATGATCGCCATGCGTGAGCTGGACATCGACCACGCCCGGCTGAACGTGAACGGCGGCGCCTGCGCCCTGGGCCACCCCATCGGGGCGTCGGGGGCCCGGGTCTTGTCCACCCTGCTGTCGGCGCTGCAGGCGCGCGGCGGCGGCAAGGGCATGGCCTCCCTGTGCATCGGCGGCGGCGAGGCCGTGGCCATGGCGGTCGAGGTGGCCTGACATCCGGGTCTGGCCACCGGTATCATAGCAGATATGCTGGCGGCATGACCCTTCATCGTCGCAGCCTGCTGACCGCCGCCGGGATGGGGCTGACCGCCTCGCCGGTTCTGGCCCAGGCGCCCTGGAGCGAGGCGGTGCGCGCCGCCGCCGTTCTTCCCCGCCTGGCGCCCGCCGACCCGACCGAGACGGTGCGGCTGTGGCCGGGCGGCGCGCCGGGGGGCGAGAACGTCACTGTCGTCGCCGAGGTGAACGAGCGGTCCGAAGACCCCGCCTGGCACGACCGCTTCGCCGTCTACACCACCGACCCGATCCTGACCGTGTTCCGGCCCGAGCGGCCCAACGGCGCGGCCCTGCTGCTGATCCCCGGCGGCGGCTATCGCTGGGCGGTGGTGGACAAGGAAGGCTACGACTGCGCGAGGGTGTTCGCGGCGGCGGGGGTGACCTGTTTCGTGCTGCGGTACCGGCTGCCCGGCGACAACTGGGCGGCGGGGCCGAACGCGCCTCTGCAGGACGCCCAGCGCGCCATGCGCCTGATCCGCGCCAATGCGGCGTCGTACGGGATCGACCCGGACCGCATCGGGGCGCTGGGAGCCTCGGCCGGCGGCCATCTTGCCGGCACGCTGGCGGCCCGCCACGGGGATGCGGTCTATGAGGGCGTGGACGCGGCGGATGCGGTGTCGGCGCGGCCCGACCTGTCCATCCTGCTGTATCCGGTGGTGACCCTGACCGACCCGCATGCGCACGCCGGATCCCGCAGCCACCTGCTGGGTGAAAACCCGAGGCAGGACCAGATCCGCGACTGGTCGCTGGAGACCATGCCTCGCCGCGACACCCCGCCCACTTTCATCGTCCACGCCATGGACGACGGCGCGGTGCCGCCAGAGAACGCCATGATGCTGACCACGGCCCTGCGGGCGGCCGACGTGCCCGTGGAGACCCATCTGTTCGAGGAAGGCGGCCACGGCTTCGGCATCCGCCAGATCACAGGGCGCCCCGCCGCCGTGTGGCCCGAACTGGCCCTGGCCTGGGGCGCCCGGCGCGGCTGGCTGGGTTAGGCCCGGCCCGCAGTGCGCGGCGGCTTGGGCGGTGTTTCGGGCCGGGGCGTCGGGCGCGGGCGATCCGCCTGCATCAGGCGGGCGAGGCTTTGGGCGCCGGTGGCGAGCACGATCATGGGCCGGACTCCGTGAATGCGATATTGAGAATGCATCGCAATCGTGAGTCTGGCAAGCCTCCTGACGCGGGCCTCGCAGCCCTGTAGCGTCGCGCCATGACCGCGCCCTCCGCCGCCCCTGCTCCGCCCCGCGCCTGCGGCGACTGCGGCCTGTGCTGCAAGATCATGGGCGTGGAGGCCATCGCCAAGCCGCCGCGCAAATGGTGCGGTCATTTCCGCAAGGGGCGCGGCTGTTCCATCTATGCCGACCGGCCCTCCGCGTGCGGCGCCTTCAACTGCACCTGGCTGCTGGCGCCGAATCTGGGCGACGAGTGGCGGCCCGACCGCGCCGGTTTCGTGATGCATTCGGAGGACGGCGGCCAGCGCCTGGTCGTGGAGGCGGACGGGGCGGCGCCCCAGGCGTGGCGGCGCGAGCCCTATCAGGCGACCTTGCGCGACTGGGCGCGCACCATCGAGGTGGTGGTGTTCGTGGCTGACCGGGGCCTGCGCTTGCGGGCGGACGGCGGAGAAACAGCAGTCAGGCGCGGCTCCCCTAGTGCAGGGTGAGGGCGTCGCTGTCCTTGATGCGGCGTGTGACCATCTTGCCCACGCCCAGCCCGTCGGCGGGGCCAAGGGCGCGAGGCCGGGGCCGCAACTTGCCCGCCTGGTGCACATAGGCCGCCGTGGTCGCCGCCGTCAGGGCCGCGGCGCCGATCTGGGCGGCGGGACTGCGGGGGCGAAGGGCGAGCAGGGCGAGGTTCACCGTCTGGGCCAGCCCCCAGCTGCCGAGCGCACGATTGCGGTCGTGGCTGCGAGGCGCGTTCCACACCCTCAGGACCGAGACCCCGGTGGCCGAGAACAGGGTGGACAGGATCGCTCCCATCGGCGCGCGGGCCGTACGCACGGCCCGCTTGGCGGGATCGGTCGCCTGATGCCGATGGAGCCCGGGACCGCGCATCGCCAGAAGCGTGGCCAGCGCCGCGAAGCCGCCGACCAGGGCCAGCCCGCCGGCCACATGTCCGATGCTGCGTCCCTCGCTGTTGAGGAATTCATCGTTGGCGCCGCGCTTCGGTTCCGGCATTGGAGACTCCCTGGGGTTGCTGTCTTTCAGGGAGCGGAACAGATCAGGCGGGATGGGGTTCCGGCGGCGGTCGCGCAGGCAGGGATCAGTTGCCGGTGGCCGCGCCGTCGGGCTCGATGTCCTTCATGGCGCTCTGCAGCCAGTTCTGCTCGCCCAGCAGCTTGATCAGGTTCAGCTGGTTCTCGAGGAAGTCGATGTGCTCCTCGGTGTCAGACAGAATCTCGGTCAGGATCTGGCGGCTGATGAAGTCGGCGGCGGCCTCGCACTGCTTGATGGCCTCGATCTGGTCGCGGCGGCCGTCCAGCTCCAGTTGCAGGTCGGCGCCCATGCATTCGGACGCGGTCTCGCCGATCTTGAGCTTGTGCAGGTCCTGCAGGTTGGGCAGGCCGTCCAGGAACAGGATGCGTTTGATCAGCTTGTCGGCGTGTTTCATCTCGCCGATGGACTCGTCGTAGATGACCTTGCCCAGATGGCTGAGACCCCAGCTTTCGAACATGCGCGCATGCAGGAAATACTGGTTCACCGCGGTCAGTTCGTTGGTGAGGACGCCGTTCAGCGTCCGGATGATCGCGGGATCGCCCTTCATGGTCTCAAGCCTTTTCGTTCCGGGACCGGCTCACACGACGGCCGCGCCCTTGGTGCATGGCATAACACGCTTCGCAGGCGATTGTTCACCTGCGAATACTTATCAGCTTATTGTAATTGCGAGTAAATCTCGCCGCGCAGTTATTCGGCGGCGAGGGCGAAGGCCTGGCGGGATTCCTGGATCATCTCGCGCATCTCGCACACGCACTTGGCGCACTGGGCCTGACAGCCGTTGTGGGCGAACACGTCGCGCGGCCGTTTGGCGCCCGCCTCGATGGCGCGGGCCACATCCCGTTCGCGAATGCCGTTGCAGTTGCAGATGTACACGGTGGTCGCCCGACCCGATACGTTGAGAACGACTCTCCATAGCAGGACTTTCGCCCTATGCAAATCGTTCGCATGCGCATCCCGCGCTTGACCGGTGGGGCAAGACGGCGCACCCCCCGGCCATGACCTCAGAAGCCCCTTGCCGCCTGTATCTGATCACCCCGCCGGCCCTGCCCGATCTGGAGACCTTCGCTGCTGAGCTGGAGGCGGCGCTGGGCGCCGGAGACGTGGCGGCGCTGCAGATCCGGCTGAAGCCCGCAGACGACCATCAGGTGCGCGCGGCGGTGCGGCGGCTCATGCCCGTCGCCCATGCCCACGGCGTGGCGGTGATCCTGAACGACCGGCCGGATCTGGCCGCCGAACTGGGCTGCGACGGGGTTCACGTGGGCGACGAGGATCCGGCGGTGGACGCCGCGAGGCGCATTCTGGGGCCGAACGCCATGATCGGGGCCACGTGCAGGGACAGCCGTCACGCGGCCATGGAGGCGGCCGAGGCGGGGGCCGACTATGTGGCGTTCGGGGCCTTCTTCCCCACCGACACCAAGCAAACAACCGCCCGGCCCGAGCCGGACATCCTGACCATCTGGCAGGAAACCATGGCCGTTCCCTGCGTGGCCATCGGCGGCATCACCGTGGACAATGCGCAGACGCTGATCGACGCGGGCGCGGACTTCCTGGCCGTCAGCGCCGGGGTATGGCGTCATCCGCAGGGCCCGGCCGAGGCGGTGCGGCGGTTCAACGCCCTGACGGGCTGAACCCGGGCCATCGCAAGGGATATTTAGCAAAGGCGTGGTTGACTGGACATTCAGCATCCCAGCCTACAGAAGCCTTTCGTCATGATCCTGAGCCGCGCGCTCGCCGACCTGGACCACCCCGCCGTCGCCGCAGCGGAAGCGCGCGCCGGTTCGTGGCGACGCGGCCATGATCTGATGAGCCAGCCCCACGCGCCGGTTTTCCTGGCTGTCCTTATCGCCATCCTCGTGGTGCTTGCGGTGTACACCAGCCGGTCGGCGGGCCTCGTCGCCGCGCTGTGGGCCGCCGGAGGCGTGGCCATGACGGCCTGGCTGCGCGCCGGCAAGGGCAAGGGCTACGAAGTCGCCTATGTGGCCCTGATCGCCACGGGCTTCGCCGGCGGCAACCTGCTGGCGGGCAATCCGCCGGAACTGGCCTTCATGTTCACGCTCGCCAACATGATCGAGGTCGTGCTGGCCGTCCTGCTGGTCCGGCGCTTCCTGCCGGATCTGAACATCGCCACCGTGCCGGGCTCGGCCCGGTTCCTCATTCTGGCCGCCGTCATTCCGCCCTTGCCCGCCGCCCTGTTCGCCTCGGGCATGCTGCACCTCATGACCGGCCAGGATTTTCTGAGCACTTTCCAGACCTGGTGGTTCGGCCACGCCCTGGGCATCGCCGTCATCGGCCCCTTCGGTCTGGCGGTGACCAAGCGCCACTTCGCGCGACTGGCCCGGCCCCGGCAGGTGGCCGAGGCGGTGCTGCTGCTGGGGGCGCTGGCGGCCCTGGTGACGGTGCTGTTCACCCAGGCCGTCGCCCCCATGTCCTTCGTCGTCGTGCCCCTGCTCCTGATGATCGCGGTTCGTCTCAGGATCGTGGGCGTCACCGCGGCCGTTCTGATTACGGCGCTCATCTCCATCGGGGCCACGCTGAACGGCGCAGGCCCCATGAACCTCGTCGCCGGCGCCACCCTGGCGGACCGGGTGATGATGGCTCAGCTGTTCACGGCGGCCACAGGACTTCCCATGCTGCTGGTGGCGGCCATGCTTGAGGAACGCGACCTGTTCGCCGCCCGCGCCGCCGCCGACAAGCAGCGCGCGGAAAAGGCCAGCGCAGGCAAGTCGCGCCTGCTGGCCAATGTGGCCCACGAGATCAAGAGCCCCATCGGCGGGATCATCGGCATCGGCGATCTGTGGTCCTCGGGCCAGCTGGGTCCGGTCACACCGACCCAGGCGGAGATGGCCGCCATGCTGGTCAAGACCGCGCGCCAGATCGAGACGCTCACCCACGACCTGCTGGACGTTGCGCGGGCGGAGTCGGGGGCCGTCCAGATGGATCTGCGCCCGGTCGACGTCGCCGGCGTGGTCGAGGACGTGCGCCGCACCGTCGCCCTGCAGAAGGACGCCCAGGGCCTGACCCTGACCACCGAGCGGGACAACGACGATCTGGTGGCCCTTGCGGACTCCATCCGCCTCAGCCAGATCGTGGGCAATCTTGCGACCAATGCGGTCAAGTACGGCGCCTCGGGCGGGGTGGTCATCCTGCGCACCCGCCGCGTGGGCCGCCATATCCGCGTCGAGGTCATCGACAACGGCCCGGGCCTGTCCCCCGACAAGCAGGCCCAGTTGTTCGAGCCCTTTAACCGGCTGGGTCTGGAACGCTCCACCATTGAGGGTCACGGCATCGGCCTGACCCTGGCCAAACGTCTGACCGAGCTGCAGGGCGGCGAGATCGGCGTGATCAGCGCGCCGGGCGAAGGGGCCACCTTCTGGATCGAACTGCCGGCGGCCTGACGCTGCGGCAGCCTGACGCGCGGCGGTCCGGCGCTGGACATCACGGGTCCACAAGCGCACGGTTCGACACCACCCAGGGCTGTTCAAGGAACTGATCGTGGATTTCGACGCACTCTTGCTGTCACGGATGCAGTTCGCCTTCACCGTGGCGTTCCACATCCTGTTCCCCGCCTTCACCATCGGCCTGGCGGCGTTTCTCGCCGTGCTGGAAGGGCTGTGGCTGTGGACCAAGCGGGACGTGTTCCAGACCCTGTACCTGTTCTGGGTGAAGATCTTCGCCCTCAGCTTCGGCATGGGCGTCGTGTCCGGGGTGGTGCTGAGCTACCAGTTCGGCACCAACTGGTCCGAGTTCATCCGCCTGACGGGCGGGGTGATCGGGCCGCTGCTGGCCTATGAGGTGCTGACGGCCTTCTTCCTGGAGGCCTCGTTCCTGGGCGTCATGCTGTTCGGCTGGAAGAAGGTGGGGCCGAAACTGCACTTCCTGGCCACGGTGCTGGTGGCCATCGGCACCAGCGTGTCCGCCTTCTGGATCCTGTCGGCCAACAGCTGGATGCAGACGCCGCAGGGTTACGAAATCCTCGCCAACGGCGTGTTCCAGGCGACCAATTTCTGGGAGGTGGTGTTCAACCCCAGCTTCCCGTCGCGGCTTGTTCACATGCTGCTGGCCGCCTTCCTGACCACGGCGCTCGTGGTCGGGGCGGCCTCGGCCTTCCAGGTGCTGAAGACCCGCAAGACGGGCGAGGCGCCCACGGGCTGGACCGCCAGCCGGGTGGCCCTGGCCATGTCCGTGGGCATGATCGCCGTCACCGCACCGCTGCAACTTCTGGCGGGCCACTGGTCCGGCGAGGTGGCTCACCACTATCAACCGTCGAAACTGGCGGCCATCGAGGGCTACTGGGAGACCCGCGCCGACCAGCCCCTGCACCTGTTCGCCATTCCCGACCGTTCGACCCAGTCCAATCACTTCGAGGTCTCCATCCCCGGCGTCGGCAACATGGTGCAGAACCTGCCCCGCGACGAGGTGATCCAGGGCCTGGACCAGCTGGCGCCCGAAGACCAGCCGCCGGTGTTCATGGTGTTCTGGGCTTTCCGCATCATGGTGGGGCTGGGTCTGCTGATGATCGGCCTGGGCGCGTGGGGCGCGTTCCTGCTGTGGCGCAAGAAGCTGTTCGACAGCCGGTGGTTCCTGCGCTTCGCCGTGGCCATGGGGCCGGCCGGCTTCATCGCCGTGCTGGCCGGCTGGATGGTCACCGAAATCGGGCGCCAGCCATGGGTGGTCTACGGCGTGCTGCGCACCGCCGACGCCGTCTCCCCCGTCACCAGCGGAGAGGTGCTCACCTCGCTGCTGGTCTACATCACCGTCTATTCCATCGTCTTCACGGCGGGCGCCCTGTTCATCCTGCGCCTGATGGCCGAAGGCCCGAAGGCCGTGATCACCGCCCGCGCCGCTGAGGAGCGCCGCGCCCCCGGTTCGCCTCTGGCCAAGGCGCCTGAGGATGTGGACGGCGACGTTCCGGGAGATCCCTCATGACCCTCGACCTCGCCCTGATCTGGGCCGGACTGATCGCCGTGGCGGTGCTGCTCTATGTGGTGCTGGACGGGTTCGACCTCGGCCTGGGCATCCTGTTCCCCTTCGCGCGCTCGCCGCAGGACCGGGATGTGATGATGAACACCGTCGCTCCCGTCTGGGACGGCAACGAGACCTGGCTGGTGCTGGGCGGGGGCGGCCTGCTGGCCGCCTTCCCGCTGGCCTATTCCATCCTGATGCCGGCGCTGTATCTGCCTGTGCTGATGATGCTGGCGGGGCTCATCCTGCGGGGCGTGGCGTTCGAGTTCCGCTTCCGGGCGCGCAATCGCGGGCGCCGCTTCTGGACCCAGATGTTCGCCTTCGGCTCGATTCTCGCGGCCTTCGCCCAGGGCCTGATCCTGGGCGGGTTCATCCAGGGCGTTCAGGTGGTGGACGATCGCTTCGCGGGCGGACCGTTCGACTGGTTCACGCCCTACACCCTGCTGGTGGCTTGCGGACTGGTGGCCGGCTACGCCCTGCTGGGCGCGACCTGGCTGATGCTGAAGACCACCGACGACCTGCACGGCGACGCCCGCAAATGGACCGGAATCAGCGCTGTGGCCACCGCGGGCCTGCTGGCCGCAGTCAGCCTGGCCACCCTCGTCGCCCACCCGCTGATCGGCGAGCGGTGGGGCTGGCCTGACGGCCTTGCGGGAGGGATCGACTGGGCGGTGTTTGCGCCGCGCGCCCTCATCCCGCTGCTCGGCGTGGCGGGACTGGCGATGATCTTCCTGGGCTCGCGAAAGGGATCGCACAACTGGCCCTTCGTGGGGGCGCTGACGGTGTTCCTGTCGGGCTATCTGGGGCTGGCCATCAGCTTCGCGCCCTATGTGGTGCCCTATGCGGTGGACTTCCGGCAGGGGGCGGCACCGGACAACGCCCTGGGCCTGATGCTGTGGGGCACGGCTTTCATCCTGCCCACCATCCTGGGCTACACCGCCTGGGTTTACTGGGTGTTCCGCGGCAAGATGACCCCGGAGACCGGCTATCATTAGGCCCGTCCCCCCGCCCGGCCCCGAGGATCCGCTGCCCCCTCTGTGGAAGCGGCTGATGTGGTTCGCCCTCCTGTCGATCGCCGGGCTCGTTCTGGTGGCGGCGGTCGCCTACACGCTTCGGGCCTTGCCGTTCATGGGATGAGGCGCGACAGTCGCGCCATGATGCTCCGCAAGACGCTGATCGCCGCCGCCCTGACGGCCCTGGCCGCCCCCGTGACGGCGCAGGAGGCCGACGATTTCACCGCGCGCCTCAACCGCCTGCCGGGCCAGACGTCCCTCCCCGCTCCCGGGCCGACGGCCCAGGCCGAACCGGCGCCAGACGCACCGCCGGCAGAGGATTTCACCGCACGCCTGAACCGGTCGCCCGGCGCCGCGTCGCCGGCCCCCGCGCCGCAGTCCGACGGCCCGCCGCCGTCAGAGCCGCCCATCCTCGACACCCTGTCCGAGCGGCTGGAGCAGATGCGCGCCGGGGACGATGAAGCCACGCCAGCGCCGGAACCCGTCCCACCGGAGCCGGAGCCGACCTCCCCGCCCGTCCCCGCGTCCGAAGTCGAGCCTGAACCGGAGCGCGCTCAGGACCCGGACGCCCCGCCGCCCGTGCTGGAAATTCTCGGATCCCAGGCGGATCTGGCCTTCCGGGTCGGCGTGCCCGAGCCGTTCGATCTGGTGGAGCGCCCGTCCGGCCCGGACTTCGACATGTATCAGGTGTCACGCGGCGACACGCCGTTCGTCAGCATCTATGTGGGCTGCTGCTCTTTGTTTCCCATCTATGACGGCCGCCAGACGGAGGCGGGGGGGCGCATCTCCATCCTCGTCCCCGAGGGCGGCGCCAACCGCGCGGTGGAACACCTGTTCGTCCGCGAATCCGACGGCCGCCAGATCCACGTCTGGCTGCACAGCGTCACCGGCGAGGACCGCGCCATCGCCGAACGCATCGCCCAGTCGGTGGACCCGAGATGACCGCAACTGAAACAGACGGTGCCGTCTTCCATGTTTTTTGACGACGCTTCCGGGCGTGTAATCAGCAACCTCGGGTGGGTCGATGGAGGCCGTCTCTGGGCCTTTGATGTCGCAACGGACCGGGAGAGCTACTTATCGGTCGCCGACGCTGACGGACTTTCGCTTGAGCGGGGACGTCATGGCCGGTTCCGAATGACCGAGATTGAGGGCCAAGACCGTCGGATTTCCGTGCGTACCTTCAGCGAGCCCTTGATCGAGCTTGCTGCCTGCCAGAGCAGCGACGCCAACTGGATTCTGTCGGGCGACATGGACGCGTGGGCTGACGTTCCAAGAACATTTTTCACCAATCGCGGCCCACCTGCGCTGACGGTGATCAAGCCGGAAGAGGGAGGCGTTCATGTAGCTCCTCTGGGCTGGTTCAACGAGAGCAGCTACGACTTACTGTACCAAGGCCTCGTAGACTCCTTGGTCCTAGCGTCCGGGCAAGTACTGATTTCCGTTCAGCGATCTTCTGAACTGCTGATCGTGAATGAGCTTCAGGGCCACATCGTGCAGCGTGTTTCATTGGGAGACCGCGGTGGAAATCCCAAACTGCGTCGGCTTTCAGACGGAGCTATCGCCGCGAGCGACTACGACACCCTATGCATCATCGAGCCAAGGCGCTGGCAGGTGCGCAAATCCGACATTCTTCAAGCTCCTCGCCCGCCGATGGGCGCCGAGTTCATCGGCGATTACGATATTCGAGGAACGGACTGCATCGTGGCCCGACCTTTCAGCGGCGACGTGCTGCGGCTGGACACTTCAACCTTGGCCGTTGTGGATCAGGCGCCCATCGGCGGCCAACCCCTGAGTGTCTGCTGGCTGGAAGGCGATGAGTTTCTCACGCGCGACTGGAAGACCGGGAAGGTTCGACGAGGCCAATTCTAGCAGAGAATTTTGAACCTGCATGGGGCGGGTCCGGTTTCCGGCAAGAGGAGCTCCCATGACCGATCACCCGAAGAAAACCGCCGTCCTGCATCGCATGGTGATGGACCAGCATGTCTGTCCGTGGGGGCTGAAGTCGAAGCACCTGCTGAAATCGCGGGGCTACGCGGTGGACGACCGCTGGTTGACCAGCCGGGAACAGACCGACGCCTTCAAGGCCGAGCATGGGGTGAAAACCACCCCCCAGACTTTCATCGATGGTGTCCGCATCGGCGGCTACGACGACCTGCGGCGGCATTTCGGCATGAAAATCAAGGACCCGGAGGCCACCACCTATGCGCCGGTGATCGCCATCTTCGGCGTGGCGGCCCTGATGGCGCTCGCGGCCACATGGGCGATGATGGGGACGGTGCTGACCCTTCACGCCGTGGAGTGGTTCATCGCCTTCGCGATGTGTCTGCTGGCCCTGATGAAGCTGCGGGACGTTTCGGGCTTCGCCACCATGTTCCTGAACTATGACCTGCTGGCCCGGCGCTGGGTCCCCTATGGCAAGGTCTATCCCTTCGCCGAGCTGTTCGCCGGGGTGATGATGATCTCCGGCGCCCTGATCTGGCTGGCCGCGCCCTTGGCCCTGCTCATCGGCGGCATCGGGGCGGTGTCGGTGTTCAAGGCCGTCTATATCGACAAGCGCGAACTGAAATGCGCCTGCGTGGGCGGGGACTCCAACGTGCCGCTGGGCTTCGTGTCCCTGACCGAGAACCTGATGATGATCGGGATGGCGGTGTGGATGCTGGCGCGGATGTAGGGCGTCAGTTCTGGATCAGCCGCAGTAATGTGCCGTCAGGATCGACCATGAAGCCCACCCGGCCGCCCCAGGGCTCGAGCCGTGGCGGATGCAGGCGGGGCTGGCCTGTGGCGGACTCCGGCAAACCCGCAGCCTTGCACAGGGCGTAGAAGGCATCGAGGTCATCCAGCCGCAGACAGCAGCCGAAGGCGCTCTGCAGCGGATCCAGTTCGGGATACGGAAAAAACTCCAGCGTCAGGTCGCCGCGCGACAGGATCATCCAGCCGCCGTCGCGCCAATCCTCTTGAAAGCCCAACGCACCGTAGAAAGTCGAGGTGGCGGCGAAATCACGGGACGGCAGGTTCGGCGTCGCGTGATCGGTCACGGCCTACCCTTCCAGATCCAGCGCATAGCCCGCAGAGCGGACCGTGCGCACGGGGTCGCGGAGACCTTCCGAAACCGCCAGGGCCTTGCGCAGGCGACCCACGTGGACGTCCACGGTGCGGACCTCCACATAGACGTCCGAGCCCCACACCGCGTCCAGCAGTTGCTCGCGGCTGAACACCCGGCCCGGATGCTGCATCAGATAGTCCAGCAGGCGGAACTCGGTGGGGCCCAGATGGACCTCCTTGCCGTCGCGCTTCACCCGGTGGGCCACCCGGTCGATGATGATGTCGCCGTGGCTAACCCGGTCGTCGGCAAGGCCGGGCCGGATGCGGCGCAGCACGGCGCGGATGCGGGCGTTCAGCTCCACCATGGAGACCGGCTTGGTCAGATAGTCGTCGGCGCCCGTGTCCAGACCGCGCACCCGGTCCGATTCCTCGCCCCGCGCGGTCAGCATGATGATCGGCACGTTGCGGGTTTCGGCCCGGCCGCGCAGGCGGCGGCAGACCTCGATGCCCGACACCTTGGGCAGCATCCAGTCCAGCAGGACCAGATCCGGCGTTTCCTCCTCGGCCTGCATCAGACCTTCCTCGCCGTCCGAGGCGACGCTGACCCTGTAGCCTTCCTTCTCCAGATTGTACTGGAGCAGGGTCGCCAGGGCGTCCTCATCCTCGAAAACCAGAATGTGGGGCGTCATGCGTTCTGCTCCGGCGTACCGATTTCACTGGGGCTGGGCACGGCGGTTGCGCGCGGGCGCTCGCCCGTCAGCTCGTCGCCGGTGATCTGATAGTGGATGGTCTCGGCGATATTGGTGGCGTGGTCGCCGATGCGCTCCAGGTTCTTGGCCATGAACAGCAGGTGGGTGCAGGCGGTGATCGTGCGCGCGTCGCCCATCATGTAGGTCAGCAGTTCGCGGAACAGCGCGTTGTAGTGCTCGTCCACCTCGTCGTCGGTGCTCCACACCGCCACGGCCCGCTCCACGTCGCCGGAAATGTAGGCGTCCAGCACCTGCTTCAGGCGCTGGTTGACCAGCCGGCCCATGCGCTCGATGGACCGGGTCAGGGGCGCCATGGGCTCGGTCTCGGCCAGGCTCAGGCCGCGCTTGGCGATGTTCTTGGCCAGGTCGCCGGTGCGCTCCAGATCCATGGCCAGCTTCATGGCCGCCAGGGTCTTGCGCAGGTCGGTGGCCACGGGCTGGCGCAGGGCGATCAGGCGGATCGACTTCTTGTCGATCTCCATGTGCATGGCGTCCAGTTTCGCGTCCCGCTCGATCACCTGGCGGGCCAGGGCCACGTCGCGGCGCACCACGGAGGCCACGGCGTCGACGATCTGGGCCTCGGCCAGGCCCCCCATGCGGGCGACCTCGGCGGTCAGGGCGTTCAGCTCTTCGCCATAGGCGCGGACGGTGTGTTCATTCATGGCCATGGTGATGGTCCTCAGCCGAAGCGGCCGGTGATGTAATCAAGGGTGCGCTTGTCGCTCGGGTTCTGGAAGATGGTTTCGGTGTCCCCGAATTCCACCAGTTCGCCCATGTGGAAGAAGGCGGTGCGCTGGCTGACCCGCGCGGCCTGGGCCATGGAGTGGGTGACGATGACGATGCAGAATTGCTCGCGCAGTTCGTCGATGAGCTCCTCGACCTTGGCGGTGGCGATGGGGTCCAGCGCCGAGCAGGGCTCGTCCATCAGGATCACCTCGGGCTGCACCGCGATGGCGCGGGCGATGACCAGACGCTGCTGCTGGCCGCCCGACAGGCCGGTGGCCGCCGCATCGAGGCGGTCCGCCACCTCGGCCCAGAGACCGGCGCGCTTCAGCGATTGCTCGACCCGGTCGGCCAGCTCGGTCTTGTTCTCGGTCAGCCCGTGGATCCGCGGGCCGTAGGCCACGTTCTCGAAGATCGACTTGGGAAACGGATTCGGCTTCTGGAACACCATGCCGACCCGGGCGCGCAGCAGCACCGGGTCCAGGCCCTTGTCGTAGATGTCCTCGCCATCCATGCGGATGGAGCCCTTCACGCGCGCGATGGCGATCGTGTCGTTCATCCGGTTCAGGCAACGCAGGAAGCTGGACTTGCCGCAGCCGGACGGGCCGATGAAGGCCGTCACGGCCTTGTCGGGAATATCCACGTTCACGTCATAGAGCGCCTGTTTGTCCCCGTAGAAGACCGAAACGTCGCGGCATTTGATCTTGATGGCGCCGGTGGGATCCGGGTGCGCGGCGTGGGGCGGCGCCAGCAGCGGCGAATCCGCCGCGTTACCGCCGCTTTCGGCGCCGTCCAGCTGTCGGAAAAGATTGAAACGCATGGGGACTACCACCGACGTTCGAAACGGCGCCGCAGATAGATGGCGGCGGCGTTCATGATGATCATGAAGACCAGGAGAACCATGATGGCCGCAGCGGTGCGCTCATGGAACGCGCGCTCGGACGCATTCTCCCAGATGAAGACCAGCACCGGCAGGGCGCTGGAGGGCGAGGTGATGGCCTCGGGCACGCCGGGCACGAAGCTGACCATGCCGATCAGCAGCAGCGGGGCGGTCTCGCCCAGGGCGTGGGCCATGGAGATGATGGCGCCGGTCATGACGCCCGGCATGGCCAGGGGCAGCACGTGGTGGAACACCGCCTGGGTCCGGGACGCCCCCATGGCCAGGGCGGCTTCGCGGATCGAGGGGGGCACGGCCTTGAGGGCGCTGCGCGTGGCGATGATCACCGTGGGCAGGGCCATCAGGGCCAGCACCAGACCCCCCACCAGGGGAGAGGATCTGGGCAGATGCATCCAGTTGATGAACACGGCCAGGCCCAGCAGGCCGTAGACGATGGAGGGCACCGCCGCCAGATTGTTGATGTTCACCTCGATGATGTCGGTGATGCGGCCCTTCGGCGCGAACTCCTCCAGATAGATCGCCGCGCCCACCCCGATGGGCAGGGCCAGGGACGCGGTCACCAGCAGCATCAGGGCCGAGCCCACCACCGCGCCGAGCACCCCCGCCAGTTCCGGCTGGGTGGAATCGGAACGGGTGAACAGGCTGGTGTTGAACTGGGCCTTGATGCGGCCCTGCTCGCGCATCTGGTCCAGCCAGAAGATCTGGCGGTCGTTGAGGCGACGGAACTGCTCCTCGCCCTCCCCGTCCAGCTGGCCCTTGTAGTAGAGGTCCGCGTCCGCCCCGATGGGCAGGGTCACCGTGATGCGATCGCCGATCACCTCCGGATTTTCGCGCACCAGCCGCTGCATCTCGAAGGCGACGCCCGCCGACATCAGCTGACGCATGTCGCGCGAGGCGGTCATGGCCTCGTCGTCCTGCACGCCGACCCGCACCAGTTGCTGCTCGGCCACCAGCTGATCGAAATTGGTCCCCTCGGGATAGAGCGGGTCGATGCGCGCGGGGTCCAGATAGACCTCGGTCTGGACGGTATGGGTCCAGAAGGCCGTGTGGCCCTGCTCGATGATGCGGCCAAGCAGGAGGGCGAGGAAACCGATCGCGATGGCGATGGCCAGCACGCCGTAGAGCTTGAACCGCCGCTCGCGCGCATGCCGGCGCTTGAGGCTTTTCCTCAGCTGGGCGGTGCTGCGACCGGAGGCGCCGGCGCGGGGCAGGGTCGCGTCAGTCATATTGTTCCCGGTAGGTCTGGACGATGCGCTGGGCCGCAAAGTTGAGGATCAGGGTCACGACGAACAGGGTCAGGCCCAGACCGAACGCGGCCAGGGTCTTGGCGCTGTCGAACTCCTGGTCCCCGGTCAGAAGGGTGACGATCTGGACCGTGACCGTGGTGACGGTCTCGAGCGGGTTCAGGGTGGTGCGCGCGGCCAGGCCCGCGGCCATGGTCACGATCATGGTCTCGCCGATGGCGCGGGACACGGCCAGCAGGAAGGCCCCCGCGATCCCCGGCAGGGCGGCGGGCAGCACCACCCGCTTGATGGTCTCCGACTTCGTCGCGCCCATGGCGTAGGAGCCGTCGCGCAGGGACTGGGGCACCGCATTGATGATGTCGTCCGACAGGGACGAGACGAACGGGATCAGCATGATGCCCATGACCGCGCCGGCCACCAGGGCCATCTGGTTCTGCACCAGCAGCAGGTGCTGGCCCAGGCCGTCAAGCGGCCCGCCCACCAGCTGGGCGCCGATCCAGTTGAAGAACGCGCGGAAGGACGGACCCACCGTCAGGGCGGCGAAAAAGCCGTAGACCACCGTGGGCACGCCGGCGAGAATCTCGAGCACCGGCTTGATCACCGCCCGGCGCTTCGGCCCGGCGTATTCCGCCAGATAGATGGCCGAGAACAGGCCGATCGGTCCGGCCACGATCATGGCGATGAGCATGATCAGGAAGGTGCCCGCGAATAGGGGCACCGCGCCGAACGCCCCTGTGGAGCCGACCTGGTCGGCGCGAATGGCGATCTGGGGCGACCACTGGGTCCCGAACAGGAACTCGGTGATGGGCACCATCTGGAAGAAGCGCAGACTCTCGAAGAGCAGGGAGGCCACGATGCCGATGGTGGTGAGGATCGCCACCGCGGAGCAGATGAACAGGGCGACGTCCACGAAGGCCTCGACCTGGTTGCGGGCCCGCGTCTGCGGCGCCAGCCGTCGCCAGGCCAGGGCCGCGCCGATCAGGGCGGCCAGGACGGCGGCGATCATGCCGCCCCAGGCCAGGGCGGCGTCCACCCGCCCCGCACGGCCGGCCTCTTCCTGCAGCGCGGCGGCCAGATCCCCCGTCCAGACCTGCCTCGGCATGCCGCCGGCGCCGACGATGCGCGCATCCTCGATGAAGGCGTTCCGGCGCGGCGCGTCCAGCAGCTGCACCGCCTCGGGGGCGGAGGCGGCCAGCACCGTGCGCTCGATGCGGGCGTCGAAGACCGAGGCCAGGATCAGGATCAGCAGGGCCGGAGCAGCCGCCCAGATCAGCGCCAGGGCGCCGTGGTAGCCGGCGCCGCTATGGGCCCGCACGGCGGACGCACGGCGACGGGCCGCCCGCCTCGCGAAGACGAACACCGCCGTGGAAAACGCGGCCAGCACCAGGAGAGAGAGAAGAAACATTCACCGTCCAGACGCACGAAGAGGGCGAATCGAAAGAGAGGCCGCCTCGCCGGGCCCGTATGCCGACGGCCCGCCGCCGCATTACGACGGTTCAGAGACAGTTTTGTAACATCGTCCGTCCGCTGATGGATTTCAGCGGGAAGAGGCTCGCCGCAGGGGCAGATAGACGCCGAAGGTCGCCCCCTGACCGACCACGCTCTCCACCGTCATGCCGCCCCGGTGACGATTGACGATGTGCTTGACGATGGCCAGGCCCAGCCCCGTCCCCATCCGCTCTCCGCTCTTCTGTCCCTCGACCCGGTAGAACCGCTCGGTCAGGCGCGGCATGGTCTCGCGGGCCAGCCCCGGTCCGTGATCGCGCACCGTGATCAGCACATAGCGGGCCTCCGGATCCCGGTCCGGCGTCAGCAGCGGCAGGCCGGCGGCCTCGGCCATGCGCCCTGCGGCCGCCTCGTCAGCGCTCACATTCACCGTGAGGGCGATGTCCACCTCGCTGCCGTCCGGCGAGTATTTGATGGCGTTGTCCGTCAGGTTCTGGATCACCTGGATCAGCTGGTCCCGTTCGCCGGTCACATTGGTGGAGCCTTCGCCCTCGCGGGTCACGTTCAGCCGGATCCCGCGCCGCGCGGCCAGGGGGCCGGTGGCGTCCACGACGTCTGACACCGCCCCGGCCAGATCCACCTTTCCGGACGGCGGAATATGCTCATTGAGCTCGATCCGGCTGAGCGACAGCAGATCCGCCACCAGCCGCGTCATGCGCTCGGCCTGAACCGCCATGATGCTGAGAAATTTCTCCCGCGCCACCGCGTCCTCGCGCGCGTGCCCCCGCAAGGTCTCGATGAAGCCGGACAGGGACGCCAGGGGCGTGCGCAACTCGTGACTGGCGTTGGCCAGGAAGTCCACGCGCATCAGTTCAGCGCGCTTGGAGTCCGTTTCGTCGCGCAGGCGCAGGATCGCCAGACGTCCCTCGCCCGCGCCCTGATCGGGCAAGGGCGCCACCCACCCGCTCCAGTGTCGATCCTGGGTCCCCCCCGGCTGGTAGTCGATCATCTGGGTGCGACGGCCGAACAGCGCCTCGTCCACGGCCTCCAGCAGGTTCGGGTCCCGGATCGCCGCGTGCAGGGGGTGGTCCAGAACCCCTGACGGCAGGCGCAGCAGCTCGGCGGCGGCGGCGTTCGCCCGCACGATGGTGCGGTCTCCCACGTCGTCGGCGTCGTCACCCGCGATCACCAGCAGCGGATCGGGCAGGGCCTCCATCGCCTCGGTGGCCAGGGTGACGTCGCGCAGGTCAGGCCGCGCCTCGGGCTCCTCCACATCCGCGACCATGGCGGGACGCCGCCGCAGGACCACCAGGGCCAGCAGGGTCAGGGCCGCGCCCACGGTCAGCGCCGGCGCGGCCTGCGGATGCGCGGCGGCGGTCAGGCCCATCACGGCCAGCGCCAGCAATCCCGGCCCCCAGTGTCTCAGGGTGTCCATGTCGAGCGAAAAGGCGGAGGGCTTTGTTTCGGTCATGAGGGGTCCAGCCAGGCGAAGCCTGTACGCCATGAGCGACAGTGTGGCGTCTTCGAACGCCGGTTTCAGCCCTTTTTCACACCTTCACCGTAGTAAAAGGACGAACTCCGGGGGAACCGTGCGCGAAACGCTCACCTGTCTGGCGACTGAACACGACTGGCGGCTGCTGATTGCGGCCGTTCTGGTGTGCGTGCTGGGCACGACCACCTGCATGCGCCTGTTCAACCAGTCGCAAAACCGCAAGCACAGCGAACGGGATCTGATGCTGCTGGTCGCCGGACTGGTGGGCGGCGTAACCGTGTGGACCACCCACTTCATCGCCATGCTGGCGTTCCAGCCCGTCACCCGGTTCGACTATGACCTGTTCAGCACCATGGGGTCGCTGATCATCGCCGCCTGCGGCCTGGCGGCGGGTCTGCTGGTGGCCGCCCATGTGCGCTCCCCGGCCGGACGCATCCTCGCAGGCGTCCTGATCGGGAGCACGGTCGCCGCCATGCACTACACCGGCATGGCGGCCGTGAAGCTGCAGGGGATCGTCGTCTGGGACGCCGGTCTGGTGAGCGGCGGCGTCATTGTCTCGTGCGTGCTGTGGTCGGTCGCCATGCTGGTTATGGGCCCGGGCTGGCGGCGCACGGCGGGAGCCGCCCTGCTGGCGGTGCTGGGCATCTGCAGCCTTCACTTCAGCGGCATGGCCGCCGCCGCGATCATCCCCGACATGGCCCTTCCCCCCGTCGAGGCGGATGCGGGATCCCGCATGGCGATCAGCGCGGTCATTTTCGCAGCCTTCCTTGTGACCGCCGCCGCCGTGGTCGAGGCCCTGAACTTCTGGTCGCGGGCCAGCATGCTGACCCAGTTGCGCGAGGCCATCGACGCCATGCCCGACGGCCTGGCCTTCTATGACTCCCATGACCGGCTGGTGATCTGGAACGCCCGCTACGCCGAGATCAATCCCGAGATCGCCGACATTCTCAAACAGGGCGCCACCTTCCGCGAGATCGTCCAGATCGGCATCGACAAGGGGCACTATCCCGAGGCCGAGGGGCGCGAGGCGGACTGGCTGAACGAGCGCATGACGGCGCGAAGCCATCTGTCCTGCGCCATGGAGCAGAAGACCTCCGACGACCGCTGGCTGAAGGTGCAGGATCGTCGCACCGCCGACGGCGGCGTGGTCACCCTGGTCAACGACATCACCGACCTGAAAAGGGACGCCGAGACTCTGGCCGCCGCCCGCGACGCCGCCGAGGCCGCCAATCGCGCCAAGTCCGCCTTCCTGGCCAACATGAGTCACGAGATCAGGACCCCGCTGAACGGCGTCATCGGCGTCGCCCAGGCCCTGTCCGGCACGCCCATGAATGAGCGGCAGCAGGAAATGCTGGCGCTGATCCGCTCATCCGGCGTGACCCTGCAGCACCTGCTGTCCGACATCCTGGACCTTGCGCGTGTGGAATCCGGACGGCTGGAGCTGCGCACCGAGCCCTTCGATCTGCACAAGGCGGTCCACGAAGCGGCCCAGCTCTATTCCGCCCAGGCCGAGGACAAGGGCCTGCGCTTCTTCGTGGAGGCGCCGGAGGACACCCGGGTCTGGGTGGACGGCGACGTGGTGCGCCTCAAGCAGATCCTGACCAATCTGGTTTCCAACGCCGTCAAATTCACCAGCCAGGGCTTCGTCAGCCTGTCGGTGTCGCGCGGTCAGGGCGCCGACGGCGCGCCGGTCTTCCGGTTCATGATCGAGGACACCGGCATCGGCTTCGATTCCGCCGCACGGGCGCGCCTGTTCAGCCGGTTCGAGCAGGCGGACGGCGCCATCACCCGCAAATTCGGCGGCACCGGCCTGGGACTGGCCATCTGCCGCGAGCTGGCCGGCATCATGGACGGGCATCTGGATTGCGAGAGCGAGCCGGGCGGCGGTTCAACCTTCATCCTCACCCTGCACCTGCGCGAGGTGGCCGCGACGGTTCAGCAGACCGCGATCGACCGGAACAAGGACACGTCCGAGGATCGTCCCCTTCGCGTGCTGGTGGCTGACGATCACCCCACAAATCGCAAGGTGGTGGAACTGATCCTGTCGCAGATCGACGTGGAGCTCGTCATGGTCGAGGACGGCGCCCAGGCCCTGTCCGCCTTCCGCGACGCGGACTTCGACGTGGTGCTGATGGACATGCAGATGCCGGTCATGGACGGCCTGACCGCCACGCGCGAAATCCGTCTGCACGAAGCGGCCATGGGCGCGCCGCGCACCCCGGTCATCATGCTGACCGCCAACGCCCTGCCCGAACACGTGGACGCAGCGCGCGAGGCCGGCGCCGACCGGCACCTGTCCAAGCCCTTCGGCGCCGAGGCGCTGATCGAACTGGTCACGACCCTCGGCCGCGCGACGGTCCGAATGGACGAGGCGGCGGCCTAGGCGCCTGATCGCCAGCCGGCGCCCGATTTGCCACAGGCTGACGTGTGCTTCCCACTGACTGGCTGCCCGGGGGCCTGCCGTGTTCGCCATCCGTCGAGGCGCGGGCGGTTCCAGCCTGTGAGAGGATCTGCGCCGGCCATCGACCCTAGTCTTGCAGCGAGCGCTCGATGTCCTCCACAGGCGAGTTGATCAGCGTCTTGGCCTGTTCGAGAACAAGCTTGTCCGTCACGACCTGGTGAAGAAGCGGCCGGACCTCACCCAGGGTGCGGGGGTCGGCGATCAGGATGAGCTGGTCAAAGCGCCCGGCGTTTGCGGCTTTGTAAAGCCGTTCGGCGATCTGCTTCGAAAACGTCGCCTCGTTGAGATCGCTGGCCGATGCATCGGGCGGACTTTTTCCCGACGGTCCCTCGTCGGCCAGGTTGGTAGGGCCCCAGTTGGCCGCGTGCGTAAGAGACCCGCCCTTTACATGAAATGTTTTGGCCTCCTCGCCGCTGGCGACGACGACAAACGTCCCGTCGGGGTAGCGTAGCTTGGTCATACTTGAATCCTGTATGCGGGCCGTGGCTCGGGGCGCGGCGCGACGTTGTTCAGTTGGGCGCAGGCGGCAGGCCTCCAGCAGTGTAGGCTTGCCCGCGGTTGCCGCCGCTGCCGTCCTGCCGGGTCGCCGGGTTAAAGGGCTAGCGGTTCGCGCGGCCGCGATCGTCGGGATCGACCGACCCGTCCGGCTGGACGTTGTTGGCGGTGTCGCCGACCACCGTGCTTTCGCCTTCAATGGGTTCCAGACCCTCGCGGCGGTACACGCCGCCGCCCTGTCCGATGCCGGGGTTACGCTTGAGATCGTCGGGACCTTTGACCGGTTGGTCCTGGGGGGCTGGATGCTTGCTCATGGCTGTCTCCTCTACTGGGGAGGAAACCATGCGCAGGCCGGGGGGTTCCGACCGACTGCATCACGGGACCGCGTTTCAGAGGCGCTCGCCCGACGCGCCCCGTTCAAGGTGGGCTGGTCGGCAAGATGGGAACGGCGGCTCACGACCCGTTGCGGACGTTTTCTGCCTGCCTCAAGATGGCCTGATGAGCGATCCACCGAGCAAGTCAGAGCGCATGGAACTGCGTCGATCGGTCGGCAACCGAAAGGTCACCGGACAGCACGTGCCTCCATATCATCGGGGGCCTGAATACCTGATCGCCCACGCGTGTTTTGACTGTCGGAAGTCATGGAAACGCCAAGGCGATACCATGCAGTCGTGTCCTCATTGCAGAGGCCCATTGGCCTTGATGGGGAGAAGCTTCAAGGCACCCAAGAAGTCTGATGAGGCTCAGTGGGATAAGGTGCGCCGGCTTTGGGATGCAGGGTTCCGCTTTTGGAGCTACCGCAGCTTTCCCGACGCCGAACGCTTTCCAGAAGGGTTGCGAGAGGTTGACGCCTTCATCCAGCGTAACCCCCATCATCCGATGCGGATTAGGGCTTAGGGTCCGCTTTCCACCCCTAACAGCCACCCGAAACGTCTGCAGTTCAGCAGGGCGCCCTGCGCGCCTTTTGAGACCAACCTAGTCCTTCAGGGCGACGTAGGCCGGCAGGGTCAGGAACTCCTCGCAGCTCTCGGCCAGGCACAGGTCGGTGAACAGGCGCACCGCCTCCTCCAGATGCGGCAGGTCCCCCGGCATGCGCCGGATCTCGTCCTCGATCAGGGCCCGCACCAGGGCCTCGTCCACCACCCGGCCGTCGTCCAGGTGGGCTGACAGCGTGCGCCACTGCCACACCTGGGTGCGGCTGATCTCGGCGGTGGCGGCGTCCTCCATCAGGTTGAACAGGGGCACGGCCCCGCGCCCGCCCAGCCAGGCTTCCGTATAGAGGATGCCGACGCGGATGTTCTCGCGCAGGCCCGCCTCGGTGCGGGGACCCTGATGGATCTCCAGCAGCCGGTCGCGGCCGATGTCCTGACCCGACAGGGGCCGGTCCAGCTGGTTCGGGCCGGGCATCAGGCGGTCGAACACCGCCATGGCCACGGGCACCAGATCCGGGTGCGCCACCCAGGTGCCGTCGTGGCCGTTGGACGCCTCGCGCTCCTTGTCCGCCTTGACCTTGGCGAAGGCGGCGGCGTTGGCGGCCTCGTCGTTCTTGACCGGAATCTGGGCCGCCATGCCGCCCATGGCGAACGCCCCGCGCCGGTGGCACGCATCGATCAGCTTCAGGGAATAGGCGTTCAGGAAGGCGTCGCCCATGACCATGGCCGACCGGTCCGGGGTCAGGAAGTCCGGATTGCCGCCCAGCCGCTTGATGGTCGAGAAGATGTAGTCCCAGCGGCCGCAGTTCAGACCGACGATGTGGTCCTTCAGCGCGTGCAGGATTTCGTCCATCTCGAAGGCGGCGGTGATGGTCTCGATCAGCACGGTGGCCTTGAAGCTGCCCGCCGGCAGGCCCAGCGCGTCCTGGGCGCGGCGGAACACGGCGTCCCACAGGGCCGCCTCCTCCATGGTCTCCAGCTTGGGCAGATAGAACCACAGGCCCGACCCGGCCTTCGTCGCCGCGTGCGCGTTGTGGAAGGCGTACAGGCCGAAGTCGAACAGGGCGCCCGACACGGACTTGCCGTCCACGGTCATGTGCCGCTCGGGCAGGTGCCAGCCGCGCGGCCGCACCTTCAGGACGGCGCGCTTGTCCTTCAGGCGATAGGCCTTGCCGCTCTTCGGATCGTCGAACGACAGGCTTCCCGCCCACAGGTCCTTCAGATTGACCTGCCCCTCCACCTGGTTGGTCCAGGTGGGGCTGGTGGCGTCCTCGAAATCGGCCATGAACACCTTCGCCCCGGAGTTCAGGGCGTTGATGACCATCTTGCGGTCCACCGGGCCGGTGATCTCCACCCGCCGGTCCAGCAGCTCCGCCGGGATCGTCCCGACGCGCCAGTCGCCGTCCCGGATGTGGGCGGTGTCGGCGCGGAAGTCCGGCGTCTCCCCCGCGTCGAACCGATTCTGCCGCACGTCCCGCTCGGCCAGCAGCGCCAGCCGCCGGGCGTCGAAGCGCCTGTGCAGATCGGCCACGAAGGCCAGCGCCTCCGGCGTCAGGATCTCGCCCGCACGGCCCTCCACGGGGCCGGTGACGCGGATGGCGGGGTCGGTCAGGGTGTCGAGGGGCATTGAATCTCCTTCTCCCTCCCCGTCCGGGGAGGGCGGTCGTCGCGAAGCGGCGGCCGGGTGGGGGGGCCCGGAGAAACAGACTCGCTGCATCGCCTGGCCGCCCCCGCCCGCTTCGCCTTCGGCTCAGCCCCCTCCCCGGGACGGGGAGGGAGACTGACGTCATCTACTCATACCCGTGGGCGGCTTCGTTGATCACCAGCGGCGGCATGGCGTTGAAGTCTACGGCCACCGGCTGGGGGATGCGCGCCTGATAGGTCTTGATGACATGGGCCATGCGGTGCCGCACCTCCCGCTCGGCCGCCCCGCCCCCGTCCAGCCCCAGAGGGGCCAGGCAGAAGTCGATGATGGCGTCGGCGCTTCTGATCTCGGTCATGGCAGTGCTCCTTATTCCGCCGCCACGAACTGGGCGGTCTCGGTGGAATCCTTCAGGGCGGTGGTGGACGAGTTCCCCGACGAGATGGTCATGGCCACCTGGTCGAAATAGCCGGTGCCCACCTCGCGCTGGTGCCGGGTGGCGGTGTAGCCCGCGGCCTCATTGGCGAACTCACGCTGCTGCAGCTCGGAATAGGCCGCCATGCCCCGGTCGCGGTAGCCGGACGCCAGCTCGAACATGCCGTTGTTCAGGCTGTGGAACCCGGCCAGGGTCACGAACTGGAACTTGTAGCCCATGGCGCCCAGCTCGCGCTGGAACTTGGCGATGGTCGGCTTGTCCAGCTTGGCTTCCCAGTTGAACGACGGCGAGCAGTTGTAGGCCATCAGCTTGCCGGGGTGCTTCTTCTGGATCGCCTCGGCGAAGCGCTTCGCGTCGTCCAGATCCGGGTGCGAGGTCTCCCACCACAAGAGGTCGGCGTATTTCGCATAGGCCAGCCCCCGCGCGATGCAGTGGTCCAGTCCCGTGCCCGCCTTGAGGCGGAAGAAGCCTTCGGGCGTGCGATCCTCGCGGTCGATGAAGGGATGGTCCCGCTCGTCCACGTCCGAGGTGATCAGCTGGGCGCTCTCCGCGTCCGTGCGCGCCACGGTCAGGGTCGGAACCCCCATCACGTCGGCGGCCAGCCGCGCGGCGATCAGGTTGCGCTCATGGGCCTGGGTGGGGATCAGCACCTTGCCGCCCAGATGGCCGCACTTCTTCTCCGAGGCCAGCTGGTCCTCGAAGTGGACGCCCGCGGCCCCCGCCTCGATGAAGGCCTTCATGATCTCGAAGCTGTTCAGCGGCCCGCCGAAGCCGGCCTCGGCGTCGGCCACGATGGGAGCGAACCAGTCGCGCCTGGCCCCGCCCTCGCCGTGCTCGATCTGGTCGGCGCGCTGCAGGGTGCGGTTGATGCGGCGGCACAGCTCCGGCGCCGCATTGGCCGGGTACAGCGACTGGTCCGGATACATGGCCGAGGCGGTGTTGGCGTCCGCCGCCACCTGCCAGCCGGACAGATAGATGGCCTTCAGCCCCGCGCGGACCATCTGCATGGCCTGATTGCCGGTCACGGCCCCCAGCGCATTGATGAAGGGCTCGGTGTGCAGCAACTCCCACAGGCGGTTGGCGCCGCGCTCGGCCAGGGTGTGCTGGATGGGGAACGAGCCGCGCAGGCGCTCCACCTCTTCGGGGCCATAGGGACGCTCGATCCCGTCGAACCGCCCTTCGGGGGCGCCCGGAACCAGTTCCGCGAAAGTGGTCATGATGTGTCTCCGACAACCGATTCTGCGGCCTCGTCGCCGCGTCGATGGCCAGAAAACATGCGAGCGCCCGGATTGCACCCGCTGCACGTCCACCTTTCGCGCTTATTGGTCACATCGTGACTAGCTTTTGTCAGTCACTTCATGACATCATGACCGAATGAGCGACGACGCCGACCGAAAACTGTTTCTGGGCGGACGCCTCAAGCGGCTGCGGCGCGAGCTCGCCCTGTCCCAGACCGCCATGGCGGCCGATCTGGGGGTCTCACCCAGCTACCTGAACCACATCGAGCGCAACCAGCGCCCCGTCTCGGCCCAACTGCTGCTGCGGCTGGCCGAGACCTATGACGTGGACCTGCGGGCCTTCGGCGGCCAGACCGGGCCCGGCGGCGAGGCGGCCCTGGCCGAGGTCTTCGCCGACCCGTTGTTCCAGGGCATCCCCATCCCGCGCCACGAGATCCTGCAGCTGGCCGAGGACCTGCCCGGCGCCGCCGACGCGGTGGTGCGCCTGTACCGCGCCATGTCGCAGGGCCGCCCCGCCGCTCCGGCCGCCGAGACCGCCGGCCCCGCCGACTGGGTGCGCGATCACATTCAGGCCCGCCGCAACCACTTCCCCGAACTGGACCTGATGGGCGAGGCGCTGAGCCACGATCTGGCGCCCGACCCCGCCACCCTCCACACCGCCGGGCCCGAAGCCCTGCTCCGCGAGCGCCTCAAGGCCCGCCACGACATGGGTGTGCGCGTCATGCCCGCCGAGGTGATGGTGGAATGGACCCGCCGCTTCGACCCGCACCGCAAGCGCCTGCTGATCTCCGAGGTGCTGTCCCCCGCCTCCCGCGCCTTCGCCCTGGCCTATCAGCTGGGTCTGATGGAGCACGGCGGCGAGCTTCAGGCCCTGGTGGATCAGGCCGCCCCGCCGGGCGCCGCCTCGGCGCGCCTGCTCAAGGTGTCGCTGGCCAACACCCTGGCCGCCGCCATCCTCATGCCCTACGCCGCCTTTCAGGCCCTGGCCGAACAGAGCGGCTATGACATGGACCGCCTGTGCGCCCGCTTCGGCGTCTCGTTCGAACAGGCGGCCCACCGGCTGACCACCCTGTCGCGGCCCACCGCGCGCGGCGTGCCCTTCTTCTTCATCCGTGTGGACCGGGCGGGCAATGTGTCCAAGCGCTACGCCTCGGCCGCCTTCCCCTTCGCCCGGTTCGGCGGCGGCTGCCCCCGCTGGCGCCTGCACGACGCCTTCGGCTCGCCGGGCCGCGTCCTGACCCAGATCGTGGAGACCCCCGACGGCCAGCGCTGGTTCACCCTCGCCCGCACGGTGCCCAGACAAGGCACCCACGATCACGACCTGGCCGTCGGCCTCGGCTGCGAGCTGAAACACGCCCACCGCCTGATCCATGCCCGCGGCCTGAACCTCGACGCCCCGGAAGTCACCGGCATCGGCCCCGCCTGCCGCCTGTGCGACCGCCACCCCTGCCCCCAGCGCGCCGAACCCCCGCAAGGCCGCCCCCTCACCGTCGACGACTGGGCCAAGTCGGTCAGCCCCTATCCGTTCGCGGCGGAGTAGGGGGCGCCATAGGAATTTCGCTTAAGGGTGGTGGGCAGTCATTTGCCTGCGAGCTTGCTGGCTGTCCTTTTTGCCTTCCGGCGTTCTGCCTCCCGCAATCTAATAGCATTCCAAAACTGTCGCTGACGCTTCGCCCACCGCCAATTCAAAATGGCAAACGGCCATGGCGCCCAAAGAATAGCGAAACGGGACCAATCCAATATATCGCCGCGCAGCAGGAAGGGGCTGCATGGGTATGCCAATGCCATCCTGATGTATGCGGTTCGACGACCAGTACCCTCCAGCGCCGAGCCCACACACTGCGAGAAAATCTCGGTAGAGGAAGCGACGATGGAAACAGCAATGAATATCGCTAGGGCGGGCCACCAACGACTGAATGGAATGCCACTCCCGACCTTTCGGAAATGACGTTCCTCGTCCGTTAGTTTGCGTCTTTCCATGCGTCTTCTTCACATTGGCTCGGGACGTCCGCAACGGGTCATGAGCAGTCACATCCTCAACTCCGGGAAGCGAACCTCCGCCCCGCCGCATGCGCCAGAAACCCTCCCGGTCACTCCGGGCGCGGCATCACGATGGTCCGCTGCGTTTCCATCGCCCTCAGGGGCGCCATCTGGGCCGAGAACAGGGCCCTGGCCGCTTCCCCCTGCGCGCAGGCGTCAAAGCCAGAAAACGGCAGCACGCGATCCAGATGCTCGATCAGCCCGTCCACGGTGTCGGCGTCCATCCAGTCCGGCGGGCTGTGGCGATCAAGGCGTCCCATATAGGCCGCCACATGCACCGCGTGATGCTGGTCGGGCCGCTGGATGCAGTCGCGCATCAGGGCGTGCAGCGGCGTTTCACCGGCCTCGGCCGAAAACATCAGCACCGGCGCCACGTACAGGGTCGGGCCCGGCCCCGACCAGCTGTTGACGAAGCCGGCGGTGGCGTAGCCGTCCGCCAGACCCGGCGCGGACACCCGCACCTGTCGCGCATCGCGAAACACCCCGCCGCCCAGCGGATGGGTGAGGATCAGACGCCTTTCGGTGCGGCCCTCCAGGGTGAAGCCGCCGTCCGCCCCCGTGACCACCGTCGGCCCGTCGTCGGGGCGGGCATGACGCACCTGCGCCCCCTCCACCGGCTGACCGGTTCCGGCATGGATCACCACGCCCCGCGTGTCCGGCGCCAGAACCACGTCGCTTTGGGTGATGCAGGCTGTCAGGCCAAGACAGGCCGCCAGCGCCGCCAGGCCCTTCACCGCCGAACGCCCCATGCCCGCCGCTCCTCGCCATCCCGAAGCCGTCACCCTAACCCGGCGCGGGCGAAGGGCAACGCCCGGGCGCCCCGCAAACCCCGGGGCTGCATCCACCGCCCCCGTTAATCCCGCATTTTCTCAAGCCAATGCCTCTCAAAACAAGGCCCCGACCAGAAAATCCCGCCTTTTGCACCGCCGTGTCCGGGGGCGCCTCACACTGTCCGGCATGGACATCAAATTCAGATACCTCCCCGACAGCCCGCCCGCCTTTGACGCCGCCAAGGCCCGCGCCTGCTGGGCCGCCGCAAGGGCCGACTATCTGGCCGGCGGGAGCGCGCCCGAGGTGTGCGAGCGCCACGGCCTCAGCCTGCGCACCTTCCGCCATCGCGCGAAAATCGAAGGCTGGCGCCGCGCCGACCAGCCCGCCCCCTCTCTCGCCCCGGACCCGGCATCGGCGTCACAGGACGAGCCCCTTGTCATCCCGGACGCGCCGACAGGCGCGATCCGGGACCAGCCCCTCACCACCCTGGAGATGGTCGACAAATGCTGGGCCATGCTTCAGGCCGCCGTGGCCGCCGGCCAGCTGATCCAGGCCCGCGGCTGGCTGCGCCTGTACCGTGAGCTCAAGCCGCTGGTGCCCTATGCGGAGATCGAGGCCCGCGACGCGCAGCAGGCCCGCGAGGCGGCCCATAGCGCCTCCGGGGTGGAAGACATTGCACGGCCCTTGCACTGTTTTTCCGCTCCGGAGGCCCACACGCCCGAACCCGAACCGCCCCAGCCAGACCCAGAGCCCGAACCGGACCCCACCGGCGATCTGGTGCGCCTCACCACCCGTCTGGCCGCCATCGCCCGCCAGGCGGAAAAGGCCGCCCTCCAGCCCGACCTTGCACCCCCGTTGCACTGTTTTTCGGACCCGGAGTGCAACCCCGCCGACGACCTCACCCGCCTCGTCGCCGAGCTGGAAGCCCTCTCCGGCAAGGCCGAACGCGCCATCGCCGACGAGGCCCTTGCACTCCGGTTGCACTGTTTTTCGGGCGCCGAGGGCAATGACGCCGGCCCCGCCCCCTGACCCGCCTTGTCATCCCGGAAGCGCCGTCAGGCGCTATCCGGGACGGGGCGGTACGGTCCGCCCCCTCTATCCGCTCACCCCGGCGAAGGCCGGGGCCCAGATCATAAGGCTGGATGGTTGGAAATCCTGACTCAGATAAAATTCGCGGAGGCCGAGCCTGCCATCTGGATCCCGGCCTTCGCCGGGATGAGCGGGCTTCAAACATGCCTTCCCGGCTCTCCGCTGCGCTGCGGCCGGGATGACAAGGGCGCCCCCGCCGCGCCTCAGCCCTTCAGCGACCGCAGCATCAGCTCATGCCGCCAGGCCGCCACGTCGGCCAGCGCCCGGTCCAGTTCGTCGCGCACCCGCCCCAGCCCGGCGCCGTCCCCGGCCTCCGCCTCGGCGCAGGCGCGGGCCAGGTCGCCGGCCCCGATGCCCGCCGCCGCCCCGCGCAGGGTGTGGGCCGCGTCGCGCCAGCCGTCGGTCCCGGCCTCCAGCATGGGCGCCCACAAGGCCGCCTGTTCCGCGAACAGGGCCAGCACCTCTTCCGACACGCCGTCGTCCCCGCCGGTGGTCCGCTCCAGCACCGAGAAATCCACCGCCCCGCTCAGATCCCGCCTCGCCATCACGCCCTCCATTCCCGTCCGGCATCATGACCCACGCAAAAGCCTTGCGAAAGCACCCATGAGCTAGTAGGAGGTCCGCCCTTCGCCGGATGCGTCCGGCGAGGCGTACGATGGTTCGGGTGATTAGCTCAGTTGGTAGAGCAGCTGACTCTTAAGCACCTGTTTCTCCCGCAAAAACAACGCATCCACTGTAAAACGCGCCGAAATCGGCCTGTTTGAAATCAATGCGTTGCGCGCGGTTTGTAAAACGCAAAAACCGCCCGCCACCCCGTAAAGGGCAGCGGGCGTAATAGCCATTATCTGGGGTGTAGTGGGGCTAAGGCGGGTTTATCGCCCAGAGACGGGCGGTTACCCCTCTTCCTCATCCTCCCAGTCCACCTCTCCGGGGAACGGCTTGTCATATCCGTACAGGCCGTGCTTTCGGCCATAGCGGACGCGGCGGCGGGAATATCGCTTCTGCTTTTCAGCTTGGACCGCCATCCATTCCAGATGTTCCGGGGAGCCGAGGATGAAGTCAGGCGGCGGCATCGAACACACCGAGCATTTCAGGGCGGGTCGTGGTCCGCGCTACCTCGCCATATGCATCGTGGTAGGTGACCAGCAGACAGCCGCGCCTCGAAATCAGCCCCTTGCCTAGCGCGTAGTCGTCGGAGGGGGCCAGGGACGGGTGCTGAGTGGCCAGAAGCCCCCCGCGCTCCTTCTCATGGATATGATGCTGATGTCCTGCGTGCGCGTAGGCGTATTCGGCCTCGCCCCACATGGGTCTGAACATGGAGGCGAACACCCCGGCGAGATCGGTCAGCTTCGCCCCGTGGCCGTGGTGAACGCAGATCATCACCTTGCCGAAGCGCAGGGCGTAGTATGGCACTTTCGACTGCACGACGGAAAGGCGCGGCTCGCCGGAATAGATGCGCGCCAGCATTTTCCGCATGAACACCGACGACGCAAGGTCGTGGTTGCCTTCGGCCCAGATGACGTGAACCTCTCGGTGCGACTTGAGGGCTGCGTCAATGACATAGACGGCCACGTCGAGTACCGCATCCACCATGTCGTCAAAGTCGCCATCGGAGTGGAGGACGTGCTTTGACCGGGGCGTGACCGGCGACAGGCCGTCATAGTGTGCCGCGTCACCGCCGAAGCAGACCACGATGCGTTGGGCCTTGGGCGCTCGCTCGATGGCGTTCGCCGCGCTGGCCATGATGGTCCGCTTGGCCGTGGCGACATCCCACCGGCCCGCCGGATCGTCGGAACTGATCTTCTCCCCGATATGCATGTCGAACAAGCCGAGGAAGTTGGTCAGGCTGGCGTTCGTGGCGGGCGGCGGCGCGATGGCGGGGAACCTGGGGAAGTCCTGCAATCGCTCGTCGCATCGGGCGATGATGTCCTCTAATCTCTGGCCTTCGGGATGCTGGCGCTCCCACACCCGCTCCACCCCGCCCGGCCCGCGCTGGACGGTGACCTTCCCCATCCGATACCCGGGGGCGGTCCCGTCATTCCAGTGGCCCGGCGCGTGGCCTTTCTCTGCCGCCCGCTTCCTTACGTCCGCCAGCACCTTGCGGACGTATCGTTCATCAATCCCAAGTTCTCGCACCGCCTCAATGACGCTGCTGTGCCGGATGACCGACTCGACGTATTCGCGCTGGCGGTCCGTCTGGCAAAACTGGAGAAAGGTTTCGTCCAGCGGTTCGGGTCTGGGGCTCACTCGCCTTGCTCCGGTTGCGGGCAATCAAGCCCCGGCATTCCCATGCGGTCGAAATGGCGGCAGAGTCGGGCAACGGCTGCCCAACCGCGCTCGCCGTGAGCCTCTAGGGCGTTGTCGTATTTCTCCCCGGCCACGCGGCTGGTCAGAACCTCAACCGGCGGAACCGGCTTGGGCTCAACCGCCAAGTCCTGCGCAGGCGGGAAGGCCATCATTGCCGGACTCCCGCAACTGGCGACAACGACGGCGCAACTCACGATCATCAGGCACGGCATCAGGGAGGGCTTCGGCATCGTCGTCTCGCTCCTGTTGGCGATCACGGATGGTGAGGGTATCGTTCAGACGCTCCGCAGAGGCAGTTTCCCGGCTGCTGGAGGCCCTTTGTTCGGTTTTGGCTTGCTCTGCGGCCTGACGGGCTTTCTCGCCCTGTGCGGCCCTGTGAGCGCAATAGCCGCCGAAGGAGAGGACCAGGATCAGCAGACCGATGGCGGCCCAGACTTGCCATGGGGTGTTGCGGGCCAGTGCGCGAGCGCCGGACAGTAGCTTGATGGCCCAGATCATGCGGCCCCCAGTGCGAGAGCGATGTCCGCGCGAATGTCCACCTTGCGGGCGCTGGACCAGCGGGGGGAATAGGAGGGCTTGCTGACGTCATAGACGGTCGCCTTCCCTTCGCCGGACCACTTGCCGTCAAAGAACAGGTCGCGTTCCTTCTCACGGCGGGGGATGATTTCGGCGGGCGAGCGCCAGTTCATGATCTCAGCGCGGGCCTTTTCCAGATCCCCGGCCTTGAAGGACTTGACCCATGAGGCCGTCTTGATGGCGCCGGTGTTGTAGTGGAAGCTTAGTGCCGCGCCGTATTGAGCCTCGCTCAGCGTGTGGCCGGCGAACGCCGTCAGCACCTCGGGGCCGTATTTCGTGCGGCAGAGCCACAGGAAAATCTCGATGCACCGGGCGATGGTCTGGGGTTTGTCCTTATAGCGATCAACGTTGTGGCCCGAGGCGTTCGTGACGCCGATGCCCCATGTCCCGACCCGCTTGCTGTCCAGATACCACTCCGGCACGATGGCTTCATGGCCGATCAGTTCCAGGGCCATGCGTTCGGTGATCGTACCGGGCGTGTAGGCCGTAGCGGGTTCCGCTACATCCGCCGTCAGCGCGCCGAACGTCTTCTCCCCCGCCCAGCCGTCAGCCGTCAGCCCATGCGCCTGTTGAAAGACCATGACGAACCGCTCGTTGTCCGCAGCTTTGGACATCGCGTTCTCCTGGATTGTAGTGGGGGTCAGCCTTCGGGATGCGTGCCCGGGCGGTTGCGGGTGTTCTCCCACGACCGGAAGCCGTAGAGGGCGATCAGGACCGCGCCCGATGCGGTGATTATCCCTGCATCCTGTGCGGAGAATATCGCCGTCGCCGTCGCCGTGCCGGTGGCGATCAGGCAATAGGGCCGGGCCAGATCACCGATCAGATGCTTCAATTGCTCCACGGTCATTGCGGAGCCCTCGCCTCATACCGGGCCGCCTCGATGTCAGCTTGGGTGTGGTCCCAAAGCTGCACGGCCATCCAGCTCATCAGGCTGAACGCGATGCCAGCGCCAAGCCTGATCACCCACTTCATCCCGTCCTTCAAGTCGCGGATGCTGGCGTTCAACTCCCCATAGCGGAGGGCGCACTCAGCCTCGTGCTTGTCCTGCGCTGCGTCCACGCGGTCGATTTCCCGCTGAAGCTTCGTCATTGAAGGTCGGCTGTCAGGCATAGCGGTGACTCGCTTTCGTGAAGGGGATGGTCCAGCTTTCAGCCGCCGCGCGTGGTGCGGCTGGCCGTGACTGGTCAGTCGGGGCCGTGGGGGTGGTGAGACACCCTCACGGCTGCGGGCATGAAAAACCCCGCTGGCGAGGCGGGGCTGTTCGGAGTAGATTGGCGGGATGGAAAAGAAGCCTGACGAACGTCTGCCCGCCGATAGCGGTGTGTTTTTCAACTGCTTCCCGATCGAGCCGGGCAAGGGTAGCGCAGCATACCCGGAAGGGACCTCGGTGGCCGCCGAGCAGATGCGCAAGGTTATGGAAGACGCCGGGGCCGGGGAGTTCTTTGTCTCGGAATCGAACTACGACTTCCCGACCACAAGCTACGAGTCCTTCCCCATCCACCCCGGCTTTACGACCAGCGAGATAGCGGAAGTGCTCCAACTCCTTGAGAGCGGCCAACTGGACGGCCAAGTCATCGGCACGAGTTTCCCCGCAAAGAGCGACTAGGCCAAGGGCTGTGGTCAGGCGCTAGGAACCCAACTCCACCAGTTCAAGCTGGGCAGCAACTTCACGGAGAACATTCGCGACTTGGCCCCGCTGTGTTTCGTCGTGCATGCCGGGGAAGCAGATAGCGCCGCCGATATCAGCGTGCTTCGTGTAAATGCCGAAAGCATCCCCGACCGCAATCGGATAGGCGCCGATGGCGGGATCGTTGGACATGCTTGTGGGCGTCGGGTTGTTGCCGCCGGATACGCTAGCGGAATCCCCGCTGTGGTTGATCAAGCGGTGCTTCCACGTGCCCGCATCCAGGTATCGGTGCCAGCTGATGACGCGCCACAGGTTGGCGGTGCCGGTCGGCAGGTTCAGCACGTTCGTGGTCAGGTTGCCCGCGCCGTCATAGGTCTGGGCGCGAATGGCCGAGTTGGTCAGGAAGTAGAGCGCGCTGCCCCGGCTGGCCGCCTGTCGGAAGTTGCTGATGAATGGCGCTCTTGCGTCAGAGGCCGACCCGATGTCCGTGTCGGACGAACGAACCAGCGCATACCAGCTCATAGCCTCCGTCTCACGGACTCGCCCGTGGACAGCCTCGCCGGGGGTGAAGCGGAAATAACCGTCGAACACATCCGGTGCGGATGTCACCACCCGGTCGGCGGGAGCGCCGCGATCACCGCGCACCATATTGAACGAACAGTGCAAGATCGAGTCCGCATCACTCTCTCGCGCCTGCCCGAACACATGGGCGAACACGGGATCAGTTGGGAGGCCGTCGAAATAGGCCCCGTCCATTTGCCAGTTTTGCATTACCATAGGGATCGCTCCAGATCAGAGAATGACGGAAATGTCTTCGACCGCGCACTGGCCGCGAAGGCAGGGCTGACCGAAGTCTGAGATGATTTGGTCGCGGATGTAGCGGCCGGTCGGGTGGTTCTCGTCCAGTACTTCTTCAAAAGCCTCCGACCAGTAACGGTCCTCCGCCCTGAATACCGGCTTGAGCTTTTCCAGACCCGGAGGCGGAACGAAGCTGTCGCGCAGGAAGACCGCGCCGTTGTCCAGTTCCTTGTCCTCGCCCGCCCGAACAAAGGGGAAGGCCGACAAGTCCTCGTCGCACTCGCCAACCAGGATGTGATTGTATGCCGGGTGGGGCGCGATGCTCTTGATGCTGGCCCGGGCCGCACCCGCCGCTGAACTCACCTTGAATGAGAACCCGAGGTGAGCCAGCATCATCTCCACTGACCCATAAGGCATGGACGCCGCGCGCAGCGGCGGATACTTGGTGGGGCAGACGATGATGAAGCGCCGACCCTTGCGATAGGCGATGAACGGGCGAGGCTGGTAGAGCATCTCGCGGCGGGTCAGCAGATAGTGGGTCAGTATGGCGAAGCGCAGGCCCGCCTTGGCCTTGCCGGCCAGAGTCAGGTGCCAGTCGTTGTCCACTGGGAAGTCGAACCCGGTCCCGGCGGCGATGTTGCCGGACGAGTGGAATTCGTGGTCCGCCCCCGCGCAGAACCAGAATGCGTTCTCGCCTGTGAAATCGAAAGCCATCTGCTGGTGAGCGAGGCCCGCCGTCATCTGAATGGAACTGTAACCCCCGCCGCCGGTCTGGATGAACATGAAAGGCGGATCACCGTTCTGTTCCGCGAACTCCGCATCAACCTCAGCCCGAACAGCAGTGCTGTAGCCGTGCATGAATGCGATGTAGTCTGACACCGCCGTTGGCCCGCTCACACCTTCGGTCGCGGGACCATGCCAGACGTAGTTGGCGTCGTTACACATGTCCCCGGAGCCGACAACTTCCTTGAATATCGATACCGCATCAAGGATGCGGGACAGACCGTCACCGGAGAACACTGCCGCCGCTGAGGCATCCGCAAGGGCGCCGTTCATGGGGACCACGAACCGACCCGAAACCAGGGCAGTACGGCCATCCCACACGCGGTTCATCTGCTCTTCCGCGATGATGATGGTGGGCTCAACAGCCCCCGCCCGCGCGTTGTCGGGATAGTTCCCGGTGGCCACATCGGCGGCGGTGTAGAAGCCATCGACGTTCGTCGGACGCCGCATCCGCTCCACCAGCGGGTAGAGGGTGCGGCTTTCAGGAGCGCCGACAAGGAAGTTCGACGCCACAGTCTGGCTGTTGTTGACGATATACGTTCCGGTCCCGCCCGTGCCTGTTCCAAGGCCGGTGATGGTCGTTCCGCCCGACACGGGGTTGGTGATCGCCCCGTTCCCCTGCACAGCCATGCCGACCGTGATGACGCCCTGCTGAACCGCCGTGACGGTCATGGTTGTGCCGCTGATCGACGCCGTGAAATGGGCATCCGCGAAGGACCGGAAGTCAGGGCCGGTGAACACGCAGCGGGAGTCGGGGCCGATGGAGCGACCGGGATTGTCCAGACCCAGCGTGGCGATCGCGGTTCCGGTCAGCCATACCCCGGCCCCCCGCGCCTGGGCAGGGAAGGACTGGCCATTGACCGATCGGAAGTTGTAGCCGGTGATCGACCGCGCCAGATAGGACAGGCTGATATTGTTCAGGCGCAGGACTTCAGCGGCCCCGATTGCATCGGCCGCCGCCAGTTCGGCATCCGTGAATTCGTCCCATTCGGAACCGTAATCGCGCCTGCCTCCGAGGGGATACGCAATCCCTGCCTCGTCAACATGCACTAGAATGCCATCGCGTGGCACGATCCGGCGCGCTCCCCCAAGCGTTGTGATTGCCCCATCGGCATGGTCGTAACCGACCGGGCCTTTAAACGGAAACTTGATCCCCGCCGGATCAGTGCCATATCCGCGCCCGACCGAAAAGGTGTGGCCCACCATCTCTTCGGCTTCATCATCGAACGTGACGACCGTATCAGCCAACTCGTCCAGTTGCTCTTGAATGGCGTCGTAGTTCGCGAACTGCCCGGTCTGGATGAAGGTGATCGCGGTTGAGCCGATTTCCGGGGCGGAGGGGTTGGAACAGGTCCACGTTGTGCCTGCATAGGTATCGCCTTCAAGCACCAGGAACGTGGATCCCGGAAACTCCGAGGGTTCGTTCATGTCCTCAGCGCGGGCGGCGGTTCCTGCTGCCGCCGGAACCACGTAGACCCCATTCTGGGAAGGCGTGGATTGGCCGATCAACGCAATCCTGTCGCCTGCGGCCAGCGTCACGCCATCGAGCGGGGACCCAGCGTCCACATTGGTGGTCAGGTTGACGTTCGTTGACGTCATGGCCCGGACGGGTTGGCGCCGGACAAGGCCAGACTGGACCGCCTGAACCTCTTCCTCGATCAGGACGAAAAGATCCCGGCCTTCGGCCTTGCTGGGTTTGTTCTCTCCCGAGGCCGGAACGCCATCGGTCACATATTCGCGCAGCCAGCTCGCGCCAGCATCCTTGATGCTCATGATCAGCCTCGATTTTCAGGAATGGATCAGACCGCGCCCACGGCGGTCAGGTAGGTGTTCAGAGCGGCATGAAGAGCCGCCTGCTTGGTGGACCCCAGAGAGCCACCCAGACCCGCCACGCCCAAGGGACGGGTGGAGTAGCTGGTATTGGAGCGCAGCACCGTCACGTTGCCGCCGCCAAGGCCCGTCGAGGTGTTGCTGGTCGAAGCGACGGACGCCCCGTCGTGGTAGCGAACGACCGTTCCTGAAGACGCGCGGTCCCATGCGAACAGGCCCAGAGAGTCACCCACCAACGCCCCGGAGAGACCGGTGGAAGAGTTGGCCGAAACCGCGAAGTTCCCCGCCGCCGTCCGCGCCCTCAGTGCGCTGTCGATTGAGCTTGCGGTGCCGATGTCGTAGGCTGTGTTCGAGGCGACGTTGGCCATGCCCCAAGCGAACATGCAGGCGTCGTTCTGGGCGTAGTTGGCGAGCGTCGAAAGTGCCGCCCCTGCATCAAGGTAGGCCGTCGTCCCGTTGCCTGTGAACCCTTCGTAGGCCGTGAAGCTGGGCGAGCCGAAGGGGGAGAGACGCAGGGACTCCGGGTCCACCAGATTGACCCGTCCGGCCTGCTCGTGGTGCCCGGCATGAAGCCACAGCGCGTCCAGTTCAGCCCAGACCCCGTCGTCCATCAGGCTTTCGATCAGGGTCCGAACTCGGCCGGCCTGTGTCGGTGAGGGCTGAACCTCCAGTTCATCAAGCCATGCCTGCAACGCTACGTCGACCGGGCCAGTCGGGGCCTGCCCGTCCGTGGTGACAGTGTTGGACCATGGCGACAGACTGCTGCCCCCGGTGATGTAGGCGACTTGCACATCAAGCGATGCGGCGCCGGGAACAACGCCCGTCACCAGCGTGACCGTGCCGACATCCGTTACGTCGGTGTGGCTTTCCTCCGCCCACGTCGTCGTCCCGGTCAGGCGCCAGCGCGTCGCCCACTCCAGATCGTTCCGGCTGGGGCCGGTCGCGGTGATCTCCAGCCGGGTCTGGCCAGCCTCGAAGAAGGGCGCAATGCCCGTGATCGCCGGGGCCGCAAGAGCCTCCGGAACAGCCCTGTCACCGACCACAGGCGCCGCGCCCTCTTCGGTCGCCGGGTTCCATGCGTCGATGTTGGGGTCAGCCTGAATGATGTCGAAAACCACCTGCCCCGAAGGGAAGTCGATCTCGACGCCCGTAACCTCGCACACCACGTCGGCCATCGAGCCTGTCGGGCCAAGGTCGGGGTTCTGCACCCGGATATACCGCTGGCCCAGACCGTTCAGGCCATAGATGCCGACGCGGACCTGACCGGAACGAAGCGACTGGAGCCGCGACATTTTCCGCTTGGCCAGACGCCGGGCCTGACTGAACGACGGTACCCACGTCAGTTCGAGGTTTTCGGAATAGACCTTGCCCGCCGCCGTGATGGCGTCTTCATCCCGCCAAGGGTCGCACTGGATTTCGGAATAATCGTGCGCGGCCGATGTGAAGCTGACGATCAGCTCGTTCACGTCTTCTTCGGCTTCTCGCCCGGCCCTCCAGACGTAGCCCTCCAGATGCTCCCCGGTGATGGTGAACGTCGGGGCCTCGTAGCGCCCGGCCTTGATGACCAGTCGCCCCCGTCCGTCCGTGGTCATCCACCCGTCGCAGGAGGCCAGCAGGGCCTGCCTGACCGCATCGGGCTCGATGTCCGCCGGATACCAGCCCGCGCACCGATAGCGGGCCTCTGTGCCCCCTACTTTGGCCACCGACGCGTCGCAATAGTTCGCCTCGACGGTCAGGGCGTCCAGCACAGGCGCGATGCACCGATCCCACGACCGGCCGAACCGCGCCCACTCACAGTGGACCAGCCAGACAATCGGGTTGCTCGTCGCCTTCCATGTGGTCGGGTTTGAGCGGTTCTGGGTTTCGTCGCGCCAGTCGTAGCACTTGGCGCGCTGGACGGCGGACGGGATCGGCTCCCCGTTCGGGAACTCGATGTTGAACTTCTCGCGCTTGGTGTGAGTCGCAAGCATGGCGAGGCTGGACACGCCGTCGCCCCGGTGTGAGGAAGACCAGGTATCGGGGAAGGCGGACACCACCTGCGAGTAGGCCGTTTCGGTCGCAAGGCCCTGCCGGGTGAGGATCTGGACCAGATTTCCCCGGAACCGACCGTCAGCACCCTCGGTGACGTAGCCACCGGAAAGGGTCACAGGATCATCGTTCAGGTAGTAGGCGCCGGAGAACTCCGCAGGGCCTTCCATCAGGGCAGTGACGACACCTAGGGTGTTCCCGCTTGTCTCCCGGTGCATGTAGGCCCCGGCGACGCGGCTATAGTCCCCGACGCCGTAGATGCGGGGAGGACGGGCCTGACGGATCGGACGCCTCCCCGCCTCCGGCTTGGGGATGCTCGGCTGGGCCGCCAGCGAAAGCCCGGCGTAGATGCCGACCACGGACAGGGACGCGGCCCCGACGGCCGCATACATGGAGATGGTGCCCGCCAGCCCCGACGAGACGCCAACAGATGTCAGGCCGGAATAGGTCGCGCCGCCTACCCATGCGCCAACCTGCCCGGCGGCGGCGACTATGAACTCAGCCATGCCGCCCCCCCCCAAGCTCTCTCGACTTCATCTGGCTTGACCGCAGCGAGCCCCTTGCTGGTCGCCACAGCCCACAGCCCGCCAAGACAAACGGCCCCGTAGTGCCGCCCGCCTACCCGGATCAGGCCGATGTCGCCGCGCTTCGGTTCGCTCGTTCTCTGGAGCCCCACGGACTCCGCGCCTTTTGTCATGACGGCCAAGGGGCCACCGCCGCGCTTCAGGATGCGCTCACGACCGAGGGCGGTGCTGTATCGGCCCCGCCATTCCGCCGCCGGGTCCAGACCCGTGACCCGCAGCACCCATTCCGCCGGGAAAAGCTGACAGTCCCACTCGCCGTCCCGAAACCGCCGGGCCGTCGCTTCCTCCAGAAACCGATCAAGCATCAGCTCGGGAACTTGATCGTGGATTCGATGTTGTAGATCGCCGTGCGCTCACAGAAGCGGTCGGTTGCAGACCGGCGGCGCTGATCCTGGTCCGTCAGGTAGGTGAACACAGCGCGGGTCCGGTCCAAAAACAACGCCGACCCCACCGAGAGAGAAACTCCCCGGATTAGGCCGTCTTTTTGGACGGAGGGGACATCCGCTGTGCCGCACCACGGCCACGCTACCGGGGCCACGTCCTGCCACTCACCGTCGAAGAACACGATGCCGACATTGACCGCCGCGCCCTTGACCGTGGCCGCGCCTTCATCCGCAAGAGACAGCAGCGCATCGGTCAGCCCGTCCAGCGAGAACGTCACCCGCTCGGCAGTCCCGCCGATCAGTTGGCGAAGCGCCGGCACTTCCCCGACAATGCCGATGCCGGTGAAGGTCGCGCCTTCCGGGTCCAGTTCGTCGCCGGGCGCGGTGGCGTAGTCGCCCACTCCCGTCCACAGCCAGAACACCTGTTCCGTCGTCTCGATCCTGACCAGCAGAGCATAACGCGGCGCCTCAAGCGCCGACATGACCGCCGCCTGTTCAGGAAGCATCGAACGACTCCACCCACACGGCTTCGCACGTCATGTGGCGGGCCACGTTCAGGGCGCTGAGAAAGTCCCGCGCATTGGCCAGCCGCATGATGCAGCCGGGCTTGTCGAAATCCAGTTCCGTTCCTGCGGTGGCGGCTTCCCGAAGAGGCGGGCGGCATTTGATTTGCTGCACCCCGCCCGACACCTCCCCGACGCTGGCGACCGTGTAGAGCCGCTTGCCGAGGACCGGGTGAACGATGCTGAACCGCTCGCCGCCCTCAAGGGGGGCAACCGCCGTCACGCTGAGTTGCAGCGTCGTCGCGCGAAGGGCCGCATCCGCAGCCAGGGTCACGTCGATCAGCCCGCCCTCATACAGCGTGTCATCGCTGAACGGCGTCCCGTCGCTGTGAGGGACCAGATGGGCCGAATAGCCGTTCGGATAGGGCGCAAAGGGCCGCTCAAACGCCGGGATGATGATGGACGTAGCCCCACCGTCCAGCAGGGCCTCAATCGCCCGCGCCGCTTTGATCTGGGCGGGCCGATGGAAGAAGAACTTCTGCTGACAGGTCCAGAACCCGCCGCCGTCCGTCTTGGCGAAGCGGTTCAGCCCGCTGGCTGAGGTTGGCCCATTGAGAGCCACACCATCAAGCGACCAGCGCTCCTCATAGGGGGTGAGCGTCGTGAAGGGCCAGGTAATCATCAGGGGGTGCCCAGCCTCCGCATACGCTGCTGCATTCCGGGGGCGGACTTCTGGGAAGCCGAGAGCGAGGCCCTGACCGCCTTGTTGCCCTCAGCCTGCGCGATAGGCACGGCCCGCCCGTCAATCGTGGCGATGAGCATGTCGTTATCTAGACTGATGCGGACATCGACGGACTGGCGCTGCTGGCCCCCTTGGCTGGACATGCCGCCGTTGGGGACGATGTAGCCGTCACTGGCGGGAACGAACGTCTCTGCCCCGCCCTCGCCTACCCGGTAGGCCATGCCGCCCTTGACGGAGCCGCCGAACTGACGACCGCCACCGAACAGGCCGCCGATGAAGCCCATGATCCCGCCGCCGCCCGATCCCGAGAAGGCGTCGAAAATCTGATCGGCCAGGTTTTCCAGCAGCCGTTGGCGGAAGCGGTCGGCCACGTTCATCAAGGCCGAGTCCAGCCCGTCAGCAGCGTCAACGAAGATGGACCGGAAAGCATCTCGGGCTTGGCCGGTGCGGAGGGCGTCCCCCAACTGGCGGTCCTCGTTTTCAGCGATGGACCGCGCATCTTCACGGGTCAGTTCAGGGCGAAGGCGCAGAAGCTCGTTGATGCGCTCTTCAATCCAAAGGCGCTGGCTGGCAGCCTCGATTGCGGCGCTGTTCCCGCCCAGCCTCGCAAGCTCCAGTTCGAAGCCCAGCCGGTCGCGGGTGATGGCCAGCTCGCGCTCGGCAAACTCCGCATCCCGCTCAAGCTGGCGTCGGCGGCCCTCAAGGATGGCGTCGATCTCACGCTCGGCATCCTCGAATAGTTCACGCTCCCGCTTCTGCTTGGCGTAGATGTCTGCTTCTTCGCGCAGGCGGGCCAGATCATCTTCAGATGGGCCAGCCGAACGGGCAGCGCCGCTGGAGCCACCTCCACCGCCCGTGTTTGTCGGCGTGACCCTGTAAGCGCCCTGCCGAATGCTGTTCTCGATCTCAGCGAAACGGTAGCCCGCTTGAAACTGTGCCTGAAAGGCAGCGCTGGCCTCGTCCTCCAGGCGCCTGGCCCTGCTATCCAGCGCGGCTTGTCGAAGGGTATCGGCCCCGGTGTCGTCATAGCGGCCGGCGCTCGGCCTGTTTTCCCTTTGAGTGCGGCGCGCCTCTGCACTGTTCCGCGCTTCTTGAGCGGCTTCCGATGCGAGCGCAGCGCGACGAGCGTAGAGTGCGCGTGCTGAATTCAGGGCCGCGACCGCTTCCTCTCGCATTCGCGCGGCATTTTGAGCCGCCGCCGCCGCGTTAGCTCCTGCCGCGTTGGCAGCTTCACGCGAAGCCTGCTCGTAAGCGTTCATCGCGTCGGCCGCACCCTGCGCGGTCGCGTCGATCTCCTGCATGGCGGCCGAAGCCTCTCGGCCACGCATCGCCACATAGGTCAAGCCCGCCGCCACGATGGTAAGCACGGCAATAAGCGGATGACGACTGACAACCAGCATCGCGACATTCAGCCCGCGCAGGGCCGCCGTGAAGCTGATGGTGGCCCCCGTCGCTGCAATGGCCCCCGCGACATAGGCCGTGCCTACGCCAACCGTTACAGCGGCCAGCACGGGGATGATGTCATCCAGGTTGTCGGCAATCTTGATGATGGCCGCCGACATCTTCTCGGTCGCACCGAGGGACTGGTCGGCTTGCCCCACGTATTCGACCAACTTGTTGCCCAGCAGGGTGTAGGCGTCCGCCACAGTCGCAGGCATGGAATCCGCCTCGGCGCGAAGCTGCTCCAGCGACCCGGTGAGCGCCTGAACCAGAACGTCCGTAGTCAGAAGGCCCCTTTCGCCCATCTGACGAAGTTCGGTCGTCGCCACGCCGAGGGAAGCCGCCAGAACCTCAGTGATCCGCCCGCCGCTTTGCAGGACGGTGTTCAGATTGTCGCCGCGCAACTCTCCGAAAGCCATAGCCTTGGACAGCGCATTCATGACGCTTTCGGCTCGCTGGCCCTTGGCCCCCGAAACCACCATGCCGTTGTTCAGGGCTTCCACGAAGTTGAGGGTGGTCTGGGTCGTGTAGCCAAGCTCGCGCATGGCGTTGGCGTTCTGGAGGAACCCTTCCGCCGTCACATCGAGGCTGGAGTAGGTCCGCCGTGCCATCTGGGTCAGCCGGCCCATAACTGCCTCGGCGTTCTCATGCTCTCCAACCGCCAGACGAACCCGGCTATTCAGGTCAGTCCAGGCATCGCCCATGCGGGTGATGGCCCCGATGGAAAACAACGCAGCCAGCGGGGCGGCCATGGCGATGATGGATGCCCGGATCGAGCCCGCCGACGACCTGATTTCGCCCTCGGCTCGCTTCGTCTCCCGAACCATGTCGCGCTGGCCCTTGGCCCAGCCACGGGCAGCATTCTGCCCCCCCCGCTCGTAGTCCTTCTCAGTCCGTTGGACCGACGCTTTCAGATCCTTTTCAGCGTTCTGGACATCGCGGGCCAGTTGGCGGCGAGACGCCCGAAGCTCAAACTCAGCGGAGCCGATCACGTCAGCCATCGGCGCCTCCCTTCCGTCGTTTCTCGCGCCTGAAACGGCGGTCGTTGGCCTTGATCCAGTCCTTGAGGGACTCGGCGGTATTCACTTCAGCTTCGGGCTGATCGTCGGTGTAGTGCGCTTGCGGATGCAGGGATTTCTCCCGCGCGAACCGTTCGGCCCACCAGCCGTGCCCGAGTTCCCGGTGCATGGCCCCGCGACAGGCGAGGCGAAGCAGGTAGAGGGTGGTATCGAGTGTCTCGGCTGCGCTCAACCTCGCGCGAAAACCCGCCTGTAGAGCGTCTTCAACTGCGTCCACAGGCGGATCAGAGGGTTTGCGCTACCCTCGCTTTCGGGCTTGCGGAGGGGGCCGAAGCGGAACAAGGCCCAGGCTTCCGTGATGGCGAAGATGGCCAGTTCCAATGGGGGCTGTTCCCCCTCCAGAACGTCCTTGGCGCTGATCTCGCCGCCCGATGTCAGGTCCAGCAGTTCAGCAAGGGCCTGCCCGTCGCCGGGGAGTCCTTCGATGACAGAGCTGATGCGCGAGACAATGCCGTCGCGACCCATCTGCCCCATGCGCCCGATGGTGAAGCGCAGGGGAACCGTCCGCCCATCCGGCATGGGCAGGCGGACAATCCCGAGGTGTTCGTCACTCACGCGGTTACGCCCACACAGACGCGCCGGTCTGGCGGATTTCAAAGCTCACGGTCAGCTTGCCGTCGATGGGGCCGGTCGGGTCGCCATAGTTGCGAACGAAGGCGTCGAAGGTGCAGGTTTCGCCGCCCGAGATTTCCTCGGCGCCGAAGGTCATGCGGAACTCGACCACATCGTTCTCAATGTTGGCGTCGCGAAGGAACTCCTGAACCGCGTCGCCCGGCTCATAGTGCATCTGGAAGGTGCGGTTGTTGTTGTCGCCCAGACCGGCGATGTATTCCCGGTCATTGCCCACCGAGTCGAAGTCGGTGGCGTCGATCTCATCGACGGTGCGTCCGCCGCCTTCGTTCTGGAACACGCCGGGCACGACTTCCCAATCCGGGGACGAACCGCCGATGTTCACTTCCAGCTTGACGTTGCCTTTGGTCTTGATGGCCATGTGATGATCTCCATGAATGGCAGGCAGGGTTCAGGGCGCCGTGATGGCGTTGGGATCGCGCGCCGCCTGCCACGGTCGCGGGGTTCAGGTGTTCTGCAGTTCCAGGCTGATCGTCACCCGACGCCCGATCACGGACGCCTCGGACGTGGGGCTGGCCACGGGGCCGGTGACGCGGGAGAGGATGGCCTTCCCGCCGGTCACGGTCAGGCTTCCGGGGGCGTTGTGGAACAGGGTCCGCACTCGGCGCATGATGGTGTCCAGCGCGGCGGATGAGCCGGTGTCGAAGGCATAGCCCCGCACGTCCTGCTGAATGGCGCGGCCGTTCTCGGTGAAGGTCTCGGCGCCCTGATCGTTGGAGGGGGCGGCGATGATGAGGCAGGGCTTCACGCCCGTGGCGAACACGAAGCCAGTCGGGGCCTTCTCGTTGAAGATGGCCGGTCCAGTCCCGTAGGTGGCCAGCGCGGCGATCAGGGTCGCGTCCGCACTCAGGCGGCTCCAGATGGTGGCGGTCGAGTTCATGCGCTCTTGGCCCCATTCTTAAACGCCAGCCACAACTGCGCGGCCTTTTCGCCTCTCAGCTTCGACAGATACGGGCGGGCGGCCATGCGCTCAGTGCCCAACTCCAGGGCCTTGGCGTAGGCAGTGTTCGCCACCACGCTCCCGACGTGATCCTCTCCGTCTCGGCGGATCACCGTGTCCGCGTTCGTGTTGGCGCGGAGCGTGTTCGTGTCCGGGGCCGGGGGTTCACCCGGGGCCGAAGCGCGATGGTTGCCGTAGAGTTCCCCCGTTCCGGGGCGGTTCAGCATGTCGTCCTTGAGGATGAATTCCGCCTCACCCAGCGCAGCTCTCAGGCCTCGCTCGGCCGCTTCGTCAGCCAGCGCGTCCATCTTCGTCAGGTCCAGCGCCACCTTCGCCATACTCCCTCCTCCGATCTAGCCACCCCCACAGTTCGCCGCGAAGGATACGCCCGACGTGACCCTGACTGGTGCCCACCAAATCAGCGATCTGCCTCTGAGACATGGACGGGCCTAAGCGTCGAATTCTTTTCACTTGCGCCTCAGTCAAGACGCGTCGCGGTCCCGGCTTTCCTTTGCCGCTCGTCCCGTGCTTCGCTCGATCCATGCAGTTTTCGCTCGGCGTCGCCCACCGCAGATGGTGAGGATTCACACAAGATCGAACCCCGCACGAATGTGCCGCGTGGTGCACCGTTGATGGCGGCGGCCCATTAATTTGTTCGCAGACCCACCGATGCGCGAGAAGCCTCTCCCCATTGAGAGACATTGCGCCATAGCCGTTGGTGTGCACGGCAAACGGCCACATCAGGCAGTCTCCGTCTTCGTGCCCGAGATGGGCCTTCATCCATGAAACTGGCTCACCGGCGGCTGCTGGCGGACGGCCGCCCTCAAGGGGATCGCCATATCGGCGCCACCGAAGATAATGGGCGTTACAAAGCCCTCGGCCAAAGTGTCGCTTGCCGCAGCCCGCGATGTTGCATACGCGTTGCGTAGCCATTCCGATGCTCCTCAACAGCTCGGGTGGTTAGGGCCGATGCGGTGTTACCAGCACCAAGTCGGCCCGTTCAGTTTACACTGTATCGACCAGATAGCCACTGCTCTTCCGGCTCTCCAAAACGACGAGCGGTCCAGCCGCTCATTGACCGAACCTGCCCGCCGATGACCTTGCGGGCCTCAAGGAAGCCCTTGCGGTAAACCTCTGTCCGCAGCCACGGCCCCGGCTCGCGGATATGCCCCGCGTCCTTGTCCATCGGGACGCCGCAAAGGATGACGCCCGTCGCTCCAAGCTGATCTAGCGCCACCTGCGCCATGTAGAGGCCCGATGACCCTCGCCACCGCTCCTTGACGACTTCGGCCTCCAGCCCGGCTCCAGCGCGCCAGACGAAGCGCCGGCAGTCGGTGTTGCGTCCCATCTTTGCACGGGCCTTGAGCCATGCGCCCATGCGTTCCGGGTGAAGGGTCGCCCACCCGTCCAGATGGCCCGTGTAGTCGATCCCGGCGAAGTTCGCGGCCACCATGATCCGGGGCCGGTCGCCTAACAGCCGTTCAGCCTCTTTCAGATCGTCCCAGACGCTCAGGCTTCCGCCGAGGCAGACCGCGATCATGGTCAACCTCCGGTGCGACTAGATGGATAGGCTACTCGGGCAGGGCGCTCTTGTGTCGGAAGACGATCTTGATCTCCAAGTCGCTTCCGTCTCGGGTGACGCTCTTGGCGTAGTCGATCACAACACCATCGCGGAACGCCCGCTCAATGTCTGCCTGAGCGCCGCCGTTCAGGTAGCGGACAGCCTCCTCTCGCGAAGAGGCGGGCATTGGCTCCGTTTTCCACCGGAGAGGCTTCACGCCGCGACCCTCTCCAGTTGATGCCGAGCAATCCGGAAATCCCACGTCCTGCCCACGACCCTGTAGTAGTCGGTCGCCTCGCCCTGCTGAGCGCGAACCACAAGGCTTTCACGACGCGCCCGCGAAAGGTCGATGTCCTGCTGTGTGTGGCGGTAAACGATCACAGTTTCCATGCCCGCAAAATACCATCGTCCACCACAGCGGGCCAGCGTTATCGCGCCTGTAGCTTGTAGAGCACCCCCGCAGGGTCGCCCTTCTTCCCGGTGATCAGGAACGTCTTGTCAGCGAACCCCGCATCCGGGTCAGGGGCGGTGATGGTCCAGCCGTTCAATGGGACGACCGAGAGCGAAGCCGCCAGCACCAGGATCAGCCGATCAGTGGCCGGGATGCCCAGCGCAAGGCGGCGGAAGTCGTTCGGGTCGGTGACGATGACCTTGCAGGGATGATTGACCGGCGACCCCGGTATCCAGCCCCCCTGCCCGTCGCTGGTCTGAGTTCCGGGGACATGCAGCGTCCCGTCCTTGAAGTCGTCCTTAAACGCCTCCAGCATTTCTTCCGCGAGGCCGTCGAGGATGCTCATTGCGACGGCTCCCGTTTGATGCGGATAACGAAATCACACAAACACCCAACCAAATCTGAGGCCCCGGCGCCCATTGACGAGTCGCCCGGATACATCATCCGAGCCCCGGTCGGGCTCGTGAAGGCTTCTTTCAAGCCGACCGTCTTCCCGGCCATCGCAACGTGACTGTCGCGCGGGTTCTTCGCGGCGGTGCGTAGCCACACCTTTTCCAGATCGCTTTCCGCAACCCGGCCCGTGGCCACCAGTTGATCGTAGGCTTCCTGCTTAGACGCCCTGACCGCCGCGTGGCCTTCGTGCTTGCCGATGACCTCGGCTCGGTAGGCCAGCATCCGTGAGCGATAGCCCTCCGCTGCCATCCTAGCCGTGTCGGCAGGAACCGTCGTCCCGTCCCTCAACGCCTTATGAACGGCCCGGTCATAGCGTCTGTCACGACGCGCCCGGGTGAGGTAGTTCCGCAGCCCAGCCGGGTCAGCAGACGCAAGCTCCGCTCTCGCGCTCGCCAGATAGTCCGTTTGCGGGCCTGACAGACCCAGAATTCCACCCGTCCTTTGCCCCGTCGCCCTCGACACCCGCCCCACCAGTTCGGTGATCTGAGCCCGTGGCCCGACGCCATCAATCCGGCCCTGAACCAGCACGGCCCGAACCGCCTCCCGCTGTTCCTCCACCAGACCCGTGATCAGGCGCGAGGAATGCTCTCTGAGCCACCTCTCAGCCCCCGGATCGCCCGGGTTGAACCGGAACCCTATCCCGACCGATGCAGGGACCGTCTGGGCCGTCAGAGCGCCCCCGGTGGCGTATGCCTCCCTGATCTTGGCCTCCAGATTGGCGAAGGCCGCGCGGTCAAGGTTCATGGCCTCAACGGCGGCCTCGATGTTCCCCTGCTCAATCGCAGCGATGACCCGTTGCAGGTCCGCGCCTTCTTTCAGATCCTGCACAGCCAGACGGAACGCCTCGGCAATCTCTCGACCATAGCGGTTCAGCGCCTCTTCGTAGAGGCGGCGGGCCTGTCTGCGGTTGGGCATGGTCAGTCGGGTTTCAGCGCCCGTGCGGCAAGCGCAGCCTGGGCCATAAGGTTGATGTAGGCTTCAAACAGGCCCCGCGCCGTCTCCCGGATGCGGTCCAGTTCCTCGGGCGGCCTGTCGTTGGTGATGCCTTCCATGAGCGCCTGAGCCGCACCGATCATGTCAATCAGCGTCTCCGTCGCCATTTCCATGGGCAGCTTGTGCGCGGTAAGGCGCGGATCGTCTGGGTCAACCCTCACGGGCAAGAGCATGCCACAGGTCAGCCCGATGGTCACGCCCGCCCCACTGCCACGACTGACGTTGCGCTCTTTTTCTTGACCAACCCTGAAAGAAGCCCGTCGATAATGCGCATTACCGGAAGCATGTCGTCAGGAGACTTCGGGTCGGCGTAGGTGATGCTGATCACGTCAACCCGGCGATTCAGCACCCTTTGGGCTGGCACATAGTCCGGCGCCAGACTGCCTGGCACGGCCAGTTCGCGTATGGCCGCTTCCGAGATGGCGAACCGCACCGGCTCGGGAACATCGTCGGGGCCAAAATCCACCAGCCACCGGCTGTTGAACTCGCCCGCCATCCAATCGGTCGCCCGGCGAATGGCTGCTTCCTTGGCGGTCGGCGGCTCGCTCGGGGCTGAAACCCATGACGCACGGCCACGGGAGGCCGCGTAGGCGTCGGCCTGCTCAACGGTAACGGAGTCGATGGTCAGGCTGAGCATGTAGCCCTCCTTTCCTGCGCTCCGCAGAAGGTGAATTCGGTGAACCCGTGCAGCCGGGCCAGCCTGATCGCGTGGTCGTCATTCTTTGCGATGCGATCCGCCGGGCGGGGCCAGTGCGCCGCCGCCTCGGGAGAAGTGATCACGAAATCAAACGGCCCGGTCTTCATAGCTTCCTGGGCATCATCCCAGACGGTCGGGGCGTAGCCCAGGATCAGCGCCCGGCCCCGTGGGGAGCGGTGATAGTGCTTTTCGACCCAGACATCCGTTCCCGCCTCGGCTACCTCCCACGGCTTCGGAGAGCCGGGGAAGAACATCAGGCGCTGACCGGGCTGGGGACGCCGCCACCAGACCACGCCATCTTCCTCGCTCCACGTCGCCTCATCGGGGCCGAGGACATGGCTGATCCACGCCTGATCGGAGCCCACATAAAGCGCCCCGGCCTCTCTCGCTCCCTCGGGCGTGAACCGGGTATAGACCTCGGGTCTGGCCCCCGCCGTCATCATCAGCATCGACCCATTGTAGGGCCGGGGGTTGTAGGTGCGTCCCTTCGGGCTGGCGTAGAGAACGATGTCCTCAGTCCGGGTGAACAGGTCGTCCAGATTGCCCGCGATCACCGAGTCCATGTCCATGCAGACGAACCGCTCCCCGAACACCTTCCCGGCGTCGGGCGCGAACATGGCGATGCGGCGGAGGCACTGTGGCTTTTCCGGCCCCCAGGTCGGTATCCTGACATCCGCGAAGTCCTGCGGAGGAGCGATGACCTCGACGCCCTCCAGTTCGTCCACCAGATCGGTCACGCAAGCGATCGTGTGCGGGATGGTCAGATTGCGGCGCAGCATGTCGCGCCAGATCAGAACGTGGTCCTTCGTGTAGAGCGTCCGCCCGCCGGGCTGGCCCCACCACCACGTCAGGATGCGGATCGGTTCAGTCGTCTGCATCCGGGTGGCCATCCTGTATCAGCGGGCCGGTGATACCCCGCGCCGCTTTGTGCTCCTGAGCCTTGGCCACGATCCGCTTGGCGAAATCAAAGGACTTGGCGCTGAGGGCTTTGATCCGCTCGGATGCTGCCTCGTCTTTCAGCGCGTCGGCTTCCCGCCATATCTCGCGCAGGGCTTGGCAGAGCGTGTCGCGCCCACTTTCGTGGTGCGGGTTGATCTCGTATTTGAAGGCCATCAGGTGAGGGCCGCGATTTCCTTTGCGATTTCCTTGCGGAGGCGCGGGGCTCCCCAGCGCTTGTCCACCGCAATCCCCTTGGCCTCGGCTTCCGCGCGAAGGGCCTCGATCTCATCGCCCTGCTGATCGGCAGGGAGCGAACCGCCCGGGTCACCGTCTCCGTCACGGTCCAGATTGGCAAGGCTGGCGTCATTGGCCTCGTTTGCGCCCTCGACCGTCGCAGGTTCGGGCTCGGGCGCGGCGGGCTCCGGATCAGCGACCACCTCCTGCACGATCTCGGCAGGCGGCGGGGCCAGTTCAACCGGCTCGCGCTCCACCAGACCAGAGTTGGCGATCTCAGATGCCTCCTCTGGTGACATGCCACGCTCAAGCGCCGCGAAGAAGCGAGCCCTGACGGCGCGGTCGTGGTCGTCCAGAACGGTGATGGGCTGGCGCATTATCTACCTCGAAATGAAGGCGGGGAGGCAGGACGAACCCACCTCCCCTGTTTCAGGCTTAGGAGCCCGCCGCGACGTTGCGGTGAACGAACCGGACGATGCGGATGTTCTTCGGCTCGTACGCGCGTTCCCAGTTGCCCGCCGTCGCCAGTTCAGCGTTGGACGGGGTGTCGGCGTCAGGGGTGCCGTCCCAGGCGATGCCGCGCGGGTGCAGGACGAAGTGGCGGCGAGACACCAGATATTCCTCACCGCCGCCGACCAGGGCGTTGCGCTCGACCTCCGTGGCGACCTTGGGGGTTCCTTCCCCGTAGCCGATGGAGCCTTCACCGAAGAGATAGGTCGTATAGACCCCATCGGTGACGGGCATCCCGTCGTCCACGATCACGCGCTTGCCCATGTAGAACGGGATCGCCTCGGCTCCCTCGAACTCGCGGATGAACTCGATCAGACCCTGCTTCTTCATCAGGCGGTAGGTCGCTGAGTGAACCGCGACGGCCGCCAGGCGGGTTTCGGCATCGCCCAGCTGGCCCAGCGCGTCGATGAATGCCTCGCCGTCGAACACAGCCGCACCGGCCGACAGGCCGGAGATGTTCAGCGTGTTCTTCGGAGGGGTTTCCGCAGCGAGCGAGCCCATCGCGCCATTGAGCGTGGAGATGAGCGCGGTTTGCCAGCGACGGTTCCACTTTTCGGCCACCAGGGTGGCGATGGCGTCCATGGGGTCGTCTCCGGCAAGAGCGCCGGCCAGATCCTTGGCGCCGTACACCAGAGCGCGAGCGTTCAGAACGGCCACGTCCTTGCCTGCCTCGATGTTGGCAACGGTCAGGTTGGTGTCGGTGGACAGAAGCTGGTCGTCACCGGCCAGGTCCTGCCAGAACGGCATTTGCACCTTGTCACCGCCCGAGCCGCCGAGGTTCAGATCAGCGACGGGGGCGACAATGCCGGAGCGGAAAAACGCCGACAGTTCAGCCGTGCGCTCGATCATGTAGGGAGTGAAAACTTCGGGGACGATCACGTCGCCCAGAACGGTAGCAGCCATGGGAATATCTCCTGTTGGTTGGCTGGTTTCAGTGTGAAATCAGCCGGCCACTGGCTGGCTGCGGGTAGGTGTGGACACTGCCCACGGTGTCAGGCGGCGAGAGGTGCGCTGGCCTGAATAGCTCGATCGAGCGAAGGGAATCCCGCAGCCTTGGCCATGCGTTCGGCCTTGGCGCGGTCTGCGTTCATGACGCGGCCCTGTTCGGTCTTGTTCCAGTTGGTCTTGGCGAAGGGATTGCCCTCCATCCGGCGACCGTCCGATCCTCGGCTGTCCAGCCCCGTGGGCTTGCCGACATATTCCTTGCCGTCGTCCGACCCGGCCCAATCCGACACGAACTTGGTCAGGCTGACCGGCCCCATGTCGGTATCGACCTCGGCAGAGAACTCGCCGTCGTCCTCGTGCATCTTGATCTTGCCGAGAGAGCGCAGATACGGGGCCAGCTTCTTCTTGTGCTTGGGATCGATGTTGGCTTCGTCCATCGCGCGGGAAAGCCCGTCCTCGATGGTCAGCTTTTCGATGGCGCCCTGGAGCTTGCCGATCTCGGCGTCCTTCTTGGCCACCGCGTCGGCGTGTTTTCGCTCCAGTTGCTCCCGGACACGCACAAGCTGCTCGTCAGTCTTGAGAGGCTCTTTGCCGTCCGCCTGGGCTTTCAAGGTCTCGTAGGCACTGGCGTCGAAATCGTCGGGCAGGCCGTCCAGCCGGGCCTTGGCGGCGTCATGCTCGGTCTGGAGAGCCGCCTTTTCCTGCCGGACCCGCTCAAGGGCTCGACGAAGGGCCTGGGCGTCAGGGTGATCCTTCACGCCCTCGATCTGGAGAACCCACTTTCCGTCAGTCTCGACGTAGTGGTCACGCACGGCTTCATCGACAGCATCGATGTCGGTAACAATTGATTGCAGGGCCACTGGCCGCTCCTTGGGGATGCGCGCCGCTCACTGAGGGCGCATGAAAAAGCCCGCGCGAGGCGGGCGGGGGTGGTTGATTTTCAGACCGCTTCGTCAGGGTCCAGCGGCGGCGGAAGGGCGGCTCGCGCATCCTCCGCACCGCTATCCTCGCGGTCGATCAGGGCCTGCTCCTGCTCCCATGTCCGGTCGGGGTTGGCGACACCGCCCTGTTGAAGGTTCTCGTAGGCCGTCTCGTAGGAGATCAGGGCCTTTTCCCAGAGCCCCATGATCGCGGCCATGCGCTCCGGGGTCATCTCGCGGTCAGCGAGGGTCGCGGGGGGCTTGACGATGATCTGAGCGATTTCCGCGTCAGACAGGCCGATCATCCGGCCAGCATAGCGAAGGGCCTTCTCCAGCCCGGCACAGCTGGCCTGCGCGATGCTGATCAGGGAGGCGGTCTCGGCAGAGAAGCGAAAGCGCTGGGCGACGCCGCTCTCAACGCCTTTGTCGCCGCTGTTGAAAAGCCGTGCCCCGGCGTTGGCCGCGTTCTGGGCTTCGTCCTGTATGGCCTTGCGGTGGGCCTCGATCCCGGTTCCGGCTGGCCCAACATACTTGGCGTTCGGCGGATTGCCGTCAGACCCGCCCTTCAGCGCCACCACGACCCCGGCTCCAACCGTATCGGGCGCGTCTCCGTTGATGACGAAGAGCGTCTCCTGCCCGGTCATGAACAGTTGCCAGCGGTAGTCCGCCGAAAGCTGATACATGGCCTTGGCGGAACGGGCGATGGCGATCAGCGGCGGCGTCTCCGGCTTGAGCGCCAGATCACGGGGGCCGATCACCACCAGCGGGATTTCGGCCAAGGTTTCGCGCCTTGCCGTGGTCGGCTGGGCCTCCTGCCCCTCGATCACGTTCCCGGCCTGGTCGTAGCGCCTGCCGACGTAGCGCCCTTCCTCCATCAAGAGGGCCAGATACTGCTTTTTCTCTTCCCAACTGAACCCGTCGCGGACTAACCCGGACTCGTCCAGCACGAACATGGTCCGGTCGTCAGACCAGTTGATCAGGCTCTCAGCTTGATAGCCGGCCAGCCAAGGAACCGAGCCCGTCGAGGGCGCATCGGTCAGAACGGCATAGCGGCCCGTGGTTAGCAGCTCGGCGGTGATGCGGCGGTGAAACGCCTCCAGCGGAAGCCCGTCAGCCGTGGCCCGCTCCCACATGCCCTCAAGGCCCGCAGGAAGGTCGATCTTGATCTCGGCCTGGTGGATGACGCCGACCATGGAAAGAACGGCTGGTGAGACAATCTCAGGGAACCCGGCGCGGGTCTTGTAGGCCGCATACATGGCCACCCCGCCGTCAGACTGGGATTTGAACCCACCCGGCTTTGGGAGATAGGTCTCGCCCGCGTCCTTTACGGCGCTTTCCCCCCATGCAGCGTCTCGCATAAGGGACCATTCCGGCGCGCGGGCGGTGTAGTCAGGATGCAGGTTCGCCACTGCTTCTGTCATCAGTAGAGCCCCCGCACGGCAGTGGTGGTCGTTTCAGGCTTGTCTTTGAGCGCCAGCACATTGAAGGCACGCGACGTGGAGTCTGCGTCGTCGTCATGGGCCGCGTCAGGGAAGCCCTCTAGGGCCGTGAACCAGTCTTCGTTCCAAGGCCCGCGAAGAACGTCCACGTTGCCCGCCTCGCACTGAGCTGAGAACGGGCCGAACCTGACTTCCTTGTCGCCGCTCTCTGGAGACTTCCGGGCCGTGTAACCCGCCAGCAACTTCACCAGATTGATCGCCTGCCACTTACCGGCCTGCGCGGGGTCTTGAGGAATGCTGATCTCGACGCCCTTGCCGTCCTGGCTGGCGGTGTTCTCAATCAGGGCCTCGATCTTGTGGGGCGTGTCCCTGTCTCTGACGTGGTGCAGAACAATGAACCGACCAGTGCGCTTGCATCGACCGATCTTCGTTCCTGCCGTCCAGTCGGGGTCGTTGTCGTCTGTCTTCGGCGTGCCCGCGATGTCCCAACCGCGCACGACATCCATCTCAGCAGGAGGCGCGTCCACGACCTTGCACCATGACCGCTTGAACAGCAGCCCCGCCGCCGCTCTGATCTTCCAGTTGCCGCCGAGAAGCCTTTCGCGCTCCACGCTCGGCAGGGCCATAAGGTTCGCCAGATAGCCGGGATCCGCTGCCATGAGCGCGGCATTGTCCGACAGTTTGGCAGGCACGAACGTCAGCGACTTCGGCGGAATGCCGGGGTGGAGCGCTTCAAGTTCTTCGGGGCTGTCACCCCAGACCAGTTTGTCATTGACCCTGACGAACCACCTCAGAACGCCAGCGCGATCAGGGATGGGCAGACCAGTCTCTTGATCGATCCACCAACTGATGAACTCAGCAACCCAACTATCAGCGTCCGGGTTGCAGGTGGCGCGGATGTAGGGCCGTACCCCGCTCATGGACCGGTTCCGGCTAACCATGTACCAGAACTGCTTCTGGCTGAAGTGCGTCAGCTCATCGAAACCGATGAATGGGATCTGCGAGCCCTGATAGTTCAAGACAGTCTTGTCATGCTCCAGGTGGGAAAACCCGATCCTCGACCCGGATGGGAACCGCCAGTCCAGCGTGTGCTGGATCGGCGTTGCCCCCAGGTGCGGGTAAAGCTTCTCGCTCTCATCCCAGAGCCCGCCCTCATTCCGAACCTGGACTGTCGTTCGCCGGAATATGACGCCGCCGAACTCGGCGTTAGCGCTGTGCCTGACGGGCTCCAGCAGAAGGGCGAATGTCTTACCGCCGCCCGCCGCGCCGCCGTAGATGGCAATGTCGGCCGCCGACGCGAGAAACCTTTCCTGTGGCCCCGGCTGCGGACGGATGACCTTCGGTTCAGCCCCGTCCATTATCCGGCAACTGGTAGATCACCGCACCGGGCGGCGTCATGCTGCCGTCACTGGACTGATGGTCGTATTCGTGGCGGTCGCGCCAGCCCTCCGGGTCCGCGTTCTTCAGCGCGAAAATGTGGCTTGTGACCTTGGGGCCGGTCTCGCCGGCCAGCAGCGTTTTCTCCAGGCAGCGGGTGCGTTTCGCCTGCCCTATTTTTACCGCTTCCGAAAATGAGGGGTGCTCATCCATCCAGACATTGATGGTGGAGCGGGCCACGCCGATCTCGCCAGCAAAGGCTGTCAGGCTGTAGCCTTGGCCCATGAACTCGATCACCTCGCCGCAATAGGCGTCGGAAAACTTACTCGGGCGGCCTATCGGCTTATTCGCCATGCGGCCTCCAATAGGTATCGCCCCGCCACTATCCGGCTGGGTTTTCAGGGTTCATCGTTTGGATGTTCGTCCGGTGGGCAGGGCGATGGGGCTACGCGACCAGCTTCAGATGGTGGTCGCGAGGATAGACCTCGGGAGCCTCGCTGCGGAGCGGGCCGGGCTGGGTGATACGGTCAGAGGCTTGACGCTGATAGCGGAGGCAGAACAGCCACAGGAAGCGGAGGGTCCAGCTTTCGCCGCCCATTGCGCCGGGTCCGCTACGGTGGAAGTGCCAGAGCATCGGACGATGCGGGCGAACATCGAGCGCCAATATCCACTGCCAGCAAAGCAGGTGCGGCCAGTGTCGGCAGGCCAGATTGACGGTTCGGGCGCAGCTTGTGCGCCTGAACAAGTGCAGGCCGGCGAACACGTTACGGCCTCGCATGGCGTCATCCCACGCATCGAAGGCGGCACATCGGGCCATCGTCTGCTCGTCTGCCGTGTAGGGGAACGGCAGGTGCGTGAAGGGCCGAAAGAACACAGTGAACAGGCAAGCGGACAGAGCCGCCAGCAAAAGCATGAACGTCATATCCGCCCTCCTGAATAAAGCTGGCGGCGGGCAACCGAGAAACACCAGTCCTAACCCGCCGCCGTGCCCGGTCACGAATGAGCCGGGGATGGTGTCGTGCGAGGCGGGGCTTGATACCCGCTCGGTGCGTGTCGCGCCGGGGTCAGTCCGGCTCGTTTCCAGTCGCCTTGCGACGATCCTGTTTCTGTCGCTACCGAACTACCACCAGTGCGTTTCCTTCAACGCCGCTCGCACGATCTCTGTGGCCCGAGGGCCGGTGGCTTCACAGTGAAAGGCCGCCTGCGGGATTTGAACCCACGACATCCGATCAGTGAACGGCGCTCTACCGGCTGAGCTAAGGCGGCGCTTCCACTGTGAACTGGTGCCGCAGCGAGGAATCGAACCCCGGACAATCCGCTTACAAGGCGGGCGCTCTTCCAACTGAGCTACGACGGCGAAACTCTCTCCCGATCCCCTCTAGCCCGTCTCCGCAGATCAGGACGTAGGGTGGATTGGTTGGCTGCACCGCGCTATGCGGGAGCATAGCGATTTGTCGCACCATTTCCTTCCCCGGTCAAGCGATAGCGTCCAACGCGGCGCGAAAGCTCAACATATGGCGAGCATGGCTTGATCCCTCGCCCGCGACCCGGTTCAGGGTGTGGCCCGCCCCGGCGATCTCGCGCAGGCACAGTAGGCGGCGGCCTTGCTCGTTGGCCTTGTCCGTGGAGTCCACCACCATGCGCTCAAGCCGGACCACCTCGCCCTTGGCTCTAGCGATGCGGTCATCCTGGGGCGCGGCCTGGCCCGGGCCGCCCGTGATGAAGTTCAGGCCCGATTTGACCGACTGGTTGGCCACCTCGAAGCTGGTGCGGTAGGAGCGGCCCGCCTGTCGCTGGGCATCCGTGATGCGCCCCGACACCCACAGGCTCTCCAGACCGTCCCGATTGCCCAGATGGATGCGACCGCGTGTGGCGGTGGCGGTGGAGACCGTGTGACTGGCCTCCGGGTCGCGAAGCGCCTCCAGCGCCAGCGTCTCGCTGATGTTCTCCGCGCGGCGGGCGCTCTCGACGCGCTGGCGCCTTTCGTGCTCCACCTTGGCCAGATCGGCAGTGCCCGCCGCGCGAACCGCCGGGTCGTTGGACCGCAGTTTGCGTTCCGCCTTGTTGATGCGCCTTAGCTGATCGCCAGTCAGGGCCTCCGGGTTGTAGTCGTTGGCCACCCTGCTGGCGTTGTCGTTGGCATGGCAGACGACGCGCGGGGTCGAGGGCTTGCGGTTGCGGCGGGCCATGTCAGACAGTCTCCGGGGTGGTGGGGGCGTTGTGTTCATTCCGCCCTTCGGGCTCCATACCCGTCTGTGGTGGGGCAATCGGGAGCGCTGAACCTGTCGGTTTGGCGGCCTGCTTCGCCCTGATCTTGAGGACGATTTCCGGCCGCATGATGCGCGCCAGCTCGTCATCGCCGCCCGCCTGCATGTCGAGGCCAGCCGCTTCGCAGAGCGCCGCCAGCGTGACCATGACCCCGCCGACTTCCTGATGCGGTTCGCCCTTGGGCCGATTGAAGACGTATTCGACCAAGGCGTGAGCGCGCTCTATGGGCCAGTCCAGCGACTGCGCCAGTTCCAGTGCCTCTTCGATAAAGCGGTCACACCGCTCTACCTTGTCCGCAGCGATCTCAGCGCCGAAGCACTCCATAAGCCACGGCAGAACGCGCGACTGGAAAGACTGGCCTCGCTGGGTATGGAGCGCGTCAGCGCGGAATGAACTAAGGCTGTCCATCAGGTGTTCTCCGGTTGGGGGTCAGGTTCTCTTTGTTCATTTTCCTTACGGAAAATATCCAGCGAGCGAGGGGGAACGGCGGGCGTCATGCGGCGGCCTTCCGGCTCACTTCGGCTTCCGCTGCGAGGATGGCGCGGCCGATTAGCTCGGGGATATGGGGGACTACGCTGTTACCGAACTGTCTCGCTGTCTGTGTGGCCAGCCCTCCGGGTAGCCCATCATCCACGCCGCGAAGCTGTGACAGCTTTTCGATCCAGGTTTCAGGCCAAGCGCGTTCAGGGTCGTATAGAGTCCGTCCCCACTGGTCGGTGAAGCGCCAACCCGATTGTAGTTCCCGTTCACAGTAATCGTTGGCAACAACCGCCGCAGCTTGGCCCGCGCGTGTGAACCGCCGTCCAAAAAATAGCTTGCTCCGCTGCTGCTCGAGCGGGCAACGGGCGTCGGTAGCAATGATCCAGACGCGCTCGCGCTCGTGCGGGGCACCAAGTCCGGCAGCGGGTATAACGTGCCACTCCGCATCATACCCGAGCGAGGCCAACTCTCCAAAAACGTGTCCTGCCCACCCGCCGCGCTCTCCAGTAAGGAGGTCTGCGGAGTTTTCCATGATTGCGTATCTTGGTCGAAGGTCGCCCATGAGGCGGATGATTTCAGAAAAGAGGCCAGTTCTTTCGCCATGAATGCCGGCCTTCCTGCCTGCCGTTGAAATGTCCTGACAGGGAAACCCTGCCGAAATAAGGTCAACCGCTCCTACGTCTTTAGCGCGAAGCGTACTCACGTCCTCAAAGATAGGAACGCCGGGCCACGCGAGGGCCAGATCGGCTCTTCGGGCGGGGTCGATCTCGCAGAACGCCACCGTCTCGAAACCGGCGCGCTCCAGACCGAGGGAGAAGCCGCCGATGCCGCTGAACAGGTCCAGAACCTTCATGCGGAACCTCCGAAAAGGTCAGGCTGTGCGTAGCTTTCGCAGAGCGCGGCCCTTGCCTCGGCAGCTTGCGCCCATTGATCGAGAAGCGCGGCGAACGCGGGGTGCGACATGCGTCGGGTCTCCGCTTCGGAACGATAGACGCCGACCGTATGGCGGTGCGACGCCGGTTCCCGATCAGCGACGTTGTGAGCGGCGCCCGGCTGGGTATGAGGCGAAGCCGAATGAGCCAAAGTCTTCACCCCACTCCCCTTTTCGATTGAATAGCGGTGTCGTTGGCGGGGGAGAGGCACATGTCGGCGTCAAGCAACGACGCGGCGGCCTCCCGCAGATGGCGCGCGGCGGGGTGCTTCTTCGGGAGCATTTCAGCCTGGTGGATCAGGCCATCGGCTAGGACGCGGTAGGTAAAATCGTTCGCCGGGATCATGTCTCGCGCCCTGAGTGTCTGTTTCAGATTCATCCTGTAGTTCCTGAGTCTATACTGATTTGCTGGCTGGAAAGGGCTGTTGTCCGGGCATAGGACGACTAGCCCCCAGCGATTATCTCGCTGACGGCTAGTCCCTATACCCGTGACGATCTTGCTGGCCGGAGCCGGGCCGCCGCCTTGGGCCGGTGTGGTGGGGTCGCATCCCCCGCACCGTTGAGAGCTACTATGTCGGCGCCATTGCGACGCGCCGGGAACCGCGCTTCTCTCTTTCGGACTGCGCTTGCCCTGGTTCCTGCCCCACGGTGGGCCTTCCCATTTCCGCCGCCGCCGTCTCTCATCGAAACCGACCAACCAGAATGGACCCCCTCTCTTTGAGCGTGAGGGGGATGCTCTATTCATCCCATAGCCTCCCTCAGGTGCAGCGCTACGGCCCGAAGGCCCTCACGCTGGTGAAGGTCGTTGAAGTCCTCTCCCGCGACCTTCGGCATGGTCCACTTCCGACCGGATCGGCGGGCGTAGAATTCCCCCGCGCCAAGTCCCTCCAGAGCCTCGACGGGCTTGTCGTGGTCCGCTGCGATGCGTGACCCAGCGATGGCTTCCGCCACTTGCCCGACGTTAGACGCAGAGAAGGCCGACAGGACCGTCACAGACGCCCCCAGAAGCCGCAGGGCGGCCCTCACGGTCATGGCCGTGCCGATGCCCTCGCAGACCCATGTATCGCGCCCTGTGGCGATCCTGTGGGATGCGCCAGACATGACGCCGCGAAGGATGTTCTTCTTTGCCCCGTCCGGGGTGATGAACTGAATGGTGGTGATCGTCTTGCCGACACGGCCGGGAACGATCAGGAACGGCCCCTCGCCCTCGGGCATGGCCTTGGCCAGAAGATCCCCGAACCGGCCACGCGGGAAATGCTCGCGTGGGTCGTCGCAGACCAGCCCCAACTCATCAGGGAAGCCCTTCTTCTCCAGATAGGGATGCACCTCAGACCGGCAGGCCCGCACGATGTCGGCACAGACGCGCTCGACCTGTCGGCGTTCCTTTTCCCGTTCAGCTTCGCGGGCCTTGCGCTTCGCCTCCATCCTCGGGTCAACCGGGGCGTTGTCATTGGCCCCGTCGATCCTGAACCGCTGGTTCCGGGCCGTCTGGTGGTTCCAGACCATGCCGCCGCGCTCGTCATCAAAGATCAGGACCGCGCCGTCGCCCTTGCCGTTCTTGCCGAGAGTGTTCGTCCGGACCCACTGGCCCGGCTTGACGTGATGGTTCGGCGGCTGGATGCCGACTACTGCGCAGGCGTCGTGCAGCGCCTCGGCAAGGGTGCGCGTCATGCGGCCCTCCGCATGTTGGTCTGCTTCCTGAAACGACGAACCTCTCGCTCGATCAGAGCGTAGGCGTTAGGGTCAACGATGGCGGGGACCGGCATGTCGAACCAGCCGAAGGCGGGCTTCGATCCGGGGTAGATTCCGCAGTATACGGCGTAGGCTCGCTTTCGAGCTGCTTCCTCACCTCGCGCGCCGTTGTAAACACTGTAGTGAAGGGCCGCTTCCCAGACCTTGCGCGGGTGCTTCAAGCACTCCGCCCGGAGCCCCGCTCTTGCCTCTATGCCAAGAGCCGAAGGATCGAACTCCCGAAGCTCTCCTTCAACGGCGTGGATGTGTGATCGGGCCGGGCGCTCCCATCCGCAGGACATGCAGGTGTTGCCGCGCAACCCGCCAGAGCATTCCGGGCAGACCACCTTCTCGCGGACCTGTTCGTTGCGCTCGCGGGCCGCGCTGTCGCGCTTCTCGGCCTTGTCCATTTCGCCGGGGCCGTTCTCCCACACGTCGTACATGTCCAGGGCGAACCGCTCAAAGTTGCCTGAGTGATCAAGCCACAGGGCTTTCTTGTCCTCACCAGGGATGGTCCGCATCACGCGGCCGATCTCCTGAATGTGGCTGGAGAGACTCTTGCGATAGGGCTTGCAGCTGATGCCGATCCGCACGTCCGGAACGTCGAAGCCCTTTGTCAGGACGCCGCAGGAAACGAGGCCGTGAATGATGCTGTCGGGGCGTCGGAACTCTGCAATTTTCTGGGCGCGGGCGTCATCGTCCCTGTCCAGGTAGCTGATCTGCTGGAAGTTGTACCCGGCGGCCGAGAAGGCGGCGCAAAGCTCGCGGCCATGCTCCACCGTGGGGCTGAAAACGATGGTCTTGGCGGGGCCGCCGAAATGCTCCTGGGTCTTGGCCTCCCACTCCTTCACCACGTCCCCGACGATCTTGATGCCTGCCGATGCGGCGCTCTCGTCGCTGAACTCTCCGAAGCTGTTCTTGCTGAACTCCGCTTCATCCGGGCTCTTGGCGATGTAGATTTTCGGCTCGATCAGATAGCCTTCGCTGATCAGTTGGCGCGTCGGGATGACGTTGACCATGCCATCCCAATGCTGGCCCATGCCCTTCGTGAACGGCGTAGCGGTCAGGCCCACCTTCACCGCGCAGGGATAGCGCTTCATCAGGTTCAGCGTGGCCTCATACTGACAGTGGGCCTCGTCAACGATGATCAGGTCCGGCTCTCTGGGCAGGCCGCGCCGGGCCAGCGTCTGGGCAGAGCAAATCTGCACATGCTCGCGCGGCGACCAGCGGCGGTTGATGCCCTGGATCACGCCATGCTCGACGCCGTACTCGTCCATGACCTCGCTGGTCTGGTTCACCAGCGCCACGCGGTCCACGATGAACAGGGCGTAGCTGGCCTTTCGGCTGGCCTCCCTCAGTAGATGGGCTGCACAGATGGTCTTGCCCGCCCCGGTGCCCGCGCACAGAATCAGGCGGCGGCGGCCCTCCCGGATATTGGCGCGCAGGGCGTCAATCGCGTTCGACTGATAGTCCCGCAGGACGATCTCTTTCGGGTCAACGAGGCTCAGCATTGCGCGACCTCGCCGTAAGCGTCGCGCTCCGCATCGGCCCGAATCTGCCCGCCGTCATATTCGCGGATGGCGGCGCGCTCCTGCCAATCCCAGAAGGGCGGCCAAGCCTCGGCGCAGACCTCGGACCAGCGGGCCTTTACCCACGCCACAGCCTCTTGCGACAGCCGTCCGCGCTTGAAGGCGAAGCGCCATTCCTGCCGGGTCACATCGCCGCCGTTGGCCCGGATGCGTGAAAGGATCGAGGTCATGCCGGGACGACCTCCATGTCCTCAAGTTCCTTGACCCGCGCCTCGGCCTTCTTCGCCCTGAACTCCATGCGCTTCACCTGCGCCTGGTATTCGTTCATCCGGCCGGTGACGGTATCGAGCCGCCGCTGTGCATTGCCGAGGGCGCGGCCCAGGTCGGAGGACGTGGCCTCTTTCCACTTCGCCTTGAAGTCGTCGCGCTCGCGGGTGACTTCCTCGATCCTGGCCTTGGCGTCGTCTAGGTCGGCGCGAAGGCCGATGATCTCGTCAATCATGCCGTCCTGCGACAGCCGCGCGATCTCGCGCCGGGCCTTGGTCTCTGGGTCGTCCTTGGCGGAATCTGGCGCTGTTTGGATAGGTTCGGCGGTTCCGGCGCGGTCAGGTTCGGGCGCCGGACGATCCGTCGCCTTCCCCGCAGATGACGTGCCGATGTTGGCGGTCTGCATTGTCGCGGTCGTGCCGTGCTTCGTGGTATAGGTGCGCTCCTGGCTCACTGTGTCCGGGACACAGTGAGCTTTACGAACGTCACCAACGAAGCGATTTCCAACCCCGCACTGTCGCCCGATCTCCCGATCCGACCATGCAGCCCACTCGGGATCATTCAGCAGCGTCATCACTGCCCGGCGCTTATCGTCATTGGTCCGGCGCAGCCCGTGCGCGGCATTGGCGCCGACGCTGAACAGGATGGCATCGCGCTGCGTCCCCTGCCGCACGTCAGCGGGAACGTCGTAGACCTGGGCCAGTGAGTAGGCTTCATACCGATGGAAGCCATCCGCCAGCCAGTAGGCCGAACCGTCGAAGAACACGACGATGGGCGGGAACTCGGCCCCGTCTTTCATGGCCTCGGCGTAGTCGGACACCACGCCCCGGTCGATTGATGCGCGAGACTGTGTGCCTCCGTTCACGCGCACGTCTGCGATATTGATGGTCTGTGCGCTCATAGAGAATTCTCCAGTTCATCGGCCAATCCGCGCAATGCCGCGATGACTTCGGGCCTGGGGTTGAGGGCCATGGCGTTGAGGCCAGCAGCACGGATGATGCGCTTGGCCACTCGGGCCTGTTCGTGGAGATCAGGACCGCCGATGGTGGCGTGGATCAGGGCCACGCGCCGGGCTATGTCCAGATACTCGCTGGCGGTGTCGGGCTGGGGGGCTGTGAAGGGGGCGTTCATGCTGCACTCTCCCCACGCTCATCATTGGCGGCGAAGAGCGGCGTGTCGGCTCCCTCGACGTGCTTCAGACGGCGGTGAATGTCCGCCACGTATTGAGCCTCGCGCTCGATCAGGACGCAGTCGAAGCCTTCGCGCAGGCAGGCCATGCCGGTCGAACCGGAGCCCGCGAAGGGGTCCAGCACGACGCCGCCCGGCTGCGTCACCAGACGGCAGAGGTAAGCCATCAGGTCGATAGGCTTCACGGTCGGGTGCTTCGATCCGCAGCGGTCGGCGGCGTCGGCCTTGGCGCTGTAAAAGAACCTGGCGGCGGAGCCGCTGTCGCCAAAGCCACTTCCCTCGGTCATGTGGAAATCGAGACCGCGCGTGTGGCTATCGCCCTTCGCCCGAACCGGGCTCGATGGAGAATTGGGAGGGAAAGCCGCCACCACTTCCTCGCTGCTGTCATGGATGACGTTGGCGGGCCAGCGGCCATTGCTGTGGCCGGATGATGTGAATCCACCCGCCGTCCCGTAAATACCTCCAGACGCGGACCCGAGGCTGACGTTGTTCTTCCGCTCGCCAGTCGGCTCTCCCGCGATCCGACACCCGTCGATGTTCAGCGCCCCCGTGCCGTGCGCCAGCACATTGGCCGCGACGGTTCCGGCGAGGGGCTTGCGGGCGAGGACGATGGGCTCCAGCGCGGGCTTGAGGGCGGTTCCCCAGCCTTCCCAAGCCGCCGAGGCCGCCGAGGCCGCCGAGGCCGCCGAGGCCGCCGAGGCCGCCGAAGTGATGACGGAGCCGGGTTCGGATGACAAGCCAACGCTGTTGACGCCCCCGGACCCGTTCGGCTTGCGGGAAGCGAAGGGGCTATCTCCGACGATGGGCCGGGCATCGCCGTTCTTGCGGTCGATTCCCTTGCTCACGTCGTGCGACTTGGGAAAGCCTGACCCATAGAGCCAAGCGATCATGTCCCGCATCTCGAAGCCCGCATCTTCGATAGCGCAGGCGAGGCGGTGATAGGTGCGAGTCCCGGAGAAGGCGATCAGGTGGCCGCCGGGCTTCAGGACGCGCTTGACCTCGACCCAGAACGCGGGGTCAAAGGCCGTCTCGCCCGTGTCCCACTTCTGGCCCATGAAACCAGCGGAGGCGCGAGCATATGCCCCACTCTTACCGGACTTGGCCGGGGCCGCGTTCTCCGCTCCGAACCGCTTGCCGATGCTGACCAGCGCATAGGGCGGGTCACAGACGACGGAGTCGACCGATGCATCAGCGAAGCCCTTCAAGACCTCGCGGCTGTCGCCATGGTGGACGGTGACGCTCATTCCCCCTCCCCCTCATTCGCGGCCCGCGTGAACATTTGCTCCGCCCTTGCCTTGGCGATCTTGTTGGGCAGGATGCCCTTTCCTGCCTCATAGGCTTGGCTGGAGAGGAAGGCGGCGGCTCCGGGGGCGTCGATAAGCGCCATCAGGTCTTCGCGGGCGTGGCGGATCAGGTGCTTGGCGAAGGCTGTCTGCTCGTTGTCGTTCAGGCCGATGAAGGCCGATGCCTGGGTCCGGGCATGGTCCGCGATGATGCGGTCACGCTCGCCACGGACTTCCCTCGCCCTTGCCGCGTCGATCTTACCGGCGGCTTGTTCCTGTATGGTGGAGGCTCGGGTCATGCGGCAAAGCGCCGGATTAGGCGCGTCATGTCACGCTGGGTGAACGTGTCGCCGGAGGTGCCGAGGCGGCGATGCGCGGGGCAGTAGCTTCCCTCCGCCGTCTTGCCGCAACACAGTTGGTTCGCCGGCCGATCAGGAATGCCGACCGGCCACGCGCACATGCCCGCCTTGCGAGACATCAGGGGCACGGCATCGGTCGCGTCAGCGAAGGCGGCCACGCGATCAGCAGCGGCCCGGCCCTCGCTGCGGAACCTGACTCGGTTGGCTTCGGCCACCTCGGGTGTGTGCCTGCTGGGGCGATGCTCGCGCTTCAAGCCGAGGTATTTGATCCGACGCGAAACGGCCCACGGCGAGCGGTCCATCATCGCTGAGATGGTGAGGTTCGCGCGGTGATCGTTGAACAGTCTCCGCAAGGTCGCGTCTTCGTCAGGCGTCCAGTCGGCTTTCGCGGGTCTGACAACGACCCCACGCCCCGGCTTCGTGGGAAGGTCGCGGACCAGCCCCAAGCGGTGTATCTTGCCGATGATCGCGTTTCGTGTCGCGCCGCCTCCGATGGCTTGGGCCACCTGACCGGCGGATTTGCCCGCCATCCACAAGCTCTCAAGCAAGGCGATGCGCTCGCTGGTCCAGAACCGCTCGACGTTGCTCATTGCACCACCCCGTCTTTCACGGTGATGGACTGGCCTTCTCTCAGCTCACGGTCTGAAATGGCTGATCCGGTAATGGCGCCGGGCATCCGATAGACCACCAGGAACCGATCATCACGGCGGCGGGTGCAGGTCAGGACGGTGCATTTCGTCATCCCCGTCCTCCCGCCAGCGCGGCGTGAACGAAGGACTGCCGGGCCGCTATCAGGTGGTTCACCGGCTTGTGCTTGCGCCGGGCCGTGGCGATCTGGCGGTCAATGGGGCGGGTGAAGCGGCGGAGGCGCCAGCGGGTGAAGGCGTAGCGCGCGGCCAAGGGAAGGAAGCGGGTCATTGCACACGCTCCTTCACAGGGGCGCGCTTGACCTTCGGCTCCTCGTAATCAGTGGCGGTTTCCAGCCATGCGGAAAGATCGCGGCGCTGGACCTTGCGGAAATAACTCGGGTGGAAATGGCCGTCACGGTGAACCGAGCCCGGACGCTGTGCGTAGATGCCCACGAGCTTGACGCCGCACTTCTCGCCGTCATCGAACGCAATCGGGTTTCCAAATTCATCGTGAACGAGCGACACTTCCCTGACGACGTGAACCTGCCCGACGCTGATGAAGCAGCCAGAAACCTCTCCGACTGCCACCACCACCACCTCATCCCCCGGCTTGAAGTCGCAGTAAGCCATCACGCCCTCCCCAGCTTGGTGACGTTGGAATCCTCGTTGGCGGCGACGGCGTGGCACTCGCGGGCTTCGCTTTTCAGGTTGGCGATGCCGTTGAGGAAGGCGTCGAGAGCGCCGGGGCGACCGGCCTTGAGATCGTCAGCGAGAGGCAGCAACGCCGCCGCCGACTGCACCACGTCGTGCGTTTCCTTCACCGGGCAACCGCCCATCGGGGCATAGGGCCGGGCCGCTGCCAGTTCGCGGGAATAGATCGGCTCGCCGCAGTAGGCTTCCAGGTCCGCGATCACGTCGGCGGGCATGGTGGTGCTGATCTGGGGGAGCTGGTAGTCTGACAGGCTGGACTTGCCGACGCGGCAGTTGTGCGCGGCTTCGTCCAGTCCGCCACAGGCGTCGATCAGGTCGCGGGCCAGCTTGGCGTGTCGTTTCGGGTTCATGCGAGCACCTTTTGTTCTTGGTGGCGTTCCAGATGACCCCTCCCCCCTCGCCCCGTATGTTCGGGCTTATGGAAGGAAGGGAAAAATCAGGCGGCGGCCGGGGGATGGTCCTCAGGGCCGTCGTCATTGGCGGCCCACGCTGGATCAGGCGCGGGGTAGTCAGCTTCCGGGGCGGGCGGCAGACTGGCGATGAACGCCCACCCGCCGATGATGATGAGAAGGGCGCCGGTCCCGACACCGAGGGCGAAGGTCAGCATCTAGGCGACCCCCCAAAGGGCCAGCACGAGGTGGCCAGCCACCGAACCCATGGCGAAGAACACCAAGAACCACGCGAACGAAAAAGCCCGCTTGGCGCGCTCAATTTCGACCGCAGCGGCGATCAGCGCGATAAGGGTCACGGTGAGGGAAAAAACGATCCCGGCCATCAGACAGCCTCCATTTCAGAAAAGGCGGCCCGCCGTGGCCGGGGGGTTCGGGAAACCACGGCGGGCCTGACGACGCGGCCGGGGGGCACAGCGTCGTGTTCGTGAGCGGGGGCGGTCATGCCGCGCGCTCCGCTGATTGTTCGTCGTTGGCGGGGGCAGCGTTCAGCCGCTCGGCGGCGTCCAGCAGCTTCCGAAGATTGTCGAGGCTCTTGTGACGCCAGCCTTTGCCGCTCAGGGTGTAGATGGTCGTCAGCGGAACGCCGGAGGCTTCGGAGAGGCCCTTAGCCCCCACCTTGTCTTCGGCGGCCTTCACGGCCTGGATCGCTGCGTCGATGGTGTTCATGGGAACGCATACTACGATCTTTCGTATTCGTTGCAAGCCCTATTACGAAAGACCGTCGTTCCCAACAAAGTGATCTGGCGCCATGACCGCCCCATGAGCGATCAGGTTAACGATAGACGCGAGGGGTTCCGACGCTTCGTAGATGAGCACGGAAGCGTTGCCATTGTGGCGAAACGCGCCGGAGTGCCGCCGACGACCCTCTACAGCTACCTCTCGGGTAAATCGGATTCACTTAAGGGCACGACCGAGGAGAAGGTCGCGACCGCATTTGACGTTCCCGTCGCGCAGTTGTTTGGTGGTGGGCCACTCAACCGTGAAGTGGCCATTGCCTACTATGTGGGGGCGGGGTCAGAAGTGCACGCATTCAGTGAGGGACAAGGGCCGTTCGAGTATGTAGAGGCCCCGGACTACGCGACAGACAAGACGGTCGCGGCCAAAGTGTCAGGCTCCAGCATGGGGCCGTGGTTTGATGGGTGGGTCGTCTTCTATGACGACGTGCGCTCTCCGATCACCGAAGATCTGATTGGGGAAATATGCATCGTCGGGCTGGAGGATGGGCGGGTGCTGCTCAAGAAGGTTCAGGCCGCCCGAACGCCGGGGCTGTTCCACTTGCACTCGCAGTTTGAAGCCCCGATCAGTGACGTGGTGATAGCCTGGGCCGCGAAGGTCACGGGTATGCGCCCCCGGTAAGCGCCACCCCAGTCAATAACGCAGGTTAAGCGAGGCCCCGTCTCACCGGCGGGGCTTCGTCAATTCTGGCGTTCCTGCGCAACACTCGCAACAAGAACTACGACCGCCCGTAGCGCAGCGGATTACGGGTTTTCGTATTTATCGCTTGCGCACTACGAAACATCGTATAGGATGACCTCCATCAACGGCCTAGCCGAATGGAGCGACCACGATGCAACTCAAGACCGTAAAGACCGCCGCCGATCTGCCCTACGCGGGCGTCGAACTTGTGACCGTCGATAAGACCGTCACCGAAGTCATCATCGGAAAGATGCGCGTTCGCGCTGGCCAATACACCGGCCTCGCCGTGGTGGTCGAAACGCCCGGCGACGCCGTGAAGCGCCACCGAGTGACCGCCGTGCTGGAGGACTTCGGCACGAAGGTCGAACACTACGAACACTCCTTCGAGGCCGACAGCGCCGTCTCCAAACTGGAACGGCTCGGCGCCACCGTCACCCGCGACGAGGTGACCGTTCTGGTGAACGAACTCGGTGCTGTCGTCGGTGACGCCCCGGCCCCGTCCGCCACCACTGCGCCTGAATACGAGCCGCTGCCGTTCTGAGCGCCACCCCCCCCACCCCAACGGCCTAGCCGTAATGGAGCACGACGATGACGGCGCAAGCCCTTCAAGACGAGATCACCACGTTCGTTCAGGAGTCCCCTCACCCTGCCGAGGCATGGGATGACGCGGCGGCCCTGACGGCTATCGGGATCGACATTGCCCAGACCATTCGGGAGGGCGTCCGCAAGATCGACCGCATGTCGAACTGCTCGATCATGAAGCCCTCGGGCTACGGCGAGATGCGCGTCACGGCGAGCGAGCTGGTGGAGCATGTCTGCGACGGCATGTCGGGAGCGGTTCGTGGCCACAAGGTCATCCGCGCCTCCGCAATGAACGAGCTTGAGGGCGGGTATCCGTTCTTCTCTTCGGATGCTCCTGAACGGAGGGCTGTGGCGTGAGCGATAACCGCATGGCCCAGTCGCTGATCGAGAACCTGATCGGCTTGGACAAATACGCCGACGACGCGCGCCTCTACGTGATGGCCCAGAACCCGGCGAACTACCACCATTGGAGCAAGCCGATCGGCCCCATCGTGACGGCCGGTGAGTTGCGCGACGCACTCAACAAACTGGGCGGGTTCAAGTGATGGGCCGCGCGATGCCAGCGCGGGGCAACGGCGAGAGGGTCGCTCCCGCCCCCATCCTCACCCGCTCCATGCTCCTGAACAAGCATGAAGGACCAGACGAGATCGAACAGCAGAACGAGAAGTTCCAGGCTCTGATGGCCGAACTGAGAGGGCACATAGAAGTGCTCTCCCCTACTATACAGGAGAGAACGGTATGAGTGCTCATTCCGGCGCGAGCGCCTCCATACCCACCGAGCTTGTTGCACGGCTTGAGGCTGCTTCCGTGGGGAGCCCAGAACTGTCGGCGCTCGTCGTCAAGGCCGCGCTCGCTCCGGCTGATACATGGGTTGCGCAGTCTCGCTTCAACAGCGCGTGGTGCATTTACGAGCGCCCCGAGAAGCCACGGATTTGGGAGGTCGGCGGCGCTCTTCGCGGAGCATCTGTCACCGAGAGCCTAGACGCTGCCGTGGCCCTTGTGGAGCGGGTGCTGCCGGGGGCGCTCTGGACGGCGGGAAGCAACATCTACGATGACGCTCCCACGGGGCAGGCTGAAATCTACATGCCGGTCCCGAAGGACTTTCACGATGGTCTTGGCGAGGTCACGGCCCCAACCCCCGCTCTCGCCCTCTGCATCGCCCTGCTGAAGGCGAGAACCGCCGCGTCTGACAGTCTCGCTGGGGACGACGCTGAAAGCGGCGTGAACCCATCATGACCCGCCATTCCATAACTGAGGCCCTGTCCTGCTTCGCCGTCTTTCTGGCGACGATCTGCGGGGTTTGGCTCCCCATCATCATTGCGAGGCTCGCATGACACGCGTTCTTAGAACCGACTACCAGGCTGTGAACGCCGCTGGCGTCACCCTCCGCACCTTCGACCGCCAAGACGCAGCCCGCGCATGGGTGAAGGACAACGCCATGCTCCACGACGGCCTCTATCTGGAGGAAGTCACCATCATGGCCCGGCGCGTCTATCGCCCCCGCGCGACACCCACACGGCGAGATTTTGACTTCTCCATTCCGGCCTATGGGGCGGCGGTATGAGCGCGACGTTCGGAACAGGCGCGGTCGTCACTAACGGCCATTGGGTCGGAAACGTCCTCGCTGTCCACGGTGACTACGCATGGGTTCAGCCTGCGCAATATGTCCGGCGTGGTCCGAAGGGCGAAGTTCTCCCCTACGACTTCAAGGACGGCCCGCTGACCTTCCGAACCCGCGACCTGTATCCCGCCTTGGAGATCGCGGCATGACCCCCACCCAATCACCCACCCAGGAACCGGCGGTTCGCAAGAGCGAGGGCGAAAGCCTGACTGCCAATAACAGCGCCGGGGGTGGTGATGAATACCTGTTCCGGGCGCCGAGGCATGGCGACCTTGTGCGGTGTCACTACTGCACGAACGGACCCTGCGACTACTGCGGCGGCGAGCGTGTCGTCTTCGCTTCCGACCTGACCTTTTTCGAGGAGAACCCCTATGTCTGAACCCGCCCTGAAAGGCGACGTGGTGATGCGCGAGGATGCGCCCGCCACGACCGCGATCATATCAGTGATCGAGCGCGCCGCCACCAATCCGAACGTGGACATCGACAAGATGGAGCGCCTGCTGGAAATGCAGGAGCGCATCATGGCCCGCGATGCGAAGGCGGCCTATGCGGCGGCGCTGGCCGCTATGGCCCCGGCCCTGCCCGTCATCAGCGAGCGCGGCAAGATCAGCACCGACAAGGGCAAGACGGTCCAGTCCACCTATGCGTTGTGGGAGGACGTGAACGACGCCATCAAGCCGGTGCTGGCCACCCATGGTTTTGCCCTGTCGTTCCGCACCGGGCGTCAGGAAGGCCAGATCACGGTAACCGGCGTCCTGTCGCACCGCGAAGGCCACTCCGAAGAAACCACCATCACCCTGCCCCACGACTCCAGCGGCTCCAAGAACGCCGTGCAGGCGGTCGGCTCCAGCACGTCCTACGGCAAGCGCTACACGGCGGGCCTGCTGCTGAACCTGACCAGCCGGGGTGAGGATGACGACGGACAGTCGGGAGGCTCTGGCGCGGTAATCACCGACACCCAGGCGAACGAAATCCGGGATCTGATCCAGTCCACCGGCTCCAAGATCGGGCCGTTCCTTGAATACATCGGCGCGTCGTCTGTCGCTGACATTCCGGCCGCCAAGTATCAGCCCGCCATCGCCGCCCTGCGCCAGAAGGCCAAGGGAGCGGGAAAATGATCGAGCAAGGGAGCGACGCTTGGCACGACGCCCGGCGCGGCAAGGTTACGGCCTCGCGCGTGGCAGACGTGATCGCCAAGACGAAATCCGGCTACGCGGCCTCGCGCGCCAACTATCTGGCCGAGTTGCTTTGCGAGAGGCTGACTGGCGACACCGCGCCCTCATTCATGAACGACGCGATGCGCTGGGGCACAGAGAAGGAGCCCGAGGCTCGCGCCGCCTACGCCTTCAGGACGGATGCCGAGGTCGAGCAGATCGCCTTCGTGGACCACCCCCGGATCAGCATGGCAGGCGCGTCACCGGACGGCCTGATCGGCACGGACGGGCTCTTGGAGATCAAGTGCCCTCAAACCTCGACACACCTCGAAACCCTCGCCAGCGGCAAGCCCGCAGCCAAGTACGTCACCCAAATGCAATGGCAACTCGCCTGCACCGGGCGCGACTGGTGCGACTTCGTTTCCTACGACCCGCGCCTGCCTGAAAACCTGCGGTTCTTCCTGACCCGCATCCCCCGCGACGACGCCTTCATTGAAGCGACGGAGGCCGAAGTCGTGGCCTTCCTCGCTGAACTGGACGGCCGGATCGCGGACCTGACAACGCGCTACGGCGCCCAACTGAAGGAGGCCGCATAATGGCCGGTTCGATCAACAAGGTGATCCTGGTGGGCGCGCTCGGGCGTGACCCGGAAATCCGCGTCCTCAACAGCGGAGAGAAGGTCGCCAACCTGTCTCTGGCCACGTCCGAAAGCTGGAAGGACAAATCGACCGGCGAGCGCAAGGAAAAGACCGAATTCCACCGCGTCGTCATCTTCAACGAGCATCTGGTCAAGGTCGCGGAAAACTACCTGAAAAAGGGCTCTCTAGTCTACGTCGAGGGCTCTCTCCAGACCCGCAAATGGACCGATCAGCAGGGCATCGAGAAGTATTCGACGGAAGTGGTGCTCCAGAAGTTCCGCGGCGAACTGACCATGCTGGGTGGCAAGCCCGAGCGGGACGATGACAGCTTTCAGGGAGGCGGTGATGCGGGTGTGGCCGGGCGCGGTTCCGGTCCCCGCGAAACCTACGATCTGAATTCGGACATCCCCTTTTAGGGCGCCGCCATGACCCCCCCCATCCCCTTCATCTGGTCTGACGACGACGGAGCCTTCCGGCCCCTGAACGCCCGCTTCATGCGCGCGGCGAAGGAAGCCTATGGGGATGGCGAGGTGGTCAGCCTGGCGCCGGTCGAGGACCGTTCAGCCGCATCGCACCGCCACTACTTCGCCTCGATCAATGAGGCTTGGCAGAACATCCCCGAGGACATGGCTGAGGACTTCCCGACGCCTGAACACCTCCGCAAGAAAGCCCTGATCCGGGCGGGCTATCGTGACGAGCGGTCGTTCGTCTGCGGCTCCCGCGCCGAAGCCATCCGTCTGGCGGCTTTCCTTCGACCCGTCGATGACTACGCCATCGTGTCCGTCAACGGAACGTCCGTGGTCCAACTGACCGCCAAGAGCCAGTCCCTGCGCGCAATGGGCAAGGCGGCGTTTCAGGAGTCGAAGGAAGCGGTCCTAGCTGTCCTTTCGGAAATGATCGGCGTGACGACCCAGGAACTGCATCAGGCCGCCAACTCCAATGAAGCACAGGGGAAGGCAGCGTGAGCCTCTCTTGGACGCAGCGCGAAATCCTCGCCGCCGCACAGGCCATCAAGCGGGAAGAGAACCGTAAGCGCCGGCGAGCGGTCAAATCCCAGATCCCCGCCGAAAAGCGCCACCGGGGACAGGAGAAAGACAAGGGCTTCCTGCAATACCTCCGACGCCAGCCATGCGAGGCGCAGGGGTTCGGGTTCTGCGGCGGCCCCGTTCAGGCGGCGCACGTCAGCTATCAGCAGCATGGCATCCCGAACAGCTTCGGACGGGGCGTCAAAAACCACGACCGTCACGCAAACCCGCTCTGCGCCGAGCACCACAAAATCCAGCACGACATGGGCAACGAGCGCCGGTTCTGGGCCTCTATCGGCAAGGACGCATACGAAACCGCCGCGCGCCACTACGCGGCCTACCAGGGACAACCGAAATGACCGACCCACAAGCCATCGACCTGACGAAGTTTGAGAAAGATGACCGAACGGGACATTGGGAAGTCGTCATCACACTGACGGGCGAAGTCCGCGAAACCGTGAAGGCGGACACGAAGGAAGAGGCCCGCGCCAAGGTCGAAAAGATGATCACGGACGGCGAGTTTGAGCTGATGTCCGACGAGGTTGAGGACGCCAAAATCGATCTGCTCTACCCATCGTGGCCCATGTATCTCGTCACCCGCGAGGGGCGTCCGATGCAGGTGTCCCACGTCCAGCCTGGCGACGAACCCCGTCAACGCGACGAGCGAGGATTCTGACATGACCGACCCACAAGCCAAAGCACAGCCATGGACTGCGGCTCGCGAACGCATCGCTAAGTTCGTTTCCGAGTGGCCGAAGGGAAGCCATCGGGGGGATATGATCCACGGGCTGCACATGGGATGCCCGCGCGAGTCCGAACTTCGCCTGTCGGACATCAAGATGCTCTTGGACCAGTCTGCCGCCTCTCCTGATATGGCGGAGGCTCTGCGGGACGTGGAGGATTTCCTGTCTGCGGAGTTCGGCCCGGTGGATGAGGACGCCCAGAAGGACGCTTCTCGCTGGTCAAACGAAGACGCTTTCTATGTCTGGACCGGCGTCCGAGCCGCTCTGGCCAAGGCGGGTGTGTCGTAATGGGGGATATAGTTCATTCCGGGGCTGCGCCCCTCCATACCCACCGCGCGACGGATAGGTCTGGTGTAGATCGGCCAATCCTGTTCAGCGGCCCGATGGTGCGCGCTCTGTTGGCCGGGCGGAAAACCCAGACCCGGCGCATCATGAAGCCGCAACCGAGCGCCTACATTCCGGGACCGAACCGACACCCCACTATTCGAACGGAGCCGTATTTCGATTCATACTGCAATGGCCCGGCATCGCCCGCCAACCCCCGTCGCATGTCGCAGCACTGGTGCTGGTGGGCGCCCGACAATCGCCAAGGATCCGACTGGATCAGGTGCCCATACGGCGTTCCCGGCGACCGCCTCTATGTGCGCGAGACGTGGAAGCCGCACTCGACCTTCGCCGGGATGAAGCCTCGCGACGTGCCGAAGAGCCGCATCTTCTATCAGGCGGACGACACCTACGCTCCGAGCAACACGCCGTGGAAGCCTGGCATCCACATGCCCCGATGGGCCTCGCGCCTGACGCTGGAAATCACCGACGTTCGCGCCGAGCGGTTGCAGGCGATCAGCGAAGCCGACGCCGAGGCCGAAGGGGTCGAGCACCCGGGCGTGAAGGACGTGGTCCCGCCCGGCGCATGGTGGAGCCCCCGGGATGGCTACGCTCGCCTCTGGGAATACATCAACGGCCCCGGAAGCTGGGATGCCAATCCCTGGGTCTGGGCTGTCTCGTTCAAGGTCATCCCCGCCGCATCTGACAAGCTCGATGGGTACGGAGCCGAAGGCGGAGTGAACAAAGGAGATTCCACATGACCCAGAACCATGAAGGCTTGGGCGGTGAGGGTTTGGCTCATTCGCCCGAGGGGGCGAATACCCAGCCGGGGGCGGATGGGGTGGTTCTCGCTTCCGACGAATGGAAGGGCAACCGGAAGCAGCGGGAGGCCCTGCGAAAGAAGTTCGATGGCCGTTGCGCCTATTGCGGGTGCGAACTGACTGACATGCACTGTGACCATCTGGAGCCGATCATTCGCGTTCAGACTGACCAGTGGGGGCGACGCCTCCCAGCCGCTGAACAGCGCGTCATCCGGCCCGAGCGCAACATCGTCGCCAACATGATGCCCGCCTGCAAAGCCTGCAACCTGCACAAGGGAGGCTACTCGCTGGAAGGCTGGCGAGACATCATCCGCCGCTCTGCCGAGATCGTCCGTAGGCAGACCTCGACCTTCCGAGCGGGTGAGCGGTTCGGGGTTATCATCGTCTCTGGCGAGCCCGTGACGTTCTACTTTGAACGGTTGGCCACCGCCCCCTCCCCACCCTCGGTAGGGACGAGCCTCAAGGCGAGTGAACACAAGGACCCCACGACATGACCGATGACCCTTGGGCTGAACTTGAACGGCTGGCGAGGGAGGCGACGGCTGGGCCGTGGGTCATCAATGAGCGCAGTGGCCGTAATCAGCCGTTTATAGTGGGGCACGCTGCCGGAACGGGCGGCACATATCGGCTGGTGTCCGTTCATCAGCCCTACGGCAAGCTGACACAGATGCAGGCCAACGCCGCCTACATCGCCGCCGCCAATCCCGCCCGCATCCACCAGTTGATCGCAGAGAACCGGAGGATGAAGGAGGCGGTGACAGAAGCCGAGGCATCTGCGCGCCGATACGCTCGATGCTACTCCGAGGGGTCAGACGGACGAAACACGTTCCTGATGCTCGCGGATCACATTGCCACCATCGCCCGCCAAGCCCTCGCTGGGGACGAAGGCGCTTGCGCCGGAGTGAACAAATGACTGACCACACCGCACTTATCGAAAGGCTTCAGGATGGCCGACCGCCATACATTGCGGAGCTCGCCGCAGCGATCGGGTTCGCGGAAGACGGGCTGGTCCACTCGCAAATCGCAGGCGTTCTCTACCAAAGCTCCATAGACGCGGCCATCGCCCTAGCTGACCGAGTATTGGACGTGCGCGGTCCCCTGAACATCAACATCTGTTTGGCCGGGTCGGCACAGGTGCAGATTCACGACATGGACCCCTGCGGGGCGACACATCAGGCCGTGGCCTCAACCCCGGCGCTGGCCGTCGTGATCGCCCTTCTCCGCGCCCTCCAGCCCAAGGATGGAACCAATGTCTGAACCTCAGCCCTTGGGTTTGGCCTCGCGTTCGTCACCCCTTCTTTTCGGCGCGGGCGACACCTTCCGCGATCAGGCGGCGAATGGCTTCCGACCGGGACCAGATGCGCTCACGGGCGCGCCATGCGTCCAAGGCTTCGATTTCCTTGGCGCTGATGACCAGCTGAACTCTCACGTCCTTTTTCTCCATGTCGGCTTCATGCCCGAGCAGGGCGACGAGTGCAACATAGGCGACTTGCAGAAGTTACACAAGTCGCTTGACATGCGTAACAGCAAGGTGTGTAACTCGCTCCATACTGTTTATGGAGACAAGCCGATGACCTTCCAGCTTGACACGTCAGGCGTCGTTTACGTCCAGTCCGCCTTCATCACCGATCGCAACAGCAAGGTCGCCAAGCGCTGGTCCGACCTCTCGCCCTTCACGCAGGGCTATATCGAGGCGCTGTTTGCGGCGTTCGATCCTGAGCCCACGCCGGGCGTTCGCCTTGCGCCGGGACCGTTCGGCTTCTCCGACCTCGCCCCGGAAACCCTCGCGCGTATCATCGCGGACTGCGGCCTCGCTCAACGTGAGGGCGATGGGCGCATGGAGGGCATAGACTACTGGAACCGCCGCCAAGCCGGTGAATACCTCACGACGCGCCAGCCCCAGACCGTCCAGCTAGGCGACGACGGCAAGGTGAGGCTCGCCAATGTCTGAACCCTCACGCAACACCCCGCCCGGCGAAACCCTCGGCCCTGCCGCTGCTTTCTGGGCCAAAGTGAAGAAGCCCGAGGCCCCTGCTGGTGAGGGTGCGCCGAAACGCACCATGACTATCGACCTGACCGATGCCGAAATGGCGGCGCTGGAAGATCTGATCGCGAAGAAGGATTTGGACGGCCCCAAAATATTCCGCGACTCGTTCAAGGTCTATCAGGCTGTCGAACGCGGCGCGGCCTCAGTGACATGGCACGAGAGCGGCCCGCTGGGGATGCCTTACACGGACCCGCCTCCCCCCGAAGCCCCTAGCCCGCCCAAGGGGGAAGTCGAAGCGGCGCTTCCGGTGTTCGGGCAAGTCGTGAAGCGCGGAACCCGCGACGCCGTGTTCGTCCCGAACGATGGCCGAGAAATGGTCCTGTCCGACTCCTGCACGGTCACGCCGGTCGTCACCCTCGCCGCCGCCGAAGCAGCCCTCACCGCATCCCAGGCTGAGACTGCGCGGGCTGTGGAGGCGTTGGAGCGGGCAAGCAAACTTCGAGACGAGTACTCGCGCCTAGCGCAGGGCGACGGTGATCCTGAGAAGGTCTTGTTCGCCATCGACGCTGAGGTGGACGCCGCCCTCCAAGCCCTCAAGGAGAAGACGCCGTGACCAACACAATCGCCCGCCTGATCTGGCGCTATCGCCTTGTGAGAATCATGCGCCGCGGCGGCTTCGGATGGGGTCTGCCCAGCGCATGGGCCTACAGCGGAGCCCTCCGAGAAATGGCCGAAGACAAAACCTGCTTCGATACGGTTCCGCCGCCCGGCGAAGTTCTGGCCGTCGATATGCAGCATTGGGAGGACTGAGCCGTGACCCACACCCCTGATATGCGGCTTGTGCCCGCCCCTGAATATGCAATGAGCGAGACTGGAGCGGGGACCTATCGACTGATCCTCGGCTATGGCTCGCTTGAGGCAGCGCAAGCGGCTCAGGAAGCCCTCGCAGCCTCCCCCTCCCCGTCTGTGGAGGCGGGCTATCCAAGCGTCTTAGAGCGGGAGCGCTCCGCTGTTGCTGTCGGCGTGGCGGCGGTCAAGAAGGCCCTCGCCAGCCGCGAGCATTTGCGGGAACCAGGGCGAGGCCCTTTCGCCTACGATGATGAGCAATATCAGCGCGAGTTTGGCGAGGCTCTTGATGAGATCGAGGCTGCGCTAAAGCCGCTTTCGGTCATAGCCAGAGATTGGTCGGGATGCCCGAATGATCCTGCCGAAATCGCAAAGGCTCGCCAAGCCCTCTCCACCGCCCCTGAACGGGTGGGGGCTGGTAATCTGCGGGAGAAGGTGGAACGCGCGGTCCTCGACTGGTTCCGTGATGACGCCCCGCTGAACATGAAGATGACGTGGAAGCCCGAGCTTTCCAACGGGCTGGTCAATCGGCTCCTCGCCCTCCTCCAATCCCAGGATCAGAACAATGGCTGAGCAATCCACCATAGAACAGGCAGTCGAGCGGATGATCCTTGCGGCGGGCTATCAGCACCTCACGGAAGCCAATGCGTTGAAATGCGCCCTAGCCCTCCATGAAGCAGGGATGCTGGTGTCGGAGGAGCCGGTGGCGTGGCGGCCGATGTCTGAATGTCCGGCCGATGACTCGATGATCCTGGCCCGTCGTGCCGATGGCGCGATGATGGTCTGGCGGGCAAGCATTCTGATGCACAAGCCGACGCCTGCCCACTTGGATTTCAGCCCGACCGGCTGGATTGCCTGCCACGACCTGAACCGCCTCAAAGGGGGCGACCGATGACCCGTTCGTGGGACGATTTGAAGTCCGACAAGGCGTTGGTCTGCAAGCGCGAGATCAACTGCGAGCATGGCGGGGCTACCGTTTGGATGGTCCTTCTTTCTGATGGCCATCTGATCGACTGCGGGTCGGGAAAGAACGCCGACGCTCGCGCCGCGACGCTGGCCGAAATGCTCAACGAGGCGGGGCCTGAACGGCTCGGACACAAGGCGCTCGGTGCATGGCCCCTCCCCACACCTCCAGAGGAACCACGCCGTGAATAGTTTAGCTCATTTCCCTTCGGGAAATACCCAGCGGGGAGCGGTCAGAACGGTTCTAGCTCTTGGAGGCCGCTATGCGCTTTGACCTTAAGACGCCGTGCAAAAACTGCCCGTTCAGGACCGACGAGACGGCCATCCGGTTTCAGTGTTTGGAGCGCGCCGAAGAGATCGAGGAGAGCGCCTATCGCAACGGGTTTCCCTGCCACCTGTCTGCCGACTTGGAGGAAGACGAGGGCGATGCGGGCTATGTGTTCGGGGGAAACACCCAGCACTGCGCCGGCGCCCTTCTCATGTTCGCCCGACATGGCGACGGCCCGGTCCCGTTCACGCGGCTTTCGGAGGCGAAGCAGGAAGCGGTGCTCAACCGGCTGGACTGGTCCGCGCCAGTATTCGAGTCGGAGGCCGACTTTCTTGACAGTTATGGCCCCACCGACTCCCCCACGCTCGCTGGGCACGAAGCCGAAGGCGTAGTCTCAAAAAACCAACACCCCAAGGAGGCGGGGGAGCCCGCTACCAACCAACCAGGGGAGAAAGAGCCTTGAACAAACCGGCCCCCTTTCGGCAGGCTGACGTCAAACGGCTCATCAAGGGGGCGCAGGACTGTGGCCTGACCGTTTACGGCGTCGAGTGCCTGCCGGATGGAAAGGTGCGGCTCTTGACTACGCCCCCGGCAAATGACGACCTGAGCCCGCTGGAGGCTTGGGAGCGGGAACATGGTGACGATGCGGCTTAGAGGCGTCCATGTGGTGCGCCGGCGCCTGTCCAGCGGCGAAGTCCGCGAGTATCACTATGCGTGGCGCGGCGGCCCCCGGATCCATGGAAAGCCAGGCTCGCCGGAATACCTGGCCAGACTCCGCAAGGCGTTGGAGTCGGTCAAGGTCGCGCGGCAGGGGACGTTCCGAGAGATCATCACCGCCTATCAGGCCAGCCCGGAATACCGCAAGCTGGGTCATCACTCCAAGCGCGCCTACGACCGCCACATAGCCCAGATCGAGAGCAGGTTCGGGACCATGCCGCTCGCTGCACTGGAGGACGCGAAGGTCCGGCGTCATTTCATCGACTGGCGCAACACGATGCAGGACCGGCCCCGGACGGCGGACTACGCCATGACCGTGCTGAAACGCATCCTGTCGTGGGCCGTCTCAGAGGTGCGGCTGACGATCAATCACGCCGAGCCCATAGGACGCCTCCACAGCGCCAACCGGGCCGACAGCATCTGGACGCCCGAAGAGATCGAAGCCCTGCGCGACGAAGCCTCAGACGAGCTTATGTGGGCCGTCGAGCTGGCCATGCACACCGGCCTTCGCCAAGGCGACCTGACACGGCTGGCGTGGACGCACTACGACGGCGAGTCCTTCGCCATGACCACCTCCAAGCGCGGGCGCGACGTGCTGATCCCCGCAACCCCGGAATGCCGGGCGGTGATGGCCAGGATCAAGAAGCGCCACGTCACGGTGCTGACGACGGAGCGGGGCAAGCGCCCGTGGACCCCGGACGGGCTGCGCTCATCGTTCGGCAAGGCGTGTCGGGACGCCGGGATCAAGCGGACGTTCCACGACCTTCGCAGGACCGCCGCAACCAACCTCATGAAGGCCGGGAGGCCCGCGTCACAGGTCGCGCTCATCATGGGGTGGGAGGAAGACACCGTGGACGCCCTGAAGCGCAAATACGTCAGCCGCTCCGCAGTGGTTCAGGATATGCTTGCACACGGGCGAAAGGATGGTTAGGAGAACGCCTCCCGAACGGGTCGCTGTAAAACGACTGTAAAACGGCACGTTCGGGTCGATTGTATGGGGGCAACCAAACCCTTATACAGTAAGCGATGTGGGTGATTAGCTCAGTTGGTAGAGCAGCTGACTCTTAATCAGCGGGTCCACGGTTCGAGCCCGTGATCACCCACCATCGGCCCTCCCCCTGAAAAGATAACGGCGCCCGAAGGCGCCGCTCTCCGTCCTCAGCGACCGCCCGTCGCTGCGGGCCCGGCGTCGCGCACATGGCGGTTCAGCCAGTCGGTCATCTCCCACAGGGTGTGCATCACCGATTCCCGGGCGCGGTAGCCGTGGTCCTCGGCGGGCAGAACCACATAGCGGGCCACCGCCCCGTGACCCTTCAGCGCCGCATAGAAGCGCTCGGTCTGGACCGGGAAGGTGCCCGAGTTGGAATCCTCGGCCCCGTGGATCAGCAGGATCGGCTCATTGACCCGGTCCGCGTGCATGAAGGGGCTCATGACGTTGTAGGTCTCCGGCGCCTCCCAGTAGGTGCGCTGCTCGACCTGGAAGCCGAAGGGCGTCAGGGTGCGGTTGTAGGCGCCCGACCGGGCGATGCCCGCCCGGAACAGGTCGGAATGGGCCAGCAGGTTGGCGGTCATGAAGGCGCCGTAGCTGTGCCCGCCCACGGCGATGCGGTCCCGGTCCGCCACGCCGCGCTCCACCACCGCGTCCACCGCCGCCCGGGCGCTGGCTGTCAGCTGCTCCACATAGGTGTCGTTGGGCTCGGCCCCGTCGACGCCCACGATGGGCATGGAGGGGTTGTCCAGGATGGCGAACCCTTGCGTCAGCAGGAACAGGTGGCTGGAGCCGCCCGGCCGCACGAAGCGGTTGCCCGTGTCCACCACCTGACCGGCCACGGCGGCGTCGGTGAACTCGGCCGGATAGGCCCACATCAGCAGCGGCAACGGGCCGTCCCGGTCCTTGTCGTATCCGGCCGGCAGATAGAGCGTGCCCGACAGCTGCACCCCGTCGTCGCGGGTGTAGGCGATGGTCTCGCGCGTGGCCCCGGCCAGCTGGGGCGCGGGATCGGGGAAGGCGGTGATCGCGCGCGGCTCCGCGCCGTCCAGGTCGCGCACATAGAGGTTCGGCGGCTCGGTCAGGCTCTCGCGGCGGGTCAGAAGCACCCGGCCGTCGTCGTCCAGCAGGCCCGCCACCGTCTCGTAGTGGGTCTGTGACGAGGTCCACAGCCGCTCGGTTTCGCCCGAGGCCAGGTCCATGCGGCCCAGGAACGGGAAGGCCCCCTCGCGCGTGGCCCCGGCGCCGGTGGTGAACACCCCCTGCCCGTCCGGGGTCATGTGCATGACGCTGAAGCCCTCGGGCGTCGGGCGGGACATGGGCGAGCCGGGGTCGTTATAGCGGTCCTGATAGTTGCGCTCCAGCAGCAGGCGCCCCTGACCCGGATTGGACGGGTCCACCAGCCAGCGGGTTTCGTGGCGGGTGTTGAACCAGCGGCTGGACACCATGGCCAGATCGCTCCGGCCCCAGTCCACGCCCGCGTAGCGTTCGTTCAGGTCGATCAGCACCCGGGGCGGCGCGTCGAAGGGCGCGGCCTGGATGAAGACCCGGTCGCGCACCGCCGCCTCGCGGCGCGAGTCGCCGCCGTCCTGCGCCTCGGCCCAGACCAGGGTGGCGGGGGCGTCGGCGCGCCACTGCACCGAGCGCGGCCCCTCGGCCACCGAGTCGAAGGGCGTCGGCACATTGTCCCGCAGGGGCAGGTCGGCCGCCTGATGGATCAGGGCCCCGCTCAGGTCCGTGACGATGACGTCGGTGGGAAACAACCGGGCCGGGACATTGTAGCTGTAGGGCCGCTTCAGCCGGGTCTGCAGGATGTGCCGTCCATCCGGCGAGATGGCGGCCCCGGCGATCAGTCCGGGCTGTCCGACCATGCGGGCGGGCGAACCGTCCACGGGCACGAGGGCCAGACGGCTGGTGAAATAGTGATCGAACAGGCGCTCGTCGCCCGGACCGGACAGCAGGTCCTGATAGGTGCGGTTGGGCGCCGCCTGGCCGGTGGTTTCCTCGATCACCGGGCCGGCAGGGGCGGCGGTCACGTCGGGCGCCGCGCCGCGCCCCTCGGGGACCAGACGGGCCAGCACGGCGGCGCTGTCGGGCGTCCAGTCCAGCGCCGTGCTGAAGGCGGCGTTGATCACCGGGCCGGTCAGGCGGCGCGCCTGTCCGGTCGCGGCCTCGGCCACCCACAGTTCAAGGCCTTCGGACGCATCGGCGAGGAAGGCCATGAAGCGGGAGTCCGGCGACCAGCCGCCGGCGATGAAGCGCTGCCCCTCGGTCAGAGCCACAACCCGCTGCTCGCCCGTGGCCACATCCTGGAAGGTCAGGCTGTTCAGCCAGTTGGTGCGGCTGTTGGCCGGGCCGTTGTTGCGCGGATTGATGCGGTAGCCGGCCAGACGCAGGTCCGCCTCCGCCACCTCGGCGATGGACGGCAGGTTGGACCGGCCCAGCAGGGCGAGGGTCGCCCGGTCCGGGCTGATGCTGGGGACCGGCGCCGGGGCCGTGTCCAGAATCTGGGCGATGGGGGCGGGCGGCATGCGGTAGGCGGGCGCGTCCTGGGCCATGGCGGCGGGGGCCATGACGACCGCGAGGAGGGCTGCGGCGCAGACCGCGCCGGTGAAGAACCGCTGATGCATTGAGGACCGTCCCGAACTGACTGAAGGCGAGACAAGCTAGGGGCGCGCGCCCGGGGGTCAAGCGGTCAGGTGGGCGGCGGCGCGTCCGGCTGGCCCGGGAAGCGCTGGTCGCGAGCGGATTCGTAGGCCTCGCGCACGCCCTGGCGGGGCTGGTCGGCGCCCAGCTGGCTGATCTGGCCGGTCCAGACGTCGGCCAGCTGCTGCACCGTGGCGGTGATCCAGCCCGGCTCCTGCTGGCGGGCCCAGGACTGGATCGAGACGCTGTTGAAGACCAGCAGGAACAGGCCCGCCACGATGATGCTGCGGCTGGTCCAGCGGCGGTCGCGGGCGGCCTCGCCCTCCTCGTCCAGCGGCGGCTCGGGCGGAAAGGCGTAGCGGCCCAGGGCGATCAGGCGCGGCTCGCGTGTGGGCAGATCGTGGGGGTCGGCGGATTCGATCCAGTCGTTGCGCGCGTCATCGGCCGCTTCCGGCGCGGACGCGGGCGCCAGTTCCTGACCGCGCGGCGGAAACGGGTCGTGCTCGCCGGCCGGGAAGGGGGCGGGTTCGTCAGGGTCTTTCGGCTCGTTCGGGTCCATCGGTTACGCCAACGCCTAGAACTGGAAATAGATGAAGGGGGCCACACCCTCGGGACGCATGGCCTCCACCACCAGGATCATGATGCCGATGAGCACGCCCATGGTGATGGCCGGGGCCTCCTTGACCCGCACGGCCAGCCCCTCCACCGCTCGCGGCGGCAGCCAGTGCATGGCGATGCCGCCCACGATCAGCGCCAGCAGGAAGGGCGTCAGCACCATGACCGGCGCCATGCGGGTGAGACCTTCCAGCATCTGCATGGCCAGGTCGAAGCTCTCGGCCCGGAACAGAATCCAGCCCAGGCAGACGATGTGAAAAGTGACGATGACCCCCAGCCAGTGCGGCAGCCCCGCCTTGCCCTCTCGGAAGTGACGCCAGACCCGCTCCACCGCCTGCACCGCCCCGTGCAGCGCGCCCCAGGCGATGAAGGTCCAGGCGGCCCCGTGCCACAGCCCGCCCAGCAGCATGGTGATCATGATGTTGATGCAGGAGGAGACGAGCCCCTTACGGCCGCCCCCCAGCGGCACATACAGATAGTCCCTCAGCCAGCTGGACAGGCTGATGTGCCAGCGCCGCCAGAACTGCTGCAGGGACGCGGCGCGGTAAGGCTGGTCGAAATTGCGCGGGAAGGAATAGCCCAGCAGCGCCGCCAGCCCGATGGCCATGTCTGAATAGGCCGAGAAATCGCAGTAGATCTGCACCGCATAGCCGTAGGTCGCCGCCGCGATGTCCAGCGCTCCGTAGGCCGACGGATCGAAGAACACCGGGTCCACCAGCCGCACGGCCAGCTCCGAGGCGATCACGGTCTTCTTGAACAGGCCCCAGGCGATCAGCAGCAGGCCGAGCGCCGCCATCTCGCGGGTCAGGCGCGGCACCCGGTCGAACTGGGGCAGCAGGTCCGAGGCCCGCACGATGGGCCCGGCCACCAGATGGGGGAAGAAGGACATCAGCAGCATGACGTCCACCAGCGAGCGCGCCGGCGGCGTCTTGCCCCGGTGCACGTCCACCACATAGCTGATGCCCTGGAAGGTGAAGAAGGAGATGCCGATAGGCAGGACGATCTGCAGCAGCGGCGCATCCCGCTCCCAGCCGAACTGGTTCAGAAGCTCGATCGCCTGTTCGACGAAGAAACCGTAGTATTTGAACACGCCCAGGATGGTCAGATTGAGGGCGACGCCCAGCCCCACCAGCCACTTTCGCCGGCCCGGACTGTCGCTGGAGGCGATCAGGGCCGCCACCCCCCAGTTCAGAATGGCCGAGGCGATCAGCAGGCCGACGAAGCGCCAGTCCCACTGGGCGTAGAAGAACCAGCTGGCCAGCAGCAGGAAGATCTTGCGCCGTCCGTTCTCCCGGTCCAGCGACCAGGCGGTGAAATAGACGAACAGAAAGAAGATCCCGAAGCCCAGGGTGGGGAACAGCATCGGCTATTCCTCTGCGGCGGCCGGGACGGCCCTCGCACGCCAGGCGGCGGTCAAATCCTCGGACAGCATCTGTCCGATCCAGTCGCCCCCGGCGGAGTTGAAATGCACATGGTCGCCCCGCATCAGGGGCTCATACGCCGTGGCCAGCCGGTGCGCTGAACAGTCCCCGCCCATGCGTGCATGCCAGTCCCAGAACGCCACACCCATGTCGGCGGCGACCCGCCGCTGCACATCCCGGACCAGCGGCAGTTCGCGCGGGATGCGCCACAGGGTCTCTTCGTCGCCGCAGGTTCCGCCGCCCTCGGCCCGCTGGGCGTCCGGCGCCCCCAGGATCAGGATGTCGGCGTATGGCGCCTGGGTCCGCAATCGTCCGATCTGGCCCCGCAGCAGCGGCTCATAGGCGGCGGGGTCGAGAAACGGATCAAAGCCCTCGTTTGTGCCGAAGGCCAGCACGATCAGGTCCGGCCGCCACGCGTCCAGCTCGGCGCGCACCACCGCCGGGTCGCGCACGGCCAGATCCCTCAGGGTCGCACCGATGACGCCCAGCGCCGACACCGCCACCGCGGGGCCTTCCGCGAAGGTCGCCACCGAATGCAGGTCCACGGCCCCGGTGCCGCCCACGAGGGTCGCAGCGCGCAAAGGCTCGCCCAGCCGCACCTCGCGGCAGGCGGCGCCCGCGACCGGCTCCGCGAAACTGACCGTCGTCTCGGTGAAGCCCGCCCGCACCGTCAGGCTCCCGGCCCCCGGCCCCGTCGCACCGCACAGGACAATGCGGCTGAAGGCGGCGGAACCCTCGGCCTCGATGCGCAGGAACGACCCCTCGCCCCAGACCAGCGCCCGCGATCCGCTCAGACCCACGCCCGACATGGCGGCCGAGCCCGGCCCCGGCGTGACCGCCGTCCAGGCCTGTTCGAACAGCTCCACCTGACGCGGCTGATACAGCACATAGGGCTTGCCCGGCGGCAGGACGCCACGCCCGCCGCGCCCGATGCTGTTCTGCAGCCGCGAGCGCACCGAGGCGGTGATCATGTCTCCCACCGTGTGGCTGTCGCCCAGTTGCAGGATATGGACCGGCCGCTCGCCTTCGCCGGCCTCGGCCGCGTCCAGGGCGTCGAAGAAGCGCGCGAGGGTTTCAGGACGTTCGAGGGCGGTCATGGAGTCCTGCGCGGCCGCTGGCGTGATGGCTGTCATGAACGCCGCGACCAGCCCGGCCAGCCGCGCCGGCCTCACCCCCCGGCCCCGTCCGGCGTGCGGGTCAGCCCGGCGTCGGCGCGCAGGCGCTCGGTCACCGGCTCGGTCAGGCGCAGGTAGCCGGCCATGGACATGTGGATGCCGTCATGGGCCCGCATCAGCCGCCGCCGCCCGTCGGTGGCGGTCAGATAGGCGTCATAGGCGCCGCCCTCGTTGGAGGTCAGGGCCACGGTGTCGATGTAGGGCACGTCCAGCGCCGCCATGCGCTCGGCCACAAGCTCGTTGATCAGGCTCATGCGCCCGTCGAAGGATTCGCGCTTCATGCGGGGCAGGCCGACCCAGTAGACCGCCACGTCGTTGGCGCGCAGCAGGGCCACCAGATCATCCACCCGCCGGGCGTAGATCTCGCGCCAGCCCGGCGTGCCGAATGGGTGGATGACCCCGTCGTGCTCGATGGCCTGGGCGTCGTTGGTGCCGAACATGACCACTGCCGCGTCGATGGGCTGTTCGCGCAGCTGGCGGGCGGTCTTGTCCTGAACGTTCACATAGTCATAGCGCGACAGGCCGGTGGAGACTTCGGCCATGCGCACCACCCGCACTCCGTCCACGTGGCGCAGATCGCGATAGACGCCGGTCCACAGGCCGTCGGCCATGGAGTCTCCGATCACCCCCACCACCAGCTCGCCCCCGGCCAGACGCTGGCTGAGCGGCGTGACGCGCGGGGCGGCGGGAAGGGCCGGCTCGGGCCGGGCCACCGTGGCCACGACCTGCGGCGCGGGCGGGCCAGCCGAGACCCCTGCCGAGGCGTTGGCCGAGCCCAGCATGAGGGTTGGGTTGCGCAGCCAGCCGCGACCGTCCGGCGTCAGGGCAAGGCCCACGATCACCCCCACGATCAATGCCGCCGTCAGTGCGTTGATGCTGGCGCGCAACCCTATCGCCCCCCGGAAACCAGACTGGTTTACGAACCCCTGTTAACCCAACAAGGGATTGGCAGACCAGCCCGGACCCGTCTCAGGCGAGGGAAAAGGTTAACGCGGGTTGTGTCACGCGAACCGGATCAGCCCCAGCGCCCCTCGGCCCAGCTGGCGGCGAAATACCCCGCCGTGGCCGCGCTGGCGGTCAGCGCCGTGCCCCAGATGATGTCGATGATCGTCATCCGCGTGGACCACACGCTCAGGGTCGCCTGATTGGTCAGGTCATAGGTGGCGTAGGCCACCATCCCCAGCACCGCCCCGGTGATCAGGGCGCGGGTCCACTGGCCGTCCTTCAGCGCCGGCGCGATGGCCAGGAAGACGATCCCGAACAGATAGATCAGATAGAAGGCCACCGCCGCGACCATGTTCGGCTTGTCGGCCATGATCGGGCCAATCACGGGGCGATACAGACGATTGGCCATGGTGGTCAGCCACACCGCATCGATCACGGCGAAGGCCACGCCCGCCCCCAGATAGGCGGCTACATATTTGATCATCGATCCTCTCCCGTTATTCCATCAAACGAACGGCTTGAGCCGGTAGTGACTGACGCCCCAGGTGCGCCCGCCGTCGTCGCCGAAAAGGCCGGCCGTCGCCATGAAGAAGCGCCGCCAGCGCCGCGCCCACAGTTTCGCATCGGCCCCATAGGTCTGGCGCATCAGCGCCATGACCTCGGCCTTGTGGGCGTCGAAATTCTCCAGCCAGTGGTCGGCGGTGCGCTGATAGTGCCCGCCGGACCAGCGCCATTCCTCCTCCACCTCGAACAGGTCGGGGAACTGGCGGATCAGCCGGTGGCTGGGCATCACCCCGCCGGTGAAGAAATGCTGGGCGATGAAGTCGCTGCTGTCGCCGTGATCGAAACGGTAGGGCGCGTCCCTGTGCGTGAACACATGGATGAACAGCCGCCCGTCCGGCTTCAGCCAGCCGCGCGCCCGCGTCAGCAGTTCGCGCCAGTTGGCCATATGCTCGAACATCTCCACCGAGACGATGCGGTCGAACCGCTCGTTGGTCTGGAAGTCGTTCATGTCGCGGGTGATAACGGTCAGATTCTTCAGCCCCATGGCTGTGGCCGCCGCCTCGATGTGGCCCCGCTGGCTGCTGGAATTGGACACCGCCGTGACCCGCGCATTCGGATAGCGCTCAGCCATCCACAGGCTCAGCGAGCCCCAGCCGCAGCCCAGCTCCAGGATCGACTGCCCATCCTTCAGGTCCGCGTGCTGACAGGTCTCCGCCAGGGCGGACTCCTCGGCTTCCGCCAGCGTCTCGGCGCCGGTCGGGTACAGGCAGCAGGAATATTTCAGGCGGGGTCCAAGACACAGCCGGAAGAAGCGCGGGGGCAGCTCATAGTGCTGCTCATTGGCCGCGTCAGTGTGCTCGGCGACCGGTCGCGCCGCCATCTGGCAGGCGAAATCGAACTCGGTATGCGGCGGATCCTTCGCCAGCCGCCTGCGGGCCTCGGCTACCAGACTGGCCACCGCCGGACGCGCCACGAAGTCGGGAAAGGGCGCGTCTTGCAGGCGGCGGATGGCGGCATTGGCCAGGTTCATGCGGAACGGCTCCCCTGATGCGGTGTTCAGTCCAGATACGGCGGAGGTTTGCATCCGGATGTCATCCGGCGGGCGCGACGGGCCGTAGTTGTCGGTGAAGCCCGTTCGGACCCGGAGGTTCCCCTTGCCGCCCCATCTCGTCGCCTCCAGTGACGCCGCATCCGGCGAACGGAAGCGCATCGCCATCGTCGGGTCGGGCATCGCCGGCCTGTCCGCCGCCTGGCTGCTGGGCAAGGCCCACGAGGTGACCCTGTACGAGGCCGAGGACCACATCGGCGGCCACTCAAACACCGTGGACACGCCGTCGCCCCACGGGCCGGTGGCGGTGGACACCGGCTTCATCGTCTACAACGAGGCCAACTATCCCAACCTGACCGCCCTGTTCGCGCACCTGAACGTGCCCAACAAGGCCGCCTACATGTCGTTCGCCGTGTCGCTGGACGGCGGGGCGCTGGAGTACTCCAGCCACGGGGTCGGGGCCCTGTTCGCCCAGAAGCGCAACTACGCCAGCCCCCGGTTCTGGCGCATGATCGGCGACGTGCTGCGCTTCCAGAAGGAGGCGCCCGCAGACCTGGCCGAACTGGAGGCCTCGGGCGAGACGCTTGACGCCTATCTGGACCGGCGCGGCTATGGGCCCCTGTTCCGCGACGCCCACCTGCTGCCCCAGGCGGCGGCCATCTGGTCCTCGTCCATGAGCCAGATGAGCGAGTATCCGGCCGCCTCCTTCGTGCGGTTCTACATGAACCACAACCTGTTGACCTATGACACGCGGCCCACCTGGCGCACCGTGGACGGCGGCAGCCGCGAGTATGTCCAGCGCATCCTGGCCGACTTCTCGGGCACGGTCCGTCACGCGCGCGTTACGGGCGTGGCGCGCGGGCGCGAGGCGGCGGCGGTGCGGCTGGCCGACGGATCGCTGGAGCGCTTCGACGCCGTGGTGCTGGCGGTCCACTCGGATCAGGCCCTCGCCCTGCTCGAAGCCCCCACCGCCGACGAGCGCCGGCTGATCGGCGCCATCCCCTATCAGAAGAACCGCGCCGTCCTGCACCGGGACGCCTCCCTGATGCCGAAACGGCGCAAGGCGTGGGCGGCGTGGAACCACCTGGGCCACAGCGACCGGTGCGGCGAGGGCGGCGTCACCTACTGGATGAACGATCTCCAGTCCCTCCCCGGCCCCAACCTGTTCGTCAGCCTGAACCCGGCGCGCGAGCCGGACCCCGCCACGGTGCTGGGCGAATGGGACTACGAGCATCCCGTCTTCAACCGCGCCGCCGTGGCCGCGCAGAGCGAGCTGTGGTCCCTGCAGGGGGCGCGCAATGTCTGGTTCTGCGGGGCCTGGTTCGGCTCGGGATTCCACGAGGACGGCCTGCAGTCCGGCCTCGCCGTGGCCGAGCAACTGGGCGGCGTGCGCCGGCCCTGGACCGTCGACAACGAGAGCGGCCGCATCCATGTGACGGCGCCCGCCCCGGCGTCTCCCGGCCCGTCCATGAGCCGGCCGGTGGGGCAGGTGGCCTGATCCCATGCTGATGGCCGCCCCGCCCGACGCCAGCGCGCTGTATGTGGGTCGGGTGACCCACGAGCGCATGCACGGCATCCGCCACCGGCTGGCCTACCGGGTCTATATGCTGCTGCTGGATCTGGACCATATGGAGGACCGGCGGCCGGGCCTGTTGAGCCGGGGCCGGTTCGGCCTGATGAGCTGGCGCGCCGCCGACCACGGCGACCGATCGGGCCGCACCCTGCGCGGACAGGTGGAGGCCCATCTGGCCGAAGCGGGCATCGACATCGCGGGCGGGCCGATCCGCCTGCTGACCATGCCGCGCATCCTCGGCTATGGCTTCAATCCGCTCAGCGTCTTCTTCTGTCACCGCCCGGACGGCGACCTGGCGGCGATCCTGTACGAGGTCACCAACACCTTTCATGAGCGCCACAGCTATCTGATCGCCACGCCGCCGACCGACGGACCGGTGCGTCAGAGCGCGGACAAGACGTTCTTCGTCTCGCCCCTGATGGACATGGACCTGACCTATGACTTCACGGTGCGCCCGCCCGGCGAGGCGGTCGTGGTCACCATCGCCGTGCGCAGGGGCCAGACCCCGATCCTGACCGCCAGTTTCGCAGGCCAGCGCCGGCCCCTGACCAGCGGCGCGCTGATCCGCGCCTTCGTCACCCACCCGCTGCTGACCTGGAAGGTCATGTGGGGCATCCACTGGGAGGCGGCGGTCAGCATGATCAAGGGCGCAAAGTACCGCTCGCGCGGAGCGCCCCCCGTCCGGCCCGTGACGCTTGGAACGGCGCGCTAGAGGCGCCCCACGTCCGAAAATGACGAACCCGATGCCTATATCGGGGGCCGTGTCCTGTCGGAACGGAATTGCACCAATTGCACCAATTGCACCATGCACATGACAGTGCACTTCGCCTCGGCGCCCGGTCGGACTTGCCCCCGCCGCCGCCCGGCCCTAGAGACGAGACAAGGCCGCCGATATTCACCGGGCGGTGAAATAAAATCAGAGGACGCGATGCGGAAGATCTTTCCCGACGCCACGGCCGCGCTTGAGGGCCTGACCTTCGACGGCATGACCGTCATGGCGGGCGGCTTCGGCCTGTGCGGCATTCCCGAGAACCTGATCGCCGGGCTGAAGGCTTCTGGCGTGAAGGGGCTGACGGTCATCTCCAACAACGCCGGCGTGGACGGCTTCGGCCTGGGCCAGTTGCTGGAGACCCGGCAGGTCGCCAAAATGATCAGTTCCTACGTCGGCGAGAACAAGGAGTTCGAGCGCCAGTATCTGGCCGGTGAGCTGGAGCTGGAGTTCAATCCCCAGGGCACCCTGGCCGAGCGCATCCGCGCGGGCGGGGCGGGCATCCCGGCCTTCTTCACCGCCACCGGCGTCGGCACCCTGGTGGCCGAGGGCAAGGAAATCCGCAATTTCGACGGCCGCGACTATGTGATGGAGACCGGCCTGGTCGCCGACCTGTCCATCGTGAAGGCATGGAAGGCCGACGAGCGCGGCAATCTGGTGTTCCGCAAGACCGCCCGCAACTTCAACCCGATGATGGCCACCGCCGGCAAGGTCTGCGTGGTCGAGGTGGAGGAGATCGTCCCCACCGGGTCGCTGGACCCCGACCACATCCACACCCCGGGCATCTATGTGGACCGCCTGATCCAGGGGACCTTCGAAAAGCGCATCGAACAGCGCACCGTCCGTCAGAAGGAGAGCGCATAATGCCCCGCACCCGCGACCAACTCGCCGAACGCGCCGCCCTCGAACTGCAGGACGGCTTCTATGTGAACCTGGGCATCGGCATCCCGACCCTGGTGGCCAACCACATCCCCGAGGGGATGGAGGTGACGCTGCAGTCCGAGAACGGCATGCTGGGCATGGGGCCTTTCCCCTATGAGGATCAGGTGGACCCGGACCTCATCAACGCCGGCAAGCAGACCATCACCGAGATTCCCGAGAGCGCCTATTTCAGCAGCGCCGACAGCTTCGCCATGATCCGGGGCGGGCACATCGACCTGTCGATCCTGGGCGCCATGGAAGTGGCCCAGAACGGCGACATCGCCAACTGGATGATCCCCGGCAAGCTGGTGAAGGGCATGGGCGGCGCCATGGATCTGGTGGCCGGCGTCAAGCGCGTGGTGGTGGTCATGGACCACGCCAACAAGCACGGCCAGTCCAAGGTGCTGAAATCCTGCACCCTGCCCTTGACCGGAACCGGCGTGGTCAGCCGCATCATCACCGACCTGGCCGTGTTCGACGTCAAGCCGGACGGGTCGGGCCTGGAGCTGATCGAACTGGCCGACGGCGTCGCCCTGGACGAGGTGCGCGCAAAGACCGAGGCCGACTTCACGGTTTCCGAAAAGGTTAATTCGCTGGCATAGTGCTGTTCACCGGGCGAAAGACCCGGATGTTCAGGACATGGAGGGGGCCAGTGTCAGACGTGCAAACCGAGGACAGGCTCCGGGACGCGCCGGAGCCTGTCGTTACGGAACCGCAGGAGACCGCCGCGGCCGGGACCGTGGCGGATGAGGCGGCTGGCGATCAGCCGCTTGCCGGGACGGACAGCGTCGGGCCAACTGTCGATGGGGCTACAGATAAGTCGCCCGCTCCCTCCGAAGCCTCTGCCGACCCCGGTCCTCTGGAGAGCCTGCGGGCGGCCGTCATCGCGGGCTGCGAGCGGCTGAACCAGACCTGTCAGGGCGCTGACGCCGACTTCATCCGGGGCCAGCTTCAGGATCTGCGCCTTAGGGTCGCCAGCGTGCGCCCGGCCGAACTGACGCCGCGCAGCGGCCTGGGCGGACTGTTCGACAGCCGCAAGAAGCGTCTCGCCCGTTTCCGTCACCATGTGACCGATCTGGCCCCCTCCATCTCCACGGCCGCGGTCAAGCTGCGCGACGCTGCGGCGGAGCTGGCCCGCCGCAACGGCGCGCTGAACGCGCACCATCAGGGCCTGCTGGACGCCATCACCGGGCTGGACGAGGCCCTGATGGCCTTTCCCGAGCGCGCCGATCCGGCCCGCGACGGCGGACTGAAGCACCTGCCCCTCACGCGCATGGTCCAGAACGTGGACGCCCGCCTCGCTGAGATCGCCGGACAGGCAGCCGAGGCGGCCACGGGCTGGCGCGACGACCTGCTGAAGGCTCTGGGCGCCGACGGCAAGAAACTGACGCCCCTGCGCCGCGTAAACCCCGATCAGGCCGCTCTCCATCAGGCGTGCGAAGCGCTGCTGTCCGCCATCGACCGGGCCGAGGCCGCCGTGATCGCCGCCGGGGCGCGCCGGGACGAGATCATGGCCCGCATGGACCGCACCCTGACCGCCGTGCGGGGCGACGAACAGGCGGCCTAACCCACGAACCCGGCCGCGCGTTTCAGCCGGTCGTTGACCGCTTCCCCCAGACCGTGGGCCGGAATGGGCGCCACGGCGATGGCGCGGGGCTTTTCCCGATCCGCCTCGCGCAGCATGCGGAACAGATTGGCGGCGGCCTCTCGCAGGTCGCCGGCCTCGGACAGACTCCAGCGTCCCTCGCCGACCGGGCCGAAGCCCAGCAGGATTTCGCCCGGCTCCCCCCGCTCCGCATTGATCCTGACCGGCGCATCCGGCGCATAGTGCAGGGCAAGCCGCCCGGGCGAGCGATGGCCTTCGCCGCCGCCGTCCGACAGGGCGCCGGCCACCGCCTCGATCTCGTCGCGGGTCACCGAGCCGGGGCGCAGCAGGCGGATCGCGCCGTCCATCACCGCCACCACGGTGCTTTCCACCCCCACCGCGCAGGGCCCGCCGTCCAGGGCGGCGCCCGCGTGGTCGCCCGTCTCCTCCACCGCGTCGTCAAATGTGGTGGGGCTGGGGCGTCCCGAGCGATTGGCGGACGGCGCCACCACGGCGCCGCCAAAGGCGGCGATCACCGCCCGCGCCCGCATGTGGCCGGGGACGCGCACGGCCACCGTGTCCAGGCCCGCCCGCGCCAGATCGCAGACCGCCGCCCGGTCCCGCACCGGCGCCACGATCGTGAGGGGCCCCGGCCAGAAGGCGTCAGCCAGGGCGCGCGCCCGGTCGTCCAGCACCGCGATGCGCTCGGCCTGGGCGGCGTCGGCCACATGGGCGATCAGGGGGTTGAAGCGCGGCCGGCCCTTGGCCTCGAAGATGCGCGCCACCGCCTCGCCATTGGCCGCATCGGCCGCCAGCCCGTAGACCGTCTCGGTCGGCAGGATCACCAGTTCGCCCCGCTTGAGGGCGACGGCGGCGTGCTGGATTTCGGCCTCGGGCGTCATGCCCGCCAGCTTACGCCCTCTGGCGCAGGAAGGGCAGCATGCGCTGCAGCACATTGTCCCTGTCGATGAAGTAGTGCTTCAGCGCCCCGGCGATATGCAGGGCGATGAGGATATACAGCGACTTCACCACCGCGCCATGGATCGCCATCATCAGCCCGGCCGTCTCGCGTCCGCCGCCGACCGGCAGCAGGGGCCAGTTAAACAGGCCGTACCACTCGATCGCCCGGCCGGCCGCCGAGGAGGCCAGCCAGCCGGTCAGGGGCATCACCAGCAGTACAACGTAGAACAGGATGTGGGTGGTCCGCGCCGCCAGCCTCTGCCAGCGCGGGGTCGTGGCGGGCAGTGGAATGGCCGGGTGCCTGAACCGCCATCCGAGACGAAACAGGGTCAGCAGCAGGATCGAGATGCCGTTGGCCTTGTGGGTGGCGATCCACAGGGCCCGGTTCGGCCCTTCCTGATCGGCTGCAGAAATCAGCAGGACCTGACCGATCACCAGAACGGCGATGACCCAGTGCAGGGCCATGGACACGGCGGAATAGCGGCTGCGGGTCTGGATCATGGGTCCCTCCTGAATCGTGGCCCCCACAGTGACCCGGCCGGCGGCCTTCGCCAAGACGCGCGATACAACCTTACCCGCTTGACCCTGCGTGACCTTGCGTACCGGGCCCGCATCCCCCAATCAGAAGCGAAAGAAAACGCACCGCTTCAGGAACGCCCCCATGACCTTCCGCGCCCCCGTTCGTGACCTGGCTTTCGCCCTCGAGGCCGTCGCCGGCATCGAGGATGTCGCCGCCACCGGCGCCTTTCCAGACTATGACGCCGATCTGATGAGCGCGGTGCTGGAAGCCGCAGGCCAGTTTTCGGAGCAGGTGCTGGCGCCCCTCAATCGCGTAGGCGACCAGAAGGGTTCGGTCTACGCCAACGGCTCGGTCACCGCGGCGCCCGGGTTCGCCGACGCCTATCGCCAGTTCGCGGCCGGCGGCTGGACCGGCCTGTCCGCCGACCCGGCCCATGGCGGTCAGGGCCTGCCCAGGGCGCTGGAGCTTGCGGCCTTCGAGACGGTGCATGCCGCCAACATGGCCTTCGGCCTGTGCCCCATGCTGTCGCTGGCGGCCATTGAGGCGCTGCAGGAGCACGGGACCGAGGCCCAGAAAGACACATACCTTTCGAAGCTGGTTTCCGGCGAATGGACCGGCGCCATGGTGCTGACCGAGCCTCAGGCCGGCACCGACCTGGGGTCCCTCACAGCCACCGCCACGCCGAACGGCGACGGGACCTACGCCCTGAACGGCCAGAAGATCTTCATCACCTGGGGCGACCACGACGCCACCGACAACATCGTGCACATGGTGCTGGCCCGCCTGCCCGAAGCCCCCGCGGGGCCCAAGGGCATCAGCCTGTTCCTGGCCTCGAAATTCCTGGTGAAGGACGACGGTTCGCTTGGCGAGCGCAACGCGTTCCGGCCGGTGGGCGTCGAGCACAAGCTGGGCATCCACGCCTCGCCCACCTGCGTCATGAGCTATGAGGGCGCCACCGCCGAACTGGTGGGCGAGCCCAATCAGGGCCTGTCGCACATGTTCACCATGATGAACGCCGCCCGCCTGGCTGTGGGCGTCGAGGGCGTCGGCATCGCGGAGCGGGCGTATCAGGGGGCGCTGGCCTATGCGCTGGACCGCCGTCAGGGCCGCAGCGTGTGGACCGGCGAGCACAACGCCCCGATCTTCGACCACCCCGACGTGCGTCGCATGCTGTCGGTGATGAAGGCCCGGATCGAGGCGGCGCGCGGCATCTGCCTGTCCACCGGCGTCGCCGCCGACCTGGCCCGTCACGCCGGGACCGAGGAAGAGCGCCGCAAGTGGAAGGCGCGCGAGGACTTCTTCACCCCCATCGCCAAGGCGTGGTCCACGAACATGGGGGTCGAGGTCGCCTCCATGGGCGTTCAGGTGCATGGCGGCATGGGTTTCATTGAGGAGACCGGCGCGGCCCAGCATTACCGCGACGCCCGTATCGCCCCGATCTACGAGGGGACCAATGGCGTCCAGGCCATGGATCTGGTCGGCCGCAAGCTGTCCATGGACGGCGGCGAGGCCGCCCGCGCGGTGATTGCGGACATGCGCGAGACCCTGCTGGCGCTGCACGGACTTTTTGAAGGCAAGCCCGTCGAGCGGTTCACCGCCGCCATCCAGGCCGTGGAGGACGCGACCCTGTGGCTGATCGACCGCAAGGCCGACCCGCAAGCCTCCGCCGACGTCCTGGCCGCGGCGGACGCCTACCTGGGCCTCATGGGCGATGTGGTCGGCGGCTGGATGCTGGCCAGAGGCGCGCTGGCGGCCAAAACGCGGCTGGATGCGGGCGAGGGCGACCCCGCCTGGCTGAATGGCCTGATCGCCCTGTACGAGGTCTATGCCGCCAACGTGCTGGGCCACGCCTCGAGCCGGCTGGCTGCGGTGGGCCAGGGCGGTGATCTGCTTCACCGCATGACCGTCGAGGCGCTGGGCGGCTAGTCGCGGCCCCTCGTCCCTCCGAACAGGCTCTCGGGGACCGGTGCGTTGACCGCCGCCGCGTCTGTCCAGTCGACAATCTGTCCGTTGATATCGTCCACCGCCGACTCGAAGGCGGCGACGATGGCAGACACCCGGTTGTCCGCCGCCGGGCGGGTCACCGTGAAGATTCGTTCGTCCACGACCTCCCGGTCCGGGAACTGCATGATGCGGCCGCGCGCGGACACATGCACCACAGGCATGGCGCCCTCCTGTGCGTAACGGGCTTCGAAGGCCCGCACATCCAGATCAAGGGAAAGAGTCGACGCGCTGAATTCGCGCGGGCCGATCAGCCGGGTGTTGCGACTGCGGTCCGAGAAGGCGTTGGTGAGGCTTTCCGTGAACAACTGATCCGCGGTGGACACCCAGCGCGCGCCCGAAAGATACGCGGCCCGGGTTCCGGTGACGGCCAGCAGGCGGTCGCCCCGGGAGGCTTCGGAGAATTGCAGACGCCGCAGGGCGACAGGACGCAGTTCCCCCGCCGGAGCAGCCGACGCCGCCATCATCTCCGCCGACGGCGGCCCGAAGCGGTACAGCTGCACCGGATCGGGCGTGGACAACAGGGCGCAGCCCGAGAGCAGGGTCGACGCAGCGACCAGACCCGACAGGCGTCGGAGCATCATGACGCGGCTCATTGTTCGACCTCCAGTTCACGGGATTGCGGACGCCCGATAAAGTCGCGCGGGCTGGAACGCACGTCGTCCACAAGGCGCTCCAGGGATTCAGACGCTTCTTCCAGCGCCTGGATCGCCGCGGCGAAGCGCGGCAGCCCGTTGGTGGCGAAGTCGTTCACCGGGGCCTGAACGCCCTGGATCGTCTGGTTGAGAGTGACCATGGCGTCACTGGCCTCGCTTGAGGCCTGTTCGATGCTGGCGATGGCGCGGGCGCCGTCGCCCTCGACCAGACGCCGGGCGCTGGCTCCCAGTGCCTCGTATTCGGCGATGGCGCGATTAGCCCCGGCCAGCGCCTCCTCAAGTTCTCGCAGCATGCCGCGCCGGGCCTCCAGCTCGGTGGTGACCTGCTCCACGTTGTTCAGGCTGGTGGAGAAAGAGCGGATATTGTCGTCCGACAGCACCCGGTTGATGCGGTTCAGGGCGTCGACAGCCTCGGCCAGCACCGTTCCGCCCCCCTGCAGCAGCTCGGCGATGGGGCTGGGCTGGCTCTGGATCACCGGTATGACGTTGTCATCGTACTGCGCCTTCAGCAGGGCGCTTTCAGGATCGCCGGCGGTGATCTGGATGTAATTCAGACCGGTGATGCCCAGGGGCTCCAGCTGGGCGCGCGACGTGAGCCGGATCGGCGTGCCGCCCCCCAGACGGACACGCGCAATGACCTGATCGGCCTGTTCAGGGTCCAGGTTCAGGTCCGTCACCTCGCCGACCCGGATGCCGTTGAAGTGGACTTCTCCCCCTTCCTGCAGCCCGCGAACCGGGCCGTAGAACACGATGTCGTAGATGTCGTACTCGTTGGCGAACTGGAACCGGGCCAGCCAGATGACGAACACGGCGAGAGCCGCGACGATCGCGACTGTGGCCATGCCGACGGCGGCGTAATGGGCGTCTCTTTCCATGATTATCCCGCTCTCCTGTCGGGTTTCTCTGTCGTGCTGGCCTTCGCGGCCCTGCCGCGCGGGCCGAGGAAATATTCCTTGATCCACGGATGATCGGACCGCTCCAGATCCTCAACCGGGGCTTTAACCACCACCTTCTTGTCAGCCAGCACCGCGACCTTGTCGCACACCGCGTAGAGGCTATCGAGGTCGTGGGTGATCATGAAGATGCTGAGGTGCAGGTCGTCAGACAGGGTGCGGATCAGCTTGTCGAACGCCGCCGCGCCGATGGGGTCGAGGCCCGCCGTCGGCTCGTCCAGAAACAGAAGCTCGGGGTCCAGCGCCAGGGCGCGGGCGAGACCGGCGCGCTTTCGCATGCCGCCGGACAATTCGGCGGGCTTCAGATGATGGCTTTCGGGCCCCAGGCCCACCATGGCGATCTTCAGCTCGGCCAACTCGCGGATCGTGTCCCGCGACAGCCCTGTGTGCTCGATCAGGGGTGAGGAGACGTTCTCGATCACGGTGAGCGCCGAAAACAGGGCGCCCTGCTGAAACAGGACGCCCGAACGACGCTCGGCGTCGGCGTGTTCGGCCTTGGACATCTCTGAGACATCCTTGCCGAACAGGCGCACGCGACCGCCGTCCGGCTGCTTGAGGCCCAGGATGGAGTTGAGCAACACGGTCTTGCCGGTGCCCGAGCCCCCCACCACGCCCAGCACCTCGCCGCGCTCCAGCGTCAGATCCAGGTCCTGATGGATCACCAGATCGCCGAAGGCGGTGACCATGCCTTCGACCTCGATGATGGGCTCGGCCCGCTCGGTCATACGCCCAGCTCCAGGAAGATCAGGGCGAACACCGCATCGAGAAAGATGATGGCGAAGATGGCCTGGACGACGGCGGCCGTGACCCGGCGGCCCAGGGATTCCACATCGCCGGACACCGCCATGCCCTGACGACAGCCGATGGCCGCCACCACGATGGCGAAAACCGGTGCCTTGGACAGGCCCACCCACAGGTGCTGGATGCCCACATTCTGCTCGATACGCTGGATGAAGAAGGCCGGGCCCAGATTCAGTTGCGACCAGCTGACCAGAAGCCCCCCGAGCATGCCCGCCAGCACGGCGATGAAGGTCAGCAGCGGCAACATGATCAGAAGGGCCGCCAGTCGCGGAATCACCAGGGCCTGGAACGGATCCACCCCCATCACCCGCATGGCGTCGATTTCCTGGTTCATCTTCATGGAGCCGATCTCGGCGGCGAAGGCCGAGGACGACCGGCCCGCCAGAAGAACCGCCGTGATCACCACGGCGAACTCGCGGAAGACCGAGATGCCGATCAGTTCCACCGCGAAAACCTGGGCGCCGAACTGCTGCAGCAGGTCCGCGCCGATGAAGGCGATCACCGCCCCGATGAAGAAATTGGTGGCGATGACGATGGGAATGGCGTCCAGCCCGGCGCGCTCCACATGGCTGACCCAGGCGGCCCATCGAATCCGGCCCGGATGCTTCAGGGAGCCGCCGATGGCCATTATCAACCGGCCCAGAAACACCATGCTGAGCATGATCTCGGCCATCACGTCATAGAAGCCGTGACCGATCCTGGCGAAGATACGGGTGATGGCGTCCGGTCGTTTGGGCGGGGGGGCGGTTCCGCGCTCCAGTTTTTCCACCAGCGCATAGATGCGCCCGGCTTCAGGCCGGGGTTTCCATGCCGAGGCAGGCAGGGCCCTGGCCGTGGCCTGGACCAGCACCAGAGCCCCTGCTGTGTCGAAGCCGCCCAGTTCGTCGATGTCCAGCTTCTCGACCTGAACACCGTCCAGGGCGCGGTTCAGCTTTTCGGGGGTGCGGCGCAGGCCTGCGGTGGTCCAGTCGCCGGACAGACGCAGAACCGCGCCCTTCGCGCCCGAATCAATCTGGAATTCCGCAGCCTTCATGCGCGCATCATACCCTGCCCCCGCGCGTCGCCTAATGGCTGTGCTGCGTTTGGCCCTAACGTCTCGAAAGCTGTTTCCGTTCAGTCACAGGAGAACAAGCCCCTTCGCCTTCTTGCGATTTATTCTCAATGCCGCTAGGACCACGTCGAACCGAACGAGGAGTCCCCCATGCGCCTTCGCCTGTCCCTGATCGCCGCTGTCGCCGGCGCCGCCGCCCTGGCAGCCTGCGGCCAGAATCCGGCCCCTGATAACGGCTCTGGCGAAGTGAACCTGTACACCGCGCGTCACTACGATGCGGACCTGGCGCTGTACGACCGCTTCACCGAGGAGACGGGCATCCGCGTCAACCGCATCGAGGGCAACGCCGACCAATTGATCGCCCGCATGCAGAGCGAGGGCGCCAACAGCCCCGCCGACGTCTTCGTCACCGCCGATGCGGGCGCCCTGTGGCGGGCCCAGAATGCAGGCCTGTTCCAGGCGGCGAATTCAGAGACCCTCAACGAGGCCATCCCCGAGAACCTGCGCGCGTCCGGCGGCGAATGGTTCGGCTTTTCACGCCGCGCGAGGGTCGTGGCCTATGATTCCGCCCGGGTCCGCCCGGAGGAAGTCGCCACCTACGAGCAGCTCGCTTCGCCGCGCTTCCGCGGACGGTTGTGCGTCCGGTCCGGCGACAATGTCTATAATCTGTCGCTGGTGGGCGCCCTGATCGAGGCCTGGGGTGTGGACAAGACTCGTGGGTGGGTCGAGGGGATCGTGGCCAACATGGCGCGTCAGCCTGAAGGCGGCGACCGGGATCAGATCCGCGCCATCGCCGCCGGCGTCTGCGACGTGGCCCTGACCAACAGCTATTATTACATACGCATGGCCAACGGCGACGATGCAGGGGACCGCGCGATCACCGAGAATGTGCTGCTGGCCTTCCCCAGCCTCGACGGGCAGGGTAGCCATGTAAACATCTCCGGCGGCGGCGTGGCGGCCAATGCGCCGAACCGGGAGAACGCCGTGCGGTTGCTGGAATTTCTGGCCTCCGCCCCCTCCCAGACCCTCGTGTCGCAATACAACAATGAGTTCCCGGCCAGCCCGAACGTGCCGGCGCCCGCTCCGGTGGACGCCTGGGCGGACTTCGCGGCCCATCCCATGCCGGTCTCCGCCTACGGTCCGCGTCAGGCCGAAGCGCAAAGCCTGATCAGCGCGGCGGGCTGGCGATAAGCCCCGTCGCCGCACCGACGGCCGACACCGCCCGCCCCGTCACGCGACGGGGCGGGTTTTCGCCTTTCCGGCTCACCCCCCTGCGCGTGCTGGCCCTGCTGGCGGCGCTCACGGCGATCCTGCCGCTGATCGGGGTGGTGATGGCCGCCCTGTCCGGGGAAACAGCGGACATCGCCGCCCGGGACCTGATCCGCTACGCCCTGACCTCGGCCGCGCTGGCGCTGATGGTGGCGGTGCTGACTGGCGTGGCCGGGTCCATCGCCGCCTGGCTTGTGGTGATGCACCGCTTTCCGGGCCGCAACCTGTTCGCCTGGGCTCTGGCCCTGCCGCTTGCGGCGCCCGCCTTCGCGGTGGCCTACGCCTATGCCGACCTGTTCGACGTGGCCGGCTCGCTTCGCATGTGGATGCGCCCGACGCTGGGCTTCGACATGCCGTTCGAGATGCGCACCCTCTACGGCGCGGCGTTCATTCTCAGCTGCGCCTTCTATCCCTACGTCTATCTGGCCATGCGCGCGGCCTTCGTGAACCAGTCGGTGCATGCGCTGGAGGCCGCCCGCACCCTGGGCTGCACGCCGCGTCAGGCCTTCCTGCGCGCCGCCCTGCCCCTGGCCCGTCCCGCGCTGGCGGCGGGGATCGCCCTGGCGGTGATGGAGACCCTGGCCGATTACGGCGCGGTGCAGTTCCTGGCCGTCCAGACCCTCACCACCGGCGTGGTGCGCGCCTGGTCGGTCTACGGCTCGACGGCGAGCGCGGCCCAGTTCGCCCTGCCGCTGCTGGGCGCAGCGGCCTTGCTTATGTGGCTGGAGCGCTGGGGGCGGAAGGGTCGCGGCTTCGAAAGTCCCAACGCCCGCTGGCGCCCCCTGCCCACCACGGTTCTCACCGGCGTCAAGGCGTGGAGCGCGACCGCGTTCTGCCTTGCGCTTCTGACCTTCGGCCTGCTGCTGCCGGCCGGGTGGCTGGCCTGGTCGTCGCTGGACGTCACGCCCGAATGGCCCCGCGTCGGACGCGCCGCCTTGCACACCCTGATCATGGGCGCCGGCGGCGCCCTGGTCACCGTCGTTCTCGCGGCGGCTCTGGCCCTGGGCGCCCGGAGCATGCCCATGGCCGCGCGCATCGCCAGCCTGGGCTACGCCACCCCGGGCGCCGTCATGGCCATCGGCCTGCTCGTGCCCGCCGCGTTCGTCTGGCAGACCGTCCCGGGCGCGGCCTCAGGCTTCGGCATGGGGCTGGCGCTGCTGATCTACGCCTATGCCGCACGCCTCATGGCCGCAGCGCTGGAACCCATCGACGCCGGCCTGTCCCGCGTCACGCCCAACATGGTCTGGGCCGCGCGCAACCTGGGACGCACCGAGGGCGGCGCCGCCCGGGCGGTGCAACTGCCCGTCGCCTGGGGGTCGCTCCTGACCGCAGCGCTGGTCGTCTTCATCGACGTTCTGAAGGAGCTGCCGGCCACCCTGATCCTGAGGCCGTTCAATTTCGACACCCTGGCGGTGCTGGCCAACAACTACGCCCTGGATGAACGCCTGCCCCAGGCAGGCTGGCCCTCCCTGATCATCGTTCTCATGGCCCTGCCCGCGGTGGTATGGCTGACCCGGAAGGTCGCCGCCTCGCGCCCCGGCGCCCCCGCCTGATCGGACCCGCCCCTTGGATATGCACGTCAACGCCGACCCCGTTCTCGCCCCGCCCGCCCTCTCGGCGCGCGGCGTTTCGCGGCGTTACGGTGCCAAGACGGCGGTTGAGGGCGCAGATCTCGACCTGCGGCCGGGCCGCATCACCTGCCTGCTCGGGCCGTCCGGCTGCGGCAAGTCCACCCTGCTGCGCCTGATCGCGGGACTGGAGCCTGCGGATGAGGGCGAGATCCTCGCCGGCGACCAGACGCTGTCCGGCCCCGGCCTTCACGTGCCGCCCGAACAGCGGGGCGTGGGCCTGGTGTTTCAGGACTACGCCCTGTTCCCCCATCTGAGCGTGCTCGCCAACGTGGCCTTCGGCCTCAGGCATCTACCGCGAAAGGCGCGCAACGCCCGCGCCCTGGCCCTGCTGGAGAAGGTCAGACTGGCGGTGCGCGCCGACGCCTGGCCCCACATGCTGTCGGGCGGCGAGCAACAGCGGGTGGCCCTGGCCCGCGCCCTCGCCCGCGAGCCCGCAGCCGTGCTTCTGGACGAACCCTTCTCGGGACTGGACAGCCATCTGAAGGCCGAGGTGCGCCAGACCCTGCTGTCGGCCCTGCGCGCGGCGGGGGCGGCGGTTCTGATCGTCACCCATGACGCCGAGGAAGCCCTGCTCATGGCCGACGATCTGGCCTTGATGAGCGAGGGCCGCATCCTGCAGATCGGCGACCCTCGCCACTGCTATCTCAATCCGGTCAGCATGGCGGCGGCGCGCCTGTTGGGCGAGGCCAACGCCCTGCCCGCGCGTATCGCCGGCGGGATGGCCGAAACCGCATTCGGCGATGTGCCCGCGCCCGGCCTGCCCGATGGCGCGGGCGTCGTCATGGTGCGGCCCGAGGGCCTGCGCCTGTGGCTGGAGGGCGCCCGCGCCCGGATCGCATCCGTGGCCTTCGGCGGGGGCTTCCACGAGGTGACGATCGCTGCGGGCGGCCAGACCGCGCGCCTGCGCCTGCATGGCGGCGTCCCCGCTGTGGACGAAGACGTATCGGTGATGATCGATGCGGACCGGGCCCGGGTGTTCCCCGCCTAGAACCTCAGAAGATTCAGCAACGACGTGGACTGAAGCTGGCTGATCACCTGGGCAGACGCCTGGATCGAGATCTGAGACATCTCGAGGTCGGTCAGCGCCTCGGCCATGTTGGCGTCGGTACGGTCGCCGATCAGCTGCTGAAGAGTCAGCTTCTGGTTGTCGTGGGAGGTCAGCAGAGAATCCACGCGGGCCTGCATTGAGCCTGAGCGCGCCGCCACGTCGGTGATGCGGCTATGGGCGTCCCGGAAGCGACCCAGCTGGATGGTCAGAAAGTCCCGCGTCTGGTCGGTCAGCAGGCCGTCCACAGGGCCGTCCGGACCGGTGTGATACTCCTGAATGTCGCGGAAAATCTGGAACAGCTCGGCGCCCACGTCATCGGCCAGAAAGCCGGTCTGAAGTGTGGCGTTCTCATCAAGGCGTGACACGGTCGCCAGCCTGTCGTTGACGAATACCGAGGCCACGTCCGGCGCCGCCGCCAGTTGCGCCAGGCTCGAGACCGTCACGGGCGCCGTTTCCGTGTCGCCGCCCGCGAACAGATGGCGGCCCTGATGCTTGGCGTTGAGCCCTTCCTGGGAAATCTGGAAGTAGGACTGCAACTCCTGCATCAGCCCGTCGACCCGGCCCGCGGCCAGTCCCTCGGCGATGGTCTGGCGCGCGCCGCTGGCGCCCTCGGCGATGCGATCGAACGCCAGGGCCTGGGTCTTCATGCGGCCCGCCACCGCCTGGCCGGTTTCGATGAAGCCCTGGATGCGGCTCTGGGCGGATTTCAGGGCGGTCAGGGTTTCCGAAGCCCGTCCGTAGCCAGCGAAATCATGGGCCACCTTCTCCGTGGAAACCCGCTTCTGGGCGTCAAGTCCGCGCACCTGCGCCGTCATCAGATTGAGCAGGGCGCTTTGATAGTTGCCCATTGTGGAAACACGGGTCATCGCATCATCCCCATCAGGGTGTCATACATGTCGCTGGCCGCCTGGATCAGACGGGCCGAAGCGTTGAAGGCCTGCTGATAGGTGGTCAGCAGCACCAGTTCCTCGTCCATGTTCACGCCTTCCTGCGCCATCTGGCGCGACCTGGCTTCCTGGTGAAGGGTCATGGCCGCGTCGCGGCGATCCTTGGCGATGGACGCGCGGGCGCCGATGTCTCCCGCCATCTCGGAAGCATAGCGGGAGATCGATATGGGCCCGCCCTGGGCGCTGCCCGCCGCCTGGAAGGCGGCCGCCCGCTGACCCGCGTCGGCCAGCAGAAGCGCGCCGCGACCGTCGCCCGTCGACAAGGCCTGGGTTCCAGGCGCGGCGTTCAGGTCCAGCTGGGCCAGGCCAAGCCGCGAGGGATTCTGGTTGATGTCGGCCCGGATCGCGAACCCGTCCGCGCGCGACGCCCTGACCCCGCCGCCGATGCCGAACAGCTCGGTCAGGGACACGCCGGACGGAACCTGGGTGGTGCGGTCTTCCACCACCGACAACTGCGGCGCGGGTGTTCTGGCCGGCGTGAAGTTCAGGGCGCCGGAGGCGTCGAGCGAGAAGCTTCCGTAATAGCCCACCCCCGTCGTGGGGTCGTTCATGGCGGCGAGCAGGTCGTCCACCGTTCCACCCGGCGGAATGGTCACCTCGATGTCGCGCAACCGCGCGCCCGTGTCGCCGGTGAAGCGGAACTTGATGGTCTCCCCGGGGGTGAAACCGTGCGCCGAGAGTCCTGTCAGTCCGGTCTCATAGAGCGCCAGACGGTCGGTGGTGACCAGATCGTTCAGGCCGAAGAAGTGTGAGAACCCGCGCCCCGTCTTGCTGGATGGATCGGCCGGATCGTCGGCGACGACCACACCGTTCGTCCCGCCAGTCGACAGGCTCAGCACCCCGTTGCTGAAGGTAGCCGTGGCCTGACCGCCCAGTTCTGCGTTCAGCACCGCCAGGAAGGTGGCCGGAGTGGCCGCCGTTCCGTTGACGGTCATGGTCCCGCCCGAAAAGATGATCTCCACCTGGGTCTGCACCACGCCCTGGGGATTGACCACGGCGATATTGGTGGTCCCGGTAAAGCCGGCGATGGCGTTTTCGAACGACTGGCCGACGTTGCGCCCGGTAAGCTCGACGGGCGCAGGCACCGCACTGTTGGCGTTGTGGGCGCGGTTCAGTTCATCGGCGACGCGGGTGACCAGTTCGGCCAGCCGTTCGGCCGCAGCCGGCGCCTCGACGTTGCGCAGCTCCAGCAGACCCTTGATCTCGCCCGAGGTGATGCTTTCCGCCAGCGCCCGCTTCGTGCCGCGCGGTTCGGTGATCCACACGTCGGAGAAGGCGCTTTCGGCATTGACCGTGCCGGCGCGCTGGTACTCCAGCGTCGCATGGCCGTCGCCGGCCAGCAGCACCCCTGCGTTGGTGCGCAGGGTGACGCCGCCCTGGCTTCGCGCTGAAACCCGCACATCCATGAGCAGGGACAGTTCGCCGATCAGCCTGGCCTGGGCGCTTTCCGCGCCCGAGGCGTCTGCGCTGGTCACCGTTGCGCGCGCGATCTCGATGTTCAGGGCCTCGATCTGCTCCAGCAGCAGATTGGCGCTGCCCACCGCGCTCTTGATGCGCCCGTCCGCATCCTCGCGCACGGCCTGGATCTGGGTGTGGATGCGGGCGGCCTCGTCGAACAGGGTCTGGGCCCGGAACAGCGCTTCCTGCCGGCGAGGCGAGGACACCGGATCCTCGGCCGCCACGGCGAAGGCCGAAAACATGGAGTCGACCTGACTGAAGAAATCGGTCCCGCCGCTGGGATTGCCAAACAGCGACTGGATCCGGTCATACAGTTCATAGCGCACGCCCTGGCGGGCCGCCTCGGCCCCGGCGTTGAAGCTGGCGGCCTGAAGAAAGCGATCCGTGGCCAGGCGCACCCGGGTCAGCTCGACGCCCGCCCCCACGCCCTGGGTGGTCAGGGCCTGCTGCTCGCCGACCTTGCGCACATAACCGGGGGTGTTGACGTTGGCGACGTTGTCAGAAATCACCCGCAGCTGCCCCTGGGCCGTCATCATGCCCGAGGTGGCGGTGTTCATGATCATGTTCAGGGACATGCGCGCGCGCCTTCCGGCTGGCGACCCGGCAAAGCCTGCTGGCGCCATGGCGATTTTTGCCCGGCGCGGCTGCAGATCAATTTGCTCAAGTCATTGATATTCATGATGGTCTCTGTGCGGGGACGGAAGTCCGCGTCCGGCACGGCGCAAATGGCGGGCCAGACGGAGCCGGGTCCTCGCGCCGGGCAATAATCGGTCTGAAGCGCGGCAAAAAACACCCCGTGCCGTGTTTATCACCCGGCACAAGAGCGCAATTTTTTCTAATTATATCAGCGTACTAACCATCATTTCCGGACTGGCGCGGCAGTTGCTTGGGCCCCTGTTGAACACTCCGGGCGCAGCAGGCGCCGCCTCATCCCCTGTCACAAGGCACGCCCGCGCCCATGCCCGCGCTTGATCTGTCCATGATCCTGTCAGCCCCCGCCTCCATCGGCGGCGCAAGCAGCGCGTCGGCGGCGGGTGATGAGGGCGTCGCGAGCGCGTTCGCCGGCTTTCTCGCCCGGCAGGCGCCGACGAGCGGAAAGGCGGGTCAGGCGGGGCCTGCCGTCGCCGGCATGGAAACCGTCGCCGATGAAGACCAGGGCCAAACGCCGGTCCTGATGGTTCCCGCACCTGCCTTCGCCCCCACGCCGCCCGCCGCCGATGTCGCCTCCGCCCCACTGCTGGCGATCCAGGGACAGTTGCTCAATCTCGCCCCGACGTCCCCGACCGGCTTGCCTGCTCCCGAAGACGACGCGGGGACGACGGTCGGGGGGGATGCCGGGAAGACGATGATCCCGCCCCTGACAGGGGACGGGACCGCCGGACCGCCCTTGCAGACCCTCGAAACGGCCGGCGCCTCCGCTGCACCTGTCGCCTCGGCGGAGCCGGCAGGATCGGGCATGGAGACGAAGGTCGCCGCGCCTCATGCGGGAGACCCGGCGGGGCCGGGCGTCTCCCGGGCGATGACGGAGCGTGGCGGGCCGGCCACCGCCGCCGTCAACATTCCGGTCTCCGCGACTCCGACTCCGACTCCGCCTTCGGCCCCGACACCGGCGCCAGGGGTTGGCGTTGAGGCCGCGGTCACCTCCCCGACGCCCGGCCCCCTCACCGCGGTTGAAGACGGTCTGACGCTGGCCGGTCTTTCAGGACGCGTTCCTTCAGGCCCGGTCGAGGCGAGCCAGATGGCCGCGCGCGGCGCACTGCCCGTTCCGTCCGGAGAGGCGGCGCGGATGATGCAGCCCATGAGAGGGGTGACAGACGAGGCCGGGCGCCGCGGCGAGCGCCCTCCGCCGTTCATGAACCCGCTGCTGGCCTCGACCTCCGAGTCGGGGGAGGCCACGGCGCGACCGACGTCCAATGGTCAGAACGCCTCTTTCTTTCCCTCGCTCTCGCAGGGCGGTCTGACCCCGACAGGCCCGCAGGGCGGACAGGTGAAGGCGGACGCCACGCCGCCCCCGGCGCAACCGCTCGTCGAAGCGTCCCTGCCTGAGGGGGAAGCAGAAGCAACGGGGCGCCCGCTGGACAGCCCGTCGTCCGCCCCCCTGCTCGGCCGGGACGGCCTGCCCTCCGGCCTGTCGCGCGCCACGATCGAGACGACCGCCCTGATGGCGGCCCAGATCGTGCGCCGCCTCGAGGGTCGATCCACCCGCTTCGAGATGGCCCTGACCCCGGAGGGTCTGGGCAGGGTGGACGTGAGCATGGAGATCGACTCCGAGGGGCGGCTGGCCGCCCGTCTGGCGTTCGACAATCCGGCGGCCGCCGCCGAGCTTCGCGGGCGTGTCGACGACCTGCGCCGCCAGCTGGAGGCCTCGGGCTTCCATCTGGGCGAGGACGCTCTGGAGTTCACGGACCGCGAGTCCCGACGGGATCATGCGCCCGACAATCCCTTCGACCGTCGCCCGGACCGCGCCTTCGCGGGGGCCGGACGACTGATTGACGATGCACCCGCCACGCCGCCGCCCTCCCGATGGGCGGCCCTGGCCCTGACGCCCGAGGGCGTGGACATGAAAGTCTGACCATGGTTGACGCCGTTTCCACCAGCCAGGCTGGCAGCCGACTGAATGCCGGGAGCCAGATGCTGGCCTCGAATTTCGAGACCTTCCTTCTTCTGCTGACCGCCCAGCTGAAGAACCAGGACCCCCTGTCACCGGTAGATTCCAATCAGTTCACGTCCCAGCTGACCCAGATGGCGGGCGTGGAGCAGCAACTGCTCACCAACGACCTCCTCACCGCGCTGCTGGAGCAGAGCGGCGGAGGCGGCATGGCCAACGCAGCCAACTACATCGGTCGTGACGCCACCGCCGCTTGGGAGGCCGTCAAATTCCAGGACGGCCAGGCCACATGGAGCTACGAGCTGGCCTCCAACGCAGGACAGGTGACGGTCGAGGTGCTGAACGGCAACGGGGACGTGGTCTGGTCCGGGCAGCCTGACGGCAAATCCGAAGGCGTCCATGACTTCACATGGAACGGCCAGACCAAAGCCGGGGGCCAGGTGGCCGAGGGCGGCGTCTACACCCTGCGGGTCACTGCGGCCTCGACCGGAGGCTCCCGCATCGACTCCCAGGTGCTGGTGCGCGGCCGGGTCACCGGGGTCGAGCTCTATAATGGCCAGCCTTACCTGACCATCGGCCGCTCTGTCGTACCCTTGAGCAACGTCATCGCCCTGGATGAGCCAGGCCCGACGCCGACCCCGCCCCTTCCGGACGACGACGATGACGAGAGCCTGCTGGCTCAGGTCGTCTCGGCCCTTAACCCCTTCAACTGATTTCTTCCCAGGAGTCTCATCATGAGCATCAACAGCGCGCTTCTCGCCGGCGTTTCGGGCCTCGCCGCCAACTCGGCCGCCCTGTCCGCCATCTCCCAGAACATCGCCAATGTGAACACCATCGGGTACAAGCGCACCCAGGGCGAGTTCCAGACCATGGTCAACGCCCAGAGCTTCGGCACGGGCTATTCCGCCGGCGGCGTCATGGCCGCCACGCGGAACTTCATCAGCCAGGCCGGACAGTTGCAGCGCACCAACTCGTCCACCGACCTGGGCATTTCGGGTTCGGGATTCTTCGTGGTCACGGAACGCTCCGAAGGACTTGAGCCCACCGACACCCGGCTGTTCACACGCGCCGGCGCCTTCCGCGTCGACCAGATGGGCTATCTCAAGAACACCGCCGGCCTCTATCTGCAGGGCTGGCCCGTGGATTCCGAAGGCAACCTCAACACCGATCCGTCCGACCTCAACCGTCTGCGCTCGATCAATGTGGGCACCGTCGGCGGCACGGCCGAGGCCACCACGCGGGTCCAGTTGAACGCCAATCTGCGCTCCAGTCAGGCGGTTTCCGCAGAGGCCCTGGCCGCCGCCGCCATACCGCCCGGCGCCAACGCCTATGATCCCGCCACCAACTCCATGGCCATGTGGGATGCCGAAACCGGCACCGGCGTAAGGCCCGATTTCGAGCTGACCATTCCGGTCTCGGACTCCAAGGGCGGCCAGCGCACCCTCGCGGTGTCCTTCCTGAAAAGCGACGTTCCCAACCAGTGGTATGCTGAAATCCGCGCCATTCCCGAGGATGACGTGGTCACCGGCGCGGGTCTGACCAACGGCCAGCTGCGCTCGGGCATCATCGCCTTCACCCAGGACGGCCGCCTGGATGTCCCGGCCATGCAGGCCCTGGGCGCCGACGCCCTGTTCGACGACCCGCAGAACGCCAGCCTGACGTTCGGCGCCTCGAACGGCGGGGCGCCGGGGGCCGGCGAATTCCGCTGGGCCGACGGCCTGGGCATCGACAACCAGACGGTCAGCTTCGATCTCAACGCCTCGGCCGGGGGCCTGACCCAGTACGACAGCGCCTCGGTGGTGCAGGCCACCCTCACCAACGGCACCGCCTTCGGCAATCTGACCGAGATCCAGATCGATGACGAAGGCTACGTCACCGCCATCTTCGACAACGGGGTCGTGCGCCGCATCGCCCAGGTGGCGCTGGCCACCTTCCCCAGCCCGGACAGCCTGACGGCCGTCAACGGCAACGCCTATCGGGTGACCCAGGGCAGCGGCACCTTCAACCTCAAGGCGCCGGGCTCCGGCGGAGCCGGATTCATCGGCGCCTCACAGCTGGAGGCCTCGACGGTGGACCTGTCGACCGAGTTTACAGGCCTGATCACCACCCAGCGGGCCTACTCGGCCTCGTCCAAGATCATCACCACGGCGGACGAGATGCTGGAAGAGCTTCTGCGGATCAAACGCTGATACGCAGGCAAGTAATCGTTAGAGTCAATGAATCATTGCCTAAGCAATTCGGGTGGAATCCCTTGGGAAACGGCGGATTTTATCTTTCTGTTCACCAAGGCGCTTAAGCGGCCTTTTAGGGCGTCGGCCTATGCTCATGATCGTGATGGTGACGTACGAGGCTCAAGCCCATGCTGAAAGAACAGCGCCTAAATAACCGCGGCGAGAAGTATGTGGTGGGTCCGACGGGCACGCCGCTTACCCTCGCCGACCTGCCGCCGCCCAACACCGATCGTTGGGTCATCCGCCGCAAGGCGGAGGTGGTCGCCGCCGTGCGCGGCGGTCTGCTTTCGCTTGAGGACGCCCTTGAGCGCTATCGTCTGACCGCCGAGGAATTCATCGCCTGGCAGAAGGCGATCGACAAATGGGGCATGCAGGGCCTGCGCACCACGCGCATCCAGCATTACCGCCAGTAGTCGCGGGGTTTCTCCGAAGGTTTCAGGGCCGTGTCCGCAAGGGCGCGGCCCTTTCCTTTGGCGGCAGCCTCGAATTCTCCGTCTTTAGCCCCTAAATGGCGCCCATGACCCTGATGGAGCCCATCTGCCCCGTTCCCGACATCGCGCGCGCCGACATGGACGTGGCGATCGAGGCCGCGCGCGCGGCGGTGGGTCTGCCCGTGGGCGCGCGGGTGGTGGCGGCCATGTCGGGCGGGGTGGACTCCACCGTGGTGGCGGCCCTGCTGGCCAAGGCCGGTTACGACGTGGTGGGCGTGACCCTGCAGTTGTACGACCACGGCGCGGCGCTGAAGAAAAAGGGCGCCTGCTGCGCCGGTCAGGACATCCACGACGCCCGGCTGGCCGCCGAAATGATCGGCATTCCGCACTATGTGCTGGATTATGAAAGCCGCTTCCGCGACGCGGTCATCGACCAGTTCGCCGACAGCTATCTGCGCGGCCAGACGCCGGTGCCCTGCATCCGCTGCAATCAGACGGTGAAGTTCCGCGACCTGCTGGACGTGGCTCGCGACCTGGGCGCCGAGGCCATGGCCACGGGCCACTATGTGCGCCGCGCCGCCGTCGGCAATCGCGCGCAGATGAGGAAGGCCGTCGATCACTCCCGAGACCAGTCCTATTTCCTGTTCGCCACCACGGCGGACCAGCTCGATTACCTGCGCTTTCCCCTGGCCGATCTGGACAAGCCCCAGGTGCGGGGCGTGGCGGCCGAACTGGGCCTGAAGATCGCCGCCAAGCCGGACAGCCAGGACATCTGTTTCGTGCCCACCGGCGACTACCGCACCCTGATCGACCGGCTGCGGCCGCAGGGGCGCGAGGCCGGCGAGATCGTGCACATGGACGGGCGCGTGCTGGGGACGCACTCCGGCATCACCGACTACACCATCGGCCAGCGCCGGGGTCTGAACGTGGCGGTGGGCGAGCCCCTGTTCGTGATCAGGCTGGAGCCCGAGGCCCGCCGCGTCATTGTCGGCCCGCGTGAGGCTCTGCTGACCGCGTCCCTGACGCTGGAGGAAACCAACTGGCTGGGCGATCAGGCATCCATCGAGGAAGCGGCCCGCGACGGCGCGGCCGTGCTGGCCCGTGTGCGCTCGACCCGTGATCCCTCCCCCGCCCGCCTGACGATCCAGGACAGCGCGGTGGCTGTGGTGTTCGACGACGGCGAGGAAGGCGTGGCGCCGGGCCAGGCCTGCGTCCTCTATGACCCCGCCGATCCCGACCGCCTGCTGGGCGGCGGGTTCATCAAGGGCACCACGGCGGTCGTGGTCTAGTCCGCAATCCGGTCAAGCACGGGCATCAGCTCGTCCCTCAGCATCGGCGCCAGCGAGCGGGCGTAGGTCGACCCGAAATGATGGGTGTCGTGATAGATCATGACGTTGCCTGCCACCGCCGGGCAGGTGGTCTCATCACAGAAGAAGCGGGAGAAATCGAGCGGATACAGCCCATCGATCCCGGTCACCTGAAGCGTCGGGTTTTCCGGCGACAGCAGGTCCGCCCGCGCCCGTGAGCACCGCGCCGCGTCGCGCCCAAACCGCTCCACACACTCGGCCACATCGAACTGGAACCACGGCGTGTCGCGCATGCCCACGATGGGGATGCCCAGCGCCTCCAGCTCGCGCCAGCGGTCCACATAGCCCGGCGCGATCTCGTCCGCCGCATACTCGCCGCGGGTGGTGGTGGTGAAGACCGCGTCCGGGCGGATGCGCTCCAGCTCGGCCATCACATTGCGGTTCCACACGGCGCAGGACGGCGGCTCGTGCGGCTCCGGCGTCTCGCGGAACAGGCAGGCGCTCTTGGTGAAGATCATCAGCTTCCAGTCGGAGCCCTCCACGGCGCCCAGCAAGGCCGGGAACCACTGGGTCACGTGGGAGCCGCCCACCACCGCCAGGGTATGGGGCGCATCCGGGTCGCCATAGACACAGCCCGGCGTGGCGGTTCCGGTCTCGGACTGGTGACAGCCGTTGTCGTAAAGCTCGGGCCGGTCGGCGCGCACGGTGAACGGGCCGGGCGTCACCGGCGCGTCGGGGATATCGCGACCGAAGGCGGCGGCGCCGGGATAGGCCTCCGCATCCGCCAACCGCGCCCACTCGGCCCGGGCCTGGAATTTGGTGTAGCCGATCCAGCCCACGGCGACCCCGCCGGCCACCGCCACAGCGGCGGCCCCGGCGATCAGGATGCGCCAGGGTTTCGCGTCGCTGAGATACCGCGTCGGCCCCTCGATGAAGCGCAGGGTCAGGTCGGCCGCCAGGACCGACACGCCCATGATGACCAGACCCGCCAGCGGGGTGGCCACGGTGCGTTCGCTGATCGCCAGATAGGCCAGCAGGATCGGCCAGTGCCACAGATACAGGCCATAGGACCGGTCCCCCAGCCAGGTGAACGGACGGCTGCCCAGCAGCCGGGCCACGCCGAAGCGGCTGGCGCCCAGTCCGCCGATCAACACCATGGCCGCCCCCAGCGTCGGCCACAGGGCCGCATAGCCGGGAAACACGGTGGAGACCTGCAGCAGGAACCCGCAAGACAGGATCAGGACCAGACCCAGCCAGCCCACGATCAGCCGCATCCCCTCGCCCAGCTTCAGCCGCGGCAGGATCAGGGCGACGATGCCGCCGAGGGCGAACTCCCACAGCCGGGCGAAGGTGTCGAAATAGGCGGCGGGCTGATCGCGCGCCGTATGGATCACCGACCAGGCCAGCGAGCCGACGAACATCAGGATCAGGAAGCCGGTCACCGCCTTGGTGCGGTCGATGGCCGTCTTGCCCAGCGCCCAGGCCAGACCCCACATGGCCACGCCGAAGAAGGCCAGCGCCTGAACCTGAACCGCCATGGCCCAGTAGTGCTGCACCGGCGGAGTGGCCGCGTCGCGGGTCAGATAGTCGGTGGAGAACCGGATCAGATACCAGTTCTCCAGATAGGCGGCCGAGGCGATCACATGCTTGGCGTAGGGCTCCCACCGCACGCCCGGCGCCCACAGCGGCGCGGTCAGGACGATGACCACCAGCACGAACAGGGACGCGGGCAACAGCCGCTTGGCCAGCTTGGCCGCATAGCGGATCAGGTCCACCGAGCCCCTGGCCACCGTCTCCCGGCCCAGCGAGCCGATCAGCAGGAAGCCGGACACCACGAAGAACACGTCCACCCCGCCCGACACCCGGGCGAACCAGATGTGAAACACGGCGACCAGCAAGGCGCCCACGGCCCTCAGGCCCTGGATGTCTCCCCGGCGATCGGTGCGCGCTGGCGCGACGGACATGGGCGTTCCCCGACAGTTGAGCGGCCTCCGTGCCACAGTCGCGGTTACCGGCGGCTCAACGACCGGCGATTAATTCCGCGACAGCCTGCATCCGGCGTGATGGATTGCGGCCTCTAGGGATCATCATCGATAGAGGGGTTCTCCATGCGTAAGCTCGCCTGCCTGGTCTCGGCGCTCGCCCTGACCGCCGCCGTTCCCGCCCTGATCGCGCCCGTCCCGGCTCTGGCCCAGACCGCCGCATCGGCCGAGGCCCCGCGCACCTACACCGCCGCCCAGTTCTTCGAGACCACCAGCTACGGCATGGCCAGTCCATCGGGCGCGGCCTTCTCGCCCGATGGATCCTCGATCCTGATCTCCAGCGACCGCACGGGTGTGTTCAACGCCTGGGCCCTGCCCCTCAACGGCGGCGATCCCGTGCCGCTCACGGCGTCAACCGACGTGGCCACCTTCGCCGAGAGCTATTTTCCGAACGACGGCCGGGTGCTGCTGACCGCTGATTCCGGCGGCGGGGGCAGCGAGCTCACCCATGTCTATGTGCGCGAGGAGGACGGATCGGTCCGCGACCTGACCCCGGGCGAAAACGTCAAGGCCGATCTGCTGGGCTGGAGCGCTGACGGTGCTGCGTTCTGGATCACCTCCAACGCCCGCGACCCGCAGGTGTTCGACCTCTACGCCTATGACGCGGCGACCTATGACAGCCGGCTGGTTTACGAGAACCCCGGCATGTTCATCTCGGCGATCTCGCGCGACGGGCGCTGGCTGGCCATGGACAAACCCATCACCTCGGCCAATGCCGACGTCTATGTGGTGGACCTGCAGAGCGGCGGCGAGCCGGTGCTGATCACCGAACATGAAGGCAATGTCGCCCACGGGACCTACGACTTCACCCCGGACGGCGCCGCTCTGATCTACGCCACCAACGCGCACGGTGAGTTCAATCAGGCCTGGCGCCACGACCTGTCCACCGGCGAGAAGACGCCCTATCTGGCGGCGGACTGGGACGTGATGTACGTCGCCTTCTCGCCGTCCGGCCGGTACCGGGTGTCCGCGGTCAACGCCGACGCCTCCACCGAACTGACCCTGCTGGACACTGCCACGGGGCAGCCCGTCGCCCTGACCGGCGTGCCGGACGGCGACATCGGCCAGGTGCGCTTCAATGCCGATGAAAGCGCCATCGCCTTTACGGTCGCGTCCGACACCTCACCGTCGGACGTGTTCGTGGCGGATCTGGCCACCGGACAGGCGCGGCGCCTGACCACGGCCCTGAACCCGGCCATCGCCGAAAGCGATCTGGTGGAGGCTGTCATCGTCCGCTACCGCGCCTCGGACGGGGTTGAAATCCCGGCAGTGCTTTACCGGCCGCGCGGCGCCTCGTCCGACAATCCGGTCCCCGCCCTCGTGCTGGTGCACGGCGGCCCGGGGGGCCAGACCCGGCGCGGCTATTCGGCCATGGTCCAGCATCTGGTCAATCATGGCTATGCGGTGCTGGGCGCCAATAACCGGGGCTCGTCCGGCTACGGCAAGACCTTCTTCCACATGGACGACCGGGCCCATGGCGAGGCGGACCTTCAGGACATCGTCGACGGCGGCCAGTGGCTGCGCGAGCAGGACTGGGTGGCCGACGACCAGGTGGCGGTGATGGGCGGCTCCTACGGCGGCTACATTACGGCCGCGGCCCTGGCCTTCCATCCGGAGGCCTTCGAGGCGGGGGTCAACATCTTCGGCGTCACCAACTGGGTGCGCACGCTGGAGTCCATCCCGCCGTGGTGGGGCGCCCAGCGCGACGCCCTCTTTGACGAAATGGGCGACCCGGCCACCGACGCCGAGCGCCACCGCCGCATCTCGCCCCTGTTCCACGCCGCCAACATCGTGCGGCCCATGCTGGTGGTCCAGGGCGCCAACGACCCGCGTGTGCTGCAGGTGGAAAGCGACGAACTGGTCGCCGCCATCCGGGCCAACGATGTGCCGGTGGAATACGTGCTTTTCCCGGACGAGGGCCACGGCTTCCTGCGCCGGGAGAACCGCATCACCGCCCAGGAGGCCTATCTGGCGTTCCTCAACGAGCACGTGCGCGGCGAATAGGGCCCTAATTTCCGCATTTCCATGGGCCAGTCGCAAGCCCCGCAAGGGTTTTCGACTGGCGAGGCCCCTGTTTCGTCCCGCCCCTTCCGGGCGCTGCCATACTGCGCGCGGAAGGGAGAGAATGGACGCAGTTGACTCCAAAGTTAGACGGTTTTTCGCTCCGACAGGCTAACTGGCCGACGGCAGCCGGATCTCCTCGACCATGGCCTGGACCTCGGCGGGCGGGGCGGGCGTGGCCAGGGTCACGACGATCGAGACGGCGAAGCTGATCAGCATGCCCACAGCGCCGAATCCTTCGGGCGAGATGGACAGGAACCAGGCCTCTGGCGTGCCCATGGCCACGCCGGGGAACAGGCCGAACAGCCCCGCCAGCCCGATCAGGACCAGCAGGCCCGAGGCCGCCGCGAACGGCGTGAAGCGCCGCCCGCTGTCCTGGGAGGCGCCCAGATGGAGCACGAAAACCGCCAACGCCAGCACAAGGGCGGTGATGCCGATGACCATGGGCGAGAAGCCGATCTTGAAGTGGATCAGATAGGTGCCGGTGATCGTCAGTCCCGAGATCATGCCCCAGATGGCGCCGTGCTTGTTCATGCGCTTCCAGAAGATGCCCAGGAAGATGGCGGGGAAGAAGCTGGCCGCGGCCAGGCCGAAGGCGAAGGCCACCACCGCCGCCACGAAGCCGGGCGGATAGATCCCCGCCAGAATGGCGATCAGCACCGCGACAACCGCCGCCAGCCGCGCCACCAGCAGTTCCCGCGCATCGCTCATGCCCTTGAACAGCACCTTCTTGCACAGGTCGTGGGACACCGCCGAGGAGATGACCATCAGCAGGCCCGCCGCTGTGGACAGGGCCGCCGCCAGACCGCCCGCCACCACCAGGCCGATGACCCAGGCCGGCAGGCCGCCGATCTCGGGATTGGCCAGGACGAAGATGTCCTGATCCAGCCGGGTCACCTCATTGACCGCCGGGTCGGCGTCATAACGGATGCGGCCGTCGCCGTCCTTGTCGGTGAACTCCAGAAGGCCGGTCCGCTCCCAGTTGTAGAACCACTGGGGCGTGGCGCCCTCGCCCTCCTCGGCCGCCGTGGCCTCGCCCCGCCGCACGTCCACCGAGTACTCTGACTGGTGCACCGTATCGATGAAGTTGGAGCGGGCGAACACGGCCACCGCCGGGGCTGTGGTGTACAGAATCGCGATGAAGGCCAAGGCGTAGCCCGCCGACTTTCGCGCATCCGAGGCCTTGGGCACGGTGAAGAAGCGGATGATCACGTGAGGCAGGCCCGCGGTGCCCACCATCAGGGCCAGGGTGATGGCGAACACGTCGATGCGCGCCTTGGTCCCCTCGGTGTAGGCCGAAAAACCCAGGTCGGTGAGGGTCCGGTCAAGACTCAGCAGAAGCGGCGTCCCGTCCTGGGCGTTACCCACGAAGCCCAGCTGCGGAATGGGCGAGCCGGTGATCTGCAGCGACAGGAAAATGGCCGGCGCCATGAAGGCGAAGATCAGCACGCAGTACTGAGCCACCTGGGTGTAGGTGATGCCCTTCATGCCCCCCAGAACCGCGTAGAACATGACCACGATCGCGCCCACGATCACCCCGATCTCGATAGGCACGTTCAGGAAGTTGGAGAAGGCGATGCCCACCCCGCGCATCTGGCCGGCGATGTAGGTGAAGGACACGAACAGGGCGCAGATCACCGCCACGATCCGGGCGGTCTGGGAATAGTACCGGTCGCCGATGAAGTCCGGCACGGTGAACTTGCCGAACTTCCTCAGATAGGGGGCCAGGAGCAGCGCCAGCAGCACATAGCCGCCGGTCCAGCCCATCAGATAGACCGAGCCGTCATAGCCGGAGAAGGCGATGATCCCGGCCATGGACAGGAAGCTGGCCGCGCTCATCCAGTCGGCGGCGGTGGCCATGCCGTTGAACACCGGATGCACATCGTGCCCGGCCACATAGAAGTCGTTGGTGCTGGCGGCCCGGGCCCAGATGGCGATGCCGATGTAGAGCCCGAAGGTGGTGATGACGAACAGGCCGGTCCAGAACAGGGTCGGCGACAGGCCGAAGATGGTCTCCATGATCCGCCCCTCAGTCCTGGTCGTCTGCGGCATGGCGCCGCTCGATACGGTCCATCACCGCCGCATAGACGAAGATCAGCGCCACGAACACGTAGATCGACCCCTGCTGGGCGAACCAGAAGCCCAGAGGCGCGCCGCCGATGCTGAACTGGTCCAGCCAGTCGCGGAACAGGATGCCCGCCCCGAACGAGACCAGGAACCAGATGGCCAGCAGCGCGCCCATCAGGGTCAGGTTCTTTTTCCAGTAGGCCCTGTGCTCGGCCCGGCGGATCTCGGCGCGACTGGGGTCTGTCATGCATCGCCTCCCTGTGTTTGCGCAGAGTGAAACGATGACGCCGCAGGGCGCAACCAAGTTTTGCCGTCACGGGCCTGCGGGCTGTGGCGCGGGCGCCGCTGATCCGGTATTTCAGCCGCCCCGGATCAAGCGTCACGTTTCCGTGGTCGAGTTGTCGCGCGAGCTACATGAACGGTGATTAGGGGTCTCGAACCATTTGGGGAAACCGTCATGTCGCGCACCACATCCTATCGCATCGGTCTCATGAGCGCGGCGGCCGCCTGCGCGCTCGGCGCCGGAGCCGTCCAGGCCCAGGAAGCCACCCAGGTCGAGGAAATCATCGTCACCGCCCAGTTGCGCGCCCAGGACCCCATCGAGGTGCCTTTCGCCCTGACCGCGTACAACGGCGACTTCCTGCGCGATCTGGGGGTTCAGGAGTTCGAGGAACTCTCGGCTTTCGTTCCCGGCTTCCTGGTGCAGAACCAGTCGCCCAACAACCCCGGCTTCGTGATGCGCGGCATCACCTCTGACTCCGGCGCCGCCACCGCCGAACCGCGCGTGTCGGTCTATCAGGACGGTGTGTCCATCTCGAAGTCGCGCGGCTCCTACGTGGAACTGTTCGACATCGAGCGCATGGAAATCGCCAAGGGTCCGCAGTCGACCCTGTACGGACGCGGCGCCCTGATCGGCGCGGTGAACATTGTCCAGCGCCGGGCCGAACCGGGCATGTTCGACGCCGAGGCCCGCGTCGGGGTCGGCGACCTGGGCTATCGTCTGGCCGAAGGCATGATCAACGTGCCGCTGGGCGAGACCTCCGCCATCCGATTCGCCACGCGCCTGAAGAGCCGTGACGGCTATGTGGAGAATCTGCTGGGCGGTCAGGACTACAACAGCATCGACACCGAGGCGTTCCGCCTGTCCGGCGCGTTTGAACCGACGCCCGGGTTCAGCATCGACGTCATCGCCAACTATCAGACCGATCGCGCGTCGGGCACGCCGTTCACCTCCATGGCCTACGCCCCCGCCGATCCCGTGACCGGCGCCCCGCTGGGCCCGATTGATCCGTGGGCGGGCGCGGCCCTGACGCCGGGCGCGGACTTCGACGGCGGCAAGTCCCTGGGGCTGGATCGCGACGTCTGGGGCGTGACCGGACTGATGGCCTGGGAGCTCTCGCCCTCGCTGACCCTGAACAGCATCACGGCCTACCGCGAGTTCGACTCCTACGAAACCTTCGACGCCGACGGCGTATCCCTGCCCATCCTCACCGCCGCCGAGGAAGCCTACGGCGAGCAGTTCAGCCAGGAGTTGCGCCTGAACTTCCAGGCCGGTCCTCGCGTGACGGGCTTTGTCGGCGCCGGCTACTTCCATGAGGAAGGCTACCAGCGCACGCCCACACAGTTCGACGAGCGCATGGCCCTGGCCCAGCTGTCGGGCTTCCTCGACGGCGGACTGGGCGGCGGAACGCTGCCGGCGGCGGCCTATCCGGGCCTGTCCCAGCTGATCCTGGGCCAGTTGCTGACGCCGCTGGGCGCCGGCGCCCTGGCGCCCGCCATCGCCGCGAACCTCAAGCCTGTGCACATCGAGACGCCCACCAATGCGTCCGAGCTCACGTCCTGGGATGTGTTCGCCGACATGACGTTCCAGGCTACCGACCGGCTGGAGCTGTCGGCCGGCGTTCGCTACACTCGCGACGACAAGACCACGGGCTATGCGTCCCAGGTGGACAACGGCCGCTCGACCCTGGGCGGCATCCTGGGGGCGCAGGGCATCGCAACCCAGATCCAGCAACTGATCGCCGTCGGCACGCCCGAGGCCCTGGCCCAGGCCGCAGCCCTGAACGGCCAGTTGACGGGTCTGATCGGCGCCCTGGCCACGCCGGGCTTCGCCACCCTGCCCGGCCTGCCCCTGTTCGCCCTGACCGCCCAACCGACCGCCAACAACGGCGACATGATCACCCAGGATCATGAGGACGAGGGCTTCACCTGGCGCCTGACCGCCCGCTATGCGGTGTCGGACAACGTCAACGTCTACGCCAACTACGCCCGGGGCCGTCGCCCCGAGGTGCTGTCGGTCAGCCCGCCTTCGGCCCCCCAGGGCGCACCCACCTTCAATGTGATCGAGGCCGAGACGGTGGACAGCTTCGAGATCGGCGCCAAGACCGTGCTGATGGATCGGCGTCTGCGCCTGGACGGCGCGGTCTATTTCTACGACTACCAAAACTTCCAGACCACCGTGCAGGAGGGCACCCAGTTCTTCGTCACCAACGCGGGCGAAGCGGAGTCCTACGGTTTCGAGGGCCAGATCTTCTACGCCGCCACGCCGGATCTGGACCTGTTCGCCACCTACGGCTTCAATCACTCCCGCTTCGGCAACGGCATCTATGAGGGCAACCGCTTCCGTCTGTCGCCGGACCATATGGCGTCGGTGGGCGCGGTGTGGCGGGTGCGGGCGGGCGCCGGCGCCTTCGAGATCCAGCCCAGCTACACCTGGCAGTCGCAGGTCTTCTTCGACGACGACAACGACCTTCCGGCCCTGCAGGCGAACAATCTCGTGCCCGATCTGATCCAGGACGAACTGCAGGACAGCTATGGCCTGGCCAGCCTGCGCCTGCGCTACGCGCCCGACAGCGCCAACTGGGGCGTGGAGGTGTTCGGCGACAACCTGTTCGACGAGCAGTTCATCAAGGACGCCGGCAACACCGGCGACGGCATCGGCATGCCCACCTTCATCCCCGGCCGTCCCCGCACCTGGGGCGTCAACCTGAGCCTGCGTTACTAGGAGCCGCTGTCATGCGCATCGACCGTCGCCGCGTTCTGGGCCTGATCGGAGCGGGGGCCGCCGCCCCCGCCGCCTCCGCCCAGGCCCGCCAGGCCGCCGCGGCGGTCGAATTCCGCCACGGCGTCGCCTCGGGCGATCCGCTGGGCGACCGGGTGATCCTGTGGACCCGGGTGAGCCCGGACCGCACCGATGGGGCGGTCTCGGTGGACTGGCGCATCCGGCCGCTGGACGGCGACACGGTCGTCGCCTCCGGCGTGGTCGAGACCGGCCCGGAGCGCGACCACACGGTCAAGGTCGATGTGGGCGGTCTTCAGCCCGACGCCGACTACCGCTTCGACTTCGCGGTGGGCGATGTGCGTTCGCCCGAGGGCCGCACCCGCACCCTGCCCGCGGGCGGAACCGGGGACGTGGTGCTGGCCGTGGCGTCGTGCCAGCTGCACCCCGGCGGCCTGTTCAACGCCTATGAGGCCATGGCCGGGCTGGAGCGCCTGGACGCGGTCGTGCACCTGGGCGACTACATCTATGAGTACGGCGCCGAGGCGGACGACTACGGCATGGCCACCGGGGCGGCGCTGAACCGCGTCCCCGACCCGGCCCACGAGATCGTCAGCCTGGACGACTATCGCCGCCGTCACGCCCAGTACAAGACCGACGCCGACCTGCAGGCCGCCCATGCGCGCGCGCCCTTCATCTGCGTCTGGGACGACCACGAGGTCGCCAACGACAGCTGGACCGAGGGCGCCCAGAACCACCAGCCTCGCGACGAGGGCGACTACGGCGCGCGCAAGGCCGCGGCCCTGCGCGCCTATTACGAATGGATGCCCATTCGCGAGCCGCAGGGCGGCCTGTCGATGGAGGCGATCAACCGCACCTTCCACTTCGGCGACCTGGCGACCCTGATAATGGTCGAGACCCGCCTGACCGCGCGGGACGAGCCCATCGGCTACGCCACCCACCTGCCCATGACCACGGACGCAGCGGGCAATCCGATCCCCGACGTGGCCGGGTTCGAGGCCATCCGCAATGACCCGGCGCGCGCTCTGATGGGCGACGACCAGATCGCCTGGCTGAAGGGCGAGCTGGAGGCGTCCCGTGTGGCGGGTCGTCCCTGGCAGATCATAGGCAACCAGGTGGTCATGGCCCGGGTGGCCGGGCCCAATATCGCCGACACCCTGCCGCCGGCCATGATCGAGGGTCTGCTGGCGCAACTTCCGGACGACATCCGGGCCCAGGTGCAGCAGTCGATCCAGCTGTTCCGCTTCGGTTTGCCGTTCAATCTGGACAGCTGGGACGGCTATCCCGCCGAGCGCGAGCGCCTGTACGCCGCCTTCGCCGAGGCGGGGGTGTCGCCCATCGTCCTGGCCGGCGACAGTCACGCCTTCTGGGTCAACGAGCTGAAGGATGCGGGCGGGGAACGCCGCGGCGTCGAGTTCGGCACCAGCGCCATCTCAAGCCCGTCGGTGGGCGACGCGGTCCCCGGTCTGCCGCTGGGCCCGGCCCTGGCCCAGACCAATGAGGAGGTCGTGTTCTGCGACCAGTCCTCCAAGGGCTTCGTTTTGCTGACCCTGACCCGCGATCAGGCCACCGCCGAACTGAAGGCGGTGTCGACCATCCTGGCCAAGCCCTTCGAGGTGCGCGATGCGGCGCGCTTCACTGTGGCGCGGAGCCAGACGGGCGCGGGCGACCTGACCCAGGCCTAGAGCGTATCCAGCACCTTGCCGTTGGTCTGGATGATCTCGGCGTAGAGCAGGCCTGAGTCTTTTATGGTCCGCTCCTGGGTCTGGTAGTTCACGTGGGTGATGCCGAACCGCTTGGAGAAGCCCAGCGACCATTCCAGGTTGTCCAGCAGCGACCAGGCCATGTAGCCGGTCAGGTTGACGCCCTTGCCGATGGCGTCATGGGCGGCCTTGAGGTGGTTTTTCAGATACTCGACCCGCATGGGATCGTGGATGCGGCCGTCGATGGCGTGGGGCGGGTCGTACCAGGCCGAGCCGTTCTCGGTGATCATCAGCGGCAGCCCGTTCGTCTGCTCGTGCAGCCAGACCAGGGTGTCGGTCAGGGCGGGAGGATAGACCTCCCATCCGGTCTCCGTGTGGGCGTGCCGGACCTGTTTCACCGGCCGCGCACGGACGGGCCATGCGGAGGGATCGTTCTCGGGCACGGCGCGCGTGTACCAGTTCAGGCCCATCCAGTCGGTGGGCGTGGCGATCAGGTCGAAGTCTTCCCGGGGGAACTCGCGCCAGGCGCGGCCATAGACGTCCTTCAGTTCCTCGGGATAGCCGCGCCCCATCAGGGGATCGAGGAACCAGCGGTTCATCTGGGCCTCGGCGCGGCGGCGGGCGGCCTCGTCCTCCGGCCTGTCGCTCGCCGGATATTTCGGCTCGATGTTCAGGACGATGCCGATCCGGCCCTCGCCCGCCTCGCGGAAACGGCGCACGGCGGCGCCGTGGGCGCGCAGCACGTTATGGCCCGCGATGACCGCCTCGAAGGCCGAGCGGTGGCCCGGGGCCAGCGCGCCGTGCAGATAGCCGCCGTCCACGATCACCCAGGGCTCGTTGATGGTGCCCCAGGTCTTTATGCGGCCCCTGAACTTTTCGAACAGGACCTGGCCGTAGTCGGCGAACCAGTCGGCCATGTCCGGGTTCAGCCAGCCGCCGCGATCATCCAGGGCGGCGGGCAGGTCCCAATGATACAGGGTGCAAAGCGGCTCGATCCCCGCCTCCAGCAGGCCGTCCACCAGCCGGTCATAGAAGTCCAGGCCCGCTTCGTTGATGCGCCCTCGGCCCTCGGGCATCACCCGGCTCCATGAGACGCTGAAGCGATAGGCCTGCAGATTCAGACGCGTCATCAGGGCGATGTCCTCGCGCCATCGGTTGTAGTGGTCGCAGGCCACCTCACCCGTGTCGCCGTCCTTCATCATGCCGGGCGTGTGAACGAAACGGTCCCAGATGGACTCGCCGGCGCCGTCGGCCATGGACGAGCCTTCGATCTGATAGGCCGCGGTGGCGGCGCCCCACAGGAAACCCTCGGGAAATTCGTAGCTTCTGTTCATGCGAGTCTTCCTGCCCTTGCCCTGTGGCCGGTTCGTTCACGTGCGGGCGTTCGACAAACGCTTGCCTAAACGATTACGGCTGTGTCATGTAAACGATTACACGCTGAACGCCGGACCGCCGTCAAGGCCGCCGGGACGGTTCAACGAGACGCCAGGGAGACGGCAGCAGGATGACGGCGAAAGCCCTCAAATCAGCCTTTGGGTCGCGCCCGTGAAGCCCGCGACCATCAAGGACGTGGCCGCCCGCGCCGGCGTATCCGTGGCTTCGGTGTCACGGGTGCTGAACGACCAGGGCGTGGTCGCCGAGGATACCCGCAGTCGCGTCACCGAGGCGGTCAACGCCCTGTCCTACGTCCCCCATTCCGGCGCCCGCAGCCTCATCACCCGCCGCACCGACACCGTGGGGGTGATCCTGCCGGACCTGTTCGGCGAGTTCTTCTCGGAGTTGATCAGGGGCCTGGATCTGGCCGCGCGCGAGAAGCGACTGCACCTGATCGTCTCGAGTTCCCACGATGACGCCGATGAGGCGTCCTTCGCCATCAAGTCCATGCGCGGACGCGTGGACGGGCTGATCATCCTGTCCCCCCATCTTGACGCGGCGGCCCTGGCCGCCAGCCTGCCGAAGTCGCTGCCCGTGCTGCTGATGAACGGCGGGGCGCGGGATGCGGAGCGTCCGTCCATCACCGTGGACAATCATGGCGGCGCCCGGGCCATGACCCGTCACCTGCTGGACCAGGGTCGCGGGCGCGTAGCGCATGTGGCCGGTCCCGGCGGCAACCTCGAGGCCGAGGCGCGGCGCACCGGATACCTGGCCGCCATGACCGAGGCCGGAATCGAGCCCGTGGTGCTGGACGGCGATTTCCATCAGGCATCCGGGTATCGCGCCGGCGCCGCGATCGCGGCCATGACCCCTCGTCCTGACGCCGTTTTCGCGGGAAATGACATGATGGCGCTCGGCGTGCTCATGGCGCTCCAGGAAGCGGGGCTGCGCTGCCCGCAGGACGTGGCCGTCGGCGGGTTCGACGACGTGCCGATTTCATCGCTGGTGCGGCCCGCCCTGACCACCATGAGAATTGACATCGCCGGAACCGGCCGCCGCGCTCTGGAGCGACTGGTGAGCATCATCGGCGACGCTGGAGAGTCGTCTCCGGCCCACGAGATCGTGCGACCCGAACTGGTCGTGCGCGAGTCCAGCAGCAGCAACAGCGGGGAATGCGGCGTCAAGGCCGTGCCCGCTCAGGGAGGTTAAGATCATGATCCGGAACACCAAGCGTCACCGAGGCCTGATGGGCGTCTCGGCCGCCGCCCTGGCGGCCTCACTGCTGCTCGCGGGCGGCGCCATGGCGCAGACCGCCACCTCGACCATTCGCGGCAATGTCAGCGACCAGGGCCAGGCGGAGGCCGGCGCCCAGATCATCGCGCGTGACAATGCCTCGGGTTACGTCTCCAGAACCACAGCCAACGCAGCTGGCAACTACGTGCTGTCGGGCCTGCGTCCTGGCTCCTACACCGTTACGGTAACCACGGCCGATGGCCAGAGCACGACCGAAAGCGTCAGCATCGGCGTAGGCCAGACCGGCACGCTGGACGTGGACGTGGCCAGCGCGACCGGATCGGTTGCCGAGGCTGCTCCGGGTGCGACGGAAGTGGCCGAAGTCATCATCGTCGCTCGCCAGCTTGCTGATACACGCACCTCCGAGGTGGCCACCAACGTCAGCCGGACCCAGATCGATACCCTCCCGCAGATCAGCCGCAACTTCCTGAACTTCGCGGCTCTGGCCCCCGGCGTACGCGTAACCGAAGGCGAGACCGAGCGCACCATCACGGCCGGCGGCCAACCCGCTTCCGCCATCAATGTCTTCATCGACGGCCAGAACCAGAAATCCACCATCGTCGACGGCGGTGTGGCCGGTCAGGACGACAGCCGCGGCAATCCGTTCCCGCAAGGCGCCGTGCAGGAATTCCGCGTCGTCTCGCAGAACTTCAAGGCCGAGTATGAACAGGCTGGTTCGGCCATCATCACCGCCGTAACCCGGTCGGGCTCCAATGAGTTCGAAGGGGAGGTGTTCGCCACATATCAAAATGAGAACTGGATCCAGCAGGACTATTTCTCGGAGCTGCGCGGCGCGGAACAGCCTGAACTGACCCGCGAACAGTATGGCTTCGTCCTGTCCGGTCCGATCATCCGGGATCGCCTGCATTTCCTGGCGTCCTATGAGCGCAAGGATGAGATGCGTTCGGCCCAGACCTTCATCACGCGGCCGGAGTATGCGGACCGGTTCGCCGACCAGATCGGCAACTTCGCCACGCCCTTCGAACAGGACCTGTTCTTTGGCAAGCTGAGCTGGCAGGTCAACGACCGCAACCGCATTGAACTCACCGGGACATGGCGCGAAGAATCTGACATCCGCGACGTGGGCGGGCAGAATGGCCCCGAACGCGCCAGACAGATCAACAGCGACACCCGGTCGCTCGTGCTCCGGCATCAGTATCAGGGCGACAACTTCCTCAATGAAATGTCGCTGGATTATTTCAGCTACACCTACAATCCGACGTCACTGAATTTCGACACGTTCGGACAGGAGTACGTGATCTTCCGGGATTCGAGCGAAACCGCACCCGGGTTTCAGTTTGACGTCAATTCGCGCGAAGCGACTGTCTTCTTTCTGGGCGGCCGCAGTGACGATCAGACGTCCGAGCAGGAAAGCATCACATTCCGCAATGACCTGACGTTCACCAATATCGAGTGGAATGGCGAACACACCATAAAGATGGGCCTCAAGTACTCGGACCAGAGCTACTTCGTGAACAAGGAGTTCGGCCGGAACCCGCAGTTTCTTTTCGACATAGAAGGACGCCCGGAGATCAATGGCTCGGACGCCATCCCCGTGAGGGTGACCTTCGGATCGGCGGTGCCGCCTGCAGATTTGTCGAACCGGGTCATCGGCCTCTACATCCAGGACGACTGGCGCATCACTGAGCGTCTGGAACTGAACCTCGGCTTGCGCTGGGACTACGAGGACAACGCCGTCAACAACGACTACACCACGCCCCAGAATATCCGGGACATGCTGGCCGCCATGGAGGCCTTGCCCGACTACAGCTTCCCGACGTACTTCAACCCGGCCGATTATGTCACCGATGGAAGCCGCGATGCCTTCGCCAAGGCCTTCCAGCCACGCATCGGGTTTTCCTTTGATGTCTTAGGCGATCAAAGCACGGTGATCTTCGGCGGCGCCGGGCGGTACTATGATCGCATCGGTTTCAACTTCCCGTTCGACGAGCGGTTCAAGCCGACCCAGTTCATCACTGAAATCCAGTTCTCCGCCGACGGCTCCCGGCCGGGCACGGTCGCGTGGGATCCCAGCTATCTGACGCCCGAAGGACTGGACCCGCTGCTGGCGGCCACCCCCGGCGCCGGCGAGGTGTTCCTGATCCGAAACGACGCCCCGCCGCCGCGTACCGACCAGTTCAATCTGGGTGTTCGCCAGCAATGGAACGACTGGCAACTGTCGGCCACCCTGGCGTATGCGTTCACAGATAACGAGTTCTCATGGTACATCGGGAACCCGGCCACGGACGGCAACCGCTTCGGCGGCCCCACGCCGGCCTCGGTGGGCTTCCCCGAGTTCCGCAATCTGATCTTCATCTCCAACCATGACCGCGAGCGGGAATATGCGGCCCTGCACCTGCAGGCCGAGAAACCCTACAACCGGACCGACGGCTGGGGCTTCCAGATCAACTACACCCTGTCAGAAGCCACCCAGAACGGCAGCCGCGATCAGGGCCTGGGCAATTTTGATTTCGACTACAACTGGATCGACACTACCCCGACGTTCTACTCGCCCACGGACGAGCGGCACCGGGTCACGGCCAGCGGCCTGGTGGATCTGCCCTGGGATTTCCAGCTGTCCGGTTTCCTGACGCTGGGATCGGGCCGGCCCTACACCATCTTCAACTGCCCCGACGCGCCGGCCGGCGGCCCCAACATCTGCTGGAACGAGGGCCGTCCGGAGAAGTTCAGCTTCATCATTCCGGACGCTTGGGCCTACCGCCAGCTGGACCTGCGCCTGACCAAGAACTTCGACCTGTTCGAAGGCCACCAGGCCCAGATCTACGTGGACGCCATCAACGTATTCGGCTTCCGCAACTACTCGGGCTTCAACCAGGACTTCAACTCGCCGGAATACGGGCGTCCGAACAGCGTGTCGCTGCCCACCCGCAGCTTCCAGGTGGGCATGCGCTACCGCTGGTGACGGTTTTCTCCTGAGCCTCGGCCGCTCCCAAATCTCCCCGGGGGCGGCCGATTTTTTTGTTACAGTATTGCGTAGGGAGGTTCCCCCATGGACCGCCGTCGTTTTCTTCTGACCTCATGCGCCGCCGCCGCCGGCCTCTCCTTGGCGTCCCTGGGCGCCTGCGCCACGGGCGCCGCGCCGGGCCGGCTCGATCCCGAGATCGCCGAACTCCAGGAGCGCACCTTCCGCTGGTTCTGGGACGTCACGCCCCACGACACGGGCCTGACCCCGGACCGGGCGCCCAGCCTCAGCTTCTGCTCCGTGGCCGCGGTGGGCGACGCCCTGACCTGCTGGCCCATCGGCATCGAGAACGGCTGGATCACCCGCGAGCAGGGGCGCGAGCGGACCCTGAACACCATGCGCTTCTTCTACAACGCGCCGCAGGGGCCCGAGGCGCGCGGCGTCACCGGCTACAAGGGCTTCTTCTACCACTTCCTGGAGATGGACACCGGCCACCGCTTCGGGACCACCGAGCTGTCCACCGTGGACACGGCCCTGCTTGTGGCCGGCATGCTGTTCGCCGCCCGCTATTTCGATCAGGACCACCCCGACGAAGCCGAGATCCGGCAGTTGGCCGAGGCCGTCTATGCGCGGGTGGAATGGCCCTGGGCCCAGCCCTACGGCGACGCCTACATCACCATGGGTTGGCATCCGGAGACCGGCTTCATCGAGCACCGGTGGGAAGGCTACAACGAGGCCATGCTGGTGATCCTGATGGCCCTTGGCAGCCCGACCCATCCGGTCGGCCCCGAAGCCTGGACCACCTGGTGTTCCACCTACGACACCCTCAGCTGGACGGACCGCTGGGGCCAGCCGCACCTGCATTTCGCGCCCATGTTCGGGCACCAGTACAGCCACAAGTGGGTGGATTTCCGCGGCATCCTTGACCCGTACATGCGCGAGAAGGGCTTCGATTATTTCGAGAACAGCCGGCGCGCCGCCTACGCCCAGCAGGCCTACGCGCGGGAGAATCCGGGCGGCTGGGCCGGCTATTCAGACGAGGTCTGGGGCCTGACCGCCTGTGACGGACCGGGGGACTTCTTCCTGAACATCCGCGGGAGCGAACGAGAGTTCTTCAGCTATTCCGCGCGCGGGCCGGGCGAGCGCGACGACGGCACCATCGCCCCGACAGCGGCGGCGGCCTCCATCGCCTTCGCGCCGGAAATCGTCATCCCCTGCGTCAAGGCCATCAAGGCGCGCTATCCCGAAATCTACACCGACTACGGCTTCCTTGACGCCTTCAACCCCAGCCTGACCGACACGGGCGGGAACCGCCTGCTTCACGGCTCGGTCGACCCCGAGCGGGGCTGGGTGGCGGACGAGTATCTGGGCATCGATCAGGGCCCCATCGTCATCATGATCGAGAACCACAGGTCCGATCTGGTCTGGCGCCTGATGCGCACCGACCCGCACCTGCGCCGGGGACTCCAGCGGGCAGGGTTCACCGGAGGATGGCTGAGCGCATGACCGGGTCCGGCCTCCATCGACGCGCGGCGCTCGGCCTGATGGCCGGGGGTCTGGCCGCGTCGGCGGGGGCCTGCGCGCGGCCGGACGACGGGGTCACGCGCCTGAGCCTGTGGGCCATGGGCAACGAGGGGGCGGCGACCCCCGCCCTGCTGGAGGAATTCCACCGTCTGAACCCGGACGTCCGGGTGACGGTGCAGGCCCTGCCCTGGACCGCCGCGCACGAGAAGCTGCTGACGGCCTATGCCGGGGACTCCCTGCCGGACGTGAGCCAGGTGGGCAACACCTGGATCGCCGAGATGACCGCTATCGGCGCGGCCACGCCGGTGCCGGCCGACGCCGACGACATCGTGGCCGGCGGCTTCGACAGCGTCATGGAGACCAACCGCGTCGGTGGTCGGCTGATGGGCGCGCCCTGGTATGTGGACACCCGGCTGGTGTTCTATCGCACCGATCTTCTGTCCCGCGCCGGCTATGACGCCGTGCCCCGGGACTGGACCGGCTGGAAGCGCGCCATGCACGCCGTGAAGCGCACGGCCGGCGACGGAAACTACGCCATCCTCATGCCGGTGAACGAGTTCGAGCAGCTGCTGACCTTCGGGCTGCAGACCGGCGAGCCCCTGCTGCGCGACAATGACAGCCGGGGCAATTTCTCCAGCCCCGCCTTTGTCTCGGCCCTGGCCTTCTACAAGAGCCTGTTCGACGAGGGTCTGGCGCCCACCATGTCGGCGACGCAGATCTCCAACGTCTGGGACGAGTTCAGCCGCGGTTTCTTCAGTTTCTATTTCTCCGGTCCCTGGAGCGTGGGCGATTTCCGCCGTCGCCTGTCCGACGCCATGCAGGCGAATTGGGCCACCGTCGGCGTGCCGGGGCCGGACGGGCCGGGCGCCTCGGCGCCGGGGGGCTCCAGCCTGATCGTGTTCGACAGCTCGCCCCGCAAGGAGGCCGCCTGGCGGCTGGTGCGGTATTTGTCGCAGGTGGACACCCAGGCGCGCTTCAACGCCCTGACCGGCAACCTGCCCGCCAAGGTGGACGCCTGGGACGTGGCGGGCATTCGCGGCGACGACAAGCTGGCGCCGTTCGAGGGTCAACTGGAGCGCGCCGTGCCCGTGCCCAAGGCTCCGGAATGGGAGCGGGTGGTCACCGAGATGCAGGTGGTGGCCGAGCGCATGGTGCGCGGCGAATACACGCCTGAAACGGCCGGCGTGGAAATCGACCGGCGCGCCGACCGGCTGCTGGAGAAGCGGCGCTGGATGCTGGATCAGGGGCGGGCGGTATGAGCGCGGCGCGGACTGAACGGGCGGCCTGGGGCTTCGTCTCGCCCGCGCTGGCGGCGGTGGGCCTGTTTCTGGTCATTCCGGTGTTCGGCGCCCTGCTGCTGAGCCTGACCGATTTCGACATCTACGCCCTCGCTGACATCCGCAACATGCGCTTCGTGGGGCTGGACAACTACGTGGGCCTGCTGGGCAATCCGCTGTTCTGGACAGCCATGCGCAACACCGCCTGGTTCGCCGTTCTGGGCGTGCCGGCCACCATCGTCGCCTCGCTGCTGGCGGCGGTGCTGCTGAACTCGAAGATGGTGAAGTGGCGGCCCATCTGGCGGGTCGCGTTCTTCGCCCCCTATGTGACCACCCTGGTGGCCACGGCGGTGGTGTGGCGCTACCTCCTGCACACCCGCTACGGCGTCATCAACTGGGTGCTGGACGGGTTCGGCATTCCGCCGGTGGACTGGCTGGGCCAGCCCGAAACGGCCATCCCCGCCATCCTGATCTTCGCGGTGTGGAAGCTGTTCGGCTACTCCATGCTGATCTTCCTGGCCGTGCTGCAGACCGTGCCGGAGGAGCTGTACGAAGCCGCCCGCATCGACGGCGCCGGGCCGGTCAAGCAGTTCCGCCACGTGACCCTGCCGGCCATCGCGCCGACCGTCCTGCTGGTCAGCATCATCTCGGTGGCCACCTTCTTCCAGCTGTTCGCAGAGCCCTATGTGATGACCCAGGGCGGGCCGGCCCAGAGCACGGTGACGGTGCTCTACTTCATGTACGAAGAGGGCTTCAAATGGTGGAACCTGGGCTCCGCCAGCGCCGTGGCCTTCATCCTGTTCCTGTGCATCTTCGCCATCACCCTGGTGCAGCTGTGGGTCTCGCGCCGTCTGGGGAGCGAGACATGAAGCACGCCCTGCCCAAGATTCTGCTGAACATCGCCGTGGCCCTGATCGGCCTGATCGTGCTGTTCCCGCTGGCGTGGATGGTGTCGGTCTCGTTCATGAGCGCGGGCGAGGCGGCGACCTTCCCGCCGCCGCTGCTGCCGTCCCGGCCCACTTTCGAGCACTACCGCGACCTGTTCGCCAACGAGGGCATGGGCCGGTATCTGTGGAACAGCTTCGCGCTGGCCGGGCTGGCCACGGGCCTGTGCCTGCTGTTCACGGTGCCGGCGGGCTACGCCTTCGCCAAGCTGAGGTTCACCGGCCGCGACCGGCTGTTCCAGATGCTGGTGGGCGCGCTGGTGATCCCGGCCCAGATCGGCACCCTGCCCCTGTTCCTGATGCTCAAGCAGGTGGGTCTGGTGAACACCTACGCCGGGGCGCTGGTGCCATGGCTGACGTCCATCTTCGGCCTGTTTCTGGTGCGCCAGTACGCCCTGTCGATCCCCGACGAGATGCTGGAAGCCGCGCGGGTGGACGGCGCCTCGGAGCGCCAGATCTTCACCCGCGTGGTGTTGCCGACGCTGCAGCCCATTCTGGTGACTCTGGCCCTGTTCGTGTTCGTGGGCTCCTGGAACGACTTCCTGTGGCCCCTGATCATCCTGACCGACCAGTCGAACTACACCCTGCCCGTAGCCCTCGCGACCCTGTCGCGGGAGCACGTGCAGGACATCGAGATGATGATGGCCGGATCGGTCATCACCGTCCTGCCGGTGCTGATCCTCTTCCTCGCCCTGCAACGCTACTACATCCGCGGCATGCTCGCGGGCAGCGTGAAGGGCTGATCCCTTGTGAGTGCGTAACCCATGCTGACCCGTCTGCTGATCGCCCTGTTCGTCCTGATCCTGCCCGCCGCCGCCCTGGCGCAGGAGATCGTGCTGGACGATTTCGAGGACATCTCGGTCTGGAGCGCGGACGCCTCCACCGACATCAGCGCCAGGGTCAGTCAGGTGGAGGGACGCGAGGGGCGCGCCCTGCGTCTGGACTATGACTTCAACGATGTGTCGGGCTACGCCTTCGCCGCACGACCCCTGACCATCGACCCGCCCGCCAACTACGAGATCAGCTTCTGGGTGCGCGGCGCGGGACCCGCCAACACCTTCGAGGTCAAGTTCACCGACGCCTCGGTGGACAATGTGCACTGGCGCCAGGTCACCCGCTGGGAGGCCCCCGACGACTGGACCCTGGTCACCATCCGCCGCCGTCACATCGTCAAGGCGTGGGGGCCGAACCCGGACCCGGTCTATCGCGGGTCGGAGCGCATCGAGTTCGTCATCGCCGCGGGCGAAGGCGGCGTGGGCTTCATCGAGGTGGATCAACTGACCCTGCGCGAACTGCCGCCAGAGCCGTCGTCGCCGCCCCGCCCCCTCGCCGCCGCCACCTCCGAGGCCGGCGTGTTCGCCGCCGCACAGGCGGTGGACGGCGACCCCGAGACCCCGTGGCGCAGCGCGGCGGGCGGGGCCCAGAGCCTGACGCTGGATCTGGGCTATGAGCGGGCGTTCGGCGGCGTGACCCTGCGGTGGGCCGAGGACGAGCAGGCGACCCGCTACACGCTGTCGACGTCGTCGGACGGGCAGGTCTGGACCCGCCTGCGGGAGGTGACCGGGGGGAACGGCGGGGCGGACCCCATCATGCTGACCGAGACCGCCGCGCGCTGGTTGCGTCTGGACCTGATGGACGGCCCCGGCGACGCCTACGCCCTGAACGAGATCGAGATCGAACCCCTCAGCTTCGGCGAGGACGCCACCACCTTCGTCGCAGCGGTGGCCGATGAGGCGCGGCGCGGCCTGTATCCCCGCGGCTTCCACGGCGAGCAACCCTACTGGACCCTGGTGGGCGTGGACGGCGGCGGCGACAGCGGCCTGATGGGCGAGGACGGCGCCATCGAGCTGGGCCGCGGCGGGCCGTCGATGGAGCCCTTCCTGGTGGAGAACGGGCGGCTGGTCACCTGGGCCGACGTGGGCGTGACCCAGAGCCTGCGGGACGACGACCTCCCCATTCCGTCCGTGCGCTGGGCGGCGGAGGACTGGACGCTGGACGTCACCGCCATGGCCGAGGGCGAGCCGGAGCGGGCCGCCCTGTATGGCCGCTATGTGCTGACCAACACCTCGAACCGGACGCTGGACCTGACTCTCGCGCTGGCCGCCCGGCCGCTGCAGGTGAACGGACCGGTGCAGTTCCTGTCCACGCCGGGCGGGGTAAGCCCCGTCGAGCGCATCCACTGGGACGGACGGCGCCTGCGCCTCGGCGAGGCCTTCGCCGTGACGCCCCTGTCGGCGCCGGACGCGGTGACGGCCTCGACCTTCGATGCGGGATCGGACCCGCAGAGCCTGATCGCCTCGGGCCGCGAGCCGTCCCATTCGGTTCAGGACGATACCGGCCTGGCCGCCGCCGCCATGACATGGCGCGTGACCCTGGCGCCCGGCGAACGCCGCGTGGTCGGCTGGGCCGCGCCGCTGGAAGGCGCCCTGCCCGCCCTGACCGGCGCGCCCGAGGCGGTGCTGGCCGGCGTCGAGCAGCGCACCGCCGCCGTCTGGCGCGAGAAGCTGGACCGGTTCCACATCACCGTGCCGGACGAGGGCCAGCGCATCGTCGACGTCATGCGCTCGTCGCTGGCGCACATCCTGATGTCGCGGGACGGGCCGAACCTGAAGCCGGGCACCCGATCCTACAATCGCTCGTGGATCCGCGACGGGGCCATGATCGCCGAAGGGCTGAACCGGCTGGGCTGGGTCGATGTGTCGGCGGACTATCTGCGCTGGTTCACCCCCTACATCTTCAGCGACGGCAAGGTGCCGTGCTGCGTGGATGCGCGCGGCGCCGACCCGGTGCCCGAGAACGACAGCCATGGGGAGTACATCTTCCTGGCGGCCGAGACGTATCGCTACAACGGCGATCTCGACCTGCTGCGGTCGGTGTGGCCGCAGGTGCAGGGCGCCATCGGCTACATGGACCAGCTGCGCGCCTCGGAGCGCACGGCCCGGAACCAGACGCCGGAGCGGCGGCATCTGTACGGCCTGTTGCCGCCCACCATCAGCCACGAGGGCTATTCGGACCAGCCGGCCTATTCCTACTGGGACGATTTCTGGGGCCTGCTGGGCTACAAGGACGCGGTGTTCATCGCCGAGGCGCTGGGCGAGACCGAGGCTGCGGCCCGCATCGCCGCGGCGCGGGACGAGTTCGCGGCGGACCTGCACGCCTCCATCCGCGCGACGGCCGAGCATCACGGCATCGACTTCATCGCCGGGGCGGCGGACCGGGGAGACTTCGATCCCACCTCCACCACCATCGGCCTGTCGCCGGGCGGTGAGCAGGCGCGGCTCGACCCCGTCCTGCTGGCCGGCACCTTCGAGCGCTACTGGAGCGAGTTCGAGCAGCGGATCGAGAACCGCCGCGACTGGGACGACTACACCCCCTACGAGCTGCGCAACGTCGGCGCCTTCGTGCGGCTGGGCCAGCGGGAGCGGGCGCTGGCGGCGCTGGACTTCTTCTTCGGGGACGTGCGGCCCCGGGCGTGGAACGGCTGGGCCGAGGTGGTGGTGCGCGACAAGCGCGAGCCGCGCTTCATCGGCGACATGCCCCACGCCTGGATCAGTTCGGACTACATCCGCTCGGCGCTGGACCTGTTCGTGCACGACCGGGGCGAGGCCCTGGTGCTGGCGGCGGGCGTGCCGGGCCGCTGGCTGGACGATCCGGCGGGGGTGGGAGTCCGTGATCTACGCACGCCGTATGGCGCCATCACCTGGGCCCTCACGCCGTCACAGACCGGCTGGACCCTGACGCTGGATGGAGACGCGGCGCCCCCGGCCGGCTTCATCCTGTCGTGGCCGTCGGACGCCCCGGCGCCGGGGCGCACGCTGGTCGACGGCGTGGCGGCCGGATGGGACGGGCTGGAACTCGCGGTTCCGTCCGGCGCGCGGCGGGTGGAGATCGGCGGCAGGACCAGGCGTTTAACC
>NZ_JBKBIB010000007.1:0-173475 GCF_046299535.1 Brevundimonas sp. | reverse complement strand
TTCCCCTTGCGGGTCTTTTTTTTTCCTTTTTTTTTCCTCCCCCCCCCAATCCAGAGGGCCATCATGGCCGGCGACCGCCAGACCGGCGTGCAGATCATGCGCATGTCCGAAGGTCTGGACGAGGGGCCGATCCTGCTGTCCGAGGTCATGGACATCCGCGACGACGACACCGCCGCCACCCTGTCGGACCGCATGGCCCACGTGGGCGCCGGGCTGTGGCCCCGGGCTCTGGCGGCCATCGAGCGGGGCGGGGCGACGCCGGTCGAGCAGACGGGCGAGCCCACCTATGCGAAGAAGATCACCCCCGCCGAGGCGCGCATCGACTGGTCCCGTCCTGCCGCAGAAATCGATAGCCACATCCGGGGTCTGTCCCCCTTCCCCGGAGCCTGGTTCGAGGGGCCGGACGGAACGCGCATCAAGGCGCTGATGTCGCGGGTGGAGGATGGATCGAGCGCGGCCGGACAGGTTCTGGACGACCAGCTTCTGATCGCCTGCGGGACCAGCGCGGTGCGCCTGACCCGCATCCAGCGCGAGGGCAGGGGCGCGCAAGGACCCGATGAATTCGTACGCGGCTACCCGATCCCTGCCGGGACGGTGCTGGCCTGATGCCGCGCTATCGCCTGACGCTGGAGTACGACGGCTCGGTCTTCAACGGCTATCAGGCCCAGGACAACCTGCCGACGGTCCAGGGGGTGGTGGAAGCGGCGATCCTGTCGTTCTGCGGTCAGGCCATCCGGCTGCAGGCCGCCGGGCGCACCGACACAGGCGTCCACGCCACCGGTCAGGTGGTCCATGCGGATCTGGACAAGGACTGGCCCGCCCAGACCGTCATGAATGCGCTCAACGCCCACATGATCGCGGCGCCGGTGTCTGTGCTGGCCTGCGAGATCGGCGGGCTGGATGACCGGGGCGAGGCGTGGCACGCCCGGTTTTCGGCCCGCGAGCGGCGCTATCTGTACCGCATCCTCAACCGCCCGGCCCCGCCCGCCCTCGACAAGGGCCGGGTCTGGCATGTGAAGAAGCCGCTGGACGTGGACGCCATGCATGCCGCGGCGCAGGTCTTCGTGGGCCACCACGACTTCACCACCTTCCGCGATGTGAACTGCCAGTCGAAGTCGCCGGAGAAGACTCTGGACCAGGCGCGGGTCACCCGCACGGGCGAGGAGGTTCACCTGACCTTCGCCGCCCGTTCGTTCCTGCACCGGCAGGTGCGCTCCATGACCGGCACCCTGGCCGAGGTGGGCGCCGGCCGCTGGACGGTCGAGGATGTGCGCAAGGCGCTGGACGCGCGGGACCGCGCCGCCTGCGGGCCCGTCGCGCCGTCCTGCGGCCTGTATCTGACCGGCGTGGGCTACTGAGCGATCAGCAGCTGCCCTGAACGGTGCACTGAACCCCCTGGCCCGCGGCCTCCAGATCCTGGCCGACGCCGCGCACCGTGTTGCAGGCGGACACGGTCAGGGTGAGGGCGGCGATGGCGAGAACGACGATCTTGCGCATGGGATATCTCCACGAAAATTCGATACCGGAATGTCCAGCTTCGCCGTGGGTTCCGCAAGCGGAATAGGCGCCGTGGCGCGCGATCTGCTAGTCACGGTGGCCATGACGCAAACCCGCTCCCAGCCGCAAGGCACCGCCGCCCGTCGCCTCGTCGAGACCCTCGTCGTGAACGGCATCGACACCGTGTTCTGCGTGCCCGGCGAAAGCTATCTGGCCGTGCTGGACGCCCTGGCCGACGTGAAGGACCAGATCCGGGTCGTCACCTGCCGCCACGAGGCGGGAGCCGCCAACATGGCCGAGGCCTATGGCAAGCTGACCGGAAAGCCGGGCGTCTGCATGGTCACGCGCGGGCCGGGCGCCACCCACGCCGCCATCGGCGTGCATACGGCCCATCAGGATTCCACGCCCATGATCCTGTTCGTGGGCCAGATCGCCCTGACCGACCGGGGCCGCGGCGCCTTTCAGGAGGTGGATTACCGCGAGGTGTTCGGCGGGCTGGCCAAATGGGCCACCGAGATCGAGACGCCGGCCCGCACCGTCGAGATCGTCGAGCGCGCCTTCGCCACCGCCCTTCAGGGCCGCATGGGGCCGGTGGTCGTGGCCCTGCCCGAGGACATTTTGCATGACGACGGCGGCCCCGCCCCGGTGCGCGCCGTGACGCCCGCCCGCTCGGCCCCTCCCCCCGCCTTCGTGGCCCAGGTGCGCGAGAAGCTGGCGACAGCGGAACGGCCCTTGCTGGTGCTGGGCGGCTCGGGCTGGACGCAGGAGGCGTCGGACGCCGTGGCCGGGTGGTGCGAGCGCATCGGCCTGCCGGTCAGCCTGTCGTTCCGCCGCAAGGACATCCTAAAGAACGACCACCCCTGCTACGTCGGCGACCTGGGTCTGGGCTGCAATCCGAAGCTGATGGCGCGGGCGAAGGGCGCGGACCTGATCATCGCCGTGGGCGCGCGGCTGGGCGAAAACCCCACCCAAGGCTACACCCTGTTCGAGCGCGAGGGTCTGGCCGACCGGCTGATCCACATCCACCCCGGCCCCGAGGAGCTGGGCCGGGTCTGGCCCACCCTGCTGTCGGCGGCTGCGGACAATTCCCTGGCGGGCCTGGCCCTGTCCGACATCGATCCGGGCCGCACTTGGCATGACGAGGCCGCCACGGGCCACGCGGACTATCAGGCGTTCTCCACCCCGGTGCCCGTCACCGGCGCGGTGAACATGAGCGAGTGCATGGCGCACCTCAACGACGCCCTGCCGCCGGACGCGGTGGTCACCAACGGGGCGGGTAATTTCGCCGCCTGGCTGCATCGCTTCTACCGGCACAAGGCGTGCCGCACCCAGTTGGCGCCCACCTCGGGGGCCATGGGTTACGGCTTTCCCGCCGCCATCGGGGCCAAGGCCGTGCATCCGGACCGCGAGGTCATCTGCATCGCCGGGGACGGCGACTTCATGATGCTGGCGCAGGAGCTGGCCACAGCGGTCCAGCATGGGCTGAACATCATCACCGTGGTGGTGGACAACGGGACCTACGGCACTATCCGCATGCACCAGGAAGGCCACTACCCCGGCCGGGTCATCGCCACCGATCTGAAGAACCCAGACTTCGTGAAATACGCCGAGGCGTTCGGCGCCTTCGGGGTGCGCTGCGACCGGACCGAGGATTTTCCCTCGGCCCTGACGGCGGCGCGGGCGGCGGCGAAGATCCAACCCGCCCTGATCCACCTGATCACCGACGCCGAGGACATCGCCCCGAACCGGACGATCACAGCCCTGAGAAAGGGCTGAGCAGCCTCCCATCGCTCTCCGATGGAGACGGTAGAGGGTCGGCGCCTACTCCGCCGGCAGCGGCTGTTCCTGCTCCAGGGGAACCTCTTCCTCGGGCTTGCGGCCAAGACGCCGGCGGATGAAGCGCGAGAAATCGTCCACGATGGTGAAGATCGCCGGGATGTACAGCAGCGACAGGAAGGTGGACGAGATCAGTCCGCCCACCACCGCGATGGCCATGGGCGAGCGGAACTCCACGTCGGCGCCCCAGCCGATGGCCACGGGCAGCATGCCCGCCCCCATGGCGAAGGTGGTCATGATGATCGGCCGCGCGCGCTTGTGCGCCGAATCCATGATGGCGTCATACCGGCTGAGGCCCTGTTCCTCGGCGATGATGATGTAGTCCACCAGTAGAATCGAGTTCTTGGCTGCGATGCCCATCAGCATCAGGATGCCGATCAGCGACGAGATCGAGAAGCTGGAGCCGGCGATCAGCAGGGCCACAAAGGCGCCCGCGATGGCCAGCGGCAGGGCTGTCATGATGGTGATCGGATAGGCGAAGCTTTTGAACAGCAACACCAGCACTGCATACATGAGGAGCAGGCCCGTCGCGAAAGCGATGGTGAAGCCGGTCAGCATCTCCTGGATGAACTCGGCGTCGCCCGCCGGGGTCTGGCGTACGCCGGGAGGCAAGTTTCGCACAGAGTCCAGTTGCTGCACCCGCTGTGCGGCCTCGCCTGTTCTGACGCCGTCCAGTTCCGCCGTGATGGTGGCCACCCGCGCCCGGTCCTGCCGCGTAATCTGGGACGGGCCGGCGCCGAAGCGGATGTCGGCCACCGACGACAGGGGCACGCTTGTTCCCGCACTTGTGGGAACCTGAAGGGTTTCCAGAACCGACAGGTCCTGGCGCGCATCCCTCGTCAGCAGCAGGCGGATCGGAATCTGTCGGTCGCCCAGATTGTATTTAGGCAGATTCTGATCCACGTCGCCCAGGGTCGCCACCCGTATGGTCTGGGAGATGGCTCCCGTGGAGACCCCCATCATGGCGGCCTGATCGATACGCGGGGTGACAAGGATTTCCGGCCGGGCGATTGCCGCAGTGTTCACAACATTGGCGAGGCCGGGAACGCCGCGCATGTCCGCCTCAATCTGGCGGGCGGCGGCCTGAAGCGCCTCGCCATCGTCGCTGAGGATCGAGAAGGTGTAGCGGGTCCCGTCACTTGGACCGCCTCCCTGCTGGGCTACGCCGGCACCAATGCGGGCGCCGGCCACGGCATCCCACTGGTCCACCATTTCACGGGCGAACTCCTGCTGGGTCATACCTCTGCGTCCGGGCTGGACAAGGTCGGCGTAGATATAGGCCTGACGGGGCTCAGACCCTCCTATTGAGGCGTAGACTGAAGTGACCTCGGGCCGCTCCCGCAGATCGCGGGTCATGCGCTGGACCACGGCGTCAGTCTGGCTGAGCGTCGCTCCAGGCGGCAGTTCGGCCGAGAAGGAGGCACGCGAGCGATCACCAGACGGCTGGAATTCGAACGGCAGCAACGGGATCAGGAACAGGGAGCCGATGAACAGGCCTGTTCCCATCCCAAACGCCTTCCAGCGGTTGGACAACACCCAGGCAAGGGCGAGGATGTAGCGCCTCATCCAGAAGGGATCCTTGTCCACATGATTGGCGTCGCGCTTCAACATGTAAGCCGCCATCAACGGGGTCAGGGTCCGCGCCACCAGCAGTGAGAAGCCTACGGAGACACAGGCGGCGATTGCGAACGCCTTGAAGAACTGCCCCACGATGCCAGGCATGAAGCCGGTGGGCGCGAACACGGCGATGATGGTGGCCGTGGTGGCCACCACTGCAAGGCCGATTTCGTCCGCCGCCTCCATGGCGGCCTCATAGGGTTTCTTGCCGCCTCGCATGTGGCGGACGATATTCTCGATCTCGACGATTGCGTCGTCGACAAGGATGCCGATGGTCAGCGACAGGGCCAGCAGGGTGACCCCGTTCAGGGACTGCCCGGTCAACTCCAGTATGGCCATGGTCGGAATGATCGACATGGGCATGGCCGTGGCCGCGATTACCGTTGCGCGCCAGTCCCGCAGAAACACGAACACCACCGCCACCGCCAGGGCAGCGCCCAGCAACAGCGCCTCGATGGACGCCAGATAGCTTTCCTCAATGTATTCGACATCGGCGCTGATCTGCTCGATGACGATGTCAGGGTTCTGCTCGTCCAGCTGCGCCACCACCTCCCGAACCCGCTCGGCGGTTCGGACTTCCGATGCATCGCGGGAGCGCAGGAAGTTGAAGGTCACCGCTTCCTGGCCATTATAGCGCGCCATGCGGCGCGGCTCGGTCCAGCTGTCGGTCACACGCCCCAGGTCGCCCAGGCGAATGGCGCCGCCGCCGGTCAGTGGGATGAGCGTCTGGCGCAGGTCCTCGATAGAACCGGCCGACCCCAGTGTGCGTATTGCACGCTCTGAGCCGGCCACGGTGATGCGTCCGCCCGGCAGGTCCGAATTGACGTTGTTCAGCGCCTGGCTGACAGCCGCAGCCGTGACCCCGTAAGAGGCCAGGCGATCAGGGTCCAGTTCGACCCGGACTTCACGATCGACCCCGCCTTGGCGATTGACCTCGCCCACGCCCGATACGGCCAGGAGCGTCCGGCTGACCGTATTGTCCACGTACCAGCTCAGTTCCTCAGGCGTCATGGTGGGCGAGCGAACCACATAGGTGATGAGGGCGTCGCCGGTGATGTCGATGCGCTGGACTGCGGGTTCCTGCATGTCCTGGGGCAGGTCGCCCCGCAGGCCGCTCATGGCGTTGCGCACGTCGTTGGTGGCGCGCTCGGTGTCCGTGCCCAGTTCGAATTCGATGGTGGTGGAAGAATATCCGTCGCCCACGCTGGAATAGATTCTGCGCACCCCCGAAAGCGAGGTGATGGAGTCCTCGATCAGTCGCGTGACCTGGACCTCCATCTCCGCCGGCGCGGCGCCGGGCCGCGCCGCCGAAACGGCGACCAGCGGAAAATCGATATCCGGATTGTTATTGATCCGCATCGACATGAAGCTGATCACGCCCGCCAGGGTCAGGATGACGAACAGCAGGATGATGGGAATGGGATTTTTGATCGACCAGGAGGAAATCTGGTTCATGGCGCGGCCCTACTCGGACGCCGTCGGAGCGGGCGCCTCTGGCCGGGCGACCGAAACGCGATCGCCGTCGCCAAGGAATCCCGCCCCGTCGACCACCACGCGCGCACCCTCCTCAAGGCCGCTCACCGACGTCATCTCCTCGGTGCGGGACAAGACATCGATCCGCTGGAAGGCCACGCGGTTCTCCGCGCCCAGGACAAACACGCCGGGTTGGTTCTCGCGATAGAGAACGGCCGGCGTCGGTACGGTGACAGCAGGCTGAGCCCCCACGTCGATGCTCGCTCGCGCGAACATTCCTGGACGCAGACCGGTGTTGCCAGTCAGGGCGATGCGGGCCACGCCAAGGCGGGTCTGAGGATCCACCTCCGGCGTCACAATGCGCACCCGGCCAGTCGCCGATCCCACACCATCGGACGTGACCACCGCACTCTGTCCAGCGCTGATCACACCCAGATCCGTCTCAGGAACCCGGGCGTCCAGTTCGAGACGCCCATCGCGGACAATACGGAACAACTCGGTCCCGGCCGGAACGATCTGGCCGCGTGTGACGCTGCGGCTTATCACCAGGCCCGCCACCGGGGCGCGAATGGTGCTCTGGTTCAGGCGGGTCCGGGTTTCCGACAGGGCAGCACGGGCTGAGGCCAGTTGGGCGTCCGCCGCGCGCTGTTCAGATATGGCCAGGTCCAGAGACGCCTGGGCCAGGAAACCTCGCTCCCGCAGCTCCCGGGCTCGGCCCAGTTCCGCGTTCTCGCGCTCGGCGTTGGCCTCGGCCGACGCCACCGCCGCTTCCTGCTGGGCCAGCTGGGCGCGCAGAAGAGCGTCATTCAGTTGCACCAGGGGTTGGCCCTGACTCACATAGGCTCCCTCATCCACAAAGACGGCGGTGGCGGTCAGGCCGCCGGTCTCGGCGCCCACGGGCACCTCTTCCCAAGCGTTGACAGTACCCGAAGCCGTAAGGGTGCGCGCCAGATCCTGCATGGTTGCCGTAGCCACCGTCACGGTCTGGGACGAAGCCCCGCCGCCCGCTTCCGCTGTCGCGTCTTCACCGCCATGGCCGCCGCACGCGGCCAGAGCCAGTAGGGCGCAGGCGCCGAGAGCGGCGACGCCGCCCCGCAGGGTTCTCTTGAGGCAGTCGCCAGTTCCGGCGGCGGTCGTGTATGCCACGCCATGATTCCTTCGTCTGGCTGCGCGGACCGAGGGGGAGGCGGGCGCGCGCAGGGCCGGAGCCCACACGGCCCGACAGACCGGCTGATTAGACGGTTTGGCCACGCCCCTCAAACGATCTTAGGCTGCATTACGACATCTTAATTCTCGGGGCGTTCCAGGCGCCGCGCCGCGGGAGACTCCGCGCCGCGCTTGGCGCTGCACCCGGGGCGTGATACCGGCGCGGGGATGAGCCAGACGCCTCTCGAACGCATTCGAAACTTCAGCATTGTCGCGCACATCGATCATGGGAAATCGACGCTGTCGGACCGCCTGATCCAGGCGACCGGGGGCCTGACCGTGCGGGAGATGCGCGAGCAGGTGCTCGACAACATGGAGATCGAGCAGGAACGGGGCATCACCATCAAGGCCCAGACCGTGCGCCTGACCTACAAGGCGAAGGACGGGCTGGATTACGTCCTGAACCTGATGGACACGCCGGGCCACGTGGACTTCGCCTATGAGGTCAGCCGCAGCCTCGCCGCTTGCGAGGGCTCGATCCTCGTGGTGGACGCGTCCCAGGGCGTGGAGGCCCAGACCCTGGCCAATGTCTATCAGGCCATCGACAACAACCACGAGATCGTCCCGGTCCTCAACAAGATCGACCTGCCCGCCGCCGAGCCCGAGCGCGTGCGCGAACAGATCGAGGACGTCATCGGCATCGACGCCTCCGACGCCGTGCTGTGCAGCGCCAAGTCCGGCATCGGCATCGAGGACGTGCTGGAGGCCATCGTCACCCGCCTGCCCGCGCCGAAAGGCGACCCGGACGCCCCGCTGAAAGCCATGCTGGTGGACGCCTGGTACGACCAGTACCTGGGCGTCATCCTTCTGGTGCGCGTGTTCGACGGCCACCTGCGCACGGGCCAGCGCGTCACCTTCATGCAGAACGGCTCGACCCATCTGGTGGACCGGGTCGGCGTCTTCCTGCCCAAGAACACCCCGGTCGAAAGCCTCGGCCCCGGCGAGGTCGGCTTCATCACCGCCCAGATCAAGGAAGTGGCCCACGCCGCCGTGGGCGACACCATCACCGACGAAAAGCGCCCCACCGCCACCCCGCTGAAGGGCTTCAAGGAAGTCCAGTCGGTGGTGTTCTGCGGCCTGTTCCCCGTGGACGCCGCCGATTTCGAGGACCTGCGCGCCGCCATCGGCCGCCTGCGCCTGAACGACGCCAGCTTCACCTACGAGATGGAGTCCAGCGCCGCCCTGGGCTTCGGCTTCCGCTGCGGCTTCCTGGGCCTGCTGCATCTGGAGATCATTCAGGAGCGCCTGTCGCGCGAGTTCAATCTGGACCTGATCGCCACCGCCCCCAGCGTGGTCTACAAGATCAAGCTGCGCGACGGGTCCGAGATCGACCTGCACAACCCCGCCGACCTGCCCGACGTGATGCAGATCCTCGAGATCAGCGAACCGTGGATCAAGGCCACCATCCTGACCCCGGACGAATATCTGGGCGGGGTCATCAAGCTGTGTCAGGACCGCCGCGGCAGCCAGGTGGAGCTGAGCTACGTCGGCAGCCGCGCCCTGGTGGTCTATGAGCTGCCCCTGAACGAGGTGGTGTTCGACTTCTACGACCGGCTGAAATCCATCTCCAAGGGCTACGCCTCCTTCGATTACGAGCTGTCGGGCTACAAGCCCGGCGATCTGGTCAAGATGAACATCCTGGTCAACGCCGAGCCGGTGGACGCCCTGTCCATGCTGGTCCACCGCAACCGCGCCGAGACCCGCGGCCGCGGCATGGTGGAGAAGATGAAGGAGCTGATCCCGCCCCACATGTTCGTCATCCCCATCCAGGCGGCCATCGGCGGCAAGATCATCGCCCGCGAGACCGTCCGCGCCCTGCGCAAGGACGTGACCAGCAAGTGCTACGGCGGCGACGCCACCCGAAAGAAGAAGCTGCTGGAGAAGCAGAAGGCCGGCAAGAAGCGCATGCGCCAGTTCGGCAAGGTGGAGATCCCGCAGGAGGCGTTCATCGCCGCGCTGAAGATGGATGATGATTGAGGGAGACTGCCGTCTCCACCCCGAAATCGGACCGGCGTATGTCCCCGGTTAAAAGGGCCGTGTGACGATCAGATTTTAGACTACCATTGGGCTTTCTGAGCTTGCATAGTGCACAACCTATGGAAGCGCGGGGGCGCATCTTATGAGCACTGACCATGTGTTCGGTAATCAGTCCACAGACCTGAAACTGGACGCGATATCCAAGTACCTCAGGGCATATACTACAGCGCTCAGGCCGCATTTTAATCGGCTTTGGTACATCGATGCGTTCGCCGGAACGGGGCATCGCACTATCGATCACCCTTCTTTTAGCGGCAATTTTTGGGAAGAAAGTCGCGAAGCTTTTCGAGAACAACGCCAAGGCTCCGCTCGAATTGCCCTAGATGCGACGCCGCGATTTGATCGACTGACTTTTATCGACAAGAAGGCAGGGCATGTTCGAGCCCTCGAAGAATTAAGGACAGAGTATCCCGATCGACTTATCGACGTTGTACGCGGAGACTGCAACGACGTCTTGCCGCTAGCAATTGCCAACGAGCGCTGGAGATCGACTCGGGCAGTGATGTTTCTAGACCCCTATGGCCTAACAGTTGACTGGTCGACGCTTGAGTCAATTCAGAGAACCAAAGCCATAGACGTCTGGTACCTAGTAAACATAAATGGGATTCTCCGCCAAGCAGCACGACGGTCTTCATCGATTGATGGTCATAAGGACCGTCGCTTGACGAGAATGTTCGGAACGTCCGACTGGATAACCGAATGGTACGATATGAAATCGCCACAAGGCAGTTTTCTGGATGCCTTGGAGCAGCCGTCATATCAGCGAATCGCTGACGAAGCTGCAGTGGAACTATGGGTTCAGCAGCGACTTCAGAAGCTATTCGTTTGGGTACCTAAACCTCTCAGATTGTATATGGACCGAGGGCGAATACACCAGTTTTCTCTATTCTTTGCGCTCTCCAACGGTTCGGGACCAGCTGTGGGTTTGGCTCAACGGCTTGCGGGACATGTCCTCAACGCGGGCAGTTCATCCCATGTCCGGCCGAGGTAGGTTCGTCCTGCCGCCTTCTTGTTTCGTCCGCCCCACTGCTTGAAAAAGAAGGCGGTGCCAGCCAGCTGGCAGCGGACGCGGATTTCATCGACCCAGCGCTCCTCCATCGGACGGGCGCGGGGGCCGGACTCGCCGCCCACGATCGCCCAGTGAATGTCAGTGAGGTCTGCACCGGCGACCGAGCCGATCAGCGGTTCGAACGAGATGAATCTGACTATCGCGCGGGTTGAACGAAGGTCGTCAAGCCGCGACAGAACAGCCGCGTCCTCGACGCTCGTTCCCAACCAGACATTAGGCAGGATCGTCACATCGAGGTCGTCCAGCACCGCGCGCATGCGGTCAGGCCGCTTGGTGAGTATCTGATAGGTGTGCTGGGGCGTCTGGGCCATGACGGCCCACACCTTGGCGATGAACTCCACCGGCACGTCAGGATGGAACAGGTCCGACATGGAGTTGACGAAAATCTTGCGTGGCTTCCGCCATTTCAGCGGCGCCGCGAGAGACGCTTCATCGAGCGTGATCTTACCTGTCCAGACGTAGCGGCCGCCGCTTTTGCGGGTCAGGCCTGTGTACTTGTCCAGCCCCATGGCTTCCAGCCGGGCAGCCATCCGCATGGCGTAGCAGTTGGTGCAGCCCGGCGTGATGATGGCGCACCCGGCGACCGGGTTCCATGTGGCGTCTGTCCATTCGATTGTCGTGTCGGCCATGCTGTATCCAGTCACTTGGTGTGAGGATATAATTCCTATCGCTTGCGCCATTTTCGGACGCCAGTCGCCGAATCCAGCGCTGATTTGGTTAATGGGCCGTGGAAGGGATGGATGCTTACCTGTGACCGGCGGGCTGGCGCAGACGGGAAAATTGCGATGAAAATGGCTCCGGATGGAGGGCTTCCCCATGGAAAAGACGCAGTGGACCGCCGCCGTCGATCAGCTGATGCGCCGCGACTGGAGCATCGGCATCGACGACGCGGGGATCGACGAGCAGCAGCTGGCCGATCACTGGCGCGAGGGCCAAACCCCCGCCGCGTTCGTGGAATGGTTCGCCGAAAAGTATGATCTGATCCGCTTCGAACGACCCCCGTCGGTCAGAACCGCGCCCGCCATGTCTCCGGGTTCAGGTTCACGGCGGCCTCCAGCGGGGGCTTGAGCTGGAACAGGCCCGGCGTGGCGGGCAGGTCGTGCAGGCGGTAGAGGCACCACGCCTCGGGGCGTTCCTGTGACACCTCGCGCTCGGTGCGGGTCAGGAAGAAGTCGGTGGTGGCGCCGCCGCGCGTGGCCTTGACCTCGATCAGGCGCTCGCGGCCGTCGGGAGCGTAGCTCTTGATATCGTAACCGGCGCCGTCGCCACGCTCCTGCGACGTCCATTCGATCTTGCGCGCCAGATCGACGCGGTCGTTGGCGATCAGGAAGGCCCGCTCGTGGTCGAAGACGCGCTGTTCGCCCATCAGGCCGAGGGTGCGGTTGCGGTGGTCGCGGGCGGCGGGGTCGAACTTGCGAATGATGCGGACGAGGCCCGGCGCCGGGTTGGCTGTGGGCGGGGTGGTTGTGGGGAGGATCGCGCCCGGAGCGGCTGCCCCCTCCACCGCCTGCGGCGGTCCCCCTCCCCCGATGGGGGAGGAATAGACCGCGCCCTCTTCGGCGAGGCCGGAAGCTTGGGCGGGCAGGCCGAGGGCCCAGGCATCGGGGCGGGCGGTCAGGTAGCGATCCAGCGCATCGAAGATGGCGGCCTGATAGTTGGCCAAGGGCCGATAGCCCCGGATCGTCGGCAAACCGAGCTCGGCCAGCACGGCCGAGATATTCATGTGCTTGAACTCGATAGACTTGTGGCCGCGCCCAATGCGCTCATCCAGCGCGCGGGCGTGCTCGACCTTCACGTAGGGCTGGTCCTCGGACTGGGCGCGCAGCATGGCGAAGTGGTCCGCCACGATGGCGTCCAGCTCATCGTCCGACCAAGTGCTGCCTCTGACGTTCTGATCCGCCAATGCGTTGTCCCCCTCCAACCGAAGGTAGCGAGTCGGGGGCGGGTTTGACCAGGCGCCGAGTTCGGCGGCGGCGCGTGGGCTGGCGGCGCCGTGAGTCTGGATCGTCCGGTCAGGCCGGACGATGACGGGGGTGGGGATGGGCGTTGGGAGCGCCGGACTCCGCCGCGTTCGGGCCCCTAAAGCCTTGATCCGCAAGGACCGGGCGGCCGTCTGGGGGCGATTTGTCCGCACGCGTTGCGGGCGGCGCCATCATCATCCCATGACACGCAAGATCGAAGAGGCGCAGCCGACGTGGTTTCGGCTGAGCGAGGAAAGCTGGAACGAGATCCGGGAGGCGTACCGCAACGGGGCGACGGCCAAGGAGCTGGCGATCCGGTGGAAGGTGTCGCCGGGCTCCATCTATCGCCACGCCTGCGAAGGGGGCTGGACCAAGAAGCGCAGCGCCGATGCGGATGCGCGGGCCCATGCGGCGGCCATCGCGGCGGAAGAGCGGGCGGACCAGACGCGGCCGGACCCGGAGGCCGGGCTGTTCGCGGCGCCGGGCGAGGGGGACGGGGCGATGCTGGCCGATCCGGCGGCTCTGGCCGAGCAGGCCATGGCGGCCTCGGTGCGGGCCATGCGGGCGCGGCTGTTCGCGGAGGCGGAGAAGCTGGCGCGGCTGTCGGAGGCCTATGGCCGGATGGCGGAAAAGCGGGGCGGGCCGGCGGTGACCATCGAAACCATCGACCTGGAGACCCTGTGCGACATCCTGCTGAACAATGACGGGCGGGTCACGAAGCGGTTCCGGGTGGACCCGGACGATCCGGGGCCGCGCGACCCGGTTCTGGTGCGCTACTGGTCCCACCGGTACGCCGAACACGAGGCCGAGAAGGCATGGGTGGAGAAGGTGCGGCGGGAGGCGAAGGTGGCGGCCTGCAGGGCGGTGGGGCTGGACCCGGACGCGCCGCTGCCGGGGTTCTAGGGGGAGGTTTTTAGTGCGCTACCGCTCGGCGCGCAGCGCCTCGCTGCTTGAGCGGGTTTTTAGTGCGCTAACGCTCGGCGCGCGGCGCCTCGCTGTTTGAGCGCGGCGGGGCGGCGGGGTGGCCGCCGCCCCGGGGGGATCAGCCCTTGAGGACTTCCATCAGGGTGGAGCCCAGACGGGCCGGGGACGGCGAGACGCGGATGCCCGCGGCCTCCATGGCCTCGATCTTGGAGCCGGCGTCGCCCTTGCCGCCCGAGACCACCGCGCCGGCGTGGCCCATGGTGCGGCCTTCGGGGGCGGTGCGGCCGGCGATGAAGCCGACCATGGGCTTGGAGCGGCCCTTCTTCGCCTCGTCGATCAGGAACTGGGCGGCGTCTTCCTCGGCGCTGCCGCCGATCTCGCCGATCATGACGATGGACTTGGTCTCGTCGTCGGCCAGGAACATCTCCAGCACGTCGATGAACTCGGTGCCCTTGACCGGGTCGCCGCCGATGCCGACGGCCGTGGTCTGGCCGAGGCCCTCGTTGGTGGTCTGGAACACCGCTTCATAGGTCAGGGTGCCCGAGCGGGAGACGATGCCCACATTGCCCTTCTTGAAGATGGAGCCCGGCATGATGCCGATCTTGCACTCTTCGGGGGTCAGCACGCCGGGGCAGTTGGGGCCCAGCAGGCGCGACGAGGAGCGGTCCAGCCGCGCCTTGACCCGCACCATGTCCATGACCGGGATGCCCTCGGTGATGCAGGTGATGAAGGGGATCTCGGCGTCGATGGCCTCGATGATGGCGTCCGCGGCGCCGGCCGGCGGCACATAGATGACCGAGGCGTCGGCGCCGGTGCGCTCCTTGCCCTCGGCCACGGAGGCGAAGATGGGCAGGCTCTCGCCATTGGCGCCGGTCCAGGTCTGGCCGCCCTTGGTGGGGTGGATGCCGCCGACCATTTGCGTGCCGTAGTAGGCCAGGGCCTGTTCGGTGTGGAAGCTGCCGGTCTTGCCGGTCAGGCCCTGGACGAGGATTTTCGTGTTCTTGTCGACGAGGATGGACATGGTGTGTGCTCTGAAATCTGAAGGTCTGGGGCGGCTGTGACGGCGCTCAGGCGACCGCGGCGACGATCTTCTGGGCGGCGTCGTCCAGGTCGTCGGCGGCGGTGATGGCCAGGCCCGACTCGTTCAGGATCTTCTTGCCCTGTTCGACATTGGTGCCTTCCAGACGCACCACCAGCGGCACCTTGAGGCCCACTTCCTTCACTGCCGCGACCACGCCCTCGGCGATCACGTCGCACTTCATGATGCCGCCGAAGATGTTGACCAGAATGCCCTCGACCCGGGGGTCGGCGGTGATGATCTTGAAGGCCGCGGCGACCTTCTCCTTGGAGGCGCCGCCACCCACGTCACAGAAGTTGGCGGGTTCCTTGCCGTACAGCTTGATGATGTCCATGGTGGCCATGGCCAGGCCGGCGCCGTTGACCATGCAGCCGATGTTGCCGTCCAGGGCGACGTAGGCGAGGTCCCACTTGGAGGCCTCGATCTCCTTGGCGTCCTCTTCGCTTTCGTCGCGCAGGGCCTTGATGTCGTCGTGGCGGAACAGGGCGTTACCGTCGAAGCTGACCTTGGCGTCCAGAACGCGCAGATGGCCGTCGGTCATGACGATCAGCGGATTGATCTCCAGCATGGCCATGTCCTTCTCGACGAAGGCCTTGTAGAGCGCCGGGAACAGGCTCCTTGCGTCCTCGGCGGCGTCGCCGGTGAGCTCGAGCGCTTTGGAAATCTTCGCCACGTCATCGGCGGTGACCCCGGCTTCGGGGGCGATGGCGATGGTCTGGATCTTTTCCGGGGTGTCGTGGGCGACGGTTTCGATGTCCATGCCGCCCTCGGTGGAGACCACGAAGGCCACCTGACCCACGGTGCGGTCCACCAGCAGCGAGCAGTACAGCTCGCGGTCGATGTCGGCGCCGTCCTCGATGTACAGGCGATTGACCTGCTTGCCGGCGTCGCCCGTCTGGGCGGTCACCAGGGTGTTGCCCAGCATCTCCTTCGCGTGGGCGACCACCTCCTCGATGGACTTGGCCAGACGCACGCCGCCCTTGGCGTCGGCGCCCAGTTCCTTGAACTTGCCCTTGCCGCGCCCGCCGGCGTGGATCTGGGACTTCACGACATACAGCGGGCCAGGCAGTTGCTTCGCGGCCGCTTCAGCCTCGTCGACCGAGGTGATGGCGACGCCGGACGCGACGGGAGCGCCGAAGCCCTTCAGAACCTGTTTGGCCTGGTATTCGTGAATGTTCATGGAGAGGGACCGCTGTCGTGGGAAGGAAGGTTGAGGCGCTTATAAAGGCCGCTCCTTCGCAGGCGCAACAGGCGATCCCTTCCGATCAGTCCTCCCAGTCGTGCCTGAGGGTGCGCGAGGCGCCGATCAGCAGCACCGAGGCCAGCAGATAGAAGCCCATGCCGGTGTAGATGGCCCAGCGCAGGCTTTCGTCTCCGAATGTAGGCGCCAGCAGGTCGCTCATCCAGCCGAAGTAGTAGAAGCCCACGGCGATGCCGAGCAGGTTGTTGATCAGCAGGAACAGGGCCGAGGCGGTGGAACGCATGGCCGCCGGAACCAGATTCTGGATCGCCGCTGTGATGGGGCCCAGCCAGGCCAGGTTCAGTCCGGTGGGGATCAGGAAGATCAGGAAGGCCAGGGTCAGCTGCTGCGCCTGGCTGCCCCCGCCCGGCAGCACCAGACCGATGATCCAGGGCGAGTTCATGGCCGCGATGAACAGGGGCGCGGAGATGAGGAAGGCGATGGCGGGCGTCAGGGGATAGGCGCCCTTGCCCCGCTTCGCCAGCTTGTCGGCGATGGCGCCGCCCATCCAGATGCCCAGAACGCCGCCGATCAGGGCGATGCCGGCGTAGTACCAGCTGGTCTGCAGCAGGGTCAGGTCGAAGCTGCGCATGAAGAACAGCGGCAGCCACCCGGCCACGCCGTAGCCGCACACCGAGGACGAGGCGGCGCCCAGCGCCAGCAGCCAGAAGCTCTTCTTGGGAATCACGTGCGAGGCGGTGACGCGGGCGATCCAGACCGAAATCCCGATCACAACGGCCAGGCCGCCGGCGAAGGCGATGACCAGCGGATTGCCCAGGCCCAGACCCGCGAACTGCGTCAGCGCCGCCAGACCCAGGGCGCCCGCCCCGAGGCCCAGCATGATGCGGGCGGCGATGCGGCCAACGCGGTCCGAGGCAGACGGCGCCCGTTGGATGGGGGCGCCCTCGACCGGAACGGGCCGGGCGATGTCGGTGGCCCCGCGCTTGGGATCGCGAACCGTCAGGCGCAGCAGGGGCGCCACCAGGACGCCGATCAGGCCGACCACGATGAAGGCGGTGCGCCAGCCGTACTGGGCCGCCAGCACGCCGCCCACAAGAGTGCCGGCCGCCGTGCCCAGCGGTATGCCGAAGGCGAACACGGCCAGGGCCCGGGCGCGCTGGTGGGGCGGGAAATAGTCGGCCACAAGCGAATAGGCCGGAGCCACCCCGCCCGCCTCGCCAACGCCCACGCCCATGCGGAACAGGAATAGCTGACCGAACGAGCCGGCCACGCCGCACAGGGCGGTGAAGCCGGACCAGACCGTCAGGGCGCCGGTCATGATCCACACCCGGCTGTAGCGATCGGCCAGCCAGGCCAGGGGAATGGCGAGGGTGGAATAGACCGAGGCGAAGGCGATGCCGCCCAGAAGGCCGAACTGGCTGTCGCTGAGGCCGAATTCCGCCTTCAGCGGCGCGGCGAGGATGCCGATGATCTGCCGGTCCAGGAAGTTCAGCATGTAGACCAGCACAAGGATCGCCAGGACGTAGTAGCGATATCCCGGCTTCTCGATGCGCGCTTCGGCCTGGGCGGTCATCCGCGTCTCCCTCGACTTTTATGATTGGCCTGAACGGTAGCGCCGTCGCCGGCCCATGCAAAAGAAAAAGGCGGCGGGCCGAAACCCGCCGCCTGTTCGTTGGTCCGTCCCGGTCAGTAACGGGCCGTCAGCTTCAGCATCCAGGTCCGCGGGGCGCCGTAGTAGGCGGTGCGGATGTTGCCGATGGAGGAGAACTCCTGGGCGTCCGTGCGATAGACCTCGTCCGACAGGTTCTGGCCGTACAGACCGACCGTGTAGCGGTTGGAGGGATCGGCCCAGACCGCGCGCGCATCGTAGAGCCAGTACTCTTCCTGATACATGCCCGGGATCTCGACGTCGGTGTTGACGAAGGTGTTGTCCACCGCCAGCGCCATGCGCGAGCGATAGCGCGCGGAGCCGCCGAAGGTCAGGCTGGAGCCATTGGCCATGAGGTGCTCGTACTGACCGCCGAAACGCAGGGTCCAGCGGGGAGAGAAGGCCGGATCCTGGAACGAGCGGCTGCCGCCGAAGTCGGTGAAGCGCGCGTCCTCAAAGACCTTGTAGTCAGCGTTCAGGAACCCGACCTGGGTGTCGAGGGTCAGGCCCGCGATGGGCGCCAGGACCCCTTCCAGCTCAAAGCCGAGAATGTCGAGTTCCCCGGCGTTGAGCACGCTGAGCACCGGCGCCGGCAGTCCGGTGACCGGATCGGTGTCCAGGCCCGAGACCCGCGCCTGGAAGTCCTCGTACTTCGTCAGGAACGCCGCCAGGTTCAGTTGCACCCGGCGATCCCAGTAGGTGGTCTTGGCGCCGACCTCGAAGGTTTCGGCCGTTTCAGGCTGGTACTCGGTGGACTCGGTCGCCGAGTTGGCGCGGCCGTTGAAGCCGCCCGATTTGAAGCCCTGGGCATAGCGCGCATAGACCATGGCGTCGGGACTGATGCGGTAGTCCGCCGAGAGCATCAACGAGGTGTCGTCGTACTCGCCCAGGTCCGGGGCGAAGACGTAGGTGGTGTTGAAGGCCGGCAGCAGGCTGTAGAAAGCCGAAGTGGTCCGCCAATAATCCTTCTCTTCCTCGGTGTAGCGCACGCCCGCAGACAGGCGCAGCGCGTCAGTCACCGCGAAGCTGACGTTGCCGTAGATGGCGCGCGAGGTGGTTTCCAGCGTGTCGTCGATGGTGCGCAGGAAGCCCGAGTTCAGGAAGGCCGCGCCGAGCAGGTCGTCGTTGTAGCTTTCCTGATGCGAGGAGACGTCCTCGCGCAGGTAGTACAGGCCGCCCACCGCCGTGATCGGGCCGCTTTCATAGGTGAGCTGCAGTTCCTGGCTGACCTGGCGCTGGTCCACCGCCACCAGGGCGTCGGCGATCTCCAGTTCGGTGGCGTCGAAATCGATGTAGTCGTCGGTGTTCAGCTCGCGATAGCTGGTGATCGAGCGCAGGGTCAGGGCGTCGTTCAGCTCCCACGCCACGCGCAGCGACGTGCCCCAGGTTTCAAGCCGCGTCTCGTTGGGCAGGCCGGGGGTGGTGCGGGTCTCGAAATTGTACTCCGGCGTCGGGACGGCCACCGGGTAACGCACGGCGCCCGAGAAATCGATCAGGCTGTTGGTGGCCTGACCGACGGTCATGCCGGCGTCGTCGCGCGAATAGTCGACGGTCAGGTCCACCTGAACGTTATAGGCCGGGTCCCAGGCCAGGGCGCCGCGGGCGGCGAAGGTGTTCTTGTCGTTGTACTCCGCGCCGGTGACCGGATCGGTGACATAGCCGCCACGCTCGGAGTGCAGGGCCGACAGGCCGAACGCCAGGGTGTCGGTGATCGGACCGGACACGGCGCCCTGCACGTCGATCATGTCATAGCTGCCGTAGGCCACCGAGGCGCGACCCTGGAAGTCCTGGCCGGGGCGGCGGGTGATCAGCTTGAGCGCGCCGCCGATGGTGTTCTTGCCATACAGCGTACCCTGCGGGCCGCGCAGCACCTCGACCCGTTCCAGATCGAGCAGGTCGAACTGGGTGCCGCGGATGCGGCTGTAATAGACGTCGTCCACATAGACGCCGACCGCCGGATCGAAGGTCTGGAGCGCGTCGGGCTGGCCCACGCCGCGAATGTAGATGTTGGTCGCGTTGGAGGACCCGCGTCCCTGGACGATGTTCAGGTTGGGCACCGCGCCCTGCAGGTCGGTCACCTGCTGCGCCCCGGCGCGTTCCAGGGTCTCGGCGCTGAAGGCCGTTACGGCCAGAGGCGTGGTCTGCAGCGATTCCGCGGTCCGGCGGGCGGTGATGATGATTTCCTCGACCGAGGTGGCCTGAGGCTGACCCGCGTCCTGGGCCAAGGCGGCCGGGGCGGTGAGCGCGCCGAGAGCGGCGCCGGCCATAAGCGCGGATTTCACGAGGGTGTTCATGGGATGCCCCAACCTGTCTGTTTCCGGTGACGACGCCGTTTTATTCAGCGTTCAATGATTTTCCGGAACCTGATCGGGTTTTCGCTTTCTGTCAAATGGTCCGGCGATGGGGGAGCGGCGGAATCCCGGTCGTGTGGCGCCGGCGCCATGCTCGCCGCCGATTGCCCGACGCCCCCGCGCGCTCTAGCGTCCGCCCATGACCCGTTCGCCTGTTCCCGCGCCGCAACCCAAGCCCGCCCCCGCCCGACGCGGTCGTCCGTCCAAGGATCAGAAGGCGGGCGAAACCCGAGACGCCATTCTCGACGCCGCCGAGGACCTGTTCTCCAAGCACGGCTTCTATGGCGTCACCATCCGCGAGGTGGCCCGCGAGGCGGGCGTCGATACGGCCCTGGTGCATTACTATTTCGGCGCCAAGCGAGGGCTGTTCGACGCGGTCTTCATCCGCCGGGCCGAGGTCTGGAACAACGAGCGGGTGGAGGCCATCGACCGCTATGCCGCTGAGGCGGGCGACGCCATGACCCTGGAAGGGGTGCTGGAGGCGTTCCTGCGCCCGCCGTTCCAGTGGTCTCTCAAGGGCGGCCCGGGATGGAAGCACTATGCGGCCCTGGTGGCCCAGACCAACGCCAATCCGGCCTTCGGCGGCGAGACCATGGCGCGGTATTTCGACCCGGCCATCCACCGCCTGATCGAGGCGGTGCGGCGGGTGCTGCCTGACGCGCGCGACGTGGATCTCTACTGGGCCTGGCACAATCTGTCGGGCGCCCTGACCCTGACCCTTGGCGAGACGGGCCGCATCGACCGGCTGTCCGGCGGCCAGTGCCGGTCGGGCGATCTGGACGCCGCGTGCGACTACATGGTGCGCTTCGCCTCGGCCGGTTTCCGGGCGGTGTGCGGCCGTTGAAGGCCTGCAGCGCTCAGGCGGACGCCGCGGTCCTCAACACGCTCAGATAGCCCGGCGCCGTCTCCATGCGCGCGGCCTCGGGGCGCGTGTGCAGCAGCCGGTGCAGGCGCGGCAGGCGCCAGCAGGGCACGTGCATGAACAGGTGGTGCTCGGCGTGATAGTTGACCCAGTAGGGGGCGATCAGGGCCCGCTCGATCCAGTTCGCGCGGGTGGTGCGCGCGGCGCGGAAGGCGTCGTCCCCCGAGCCCTCGACACAGGCGTGCTCGGCGATGTTGCGCAGACGCGTGACCAGCGGAAACCACGCCGCCATGGGAAGCAGCCACAGAACAAAGTAGGCCCACCAGACGCCCGCCAGCGTCAACGCGGCCAGCATGCCGGCGTTGACGATCAGGAATGGGGCCACCGACTTGCCGGTCACCACCGCGCCCTCGGCCATGTGGGCGTCGCGCTGGTTACGGAAGGCGCCCACCAGCAGCAAGACCCTCTGCTTGAAGAAGGTCTGGCCGGTCAGGTCACGGATGATCTTGCGCCGCAGGGAGGCGCCGGTGACCGGGAACGGCTCGGACAGCACCAGATCCGGGTCCTCCGGCTGCCGGGCGAATTTGTGGTGCGACAGATGATAGGGGCGGTAGGCGGAAAGGCTGGCCCCCACGGGCACGGCGCACAGCCAGTGGCCGAGGACATCATTCAGCTTCAGGTTCTTCGCCAGCGCCCCGTGGGCGGCCTCGTGCATCAGGATGGCCAGCCCCAGCTGGCGGGCGCCGATGATCATGATGCAGATCGGGATCAGCACCGGCCACATCACCCCGGCCGCCACGGCCAGGGCGATCACGGCCCAGGCGTGCAGCACCAGCAGCGGCCCACGCCAGTGGCTGCGCGCCTGAAACGGCGCCCATTCCTCGGGCGTGAACAGGCGGGCCGGGGAAATGCGCGGCGCGGCGGGCATGGGGCATCATAGCGCGCTTTCCAAAAAAGGACGCGAAAATCAGGTAAACCTGACGAAATGTCGTGTTGACCTGACACGACGCATATGTCATGACTACCTTACATTTCGTCAGGAGGACACGACATGCTCACACTGGGAAAACAGCAAACCACCCCCGCCGGGCGCCGCTATGTAATGCGGACCATGGCCTTCATGACCGGCTATGTGGCGGTTAATGTGGCGGCCATTTCCGGCGCCTTTGACGAGATCATCGGCCGGCCCGTGGCCTGGGCCCTGGCGCTGGCGGTGGCGGCGCCTGTGGCCGGCCAGATCTGGGCCACCCTGATGCTGATGCGGGACTCCGACGAGTTCGTGCGCGGCGTCACCGCCAAGCAGTTCATCCTGTCGGCCGGCATCGCCATGGCGCTGGCGACGGCGTGGGGGTTCGGCGAGAGCTACGCCGGCGCGCCCCACGTTCCGGCCTGGCTGATCTACCCCCTGTTCTGGGCCGTCTTCGGGGTGGTGGCGCCGTTCGTGCGGAGCTCCAACTGATGAAGAACCGACTGCGGGTGCTGCGCGCCGAGAAGGGCTGGACCCAGGCGGACCTGGCGGACCGGCTGGGCGTCTCGCGACAGGCCGTCAACGCCCTGGAGACCGAGAAGCACGATCCGTCCCTCGATCTCGCCTACCGCATCGCCGCCCAGTTCGGGGCCGCGGTGGAAGACATCTTCGACAATCCGCACGGCTGACGCCGGCGGTTCAAACCCAAGGAGGCAACAATGTTCAACGTACGCTCATGGAGCGGGCGGCTGGCCGCCTGCGCGCTCATCGCCCTGTCGGTCGGCGCCGTGGCCGCCCTGCCCGGACGGGCCGGGGCCCAGATCGCCGCCCCCGCGCCGGGCTTCGCCTCCGACCGCATCAGCGTGGAGGTGACCGGCGAGGGCCCCGACGTGGTGCTGATCCCCGGCATGGCCTCCTCGCGGGAGGTGTGGCGGGCCACCGCCGAGGCGCTGGCCGGGAGTTACCGGCTGCATCTGGTGCAGCTGTCCGGTTTCGCGGGGCAGCCGTGGACCCACGGCGAGGGCGACTTCCTCCGGCCCGCCGTGGCGGAGATCGAACGCTACATCGAGACGGCGGGACTGGAGCGGCCCGCCATCATTGGCCACTCCATGGGCGGCGCGTCGGGCGTGCTGCTGGCGCAGGCGCGGCCCGACCTGATCGGCCGGGTGATGAGCGTGGACTCCCTGCCCTTCTTCAGCGTGCTGTACGGCCCCGACATGACGGTCGAGCGCGCCCGCCCCTTCGCCGAGCAGTCGGTCCGCGCCGGCCTCGGCATGGACGACGCCGCCTTCCGCGCCGGGCAGCAGGCCCTCGCCCAGGGCATGAGCCGGGATGAAGCGACCCGCGCGGCCATGGTGGACTGGTCCATGGCGTCGGACCGGCTGGCGCTGGGTCTGGCCATGCGCGACGTGGCCACCACGGACCTGCGGCCGGGTCTGGCGGCCATGGCCACCCCGGTGTGGGCGGTCTATGCGGCCGACGCTGACGGCGGGGCGCCGGCCGCCATGGCCGACGCCATGTGGACGCGGGAGTACGCCGCCCTGCCCGGCGTCCGGCTGGAGCGGGTGGACGGGTCGCGCCACTTCATCATGGCCGACCAGCCGGAGGCGTTCATGGCGCTGGTGCGGGCGTTCCTGGGCGAGTGAACCGGCGGCGCCTTCGATCTATCGGGGCTTGATCTCGCTGGGCATGCGGATGCGGCGCCAGCGGGCCTCGACCAGGGCGAAGGCGCCGAAGGCCATGATGCCCAGTCCGGTCCCGCCGAGAATCCAGGCGCCGTAGGGCTGGGACTGCAGCACATCCAGCGAGGCGCCGAAGCTGCGCGCTTCTTCCGCGCGGGTGTTCAGCCCGGCCAGGACAACGAAGATCCCCATGGGTAGATAGACCACGCCGCGCGCCGCATAGCCGGCCCGCGCCAGGGGCACCACGCGCTCGCAGGTCTTGCGGTCGCACGCCAGCCAGGACGCGAAATCACCGCGCATGCCCTTGATGATGTTGCCCACGCCCATGCCGAGGATGAACAGGCCCGCCCCGATCAGCAGCCAGTCGCCGTAGGGCAGGCTCATGACCGTGCTCGCCTGCTCGCGCGCCTCGGCGCCGCCATCATCGGCCTGAGCCTCGCCCGCCTCGTCGAGCAGTTCGAACACCGAGGCGGCCAGTATGCCGTAGAACACGCCGCTCATGGCCTGACCGCCCCGTTGCAGCAGGGCCTTCCAGGACCGTCCCTCGTGATCCAAGTCGGCGATGGACTGCAGCGCGCGCCACAGGACGAAGCTCCACAGCCCAAGTCCCAGAAGGGTCAGCCATATGCGCCCGAAGGGCTGCTGGGCGGTCAGGGCCAGAACCCCGCCGGCGCCCACGCTGTCGCCCATCAGGCCCATGGCCGTCAGCAGGGCCACCAGCCCCACGTTCACATAGACGAAACCGCGCGCGCCGTAGCCGATGCGCGCGGCCCATTCCAGCAGGGTCTGGATAGAGGGCGGGGGCCGACCGGTCAGGCGTTCGACGCCGCGGCCCAGACGGCGACCGGCGCGTGCTCCGAAGCGACGGCCCTCTGCGATGGCCTGGGTCAGGGTCATTGGCGGTCATCCTCCGTGCGCGGAGGCAAACGCCTGAGGTTGCGGAGGGCTCCGCCTATTCGGCGGCCTGGAGGGCGCCCGCGCGTTCGGCTTCCAGCTCGGCGGCCTTCTTTTCCACCAGCTCGACGATGTGCTCGACCATGCCGGCGTTGTCCTGCTTGTGGGTCATCTTGCCGGCCAGATAGACCATGCCCGCGCCCTTGCCGCCGCCGGTGAAGCCGACATCGGTGTACAGCGCCTCGCCCGGCCCGTTCACGACGCAGCCGATGATGGACAGGCTCATGGGGGTGGTGATGTGGGCGAGCCGCTCTTCCAGCACGCCCACCGTCTCGATGACGTTGAAGCCCTGACGGGCGCAGGACGGGCAGGCGATGATGTTGACGCCCCGGTGGCGCAGGCCCAGCGACTTGAGAATGTCGAAGCCGACCTTGATCTCTTCCACCGGGTCGGCGGCCAGGCTGACCCGGATGGTGTCGCCGATGCCGGCCCACAGCATGGAGCCCAGGCCGATGGCGGACTTGATTGTCCCGGTGCGCAAGGGGCCCGCCTCGGTCACGCCCAGATGCAGCGGGCAGTCGATGGCCTCGGCCAGCTGCTGGTAGGCGGCGACGGTCAGGAAGGGGTCGGAGGCCTTCACCGAGATCTTGAACTCGTGGAAGTCCTCGTCCTGCAGGATGCGGGCGTGGTTCAGCGCCGACTCCACCATCGCATCGGGGCAGGGCTCGCCGTATTTCTCGAGCAGTTCGCGCTCGAGCGAGCCGGCATTGACGCCGATGCGCATGGAGCAGCCGTGGTCGCGGGCCGCCTGGATCACCTCGCGCACCCGGTCGCGCGAGCCGATGTTGCCGGGATTGATGCGCAGGCAGGCCGCGCCCGCCTCGGCCGCCTCGATGCCCCGGCGGTAGTGGAAATGGATGTCGGCCACCAGCGGCACCCGCGATTCCCGCGCGATGGTGCGGAAGGCGGCGGTGGACTCCTCATCGGGGCAGGACACCCGCACGATGTCGGCCCCGGCCTCCTCCAGCTGGCGGATCTGCTCCAGCGTCGCCGCCGCGTCGGCGGTGGGCGTGTTGGTCATGGACTGGACGCTGATCGGAGCGTCGCCGCCCACGGCCACGGAGCCCACGTGGATCTGACGGCTCTTGCGGCGCTCGATGTGGCGCCAGGGGCGGATGTGGCCCAGCTGGTCGGCGGCGTTTGACATGATGCGCCCAAGATAGGGGATCGGGCGGCGTTATTCCACGACGGAAAGATGTCAGCCCGCAGGCGGAAGCGTCGCGGTGCGCTGGGCCAGTTCGGCGGCTGTCTGGCGCGCGGCGCTCTGGGCCCGGGCGTTCAGACCCGCCAGCGGCGTCAGGGGGGCGGTCAGGGCGCCCCCGTACTCGCCGTTCAGATAGACGGTGAAGGCGGACGGCTCGGATACATCGATCGTGGCCGCCACGTCCCGAGGCGCGCGCCAGGATTCCCCGGCCGCCAGCTGGCGGGCGAACAGGACCCTGCCATCGGCCATGCGCACCACGATGCTGGCCGGGCGCTGGGCCTGGATCACCACATTGGAAGCCGTGGGAGAAGCGCCATAGGTGGCGCCCCGCGGATTGAAGGCGCGCTGGACAGGGGCGGCCGAAACCGGCGCCGCGGCCTGGCCCTCGCCCTCCGCTTCCGGGTCCAGCCCGCTCAGTTCGGCCTCAAGGCCAGGGGTGATGTAGAGGGCCGGCACGGTCTGGTCCGGCGGGGCGGCGCGCGGGGCGCCCAAGCGCACCACGCCGGGCGCCGAGCCGAGAGACCAGGTTTCGGGCGTTTCGGAAATCGCGGGCGGGGTCGGGGCCTGCATCAGGCTGACGCGCTGGAAGACGTTCCAGCCGATGACGGCGAACACCAGGGCGGCGGCGGCGGCGATCAGACGGGGCGAACTGCGCCGGGCCTCGCGCACATCAACGCCGGTCGGCGGCTGCAGCCCCACGGGGGCATGGGGGCTTTCCCCCCTGAAACGTTCAGCCGCCAGTTGTTCGTCCAGACCCAGCACGGCGGCGTAGGCCCGAACATAGCCCAGCGCGAAAGCCTGTGAGGGAAGAGCAGTGAAATCGCCCTGCTCCAGCGCCCGTAGATAACGGACATGGACGCGGGTCGCGGCGGACAGATCGTCGATGGGGCGGCCGGAATGCTCACGCGCCCGGCGCAGGGCGTCGCCCAGGGTGGCGGACTCCGTCAGAATGCGATGCGGATCGCTCCACGCCGCTTCGTCGTGTCGAACGTCAGGGTCCAACCCTGCATCCAGCGGCATATCGCCCGCCCCCGTACTCGCGCTGTCGATCGATGAGTGATCAAACCGCCACGTCCCCCGCGGCGCCCGATCATGGCCTCCCCCCGGAAGCCCCTCAAACTCGTCCTGTGGATAACCCATTGACAGCCCCGGATCAATGTCTGGTTAACCGATTCGCGCACGGCGCGAGCGGCTTTCTCACAGAGCGACGTTCAACTTCCGGGCCAGAGCCTCCACCTCGTTGCGGACCGAGCCCGACGGCGCGCCCAGCAATCCGGCCACGCCACGACGCGCCGCCGCCAGATCCAGCGACAGGATCATGCGCTTGACCGGCCCTACCCCGCCCGCAGGGGCGGAAAGCCGTGTGTATCCAAGCGCCAGCAGGACCATGGCCTCCAGGGGCCGTCCCGCAAGCTCTCCGCAGACGGACACCGGCGTTTCGGTTTCCTCGCACTGACGCTGGATGTCCTGAAGCGCACGCAGGGTCGGCGGAGACAGCGGGTCGTACCGATCAGAGACCAGGGGATTGGTCCGGTCCGCCGCGTACATGTACTGAAACAGGTCATTGGTGCCGATGGAGACGAAGTCGGTCAGCGGCAGCAGGGCGTCCAGATGCCACAGCAGGCTGGGCGCCTCGATCATGGCGCCGACCCGCAGGGACGCGGGCAGGGTCTTGCCGCGCCGTTCGGCCCAGTCGCGCTCGGCGTCCATCAGGGCGCGGGCGGCGCGAAACTCGTCCACCGTGGCGATCATGGGGAACATGACCCGAAGTTCCCGTCCGGCGGCGGCGCTCAAGAGGGCGCGCAGTTGAAGTCGCAGCAGGCCCGGCCGGTCCAGGCCCAGACGGATGGCGCGACGGCCAAGCGCCGGGTTCTCCTCGCGCTCCACTTCCAGATAGGGAAGCACCTTGTCGCCGCCCACGTCCAGGGTTCGGAAGGTGACCGGACGGTCCCCGGCCGCGTCCAGCACGCGGCGATAGAGATCCGTCTGGGCCTGGAGGCGGGGCAGTTCCTCGGAGACCATGAACTGGAACTCGGTGCGGAACAGCCCGATGCCCTCGGCGCCCGTCTCGTCCAGGGTGTCCAGGTCCACCACGAGGCCGGCGTTAGCCAGAACCGTCACACGCACCCCGTCGCGGGTGACGGCCGGAGTGTCGCGCAGGGCCACGAACTCGGCGCGGCGCTGGGCGCGGACCTGCATGCGCGCCTGCACCGCGTCCAGCATCTCGGGGCGGGGACGCAGGAAGGCCTCGCCCGACTCGCCGTCTGCGATGACCAGATCGCCTTCGGACAGGCGATCGCGGAGGCCGGCGAGGCGACCGACGCACGGAATCTGGAGCGCCCGGGCGACGATGCCCGCATGGCTGGCGGCGGAGCCTTCCTCAAGCAGCAGGCCGCGCAGCTTGTCGCGCGGATATTCCAGCAGGTCGGCAGGGCCCAGGTTGCGCGCCACAAGGATGGTGTCGTCCGGCAACTCCCGCTGGCCCGGCTGATCGCCCGCCAGCACCCGCAGCAGGCGGTTGGCCAGATCCTCGAGATCGTGCAGGCGCTCGCGGATGTAGGGATCCCGGGCCTTGGCGAAGCGGGCGCGGTGCTCGTTCCGGACCCGGTCCACCGCCGCCTCGGCGGTCAGGCCGCCGCGAACCGCTTCCTCAAGGGACCGGTTCCAGCCCCGGTCCTCGGCGAACATGCGGTAGGTCTCCAGCACCTCGTAGGACGGACCGGCGAGGCCCTGACCGCCCTCCAGCATGGAGTCGATGTTGGCCTTCAGGGCCATGAGGCCAAGCTTGAGCCGCGCCTCCTCGGCCACCGGATCGTCGGCCAGCAGGCGCTCGGGCGCCACCGGCGCCTCGTGCAATACGGCATGGCCGATGGCGAGGCCCTCGGCGAAACGCTGGCCCTTGATGCGTTCGGGGCGGTGCGGGGCGACCTCGACGTCACGAAGCTCGTCCAGACCCAGCAGTTCGCCAGACGCAACGGTCTCGGCCAGGACCATGGCGATGGTCTGGATGTCCTCGACCTCATCCTCGTCATAGCGGCGGGCGGCCTGGTTCTGGACCACCAGCACCCCGATGGAGCGGCCGCCGCGCAACAGGGGCGCGCCGAGGAAGGCGTGATAGGGATCCTCGCCGGTTTCAGGGCGGTAGGAGAAACTGGGGTGGCTGGGGGCGTCCGACAGGCTGATGGGCTCGTTGAGCCGCGCCACCTCGCCCACGAGACCCTCGCCGGGACGCAGGCGTGTGGTGTGAACGGCGTCGGGATTCAGGCCTTCGGTGGCGAACAGCTCCAGTTCGCCGGTGGAGCGGCGCAGATAGATGGAGCAGACCTCGGCCACCATGGACGAGGCGATGGTCTTGACCACCTTGTCCAGACGCTCCTGGGCCGGGCCGCCGCCGGCCATGGCCTCGCGGATCTGGCGCAGGAGGTTTCTGGGCCCCCTCGTCGTCAATCCGCCGCCCATGGGCATCACGCGCCTGCTCCCGCCATTCGATTCCGCCCTAGCATATACAGAAGCTTCCCCGGCGCGCACCCCGGCTCGTCAGGGCCAGCTACTCCGCGCACGGCGGCTTCGGCGGAACCGGATCGTATCCCGAACCGCCGAAAGGATGGCAGCGACAGACCCTTTTCATGGCGAGCCATCCGCCACGCGCCGGGCCGTGGGTGATCAGCGCCTCGGCCGCATAGTCCGAACAGGTGGGCAGGAACCGGCACTGCTGGCCGGTCAGGGGCGACAGAGCAACCTTGTAGCCGCGGTGCGCCAGACGGACGCCGCGCTCGTACAGGCTAGCCGCCATCGTCAGGCCGCGCCCGACAGGCGGGCGCGTTCAGCCGCGCGCACCGCGTCCAGCGCCGCCTCCACCGCCACCAGCGCCGAGGCGTGACGGGCGGGATAGTCCGCCACCTGTTTCAGCATACGCAGGTCGGCGAACCGGCCTTGCGGGCCATCGCCGCCGGACTTCAGCATGCCCAGCATATCGTCGCGCGCCTCTTCGATCTCATCGCCGGCGGCGCCGATCACATGCTCGCCCAGCACAGCCGCCGCCGCCTGGCCCAGGGCGCAGGCCTTTACCGCCTGGGCGTAGTCCGCGACGCGGCCGGCGCCATCCAGAACGACGTCGACGGTCGCCGTCGAGCCACACAGTTTGGCGACCCGATGGCCGCTCCCGTGCGGCGCGTCCAGACGGCCCGTGCGCGGCATGTTGGCCGCCAGCGTCAGGATGCGGGCGCTGTAGAGGTCGTCGATCATGACCGACAGATAGGCGCTGATCGATCTTGCGAGAAGGGCGAAAGACTTTCCGCCCCGGGCGGACTTCATCGGCATCGCAGCCATCCATGGAGCCTTTCATGATTCCCCGCCCCGCCCTGCCCGCCTGTCTTCTGGCCGCCGCGGCCCTCGCCGTGGCGCCCGCCGCCCATGCCGAACCCGACGTCTATCTGGGCCTGAACCTGGTCCATCCGCAGACCGAAACGATTCAGCCCGACGCCTATGTGGTGGTGGAGGACGGCCGCATCGTCGAGATCGGGCAGGGGCGCCCCGCGACCGGGCAAGGCCGGATGCATGACTTCACCGGACTGTTCGCCCTGCCCGGCCTGATCGACACCCACGCCCACATCAGTCTGGGGGCTATCCGCCTGGGCACGGACGAGGACGGCGCGCCGTATCTGGCCGCGGATCATCGGCCCGACATCGTGGCGCACAACGCGCGGCGCATGCTGGCCTACGGCGTCACCACGGTGCGCAATCCCGGTGGCGACATGGCGGCGAGCCGCGCTTACGATGAAGCGCGGGCGGCGGGCCTGCCGGGGCCCGAAGCCCTGCACGCCGGCGAAGTCATCGACCGCTCGCCCTTTCCCGTCGTCGGCCTGGGGGACCGGCCGTCGGAGACGCGGGGCGTCGCCGCCATCGTCGCCGAGCAGGCGCAAGGGGGCGCGCGCTACATCAAGCTCTACGAGTCCCTGAGCGAGGCGGACCTGATCGAAGGGATCGCCGAGGCCCGGCGTCACGGCCTGCCGGTGATCGCCCACCTGTCGGACGTGAGTTGGACCCGCGCCGCGGAACTGGGCGTGGACGCCCTGGTGCACGTCATGCCGGTCAGCCCCGACCTGCTGCCGCCGGATCGCCGCGAGGCCTATGTGGCGAGCCGCAGGCAGGGCGCGTTCGCCTTCTTCGAATGGTACGAGGCCGTCGATCTGGACGCACCGGAGATCGAAACCATGATCCGGACGCTGGCGCGTGAACAGGTTCATGTTGACGCGACGCTGGTGGCTTTCGAGGCGGCCTTCCGGGGCGACGATGCGGCCTTTCTGGCCCGGGATGCAGGCCTGTTTCATCCGGACATGCAGGCGAACTGGAGCCAGGTCTTCCGGTTCGATCTGGGCTGGACCGCCGAGGACTATGCGCGCGCCCGGGCGGTGTGGCCCAAGGTGCTGGAGCTGACCCGCCGCATGCACCAGGCGGGCGTACCGCTGACCCTGGGGACCGACATGGCCAATCCCTTCATCGCGCCGGGACGGAGCATGGCCCGCGAGGCGGCCCTGCATCAGGAGGCCGGGATTCCGGCATGGGCCGTCCTGCGCATGGCCACGTCGGATGCCGCGCGCACGCTGGGGATTGCGGACCGCACGGGCGCCCTGGCCGTGGGTCAGGAGGCGGACATCGTTTTCCTGACGGCGGATCCAACGGCCGATCTGAACGCCCTGACGCAGGTGCGGGCGGTGGTGTCGGACGGCGAGCTATATAATCCGGAGACGCTGCTGGCCGATCAGTAGCCGCCGAAGCTGCCCGCCGCGCCGGGGAAGACCACGGGGCTTTCGGCGCCGTTGCCCGCCACCGCCGCCACGCCGAAGAAGTAGTTGTCGATGACCACGTTCTGGAGCGTGAACTCTGTCACGTCCCCGACCCATCGGCTGTGGGTCCATTGCGGCTCGGTGGTCAGGCGCCAGTAGATGCGGTAGCCGGCCAGATTCGGGGCCTGGGCGTCGGTCGGCCGGGTCCAGCGCAAGGTGGTGTCCGGGCTGACCGCGCCCTCGATCTGGACCTCGGCGGGCGGCGGCGGGGCCCAGGCCATGCCCGCCAGCGCCACGGCGTTCAGGCCCGTCAGCTTGGCCGCATAGTCGAAGTCCACATACTCGAGGGTGTCGCCGTAGTGACGGCCGTCCTCGTTGCGCAGGTCCTGATGCTGGCGGTCGTAGTGTTCGTTGGTCTCCATGATCCGCACGCCGGGATAGCCCAGATCGTTGAACGGCCGGTGGTGGCCGCCTCGTCCGAAGCGGTCCAGGCGATAGACCATCATCACGTCCAGATTGGGCACATACTGCTCGCCGATCCGCTCGATATAGCGGGCGAGATTGCGCGAAGGGCTGTCCACCTCGCCGCCGGTGAAGCGGCGCTGGCGGGCTTCATCCGCGGTCTCGGTAAAGCGCGTTCCCTCGGCGAAGACCCGGGCCGTGGTGTTGTCCACCACCCCGTTGATGCCTGCGGAGTTGCCGATCATGTCGTTGTTCAGCACCGCTTGCAGCCGCCAGCCCTCGCGCCGGGCGTGGGCCGCAAGGATCTGGCCGCCGAAGAGGCCCTGCTCCTCGCCCGCCAGCGCCGCATAGACGATGGTGGCGGGGAACCGGTGCTGAGTCAGGATACGCGCGGCCTCCAGCGTACCCGCCACGCCCGAGGCGTTGTCGTTGGCGCCGGGCGAGTCGTCCACGGCGTTCAGCACGTCGGTGACCCGGCTGTCGATGTCGCCGCTCATCAGCACATAGCGGTCCGGGTCGGCGGCCCCGCGCTGGATGGCGATGACGCTGACCACCTCGGCCGGCTCCGGAATGCGCGGGCCGGTGACCGTGTCGGAGACGTACATCACCTCGAGACAACCGCCGCAGGCCGCCGAGATGCGGTCGAATTCCGCATGGATCCAGCGGCGGGCCGCGCCGATGCCGCGCGTCTCCGACCCGGTTTCCGACAGGGTGTGGCGCGTGCCGAAGCTCACCAGCGTGGCGATATCGGCCTCGATGCGCGCGGCGGATGGCGCCGTGGCGATGTCGTACAGCGCGGGAACCTCGCCGGGAGGAGGCGGCGTCTGGGCCACACCGGCCGACGGCGCAAAGGCCATGATCAAAGCGGATAGCAGCGCGCGCATGATGGAACCCCTGTCGCATGACCCCCTCCGCTGATGCAGCCGCATGAGCACAGGAGCATGGGAACCACTTAACGGCGCCTCACGCCCCCTTGAAAGACGCGGACGGCGAGAAAATCGACACAGGGCAAAGACATGGCGACCCCGGGAGGACTCCAACCTCCGACCTCGGCTTTAGGAAAGCCTTGCTCTATGCAGCTGAGCTACGGGGCCACGTTCGCGGTTCCTAGCGGCTGGCGCCGCGTGTGAAAAGCAGTCGTATGGATTTGGAAGGGTTTGATGGCCTTCACCCACCCCCGGCCCCTGATCGTGTGCGGCTTCGGCCGGTCCGGGACCCGAATGTGCGCCAATCTGTTGGCCAATTCCGGCGTTGTGGAGTTGCAGGGCGAAATTCCCCGTGAGATCGCGCAGGAGACCCTGAGCTGGCTGACGGCCGCACGCGCGGCGGCGGCGCCGACGCAGCCTGAAAGGGTTTACAGCCTGGCCCGGTCCGTCTTTCGGGACATCACGCCGGCGCGGCCCATGGACCGACCGGACGCCCTCTGGTTCGGCCACAAGACGCCGCATCATGAGCGCCATTTTGATCGCTACGAGGCGATCTTCGACCAGCCGGGCGGGCTTCCCGTCTATGTCTATTGCCTGCGCAATCCCTTCCACGTGTGGCGGTCCTACCGCGTGATGCCGTGGGGCGGCTTCGACAGGCCGGGCGGGTTTCTCAAGTCCTGGCTGAGGTCGGTGGCCGCCTGGGAGCGGATGCGTCAGGTCGCGCCGGAGCGGGTGCTGTTGTTCAACCTCGACGCCATGATCCGCGCGCCGGATCGCGAGGTCTGGCTGGGCGACGCCCTGTTCGCCCCGCTGGGCCTGTCAGTCGATACGTTTCGCAAGCCGGTGGAGACGATCGGCAACACCAACTCGGCCGAGGCCAAGCTGGGAGTCGCCCCTTCGCCAGCCCCTTTGCGAGATATCAAGATCATCGCCCGCAACCGTCAGGCCATGGCGGTGGTGCGGACCCACTTCCCCTGGATCGAGGACGAGATCCGGCCGGAGTCAGGCGTCGGGCTGTTTCGGGCCTGATCGACCGAGGAAGGAGAACTCGGCCTCGGACGCCTTACGCACGAACTGCTCGCTGACCAGCCAGGCCTTGACCGGACGCAGGGCAGCCAGGCAGCCGACCACGAACAGCGGCAGGGTGAAGATGAAATGCACCCACATGGGCGGGCGCAGGGCGATCTCCATCCACAGGAACATCAGCGTCACCGCGATGCCCACGCCGGACATGACGAAAAAGGCCGGACCGTCGGCCGGGTCGGCGAAGCTGTAGTCCAGGCCGCATTCCGGGCAGGCCGGGCGCACGGTGATGAAGCCCTTGAACAAGGCCCCTTGCCCACAGCGGGGACAGCGGCAGGCGAGGCCGGTCTTGAGCGGCGACAGCGTCGGCCACTGGCCTGCAGGGACTTCTTCAGGGGGTGAGGGATCAGCCATGAGCCCAGTATAGGCGCCCGTCCACATTTCAACAGACGCACGCCCCGCGCTACAACGCCGCGCCAGTCGTTTCTGGTAGTGGTTAAACCCTGTTAAGATACAATATCTTGTAGGGAACAAATCCTGAATCGAGCGAAGTCGGCGATTCGGTCCTGATTCGTTTCGCCCCTGTTCCGCGCAACCTGGCGGGGTCGTTTACGATCTGGAAGAAGCCGTGAGGCGACGCTTGAGACGGGACGCGGAAATCGCCACCTTGGGGATGTCATGAACGACCGTCCCACCGGCCTGGCCCCGTCACGCATCACCGCGGTGCTGGGCCCCACCAACACCGGCAAGACCCATCTGGCGGTCGAGCGGATGCTTGGGCACGCCTCGGGGATGATCGGCCTGCCGCTGCGGCTGCTGGCCCGCGAGATCTACGACCGCATCGTGGCGCGCATGGGCGCCCGGTCGGTGGCCCTGATCACCGGCGAGGAGAAGATCATCCCGCCCCGGCCACACTGGTGGGTCTGTACGGTCGAGGCCATGCCGCTGGAGAAGACGGTCGAGTTCCTTGCCGTAGACGAAATCCAGCTGTGCGCCGACCCCGAGCGCGGCCACCTGTTCACCCAGAGGCTGCTGCACGCGCGCGGCCAGCTGGAGACCATGTTCCTGGGCGCAGGGACCATGGCGCCGCTCGTGCGGCGGCTGGTTCCGGACGCGGAGATCGTGGCGCGGGACCGGCTGTCGACTCTTAGCTATGCGGGCTCCAAGAAGCTGACCCGGCTGCCGCCGCGCTCGGCCGTCGTCGCTTTCAGCGCCGACCAGGTCTACGCCATCGCCGAACTGATCCGGCGCCAGAGGGGCGGGGCGGCGGTGGTCATGGGCGCCCTGTCCCCGCGCACCCGCAACGCCCAGGTCGCGATGTTCCAGTCGGGCGAGGTGGACTTTCTTGTGGCCACCGACGCCATCGGCATGGGGCTGAACATGGACGTGGACCATGTGGCCTTCGCGGGACTGCGCAAGTTCGACGGGCGGCGCACCCGCTGGCTGCACGCCCAAGAGATCGGCCAGATCGCCGGTCGCGCGGGGCGGCATCTACGCGACGGTGCGTTCGGCGTCACGGGCGAGTGCGACGAGATCGACGAGGACATCGTCGAACAGGTGGTGGAGCACCATTTCGATCCCGTTCGGGCGGCGGAGTGGCGCAACGCCCGGCTGGACTTCGACACCCTGCCGGACCTGCTGCGCTCGCTGACGGTGACGCCGGGGCGGGACGGCCTGATTCTGTCGGGAGAGTCGCTGGACGAAACCGTGCTGCGCCGGCTCATGCACGACGAGGCGATCAGCCGGGTGGCGGGATCGCGCGGGGCGGTGATGCGTCTTTGGGAGGCGTGCCAGCTTCCCGACTTCCAGAAGACCACGCTCGACGAGCATGCGCGGCTGGCCCTGACCGTATTCAAGGCCCTGACGGGCCGGGGCGGTCGCCTGACGGAAGACTGGTTCGCCGCGAGGTTCGAGCAGGCGGACCGGGACGACGGCCAGATCGACCAGCTGTCGGCGCGGCTGGCCGCCGTGAGGACCCTGACCTACATCGCCAATCGTCCGGACTGGCTGCACAATCCGAAACACTGGCGCGAGCGGGCCAGAGTGCTGGAGGAACGGCTGTCGGACGTTTTGCACGAAAGGCTCACCGCCCGCTTCGTGGACCGCCGCACCACCGCCCTGATGCGGGCGCTGAACGTGCGCGAGGACATGGCGACAGAGATCGAGGGCGACGGGCAGGTTCTGGTGGAAGGCCAGGCCGTGGGGCGTCTGACCGGGGTGGCCTTCGCGCCGGAGCGGGGCGCCACCGGCCTTGAGGACCGCGCCCTGCGCGCCGCCGCGCGGCACGCGGTGGGGCCCGAGATCACGCGGCGGCTGGGCCGGCTGGCGGCGGACGAGGACGCGGCCTTTTCCGTCCTGCCAGACGGGTCGGTGCTGTGGCGCGGCGAGATCGCGGCGCGCATCGCGGGCGGCGACCCGTTCAATCCGCGCGTGAGCCTGCTGGGGGACCTGGGGCCCGCGCCGGCCCGCGAGCGGGCGGTGCGTCGGATCGAGGCGTGGCTGGCGGCCGAGGCGGGCCGGGCCCTGCGGCCGCTGAAACGGCTGCGCGACCTGACGGCCAGCGGGAGCCTGAAAGGCCTTCCGCGCGGGCTGGCGTTCCGCCTGATCGAGGCCGGGGGTCTGATCGACCGGCGCGAGGTCCAGACCGATCTGGCCGCCTTGAGCCAGGCTGAACGACGAACCTTGAAGACCATGGCGGTGCGCGTCGGGGTCCATTCGGTGTGGTTGCCCGCCGTGATGAAGCCGCGCGCGCAAGGTCTGATGCAGGCGCATGTGGCCGACCAGCCGTTCCGGGCGACGCCGGGCAGGCTGGTGGCCGCGCCCGCGCCCCTGCCTGCGCCCCGGGTGCTGTCAGCGTTCGGCCTGCGCGCCGTCGGTCAATGGCTTGCGCCCGTGGAGGACCTGGAGCGCATGGCCGGGTTTACGAGGCATGAGAAGGCGGACACGGGACGGCTGTTGCTGCCGGACGCCGCCCTGACCGAATTGGGCTGGAGCGAGGATCAGGGCCGGGCGATCCTGAACGCCCTGAAACGAGCGCCGGACCGCAAGCCGCCGAAGAGCGGGCCGGTCAAGGACTCACCCTTTGCGGCCCTCGCCGTTCTGAACGCGCCCGCTGCGGCCCCCGCCCGGCGCCGCAGGCGGCGGAAGAGCGCGGGCCGCCCTGAATGAGCGACGAGGCCTGCCGGCTGGACGTGTGGCTGCACCGGGCGCGGTTTCTGAAGACCCGGTCCCTCGCGGCGGCCTTTGTGGAGGCGGGGCGCGTGCGCATCACCCATGGGGGCGTTCAGATGCGGGTGGACCGGCCGGGCCGGTCGGTGAGGATCGGAGACGAGCTGCTGTTCGCCATCGGCGGGCGGGTGACGGCTGTGCGCATCGCCGCGCTGGGCGTGCGGCGCGGGCCCCCGGAGGAAGCCCGCGCCCTTTATTCAGCCCTTAGTTCCGAAGGATGAACTCGCCTTCGATGTGGAGCTTCACCTCGTCGCCCAGCAGCGGCAGGCCGTATTCGATACCGAACTCCGAGCGCCGGATGGTGGCCTCGCCGTCGAAGCCGACGGTGTAACGCTGATTGACCGGATTGACGCCGGCCTGATTGAACTCGACCTCCATCACCACCGGACGGGTGACGCCCCGCAGGGTCAGGTCGCCGGTGACCGTGGCCTCGTCCGCATCGTCGTCGTCAACCACGATGGAGGTGGCGATGAATGTGGCCGTGGGGTGGTTGGCGACATCAAAGAAATCGGCGGTCCCCAGGTGGCCGTCCAGGGCGCTGTCATTGGAGGCCACATCGCCAAGCGGGATGCTCGCGCTGAGGGCGCTGTTGGCGGGATTGGTGGGATCCAGGGTCAATTCGCCCGAGACGTTCACGAACTGGCCCACATAGGTGGAGAAGCCCAGATGGCTGACCGACCAGGTGATCTTGCCGTGGCTGGCGTCCAGATCATAGACGCCGGCGCGCACCTGGGCCGGATCGGTGACGAACGGGTCCTGGGCGGTCACGGCGCCTGCGGTGGCGGCGACAGCGAGGATGGCGGCGAAGGCGACGGGTCGGAATGTCGACATGGATTTGATCCCTCTTTGAGCATGCGGCGCGCCGGATCGGCAATCGCCAGAGTTACAGATAGGGGCTCTGTCGGGCCGCGCCAGAGGAACTGCGGTTGACTTGATCGCGCGCGAGGGCCATTTCCGCGACCCGTTCCTGAAACCGCAGCCGGACCCGCGATCCTCGATGACCTACATCGTCACCGACGCCTGTGTGAGATGCAAGTTCATGGACTGCGTGGAGGTCTGTCCCGTGGACTGCTTCTACGAGGGCGAGAACTTTCTGGTCATCAGCCCGGACGAATGCATCGACTGCGGCGTGTGCGAACCGGAGTGCCCGGTGGACGCCATCAAGCCCGACACCGAGGACGAGCCCGACGGCAAGTGGCTGCAGATCAACGCGGAGTACGCCAAGGTCTGGCCCAACATCACCGTCAAGGGCGAACCGCCGGCCGGCAAGGAGCAGTTCGAGCGCGAGACGGGCAAGTTCGAGAAGTATTTCTCCACGGCCCCCGGCAAGGGTTCCTGACCCCGCCTTCGCGCCTCAATTCCGCCATGGTCGCCATCGTCGGCCAATGTCCGATCGCGCGACGCGGACATTTTGAAATTGTGCGGTTTTGTGATAGATTATCGCTCATTGGGTCGGGCGGTCGTCGCTTTACAGCGCGCCGCCCGCGTTCGTTAAAGAATCCCGCCCTGGAAGGCGGGATCGGCCAGAGGTTGGGTGTCCCGTTCTCGTTTCTAGTTTTTGCAGGATGATTGTCGGCGATCCCGGATCGCTGGCCACAGCTTCGCATGCCCTGAACGAGCGCCCCGTCTTCGCCGCTGAAAGGAATTGATATGACGAGCAAGAGCGGTCTGGAATTCAAGGTCGGCGACAGCGTGGTCTATCCGGCGCACGGCGTCGGCAAGGTGGCGGCGGTCGAGACCCAGGAGGTCGCTGGCATGTCGCTGGAGGTCTATGTGGTGACCTTCGACCATGAGAAGATGACCCTGCGCGTTCCCACCGCCAAGGCGAAGACCGCCGGCCTGCGCTCCCTGGCCGCCGAGGACGTGGTGACCAAGGCCCTGAGCACCCTGAAGGGCCGCGCCCGGGTCAAGCGCACCATGTGGTCGCGACGGGCCCAGGAATATGAGGCCAAGATCAACTCTGGCGACCTGATCTCCATCGCCGAGGTGGTGCGCGATCTGCACCGCGCCGAGAGCCAGCCGGAACAGTCCTATTCGGAGCGCCAGCTCTATGAATCGGCGCTGGACCGCATGGCCCGCGAGGTGGCGGCCGCCAACCGCATCGACAAGGACGAGGCCGTGGCCCTGCTGGCCAAGTCGCTGAGCGCCAAGAAGGCGATCACGCCGCCTGCGGCCGAAGCAGCCTGAGCCCCCCGTTCCTGAATGAGTTCAGAACGCCCGGCCGTAAAGGTCGGGCGTTTCTGTTTGAGACCTCTGCGCGCCATCGCATGACACGCACAGCGGCTTGCGGAGGCCGGCGACGCGCGGGAGAAGTCGGCCCGGTGGAAAGCGGGAGAACGCCGTGAAGGTCTTCGTCGATATTCCGAACTATTTCTGGAAATCGGATGACCCCGACCGGGCCGATGTACGCACCACCTATGTCAGTCTTTTCGCCGCCCTTTCCCGATTGGGCTGCGAGATTGTCGCGCGGCCGTTCCGGCCCTTTTCAGACACCTTGGAACGACCTGACCCCAAAGAGGGGCTGCATTACGCCTATCATGCGCGTGAGCCCGGGCCCGGCGCCTACTGCATCAAGGGCGCCGCCCTGCCGGATCTCTGGTATCTGGACCCCCGGGGCTACAGCGGCTGGTGCGCCCTCGCCCACGACCCGGTCTTGCAGGCCGCCGGCGCAGATTACGATCTGGCTGCGGCGGACGCCGTCATCGCCGATTATCAACATCGCTTCCGATCGGAAAACCTGTCGCGCTACGCCCAGCCCGCTCGGGAGCGGGGGAAAGACCCTGCGGACAGCTTCGCCGTATTCTATCCGATGCAGGTCAACGATGATGAGGTGCTGAAGCTCAGTCGCTTCGCCCAGTTCGAAGTGCTGGAGGCGCTCGGACGCACGGCGGACCGTCTGCAGCGGCCGGTGGTTGTGAAGCGGCACCCCCTTTGTCGCTCTGACCACATCGCCAAGGCCCTGGAACTGGCGCAGCGCTCTGACTTCGTCACGGTGTCAGACGCCTCCGTTCATGACCTCATCACATCAAGCGGGGCGGTTGTGGCGGCGAACTCCGGGGTCGGGGTTCAGGCGCTGATTCACGGCAAGCCGGTCTTCACCGTGGCCGGCAGCGAATACGCCCACATGACCACACCCCTGTCCGGGCTCGAGGAGATGGCGGCGGCGTTCGATACTCCGGTCGCCTCCCAGCCTGAGCGCACGCGCCGCCAGTTGGGCTTCCTGCTGAACGAGTACTGGGTGAACACTCGCGATGAAGAGGCGGTGTTCCGGCGTGTGCAAAGTCACCTGAAGGCATGGCGAGCGGATCAGGGCGTGCGGACAGCCGAGGTCTCTAACGAGGACAAGCGGCGCTCCGGCCTGCTGGCCATGGAGCGGCGATCTCATGACATGGTCGATCATTTGCTGCAGCTGCATGAGACCACGACGGGCGATGCGCGAGACGGGATGGAGACGCTGCTGCTGCGGTCCTATCAACTGGATGTGCGGCCTCAGTTGATCATCCGCCGGATGTCGAACCGGGCCTTCCTGACGCGCTGCCTGTCCCACCGCAGGAAAATCGGGGACGAGGCCGGGGCGGCGGTGGTGACGGAACGGCTGGCCGCGCTGCCCGACGCGGATCACGGCGACCTGTTCGTTCATGCCCGGCAACTGTATCGACTGGGGCGCGACCAGGAGGGCCTGGGCGTGCTGCGCCGGATGTCGCTCATGGATGACGTCCCGGCCATCGCGCTGGTTTTTCTGGGGCGAAAACTGTTGACCCAGGAGCGGGCCTCGGCCGCCGGGGCCGCGCTTGCGGTGGCCGAACGGGCCACGACTCTTCAGCCGGAGACGGCGCAGGCGCACTGGCTGAAGGCGCGCGCCCTGTTCCTGCTGAAGAGGATGGATGAAGCCCGCGATGCGGCGCGGGAAGCCGTGCGACTGAATCCGGCGGACCTGACCTTCACGCAACTGCTGCAGCGCGTCGAGGCGGCGATCGCCGGGGATCAGCACTGATCCCCGGCGACTCCCTGGATTCAGAAATACTCCGCGCCCGCGGGGCATTGGGCCGAAATGCGTCGGGCCGTGATGCTGGCCGGGATGTAGGGCGTACCGCGGGTCAACTGGGCGCCGCCGGTGAAGCGGAAGCTTTCGCTGGTATACGGGCCGTTGAGGCGCACATTGACGGTTCGCCCGCGACGGTCCTGGCAGGTGCCCTCGAAGCGGGAGTTCCCGCCGCCCACCTCGCGCACCGGATAGGTGCACTGCCAGCGGCGCGTGGAAAGGCCGTTGAAGAAGCGGTTGATCTCGCTGGGGCGCACACACTTCTGTTCGGTATCCCGCACGCCCATTACACTGGTGGTGTACTCCCAGTAGCCCGGCTGGGGCTGGCTGGCCGGCGTCTGGGCCTGGGGTCCGGGCGCCGCAACCATCAGGGCGGCCGCAGCGGCGAAGCCGGAGCCGAGCGTGATGGCGCGTCGTTTTGTGGTCATGGTCGTCATGGTCGCTCTTTCATGCGGCTATGTTGACAGGCGATCCTACAGATGGCGGTTGAACGGCGGCTGAACAATGGCCGTTCCCCCTCGGGGTGAAAGACTCCAAGCCCTTGACGCAAAGGGGTGGGTGCGCCTATACGGCCCCCTCTCGCGCGGGAGCCCTGTCCTGCGCGCCATTGTTTCATGCGCCGCGTGGCTGACAAGCCCGCCCGCCTGCCAAGGATTTTGACGATGTCGCGTCGTTGCGAACTCACCGGGATCGGCCCGATGGTCGGCCACAGCGTCAGCCACTCCAATGTCAAGACCAAGCGCCGGTTCCTGCCGTCGCTGAAGACGGTCAAACTGGCTTCGGACTCGCTGGGCCAGACGTTCTCCCTGCGCATCTCCAACGCCGCCCTGCGCACCCTGGACTACAAGGGCGGCCTGGACGTGTTCATCGTCAAGGCCCGCGACGAGCAACTGTCGATCAAGGCCCAGCGCATCAAGCGTCAGGTCCGCGCCAAGCTGGCGGAACAAGCCTCCGCCTGATCGGCTGGGCGAACGAGCATTCTGAAAGGGCCGGCGGAAACGCCGGCCCTTTTGCTTTGGGCCGCTTGGAATGGTCACCCTGCGCCTCTATCTGTCACGACATCGAAGGAAACGCGGCGCGCTTCCTCCACAAACGATCACAGCCCAGCCCAGGAGCCATCCATGACCATCAAGCCCGGCGACCGCCTGCCTGACGCCACCCTCGCCACCATGACGCCGGAGGGCCCCAGGCCGGTGAAGACCGCCGAACTGTTCGGACAAGGCACCACGGCGCTGTTCGCGGTGCCCGGCGCCTTTACGCCCACCTGCTCGGCCCGCCACCTGCCGGGCTTCAAGGACAAGCATGACGAACTGAAGGCCAGGGGCGTGGACCGGATCGTCGGCGTGTCGGTCAACGACCCCTTCGTCATGGGCGCCTGGGCTGAGCAACAGGGCCTCAGCGGCGACGACATCCTGCTCGTGGCCGACGGCAACGGCGATTTCACCAAGCAGCTGGGCCTGGAGCTGGACGCCACCGGCTTCGGCATGGGCCATCGCTCGCAACGATATTCCATGTTGATCAAGGACGGCGTGGTGACCGAGCTCAATGTGGAGCAGGGCGGCGAATTCAAGGTGTCCTCTGCCGAGCATCTGCTGACGCAGTTGTCTTGATAAGGGCCCTGTCGCTCGCCGCTCGGCGGCTCGCTGCTTGAGGGCATCTTGGTTGCCCTATCGCTCGCCGCTCGGCGGCTCGCTGCTTGAGGGCAAGGCGCTGACGCCGCAGTCATGACCACCGACGTGTTCACCCCCGAGAAGCGCAGCGCCGTCATGCGGCGGGTGAAGGGCCGCGACACGGGGCCGGAGATGACTGTCCGCCGGGCGCTGAGAGCGCTCGGCGTCGGCTACCGGCTGGGCGGCGCGGGTCTGCCCGGCCGGCCGGATGTGGTCATGAAAGGGCGAAGGTCCGTCATCTTCGTCCATGGCTGTTTCTGGCACGGGCATGATTGCGCACGGGGCGCTCGCGAGCCCAGGTCCAACGCGGACTACTGGCGCGCCAAGATTGGACGGAACAGGGAAAGGGACCGGATGGCGCTCGAATTGCTGATCGCCGACAACTGGCGCGTCCTGGTGATCTGGGAGTGCGAAATGAAGGACCGCCCGGCCCTGACCGCTCGCCTGCAATCCTTCCTCGCCGCCTAGGCGGCCTCGGTTTCGCGGTTCGCGGCCGCCTGGACCAGAACATGATCCAGCGCGCCGATAAGCGCCGCAGGCGTCAGGGGTTTTGAGACGAAATAGTCCATGCCGGCCGCCATGCAGGCGTCGATGTCGCCCTGGGCGGTGTCAGCGGTAACGGCGATGATCGGCGTCTTGTGGTTCGGCCCCTCTCCAGCGCGAAGGCGCCGGGTGGTTTCGCGGCCGTCCAGTTCGGGCATGCGCACGTCCATGAAGATCACATCGTACGTCTGCACCTCAGCGGCCGTCAGGGCCGCCAGGCCGTCCACGGCCGTGGCGATCTCGACGCCCAGAGGCATGAGGATCAGCTGGATGGCGCGGCGATTGATCTCGTGATCGTCCACGACCAGCACCTTCAGAGGCCGGTCTGCGGAAGTCTCTGCGGCATCCACGCCCTCGCCTCCGGGGAGCGCCTCATCGTCGGGCAGGATTTTCGGCGCGGGGTCTGCAGGTTCCGGCGAGGGAGCCGGATCAAGTCTCGTGGTCATCTCCGGCGTCGGCTTGGCAGGCGCCCGGTCGGACAAGGGCCGATTGTGAGGACTACGATCCCGGGTTTCCGGCGCCTCAACAGGCGGTCCGTCGGGGGCGGGGGCCCTGGGCAGGGTCAGGGCCAGGGTGAAGGCCGCGCCCTGCCCCCTTGCGCTGCGGGCCGTCAGTCGCCCCCCCATCAAATGCGCCAGATCCCGGCTGATGCTCAGGCCAAGACCGGTGCCGCCATGGCGCGCGCTCACGCCGCTGTCGGTCTGGTCAAAAGGCGTGAAAAGCCGCGCCAGCTGGTCCGCATCCATACCGGGGCCTGTGTCGATCACCTCGATGATAAGGGCTGCGGCGTCGGGATCCTGTTCCCACGCCCGAATGCGGACGGTGACGTCCCCGCTCTGGGTGAATTTCAGGGCGTTGGAGACCAGATTATTCAGCACCTGACGGAGCCGGGTGGGGTCGCCGGTCACCCAGGCCGGGGTTTGCGACGCGCCCTCCAGTCGCAGACGCAGTCCCTGCTCGACCGCCTCCCGCTGCCACAGGCGAATGGTGCGCGCCATGAGTTGACGCAGATTGAAGGTCTGGGCCTCCATCTCCAGACGTCCCGCCTCAAGCTTGGCGTGATCCAGCAGATGGTCCAGCAAGGTCTTCATCATCCGCCCCGCCTCGCCGATGAGGGCGGCGTTCTGGCGGGAGGATGCGTCCTGGGCCCGGAGCTCCAGTTCGTGGGCCCCGGCAAGAATTGCGGAAAGAGGGGTTCGGAGATCATGGCTGATCGTGGCCACAAAGGCGGACTTTCCCGCAACGGCGGCCTCCGCCTCCCGACGACGACGGTCGGAATCTCTCTGCGCTTCGCGCTCGGATTCAGCCAGGCGCGCGTTGCTGGCGTAGGCGGCCATGACAAAGGCGAGGATACTCACGCAGATGACAGCCGCGGCCGTAGCCGCCGCCCGTCCCGCCCCTTGGGCAAGCATGAGCAGGGGGGTCGCGGCCAGATACAGGACCAGCGGGGTCAGATTCAGGCCCAGCATGAAAGAGGACCTGCCCGACACCACCAGAGCGTTCATCATCCCGCCCGTCAGGATCAGCACCGCGCAGATGCCGCCCGCCAGGCCGCCCAGATGCCACAGAGGCAAGGCGAAAAAGCCGTAGACGGCCGTGCTGGCCGCGATTGCGACCCCGGCGATGAGCTTGCGCCATGGCGGCAGTGTGTCGGCCTGGCCCGAGGAAATGGGCGCGCAGGCCAAGGCGTCCATCAACTGGACCAGAAAATAAACTGCAATCCACGCCAGGGATATCTGAGGTCCGATGACCGGCGAGAAGACCAGCACGCCGACCACGCCCACGCCCATGCGGATGGGCAGGTTCTTGCGGCGACGGCGGACGGCGTCGGCGAATGCCTCGTCCCGAATAGCGGCGTCATTAGCCATGGATACGCCCGTCTGACCGCCCCTGGGCGGCGTTCAATGCGCATTCTGCCCGCTCGCCCCCTAACGCGGAGTCAACGCCCGGTCACAGATTGAGCAGGGCCGGGTCGCCACCCTGCGCCGCGATATTGACGCTGATGGCCCTTTCCGCCGCATAGCGGATCAGGCTGTTCGGTCCGCCCGCCTTGGGTCCGGTGCCGGACAGGCCCTCGCCGCCGAAGGGCTGAACGCCCACTACCGCCCCGGTGATGGAGCGGTTCACATAGACGTTGCCTGCGGGCACGAGATCCATAACGTCGGCGGCGAAAGCGTCGATGCGGCTGTGCACGCCCAGGGTCAGGCCATAGCCGCGCGCCGCCAGTTTGCGCGCCACATCCTCCAGATTGTCGGGGTCGTAGCGGTAGATGTGCAGGATCGGGCCGAAGACTTCCTTTTCCAGGAAGTCCGGGGCGGGAATCTCGGCGATGACCGGCGCGAAAAGGTCGCCCCGCTCGGCGCCTTCGGGCAGATCGGCGCGGGCGACGATCTTCGCTTCCTTTTCCAGCCTCTGAACGTGTTTTTCCAGAATTTCGCGGGAGTCCGCATCGATCACCGGGCCGATGTCCGTGGACGGATCCGCCGGGTCGCCGACCACACGCGTCTTCAGCGCGCCGGCCAGGCGCTGGATGAAATCGTCGGCGTTGGCCTTGGGGATGAACAGTATGCGCAGGGCCGAGCAGCGCTGGCCCGCCGATCCGAAGGCCGAGGCGATCACGTCGTCGATGACCTGTTCGCGCAGCGCCGTGGTGTCCACGAACATGCCGTTGAGCCCGCCCGTTTCAGCGATGAAGGGGATGATCGGGCCCTGACGGGCGGCGATGGATCGATTGATGGCCCAGGCGGTTTCGGTGCCGCCGGTGAAGGCCACCCCGTCGATGCCCGGGTGATTGACCAGGGCCGCACCCACTGTTTCACCTCGACCGGGGACCAGCGCCAGAAGATCGGGGTCCAGACCCGCCTTGTGGAATTGGCGCACCGCTTCGCAGGCCACCAGCGGCGTCTGTTCCGCAGGCTTTGCCAGTACGGCGTTGCCGGCGGCCAGGGCGGCGGCCACCTGACCGGTGAAGATGGCCAGCGGGAAGTTCCAGGGGCTGATGCAGGCGAACACCCCACGGCCGTGCAGGACCAGACGGTTGGACTCGCCCGCCGGGCCGATCAGGTCCTCGGGGCCGCCGAATTGCTGCTCGGCCAGCATGGCGTAGTAGCGGCAGAAGTCGGCCGCCTCGCGCACCTCGGCCACGCCGTCGTCCAGGGTCTTTCCCGCCTCGCGGCACAGCAGGGCGATCAGCCGGTCCATGTCCGCCTCAAGCGCGTCGCCCATGGCGCGCAGGACCACGGCGCGGGCGCCGCCGCCGGCCCGGTCCCACGCCAGCTGCGCCTTCGCCGCCCGTTCGACGGCCTCATCCACGTCGGCGGCGCTCGCCTCCGAGACGTGGCCCAGGATACGCGATCGGTCGCAGGGGCTGGTCACGTCCCGGGGGCTTTCGCCGGCCTTCAGGGCGCCGCCGATGAAGGGGCCCGCGTTCAGCTTCTCACGGTCCAGCGCCTCCAGCGTCCGGGCGTGGACTTCGCGGTCTTCGGCCTGCGAGTAGTCGCGGCCGAGGGAATTCAGACGATTTCCGTACATGTCTCTGGGCGCCTGTAGCTTGGGGTGACGGTCGGGCTGGGCCTCGACGGCGGAGATGGGGTCAGCGGCCACGTCGCCGGCCGGGACCCGCTCGTCCAGCAGGGCGTGGACGAAGGATGAGTTGGCGCCGTTCTCCAGCAGACGGCGCACCAGATAGGGCAGCAGCTCTTCATGGCCGCCGACAGGCGCATAGGCGCGCACCACCGGTTCGGCGCCCTCGTTCCAGCTGTGGCGCGCGGCGTCATAGAGCGCCTCGCCCATGCCGTGCAGGCGCTGGAACTCGATGCGCACCTCGCGCTCCCGCGCCATGCGGTTCACAGCCGCCAGGGTGTGGGCGTTGTGGGTGGCGAACTGGGAATAGATGTGGGGCGCGGCCTCGATCATCGCCTGGGCGCAGACGAGGAAATTGAGGTCGGTGGCCGGCTTGGTGGTGAAGACGGGATAGTCCACCCGGCCCGCGATCTGGGCGCGCTTGATCTCGGTATCCCAGTAGGCGCCCTTGACCAGACGCACCATCAGGCGCCGGCCGGACCGCCGGGCAAGGTCGGCGATCAGGGCGATGACCTGGGGGGCGCGCTTCTGATAGGCCTGAACCGCGAGGCCCAGACCGGTCCAGTCGCCCAGTTCGGATTCGTGGGCCAGCCGGTCCAGCAGCTTGAGCGACAGGACGAGACGGTCGGCCTCCTCGGCGTCGATGGTGAAGTTCAGATTGTACTTCGCCCCCAGCTTCGCGAGGCGCAGCAGGCGGGGATAGAGCTCGTCCCAGACCCGGCCTTCCTGAATGGCCTCGTACCGGGGCGACAGGGCCGACAGCTTGACCGAGACGCCGTGCCCGTCCTCCGGACCCTCGCCCTTGCCGCGGGCCTTGCCCACCGCCTCGATGGCCCCGGCGTAGATGCGCTCGTAGTTCTCCGCGTCGGCGGCGGTGCGGGCGCCCTCGCCCAGCATGTCGAAGCTGCACAGCCAGTCGTGGCGGTCCGCCCGCTTCAGGGCCGCGCCGATGTTGCGGCCCAGCACGAACTGCTCGCCCATGATCTTGACCGCCGTGACCACCGCCTGGCGGATCACCGGCTCGCCGATGCGACCGGCCACCCGCGCCAGGAAGCCGGGCAGGTCACGACGGGCGTCATCGTCCACGTCCACCAGCTTGCCGGTCAGCATCAGGCCCCAGGTGGAGGCGTTGACGAACAGGCTGTCGGACTGACCCAGATGACTGGCCCAGTCGGCGGAGCTGATCTTTTCGGCGATCAGGCGATCGCGGGTGTCGTCGTCCGGGGTGCGCAGCACCGCCTCCGCCAGACACATCAGGGCCAGACCTTCCCGGGTCCCCAGGCTGTACTCCTGCAGGAATCCCTCGACGACCCCCTGCCGATTTGCGGCGGCGCGGGCGCGCTCGACCAGAGAAATGGCCTCGGCCACCACGGCGCCCCGTTCGACCGGGTCCAGCGGCATGCGCGCAAGCAGGTCGGCCACGGCCTCGCGCTCGTCGCGGAACTTCAATTGATCCAGGGCGTCCCAGTTCGTCACGCGTATCGACTCCGGCAGTGATCGCTCCCCATACGCTGGGCGGGAGGAAATATCCTCTGTATCTTACCCGCTGAGACCGAACATAATTTGGTTTGGAAGCGAGAACGCCGAATGCATGATTTGGATGCGACCGATCGCCGAATCCTGAAGACTCTTCAACTGGATGGGCGGATCACGAACGCCGAGTTGGCCAAGCGCTGTAACCTGTCGCCCGCGGCCTGTCTGGAGCGGGTCAAGCGGCTGCGCGAGCGCAAGGTGATCCTGGGCTATTCGACCCTGATCGATCCAGCGGCGGTGGGACGGGGTCTGCTGATCTTCATTGAGGTGGTTCTGGACCGCACCACCGGCGAACTGTTCGACGCTTTCGCCGCCCAGGCCAGGATGACGCCGGAGATCATGGAGTGCCACATGGTGGCTGGCGGCTTCGACTATCTGATCAAGGCGCGGCTGGCGGACATGGACGCCTATCGCGCGTTTCTGGGCGACGTCCTGGTGCATATGCCCGGGGTGCGCGAGACCCGCACCTATGCTGTGATGGAGGAGATCAAGAGCATCCCGATCCTGCCAATCTGAGACTCCCTTTCCGGACGCGGATCATGTCTCGCGTTTGTCGCGGTTAGGCGTTAATCCTGTCGCCCTTCGGAAACGGGGAGCTCTAGCTCTTAATGCGCATCGTACTGGCCACCGACGCTTGGGAACCCCAGATGAACGGCGTCGTCCGCACCCTGACCCGCACGGTCGCCGAATGCCGCGCCATGGGTCATGAGGTGGAGGTCATCGAGCCGGGTCAATTCAAGACCATCCCCTGCCCCACATATCCGGAAATCCGTCTGGCCCTGGGCGCCGAGGAGGAAATCCGGGAGCGGCTGCGCGCCTTCGAACCTGAGGCCGTGCATATCTCCACGGAGGGGCCCATCGGCATCGCCACGCGGCGCATCTGCGTGGAGTGGAAGCTGCCCTTCACCACCAGCTATCATACCAAATTCCCCGAGTACGTCTCGGCCCGGTTCCCGATCCCGGTCCAGGTGGGCTACGCCTACATGAAGTGGTTTCACAAGCCGTCCGGACGGCTGATGGTCGCCACCCCGACCCTGCGCGACGAGCTTGAAGAGCACGGGTTTCGCAACGTTTCGCCCTGGTCGCGCGGCGTGGACACCGACCTGTTCCGGCCCGACCGCGAGCCGATCTATGAAGACCTCGGCGGAAAGGACTGGCCGCGACCGTTCTGGCTCAATGTCGGCCGGGTGGCGGTGGAGAAGAACATCGAGGCTTTCCTCAAGCTGGACCTGCCGGGCACCAAGATCGTGGTCGGGGACGGCCCGGCGCGGGCCGATCTGGAGGCCCGCTATCCGCAGGCGAAATTTCTGGGCGCCCGGTTCGGCGAGGATCTGGCCCGGTGTTTCGCCGACGCGGACGTGTTCGTATTCCCCAGCTGGACCGATACCTTCGGCCTGGTGATCCTGGAGGCGATGGCCGCGGGCACCCCGGTGGCCGCCTATCCGGCCCATGGCCCCATCGACATCATCCCCGGCTCGAACGCCGGCGCGATTGACGACAATCTGAAATCCGCCTGTCTCGAAGCGTTGGAATGCGATCCAGAAGCGGTGCGCGCCTATGCCGAGAAGTTCAGCTGGCGCGCCTCCGCCGAACAGTTCGTGGAAAATCTTCAGCCCTACCCGGAGCCTCAAAAAACGCGGCTCTGGCGGCGTCTGCGCCGCCTGGCCAAGGTGCGCGGCAAGGCGGCCTGAGCGGCACCCGCGAAGGCAGACAAGAAAAACGCCGCGAACCCCAAGGCTCGCGGCGTTTGTCATTCAGGCGGCGTGTCCCGTCACTCTTCCGGGCGGGTCATGATCGTCTGGTTGGCGACAACCTCGCGCTGCGCGGCGAAGGCGTCCGGCATCAGGGGAATCAGGCCGCGATCCTGCAGATAGCCGCCGCGCCCCATGCTGTTCTCCGACACATATTCGGCCACGAATTGTTCAAGGTTCGGAATGACGCCGATGTGGGCCTTCTTGATGTAGATGAACATGGATCGGCTGATCGGGTATTCACCCGAAGCGATGGTTTCGACCGTGGGCGCCACGCCGTCGATGGAGGCGGCCTTCACCACGTCGCGGTTCTGCTCAAGGAAGGAGAAGCCGAACACCCCCAGGGCCCCGGGGGTGCGGGTGAGGGTCTGCACGATGGCGTTGTCGTTCTCGCCCGCGTCGATCCAGGCGCCGTCCTCGCGCAAGGTGTGGGCCAGGGTTTCAAAGCGCGCGCTGTCCGTAACGGACAGGGCGGCCAATTGCGGCACGGCGTCCGCGGCGTGAGCCATCCCCAGCTCAAGCCAGGAGTCGCGGGTGCCGGAGGTGGGCGGCGGGCCGTAAACCTGGATACGCTGGGCCGGCAGGCCGGAGCGGACCTGATCCCATGACGCATTGGGGTTGGCCACAAAATCGCCGCCGGCGCCCGGAACCTGGGCCGCCAGGGCGAGATAGAGGTCGCCGCCCTGGAAGGCGAAATCGGCGCCGTTGCGGGCCGTGGCGATGACGATGCCGTCATAGCCGATCATGATCTCGATAATGTCGGTGACGCCGTTGGCCACGCACTGGTCGAACTCGGACGCCTTCATGCGGCGCGAGGCGTTGGCGATGTCCGGGGTCTGCTGGCCCACGCCCGCGCAGAAGGCGGAAATGCCGCCGCCGGTGCCCAGGGACTCCACGCGCGGGGCAACGCCGCCGGTGCGCTGGGCGAAATTCTCGGCCACCCGCGTGGTGAACGGGAAAACAGTGGAAGAGCCAGCCACCCAGACGGTGTCGCGCTGAGCGCCCGCGCCGCCGCCGGCGCCGTCGCCGCAAGCGGCCAGAAGGGCGGCCGCCGCCGCTACGATCAGATAGGATCTCATACCTTCAGTCTCCGTTTCCCTGGATAAAACTCAAACTGTCCTTACCCGGAGCATGTGACATGGCGTCTGCGTGCTGATGACGGTTGGGTTACAGCAGGCGCTTGCGCATGGCCTGGGACAGCATGTCGATGAGGCTGACGGCGATGACGATGACGATGGCGATGGCCGAGACCGTCGCATAGTTGAACGACTGGATGTTCTCGAACAGCAACTGGCCGATGCCGCCGGCGCCGATCAGGCCCAGCACCGTCGCCGCCCGGCTGTTGGATTCAAACCGGTACAGGGCGAACGAGGTCCACAGGGGCGCGACCTGGGGGATCACGCCCCAGACAATCTCGTGAAGACGACCGGCGCCTGTGGCGCGCACGCCTTCCACGGGTCCGTGGTCAATGGATTCCACAGCCTCGGAAAACAGCTTGGCCAGGACCCCTGCCGTATTCAGGGCGATGGCGAGCACACCCGCCAGCGGCCCCAGACCGACGGCCACGATGAACAGGGTGCCCATGACCAGATCCGGGATGGACCGCAGAATGTCCATGACCCGGCGAATAGGCCACACCATCCAGTTGGGCGCGATATTTCGCGCCGCCGCGAGGCCGAGGGGAATGGCCAGGAACACCGCGATGAAGGTGCCCCACAGGGCGATCTGGATGGTCAGCCACATCTGGCCCACCAGCCGCGTCCAGAGGGCGGGATTGTCCCAGGGCATGGGCGGATTCAGCAACTCGCGCCCGTAAAGCCGAATGTTTTCGGTGTTGGTGAACAGCAACGGCAGACGGCTCATGTCCACCGGGCCGAAGCTGATCAGCAGGAGCAGGAGAAGGCCGCCCCAGAGCATGATGTCCAGGGCCCAGGCCCCGGCCGAGCGGGACGGGGGCTCCGGGATCGTTCCGGGCGACAGCGGTGTGGCGGTCAAGGCGTGACCTCACGACGGGCGCGCAGGTCCGACAATTGGGCCTGGGCTGCAGCCTGGGCGGCCTGGTCGCCCGAAGCGCGCGCCTCGCGCAGGGCCTGGTCGGCGCGCATCTCGCGAATGGGGTCCAGATAGCTTCCGTCGGCGGCGCGGAACTGGGAATAGTTGAGCTGGGCCAGAACCTGCCGCTGGCGTTCGGCCTCGGGGCCTTCGCCCTGGCCGTAGGTCAGGAAGAAGCTGCGGATGCGCTCCTTGAGGGCCGGGTCAAGATCCGACCGCACGACGATGCCGGATTCCGGGATCGGCGGCGATTCCCAGATCGTCTCCAGTTGCGCGATGATCTGCGGGTTGTTCCGGGTCAGGAACACCGTATTGACCGAGTTTGAGGTGGAGACGTCCAGCACGCCGGTGGCCACCGAAAAGGAGTTGGCCTGATGGTTGGCCGAGCGCACGGTGCGGAAGCAATCGCTGGGCTCGATGCCGCGAGGGCTGAACAGATAGGTCATGGGCGCAAGGGTGCCCGAGGTGGACTGTGCGTCGCCGAGACCGAACGTCAGCGACCGGTCGCAGGCCAGCACCCGGTCCAGGGTGATGCCCGAGCCGCGTCTGACGATCAGGGTGGAGGTGTAGCTGTCATTGCCTTCCACATCGACGGTGCGGGCGATGACTTCGCCTTGCGACCGGTCAATGGCCTGTAGCGCCGGCAGGGCGGAGAACCATCCCACCTGCACCTGATTGAAGCGCATGGCCTCGATCAGGGCATTGTAGTTGCTGGCGAAGAAGGGGCGCACGCGCACGCCGGTCTCGGCCTCCATGTCATTCAGCAGCGGCTCCCACAGAGGCCCCGACTCCGTCTGGCTCTCGGCCGACAGGATCGAGAAGGTGATCTCGGTGGGGACGCCGTCGGCGTCCGTGCCGCCCTGGCCGCAAGAGATGGTCAGGCCAGCCAGGGCGAGAGAGGCGACGACGGTGGCGATGCGGCGGGTGATCATGCCTGTGTCTCCCAGAACGCGTCCTCGAATTCGGGACCGTAGATGTCGATGAGGGTGGCGCGATCCAGCTGAGCCGAGGGGCCGTCGTAGACCACCTTGCCGGCCTTCAGGGCGATAACCCGCTCGCAGTAGCGGATCGCATAGTCCACCTGATGGAGAGTGACGAGCACGCCCATGCCGTCGCGACGGTTCAGTTCGACCAGCAGTTCCATGACCTTGCGGGCGGAAACCGGATCCAGCGAGGCCACCGGTTCATCGGCGAGGATGGCCTTCGCCCCCTGGACGATGGCGCGGGCGATGGCGCCGCGCTGCTGCTGGCCGCCGGACAAGGTGTTGGCGCGTTGGCCGGCATAGTCGGCGACCCCCACCCGGTGCAGGGCGGCCATGGCACTGGCCTTGTCCTCTGGCGGCCAGAGGCCGAACAGCCCCCGCCAGGCGGGCAGGCGGCCCAGCGACCCCAGCATCACGTTCGAGAACAGAGTGAGACGACCCACCAGATTGAACTGCTGGAAAATGAAGCCCAGCTTGCCGCGGGTGCGCCGCACGGACGACGCCTGTCGCCCGTTCTGCTGCACGGTTTCGCCGAAGACCATGACCTTGCCCTTGCCCCCGTCGATGGGGATCAGGCCCGTAATGGAGCGCAGCAGGGTGGACTTGCCCGAACCGGACGGGCCGATCAGGGCCACCATCTCGCCGGGCGCGACGGAAACCGTGACGCCGTCAAGCGCCTTGCGCGCGCCATAGGTCTTGGACACGTCGCGCACATCTGCGACGGCGGCGATCTGGGAGCTCATGAACGCGTCAGGGGGCTGCTGGAACGGGTGAGTTCTAAAGGGCAAGCGCCCCTTCTGCCGGGCGCGGATGACTTGTTAATGACACGCCGGGCCGCTTTGCGTCCAGTGCATCCGGATGCGGCGGATCGCGCGATCTAGTTCAGGGCGTTCGCCACCGCCGTGAAATCCTGTGCAGACGGCAAGGCGGCCTCGGCCCGCGCCAGCAGCCGCCCATCCACCCGTGCTGCGGACGGCGCCAGTTCAGGCGATGCCCGGGCGAGGGCCGCCAGGCCTTTTCGCAAACGGATGAGCACCGCCGGATCGCCTGCTCCGTGAAAGGCGATGGGCTCGAAGATATCTGTCATCAGGTCGTCCGGGTCGAGAGCAGGCGCGAGAACCCGGGCGCTTGGCTCCGGCATGTCGGCCGCCTGCCCGGCGGGCCGCGCCCAGCCGTCCAGAAGGCGCACGCCGGCGCCCACCACCTGAATGGCCGTGCCGGGATCGTTGACGCCCGGCGACAGGGCGCGGGTTGCGATCTCCGCCAGCACGATCAGTCCATAGCGGGGATCCTGGTCGAAGGAGCGACTGTGGCCGATGGTGAAGGCGGAGAGAAACCGTCGCCGCGCCTTTTTTTCGCAGCCCGGCTGGTCCAGGCGGGCCAGTATGTCGCCCCGCAGGACGAAGGCGCCGGGCATAACCGTGACCTGCACCCGGCAGTCCAGGGCCTCTGCGGTCTCGGCAAGCCTGTCCGGGTCGACGTTCTGGACATAACCCGTGTCCGGCGCCGTGATCTCGAAGCCGCCCTCCAGCGCGCCCGCCACGCCGCCCAGACGCGGGCGTCGCGCCCGGTCGGACAGGGCGTCACAGGCGCACCCCTCGACCAGGCCGATCATGTGTCCCACCCGGGCAAGATCAGACAGCCGCCCGATCCAGGCCAGCAGGCGAAAGGCCACGAGGGCCACCACGCCCAGACTGACGATGAAGATGATCGCCCGGCCCTCGGCGCCGTAATAGTTGGCGTTGATCGCCGTCACGCCGACGATGGCGTAGAGGAAGGCGCCGACGAAGGTGGCCAGCGCCTTCTGGGTTCCCTCATCTCCCGTGACCAGGACTGCGGCGCGCGGAGTCGCCGTCGAGGATACCGCCGTATAGGCCGTGACCATGGCGCCCAGCGAAAACGTTGCGACCACCAGAAGGCTGGAGGCCAGGATCGTGAGAATCTCCTCGACCGACTCTCCGCCCAGACGATCCGCCACGGCGTCGGGCACCCATGGCGCGCCCACGACGGCCAGCAACGCAACCGCCACGCCGACAAGAGCGTAGAGCGAGGCGCGGAACCACATGCGGCGCTCGAGCCGCCGCCACGCAAACAACCATCGGTCCATGAAAGGCCTCCCTTGGGGCCTGCAACGCGCCTGATCGGGCGGCGGCTCCCGACAAACACCGGAACCTGCCCGGAAATTGTCACTTTACATGACAGCCCATGAACCTTATGTCGCGCTCTCCGGCGGACCCCGTAGGTCCCTATGCTTGCGCCGCTAACGCCGGTCTGGGTTAACAATTTGCAGGGGGTTACGTGAATTGCGCACGTACCAATTTCCCCTGGACCTGGTCCGTGAGCGGTCCCCTGAGCGTCCCGTCGCCCTCGTGCGGCCGCGCTCTGTTTCCGTAGCGGCGCGCTGGTTCCAGGACAATCTGAAGGCCGATGTCTTCTATGCGGTGAAGGCGAACCCTTCGGCGTGGGTCATCCAGACCCTCATCGAGGCGGGCGTCACCGCGTTCGACGTGGCTTCCCTTTCCGAGATCGAACTGGTGCGTTCGGTCAGCGCCGACGCGCGCCTGGCCTTCATGCACCCGGTCAAGGGCCGGTCGGCCATCACCAAGGCCTATTTCGACCACGGCGTCCGCACCTTCGCGCTCGACGGCCACGATGAACTTCAGAAAATTCTCGACGCCACCGGCGGCGCGAAGGATCTGAACCTGATGGTGCGTATGGCGGTGTCGGCGGACGGCGCGGCCTATACCCTGTCGGGCAAGTTCGGCGTGGCGCCGCACGACGCGCCGTCGCTGCTGCTGGCCGTGCGCCAGGCGACGGTGGACGGCCTGATGGGCGTCTCGTTCCACGTGGGCAGCCAATGCATGCGCCCCTCGGCCTACGAGGCGGCCATGGCCCAGGTCGGCCGCGCCATCAGCCGCGCGGGCGTGTTCGTGGATATCGTCGACGTGGGCGGCGGATTTCCGTCCGTCTATCCGGGCATGGTCCCGCCGGACATGCAGGAATACGCCGACGCCATCCATCGCGGCTTCAACGAGATGCCGGTTTCGGAAACCACCGAACTGTGGTGCGAGCCGGGCCGCGCGCTGGTGGCGGAATCGTCCTCGATCCTTTGTCAGGTCGAACTGAGAAAGGGCGACGCCCTTTATCTGAACGACGGGTCCTACGGCTCGCTGTTCGACGCGACGCACTCGCGCTGGCCGTTCCCGGTCAAGCTGGTGCGTGACGGGGACAGCGCGGGTGAATTGAAGCCCTTCCGCTTCTACGGCCCCACCTGCGACTCCATCGACCACATGCCAGGGCCGTTCTACCTGCCCGCCGATGTGCGCGAGGGCGACTACATCGAGATCGGCATGCTGGGCGCCTACGGCGTGGCCATGTCCACCGGCTTCAACGGCTACGGCGTGCACGACATCGCCGCGGTCGAGGACGCCCCCATGGCCTCGCTGTACGGTCTGGCGCCGCGCTCCATCCCCACCGTGCGCACCACGGCCGAGGAGAACGCCCGCAAGATCGTACGTCTGTCACGTCCAAAGGGTAAGGCCGGTCAAAAGCGCCGGAGGAAGTAGCCTTGAAGTTCATCTCGGGATTGAACGCGTTCCAGGCTGACCGTGCATGGGGCGCTCTCGACGTTGGACAGGTCGATGCGACGACGGTTCGCCTTCACTGGACGGACCAGCCCTATCGGTGGCACGTCAACGACGGTGCGGAAGTCTTCATCGTCATGACCGGGGCGGTCGACATGCACTGGCGGAAGGACGGCGATGAAGGCGTGCAGCACCTGGAGGCAGGCGACGCCTGTTTCGCTGAGGCAGGCGACGAACACGTCGCCCACCCCGTCGGAGCAGCGCGCATTCTTGTAATCGAACGCGAGGGCAGCGAGTAAGTCGCCTGATATTGAACCAATTCGTGGGTCGGTCGCTCCGTCCTGGCCCGCGATTTTCTAGAGACGGGCGCTCAAACCAAAGGGAAACCCTTGCTATGAACGCTCCCGTTCAGTCGAACCAGAAAGCCCAACTGCTCCAGAACACCGTCGAGCACGTGGACATCACGTCCTTCGACGCCCGTCCGATCATCGATTCCATGCGCAAGATGTCGTTCTCGAGCCGCGATACGGCCCGGGCCGCCGACATCTTCAACATGGCCATCGAGGACAAGGACTGCTCGCCGTGGCTGATCCTGGCCGGCTCCACCTCGGCCGGCGGCTGCATGCATGTGTACCGCGACATGGTGAAGTTCGGCATGGTCGACGCCGTGGTCGCCACCGGCGCCTCCATCGTCGACATGGATTTCTTCGAGGCCCTGGGCTTCAAGCACTACCAGGCCGCCGGCGAGGTGGACGACAACGTGCTGCGCGAGAACTACATCGACCGCATCTACGACACCTACATCGACGAGGAAGAGCTTCAGGCCTGCGACCACACCATTCTGGAGATCGCCAACCGGCTGGAGCCACGCGGCTATTCCAGCCGTGAGTTCATCTGGGAGATGGGCAAGTGGCTGTCGGAGGGCAACGCCAAGAAGGAAGGCAGCCTGATCCAGACCGCCTATGAAGAAGGCGTGCCGATCTTCTGCCCGGCGTTCGTGGACTCCTCGGCCGGCTTCGGTCTGGTCAAGCACCAGAAGGAGCGGGCCGCCGCCCGCCAGCCCTACATGATGCTGGACGCCATCGCCGACTTCCGCGAACTGACCGACATCAAGATCGCCGCCGGCGTCACCGGCCTGTTCATGGTGGGCGGCGGGGTTCCCAAGAACTTCGCCCAGGACACCGTGGTCTGCGCCGAGATCCTCGGCGTCGAGGCCGAGATGCACAAGTACGCCGTGCAGATCACCGTGGCCGACGTGCGCGACGGGGCCTGCTCGTCCTCCACGCTCAAGGAGGCCGCCTCGTGGGGCAAGGTCCAGACCACCCACGAGCAGATGGTGTTCGCCGAAGCCACCACGGTGGTGCCGCTGATCGGCTCGGACGCCTATCACCGGGGCGCCTGGAAGAACCGCGAAAAGCGCCGTTGGCAAAAGCTGTTCGCCTGATCTGAAGAGGCCCCGGTGAAAGCCGGGGCCCTTTTCTATTCGTCCCTGTGCCGGCCCCGGCGCCTCAGGCGATCCGACAGCGCTTCGGCATGTCTCAGGGTGAAGGCCAGGGCCGCCGGATTGCCGCGCCGCGCGCCCAGGGTGTCGGCCATGATCGCGCCGCGCTCCCCCATGGGTCGAGGGGCGCCGACGGTGGTGTCCAGAGCGGTCTGATGCTCGATCTCGGCGTTCAGTTCGGCGCCCATCAGCACGATCTGGACCGTGATCCATGTCCACAGCAGAAAACCCATCATCGCCGCCAGAGGGCCATAGGTGTCCGTGCGGACGAAGTTGTTCAGGAAGAAGCTGAACAGCAGCGAGACGATCAGGCTGAGCGCCGCCGCCGTCACGGCGCCCACGGTCAGCCAGCGCCACCTTGCGGTCGCCCGGCACGGGCCGAAGCGATAGATCAGCACCAGGGCGAAGACATAGCCCGCGAACAGCAAGGGCCAGCGCAGGGGCGCCAGATGCGCCCATTCGTCCTCAAGCCCGAGCACCGCAAGAACCACAGGCACGCCGATCACCAGGGCGGCGGCCATCAGAACCGCCAGAAGCGCTGTGACAGTGAAGGCCATGCAGACCAGGTTGTACTTGATGAAATTCCGTTTCTCGGCCTCGCTGTAGGCTACGTTCAAGCCATAGAAGAGATGCTTCACCCCGTTGTTCGCCGTCCATAGCGACAGGGCCAGGGTCCAGATCAGGGTGAAGGTCAGTTGGCCGCGCGAGTTTTCGGCCAGGCGCTGCATCTGCGCGCCGATGAACTCGGCCACATTGTCCGGCAGCACGGAATACAGGAACTGCAGCCGGCCCCAGGCATCGCCGGGATCGGCGAACAGGCCATAGATGGTCACGAACGCCGCCAGCATGGGGAACAGCGACAGGATCATGAAGAAGGTCACGCCCCCGGCCACAAAACCCACCCGATCGCCCAGATAGGCGCCGCCTGTGCGCCACAGGATGTCGAACCAGCCGGCGCCGGGTATGCGCCCCGGGTGGGCGGCCAGACGCCCGCGCCCGGGTTCCCTGGCGTCATAGTCCTCGGGCGTGGGGTCCGCCGCATCCGGCTCATAGCGCCTGGTGCCCAGCTCAATCCCCAGATTGCGCGCCAGCTTGTCGCCCCGCGTATGCAGCAGGTGCGCGCTCGCAGCCCCGGCCGCCAGGCCGCCGACCCCGGCGGCGACCCATCGCCAGAGACCGCCGCCGGCGCCCGAACGGGCCAGGGCTGAAAGAAAATTGCTGTCGGGTCGAGGGAGGCGCGCCATCAGCGGGGAACGGCCAAGCCTGATCACCGTTCCCGCTTGCCCCGTCGGGCGTGTGAGGCCATCTAGCGCCCATGACCGAGACCCCCACCCTGCTGACCGCCTGGAAGGATGCGCAGGCCCGCCTGAAGGCCGCGCGAATCGACAGCCCGTCCATCGACGCGCGGCTTTTGCTGGAGGCCGCCGCCGGGGTGTCGCGCACCGACATCCTGACCGACCCCTATCGCCCTCTGGAGCCGGAAGCGCTGGCGCGGATGGAGGACTACGTGGCGCGCCGCCTGAAGCGCGAACCGGTGTCGCGCATCCTGGGCCGCAAGGGATTCTGGAAGATCATGCTGTCGGTCACCCCGGACGTGCTGTCACCCCGTCCCGACACCGAGGCGGTGCTGGACGTGTGCCTGAAGGCGTTTCCCGAAGGACGCGCCTTCGAGATGGCTGATCTGGGCGTGGGCTCCGGCGCCATCCTGCTGGCGGTGCTGGCCGAGCGCCCGGCGGCGAGGGGGTTGGGCACCGAGGTGTCCGAGGAGGCGCTGGCTGTGGCCCGTGAGAACGCCGCCAATCTGGACCTGAACACCCGCGCCGTCTTCCTGCGCACGGACTGGACCGCGGGCCTGTCCGACGGCGCGTTTGATCTCGTGGTGTCCAACCCGCCCTATATTCCAAGCAAGGACATCGAGACCCTGGACCCTGAGGTGCGAGACCACGATCCGCGTCTGGCGCTGGACGGCGGCAGGGACGGACTGGACGCGTACCGTCTTCTGGCGCCCGAGATCCGGCGCATTCTGAAGCCCGAGGGCGTTTTCGCCGTGGAGATCGGCTGGGATCAGGCGGCGGCGGTCAGGGCCCTGTTCGAGGCGGCCGGTTTCGAGGACGTGAAGGTGGTCAAGGACCTGGCCGGGCGCGACCGCGTGGTCACCAACGGACCGGATCCGCACGAGGGCACCGCTCTGAACTGACGGCTTTCACGCGAAAGCCTCTTGGAAAGCGGAGCGGCGCGCGCTAAGTCTTCTTTTGTCTCCCACCAATCCGCATCGCTTCGGGTTCGCCCGACGATAGACGACTGGAGTTCGTGACGGCTCACGGGGCTTCCCGCGCGTCGTCATGCGAAGGGCGATAAACGGTTTTCCGAGCAGCGGACGCCGGGGATCGGCCCCGGCCGGCAGGATCAGACCCATTTCCGGCGAACGTCCCACCGCCCCAAGCGGCGACACGCCCCAAGCACGGTAACGTCTATGAGAGATTTCAAGGGCATGAAGCGCCAACGCGGGCGCAACAGGAAGCCCGGCGGCAATCAGAACAACAACAGCGCCAACCCGAACCGTTCCTGGGACTCGCAAGGGCCCGAGAACATCAAGGTTCGGGGCAACGCCCAGACCGTCTATGAGCGGTACCAGCAGTTGGCGCGGGACGCGACATCGGCGGGCGACCGGGTTCTGGCGGAGAACTATCTGCAGCACGCCGAGCACTATTTCCGGGTCCTGCGGGCGCTTCAGCCCCAGCGGTCGTTCCAGGAGATCGCGCAGCGCGAACAGATCGGCCAGGGCTTCGACATCGACTTCGAGGACGAATCCGGGGCCCAGGCCGCGGCCTTCGCCGCCGCCCAGCAGGCCGCCGACCGGCAGGCACAACAGAACCAGGGCGGTCACGGCCCGGCGCAGGCTAACGGCCAGAACGGCTCCCAGGGCTCTGGCCAGAATGATCGTTCGGGTCAGAACGCCAGCCCCCACGCCGGCTCGGCTTCCGGTCAGAATGATCGCCCGGGCGACGACAATGACAGCGACGGCGCCCGGCGCGAAAGCCGGCGTGAGCGTTGGGAACGTCGGCGGGATTCGCGCCGCGGCCCCTATGAGCGCGAAGACTCCGAGGGCGGCGCCGGGCAATCCGGGGACGAACCCTCGCAGCCGACCGCCGTCGCGGATGAGTCGACCGGGGACGCTCCCGCCCCCCGCAGCCGCAGCCGGACTCGCGCCCAGAAACTCCCGGCGGAGGCCGAGGCCATGTCCGAAACGACCCTGCCCGGCTTCCTGACACGGGCGACCCCGTCATCCTCCAGCGAACAGCCGGAGGAGGCGGCGGAGGACAAGCCCGCTCCACGCCGCCGCGCGCCGCGCCGCAAGGCGGAAGCGCCCACGGACGAATAGTCCTGAGCCGCTCGCCGGTCGGTCCGCCGACCGTGAGGATTTGCGCAGAACGCCCGTGCGACAGAGCCCGCGAGGAAGCGGGCGAGGCTTGACGCCACCCGCCCCGGGCGGGTCATAAGGACGACAAAGCTTTACCGCAGGGGAATCGTCCATGCGCCTCGCCTCGGCCATCATGGCCTCCGTCATCGCCCTGGCCGCCTGCACGCCAGGCCTGCCCGCGCCGCCGCCCCCGCCCCTGCCGGGCGCGTCCGGAGGCGGCGGCGGCATCCTGCCGGACTGGCGGGCCTCCATCACCAGCCACGACCGGGACCGGCTGAACCGCGTCGATGCGGCCTGGAGCCTTGCCCTGCAGCAAGCCCGTCGCCAGGAAGGGTCGGGCGATCTGGCCTCGACGGGCCGCCTGATTGATCCGGATGCAGCTCTCAGCGACGTGGCGCCCCCGCCGGGCGACTATCGCTGCCGCACAGTCAAGCTGGGGTCCCAGGGCGGCGAGGACGGCCTGGGCTATGTGGTCTACGGCTGGTTCGCCTGCCGTATCGAAGACAGTCCCAACGGCCTGAAGTTCATCAAGCTGACAGGGTCGCAGCGCCCGGCGGGCCTGCTGTTCCCCGAAAGCGACCGGCGCATGGTGTTTCTGGGCTCCATGGCCCTGGCCAGCGAGCCGCCCGCCAACTCCTACGGACAGCGGCCGGAGCGTGACATGGTGGCCGTTCTGGAGCGCATCGAGCCCCGACGCTGGCGTCTGGTGATTCCGTGGCCCCAGTACGAATCCAATCTGGACATTCTCGATCTGGTCCCGGCCTGAGCCGGAGGCCGGGACCTTCGTTTCGTCAGAACCGGATGTCGGCGCGATCCCCCAGATCGGGCGTTTCCTTCGTCATGTTGGCCTTGGCGATCTCAAAGGCGAAGCGGACAGGACCGGCCTCGCTGATCCATATCTGGGCGTCATCAAGCCGCATGCGCACAAGCGTGAGCCGGGGGTCGTCCTTGCCATCGGGATACCAGGCGGCGACCACGGGGTTCCAGTAGCGGTCCATCCGCTCGCGATCGAAATGTTCCTCGAGCCGCCCGCCAAGACAGGCGTAGACCTCGCGGTCCTTTGAGATCAGGCAGAACATGGCGGCATGGCCGCCGGAGCCGTTCACGTCGCGCACCAGATCGGTGTCCCGGTAGGTGTAGAACCACAGCTCGCCGGTTTCACGCTCCAGAAAGGCGGTCATGGGTTGCATGTGCCGGGGCTCGCCGCCCACGACGCCAAGCATGCCCACCCGGGTGTCCTCGATCGCCTTGAACAGGCGATCCTCGGCGTCCTTGCGGCTCAGGTGGTCGGTCATGGTCAGCTCCTCTCGGGGTGTGGAGCCGAAACAACCGGAACGGATCGACGATGTTCCCGATCAGAAGCGCGGGGCCGCCGCGCTGGTGTCGAAACCGGCCAGATTGACCAGATGAATGATCAGGAAGATGCAGGCCACCACCCCGAACAACATCAGGGATCGCCAGGGCACCATGCGTGGCCCGCGCGCCAGATCCGGCGGTCGCGCGCCTCGCCACCCGCTGAGTACGGTCAGGCCGATAAAGGCGGCGAGCAGGGCGAGGGTGACGGAAAAGCTCATGACCGGCCGGGAATGATGACGTCTTGCGCCCGGCAGATGGCGCGGCCCGGCGCCGACGACAAGTGCTGCGGAAAGATTACGGCGGCCGTTAACCCTTTACCCCTCGTTAACCGCATCACCGCACGGATTGCGGCTGGCGGCGGCCCTTCCGTCCACAGGAAGTGTCGGCGCCGCTAGATGTTGGGGTTAACCATGCGTTTACACCCCGGATTTGGGCGGCTAGCGTCGTGGAAACGGGTCGGGAGACGAATCAGTGAGCGCAGCGGCGCCTTGGAGCGTCAAAGGGATTGAACCCAAGGCGCGTGAGATCGCCAAGGATCTGGCGCGCCGCTCAGGGATGACCCTGGGCGAGTGGCTCAACCAGATGATCCTGGAAGACGAGGACGACGGGGTGACGCCCCTGCCGCGCCGGCACCAAGCCGCGCCGCGGGACGACCGCCGTTCGCGTCTGCGGCGGCTGGACGACGCCTATGGTCGTGACGAGACGCTGGACCGGGTCGCCGCCTCCATCGAGGTGATCGCCGAGCGGCTTGAGGCTTCCGAGCGGCGCTCGACCACCGCCATCGCAGGCGTTGACCAGGCGGTCAGCGGGCTGGTGCATCGTCTGGACAGCGTCGACGAACAATTCAGGACGCACGGCCGGCGCATCGACGACATCGCCGAGGAACTGCGCGAGGGCCATCGTCGCCTGCGCCGTTTCGAGAACGACACCGGGCCCCAGACCGCCGAAGCCTTCAAGAAGGTGGAGAGCGCCGTCGGCGCCCTGGCGGGGCGGTTCTACGATCTGGAGGAGCGTCAGCGCGGCGGCTTCATCGAGCTGCGCGGCCGGATGGACAAGGCCGAGGATGCGGTGTCGCGCTTCTCGGGCGCAGAAATCCTGGCGCAGGTGGGCGCCCGCCTCGACGCGGCCCAGTCCCGCACCACCGACGCCCTGCGCGCGCTGGAGCAGTCCTTCGCCGGACTGGACCAGCGCATGCGCGCCGCCGAAAGCGGACCGCGACCGGAGGGCGCAGGGGAAGCCGCGCGCTTCGAGAAGCTGGCGGAATCCCTCAGCCGCCAGGTGGAGACCAACCGCGCCGAGATGATGCGGCGACTGGACGCCGCCGCCGCCGAGGGGCGCGTGGACCGGGTCGAGCGGGCGGTGCTGGCCATCGGCGAACAGGTGCAGGCCTCCGAGCGCCGCTCGGCCCAGGCCGTCGAGGCCATGGGCAAGGAAGTCCTGCGTATCGCCCAGAACCTGAACCAGCGCATGGTCAGGGCCGAGGACGACGGCGGGCGCCGCTTCCAGTCCCTGGGCGAGGACCTGTCACGCCAGGTCGAGCAGGACATGGTCAAGCTGGCCCAGGGAGTCGAGCAGCGGCTGGTGCGGTCCGAGGATCGTCACGCCCTCGCCATCGAGAAGCTGGGCGGCGAGATCACCCGCATCTCCGAACGGCTGGCCGAACGCATTTCGGATTCCGAGCGCCGCTCGGCGCAGGCGCTGGATGACATCGGCGAGAGGCTGAAGCGATCGTCCGACAAGATCGAGCAGCAATACGACCGCGCCTCGGGCGAACTGGCCGAGCGCATGCGCCAGAGCGAGGAGCGGACCGCCAGGCTGCTGGCCGAGGCCCGCGAAAGCATTGAACGCCGTGTGGGCGAACGGCCCGCTGACGACGTCGCGCCCGCGGCCGGTCCGGAGCCCGACTGGCGCGCCGCAGCCTTTCCCGACGCTTTCAGCGACGAAGACCCCCTGGCCTGGCCGGGCGAGGATCCGGGGGAGATCGAGGACAAGGCTCCCCCGACGCGGGCCGCCGCCGAGCCTTTCGCGCGCCTGCCGGAGGCTGAGGCCCCGCTCGCCGAACCTGCGGCCGTCGAAACGGCGCCGTCGCCGGTGACGATCCCCTCCGAGGCGGATGCGGAACCCCAAGGCGTGTCCGCCCAACCTGCGACCCAGCCCTTCGGCGCCTTCGGCGGCGCGGACGTCAGCGACGCCCTGGCCGTTGAAGACGACTTCGCCGGCGAGACGGAATTTGTGGGACCCGGCGCCAGCCAGCGCATCAACGCAACCCGCGACACCATCAACGCCGCACGGGCGGCCATGGCTGCCGCCGAGCCGGAGCCGGCCAGCAGCGGCTTCGGCCTGAAACGGGGCGGCAAGTCCCGGCTGCAGGAGCGCATGGATCGCCAGTCGCGGCGCGACGGCGGCACGGTCAAGAAGGCGTTCCTGGCTTCGGTGGCCGTGGCGGCCCTGGCCGGAGCCGTGTTCGGCTACACCCGCCTGACGGACGCCTCGGGCCTGGGACCGCGCACCGGCGGTGAGGAGGGGGAGACCACCCTTCTGGCCGCCGCGATGCTGCCGGACCTGGACGCGGCCGCACGGCCTGCGGAAGAGAGCGAGGCGGAAGCCCTGTACCAGCAGGCCGAGGCCCAGCTGGAAGCCGGCGACGAGACAGCGATCGAGACCCTGACCCGGGCGGCGAACCTGGGCAATGTCACGGCGCAATTCCATCTGGCTCGCCTCTACGAAGGCGGCGAGAACGGAGTGACCCAGAACGCGGCGGAAGCGCGGGTGTGGACCGAGCGCGCCGCGCAGGGCGGCGAGGTGCGGGCCATGCACAACCTTGGCCTCTATCTGTTTGACGGGCTGGGCGGTGATCGCAGCCAGGTGCAGGCCGTACGCTGGTTCCGTCAGGCGGCCGAGCGCGGCCTGACCGACAGCCAGTACAACCTGGGCCGGATTTATGAGCAGGGCGCCGACGGCGTGGCCGCCAATGCCGGCGAAGCGTACAAGTGGTACCTCATTGCGGGACGCGCGGGCGACGAGCAGGCCCAGGCCGACGCGGACCGCCTGACGGCCGAGCTGTCGCCGGGCGTGCGCCGCACCGCACGTCAGGCGGCCGACGCTTTCGAAGCCCCGCCGCTGGCCTGATGTCGGCCTGACGCGCCCTTTTTGGGGTCCGCGCTGGCGCATCATCGGCGGGGTCGGTAGACCAGCCTTTCACGCCTCCCCTTCGGAGGTTGTTTCGAGTTCCTGAGCCGAAGGCGAGCGCCTTGGACATCTACCTGCCGATCGCCGAAGTGTCGGTGAACGCTCCCCTGCTGATCCTGCTGGGCGCGGCGGTGGGCTTCATCTCGGGCCTTTTCGGCATCGGCGGCGGCTTCCTGATGGCGCCGGTCCTGATCTTCATGGGCGTGCCGCCGCCCGTGGCCGTGGCCAGCCAGGCCAGCCATGTGGTCGCCTCCTCCACCTCCGGCGTGATCAGCTACACGGCCAAGAAGGGCGTGGATTACCGCATGGGCGGGATCATGGCGCTGGGCGGGGCCATGGGGGCCATCGGCGGGGTCGAGCTGTTCCGCCTGATGCGCCTGCTCGGTCAGGCGGATCTGGTGGTGGCCCTGTCCTATCTGATCTTCCTGGGCGCCATCGGCGGGCTGATGCTGAAGGAGAGCCTGGAGGCCATCATCCGCCGCAAGAAGGGCCTGCCCGCGCCCCGGCCCCAGAACCGCCGGCCCCTGTGGCTGTACGGCCTGCCGTGGCGGATGAAGTTCCCGCGCTCGGGCCTGTACATCAGCGCCATTCCGCCGCTGGGTCTGGGCGTGTTCGCCGGGATCCTGTCGGCCATCATGGGGGTGGGCGGCGGCTTCATCCTGGTGCCGGCCATGCTGTACGTGCTGCGCATGAGGGCCAGCGTGGTGGTGGGCACCAGCCTGTTCCAGATCATCATCACCACGGCCATCACCACTGTGCTGCAGTCGGGGCGGAACCAGACCGTGGACATCGTGCTGTCGTCCCTGCTGCTGTTCGGCGGGGTGGTGGGGGCCCAGTACGGGGCGCGCATGGCGGGCCGGTTCCGGGCGGAGGAGATGCGGGCCGTGCTGGGCCTGATCGTGCTTCTGGTGGGCATCCAGATGGGGCTGGAGCTGTTCGTGCGGCCCGCCGAGATGTTCGTCCTGGCGCCGGGGGTGGACTGATGTTTCAGGACGCCGCGCCCCCGCCCGAGCCGCCCGCCGTCGTGGTCGAGGCGCCCGCCCAGAGCATGCAGACCATCACGCCGGTGACCCAGGCGCGGGTGGCCGCCGCCCTGACCGAGACCACCGTGGACATCGACACCCGCTTCGCCGGCGCCTCGATGGTGCTGTACGGGGCCGTGTTCAATCCCACCGACACCCCCGCCGACGTGGTGGTGGTGGTGCGGGGCCCTGACCAGCCCCTGCGGCTGGTCAGGAAGGTGCGCGTGGCGGGCCTGTGGCTGAACAGCCGGCCGGTGGTGTTCGAGGGCGCGCCCGGCTTCTACATGACCGCCTCGACCCGGCCGCTCAGCGACATCGCCAGCTTCAGCGTGCTGCGCCGCCTGGGCGTGGGCGTGGACCACCTGCGCATCAACGCCCCGGAGGAGGAGACCACCGTGACCCGCTTCGGGGTGCGGGACGTGGTCATCAACCGGCTGGGCGAGGACTATCTGGACTGGCGCCGGGCGGTGATCCGCCTGAAGGAGGACGCAGCCCTCTACGCCACCGACCCGGACGGGGTGCGCTTCGTGGATCAGGGCCTGTTCCGGGCCGAGGTGGAGCTGCCCGCCGAGGCGCCCACCGGGACCTATGAGGCCGAGGTCTGGCTGTTCCAGGAGGGGCAGGCCGTGTCGGTCAGCCGCATGGAGCTGACCGTGGACAAGGTGGGCGTGGAGCGGGCCATCTATGACTTCGCCCACGACCGCTCATGGCTCTACGGCATCCTCGCCGTGATCCTGGCGGCCTTCACGGGGTGGGCGGCCTCGGCCTGGTTCCGGCGGACCTGATTTCGGACTCGGGGCCCGAAAAAGACAGTACGAATTGTCCGAAATGTCCGAAATCCGCTCTCAAAACAGAGTCCGGAGAGTCCGAAATCGTCGCCCTGATTTCGGACTCCGGCGCGCGGAAAAACAGGGTCTGAATCCTATCAATGGTATCAAATGGCCCTCCGCGCGCCTGATCGAGCGACCATCATAGGGGTGCGGAAAGGGCGGGGGTGAAAGTCGTCAGATGCGCGGCGGAATCAGTCCCGAGGCGTTGGCGGCGACCCAGGCGGCGACGATCAGGATGAGACCGGCGAACAGGCGGCGACCCAGGGCGGCGCGCTCGCCGAGGCGGCGGGCGACGGGCAGGCCGATCAGGGTTCCGGCCGCGCCGCCCACGGTCAGGGCGGCCACCACCGGCCAGTTGACCAGACCCGACACGGCATAGTTGGCGGAAGTGGCCGAGCCGAACACGGCGACACTGAGCAGGGACGAGGCCTGGGCGTGGGCCAGGGTCATGCCGGTGGCGGCCATCAAGCCGGGCACGATGAGGAAGCCGCCGCCGATGCCGAAGAAGCCCGCCGCGAACCCGGCGGCCAGACCCATGGGCGCGAGCCGCAACGTCAGGGCGCGGTCCAGCCGCACAGCGGGATCGCCCTCGGACTTGGCCGGGCGCAGCATGGACAGGGCGATCAGGGCCATGGCCAGGGCGAAGAACAGCAGCAGACTTTGACCATCCACCATTTTGGCCAGGGTCGAGCCGGCGATGGAGCCGGTGATCCCGGCCACGGCGAACAGGGCGGCGCAGGGCCATTTGACCCGTCCGGCGCGGGCGTGGCCGGACAGGCCCGCCAGGGCGTTCAGCGCCACCCCCGCGGCGGAGGTGCCGATGGCGATGTGGGGATCACGGACGCCCACCACATAGATCAGCAGGGGCGCGGCCAGCACCGACCCGCCCCCGCCGAAGACGGCGAGGAACAGGCCGACCACCACCCCGCTGGCCGCGCTGAGCAGCAGGGTGGCGAGGGAGACGTCCATGGTCAGGCGACTCGCGGCCGGTTCCAGGGGGCCAGCATCAGCAGCCGGGCCATGCCGCAGAAGCCGGTGGCGCCGGCCATGAACAGGCCCGCGCCGACGAAGGCGGGCAAGGCGATCCAGCCGGGATGGACCAGCCAGGCCATGAGGGCGCCGATCACCACCAGCGAGCCGGCGATGATCTGGACCTGACGCATCAGCTCCAGCGGCGCCTTTTTGTCCACGGAGGTGGGCAGGCCGGCGTCCTTCCAGCCCTGCAGCCCGCCGTCGAGCACGAAGGCCTCGCCGTCGACGCGGGCGGCGAGACGGCCGCAGTTGCTCTGGGTGCGCATGCCCGAGCGGCACATGAAGATCACGTCCTGATCGGCCTTGATGCCGAGGTGGGCGTCCTCGAAGCCGGACAGGGGGGCGTGGGCGACGCCGGGGATGTGCTCGCGGGCGAACTCATCGGGCTCGCGGATGTCCACCAGACGGGCGCGGCCGGACCTGAGGCGGGCCTGCACATCGGCGGGGTTCAGGGGGGTGAGGGTGGCGGTCATGGGTCAGGACCCTTTCATCATTTTGGGGGGCATCATCTCGGGGGGACAGAAGATCGCCGCCAGGGTCGCAATGACCTGAAGCACGGCGGGATCGTGGATGCGGTAGAAGATGGACTGGCCCTCGCGCCGGGTGGCCACGAGGCCCTCCTCGCGCAGCAGGGCCAGGTGTTGCGACAGGGCCGACTGGGACAGGCCGGAGGCCTGGACCAGTGCGGACACGGGCAACTCCTCCTCGCCAAGACGGCACAGGATCATCAGGCGCCTTTCATTGCCCAGCGTTCTGAGCAGGCGCGACGCCTTGCCGGCGGCGGCCTGAAAGGCGGCGGGGTCGATGGCGTGGTCGATTTTCAGATCGGTCATGACGCCAATATATTCAGACTTGCTAATTTAGCAATAGCTAATATGTTAGCCACCAGAAGGAGAACGCCATGACCCGTTCCAACGACACGACCTCCCCCCGCGTGCAGGGCTTCTTTCACGGCCCCACCAACACCGTCACCTATCTGGTCAGCGACCCGGCCACGGGCGCGGCGGCCATCATCGACCCGGTGCTGGACTATGATCCGGCGGCGGCGCGCACGGACGACGCCTCCATCGTCCAGGTGCTGGACGCCGTGCGCGATCAGGGCCTGGACCTGAAGCTGATCCTGGACACCCACGCCCACGCCGACCACCTGTCCGGCGCCGACGAGATCCGCCACCGCACCGGCGCGCCCATCGGCATCGGCGGCCACATCACCAAGGTGCAGAAGGTCTTCGGCGCCCTGTTCGAGGCCCATGACGTGACGCCGGACGGGGTGGTGTTCGACCGCCTGTTCACCGACGGCGAACGCTTCATGCTGGGATCGCTGGCGGTGGAGGTGATGCACACGCCCGGCCACACCCCCGCCTGCGTCAGCTATCACATCGGCGACGCGGTGTTCGTGGGCGACACCCTGTTCATGCCCGACTACGGCACCGCCCGGGCCGACTTCCCCGGCGGCGACGCGCGCACCCTGTACCGCTCGATCCACAAGCTGCTGGCCCTGCCGGAAGAGACCCGCATGTTCGTGGGCCACGACTATCTGCCCAAGGACCGCGAGGACTATCGCTGGGAGACCACCGTGGGCGCCCAGAAGGCGGGCAACATCCATGTGGGGGGCGGGGTCAGCGAGGACGATTTCGTGGCCATGCGCGAGGCCCGCGACGCGACGTTGGCGGTCCCCAAGCTGATCCTGCCGTCCCTGCAGATGAACATCCGCGCCGGCGCCCTGCCGCCCGCGGAGCCGTCGGGGAAGCGGTTTCTGAAGATGCCGTTGAACGCGATCTGAGGGGGTCTGGGATGAACCGGGACGGGCGAAGCGTTGCCTTTCGCCCGTTTCCGGCCTTAGCTCGCGCTCATGGGGCGAGCACTACAGATCATCTGCGTCGTTGTGTTGGCGCTGGGACTCTTTGGGTCAACTTCGCAAAAGAGCGAGAATAGCCAGCGCCCAAGTTGGGGGGCCTATGATCATCAGCCATCCGTAGCGGGGGCTTTTGCGGGCGAGGGGCGCGGCGCTCAAGAACAGGCCACACACCAGGACCACGCCAACGACATTCAAAGGCGCGATGTCGATGCCCAAGAAGCTATGGCGTTCGCGGCGCTCTTACAGCTTCTGCTCACTGTCGTGGCCATATGGCTCCTTAAAGGAACGCTCGACGCGACCAATCGCGCAGTCGGTGAAACAAGCCACGCCACGAAGGCCATGCTTGATGCGAATAAAATAGCGGAAGAATCCGCTCGCGGATGGGTTGCCGTCTCGGTAAGGAGCATTGGCCCAGTTTGGCGCGGCGAAGATCAGGTCGTCAAAGCCGCTGTAGTCTACGAAATAAAGAACGTGGGGTCTTCACCGATTACAGCGGGTGCCCACTCGGCCTCTTTCTACCACCTGTTCACACCCCGGAAGATCAACGCGGATAAATTCTTTGAGTCTCTCGGGGGTATGCAAAAAAGTGGGATCCTCAGCACAGGCTTGGCTCCCGGAGAGGACATACTTATTACGGTTCATGACATCATCCCCGCCGCAGAACTCATAAAAGGTAAGGACGGAGGGTTCAGCTTCGAGTGTTGGGTAGGAATTTTGTACCGAACGCGAAGCTTCTCCGGCAGTTCGCTCAAGATATTTATGGTTTCCCCACAAGGGAAAAAGGGCTTCCCAAGCGATGATGGCCCTTGGGAAGTCAGTTCGGTTCGTCACCTTCAAATCGGCAGCTCCCTGACCTAGGACCGCCGGCACCATCACAGCCTCAACGATGGCCACATGCTCCGACGGGATAAGCGCCAGCCGCCCACGTTCCGGTTTCGTTTCCGCCGCCGCCCGGCTATGAAACACCGGTGACCACCGCCCTCCACACCCCCTCCATCCAGACCGACGCGGCCGCCGCGTGGCGGGATCTGCCGCCGGCGCTGGCGGTTCCGCCGGGGGCGGGGGCCGTGGCGGATGAGGCGGGGGCGCGGGCCATCGGGCGGGGGGCGGCCGAGGGGCTGTTCACCGGCGGGGCGGTTCTGGTGGCCCACGCCAGCCTGACGGCGCGGCGGCTGGGTCTGACGCCGCCGGGACGGTCGCCGCAGCTGATGGATGCGCTGGAACTCTTTGCGTTCGTGCGGCCGGCGGAATTCTGCGCGCCGTCGCCCACCGGGCTGGCGCTGGCGCTGGGGCGCGAGGCGCCGAAGACCGCGCCGGAGCAGGCCGCGGCCCTGCGCGAGGCGGCGGAGAGCCTGCTGAAGGAAATGGCCGATCCGGCCTGGCCGGGGCGCGAGGCGGCGGTGACCCTGGCCGAGACGCTGGAAAAGGCGGGCTGGGCCTGGGCGCCGAGGGTGCTGGCGGCGCTGAAGTCGCAGCCGATCCGGGACCGGCAGTACCGGGGCTCGGGCCTCGACGTCTGGTCGCGCCTGACCGAATGGGAGGACGAGGCGCCGCGCGGGGAGGCGGGCTCGGCGCCGGTGGATTCGGAGTCCGCGCGCATCCGTCTGGCCAAGCTGCTGGAGGCGTCGGGGCTGGACGAGACCCGGCCGACCCAGTCGGACTATGCGGCCGAGGCGGCCTTCGCCTTTTCGCCCCGCAACGAGGAGGGGCGGCCCCGGGTGCTGCTGGCCGAGGCGGGGACGGGCACGGGCAAGACCCTGGGCTATCTGGCCGCCGCCTCGCTGTGGGCCGAGCGCAATCAGGGGGCGGCGTGGGTGTCCACCTACACCCGCGCCCTGCAGCGCCAGATCGACCGGGAGAGCCACGCCATCTGGCCCGATCCGGAGGTGCGGCGGGTCAAGGCGGTGGTGCGCAAGGGGCGCGAGAATTACCTGTGCCTGCTGAACCTGCAGGAGCTGGTGCAGGGGGCGCAGCTGGGGAACGGCGACCTGATCGGGGCGGCCCTGACCGCGCGCTGGGTCATGCACAGCCGCGACGGGGACATGACCGGCGGGGACTTCCCCGGCTGGCTGCCCGGGCTGTTCGCCGTGGCCCCGGCGCAGCAGGCGGGGGCGGCCAATCTGGTGGACCGGCGCGGCGAGTGCGTGCACGCCGCCTGTCCGCACTACCGCATGTGTTTCGTGGAGAAGACCATCCGCGCCAGCCGCCGGGCCGATCTGGTGGTGGCCAACCATGCGCTGGTGATGAGCCAGGCGGCGTTCGACGGGGCGCGGGCGGCGCGGGGGATCAAGGGCGACACCGAGACCGCGGCCCTGAAGCGGGTGGTGTTCGACGAGGGGCACCATCTGTTCGACGCGGCGGACAGCGCATTCTCCGCCTGTCTCTCGGGGCAGGAGGCGGCCGAGCTGCGGCGCTGGATCCGGGGGCCGGAGGGGCGCGGACGGCGCGGGCGCGGGCTGGAGCAGAGACTGGGCGATCTGGTGGCGGACTCCGAAGCCGCGCGGCAGGCGCTGACCGATGCGGTGCGGGCGGCGGCGCAGCTGCCGGGGGAAGGCGCCTCGGGCCGGATCGCGCCGCCGTCGGGGGAAGTGAACCCCATCGGCCCCATCGAGAGCTTTCTGGCCGCGGCGCTGGTGCAACTTAGGGCGCGGACGTCGGAGGCGGCGACCTATGGCGGCGGCGAGTTCGGCATGGAGTGCGCGGTGCGGCCGTCCGCCGAGCCGGTGGTGGAGGCGGCGCGCGGGGCGGCGCGGGCGCTGGCGGCGGTGGAGGCGCCCCTGCTGGCGCTGGCCCGGCATCTCGAGGACATTCTGGACGACGAGGCGGCCGAGCTGGACGGCGGGGCGCGGGCGCGCATCGAGGGGGCGCTGCGGGGGCTGGAGCGGCGCGCGCGCATGACCCTGCCCGGCTGGCGCGCCATGCTGGCGGCGCTGGAGGACGGGGACGCGGCGCCGGACCCGGACTTCGTGGACTGGCTGTCGGCGGAGGTCGCGTTCGGCCGCATCCATGACGTGGCCCTGCGGCGGCACTGGATCGATCCGACCATTCCGCTGGAGGCGGCGGTGATCGCCCCGGCGCACGGGGTGCTGGTGACCTCGGCCACCCTGTCGGACCCCATGGCCGACGACCCGTTCGACATGGCGCGGATGCGCACGGGCTCGGCCCGGCTGGTGGAGCGGCCACGGACCCTGAAGGTGGAGAGCCCGTTCGACTATGCCGCCAACAGCCGGGTGATTGTCGTGAACGACGTGGCGCGCGACGATCCGCGCCAGATCGCGGCGGCCATGCGCGAGCTGTTCCTGGCGGCGGGCGGCGGGGGGCTGGGCCTGTTCACCGCCATTCGGCGGCTGAAGGCGGTCTATGAGCGGCTGGGGCCGGATCTGGCCCGGGCGGGCATCCCGCTCTACGCCCAGCACATGGACCCGCTGGAGGTGGGCGGGCTGGTGGACGTGTTCCGGGCCGAGGAGGACTCGTGCCTGCTGGGGACGGACGCGGTGCGGGACGGGGTCGACGTGCCGGGGCGGTCGCTGCGCATCCTGGTGTTCGACCGGGCGCCGTGGCCGCGGCCGGACCTGCTGCACAAGGCGCGGCGCGAGACCTTCGGCGGGCGCGGCTATGACGACGCCATCGCCCGGGGGCGGGTCAGCCAGGCGTTCGGCCGCCTGATCCGCCGGGCCGACGACAAGGGCGTGTTCGTGATGCTGGACGCCGCCAGCCCCACGCGGCTGTTCGCGGGCCTCCCGCCGGGGGCCGAGGTGCAGCGAATGGGACTGGTGGAAGCCATCGAGACGGTTGGCGCGTTCCTCAAGCCAAGCTAACGGAGCGTCCATGACCCAAGCCCGCGCGCGCTATGCGCCCCTGATCATTCCGTTCGCCATCGTCCTGATCGTTCTGGTCGTGTGGACCGCGTGGTGGTTCTGGCTGTCGCAGCAGGTGCGCGAGCGGCTGGACCTGGCCGCCGAGGGCCTGCGCGCCCAGGGCTGGGAGGTGGCCTATTCCGAGCCCGCCCTGACCGGCTGGCCGTTCCGCACGCGGCTGGAGAGCCGGCATGTGCGGCTGACCGCGCCCACGGGGCACGAGATCGCGGCGCCGCGACTGATCGCCGAGGCCAACGCCTATCGGCCCGACCGCTGGGTGGTGATCGCGGGCGACGGGCTGGTGCTGACCCGGGGCGACAAGGGCAGGGTGGCGGTGGACGCGCCGGTGATCCGCGCTTCGGCCAGCGGCCTGACCCAGTCGTTCCCGACCCTGGCGCTGGAGCTGCTGGACGTCGGGTTCACGGCCCTGCCGGACGCGGAGCCGTTCCCGCTGGCCCGGGCGGAGCGGATCGAGCTTTATCTGCAACCCGGACGGGACCGGGAGGCCGGCGACGGGCCGGGCGACACGGCGGTGCAGACCGCCCTGCCCGCCTCGCGGCGCAATGTGGATGTGCTGTTTCGCCTGATCGACGCGACGGGACGGCCCGGCGGACCCATCGACTTCATGGGGCGGGGCGGACTGTTCAGCCTGCAGGCCGAGACGGTGGTGGAGAATTTCCAGGGCCTGAGCGGGCCGGACGCGCCCAGCCTGCTGGCGGCCTGGACCGCCTCGGGCGGACGATTCCTGCATGTGCGCGGCGAGATGCGGGCGGGGGACAGCGCCGCGCGGCTGGAATCCGATGAACTGCGCGCCGACGAGGACGGGCGTCTGACGGGCGTCCTGCGACTGGCTGCGGACCGGGCGGCTCCTGCGCTGACGGCCCTGTCCCGATCCGACACGGTGAACCGGACTGCAACCGTGGGCGCGGCGGCGGCGGCCGGCGCCAGCGAGGCGTTGACCGGCGACGTGGAGCTGGAGGTGGAATTCCGCGACGGCCGCGCGTGGATGGGGCCGTTCAACCTGGCGCCCGCGCCCGAGCTGTTCTGATGGGCTCGACCCGAAATCTGGACCGGACATTGCTGGCCGCCCTGTCCGCCCGCGTCGAGGTCGAACGACCCCGATCCCGCGACGAGGCGGTGATCGCCCTGCGCGCCGTGCTGAAGGATTCCGGCGCCCTGCCGCGCGATCTGGTCCGGGTTCTGTGGAGCCGGATCGAGGCCCGCTGCGCCGGGCCGGTCAGCGTCTGGGGTCCTCTGTCGGCGCTGCTGGCGGCGGACCGGTACGGCCATGGCGTGCGCTCGGCCCATGACCCGGAGGCGGCGCTGAAAGCCGCGCGCGAGGGCGGGCGGGCGGTGCTGGACCTTGGCCGCTCCACGCCATGGTGGGCCCGGCTGCTGGCTCAGCCGGATCTGAGGGTCACCGCCGCCCTTCCCGACGACGCCTCGGGCCGTCCGCTGGCCCTGGTGGTGTCGGGCGAGGACACAGGTCCGACGGGGGATGACCGCACCTTCTGGGTCATCGAGGCGCCGGGAGACGAGACGAAGATCACGGACCTTCTGGCCCGGCGCGGTCTGGCCGGAACCCCGCTGGAGACGGCGGGCGGCTTGAAGCTGTTCATGCTGGCGGGCTATGTGCAGCCCGACGACGGGCGCCTGATCGCCCCCAGGGGACGACTGAGCGGCGTGATCGGCGCCGCCGCAGTGTTCTGAACATTCGACAGGAAAGACGCTGATGACCGACACCGACAAGGGCGCCGCGCCGATTGGACCCGCCCCCAAGAGCGGGATTCTGGACATCGCCCCCTATGTGGGCGGCAAGTCGAAGGTGGACGGCGTGGCCGAGCCCATGAAGCTGTCTTCCAACGAGAACGCCCTGGGCGCCGGGTCGCTGGCCCGTGAGGCCTATGAGGCGGCCATGAAGAATCTGGCGCTGTATCCCGACGGCCGGGCCGCGAAGCTGCGCGAGGCGGTGGCGAACCACCACGGGCTGGAGCCCGAGCGCCTGATCTTCGGCAACGGCTCGGACGAGGTGTTCGCCCTTCTGAACCAGACCTATCTGACGCCGGGCGACAACATCGTCACCGGCCAGTACGGCTTCCTGGCCTACCGCATCTCGGCTCTCGCCAACCAGGCCGAGGTCAAGTCGGCGCCCGAGCCGAAGCTGAAAGCGGAAGTCGATGCCCTGCTGGCGCAGGTCGATGAGCGCACGCGCATCGTCTATGTGTCCAATCCGTCGAACCCCACCGGGTCGTGGAACGCGGCCGAGGAGATCGAGCGCCTGCACGCCGCCCTGCCGTCCTCGGTGCTGCTGGTGGTGGACGAAGCCTATGCGGAGTTCGTGACGGAGCCCGACTGGGCCACAGCCTTCCCGCTGGCCCGGGACAGCGCCAACATCGTGGTGACCCGAACCTTCTCGAAGATCCACGGCCTGGCGGGCCTGCGCGTCGGCTTCGGCTATGCGCCGCTGCACGTGGCCGAGGCGGTGGACCGCATCCGCCTGCCGTTCAACGTTTCGGTCCCCGGCATCGAGGCGGCGGTGGCGGCGCTGGCCGACGAGGTCCACGTGAAGGCGTCGCGCGAGCTGGTCCAGACCTGGCGGCCGCGCCTGACACAGGCCATCAAGGGCTTTGGTTTCGAGGTCCCGCCCAGCGCCGGCAATTTCGTGCTGGTGCGGTTCAAGGACGCGGATCGGGCCAGGGCGGCCAATGACTATCTGAACTCCAGGGGCATCATCGTGCGGCCCGTCGGCGGCTACGGCCTGCACGACTCCCTGCGCATCACCGTGGGCACCGAGGACCAGAACCGCGCGGTCATGGACGCCCTGAGCGAGTTCGCCGCCACCTGACCAGCGCCTTGACGCCGGTCAGGACCTGTCGGCTGATGTCGCCGGGAGGATCACGCCATGATCGACATCAGCCGTCTGAACACCCTGCAGTCCGGGGCCATGCTGGCCCTGAGGCTCTATGTGGGCGGGTTCCTGATCTGGGGCGTCTGGGACAACATCACCTCCAGCGCCCGCATGGCCGAGTTCGAGGCGTTTCTGGCCGGTGTGAACTGTCCCCTGCCCGCCATCGCCGCGCCGGTTTCGGTGTGGGTCCAGTTCGCCATTGGAGCGGCCCTGATCGCCGGGGTGCTGACCCGCTGGGCAGGCCTGTTGCTCAGCCTCAATTTCATCGTGGCCGTGGCGCTGCTGTGGAGCGCCGGTGCTGACGGGCGCGGCCTGTTTCCGCCCGCGATCCTCATCTTCATCGGACTGATCCTCGCCACGTACGGCGCCGGGCGATGGTCGCTGGACCACCGGTTCAGCCGCAGCTGATACGGCTCAGGCGGCGGCCAGCCGGACGTCGGACTCCCGGGCGGCGTCGAGGCGGAACGTGGACACCAGCCGGGCCAGGCGCTGGGCTTCCTCGGCCAGACGATGGCTGGCGGCGGTGGTCTGCTCGACCATGGCCGCGTTCTGCTGGGTCGCCTGATCCATCTGGTTCACGGCCGTATTGATCTCATGCAGCCCGGTCGACTGTTCCTGGGCGGACGCCGCGATCTCGGCCACAAGGCCGTCGATGCGTCCCGCCTGCGCCACGATCCCGTCCAGGGCGGTCCGGGTTTCGCGAACGAGCTTCACGCCAGATCCCACCTGGGCGCCGGAGGTGGAGATCAGGGTCTTGATTTCCCGGGCCGCGTCGGCCGAGCGCTGGGCCAGGGCGCGAACTTCGGAGGCCACCACAGCGAAACCGCGGCCCGCGTCGCCGGCCCGCGCCGCCTCGACGCCGGCGTTCAGGGCCAGAAGGTTGGTCTGGAAGGCGATCTCGTCGATCACGCCGATGATCTGGCTGATCTCGGTCGAAGACTGTTCGATGTCGCCCATGGCCTCCACCGCCTGAATGGCCAGATCGCCGCTGGAGCGAGCGGCTTCACGGGCCGAGCGCGCCTCGCGGGTGGCCTCGCCGGCGCCTTCGGAGGCGTGGCGCACCGTGGCGGTGATTTCGTCCAGGGCGGCGGCGGTCTCTTCCAGACCTGCGGCCTGCTGCTCCGTGCGACGCGACAGGTCATCGGCGGCGCCGCGAATCTCTCCGGCGCCGGACGTCAGGGTGTCCACCGCGGCCATGATGGTGCGCAGGGTGTCGGCCAGCCTGTCAGCGGCGGTGTTGAAATCCTCCTTCAACTGCGCGGCCTTGGGCGGCAGGTCGGAGGTGATGCGGTGGGTCAGGTCGCCGTCGGCCAGGGCCGAGAGCGCGCGATTGAGGGCCGTGATGATGGCGCGGTCGCCTTCGGCCTCCGAGGCCCTGGCGCGTTCGTTCGAAAGACGCTGGGCTTCCGCTTCGGCGCGGGCCCCTTCGGCCTCGCCTTCGAGGCGTCGGCGGGCGAGCTCCGCATCGCGGAAGGCGACCACGGCCCGGGCCATGCGGCCCACGTCGTCACGTCGGGACGCGCCCGGCGTCTCGATATCCGCGCGCCCGTCGGCCAGGGCGGTCATGGCGACGCCCAGCGCGCCCAGCGGTTGAAACATGCGCCCCGCGGCCAGCCCGCCGACTGCGGCGATCAGAAGGGTGGTCAGCAGGCCCAGACCCAGCAGCCACAGCCGCGTCTGCTCCACCGAGGCCATGAAGTCGGCCCTGGGGATGCCGACATAGAGCACGCCGATCACCTGGCCGGCGGCGTTCAGGATCGGGTCGTAGGCGACGAAGAAGGGCGTGCCCAGGATGTCGGCCTCGCCGCGATAGGGCCGGCCGTCGCGCAGCACGGCGTCCCACACCGGTCCGCGCGCCAGCTGCGTGCCCACAGCGCGGCCGCCCTCTGGACGCGACACATTGGTGGTGACGCGCACGTCATTCTGGAACACGGTGGCGGTGCCGCCCACCAGCGCCTTGATCCGGTCGACGGGCTCGAAATTGTCATTCAGGGCGGTGTCGCCTGCATACATGGCCTCCCCCCGGATGGTGAAGGCGTCGCCGTAGCCGTTCAGCACTTCCCAGGCCACGCGCATGTTGGTTTCCTGCCGCTCCAGGGCGCGGGCCTCGGCCTCGCGCGTCATCAGTTGGGACGCGGTCAGGGTCAGGGACAGGCCAAGAACGATCAGCCCGACAATCGAGATCAGGGTGACCTTGGCCGAGAGGGACAAGGCGCTGAACATGGACAAAATATATCGCTCCAGTATGGCGCCCGGTTTGTGGAACGGGACGCGCCCGCAAAGCACCATGGAAAACTTAAGAAGCCGCAAACTGGCGTTCGTTCGACGCACGTTGATCCGGCCTGCAGGGTTTCCTATCTGAACGGAGACGCCGGGCGTCCTCGCCGATGACGGGAGGACGCGGACCGGCAAGACAGTCGCTTGTTGCGAGGACTGGAATGACGACGCGAACCCTGCTGTTCGACAGCCCCTTCCTGCTGGGCTTCGACCAGACCCGGGCCCTGATCGACCGGGCCGCCAAGGCGGCCGCCGAGGGCTATCCGCCCTACAATGTCGAGGACCGGGGGCCGGACGGCGTCCGGATCAGCCTGGCGGTGGCCGGGTTCACGCCGGACGATCTGACCGTGACTCTGGAAGGCCGACAGTTGACCATCGCCGGAAAACGCGAGGACGCGGGCAAGGCCGACAACGCCTATCTGCACCGGGGCATCGCCGCGCGTGGCTTCGTGCGCAGCTATGTTCTGGCCGACGGGCTGGAGGTCACCGGCGCGGCGCTGGAGCACGGCCTGCTGCACGTGGACCTGAAGCGTCCCGAGCGCGCTGAAACCATCAAGCGCATTCCGATCACCTCGGGCTGAGCCGGATTCTTTTCGCCTGACGGCCGCCGCGCGTCGAACCGCGCGCCCGTCCAGGCGTTCGCTTACTGAAGGAGATTCCCATGACCCCGGTCATGACCAAAGACGACTTCACCGCCCTGGGCGCACCGGACCTGGTCTATGTGCGCGAAATCAAGGCCGCCGATGTGCTGACCGACGCGCGGGTGGACGACATCCGGGGGCTGGATCTGGAGCCCGACCAGACCCTGTACGCCGTGCATGGCGCGGACGGCGAGCGGCTGGCGGTCATGATCGACCGCGAAACGGCCTTCGCCGCCGCCGTGGCTCACGAGCTGGCGCCGGTTTCAGTGCACTAGGTCATGTCCTCATAAATGACGCAGGGCGGCTGCCGAACAGCAGGTTTGCCGTACCGCCGCAATGGGTGGAGAGCAGACGCCGCCTACGGGTCGGACGCGGACGTTTACGATCAATCGGGGGACCAGTCCCGATCTTTGTCGAACCCCATAAGAGCAAACCTGCCGTCCGTGTGGTTGATGTCGAACCATGCTTTGCCGGTGCTGAAAAAACACCCGCGATACCCTGCATCTTGAAGGCTGTCTGACCCTCTTCGCGATATCTCTCGCCAGTCGTCTAACGTAGGCAGACGCCTAGCTTGCGGGCCCATCTCTACAGCGGGAAATTGGCGCGTCCTGCCGTGCTCAGTGAGGGTTACCGCGTCTGCATAAAATACGATGGGCACGGGCTCCGTGGAGTTCCGGAGATGTAGGTCCAAGCGCGTGAAATAGGCCCTGATGGTCGCCATATCGCCGTTACAATGCACAGATTGCTCACCGGCATTTGCGATCTCTTGGCGCGATGCTTGGGCCCTACCTTGAGGCTCATTACAGGAAGCCAGGAGAACGGCTGCGCTCGCGTACATCGCGACGCAAATCCAGTGCCGGGCTTCGTTGTCGATGGAGGCCATCTGGTATCATTGCAGACAGCAGTAACGTCCGCAAAGGGTCGGGAGCACACTTTGAGGTGCTGCTTTTGAGCCGACCGTGGTGTCGGCGATTTTATGAGCACACGCCTAGACCGAAATCGGTTCGGTTGGAGTGCGCCCAACCGGGCTCAGATTTCGGTTCAGCATAATGCGAGAGCCTGATTTACGGCCTCGGCGGAAATCGCGAAGCGATTCCCCCTTAACCGATCAGGCTCAGATTTCTGATCAGGCCGCCTGAACGGGCGTTTCGCGCACGAACAGGGCGTTGATGGCGTCCGTGGTGCGGGCCTTGCGCAGCTGTTCGCGCATTTCCGACGAGCGCAGCAGACGCGACACCGCCGCTAGGGCGCGCAGGTGCTCGGCGCCGGATTCCGGCGGGGCGAACAGGCCGAACAGCAGGTCCACCGGCCGGTCGTCCACCGCGTCAAACGCCACCGGATGATCCAGACGCACGAAGACGCCCACGACCCGGTCGAGACCGGCCAGACGCGCGTGGGGCGCCGCCACGCCGCCGCCCAGGCCGGTGGAGCCAAGGGCCTCACGCTCCAGCAGGGCGTCCAGAATGCGGGCGTGATCGATGCCCAGGACGCCCGCGGCGGCGTCAGCCACCATGTTTAGGGCCTGTCTCTTGGACGAGGCCCCGCCGCGCATGACAATGCCGTCACGCGCCAGCAATTCACCGATGTCCATCGTTACCCCGAAACGCTGTTAACTTTTGCCGGGAGGCGGCGCCCCTGTAGACGCATATAGCCTCGGGTGGAAGCCTATACCGGGGAACCCTGACCGTTACGTGAAGTCACGGTGCGTTCGGGATCGATCCAGCCGATGTTGCCGTCGGGCCGTCGGTAAACCACGGAAATCCCGCCGTGGCCGGCGTTGCGGAACATCAGAACCGGGTAACCTGTAAGATCCAGTTCAAGCACAGCGCGGCCGACGGTCATGGTCCTGATCTCGGAATGGCTCTCGGCGATGACCATGGCGGCCGGAGCGTCGCCCGGGGCTCCCGCGTCCCCGAAATCCTCGTCCTCAACGCTGTCGGGGTCGCGGAAAACCGTCAGGGAAGCGACTTCACGCGCCGCATTTTCCTCCTGCTCGGGCGACAGGCCCCGGGGCCCGGCGTGATGGTCCTTGAGGCGTCGCTTGTACCGGCGGACCCGCTTTTCCAGCTTGTCCAAGGATTCGGAAAAGGCCGCATGGGCGTCGCCCCCAAGGCCGTGGGTGACCAGGGTCTGGCCCGAGGCGAGCCGGACCCAGCAGTCCACCTTGAACTGATGCCCGTCGCGGGACACCACGACCTCGGCGTTCTCTCCGCCGCGTTCGAAGTATTTTCCGATCCCGTCTTCAAGTTCCTGGGAGATGCGCGAGCCTAACGCGTCGCCGACATCCACATGCTTGCCGCTGACTTGAATCTGCATGGCCCAAGAACGCGCCCGCGCGCGTTTGGTGTCAAGCCGAACAGGGGTTTTCGCGCCGCGCTCACGCGGGTGTGAAAGCGGGACCGTTTCAGGCGGACTTCAGCATCCGCCGACGCTCCACCGACGAGGGAATCCGCAAGGCCTCGCGGTACTTGGCCACGGTGCGGCGAGCGATGTCGACGCCGGCCTCCTTGAGGATGTCGACGATGCGGTCGTCGCTGAGCACGTCCCCGTCGCGAGCCTCGCTGTCGATCATGGACTTGATCCGGTGACGGATGGCTTCCGCCGAATGGGCCGCGCCGCCGTCGGTGGCGGCGATGGAGGCGGTGAAGAAGAATTTCAGCTCAAACACCCCGCGCGGAGTGGCGACATATTTGTTGGAGGTGACGCGGCTGACGGTGGATTCATGCATGCCGATGGCGTCGGCCACGGTCTTGAGATTCAGCGGCCGCAGGAACTCCACCCCGAAGGCGAGGAAGGCGTCCTGCTGGCGCACGATCTCGGACGACACCTTGAGGATGGTCTTCGCCCGCTGATCGAGGCTTTTGACCAGCCAGTTGGCCTGGGCCGCGCACTCGGCCACGAAGGTCTTCTCCTCCTCGCCGCGCGCACCGCCGGAGACCAGGCCGTGATACCGCTTGTCCACCAGAAGCCTGGGCAGGGTGTCGCCGTTCAGCTCGACCCGCCAGCCGCCCGCCGGATCCGGGCGCACGAAGACGTCCGGGACCACCGTCTGGGCCGGCTCGCCGCCGAAGGCCGCGCCGGGCCGGGGCGTCAGGGCCTTCAGTTCCGAGACCATCTCGCGGATGTCCTCGTCGTCGACCCCGCAGGCGCGCTTCAGCGCCGCCATGTCCCGCCGGGCCAACAGTTCCAGATTGTCCAGCAGGCAAGCCATGGCCGGATCGAAACGGTTACGCTCGATCAACTGCAGTTTCAGACACTCCGGGGCCGAGCGCGCCATGACCCCGGTGGGTTCGAAACCGTGGCAGACGGCCAGCACGGCCTCCACCTTGTCCAGGCCGCAGCCCAGCCGGTCGGCCACCTCGTTCAGGTCGCCGCGCAGGTAGCCGCCCTCGTCGGTCATGTCGATCAGGGCCTGGGCCACCGCGTGGTCGGCGGGGCTGAACCCGGCCACGGCGGCCTGGTCCTGCAGGTGCTCCCAAAGGGTCTGTTCGCGCCGGTCGGGCCGGTCGTCCGAGCCCTCGCCCGCGGGCAGGCCGTCGCCCTTGCCCGCGGAAGACCATTCGGACAGTCCCGGCTGGCCGGCCTCGTCGGCGGCGCGGTCGCCGGTGCGCTCGCCCGGCGCGGCGTCGCCGTACAGATCGTCGTCGCGGGCGTCCATGGCGCCTTCCGCGTCGCGGGCGGAGCCTTCTGTCAGATCGCGCTCCGACGCGTCACGGTCGTCAGCGATCTCGACCGGCGCGTCCGTGTCCCTGCGTTCCTCCGGTTCGCCGTCGCTCTCGTCGCGCAGGAGCAGTGGGTTGCGTTCAAGCTCGGCGTCGACGAAGGCGTCGAGTTCGAGATTGGACAGTTGCAGAAGCTTGATGGCCTGCTGCAGTTGGGGCGTGATGACCAGCCCCTGCCCCTGTCTGATCTCCAGCCTTTGCCCGATCACGGCGTCGTCCCCTGTCGCGTGGCGCACGTCCCGCGCCATGTGGCCCGAAACTTGCTGACGACCATGCTCCCGGAGGGTTAACGCCGCTCTAAGGCGACTCGATCGTTGATCGATGCGCCCATGCGTGCGCTATGGGAGCGGACCAAACGGAGCCTCCCCCCCATGAATTTCCGGATCCTCGCCGCAGCCGCAGCCGCCCTGATCCTCGGCGCCTGCATGCCCAACACCGCCACGGGGCCTGACGACGGCCCGGCGTCTCCCACCACCGTACCCGGGACACAGGCTGCGTGTGAAACGGGGGGCGGAATCTGGCGCGCGGAAGGGCGGCTGGGTCTGATGACCTGCGTCATGCCCCATGCGGACGCCGGTCAGCCCTGCACCGACAGCGACCAGTGCGCGGGCGACTGCCGGCTGGGGGATGACAAGCGTCCGGCCGAAGGCGAGCCCGTCACCGGAATCTGCCAGGCGAACACGTCGAACTTCGGCTGCTTCACCCGCGTCGAGGATGGCCGGGCCGCAGCCACCCTGTGCGTGGACTGACCCGACAGCGCATCCGCGCCCAATGATGGAGCGTTTCTGACGCCATGACCGATATCCTGCTGCTTCTCGCCGTGAACCTGGCCCTGATCGTGGTCGTGATGCTGGCCCTCTGGGCGCTGTCGCTGCGGCTGAAGGACGTCAGCTTCATCGACGCGGTCTGGGGTCTGGGCATGGTGCTGCTGGCGGGGGCCACGTTCCTTCAGACGGACGGCGATCCCCTGCGCAAGGGCCTTCTCACCGGCCTGTGCGCGGTGTGGGGCATCCGGCTGGGCGTTCACCTGCTGAAACGCTGGCGCGCCCACGGGCCGGACAGGCGTTATCAGGCCTTGCTGAAGCATCGCGCGAACAAGGGACAGGGGTTCGCCCCGGCCTCGCTGATGTTCGTGTTCCTGCCCCAGGCGGTGCTGCTTTGGCTGACCTGTCTGCCGGTGCAACTGGGCCAGGTCTCGGCGGCGCCGGCCGTGGGCTGGATCGGCTGGACCGGCGCGGCTCTGGCGGTGTTCGGAATCGTGTTCGAGACGGTGGGCGACGCCCAGCTGGCGGCGTTCAAGCGGGACCCGGATAGCAAGGGCAAGGTGCTGGACACCGGCCTGTGGCGCTATACCCGCCACCCCAACTATTTCGGCGACGCCTGTGTCTGGTGGGGTCTGTGGCTGGTGGCGGCGGAGACAATCCCGGGCCTGTTCGCCATCCTGGGGCCGATCTTCCTGACCTTCACCCTCACCAAATGGTCCGGCGCGCCCACCACCGAGGGCGGGATGCACAAATCCCGGCCCGGCTATGCGGACTATGTGGCGCGCACCAGCGGGTTTTTCCCTCTGCCGCCGAAGAAGACGGCGGGCTGAATTCGCCGGATTGGCGATAAACGAACCAAGTCAGGGCGGCTGCGTTAACCTTTGCGGCCGAGCTTGGAGAACCGCCATGAAATCTGTGCTGACGATCGCCGGAGCCGGAGCGCTGGGCGCTCTGATGCTGTCCGCCGCCCCTGCCCTGAGCCAGAGCTACTACGGCGGCGGCTATGGGGCAGGGTATGACTATAACCGGGGCGCCTATGCCTACGGGAACGCCTATGCGGGCCAGAACCAGTCCTACGGTTACGACCAGCGCGATTCTTACGGCAGACGCTATGGCGACCGAGGGTATGACGACCGGGCGCGCGGCGACCATCGCGACCAGCGCCGTCACGAGCGGTATGACCCGCCCCAGCGCCCGGCGCCCTACACCACCTATAATTCCTACGGCGTGAACAGCGCCCATCTGACGGGCTACAGTCACGGCTACGGCGGGGTCGGTTATCCCTACGCCCGGACCCGGAGCTACAGCTACACCTACAGCCAGCCGACCCATGGCTACAGACAGTACGGCTACGATCGGGGCGGGCGATACGGCTACAGCCGCAGCTACAGCCATGACCAGCGTCAGCCCGGCTATCGCGACCGGCATGGCTATCACGACGACCGGCCGCCGATCCGCCATCGCGCGGAGTACCGGTATGACAACGATTACCGCTACGACCGGGACTGCTACTGCCAGGACGTCTATCTGTACGACCGCTGAGGTCGTCAGGCGGCGGTCATCTCCTGAACGATCCTTTCCGCTGCGATGCGCGGATCGGGCGCGGCGGTGATGGGGCGGCCCACCACCAGATGGGTCGCGCCCGCCTGCAGGGCTGAGGCGGGCGTAGCCGCGCGGGCCTGATCGTCCAGGGCGGCGCCGGCAGGACGGACTCCCGGGGTGACGATGAGGAAGTCCGGGCGGCCTGCGGCGTCCGCCAGGGCGCGTACCTGCGCGGCCTCGTGGGGGCTGGAGACCACCCCGTCGATCCCGGCGTCCAGCGCCTGACGCACCCGCAGCGCCACCAGATCGGCGGCGGACAGGCTGTGGTCGTCGGCGGTCAGGTCCGCGTCGGTCAGGCTGGTCAGCACCGTGACGCCCAGAATCCTGAGGCCCGAGCCCTCGGCGCCCTTTCGGGCCGCCGCCATCACCTGCGGCCGGGCGTGGACGGTGAGCAGGTCGCAGCCCGAACCGGCCAGGGCGGCGGCGGCCTTTTCCACGGTCGCGCCGATGTCGTGCAGCTTCCAGTCCAGAAACACCTGCTTGCCCGCCCCTTTCAGATCGCGGGCCAGGGCCATGCCGTCGGTGGGGAACAGTTGCAGCCCCACCTTGTAGAATTCCAACGCGTCGCCCAGCCGTTCGGTCAGGGCGCGGGCCTCATCCGTGGTGGGAAAATCGAGGGCGCAGATCAGGCGCGGGTCGGACATGGCGAGGTCTCCGGGCGCCCAGGTCAGTGAACGCGGGTTGCGAAGCGGCGCGGCCCGGCCGATAGAGGCGGAACGCGGGGCAGAACAGATTTTCAGGCCAGGACATGGACATGAACGCCGTCGATCTCGGGGTCAACCTCTTCGTGGCCCTGTTCGCCCTTGTGGACCCCATCGGCAATGTGCCCATCTTCGCTGCGGCCACGGCGGGAGCGACCGCGGCCCAGCGGCGCGGGGTGAGCCTGTACATCTCCCTGTTCATCGTCGCCTTCCTGACCTTCTTCTTCTTCACCGGTCTGGCGCTGCTGGAGTTCTTCGGCATCTCGCTGGCGGCGTTCCGCATCGCGGGCGGCATCCTGCTGCTGCTGCTGGGTCTGGACATGGCGCGCGAGGACTTCCTGAAGACCTTCGCCGACGTGGATCCCACCACCGATCCCGGCGACGTGCGCGGCTATGCCCGGCGGCGGTTCCAGCGGCTGGTGGTGCCCATCGCCATCCCCCTGCTGATCGGGCCGGGCGCCATCTCGGCGGTGATCATCCAGGCGGGCGAGGCCACCCGGATCGGACCGGCGGGCACGGCGGCGGGCCTGGCCGCCATCGGCGCGGCGGCTCTGGTCACCTTCGTCTGTTTCTCCCTGTCCGGCCTGATCAGCCGGCTGCTGGGCGAGGTCGGCATGGCGGTGGTGGTGCGGGTGCTGGGCCTGATCCTGTGCGCCCTCGCCATCCAGTTCATCATCATCGGGCTGGGCGAGTCGACCAACGGCTTCATCAATCTGGCCGCCTCGTCGCCCTATGCGGAAGCGCCCGAATAGGGCTCAGCCCTTCCGGATCAAGGCCAGGACCTCGTCCCGAACCTCGGGCGCATAGGGACTGGCGGAGCCCCGGCCCCACACCGGATCGGGCCACAGGCCGTCGTCGCGGCGTCGGCCCACGATGTGAATGTGAAGCTGGGCGGTGACATTGCCGATGGCGGCGATGTTCAGCTTCTCCACGGGCCGCATGGACCGCTGGCCGATGGCGCGCACGACGTCTCCTGCACGCACCGCTTCCTCCATCAGCACGGCGCGCTGTGCGGCCGTCAGGTCATCGAGCTCGATCACGCCCTCAAGGCGGGGGATCAGGACCAGCCAGGGAAAGCGCGCGTCATCCTGCAGCCGCACCTGACACAGCGGCCAGTCGCCGGCCACGAGGGAACCGGCGTCGAAGGCGGGGTCAGGCTGGAATCCGGCCATGGGTCAGTTCAGGCCGTAGACGATACAGGCCTGGGACGAGAGCCAGCGCAGGGGCGGCTGCAGCGCCAGGCTGGCGCCCTCGGCCTGATCCGTCCCGCCGCCTGGCGCGGGCGGGGGCGGAGGAGCGGCGGCGGTGCGCGCGGAGGCGCGGGCGCCGGTCACGACCACCTCGTCCAGGGTCGTCGGCAGGGGCGCCGCGCCATAGGACGGCCAGCCCGCCAGCACGTCGGTCTGGCACGCGCGGCCGGAAGGGTCGATGACGCGCGCGGAACCGAGGCGCGCACCGGCGGCCCCGGCGGCGACCCGGGCCCGTGCGGCGGCGTCGCGCACCGCCTCGTTCGCCAGCCAGGTGACGGTCTCGTTGTCCGGCTGCAGCGAGAAACTGACTTGGCCTATATTGGTGGGCCGAGCCGCCACCACGATCCCGTAGGCCCGCTCCAGCACCGCCGTGTCCTGGACCGTGACGCTGATCACCGCGTCCACCTGATAGCGGGCGATGCGGTCCGCCCGGGCGTTGTCGCGCAGATTGCCGTCGGCGTCGCGGTACTGGTCGTAGAGGGGGCGCGTGGTCAGGGTGGTCTCGACCCGGACCGCGTCCTCACCGAAGCCGGCGAGGGTCTGGCTGAGGGCCCGCACCTGATCAGCGGCGCGGCGCGACGCTTCCTCGGCGGTTCGCTCCACCACCTGGAAGGTGGCCGAGAAGGCCGCCCGATTGGTGGGAACCTCGACCCGCACATGGCCCACGGAGGCGATCACCGGGTCCCGCATCCACCACGGCGCGGGAACATAGGGCTCGCCGATGGTGGCGGGCGGGGTCTGGGCAAGGACCGGCGTCGCGATGACCGCTACGCCCATCGCCAGGATCAGATATCGGGTCATGAAGCCTCCATTGGGCGTCCACAGTGCCGACAGGAGGCGGAACCGTAAAGCTGTGATCACTGGCGGTTGCAGCCGCGCCCGCACGGGTCTAGACCGCCGCCACGGTTTCAACCTCCCCCTGCCTCGACGGTTCCGACGACTTCTGGCCTGCGGATCCGCCCAGACACCCAACGGCCTCAAGCAGCGCGACCGCGCGTCAGGCCACCAGAATGGAGACTTGCCCATGGCTCGCGCCAAGATCGCCCTTATCGGCGCCGGAATGATCGGCGGCACCCTGGCTCACATCGCCGCCCGCGAGGAGCTGGGCGACGTGATCCTGTTCGACATCGCCGAGGGCACGCCGCAGGGCAAGGCGCTGGACATCGTCGAAGCCACCGCCGTGTTCGGCTCGGACGTGACCCTGAAGGGCGCCAATGATTACGCCGACATCGCGGGGGCCGACGTATGCATCGTCACCGCCGGCGTGCCGCGCAAGCCGGGCATGAGCCGCGACGACCTGATCGGCATCAATCTGAAGGTCATGAAGGCCGTGGGCGAAGGCATCAAGGCCCACGCGCCGGACGCCTTCGTCATCTGCATCACCAACCCCCTCGATGCGATGGTCTGGGCCCTGCAGAAGTTCTCGGGCCTGCCGAAGGAGAAGGTGGTCGGCATGGCCGGCGTGCTGGACTCGGCCCGCTTCGCCTGGTTCCTGGCCGAGAAGACCGGCGTGTCCATCAAGGACATCAACGCCTGGACCCTGGGCGGCCACGGCGACGACATGGTGCCCATGGTGCGCCACTCCACCATCGGCGGCCTGCCCCTGCCCGACGCGGTCAAGCAGGGCTTCATGAGCCAGGCGGATCTGGACGGCATCGTCGAGCGCACCCGCAAGGGCGGCGGCGAGATCGTGGCCCTGCTGAAGACCGGCTCGGCCTTCTACGCCCCGGCCGAGAGCGCCATCGCCATGGCCCGGTCCTATCTGAAGGACCAGAAGCGCGTCCTGCCGATCGCCGCCTGGCTGTCGGGCGAGTACGGCGTTTCCGACATGTATGTGGGCGTGCCCGCCCTGATCGGCGCGAACGGGGTGGAGAAGATCATCCAGTTCGACACCAACGACGACGAGAAGGCCATGTTCGCCAAATCGGTGGACTCGGTGAAGGGCCTGATCAAGGCCTGTCAGGACATCGACGGATCGCTGGCCTGACCTACTGACAAAGGGGCGGCCCCGGCCGCCCCTTCTGCTTTCCGGCGCATGGTGCGCCTTTTCGGACATGAGGTCCGGAGACATCCAGAATGACACGCGTGCTTCGGGGTTTGCGGCTTTGGCTGGGGTCTCTCAGCACGCCGCGTCTGCTGTTCCTCGGCTACGGGGTCTACATGCTCGTGGGCTGGGCGCTGTTGTCCCTGCCGTTTGCCCACAGCAAGCCGGTAAGGCTGATCGACAGCCTGTTCATTGCGGTTTCGGCCGTGTCCACCACCGGACTGGTGTCCGTGGACCCGGGCGGCGCCTTCAACCTGTTCGGAGAGGTGGTGATCCTCGCCCTGATCCAGGCGGGCGGGCTGGGTTATATGACCCTCGGATCCATCGCGGCCCTGGCGCTGAAGCGCAAACTGAGCCTGGCGCAGCAGCACGCGGCCATCGGCGCCTTCGGCCTGCCGGCCGACTTCGATTTGCGGCGATTCCTTCGCGAGATCGGCGGCTTCGTGCTGTGCGTGGAAGCTGTCGGCGCCGTCCTGCTCTGGATCCTGTTCGCGCGGGCGGGGGTGGAGAACGCCCTGTTGGCAGGGATCTTTCACAGCGTGTCGGCCTTCTGCACCGCCGGGTTCAGCCTGTTCGCCAACAGCCTTGAGGACTTCCGCGCCGACACGGCGGTCAATCTGGTCGTGGCGGCGCTGGCCTATCTGGGCGCCATCGGCTTTCTGGTCTTCGCCGACGTCTGGGAGAATGTGCGCGGGCGGCGGCGGGCGCTGGGTTTCGTCAGCCGGGTCATTCTGGTGACGACGCTGGCGTTCTCGGTGTTCGGGGCGCTTCTGCTGTATGTTTTCGAGCCCAGCATCACCGCCCTGCCCGGCGACGAGCGCGCCCTGGCCGCCTTCTTCCAGGCCATGACCGCCACCACCACCGTCGGCTTCAACACAGTGCCCATGGGACCGCTGGCGGTAGGGTCGGTGATGGTGATGTATCTGCTGATGATGTTCGGGGCGTCGCCCGCGGGCACCGGCGGCGGCCTGAAGTCCACCACCCTGGCGACCCTCGTCGCTCTTGTCCTCGCCACGCTTCGGGGCCGGACCCAGGTCAGGGTGCTCGGGCACGCCGTGCCGCCTGAGCGCATCCAGCTGGCGGCGGCGTCCATCTCGTTCTACGTGCTGGTCCTGTTCGTGGCGGTCTTTGGTCTGGTCTGGGTGGAGGACGCCCCGCTGGAGGCCCTGGCCTTCGAGGCGATCTCGGCCATCGGCACGGTGGGGCTGTCCACCGGCGTCACCGGCGGCCTGACCGACGCGGGCAAGGCTGCGATCATCGCCCTGATGTTCATGGGGCGTGTGGGCGTGCTGACGTTCGGGCTGGCGCTGGCGGCCAATGTCCGGCGCGGACCGGGAGAGCGGGCCGGGCCGGACGACCTGATCTACTGAGCCGTCCCGGAGGCCGCCTCGAAATAGCCGACGTGGACGGCGAAGGCGTTCAGGAAGTTGCGCCACAGCTCCACGTGATCGCCCAGATGGTCCATGGGCGCGCCCCGGGTCGGAATCACGTCGTACTGGACGATGGCCGACCCCTCGGCGCCAGCCTCGAAATAGGCTTTGAGGAAGCGGCGGTCGCGGTTCCAGGCGTTGACGGATTCGACGGTGATCTCCTCGTTGGTGAAACCCGCCCCGAACTGCAGGCTGTCGCAGCCGTCGGCCTCGCAACCGTAGAAGAACAGCAGCCAGGTCAGGCCCTCCTCCCGAACGCGGATGAAGGGGTCCTCGCCCTCGGTCACGAGCTCCGCCGTCAGGTCCTGGCCGGACAGCCAGCCGGACACGGCCTGGGGCGTCACCTGGGCGGAGGCGGCGCCCGCGGACAGGAACACGGCCGCCACGGCGGCGGCCAGATGGAACGTGCGCATGAAGGACCTCCCGATGTTGGCGACACTCTAGCCTTGAGGCCGCGCCGGGGGAAAGAGGCCGTCAGGCGGCGTCGGCCTGCTCCAGCCAGTCGGTGGACGACATCTGGTTCAGGCGCGACACGGTGCGCTCGAACTCAAAAGCGCCGACGCCCTTTGGATACAAGGCTTCCGGCGGCGCCTCGGCCAGGACCACCAGCCGGGTGTGCGCCTCGTAGAGGGCGTCGATCAGGGTGACGAGGCGGCGGGCCTCCTGCTGGCTGTCAGGCCCCAGAACCGGCACGCCTTCCAGGAACAGGGTGTGGAATCGTTCGGCCATGGCCAGATAGTCAGACGCGCCCAGCGGCCGGGCGCACAACTCGGCGAAGGTGGCCCGCGCCAGCCCGCCCGCCGTGCGCGCGATCATCACGTCGCGGCCGGTGACCGACAGATGGGCGGGCTCCTCGGGCTCGTCGCCCTTGAGGTCCTCCCACAGGTGCTCAAAGGCCTGGGCGCGGCCCATGTCCAGGCCTGAGTACCACAGACGCGAATTGGCCATGCGGGCCAGCCGCCAGTCGCGCCCGCCCGCCATCTGGACCACCGCACAGCGGTCCTTGATGATGTCGATGAAGGGCTCGAACAGCGGGCGGTTGATGCCGTTGAGGTAGAGATCTTCGGGCGCCCGGTTGGAGGTAATGGCCAGAACCACCCGGTGCTGGAACAAGGCCTCGAAAAGACGGCCCAGGATCATGGCGTCGGCGATGTCGGTGACCTGCAGTTCGTCAAAGCACAGCAGGCGCGCCTCCGAGGCGATCAGTGCGGCGGCAGGCGCGATGGGGTCGTCGCCTTTCCATTGGCCGAAGACCGCCTTGCGCTGGGCCGCGTCGCCCTCGCGCCACTGGCGGATCAGGTCGTGGACCCGGGCCATGAAGGCGTGGAAATGGGCGCGCATTTTCCGCGGCTCCGGCGCCTCGGCGTAGAACAGGTCCATCAGCAGGGACTTGCCCCGGCCCGGCGGCCCCCAGAGGTACAGCCCCTTCACCTGCGGCGCCTTGCGGAACAGCCCGCCGCCCCTGTCCAGATCGCGCTCCAGACGGCCCAGGGCCGCGATGGCGGTTTCCTGGGCGGGGTCGGCGGTCAGCGCGCCGGATTGGAGGCGGCGGTCATAGGCGGCGCGGGTCAAGGAAGGCATTCGCTGCTGTTATCTTCTCAACTGCCTGATGCCTAGCTAGGCTGCGGGCCTGGGGGAACTGACATGTTGAACACGATCACCGCCCTGGCGGCGTTGCTGACGCCGATAGAGGCAGAAACCGTGCCACTCCCCGTCCGACTTCCAGAAAGCGCCCACATCGAGCTGATGTTGACGAAATCCGACCGTTCGGACGGGGGCGAGTGGCGGCAAACCGATTTTAGGTACGATGTCATCCTAGAAGCGCCTGACGAGGATGACATGCGCACGATGACCTGGCGTCTGCAGGAGGTGAATTCCGGGGATGCTGGAGCTTTCTCCCTTTCCGATTTCGACGTCGTGATGACCGTTGACGTCAACCTGACTCCAATCCGGGTTGAGAATTTCGAGGCGATCCTAGTAGCGCTCCGGCGAGTTATGGAAGCGTCGGGAGAACATGGCCTTGAGAGCGGGATGGCCGCACTCGCCGCTATGACCCCCGAGGGGGCTGCCCTTTTCGCACGAGATGCGACCTTGATTGCGCAGGGCCAAGGCACCGAACTCTATGTGGGCCAAGACCATATGTACGAGGTCGAGGGTGCGCTGCCTTGGGGTGGGGGAAGCATGACGATGCTGGGGATATACCGGCTCGAAAACGTGGACGTCGCGGCCGGGCGAGCGGTGGTGCGGTGGGAGATGACCATCGATCCGGAGTCGCTGTTGGCCGTCCTTCCTTCGATGACCAGCGCATTGATGTCTGCCGGAAACGCAGATGAAGAAGAGCAGGAGGATGTCTTGGCCGATATGGACGAGGCAATCGCCGGCGCGAGGCTCGAGAACCGGCGGGAATGCGATTACGTCATTGACTTGGCCACCGGACTGGCTGTCGAAATCGACTGCGTGTTCCGCGTCCTGATAGAAGCAGGAGGCGAACGGCGAGAAAGGGAATCGCTCGTTCGCGCGACCCAGACGCTTATCCGCTAGCCTCCACATCACCCAAGCAAGGAAAATGCGCTTAAAGGGTCAAAACGGGGCTGCAAAGCGATTGCTTCGCGGGTGCGAAGGACTAAATGCAATGGGCATGCGCGTCCGCGCGCAAACCTCCCCCTTCGGAACAGGATCGAGATCATGGGCTATCGCGTCGCCATCGTTGGCGCCACCGGCAATGTGGGCCGGGAAATGCTGTCCATCCTGGAAGAGCTGAACTTCCCGGTGGATGAGATGCACGCCCTGGCCTCGCGCAAATCCAAGGGGATCGAGGTGGCGTTCGGCGAAAAAACCGTCCGCTGCCAGGACATCGAGCAGTTCGATTTCTCGACGGTGGATCTGGTGCTGATGTCGGCGGGCGGCGCGGTGTCGCGGGAATGGTCCGAGAAGATCGGCAAGGCCGGCCCCATCGTGATCGACAACTCCTCGGCCTTCCGCAAGGACCCGGACGTGCCGCTGATCGTGCCCGAGGTGAACCCGGACCACATCAAGCTGGCGACGAAGAAGAATATCGTGGCCAACCCCAACTGCTCCACCGCCCAGCTGGTGGTGGCGCTGAAGCCCCTGCATGACGCGGCCAAGATCAGGCGCGCGGTGGTGTCGACCTATCAGTCCGTGTCCGGCGCGGGCAAGGAAGGCATGGATGAGCTGTGGAACCAGACCAAGGCCATCTATGGCCTGGGCGACGCCACGCCGAAGAAATTCCCCAAACAGATCGCCTTCAACGTGCTGCCCTTCATCGGCGAGTTCCGCGACGACGGCTACACCGACGAGGAAGCCAAGATGTGGGACGAGACCCACAAGATGCTGGACCCCGACATCAAGCTGACCGTCACCTGCGTGCGGGTGCCGGTGTTCGTGGGCCACTCCGAGGCCGTGACGCTGGAGTTCGAGCGCCCCATCGAGGTGGAGGAGGCCCGGGCCATCCTGCGCGAGGCGCCCGGAATCATGGTGATCGATAAGCACGAGGACGACGGCTACATCACCCCCGTGGACGCGGCCGGTGAACACGCCGTGTTCGTCTCGCGCATCCGCAAGGACCCCACCGTGGAGCACGGTCTGAGCCTGTGGGTGGTGTCGGACAACCTGCGCAAGGGCGCGGCCCTGAACGCCGTGCAGATCGCCCAGCTTCTGGACGAGCAGGGCATGCTGAAGACCGCCAGCGGATACCGCACCCTGACGGTGGGATAGGAACCTCGCCATGACCGGCCAACCGGCGGGCGGGGACGACTCCGCCCGCGCGGCCCTGATCGCGGGGGTCGCCTGTTACGTGCTGTGGGGCCTGTCCCCACTGGTCTATCAGCCCATGGGCCGCCTGGGGGCGGACTCCGGCGAGATCATGGGCCACCGGGCCGTGTGGGGCGTGCTGCTCGCGGCCGGACTGGTGTGGCTGGCGGGACAGTCGGATCAGGTCCGGCGGGTGCTGCGCAACCCGCGCACCCTGATGTGGCTGACCCTGTCCACCGCCCTGATCGCGGTCAACTGGTTCATCTTCGTCTGGGCCGTGAACAGCGGGCGGACGCTGGAGACCAGCCTCGGTTACTATCTCAATCCCCTGTTCAACATGGCGCTGGGGGCCTGGCTGTTCCGGGAACGGATCAGTCGGCTGGGCTATGCAGCCGTTGCGCTGGCGGCCATGGGGGTGGTGTTGCAGGGGGTGGCCATCGGCGGCCTGCCCTATGTGTCGCTGGCGCTGGCCGTATCGTTCGCCGCCTATGGGGTGATCCGGAAACGGGTGCAGGCGGACGCCCAGACGGGGCTGCTGGTGGAATGCCTGATCATGGCGCCGTTCGGCCTGGCCTGGCTGATCTGGCTGAACCATCAGGGGCTGGGACATTTCACCGACAGTCCGGTCGCGGCCTTCTGGCTGTTCCTGGCCGGGCCCATGACAGTGGGGCCGCTGGTGCTGTTCGCATGGGCGGCGCGGCGGCTGCCCCTGTCGACCATCGGCTTCATCCAGTTCCTCGCCCCGACCCTCAGCTTCGTGATCGGGGTGTCCCAGGGCGAGTCGTTCAACCTGACCCGGCTGGTCAGCTTCGCCTTCATCTGGGGCGGGGCGGCGGTGTTCCTGGCCGCAGCCATGCACCGGGCCCGCGCCGCGCGCCGGGCCCTGAAGGACGCGGCAGGCCCCGCCTAGACGGCTGCGTAGAGCGCCTCGAACAGGCGCAGCGCGCGCGGGTCGCCGATCAGGTGCGGCGACTGGCGGGTCATGACGTAGGCCGCCGAGACATTGGTGGTCGGGTCCGCCATGGCGCACGAACCGCCCCAGCCGCAGTGGCCGAGGGTCTGTGGATCGGGGCCGAAGATGTCCAGCCCCTCGTTGCGCATCCAGCCCGCCGCCCAGCGGATGGTGAAGGGCAGGACGCGGTCGGGGCCGTGGATGCGTTCGCGTGTCGCCTCGGCCAGGGTTTCCGGCGACAGGATGGTCTTGCCGTCCAGCAGGCCGCCGCCCGCCAGCACGCCCATGAGGCGGGCCAGGGCGTCGGCGCGGGCGTGCATATTGGCCGACGGAATCTCCATCTTGCGCCATTCCGTGGAGCCGCGTCCGCCGGGGGCCGAACCCCGGTCGAGGAAGGCGGCCTTCTTGATGGGGTCGATGGTCCCCAGATCGGGCGCGGCCGAGGGCTTCCTAAGCTGGGCCACGCGGTCGTGCTGGTCCTCGGGCAGGCCGATCCACAGGTCGAGATCGAAGGGGTCGGCGAAGTCCTCGCGCAAGGCCGTGCCCATGGTCCGCCCGTCCAGCCGGCGGAACACCTCGCCCGCCAGATAGCCGATGGTGATGGGATGATAGCCGGACGCGCTGCCGGGCGGCCACAGGGGCGCCTGGGCGGCCAGCCGCTCCAGCACCGCCCCGGGCTCGAACCAGACGGACGGGTCCACAGTCTGGTCAAAGCCCGCCAGCCCCGCCTGATGGCTCATCAGTTGGCCCAGGGTGATCTCGCCCTTGCCTGCCTGACCGAAGGCCGACCAGATGTCGGCCACCGGCGTGTCGTAGGTGGTCAGACCCCGCTCAACCAGGGTGGCGATCATCAGGCTCATGACCACCTTGCCGGTGGAGAACACCGGAACCAGCGACCGGTCGGTGAACGGCGTGGTCTTCGCCGCGTCCGCGTGACCGGCCCAGAGGTCGATGACCGTCTCCCCGCCGATGCAGACGGAAAAGCGGGCGGCCAGTTCATCGAGCCCTTCAGGGGCGTTAGTGAAATTGGCGGCGAAGGCGTCTTTCACGCCGGAGAAGCGGTCGGGGCAGTGGCCGTGGATGTCGATCATGGGCTTCCATAGCATCCTGGCGGCATGGTTTCAGACGTCGGGTGGAAAAACAGGGACTGAACGATCTGAAATCGGGGCATGGGTTTCTGTCGAGATCGTCCGGCACACACCCGGCCGCCCCCTCCACCACCCCGGCCGGGTCGCCGGGGCGGTCCCCCTCCCCATGAATGGGGAGGAGACGGAGTTCGCGCTCAAGCAGCGAGCCGCCGTGCGGCGAGCGGTAGCGCCCAGAGATGCGCTCAAGCAGCGAGCGTCCTCGACGCGAGCGTTAGCGCCCTAACTATACAGGCGGCGGGCCGGCCAGGACGTCGCGCTTTCCGGCGTGGTTGGCGGGGCTGACGACGCCTTCCTGCTCCATCTTCTCGATCAGGGAGGCGGCGCGGTTGTAGCCGATCTGCAGGCGGCGCTGGATGTAGGAAGTGGACGCCTTGCGGTCACGGGTGACCACGGCCACGGCGCGGTCGTAGAGGTCGTCGCCGGAGCCGCTGTTGCCGCCGAAGTCGCCCGCACCCTCGTCCTCGTCGCCGCCCTCGGTGATCAGGTCCAGATATTCCGGCTCGGCCTGCTCGCGCAGGTGCTGGGCCACCTGCTCCACTTCCTGATCGGTCACGAAGGGGCCGTGCAGGCGGGTGATGCGGCCGCCGCCCGCCATGTAGAGCATGTCGCCCTGACCCAGCAGCTGCTCGCCGCCCTGCTCGCCCAGGATGGTGCGGCTGTCGATCTTGGAGGTGACCTGGAAGCTGATACGGGTGGGGAAATTGGCCTTGATGGTGCCGGTGATGACGTCCACCGACGGGCGCTGGGTGGCCATGATCAGATGGATGCCGGCGGCGCGGGCCATCTGGGCCAGACGCTGGACCGCGCCCTCCACGTCCTTGCCCGCCACCAGCATCAGGTCGGCCATCTCGTCCATGACCACCACCAGATAGGGCATGTGCTCGGGACGGATCTTCTCGGACTCATAGACGGGGCGGCCCTGGTCGTCGAAGCCGGTCTGGACCGTGCGCTCGAAATGCTCGCCCTTGGCGAGGGCCTCGCTGGCCCGCTCGTTGTAGCTGGCGATGTTGCGCACGCCGAGCTTGGACATGCGGCGATAGCGGTCCTCCATCTCGCGCACGGTCCACTTCAGGGCCACGACCGCCTTCTTGGGATCGGTGACCACCGGGGTCAGCAGGTGCGGGATGCCGTCATAGACGCTGAGCTCCAGCATCTTGGGGTCGATCATGATGAAGCGGCACTGTTCCGGCGACAGGCGGTACAGGATCGACAGGATCATGGCGTTGACCCCCACCGACTTGCCCGAGCCGGTGGTGCCCGCGATCAGCAGGTGGGGCATGCGCGCCAGGTCCGCCACATAGGGCTCGCCGCCGATGGTCTCGCCCAGGGCCAGCGGCAGCAGGTGCCCGGGCTTGGCGTATTCGGCGGAGGCCAGCAGGTCGCGCAGATAGACGGTCTCGCGCTTGGCGTTAGGCAGTTCGATGCCGATGGCGTTGCGGCCCTGAACCACGCTGACCCGGCAGGCGCGGGCGGACATGGAGCGGGCGATGTCGTCGGACAGGCCCACCACCCGGGCGTGCTTCACGCCGGGGGCGGGCGCCAGTTCATACAGGGTGACCACCGGGCCGGGGCGGATCTGGTCGATGACGCCCTTGACCCCGAACTCGGCCAGCACGCTCTCCAGCATCTGGGCGTTCTGCTTCAGGGCCTCCTCGTCCACGGCTGCGACGCGGGTCTTCGGCTTGGACAGGAAGCCGAGCGGCGGCAGTTCGAAACCCTCTGTGCGGGCGAACTCGAAGGCGCCCTGCATCTCGTTCTGTTCGCGGCCCGAAGGACGCGGGGCCTTGACGCCCGCCACCTTCGGCGCGCGCGGAGCGGGTTTGGGCTCCTCCCATGGCGGGGCGGGCTCGGCCGGGTCGTCATCGATTTCCGGTTCGGGGGCGACGGCGCGGGGGCGCGCATTCACGGCGGGCTTCGGAGCGGCGCGGGCCTTTCTCACGCCCCTCGGCGCGGGGCGGGCGACGCGGACCTCGGTGAAGTCGCGCCAGCGCAGGCCCAGGGTCCAGGCCAGCAGAGCCACGGCGGCGATGGCCAGAAGGACGCCCGCGAAGGGTGCCGCGAAGGGGATGCCGACAAAGGCGAACAGGCTGGCCGGCCCCCACAGCAGGGCGTCGCCCCACAGACCGCCGAGGCCCGCCGCCAGCGGCCAGATGGCGGGGATGACAAGGGCGGACAGGGCGCCGGCCAGCAGCAGCACGCCCAGCAGGGCGGCCAGGGCCTTGAGCGGGGTCGGGCGCAGGCGCGTCTGCACCACCTCGCCCAGGGCCGCCGACAGGCCGAAGGCCAGCATGAGCAGGACGGCGGGCCAGGCGGCCACCCCGAGGGACTGATAGAGCAGGTCGGCGAACACCGCCCCGTTGGCGCCCATCCAGTTGGTGGGGGCGACCGAGGCCGCCGCATTGAGGCTGGGATCCGCCGGATTCCACGACACCAGCGAGGCCAGCAGAAGGGTCGCCGCGATGGCCAGGAAGCCGCCCCGGAAACGCACGGCGATGGGCGCGCCCCACAGGATGCGGGCGCCGTCATAAACGCGGGTTCCGATGGCGAGGGCCGCGGACATGGGCGGGCTCCGGTGGGGCTACTGAATTACTCCGCCGATCATCGCCCGCGCAGGGTTAAGCCCGCGTTTACCAGCCCTGCGACGGCGCCGCCTCTGGACGTGGACGCGGGGGGGCGCGACAAGGGCGGCATGAGCCAGGACGATCTTTCCGATCTCGATGTCATCGTGGCCGGCGCCGGCATGGCGGGGGCGACCTTCGCCCTGGCCGCCGCAAGGGCCGGCCTGAAACCGGTGCTGGTGGATCCGTTTCCGTTCGAGGACCAGTTGGCCCCCACATTCGACGGGCGCTCCACGGCGGTAGCCTGGTCCACCTTCCGCATGCTGAAGGCGCTGGGCGTGGGCGCGGCGCTGGAGCCGCACGCCTGCCGCATGGACCGCATTCTGGTGACCGACGGAACACGGCCCGGCGCGGCCTCGCACCGGGCCCTGCCCGCCTTCCTGCGCTTTGACGCGGACGAGATCGGCGAGCGCACGGGCGGAGAGCCGCTGGGCTACATGATCGAGAACCGCCATATCCGTGCGGCCCTGGCCGGGGCGGTGCGCGCGGCGGGGGTGCCGGTGCTGGCGCCCGCCGCCGTGGAGGCGGTACGGCTGGAGGAATTCGCGGCTCACGCCGTGCTGAAGGACGGCCGCACCCTGAGCGCGCCGGTGATCGTCGGCGCCGAGGGGCGCAGGTCGGTTGTGCGCGAGGCGGCCGGTATCGGGACCACCGGCTGGACCTATGGCCAGAGCGGGGTGGTGGCCACCGTCCGCATGGAGCGGGACCACGGCAATGTGGCCCATGAGTATTTCCTGCCGTCGGGGCCATTCGCCATCCTGCCCCTGACCGACAGCCGCGCCAGTCTGGTGTGGACCGAGACCACGCGGCGGGGTGAGGCCCTGCGCGACGCCTCGGACGAGGCGTTCCTGAGCCACCTAAACCGGCGCTTCGGCGAGTTCCTGGGCGAAGTCACGGTGGAGGGGCCGCGCTTCGTCTATCCCCTGTCCCTGTCGCTGGCCGAGCGCATCGCTGCGCCGCGCGTGGCCCTGATCGGCGACGCAGCCCACGGGGTGCACCCTGTGGCGGGGCAGGGGCTGAACATGGGGCTGAAGGACGTGGCCGCCCTGGTCGAGGTGATGGTCGAGGCCGCGCGGCTGGGCGAGGACATCGGTTCGCTGGGCGTGCTGGAGCGCTACGCCCGCTGGCGGCGGTTCGACAACGCGGCCCTGGCGGCCGGGTTCGACGGCTTCGTGCGGCTGTTCTCAAACGATGATCCGCTGACGCGTCTGGCGCGCGGCGTGGGCATGGCGGCGGTCAATCGCATCGCGCCCCTGCGCCGGGCCTTCATGACCGAGGCCGGCGGCGGGGCCGGGGATCTGCCGAGACTGCTGCGGGGCGAGGCGATTTGAAATCGCCGCTCACGGACTAAAATCAGTCCAGCGCGCGGGCTTCTTCGGCCAGCATGATCGGCACCCCGTCGCGGATAGGGAAGGCCAGTTTTGCGCCCTTGCTGATGAGCTCACCCGCCGCCCGATCATAGGTCAGGCGACCGCGTGTGACCGGGCAAACCAGCACCTCCAGCAGGCGGGGATCGACGGTGGTGGGGGTGTTGAAATTCTCTGACATTGTTTCGTGCCCTACCGCTCGGCGCGCGGCGCCTCGCTGCTTGAGGGCGTTGGGAGCCCTGACGTTTTCGTATGTGCGCACCCGCTGAAGGAGGCGCGAGCGGGGACGACTATTGCATGGTGGGCGGTTCGTCGTCACCGGGTTCGGCGGCGTCGATGCGCAGCAGCGCCGTGAGGCAGGCGAGGCGGTCGCCCAAGGTCAGGGCCTCGATCAGGGCCTGTTTCTCGGCCGGCTCGAACGGCAGGGCCATGGACAGGCTGTTGACCAGGGCCTCTGGCGGGGCCTCGCGCGCTGCGTCCCAGTCGATGTCGAGCCCGCGAGGGTTCAGATAGCCTTGCAGGGCGGCGAGCAGATCATCACGGTCGAACGCGTCGTTCTCGTCCGGCGCCTTCAGATCCAGGGCGAAGGGCTCGAAGTCTGCGCGCGCCTGACGATAGGGCGTCTGGACGGGCAGTTCCCCCAGAATCCGGAACCGGGCCACGCCGGTCAGGGTGATCAGATAGCGGCCGTCCGCGGTCTCTGCGAAGCTGGTGATGCGCCCGGCGCAACCAACGGGCGACAGGGCCGGCATGGCGTCGGGACCGCCCGAGGGCTGGACCATGCCGAGCAGGCGGTCGCCGGCCATGGCGTCGTCGATCATGTTCAGATAGCGCGGCTCGAAGATGTTCAGGGGCAACTGTCCGCGCGGCAGGACGATGGCCCCCGCCAGCGGGAACACCGGGATCACCTGCGGCAGGTCCGTGGTCTTTATGTAGCTGTGGGCCATCGATCAGGCGAACAGGATGGAGGACAGGCGGCGGCGGCCGTCACGGGCGATCTCGGAGTTGGCGCCCGCCGCCTCGAAGATGGTCAGCAGTTGTTTGCGGGCCGCCTGATCGTTCCAGTCCCGGTCGGCGGCGACGATTTTCAGCAGGTGGTCCACCGCCGGCTCGAGTTGTCCGCCTGCGGCCAGGGCCAGGGCGAGATCAAAGCGGGCCTGATGGTCGGCGGGGTCAGCGGCCACCTTCGCTTCCTGTTCCGATGTCAGGGCGGCGGGGGCGCCGGCGCCCAGGGACAGCTGGGCCCGCACGCTGTTGACCATCGGCTCCTTGGACGGATCCGGGGCCATGGCGATGGTCTGGCGCGCCTGATCCGCGTCGCCGTCGGCCAGATAGACCCGGGCCATGCCGGCGATGGCCTTTTCGTTCTTGGGGTCCAGCTGGAGCGCCTGGGCGAAGGCCTGCGCCGCGCCGCCCAGATCGTTCAGCCCCAGCGATTCCTCACCCATAGACAGGATCTGGTCCAGATCCGACGTCCCGGAGGATTCGCCGGTCAGGCGCTCGATAAACGCGGTGATCTGGCTTTCGGGGATGGCCCCCTGGAAGCCATCGACCGGCTGGCCGTCCTTGAAGGCGTAGACGGTGGGGATGGACTGGACCCGCAGCTGGCCGGCGAAGGCGGGGTTGGCGTCCACGTCGATCTTGACCAGCTTCACCTTTCCCTTGGCGGCGCGCACGGCCTTTTCGATGGCGGGGGTCAGGGTGCGGCAGGGCCCGCACCAGGGGGCCCAGAAGTCCACGATGACCGGCTGGACTTTCGACGCCTCGACCACGTCGGTCATGAATTCGGCGTCGGAGCCGTCCTTGACGGGATCGGGGGTGTTGGCGGCGAGCGGGTCGGCGAAGGTCATCAGTGTCGTTTCCGGCAAGTGTGGTCGGTCAGTCTAACGCGTTCAAACCCAGATGGTCGCCCCTGGCGTGAAGTGCAATCAGACGGACGCGCTGAAATCCACGATCAGGGGCGGGTGGTCGGTCAGGTTCAGAAACCGGCGGAAGTCGGCCTGGCCCATGGCGGTGGTGGCGGTGTTGGTCAGGGGATGGAAGTTGACGATGTCCGCCCCGGCCAGACGATGGTCCAACACGAAGGCCACGCGGCGGGCCGTGTCATTGATGAGGCCGAAGGCGGTGACCGAACCGGGGCGCACGCCCAGGGTCTCGTACATCAGCGCCTCATTGCCGAAGGACAGCCGGTCAGCGCCGATGAGGCGGTGGGCGGACTTCAGGTCGATGGCCGTGTCCTGACGCGCCGAGACCAGCCACAGGCGCTGTTTCCTGTCCTTGAGGAACAGGTTCTTGGTGTGGGCGCCCGGCATGGCGGCCTTGATCTCCAGCCCTTCCTCGACCCGGAAGACCGGAGGATGGTCGTGAGTCACGGCCCCTAGCCCCTGTTCGGCGAACCACGCCAGCAGGCGATCGCGGTCGAAGGCGGGCGGGAGGGGATGGGTCATGGGGCCATTGGGAGCTTGAGGCGTCGGGCGTGGCGGGGATAGGGTCGCGCACCTTTCAGACTAGACCGCCGGAGCCCTCCCTTGGAACTGGAATGCTACCCCATGTCGCCCCGCCCGCCGGAGATCGTGCCCGGTCGGCCCTCGCGTGACTGGATGGACGCCTTCGCTGCGCGGCACCCCTATCGCTGCCTGCCGCTGAGCATGGCCAACACCACCGGGTGGGAGCTGTTGTGCCCCATGGGGTTCACCGCCGAATGGAACGGCGGACCGTCGCAGGCGGACATCACCCTGACCCCGGATCGGCCGCACCCGGATTTCGCAGGGTTCGTGCAGTCGCATTTTTCGCGGGGGGTGGTGACCATGCACCCTCACTACCTGTTCCGCACGCCGCCGGGGTGGGCGGTGGTGGCGTCAGGGGCGCCCAATCATGTGAAGGACGGCATCCAGGCCCTGACCGGCCTGATCGAGACCGACTGGCTGCCCTTCCCCTTCACCATGAACTGGATCTTCACGCGGCCGGGCCGGGTGAAGTTCGCCAAGGGCGAGCCCTTCTGCTTCATCACCATCGTCGAGCACAAAAGGATGGAGCAGTTCCAGCCGGTCATGAAGACCCTGGACGCCAACCCCGCCATGAAGGGCCAGTTCGACGCCTGGAACCGGGAGCGCACCAGCTTCAACAACCGTCTGGCCTCGGGGGACCCGGACGCAGCCAGGGAGGCGTGGCAGCGGTTCTATTTCAAGGGAGAGTATGCGGACGAAACGACGCCGCCGCCTGCTGACCATGTCAACAAGCGGCGGATGAAATCGCTCAGACTGTTCTGATCGAAGGGATCAGTTCATCGGCGGACGCACGACGTTCGGACCCAGGTTCTGAAGCACCTCGCGGGCATCAAACGCGTTGGGGTCACTGGGCTTGGCGCCACGACCCATCACGATCTCCGTGTTGGCCTCGAAGCGCGTCACTTCCCGAACGTCGAAACTGCGATCCCAGCTCGGCCCCCAGGGGCTCCACGGACTCCAGGAGCCGCGATGATAGAAGCGCCAGGACGGGCCCCAGTGAGGGCCATAGCGTGAGCTGAACCAGGGGTCGGGCGTGCCCACGTAGCGGGTGTCGCGTTCCGTAGAGCGGTCCACGGTCTGGAACCAGTCGAAGCCGTTCTGGGATGTCAGTTCGGCAGCCCGGTACAGCAGATACATCTCCACTGTCTCGCGTGAGGTCACGGAGTTACCGGCGAAACCGACCCGGAATCGGTTCTGCTCGATCTGCATTTCGGAATAGCCGCCGCGGGCTTGCGGACTGGCGGCCTGGTACGGGGTTGCGGTGGCGCAGGCCGTGAGGGCCAGGGCGGCGACCGAAGCCAGGATGACGCGTTTCATGAAACTCTCTCCCATTTAGCTCGATTATATCCGCCGCTGACTGAACGGTGGATGAACAGCTCCGTTCCGCTGATCCGGAAGTCCTTATAATCTCAGAAGAATAAGAACCGAGGCCAGGAGCAGTAGAGCGCCGACGCTGACGCCGAAGTTACGCTGGAATCTGGGGTCCGTCATCCGGGCTTTCAAGGCCGCTCCGCCCATGCCGTAGGCGGTCATGGTGATCATATCCATGCCGATGGTGGCGCAGGCGAAAAGGGCCAGTTGCGGGGCGGCGGAGCGGTTCACGTCCAGGAACGGCGGCAGGACCGCCGTAAAGAACAGGATGGCCTTGGGATTGGCGATCTGGACGGTGAAGCCGTCGATGAAGGCGCTGCGGCCTTTCCTGACCGGGATTTCCGAAGGCTCGGCGGCGGTGCGGAAAGCGCCGCGGATCGCCTGCACGCCCAGCCAGGCGACATAAAGCGCCCCGCCCACCGCCATCACCCGGAACGCCTCGGGGAACGCCTTGACCAGCGCACTCAGGCCGAGCGCAGCGGCGGAGAACCAGACCAGGGTGGCCGCGTTCATGCCCGCCACCGCCATGAAGACGGCCGCGCGACCCTTCTGCATGCCGGTGGCCACGGCGAAGACATTGGCGGGACCGGGCGTCATGGCCATCACCGCCATCACGCCGAGAAAGGCCAGGTAAAGGTGCGGATCGACAGGCAGGGCGTTCATGGCCGCCCTGTGCGCGCGCCCCGGTCAGCCGTCAAGCGGGATCAGGGGTGGTCGTGGGCGGGGTTCGCGGACCTTTCGGCGTTCGCCGCGCCAAAGGCCTCCGTGACCTCAGCGAAGGCTTCAGCCAGGGCGGCCTGAACCTCGACGGACGCCATGGCGCCGGCGATGTCGGCCTGGGACAGGGCGGCCTCGACCAGGGCGCCGATGTTCATGGTCTGCATCATGGTTCCGGCGGTGTTCAGGCCCATCTCGGCGGCCGACGCCGTGAAGGCCATGACGTCCGGGCCGTATTCGGTCCAGAGGGCGGCCATGCGGGTCTGTCGCTCCGCCTCGGTCAGGGTGTCGTCCTCGTCCAGCGCCTGGACCCTGGCGCCGAAGGCGGCCATGCGGGATTCCACGCCGGCCAGATCCTGTTCGAAAGCACTGGGTTCATAGCCGGGGATGACGCCGGCCATGGACCGGGTCTCGGCGTCCTGCGCGAGCGCAGGGGCGGCGGTCAACATCAGGGCGGATATCGCGACAGCGGTCAGACGCAGCATGGGAACCCTCCTCGTCGGCGAGTCAGAGTCCGCCCGCAGCGCCTTCAAGGCAAGTGACAACGCGGTAAGGTGAAGCCTACTGCGTCGGCGCCGCGTCGGGGGCCGGAGCGTCCAGGTTCTGAATCAGCCCCGCGCGAATCTGGTCGGGGATAGACCGGATGACCGGGATGGCCGAATCCCGCGCCGCATTCAGCTGCGCCAGAGCCTCGGGGTCGTCGGCGGCCTGGGCCGCCTGGCCGGCGATGAAGGCGTCGAAGTCATCGGCGAACCCCTCAATCTCAGGGCGATAGCGGGCCAGAATCTCATCCACAGCAGCCAGGGTCGCGGCCCGGTCGCCTGTGTTCGCGCGAACGGCGGCGTCCAGTTCGCGGCTCATCTGGTCCACCTGGGCGTCAAACCGGTCCGCCCGAGCCTCGAACGCGGCTTCGTCCAGCGGCGCGGGGGCCTCCTGCACGACTTGCGGGGCGGCCGCGGGCTGGGCGTGAGCGACCCCCGCCAGAACGGCGACGGCTGTCGCGGCGAGGAGGGTGCGGGTCAGCATGACGGGAACTCCGGAAACAGGGGCGGCCCCCAGAATGCCCTACCGGCCGCCTTGCTCCAAGACCGGTCAGGCCCGATCGCGGTTCTCGCGCTTGGCCAGCACCCGCAGACGCAGGGCGTTCAGCTTGATGAAGCCGGCCGCGTCCTTCTGGTCATAGGCCACGGCGCCGTCCTCGAAGGTGACCAGTTCCTGATCGTACAGGCTGTTGGGGCTCTCGCGGCCGATGACCGTCGCATTGCCCTTGTAGAGCTTGACCCGCACCTCGCCGGACACCTTGGTCTGGCTGTGGTCGATGGCCGCCTGAAGCATCTCGCGCTCGGGCGAGAACCAGAAGCCGTTGTAGATCAGGTGGGCGTATTTGACCGCCAGCTCGTCCTTCAGGTGCATGGCGCCGCCGTCCAGGGTGATGGACTCGATGCCCCGGTGCGCGGCCAGCAGGATCGCGCCGCCCGGCGTCTCATAGACCCCCCGCGACTTCATGCCGACGAAGCGGTTCTCCACCAGATCCAGTCGCCCGACGCCGTTGTCGTGGCCGTACTGGTTCAGGGCGGTCAGCAGGGTCGCCGGGCTCATGGCCTCGCCGTTGATGGAGACCGCGTCGCCCTTCTCGAAGCCGATGGTGATGACGGTGGGCGTGTCCGGCGCATCTTCCGGCGACAGGGTGCGCTGGTGCACGAACTCGGGCGCCTCGACGGCCGGATCCTCCAGCACCTTGCCCTCTGAGGAGGAGTGCAGAAGGTTGGCGTCGACGCTGAACGGGGCCTCGCCGCGCTTGTCCTTGGCGATGGGGATCTGGTGCTTCTCGGCGAACTCCAGCAGCGCCTCGCGGGACTTGAACGCCCACTCGCGCCAGGGGGCGATGACGCGGATGTCGGGCTCCAGGGCGTAGTAGCCCAGTTCGAAGCGCACCTGATCGTTGCCCTTGCCCGTGGCTCCGTGACAGACGGCGTCCGCGCCCATCTGGCGGGCGATCTCGATCTGGCGTCTGGCGATCAGCGGCCGGGCGATGGAGGTGCCCAGCAGATACTGGCCTTCATAGACCGTGTTGGCCCGGAACATGGGGAAGACATAGTCCCGCACGAACTCCTCGCGCAGGTCGTCGATGAAGATGTTCTCGGGCTTGATGCCCATCTTCAGCGCCTTCTCACGCGCCGGCGCCAGCTCCTCGCCCTGGCCCAGATCGGCGGTGAAGGTGATCACCTCCGCGCCGTATTCGGTCTGCAGCCACTTCAGGATGATGGAGGTGTCCAGACCGCCGGAGTAGGCGAGGACGACTTTCTTGGGGGCCTGATCGGCGGACATGGGCGCAAACCTGAAGAAGGCGGGGGAGGATGGCCGCGCTTAAAGAACCAATGGCCCCGTCATGCAAGGGGCGTCAGGCCTGAACCCCGAACCGATACTCATGCCGCTGGCGATAGGTTTCCCCCGGACGCAGGACGGTGGAGGGGAACTCGGGCCGGTTGGGGCTGTCCTGATAGTGCTGGGGCTCCAGGCAGAAGCCGGTGCGCGGCTGATAGACCACGCCGCCCTTGGCCGGCCAGTCGCGGATGCCGTTGGCGGTGAAGAACTGCACCCCCGGCGCGGTGGTGTGCAGTTCCATGACCCGGCCGCTGGATGGATCGCGCGACCACGACGCCAGGCGGAAATCGCCCGGCTCGCCCCGCACCACGAAATTGTGGTCGTAGCCGTTTCCGATGCGGATTTGCTCGTCATCGGCGTCGATGTCACGACCAATGGGTTTGGCCCGGCGGAAGTCGAAGGGCGTGCCCGCCACGGGCCGGATCTCGCCGGTCACCACCTTGTCGGCGTCGAAGGGGGTGAAGGCGTCGGCGGCCATCATCAACTCGTGGTCCAGGATCGGGCGCGACCCGTCGCCGGTCAGGTTGAAATAGCCGTGGTGGGTCAGGTTGACGACCGTGGGCCGGGTGGTCGTGGCGGTCATGTCGATGCGCAGGGCGCCGCCCGGCGTCAGGCGATAGATCACCTCGGTGGTCAGTTCGCCGGGGAAGCCCTGGTCCCTGTCCGGACTGATCAGGGTCAGGCGCACGCCCGGCCCGATGTCGTCGTGGATCGCTACGCCCCGCCACAGACGTCTGGCGAACCCGTCCGGCCCGCCATGGGAGGAATGGGCGCCGCCGCCGGTGTCCAGCTGCACCGTTTGCCCATCCAGCTCGAACCGCCCGCCCGCGATGCGCCCGGCGTAGCGGCCCACGATGGTGCCGAAATTGCGGTTGCGCGCGATGTAGTCCTCAAGGGTGTCCAGCCCCAGCACCACATCACCCATGACCCCGTCGCGATCCGGCGCGGTCAGGGAGACGACAATGGCGCCGTATTCGATGATCCGGGCGGCCATTCCATTGGCGGCCGTGATGTCGAAAGCCCGCACTGGCCGGCCATCGAGCATCTGGCCGAAGCGGCTTTCACTCACGCCGCCCGTGCGGGTCGGCATCGATGCGCAGGCGGACAGGCCGGTAAGGGCCAGACCTGCGGCCAGACTTCGGCGGCTGATGCTGAGGGTCATGGCGGCGCTTCCTGTGATCTTTCAAGGAAGCCTAACGGCCTTATGACACCGGTGTCGAGTAGCCGACGTCAGCGCGTCCGGCGAAAGGCCCGACCGTCCGCGTCGAACAGGTGCGCCTGATCCTGCGGCACGTGAACCGTCAGGGCCTCACCTGCCTTGGGCCGCACGTCGCCCGGCAACTGGCAGGTGATCCCTTCCCCGGCAGCGTCATGGGCCAGATAGGCGTAGGTGGCGTGGCCTAGGGTTTCGACGAAATCGGCCCGGGCGGTCAGGGCGTTGGCCCCGCCCGTCAGGGTCAGGTGCTCCGGGCGAACGCCGAGCGTGACCGGGTCGCCCGGCTTCGCCCGCGCCGCGTCCACCGACACGGTCAGCGTCTCACCCGCGGCCGTTCGAACGACGGCGCCGGCGGCGGACGCCTCCACCACCCCGGCCTTCAGGAAATTCATGCGCGGGCTGCCGATGAAGCCGGCGACGAACAGATTGTCAGGATGTTCGTAAAGGGTCATGGGCGCGCCCACCTGCTCGATGCGCCCCGCCGACAGCACCACGATCCGGTCCGCCAGGGTCATGGCCTCGACCTGATCGTGGGTGACGTAGATCATGGTGGTCTTCAGCTCGCCATGCAGCCGGGCGAACTCGTAGCGCATACGCACGCGCAGGGCCGCGTCCAGATTGGACAGGGGCTCGTCGAACAGGAAGACTTGGGGCTCGCGTACAATGGCCCGGCCGATGGCGACCCTCTGGCGCTGACCGCCGGACAGCTGTTTCGGCTTGCGATCCAGCAGGTCCGTGATGTTCAGAACCTGGGCCGCCGCATTCACCCGGCGATCGATCTCGGCCTTGTCCGTCTTCGCCAGCTTGAGGCCGAAGCCCATGTTCTGGCGCACGGTCATGTGCGGGTACAGGGCGTAGGACTGGAACACCATGGCGATGCCCCGGTCCGCCGGCGCCTCGCCGGTGACATTGCGGCCTCCGATCAGAACGTCGCCGCCGGTCAGGTCCTCAAGGCCCGCGATCAGACGCAGGAGCGTGGACTTGCCGCAGCCGGAGGGGCCGACGAAGACCACGAACTCGCCGTCCTCGATGGTCAGGTCCACGCCACGGATGACCTCCGTGGTTCCGAAGTTCTTCCTGACCCCTTCGAGCGTGACGTTCGCCATTGTTGTTCTTGTCCGTGAGCGTTTCCGGTGTTCAGGGTAAACGTTTACATAGAGGGGTCAACGCAGGGCGCGGGCCAGGCTCTCAGCCGTCAATTCGGCCCAGCAGGCATAGCCCGCGTCGTTCAGATGCAGCCCGTCCGGCCCCACGCCGCCCGCCTCCAGTCCGCTCCAGCCGGCCATGGTCCCGAACCGGTGGAACACGCCGTAGCCGACGCGCCCGGCTTCCAGCGCCGTCAGGGCGGCGAAGGCGCCCAGCGCGGGGTTGCGTCCCCGGATGAAGTCCAGGTCCCGGTCTTCGGGCACCCGCTGGGAATCGATGACGATCACGTCCGCCCCGCTGTCCGCCAGCAATTCCTGGCCCGCGCGGAAGTCCGTCAGGAAAGCGTCTTCGCTGCGGTCCTGCAGCACATCGTTTGCGCCCAGTTGCCACAGGATCAGGTCGGGCTGAGCCGCCTCGATCGCGGCGGGGAACCGGGCGGCGGTCTCCCCCGCGTTCTCACCACCGATACCCCGGTTGACGACGGTCACATCCACGCCGGGAAGACGCGCCGCAAGTCCGCGCTCGAGCAGGGGAACGAAGCTGCGTTCAGGCGCCGAGGCGCCGACGCCCTCGATGCTGGAGGATCCCATGGCCAGGATGGTCAGGCGGCCGTCGGCCGCCGCGGCGCGCGCGGCGTCCAGCGGCCGGTTCACGGTGAGGAACGCCGCGTCGGCGGGGCACTGGGCCATCAGGGGCGTGGCGGCGGCGGTCAGAAGCAGGGCGAGGAGGGTGCGCATGGAAAGCCTTTCACTGAGGCCCCCATTGAAGCGCCGTCGTCGACGCGCGCCAAGCGTGGCCGCAGACAAGAAAAAGGCCCGGCCGCCGAGGCGACCGGGCCGTTCTTCCGGATGATGACGGCGATCACTCGCCGACGGTCACCTCCTCCACAGGCAGGCCCAGCTGTTCCAGCTGGGGACGAACCACCTCGGCGTCGCCGACCACCACCCACACGAAGCGCGAGGGATCGATGACGGCGCGGGCGGCGGCGTCCAGTTCCGCGGCGGTCAGGGCGTTGTAGCGCCCGGCCACGGTCTCCCAGTAGTTGTCGGGACGACCGTACAGGGCGTTGGAGCGCATGGCCGCCAGCACCGCGTTGGAGGTCTCGAACTGACCGGCCAGCTGGCGGGTCCGGCCGGAGATCGTGCGGGTCAGTTCCTCTTCATTGACGCCGTTCTCGGTCAGGAAGGTGTTGAACTGCTCGATCATGGCGGCGATGGAGTCCCCCGTGCGGTCCGCCTGCACCGGCGCCTGGAACAGGTAGGGCGTCTGATGCTCGCGATTGCTGATCGAGGCCGAGGAGCCGTAGGACCAGCCCCGAACCTCGCGCAGCTCGGTATTGATGCGCGACAGGAAGCTGGCGCCGAGAACCTCGTTGGCGGTTTCCAGAACAAGCGTGTCGTCCTGGCCCGTCACCGGCAGGATCGTGCCCCCGAAGATGATCGACTGGGGCGACTGGGGCCGGTTGACCAGCACCACACGGGGACGGGGATCAGGAATGGCGACGTCGAAATTCTTGACGCCGCGCGGGGTCGAGGCGGCCGTCCAGGAGCCGAACCGGGCCTCCAGCATGGGCACGAGGGTCTGAAGCGGCACGTCCGCCGTGACGAAGATGCGGGCGTTATCCGGGCGGATCCAGGTCTGATGGAAATTGACCAGGTCCTCGCGCGTGATCGCCCGAACGGTGGCGGGGTCCCCAAGGCCGCTGCCGGGACGGCCGTAGGGATGATCGGCGCCGTACAGAACGACCGGGGTGACCCGTCCGCCCAGGCCGCCGGGCTGGGTCAGTTCGCTGGCGATGGAAGCCAGCTGGGTGGCGCGCAGGCGCTCCACCTCCGCAGGGTCGAAGGCGGGATTCATGATCACGTCGGCCAGAAGATCCAGCGACGGCTCAAGGTTGGGGCTCACGGCGCCCAGGCTGACGACGGTGCGGTCCATCGTGGAACCGGCGTTGATCGAGGCGCCCAGACGCTCGCGCGCCTCAGCCAGCTGAACCGAATCCAGGCTGGTGGTGCCTTCGGTCAAAAGGTTCAGCATCAGGCGCTGCGTGCCCAGGGCGTCCGAGGGATCGGCCGCCAGTCCGGCGTCGAACTCAACAGCCACCCGAACGGCCGGAACCGTGTCCGCCTGGGCGTAGACCACTTCGACGCCGTTCGACAGCGTGGCGCGCTGGATGTCCGGGAAGTCCAGGTTCTCCACCTGGGCGATCTGCGGCATCGGTTGGCGCGGCGTGGGTGTGTAGTCCTGCGGCGCGGCGGACGGCGCAGCGCCGGAAGGATCGCGGGCGGCCTCCACATAGGGTTCACGCTCGCCGGGCTCCACACGCATGGTCCAGACCGGGCGGGTCAGCCAGCGCTGCATGGCCGCCGTCACCGCCTGGGGCGTCACGGCCGCGTAGGCGTCCAGTTGCTCGCGATAGAAGGACGGGTTGCCCGCATAGAGCTGGCCCTCGGCCAGGGCCGTGGCCTTGCCGCCGAACCCGCCGACCTGCTCCAGGCCGTAGATGCGGCTCGCCACCTGATTGGTGGCCACACGCTGGACCTCGTCGGCGGTCGGGCCGTTGGCGATGAAATCCGCCATGATGGCGTCCAGGCGCTGTGAAACCGCATCGGCGTCCTCGCCCGGCTTGACGTTGACGGTCACGCTGAACATGCCCACCCGCTGGAAGGCCTGCATGGAGGCCGAAACCGAGGTGGCGGTCTGGTCGCCGCGCACCAGTTCATTGTCCAGCCGCGAGCTGGCCAGGCCGCCCAGCACCGATCCCGCCACGCTCAGGGGAATCGCGTCCTCGTCCAGCATGCCGGGAACGATCCAGCTGCGGTACAGGCGCACATTGGCGACCCGGTCGTGCATCACGCGGTTGATGGGGGCTTCCAGCGTCGGGACGTCGGCCTGCGCCGGCGTATTCACGGGGCCGGCGGGGATGCCGCCGAAATAGCGCTCGACCAGGGTCCGCGCGGTGGCGACGTCGATGTCGCCGGCCAGAACCAGAACAGCGTTGTTGGGGCCATAGTTGTCAGTGAACCACTGACGGACGTCGTCCATGGACGCGGCGTCCAGATCGGCCATGGAGCCGATGGTCGAGTGCCGGTAGGGGTGCCCCTCCGGGAACAGGTCCTCCAGCATCTGGTAGTAGACAAGGCCGTAGGGCTGATTGTCGCCCTGGCGCTTTTCGTTCTGGACCACGCCGCGCTGGTTATCCAGACGCTCCTGGCTGACCGCGCCCAGCAGGTGCCCCATGCGGTCGCTTTCCAGATACAGCGCCTGTTCCAGCGCCGGAGTCGGCACGGTCTGGAAATAGTTGGTGCGGTCGAACCAGGTGGTGCCGTTCAGGTCCGTGGCGCCCATGGCGCGGGTGTAGTTGAAATAGCTGCCCGGCGCGTTCTCCGAGCCCGCAAACATCAGGTGCTCGAACAGGTGGGCGAAGCCGGTCTGGCCCTGGGGCTCGTCCTTGGAACCCACATTGTACCAGATGGACACCGCAACCACCGGGGCCTTGCGGTCCTCGTGAACGACGACGGTCAGGCCGTTGTCGAGGGTGAACCGCTCGTAGGGGATGTCGACGCGCGCCACCAGTTCGGAGACCGGCGCCGCCTCGATAGATGGCTGTGCCCGGGCCGCGCCGGGCGCGACCAGAAGCGCGGCGAAAAGGAAAGTCAGAACACGACGCATGCGCGATACCCCCAAGGCGTTGGAAGCATGAACCCTAGCAGGCGAGCGGTCCGGCGCAATTCAGCCATCATTAAAGTTCTGAAAGATTCGGTCAGATCAGGGTGAAAACGCCTCGACCGACGCGCTGGCCTGCCCACCGCCCACCACCGACCCGCCGCCGATAGCGTAGACCGCGCCGCCAACGGCCGCCGCCGCCAGTCCGTGGCGAGGCGTAAGCATGGACGGGCCTTCAGTCCATGCGTCGCGCATGGGATCGTAGATCCAGGTCTCTGCGAACACGCCGCCCTGCCGTGACGTGTTGTCAGCCCCGAACCACTCGCCGCCGAAGACGACCAGCTGGCCGCGCGTGGGTCCCATGGCCAGACCGCCCCCGACCTGTCGTCCTGTGGACGGAGACACCGGTATGGGCGCGAGGGTGTCCCAGCGATCGGCGGCCGGGTCGTAGCGGTCCAGACGGCCCGTGCCGCCCTCCGCCACGGTGCGTCCTCCGGCCACCCAGATGACACCGTCGAGCACGCAGGCCGCAGCGCTGTTGCGCGCCATCGGCAAAGGCGCGGCCTCTTCCCATCGACCGTCCCGGGGATCGAGGATCCGGTGCGCGGCGACGTCACCCTGGTCGTTCCAACCGCCGTCGCCGGACCCGTGCGGGGCGCGCCCGCCGATCAGATGGATTCGCCCGGCGTACTCGACGCCCACAGTCTCGGCCTGGGGCGCGGGCATGGTTCCGGCCGGCGTCCAGTCCTCCTCAAGCGCCCATATGTCGGTGGTCGAGGTCCAGTCGCCCCGCTCACTCCGGCGGTAGCCGCCCAGCGCATAGGGCTTGCCGTCCGCCGCCACGATCATCGGATGGTGACGGGCCTCGGGCAGGCGCGGGCCTTCCACCCACGCATCGGAGCGGGTGTCATAGAGGGCTGTGCGATCGCTGACGTGGAAACCTTCGGGCGTCATGGCCAGTCCGCCCGCGGTGATGATCCGCTCGCCCCAGGCGGCGGCGTAGATTTCCTGGATAGCCCAGGGCATGGGCGCGCGCGGCGCCCAGTGGGCGCCCTGCCGCGCATGGGCGGCGGCAGATGTAAGGGCCACGGCCCCGGCGGCGGTCATGAGGGTGCGGCGGCTGATCATGGGCGTGAGCCTAACCCGGTTATGCGCCGCCCGCGACTCTCAGAAACAGCACCCGCGCGGCGCCATAGTCGCGGGTGTCCAGGCGCTCGTAGCCGGGGGTTTTGATCTCCGGCTCGTCCGATCCGCGCTCGAGGATCACGAGGGCGTCCGGCGCCAGCCAGCTTCCCTCGAGCAGACGAGCCAGCGCCTGTTCACCGAGGCCCTGACCATAGGGGGGATCAAGGAAGGCGATGTCGAAGGCCTCGCCCGCCGAGCCCGGTCTCACGCCCAGATCCACGGCGCTGCGGCGATGGACGCGGCAGGCGCCGAACAGGCCGAACGCCTCCATGTTGTCGCGGATGGCGCCGCGCGCCCCGTCGTCGGTCTCCACGAACAGCGCGAAGGTCGCGCCGCGCGACACGGCCTCGAACCCCAAGGCGCCGGAGCCGGCGAACAGGTCGATCACCCGCGCGCCGTCGAGACTACGGCCCCACGAGGCATGCTCGATCACATTGAAGACGGCCTGACGGGCGCGGTCGGAGGTGGGACGCGTGCCCTGCCCCTCCGGTGCGACGATGGCCCGGCCCCTGAACTGTCCGGCGACGATCCGCATGGAGGCTTACGAGCGTCCGCGCGGGCCGCCGGGACCACGGGGCTTGCCGCCGCCGGAAGGACGGTCGCTGCCAGAGCGCGGACCCGCTGAGCGCGGGGCGAAGGGACGTCCGCCCGGCTTTGCGCCGGGCTTACCGCCGCGCGGTCGGTCGGCGCCGCCGTCACGAGGCTTGAAGTCGCGCTTCGGTCGGTCGCCGTCGGCGCGGGGCGCGCGGTCATCGCGGGGCTTGAAGTCGCGCTTGGGACGATCACCCCCGGCGCGGGGCGCGCGGTCTTCACGCGGCTTGAAATCGCGGCGGGGACGTTCGCCGTCCGCCCGCTCCTCGCGGGGCTTGAACGGACGCTTGGGCCGGTCGCCGCCCGGGCTGCTGCGGGGCTTGGCCTTGGCCCAGCCTTCCTTCTTGGCGGGACGCTTCTCGGCCTCCTCGACCGCCGCCTCGGCTGCGCGGGTGCGGCTGGGCTTGCGCGAGGGGTCCGACATGGGCGAGCCGGACTTGCCGCGCACCACCGATCCCGACGGGCGGCGGCCGGGAACCGGCGCGGGGGTCTCGACCGTATTGCCCTGGGGCAGATTCTCGGGGCGGATGTACTGGGCCAGCATCTCGCGGATCACGCGGGGGCCCACCTCCTCCACATGGCCGGTGTCCAGCGTGCCCAGCTGGAACGGGCCATAGGCCAGACGGATCAGCCGGTTCACCGTCAGCCCGACGGATTCCAGCACCTTGCGGACCTCGCGGTTCTTGCCCTCGGTGATCGAGACGCTGATCCACAGATTGGCCGGCGCCCGGCTGTCGGCGTCGGCGGCCTTTTCCTTGACCTTGTCCAGGGTCGCCTCGATGGGGCCGTAGCGTTCGCCGTCGACGGTGACGCCGTCCTTCAGCTTGTCCAGTTGCTCCTGGGTGATGCGGCCCCGGGCGCGGGCCCGATACTGACGCACCAGCGCCGACGTGGGCAGCTCCAGCGCCCGGGCCAGCTCCCCGTCATTGGTCAGCAGCAGCAGGCCTTCGGTGTTGATGTCCAGCCGCCCCACCGAGATCACGCGGGGCAGGCCCGCAGGCATGGCGTCGAACACGGTCGGTCGCCCGGCGGGGTCGTTGTGGGTGGTCAGAAGACCCACCGGTTTGTTGTAGCGCCAGACCCGGGTGGCGGCGATGGTGCCGATGGGCTTGCCGTCCACGGTGATGACGTCGTCGCGGGTGACCAGGGTGGCGGGCGTGTCCAGGATGCGGCCGTTCACCGCCACCTTGCCAAGGCCGATCAGGCGCTCCACCTCGCGGCGCGAGGCGATGCCGGCGCGGGCCATGACCTTGGCGATGCGCTCCTGACGCAAGGGCGCCTTGGGGGCGTCCCGGTCGTCCTTGCCGCCCGGCTTGCCGCCGGGCCGCCCCGGTCCTTTGGAGAACGAGGACTTGGAGTCGTCCCTTTTCCCGCTATGAGGGGGGCTCTTCTTGCCGCCGGGGCCGCCGAAACGCTTTTCGGCCTGGCCCGGTCGGGGCGTCTTGTCGGTGTCTTTGAAATGGCGGACCATGATGAGCGGTTCATGCGCACGGCGCTTGATCTAGCGCAAGCCGCAGCGGAGGCCGGAGAGGTCCCTGTGGGCGCAATTGTCGTCGATGAGACCACCGGAAAGGTGATCGGAACCGGCGCCAACCGCCCGGTCGCCCTCAACGACCCCACCGCCCACGCCGAGGTGCGCGCCATCCGGGAGGCGGCCGAGAGCCTGCAGAATTACCGCCTCACCGACCTGACCCTTTATGTGACGCTGGAGCCCTGCGCCATGTGCGCCGGCGCCATCAGCCACGCCCGCATCGGCCGGGTGGTCTGGGCCGCCGACGACCCCAAGGGCGGGGCGGTGATCCACGGCCCCCGCTTCTTCGATCAACCCACCTGCCATTCCCGGCCGGGCGTGGAAGGCGGCGTCCTGGCCGGAGAGGCGAGCGCCCTGCTGAAGGGTTTCTTCGCGGCGCGTCGAAAATCCGGACAGCGCCCGGAGGAACAGGGATCGCCCGAGCCGCGTTGAGCTTCAGCCTGAAACAGCAAAGGTCGCCATGGTGCGCGCTTGCCTGATTATTCCCCTTGCCCTGTCCTTCGCGGTCCTGGCGGCCTGTGGTCCTGAACCGGGCGAGGCGCCCACGGACAGCGACGAGGTGCGCGAGCGGGCGCTGGAGGCGCAGACCGCGCGAAAGCGGACAGGTGCCGAGATTCAGGAGCGCATCCTGACCCGCACCGTGCGCGCGGTCTATCTGTGCAACAACGGGGAACGCCTCAGCGTGGACTTCGACAACGCCCGCCGCATGGCCACGGTGCGCCAGGCCAGCGGTCAGGCGGTGGATTTGCGCCAGCAACAGGCCGGCGAGGGAATCTGGTACACAGCCAGCGGCTACGAACTGCGGGGCGAAGGGGCCATGGCCACCTGGACCGCCGAGAATCGTGAAGCCACCACCTGCCGGGCCGTCGACTAGGCCGGTTTTTCAAAGAGGGCGACCAGCGGGCCATGCAGACCCACCCGCCAACCGAACCGGTGTGCGATCCACGTCATGGTCCGATCTGAATAGAACACCACGTGGCTGGGCTGGCGGCGATAACGCCAGCCCGCGAAGTCCCGCCCGGGCGTCAGGCGCTCGGTCATGACCGAGAGGAAACCGCCGGGCGTCAGCATGGCGTCCAGATGCGCGAACACTTCTCCGGGCCGGTGCAGGTGCTCCACGACCTCCGTGCAGGTGATGAAATCATAGATCCGGATCAGCATGGCGGGATCTGACCGGAAGACGGGGTCATAGTCCGCCGTCGGGTGGCCGGCCTCGGCCAGCATGAGCGACAGGGTCGGCCCCGGCCCGCAGCCGAAATCCAGCCCTTGCGCACCCGGCTTCAGGCGCGGCAGCAGCGGATCCAGAGCCTGTTGCAGGAAGGCGCGGTAGCGGACGTCGCCCGGGTCGTTCCGGTGCAGAGCGTATTCGGCGCGCTCCTCTTCCGGCGACGGACGCTGCGCCGGATCAAGGAAGGTCAGGTCGCAGGTCTCGCAGCGGAAATAGCGCAAGCCCCCGATGTCGGCGAAGGACGGCCCGTTCGCCGCAGCGCACAGGGGACAGGCGGGCTTCAGGCCGCGCCCTCTGCGATGAGGAACGCACGCACCTTGTCCGGATCGACTCCCTTGACCACTTCGGCCCGGCCGATCCCGCGCGCAAGGATGAACGTCAGGGCGCCGCCTTCGGCCTTCTTGTCCCCGGCCATCAGGGCGATCAGGCGGTCCGCGTCGAAGGCGCCCGCCTCATTCAGCCGGACGGGCAGACCCGCCGCCGCGGTGACGGCTTCCACGCGCCAGGCGTCACTCTCATCGCACAGGCCCAGCCGCGCCGAGAACCGGAACGCCATGCAGCAGCCCAGGGCCACGGCCTCCCCGTGGGTCAGCGCCGCGTCGTAGCCCCGCGCGGTCTCCAGCGCGTGGCCGAAAGTGTGGCCCAGATTCAGCAGGGCCCGGCGGCCCGCCTCCTTCTCGTCTTCGCTGACCACGGCCGCCTTGATCCGCACCGAGCGCACCACAGCCTCGGTCAGGGCGGCCGGATCGCCCGAGGCGCCGCCGGCCCCCTCTCCACCCAGCCAGTCAAAGAAATCAGCGTTGCAGATCAGGCCGTGCTTGAGCACCTCGGCCCAGCCCGAGCGCAGTTGCCGGTCCGGCAGGGTCTTCAGAACATTGATGTCAGCCAGCACCAGACGCGGCTGGTGGAACGCGCCCACCAGATTCTTGCCGCGCGGGGTGTCGATGGCGGTCTTGCCGCCCACCGAGGAATCCACCTGGGCCAGAAGGGTCGTGGGCGCCTGAATGAAATCGATCCCGCGCATGTAGAGCGCCGCCGCCAGCCCGGCCAGGTCGCCCACCACGCCCCCGCCCAGGGCCACGATCATGTCTCTGCGGTCCAGCCCCGCCTCGGCGCATTGATCCAGAACCCGCTCCAGATGCGTAAACGACTTGGACGCCTCGCCCGCCGGAACCGTGGCCAGTCCGGCCTCGACGCCGTGCGCCTTCAGTCCCGCCATCAGGACCGGGGCGTGAAGCGCCGCCACCGTCTCGTCCGACACGATCAGGACGCGGGGCTGTTTCAGCAGGGCGGCGATGCGCGCGGGGCCCGCCGCAGCATCTGCCAGAAGGCCGGACCCGACCACCACGTCATAGGGGGCAAAGCCAGCGCCGGAGACTGAAATCGCCGTCATGCGCCGGGCTCCGCCTGGTGATCCTTCAGCGCCTTGATGATCGCCTCCACCGCCTCGGCGTGGGCGCCGCCGCCCGTCTCAACCACCAGGTCGGCCTCGGCGTATATGGGATAGCGCGCCTCGGCCAGACCCTTGAGGATCTCGGTCGGGTCCTTGCCGCGCAGCAGGGGCCGGGTGTCCCGCCTGGCGACCCGCCGGGCGACGATGCTCAAATCCGCCTTCAGCCAGACGGTGACGGCGTGGCGCTTAAGATGCGCCCGGGTGTCGGGATTCAACATGGCCCCGCCCCCGGTGGCCAGCACGATAGGCCGGCCTTCCAGCAGTCGGCGCATGACGCGGGCCTCGCCGTCGCGGAAGGCGGCCTCGCCCAGGGTGGCGAAGATGTCGGACACGCTCATGCCCGCCGCTTCCTCGATCTCGTCGTCGGCGTCGCAGAATTTCATGCCCAGCCGCGACGCCAGCCGTCGGCCCACGGTGGATTTTCCCACCCCCATCAGCCCGACCAGGGCTATGGTGCGCGTGTTCAGGCGTTTCAGTTCCGAGGCGGAGAGGACGGCGGTCATGATCGGTGAAACCCTTGCACGACCCGTCGTTCGCCGCCAACCGCCGATGAGGCTTTCGTGACGGTTTCCCCCGCCACGCCCCAGATCGAGGCTTTCCTTGAGATGATGGCGGTGGAGCGCGACGCCTCGCCCCACACCCTGTCGGCGTACGCTCGCGACCTGAACGACGCCGAGGGGGCCACCTCAGGGGGGCTCATGGCCGCCGACGAGACGGCCATCGAGGGCTGGTTCGCGGACCTGTCGCGGCGGGGCCTGTCGCCCGCCACCCAGGCCCGGCGCCGTTCCGCCGTCCGCCAGTTCTACCGCTTCGCTCTGGCGGAGGGCTGGCGCGCGGACGACCCGTCCCGCCGTCTGGACGCCCCCAGACAGGGCCGCTCCCTGCCCAGGACCCTGAGCCGCGACGAGATCGAGCGCCTGATCGCCGCCGCCTCGGCGCGGGAGGGCGCCGCAGGCGTGCGCCTCATCTGCCTGATGGAGCTCGCCTACGCCTCGGGCCTGCGGGTTTCCGAGTTGCTGGGCCTGAAGGTTCAGGCCGTCCGGCGCGATCCCACCCATCTGATCGTGCGCGGCAAGGGCGGCAAGGAGCGACTGGCCCCCCTGAATGACGCCGCCCGCACGGCGGTGAAGGCCTGGCTGGTCCAGCGCGACGCGGACAAGGCCCGGGCCGACAGTCCGTGGCTGTTCCCCTCGGGCGGCAGGAGCGGCCATCTGACCCCCCGCCGGTTCGCCCAACTGCTGGACCAGGCGGCCATGGACGCCGGGATCGACCCTGCCCGGGTCAGCCCCCACGTGCTGCGCCACGCCTTCGCCACCCACCTGCTGGAAGGGGGCGCAGACCTGCGCATCGTCCAGACCCTGCTGGGCCACGCCGACATCGCAACCACCCAGATCTACACCCACGTGGCCACCGACCGCCTGACCCAGGTGATGACCAGCAAGCACCCCTTGGCCAAAGGCGACTGAGCCTTCTGAACCCGTGCTTGCCCGCACGCGTTGACGGCTCTAGGTTCCGCCGCTTCCCGATCAGCCGCCCACCGGACATCCATGGCCGCCCGTCACTACCTCGATTTTGAAAAGCCGATCGCCGATCTCGAGGCCAAGATCGAGGAACTGAGCCTGCTGTCCGAATCCGCCGGGTCGTTCGAGACCGAGGTGGCCGGCCTGCGGAAAAAGGCGGAACAACTCCGCAAGAAGACCTACGCAGAGCTTGACCCGTGGCGGAAGACACAGGTGGCGCGCCACCCCCAGCGCCCGCACCTGGGCGACTATCTGGCGGGCCTGTTCACCGACTTCACCGAACTGCACGGCGACCGCAAATTCGGCGACGATCAGGCCATCATCGGTGGGCTGGGCCGGTTCCGGGGCCAGGCTTGCGTGGTCATGGGCCACGAGAAGGGCCACGACACCGCCTCCCGCCTGACGCACAATTTCGGCATGGCCCGGCCCGAGGGCTACCGCAAGGCGGTGCGCCTGATGGACATGGCCGAGCAGTTCGGCCTGCCGGTGCTGACCTTTGTCGACACCGCCGGCGCCTATCCCGGCCTCGGCGCCGAGGAGCGCGGCCAGGCCGAGGCCATCGCCCGCTCGACCGAACGGGGCCTGACCCTGGCCACGCCCATGATCGCTACGGTGACCGGCGAGGGCGGATCGGGCGGCGCCATTGCGCTCGCCGCCGCCAACCGGGTGCTGATGCTGGAGCACTCCATCTATTCGGTGATCTCGCCGGAGGGCGCCGCGTCGATCCTGTGGCGCGACGGCGCGCGGGCGAAGGACGCGGCCGCCGCCATGAAGATTACCGGCCCGGACCTGATCGACCTCAAGATCGTGGACCGCCTGATCCCCGAACCGCTCGGCGGCGCGCACGCCGACCCCGCAGCCGCCATCCAGACGGTGGGTGATGTGGTCGAGGAGGAGCTGAAAGCGCTCATGGCCCTGTCGCCGGAGGCCCTGAAGGCCCAGCGCGCCGATCGGTTCTACGCCATCGGCCGCTTCTAGCCTGCGATCTCCCGGCATTCCGCAACGAAGGCGGCCCTGTCCGTTTCGGGCACGGCGGGAAACGGCCCCAGATTCTGTGCGCCGTAATTGAAGGCGATCTCGCCGCCGGCCTCGATCCTCCCCAGCAGGTCGGCGGGAATATCGCCGGACGCCTCCACGCCCCGTTCCCGCACCGCTTCCAGATTCGCCGCCAAGGCGTAGGCCTCGTCACCCGCGCCGATCGTGAACCGGTCCTCGCTCATGATCGGCTGGAAGCGATCGCTTTCGACCCGCAGCCGGGCCGGGGCGCGTATACAGGCGACGGCGGCGATCAGGTCGCCTTCTTCCTCCAGCCTGAGGGCGACGCCCTCTCCTGACGTGATCCGCGACCAGTCCGCCCCGGCGAATGGCGGCTCCGCCGCAGGGGCGACGCCTTTCGTCCGGGTCGTGGGCGATTGGGGCGCGAGAGGCTCGCTGTCGCCGCAGGCCGCCAGCAGCAGGGCGCCCATCACGAAGGCGGATATCCGGAAGACGCTCATGGCGGGTCCTTTTCGTAGCCATGGCCGCAACGGGCAGGCGCGCCTACAGTTTCGTGCGCAGGGACCACAGTTCGGGAAAACAGCGTTTCTCCAGCGTCTTCGCCAGATAAGCGACGCCTTCGGTGCCGCCTGTTCCAGGGCGCCGGCCGATGATGCGCTCGACGGTGATGACGTGCTTGTGCCGCCAGGTGATCAGCGCATCGTCCAGATCCACCAGCTTCTCCGCCAGCTGATACAGCTCCCACCAGCGCGCGGTGTCGCGGTAGACTTCCAGCCACGCGGCCTCGACCTCGGGATGGGCTTCGTAAGGCTGGCTGACGTCGCGGGTCAGCACCGCGTCGGGCACGGGAAGCCCCGCTTTCGCCAGTTGATGAATGGCGTCGTCATAGAGACTTGGAGCCTCGATGGCCGTCTTGAGCGCCGCATGGGCGTCGGGCCGGTCCTCATGGAAGCGCAGGAAGCGCGCGTCCTTGAGGCCCAGCATGGCCTCAATGCGGCGGAACTGGTCGCTCTGGAAACCAGAGGACGTGCCCAGGGCGTCGCGAAACCGCAGGTAATCGGCGGGCGTCATGGTCGCCAGGATGTCCCAGGTCTGGGTCAGAACGCTCTGGATGCGCGAAACGCGGGCCATGCTCTTGTAGGCCGGGATCAGGTCGCCCGCCCGGACCAGGGTCTGGGCGTAGCCGATCTCGTGCAGGATCTGTTTGAGCCACAGCTCCTTGGCCTGGTGGATGATCACGAACAGCATCTCGTCGTGCTGGTCCGTCAGCGGATTCTGCGCGCCCAGCACCTGATCCAGGGTCAGATAGCGGGCGTAGGTCATGTCTGCAGGTTGGGTCATGGGCCTCTATCCCCCGGCTTGGCCCGGGCCTCAAGCGCGCTTGCCCCGACCGGACCCGGTCCATACGGTGAATCCATCAAAAATCAGGCTTTCAGGGAAACGCCCATGCGTCGTCTTCTGCTCACCACCGCGGTTCTGACCGCCTTCGCCGCCGCTTCGCCGGTCCTGGCGCAACAGGCCCAGACCGCCGCCGCCCAGGCGCCGGCCCAGTCGCAGGATGAGCGCCTGCTGGCCTTCTTCGAAGCGGCGTTTCAGGAGCAGATCGCGCAGAGCCCCCAGCAGATGACGTCCCTTGGCATCAAGCGCGACTATGACCGGCTCAATGACTACAGCGACTCGGCGGCGGCAGACCGTCTGGAGATGGCCGAGCGCCATCTGGCGCGGCTCCAGGCCGAATCGACTACGAGGCCCTGAACCACCAGAACCAGCTGAGCTGGCGCCTGTTCGAGCATGGGGTGGAGCAGCAACGCGCCGCCTTCCCCTTCCGTCGTCACAATTTCCCCTTCGCCGCCAACGGCAATCCCACCAGCTCCCTGCCGGTGTTCATGATCAACAGCCACCGGGTGGACTCCGTCGAGGACGCCCGCGCCTATGTGGCGCGCCTCGCCGAGGCGGAGCGGGTCATGGGCGAGATTTCGGCCAATGTGCTGGCCGCCGCCGACGCGGGCATCGTCTCGCCGGCCTTCGTGTTCGAACCGACCATCAACGACACCCGCAACGTGGTTTCCGGCGCGCCGTTCGATGACGGCGCGGACAATCCGGTGTGGGCCGATTTCCAGCGCAAGATCGCGGCGCTGGACGCGTCGGACAGCGAAAAGGCCGAACTGATCGAGGCGGGACGCGCTGCCCTGACCGGGCCGTGGCTGCGGGGCTATCAGCAGATTCTGGGCACGCTGGCGACCCTCCAGGCGCGCGCCGACAGCAATGAGGGCGTCTGGCGCCTGCCGGATGGCGAGGCCTATTACGCCCAGCGAGTGGCGGCCTCCACCACCACTGACCTGACGCCGCAGCAGATTCACCAGATCGGCCTGGACGAGGTGGCCCGCATCCAGGGCGAGATGGAGGTGATCAAGAACGCCGTGGGCTTTGACGGCTCGCTGCAGGACTTCTTCGCCTTCATCAAGACCGACCCGCAGTTCCAGTTTCCCAACACCGCCGAGGGCCGCGAAGCCTATCTGGCCGAGGCGCGCCAGCATGTGGCCAACGCCATGGATGTGGCGCCGCGCTTTTTCCACACCCTGCCCGAGGCCGAGCTGGAGGTGCGGGCGGTCGAGGAGTGGCGTCAGGCGACGGCGTCGGTGGCGTTCTACAACCGCCCTGCCCCCGACGGATCGCGGCCGGGCATCTACTACGTCAACCTGGCCGACATGACCCAGGTGCTGCGGCCCCAGATCGAGGGCATCAGCTACCATGAGGGCGCGCCGGGCCATCACTTCCAGATCGCGGCGGCCCAGGAGCTGGAAGGCGTGCCCAGTTTCCGCCGCTTCGGCGGCTACGGCGTCTATTCGGAGGGCTGGGGTCTTTATTCCGAATGGCTGGGCCGCGAGATGGGGTTCTATCAGGATCCCTATTCGGACTTCGGCCGGCTGTCGCTGGAGCTGTGGCGGGCGGCGCGCCTGGTGACCGACACGGGCCTGCACGCCATGCGGTGGAGCCGTGAGGACGCGATCGCCTACTTCCAGCAGAACTCGCTCCTGTCCGAGCTGGACATCGTCAAGGAGGTGGAGCGCTACATCACCAATCCGGGCCAGGCGGTCAGCTACAAGATCGGCCAGATCCGGATTATGGAGCTGCGTCGCCGGGCCGAGGCGGCGCTGGGCGACGACTTCGACGTACGGGATTTCCATGCGGTGGTTCTGGGCGACGGCGCGGTGCCCCTGAACGTGCTGGAGGCCAATGTGGAGGCCTGGATCTCAGGCGGCAGCGGACGGCCCTGATCGACGGGAGACTGTACAGGCGACCGGCCTGGCGTTCAGGTCGGTCGCAACCATTTGGCCTCCGCAGCGGTTGTTCAGGCTCACCATCCCCACTCCAAGGAGGACGCCATGAGCACCCCCAACGATCACGACATCAAGGTTCTGAACGGCCTGATCGAAACCACCCTCGACAGCGCCGACGGCTATCGCGAGGCCGCCAAGGAAACCGAGAACGCCGGGTTCCGCGCCCTGTTCGAGCAACGCAGCTTCGAGCGCCAGAAGGTGGCCGGCGACCTTCAGGGAACCGTTCGCCAGCTTGGCGGCGAGCCCGAGGACGACGGCACGGTCCTGGCCAAGGCCCACCGCGCCTTCCTGGACGTCAAGCACGCCATCCTCAAGGATGAGCAGGCCGTGGTGAACTCGGTCGAGAACGGCGAGGATCACATCAAGGCCAAGTACGAAAAGGCCATCGAGGACACCGACCTGTCGGCCACCACTCGCGAGACCATCACCCGCGCCTACGGCTCGGTGCGTGAGGGCCACGACCAGATGCGCGACATCAAGCACGCCATGCAGGCGAAGAACTGATCAGCGCCAAAAGTCGGCTCTGAAACGAGAAAGGCCCCGGTCCGCGAGGACCGGGGCCTTCTTCATGCCGAGAAGGCAGGAAGGATCAGGAGTCGTCGCCCGGCTTCTCGGCGGTTCCGGTTTCCGGAACGGCCACGACCTTTTCCTTGCGGACGGTCTGACGCTCGGCGATCCGGGCCGACTTGCCGCGACGATCGCGCAGGTAATAGAGCTTGGCGCGCCGCACGACGCCGCGACGCTTGACCTCGATGGATTCGATGTTGGGCGACAGGATCGGGAACTTGCGCTCCACGCCTTCGCCGAAGGAGATCTTGCGCACGGTGAAGGTCTCGTTGACGCCGGTTCCGGCGCGGGCGATGCACACGCCCTCGAAAGCCTGGACGCGCTCGCGCTCGCCTTCCTTGATCCGCACATTGACGCGCAGGGTGTCGCCGGGGCGGAAATCGGGGATCTCGCGACCTTCGAGGACGCGGGCCTTTTCTTCGGCAGCGAGCTGCTGAACGATATTCATGTCTCTTCTCCTCGGGCTTTTGCGCCCTTTAGCTGTGATTTGGCGAGATGCCGCTCCCAGAGATCCGGGCGCCGCTCCCGCGTGGTGGTTTCCCTCTGGTCCTGACGCCATCCGGCGACCTTTGCGTGGTCGCCCGATAACAGGACCTCGGGGATGTCGAGCCCCTCGAACGTCCGCGGCCTGGTGTACTGCGGATGCTCCAGAAGCCCGTCCTCGAAGCTCTCCGAACTCAGGCTTTCGGCCTGGCCCAGCACTCCGGGGATCAGTCGTACGCACGCCTCGATCACGACCATCGCCGCCGCCTCGCCACCGGCGAGGACCGCGTCTCCGACCGAGACCTCCTCGAACCCGCGGGCGTCGAGCACCCGCTGGTCCACCCCCTCGAACCGGCCGCAGAGGACGGTGATCCCGTCCGCCTTGGCCCAGTCCTTCACTCGCGCCTGGGTCAGGGGCCGGCCCCGCGCGCTCATGTACAAAAGCGGCCGCCGCGGCCCTGTCACGCTGTCGAGCGCCCTGGCCACCACGTCCGCCTTGAGAACCTGTCCAGGGCCGCCACCCGCAGGGGTGTCGTCCAGGAAGCCGCGCTTATCTGTCGAAAAGTCGCGAATGTCCACTGTTTCGAGCGACCACAGGTTTCGCTCGCGCCACGCCGTGCCGATCAGCGACACGCCGAGCGGCCCCGGGAAAGCCTCGGGAAACATGGTCAGGACCGTGGCGGTGAACATGGCGCGGGCCGCCCGAAGGCGTCAGCCTTCGTCGTCGGCGGCCAGACCCATCATGTGGAAACCAGCGTCCACATGGATGATCTCGCCCGTGGTCGACAGGCCCAGGTCCGAGCACAGCCACAGGGCGCAGCCGGCCACGCCCTCCATGGAGGTGTCCTCCTTCATGGCGCTCATGGCGCGGCCCTGGGCGATCATGCCCCGCCCGCCCGAGATGCCGGCCAGCGACAGGGTGCGCATGGCGCCGGCGGAGATGGCGTTCACGCGGATGCCCTTGGGCCCAAGGTCGCGGGCGATGTAGCGGGTCGCGGCCTCCAGCGCGGCCTTGGCCACGCCCATGGTGTTGTAGTTCGGAATGGCGCGCTCGGAGCCCAGATAGGTCATGGTGATCATGGCCCCGCCGTTGGGCATCAGCTTCGACGCCCGTTTGGCCACGTCCACGAAGCTGAAGGCCGAAATGTTCATGGCCAGCAAGAAGCTGTCGCGGCTGGTGTTCTCCACGAACGAACCCTTGAGCTCATCCTTGTTGGCGAAGGCCACCGAATGGACCACGAAATCGATGGTCCCGAACTCCTTCTCCAGCTGCTCGAACGCAGCATCCATGGAGGCGTCGTCGGTGACGTCGGCCGGGATCAGCAGTTTGGCGCCCACGCTCTCGGCCAGCGGGCGCACCCGGCGCTCCAACCCCTCGCCCAGATAGGTGAAGGCCAGCTCGGCGCCCTGGGCCGCCAGCTGCGAGGCGATGCCCCAGGCGATGGAGTTGGAATTGGCCACCCCCATGATCAGGCCCTTCTTGCCCTTCATGAGGTCGCCCTTGGGCATGGTCCAGGCGGATTCAGCGGCCATGATCTTGCTCCTTCGAATTCGAGCCGGAGGGTTAGCAGGGGCAGGCGCGAGGGGGAAGCGTCGGATCAGGATCCGGAAGGCTGGCGCAGCAACAATGGTTCGCTAGGTTGGCGTTCTGATCGGGAGGCCACCCATGAACCGTTTCGCCCTTTCCGCCCTCGCCGTGGCCCTGCTGGCACCCCCGGCGGCCGCCATCCCGCCGCCGCCGGAAGTGGCGGTGCTGGTCCTGTCGCCCGGCGGCGCAGATCCCGGACCGATCAACGAGAGCGACGATCTGCTCGCCGCGGTTTCGCCTGCGGACGGCGGCGGATGGCTGCGCGTGGCCGATCCGGCTTTCACCTCCGCCGACTTCGCCGCCTGCACATCAGCCGGAGTCGCAGATGAGGGCTGCGTGCGGGAGGTGCTGGCTGCGCGCGGCTCCGCGCAGATGACCCCGCCGACGGTTGTCGTGCTGATCGGTCCGGGACCGGGATTCAGCATCAGCTGGACTTGTGTGGGCGTCGGCGAGCGCGCCTTCCAGCCCGAACGTCAGCGCATCTCCGTCGACTTCCTCGGCTGGCGCGCCGAAGGCCGGTTCAGCCCTGAGCAGGTCTCCGAAGCCGCCGGATGCCTGACGTCCGCCGCCGCCGAGAGCGGCTGGTAATCTAGAGGTCGTCCTTCGACAGGATGATGCAGCCGTTGGTGCCGCCGAAGCCGAACGAGTTGGACATGACGGTGGTCAGTTCGCCGTCCTTGCGCTCGCGCAGGATGGGCAGATCGGCGAAGTCCGGGTCCAGGTTCTCGATGTGCGCGCTCTCGGCGGCGAAATCGTCCTGCATCATCAGGAGGCAGTAGATCGCCTCCTGCGCCCCGGCGGCCCCCAGGCTGTGGCCGGTCAGGGACTTGGTGGACGAGATCATCGGCGCCTTGTCGGCCCCGAAAACGTTGCGGATGGCGTCGGTCTCGCGGGCGTCGCCCACCGGCGTCGAGGTGCCGTGGGGGTTCAGATAGTCGATCCTGCGGTTCCCGGCCTGCTCCAGCGCCAGCTTCATGCAGCGCTCGGCGCCCTCCCCGGACGGGGCGACCATGTCGAAGCCGTCGGAGTTGGCGGCGTAGCCCACGATCTCGGCGTAGATTTTCGCGCCGCGCGCCTTGGCCCGCTCATACTCCTCGACCACCACGATGCCCGCGCCGCCGGCGATGACGAAGCCGTCGCGGTCCTTGTCATAGGCGCGGCTGGCCACAGCGGGCGTCTCGTTGAAGTTGGACGACATGGCGCCCATGGCGTCGAACAGGTTCGACAGGGTCCAGTCGATCTCCTCGCAGCCGCCGGCGAAGACCACGTCCTGCTTGCCCCAGGCGATCTGTTCGGCGGCCGCGCCGATGCAGTGCACCGATGTCGCGCAGGCCGAGGAGATGGAATAGTTGATGCCCTTGATCTGGAACCAGGTGGCCAGAACCGCCGACGGGCCGGACGACATGGCCTTGGGCACCGCGAACGGGCCAATGCGCTTGGGGCCGCGGGTTTTCGTGGTCTCGGCCGCCTCGACGATGGTGCGGGTGGAGGGGCCGCCGTCGCCGACGATCAGGCCGATGCGCTCGTGGCGGATTTCCTCGGCGGTCATGCCGCAGTCGGCCAGGGCCTGTTCAAACGCGATGTGGGCCCAGGCTGTGCCGGGGGCCAGGAAGCGGGCGGCGCGGCGATCCACCAGGCCGGTCCAGTCCTCGATCTTCGGCGGGGCGTGGACCTGGGAACGGAATCCCAGGTCGGCGTACTCCGGCGCAGCCACGACGCCCGAGCGAGCCTCGCGAAGGGATTTGGTGACCTCCCCGGCGTCCTTGCCGATGGAGGAGACGATCCCCAGACCCGTGATCACCACACGCCGCATATTCATCCTCACCCTTGTCGCCGGTTTCCGGTCGTTGAAAGCCTAATCCGCAACTCAGCCGGCGGTTTCAGGCGTGGCCGGCGCCGGGGCGCCGAACAGGCCCACACGCATGTCGCTGGCGGTATAGATAGGCACGCCGTCCGCTTCCAGCACGCCGTCGGCGATGCCCATGACCAGACGGCGGTTGATGACCCGCTTCAGATGCACCTTGTAGACCACGCGCTTGATGTCAGGCGTCACTTGGCCCGTGAACTTCACCTCGCCCACGCCCAGGGCCCGGCCCCGGCCCGGCGCGCCGGTCCAGCCCAGGAAGAAGCCCACCAGTTGCCACATGGCGTCCAGGCCAAGGCAGCCGGGCATGACCGGATCGCCGATGAAGTGACACTGGAAGAACCAGAGGTCCGGGTGGATATCGAGCTCGGCCTCCACATAACCCTTGCCGTGATCGCCGCCGTCCATGCTGATCGTCCTGATGCGATCGAACATCAGCATCGGGGGCGCCGGCAGCTGGGCGTTGCCCGGCCCGAACAACTCACCCCGTCCGCTGGCCAGAAGGCCGGCGTGATCGAAGGACGAGGGATAGGGCGACTGGGTCACGGGGCGGCTCCGTTCAGGATTGTCGCGCCGTACGGGCGACATGGCTGGTGACCGGGCGGTTACACGACGCCGGGGCGGGGCTCAACCTTCCGTCGGTGGAAGATCAGCGCCCGGCGGCGCGCCCGGCGGGGGTGGAGGCGGCGCATTGGGGCTGCGTCTGGGCCCCGAACAGGGCCTCCTGCGGGGCCCAGCCCCTCAGGCGGCCGGACTGCAGGCGGCACCAACCGTCCTCACAGCGATCCAGGGTGATCACCGCGCGGGGCGCCAGCCGCGCACGCACCCCGGCCTGCGCATCCGGTCTGCGGCGCAGGTCCAGCGGAGCCTCGGTGCGGTTGAAGGCGGTGCGGCGGCCCGAGGTTATGGTGCGGTGAACCCACGCCACATTACCTTCCGGGTCGCACACCTTGCGCCAGTCCCGCGTCTCGGCCACGACCTGCACCGGCAGGCCTGCAGCCCGGTATTCCCAGAGAATCTGGTGGTCCAGGCCGGGCCCCTGCCGGGCGCGGGCCGGCGAGGACTTGATGGACACCCAGCGCGGCACGTCGAAGCCCGACGGCGTTGGCCGTCCGTCCGGCATCTGGACCGCGGCGCCCAGCCCCAGCGTCATGGCTGCGGCCAGCAGAACCGCGCGCAGGCTTTTGATCCTTCCCGACGCTTTGCTAGACACGTCCCGTTCCCTCGGCCATTCCTCGGCGTCCGGCGCGATGCGCCGTCGCCACAGCCTGAAAGCCTTTATGTCCGCCAGCAATCTTAAGGTCGTGCTAACCAGACGGCTGCCCGACGCGGTCGAGACCCGCATGCGGGAACTGTTCGACGCCGAACTGAATCTGACCGACGCCCCCATGGACCGGGCCGCGCTTCAGGCGGCGATGCAGCGCGCGGACGTGCTGGCGCCCACCATCACCGACCGCATCGACGCAAACCTGATCGCCGGGGCGGGCGACCAGCTGAAGATGATCGCCAATTTCGGCGCGGGCGTGGACCATATTGACGTGGAGGCGGCGACGGCGCGGGGCATCATCGTCACCAACACACCCGGCGTCCTGACCGAGGATACCGCCGACCTGGCCATGACCCTGATCCTGGCGGTGTCCCGCCGGGTCGTGGAGGGCGCGCAGGTCATGGCCGAGGGCCGCTTCACCGGCTGGACGCCCACCTGGATGAACGGGCGCAAGCTGTGGGGCAAACGGCTGGGCATCGTCGGCATGGGCCGCATCGGCCAGGCTCTGGCCCGCCGGGCCAGGGCGTTCGGCCTCCAGGTTCACTATCACAACAGAAAGCCGGTCAGCGCCGCCATCGAGGCGGAGCTGGGCGCCACCTACTGGGACGATCTTGACCAGATGCTGGGCCGCATGGATCTGATCTCCCTGAACTGCCCGGCGACGAAGGAGACCCACCATCTGATCTCCGCCGAGCGGCTGGCCCTGCTTCAGCCGCACGTCATTCTGGTGAACACCGCGCGCGGGGAACTGATCGACGAGGCGGCCCTGGCCGACGCGGTCCGCGAGAAGGCCATCGCCGGGGTCGGTCTGGACGTGTTCGAGCACGAGCCCCGGGTGCATCCGGGGCTCGTGGGTCACGCCAATGTGGTGCTGCTGCCGCACATGGGGTCCGCCACCCTGGAGACGCGGCGCGAAATGGGCGAGCGGGTGATCCAGAACATCATGACCTACGCCAACGGCCACCGTCCTCCGGACCGGGTCATACCGGCCATGCTCTAGGCGTCAGGCCGCGACGGGTTCCGCGAACTGGCCGCCCCGGCGGTACAGCCACAGATAGGACGGCGCTATGGCCTCGAGGCCCGTGGGGGCGACGCCCAGGGCGGCGAGACCCGGCGCACCTTCAGGGACCACATTGTCGCTTTCCAGCATCAATACCTGATCCCGCGTCAGCGGCGGCGCCATGCCAAACAGTTCGGCCAGCTGAAGAACCCCGCCCAGCGGCCGGGCCGCGAAGAACGGCACGGGAACCAGAATCCGCTCGCGATAGGTCTCGCGCAGGATCAACTCAAGGATCTGGCGGAAGGTGTAGATCGTGGGGCCGCCGAGGGTGAAGGTCTGGCCCGCGAGGGCCGGCTGGTTCACCGCGCGTGCGATGGCCTGGGCCACGTCGCCCACATAGACCGGCTGGAACCGCGTCTCGCCGCCGCCGATCAGCGGCAGGGCCGGCGACATGGGGGCCATGGCTGCGAAACGGTTCAGGAAGGCGTCACCGGGGCCGAACACCACCGAGGGCCGCAGGATCACGGCGCCGGGGACGTGCTCGCGCATGATCGCCTCGGCCTCGGCCTTGGAGCGGCCATAGGCGGCGGGGGACCCGGCGTCCGCGCCGTTGGCCGACACCTGGACCAGCCGCGTGACGCCGTTGGCCTTGCAGCCCTCGGCGATATAGCGGGCCGCGTCCACGTGCATGGCCTGGAAACGGCGGGTGTTGAAGGTGCCCACCAGATTGACCACCGCGTCCGCGCCGCGCAGGGCCGCCTCGACGTCCGCCTGCCGGGTCACATCGCAACGCATCAGCTGGATCTGGCCCACGTCGCCCAGCGGGCGCAGGTCATGGGCGGTGTTGGGCTTCCTGACGGCCACCCGGATGCGCCAGCCCAGCCGGGCCAGTTCGCGCACGGCCTGTCCGCCGATGAATCCCGAGCCCCCGAAGACGGTGACGAGTCTGGACGATGCGGTCATGACGAATGCTCCGGGTCGACGCTTTGTGCCGGATTTGAGGGCCTCCGGCGCGCCGGGGATAGACCAAGCCATCGGCGCCCGCAACGCGCGCGGGGCCCGTCAGGCGTAATATGATGAGAACCGGCATTGACCGCAGGTTTCGCCTGCCTTAAGGGTCCGCGCCTTCCGAGGGGAAACCTTCGGGCCCAGGTGGCGGAATTGGTAGACGCGCTGGCTTCAGGTGCCAGTGATCGAAAGGTCGTGGAGGTTCGAGTCCTCTCCTGGGCACCATATTTTTCGGCGGCGCCGTGTCTTGGGACGCGGCGCCGTTCGTCTATGATGATCCGGACCACGCCCAGCGGATTCTGCACGAGGCCCTCATGACCGTTCACCTGCACGAAGGCGACCTGCCCGGCGATCTGGACCTGGGTCCGGTGGTGGCGGTGGATTCCGAGACCATGGGCCTGCGTCACAACCGCGACGACCTGTGCGTGGTCCAGCTCTCTTCCGGCGACGGCGACGCCCATGTGGTGCGGCTGGCTCGTCCCGCCTATGACTGCCCCAATCTCAAGCGGGTCCTGGCGGATCGCAACGTCCTGAAGCTGTTCCACTTCGGCCGCTTCGACATCGCCATGTTCGAGAACCACCTGGGGATCGAGACGGGCCCGGTCTACTGCACCAAGATCGCCTCCAAACTGGCGCGCACCTATACCGACCGGCACGGCCTCAAGGACGTGGTGCGGGAATTGGCTGGCGTGGACCTGTCCAAGGCCCAGCAATCCTCGGACTGGGGAGCGGACGTGCTGAGCCCGGAGCAACTGGCCTATGCGGCCTCGGACGTGCTGCACCTGCACGTGGTGCGCGAGCGGCTGGACGTCATGCTGGCGCGCGAGGGCCGCACCGCGCTGGCCCAGGCCTGTTTCGACTTCCTCCCCGTCCGCGCCCGGCTCGATCTGCAAGGCTGGGAAGACGCCGACATCTTCGCCCACACCTGATCATGACCGAACCTGCCCCCAGCGATGACCTGAAGGCGGCCGACGAGCGCCGGGTCGTGCTGGCGGGACGAAAATGGCGCGCGCGCTCGCGACGGGTCATGCTGTTCCGCCGGGTTCTGCCCATCGCCATCGTCGTGCTGGCGGGGGGCACCGCCCTGTGGGTTGGAACCCGGAGCATCATCGCCGGGGTCGAGCGCAGCCGGGTCGAGTCCCGTGAGGTGCGCCTGTCCAACCCCATGTTCCATGGCCAGGACGATCAGGGCCGCTCCTTCATCATCGGCGCGGCCCAGGCGGTGCGCGATCCGGACACCGGCATGTTCCGGCTGGACGCCCCGGTCATGCGGCTGACGCTGGAGGCCGGCAAGACCAGTGAACTGTCCGCCGGACAGGGCCTGTATGACGAGCCGTCCCGCACCCTGATCCTGCGCAACCAGGTGATCATCGAGGACGGCGGCGCGGGCTTCCGCTTCGTTACGCCGGAGGCCGTGGTGGACACACGCAGCGGCGTCGTCACCGGCGACAAGGGCATCGAGGGCGCGGGCGCCCTTGGAACAATCAACGCGACGTCCTATGCCATCTATGAACAGGGCGGCCGGGTCGTGTTCAGCGGCTCGGGCGATGATAAGGTACGGGCGACGATCAACACCCGCGAGGCGGGATAAGGAACCACGATCATGCGGCGCATGACAATCGGACTGGCGATCGGCGCCCTGGGGGCCATGAGCCTGGCCACGGCGGCGTGGACGCAGATCTCCTCCAGCGGAGAGCCCTTCATGGTGGGAGCCGACGATCTGGAGCTGATCCAGGCCGACGGCCTGCAGATCTGGCGTGGACGGGCTGAAGCCTCCCAGGGCGAGAACCGTCTGCGGGCGGGGGAAATCCGCGTCTACCACCAGACGCGCGACGGCGGCTTCGGCGCGGCGGAACGCATAGAGGCCATTGGCGAGGTTTTCTTTGTCACCCCCGAGCAGGTCGCGCGCGGCGACCGCGCCGTCTACACCGCCGCCAACAACACCCTGACCGTGACCGGAGACGTGATCCTGCGCCAAGGGGACAATGTTCTGACGGGCTCCAATCTCAGCATCAACATCGGCACCGGCCGCGCGCGCATGGAAGGCGCGCCGACCGGAAACGCCGGACGCCGGGTGCAGGGCGTCTTCTACCCCGACCGGAACTGAGCCGGCTCTTGGCGCGCAAGGAACTCTCAGCCCTGAACCGACCGCCCCGGCCGAGCCGCGGTCGCGCTGCGGCCACCGGTGCGCCGATCCCGGGCGCCGACAGGGCGGAGGTCGCCGACACGGCGCCGTCCGAGGCTCCGCGCCGCAATGGCCTCAGTATCGAGAACATCGCCCGGTCGTTCGGCAAGCGCCAGGTGGTGCGCAATGTCTCGCTGCACGTGAACCGGGGCGAGGTGGCCGGACTTCTCGGACCCAACGGGGCGGGCAAAACCACCTGTTTCTACATGATCACCGGCCTGATCCCGGCGGATTCGGGCAGCATCTGGCTGGACGGTGAGGACATCACCCGTCAACCCATGTACCAGCGCGCCCGCATGGGTCTGGGCTATCTGGCGCAGGAAGCCTCCATCTTTCGCGGCATGACCGTCGAGCAGAACGTGCGCGCGGTGGTGGAACTGAACACCCGGGACGACAAGGCCGTCACCGCGGAAGTCAGCCGCCTTCTTGAAGAACTGCACATCGATCATCTGCGCGAGGCGCCTGCCACGGCCCTGTCGGGCGGCGAACGACGCCGGGTCGAAATCGCCCGCGCCCTGGCGGGAAAGCCGTCGTTCATGCTGCTGGACGAACCCTTCGCCGGCATCGATCCGCTGGCCATCGCCGACATCAGGCAGGTGATCCGCTATCTGGCCGATCGCGGCATCGGGGTGCTGATCACCGACCACAATGTGCGCGAGACCCTGGACATCATCGACCGGGCCTCGATCATCCATGGCGGAGAGGTTCTGTTCGAGGGCACCCCCGGCCAGATCATCAGCGACCCGGACGTGCGCCGCGTCTATCTGGGCGATCTCTACGGCTGAACATGCGCCGCCGCTTGGATTGCGCACCGGCCTGACCTAGAACAGGCCGCTGGCCGCCGCGGGCATGATGTAGTGGTAGCCTGGCAGCTTCCCAAGCTGCTCGTGCGGGTTCGATTCCCGCTGCCCGCTCCAACACTTAGCCGATTTTCGGCGGCGGTTTTGCACGCGGTTTTGCATTTTACGTTCCCCTTTGGGTCTGGTTGAGCTGTTGAATGATCGCTGCCGTGCGGGCGTCCGAGCCCACATAGCGGCGGATGATCTTTTCGACCTTTGCCGTCTCCCACCCCATAATTTCCGCGATGTCGGGCGGCTTGAGCCCGGCCAGGTAGAACTTGGTGGCGGCGGTGCCGCGAAGGTCGTGAAAGTGCAGATCCTTGCCAGGAAGCGCCTTGTCGCGGGCCTTTGAGAACGAAGTGCCGTTTACAGCCTTCCAGGGCTTTCCAGCCTCGTTCGTCAGGACCACGGTACTTCGCTTGGGAATGGTCGCCAGCACTGCCCTCAGACCGTCGTAGAGCGGCACCACAGCCTCTACGCTGCCACGGCTCTTGCCGGTCGGGATGCAGATCGCATCGGCTGAGATATGGGCCCACGATAGCCTTGCGAGGTCGCCAGCTCTTAGTCCCGTATGAACTGCCAGGTCGATGACGTAGCCAACCTCAGGAGACGCAACGGCCTTCACCGCCTTGATGTCGTCCGGCGTCCAGATGATCGCGGCGCGGTTCACGCTGTAGAGCGATTTTATCCCTTCGCACGGGTTGGTGCTGATCAGATCGAGGTCCACGCCGTGGCTCAGGACACGCGATAGCACCTGGACTGCATAGTCCGCAGTGCGAGGGCGGTCAGACCATTGATCGCGCCAGTGTCGAATGACCGGCCGTATCTTCTCGGGTCGATCAAACTGCGCAACCCGAAGGGGGCCGAAGTGGTCGCTGATGCGATCAAGCCATCGCGACCAGTTCCGTTTCGTCGTTGGGGCCAATCGTGAGAATGCCGGGCTTGCGCGATAAAGGGACACTAGGCCGCTGATGCGTTTGTCGTTGGGGCGTGTTCGCGATTGGTGAGCTTCCGCATAACTCGTAACGAACTCAGGACTGCCCGGTGCCCCCTTAAGCCGGGGACCGCCCCGCCAAGCGTACCAGTACATCCTGCCCTTCGAGCGGACCTTGCATACGCCCTTGAGCTTAGTTGTAACCACGGCGCGCCCTGAACTTCTGAAGCTCTTCATCTAGGGCTTCATCGTCCGATGAAGGCATGACCGAAGCCCCACCGGAAAGGTGAAGCCTGACAGTCCCATCTTCCAGGAGCTCGAGAACTCTGGGTGTTTCGCCCAGATCCTTGAGGATCTTCCAGGCGCGATTGATGACGGCGCGGTTCGGCAACGATGTCTTCCGCCTCATATCAATGGCCCCTGTCGGGGCGGCCGGCGCAACGGCCGACGCCGCAACTGCGGCGGCGTCCTCCGCACCGGCCAGTCGCGCTTGCCACTGCATTCTGTGGGGGCGACATCACGGCTCCCCCGATTCGCGACGCACAGCGCGCACCAAGAGGACGAGCTCGGCTTGGGCCGTTGTTTCCCGGCCGCCGACACGCGGGCCTCGTGGGAACAGACGATCACCGCCCCGTTCTTCTCGATCTGACAGAAGCCCTCCAAGGGCGACCCATGACCCTTCGGGGATTTCGAGTGAGGTCGTCAGCTGGCGCTTGGTGAGCGTAGGGGAATTGTTGACGCCGGTTTGCGTCCGGGCGAACGACGAGACTTCCTGCTCAAGATCGAGGTAGAGCGCCCGACGATATATGCGCGGAACGACGCCCAGGATCATACCGGATGATCGGTACTCCACGGACTGTTGCGATGTGCCATCACCGGAGGTGTGAACAGCGCCGAGGACAGGCACTTCCTCACCAACCGTGAGCTGAGTGCGCCGCCCGTTCTCGGCAGTCACGAAGGGCGCCGAAACTACCTTCACCCGCGCGTCACCAGATAGGGTCGAGAGCAAGGTGGAAACGTCGCCGAATTGGAATTCAAGCTGCTGCCGATTGCGATCAGCGCTGATGGAAACCCCCAACGTGTCGCGAAGGAGGTCACCCAGGACCTCTATGCCCCAGCTTTGGTTTTGGGTGCGGCTCACCTCGACCAGGACAGCTTGGATCTCGACGGAGTCCGGACGGGCGTCGAGCTGCTCTAGGAGAGCGAGCAGGGACGCGACATGGGTTTCCGGACCGGCGTAGGCGATCTCTCCGCCCGACACCCCGAGGACCTCACCTGATCGAGCGCCTTCATTCGATGCGACCATGCGAACTTCGGGGACTAGGGGCCTAGCCACCTGGGCCAACTCCTGCGCCGAACGATATTTCGTCAGGTACACACCTGTTTCAGGAGCAGACGCGATCTCAACGAGCTCGGCATCAAGGTCAGCGGCTAGTGGCGCTGGCGACGGGTAGATTTCGGGTTGGGGACTGTATGAAGCCGTAAACGGCTCGCCAGCCCCCCTGCTGGTGCTACCTACCGCCTCGGCGGTTCCAGTGCCGCACACCATGTAAACGCCGCCCTGGACGTAGGCTTGGTAGCCGCGCGTCTGGAGAAAGGTTTCGAAGCTTCGAGCGGTCACCAAATGGCCGGGCAAACGAAGCGACACCAGGCGGTCATCCGACAGCACCTCGGAGCAGAGGATGAAAGGCTCACGAGAGATCCGTTGGAAGAAGGTTTCCACGGCGAACGAAATGGGCACCCGGTCGAGTATGAGTGCTGGCCGCCCAGCGGAGCTGCTGAATTGCTCAGTGTGTCTGGGGCTGGCCGAGGTTGAGGGTGCTGTGGCCACGAGCGCCATCGCCGCACCAATAAGCACTGTTCGCATCATGGCCATTGCACCTGAACTCCATCAACGATTCCCTCAATGCGTCCCGCCGTTACGACGAAGTCGGCCGAGTCGATGACCTCAAACTCGCCATCGCGTTCGAGGAGAATTTTCGCCCTGCCGTCTTCGTGAATCAGGCCCGCAATACGGATTCTTTCGGCGGCTGCTTCAGCCGGCCGACGCGATTCCGGCGCGTTAGTCGGCGGGGGCTCAGAGGAGTCTGCCTCACGGGGCGATCCAGCTTTGCCAAACCCCGCGAAAGCCCATGCGAAGAGGCCCACCCCACCAGCAGCGCAGACGACGAACACCGCCACGATCTTGCGAAACTTCGGGGTCTGCCAAACCGTCTTACCGCCCGTTTCGGTCTGCACGGCCCCTGGTGTTCCGTGGCTGGCGTAGAGTTCGAATATCTCGGGATCGAACTCTACAGTCTCTCGGATCGGAGCCTTCTTCGGCAGTGCGTCACCGGGAGAGGCGTATTCCCTTCGCCAGGAGCAGTGATCACGGCCGATATCGGTTTGCTTCTGCCAGCCATAGACCTTCTTCGCCAGGTCGCGGGCCTTCTTGGCCAAGTCGCCATACGTTTGGCAGATGAGCACGATATCGGACACGAGCTTGGTGTCATCCGCAGCCCAGTGGCGATGATACTCCAGCGCCCTTTCGCGATATCCATCGACGGTTTTGTAGCCGAAGAACTGACGGGCTTCGTCCACGACCAAAAGGTCGCCCTTTTTGAAGACGCTGTGAGCATCGTCATAGAGCCGGACGCCATTGCGTCCGAGGCCGACGAAGGCGGGCCAGAAATCGGCTTGGCTCAGTTGCTCGTCACTGTAGGCCCGGATCATATCAGGGGTGACGTTCGGGCCGCAGTATTCCGCCAAACGGCCGGGATCTACGCCTTCGATGTTGTGGCAGACCCGCTGGCCTCGCCGAAGCGCCGGTACGATCTCTTGACGCATAACGCCTGAGGTTTTGCCGTCACCTGTACCCCCGAAATACACCTTTACCGCCATGGCTCAGCCCACCACTGGAAGGCGTCGAATGATGAACCGGACGGCGACGGCGGGCAGGATGAAATTGATCCAGCGGTGGACCTGAAAATAGTCCCAGTAGAAGCCCATGCCAGCGAACGCGCCGGAGAAGCTTGGCGGCGTGAAATAGGGGGCGCCGATATCGGTGACGGCCTTCAGCAGCACCGAGATGACGTAGAAGAACACCACGCCGAATATCGCTTTGCCGACCAGCCCAGTCACGAGCAGGCGGTTGAACGCTCCAACCAGTCCCGAAATGATTACGCCCACAAGCGGCATGGCTTACCTCAGGATTTGAGAACGATGCCCGCCGCTGCGGCGGGCGGGCCATAGGTCGAGATGAGATCGATAAAAGAGACCGCACGGTCGTTCAGAAAAGCCGGGCAGATATCCAGAACTTGGGGGTCACTTCCGATCTGAAAGGTCGCCGCCAAGTCGAACGTGCCCAGCGGCTGGCAGCTAGCGCCAACTGCTGTCGCATCAGGCGAAAGGAAGCCGCCCAAGGGCGTCTGCAGCGGATTCAGCCAGTCCGCGACAGTGGGCAGATCGGGCGGTGCATCAGGCGACAAGTCGGGCTCTCCGCTCGTGTCGATACGCACCAAACTCGACTGGTCGCCCTCGCCGCCAGGCGCTGGCTCACCCTCTTCCGGCATCCCTGGCCAGTTTACGACGGGGTCGACCCCCGGAGCGATGATCGCCGGGCGAGACGTCAACCAATCATGCACGTAGGGTACCGGCACATCCGGCACCCAAGGCGAGAGCGGCAACGTTGGAATGTCGGCAGAGGGCGCGAACATTCCCTGCAGGGCATTGCTGACATCCACGGCAACTTCGCGGCTGCTTTCTTTGGCGAGCTCGTCAGCCGTAAGCGTCTCATAAAGCTGCGAAACGGGAACGCCGGGAAGCTGAATGCGAGTCCCGCTGGGTGTTCCGTACGTGTACCACCACACCCTCTGTGCATACGTGGCAGGCGGCATCGGCGTGATGGCTACCGAATAGCCAGTTTGCCATCCGACCGGCCGGTAGTTCGCGAGGGCAATGGGCGAAGTCGCGTGAATCTCCACCACGCTGACATGCCGGAGTCGGCAAGGGTTCGCGCCAGTTGGGTCGAGATAGGCCCCAGAGGTCATTTGAGGCCAGTTGCTAGGCAGGGGGGGCGCGCCCGCGCAGGTCTGACCAGCGTCGTAGCCTGGCCGAACCACCGTTATGGTGTCGGAAGCCGATTCATACCCGAGGCCTAACATCCCGTCGTAGCTGAACAGACGTTCCCCGGTGGCTAGATTGTGCAGCTCATTGATCGCCACGCCGACCAATCCTCCGACTGCCAGGGCCCTTCCCAGCACCCCCTTCGCAACGGCTCCGACCACACGAGAGAGGGCGGTCCTCGACATGCCAGTTGAGGCGGCCCGGCCGCCGACCTGTGAAATCACGTACCGGTCCGCCCGGGTGAGCGCAGTGCCGCCGATCTGCGAGGGTGCGGACCACACCCCGGTAGTCGGGTTCCTCACCATGTCGATGACGGGGGGCGTTTGCGAAGCAGCGGGCAAGGCCAGTGCGTTCAGCGCCGAAACACCAAGTACGCACAAACCAGCCCGCAACAAGCGCCGACGGTCCAACCTACAATCGTCCATAACGCGGCCATCCCTTTATCCTCGACCGGAAGAAAAGAGGGGCGCCGCAGCGCCCCTCTTCGATGCTTCACCCGCGGGCGAAGCCAGTGATCAGTTTGATGCCCCAGCGGACCGCCAACGGCGCGAACTTGATGCCGGCGATGCCGACCATCCCTGCGATCACGAACGGGATGTAGTTCATCATGTCGCTGAACATGCCCGAGAAGGGGTCAGCCACCGGCCCTGCCAGGGCGGGAGCCGCAGCTGCAGTAAACGGGATGGCGAGTGCCGCCACACGAGTAATCATGGTCTTCATTGAAGCCCCTCTTGAAATGCCGCCTACAGGGCGGCTTCCGATCACGCGGAGTCCGCGTAATTCAGTCGAGACGGGTGCTCGCGAACGTCGAGTAGATTTGCTGGATGCACCACGCGATGAAGATGGGCATCCAGCAGATCGCGAACCCTGTCATGAAAGCGGTTCCGAAGCTGGCGACGGGCGCGTCCTGCGTCCCGATCACCGCCACGATGGGCTCCGCCTCGGCGGGTATGAACCCCACCGGGCAGGGTCCAGCCTCGCCCTCTCCGGGAACGCAGGCTGTTACCGTCGAGCCCGACATCTGCGCCCCTTAGTTTTCGAGCGCTTGGAGCGAGAGCGTCAGGTTCGGCACTTCCTTTGGACCGCTCTGTGTCTGGATGGTTCGACGGCCGGCGAAGGAGCGAAGCGCAACCTTTACGGAGACGTCCTGGTCTTTCTCCGCCAATCTATGGCGCGAGCGGACTTGGTAGGTCGCGGGCGATGAATACTCATCGGCCGCCGGAACCACGATGTCTGTGTAGAAGGTGGGGGGCCATTTGGGGTCCCGGGGCGGGACTTCCCGGACATAGACGGCGCGGCCGGACAGGGTAAATTCGGGGATCGAGGATGAGGCAGCAGCGGGCATCTGATATTCTCCTAAGATTCGTCGGGCATGACGGCACTGAACGAAGCATGTATGATCCCAAAAGGGATCACTTATGTGTCCTTAGATGTAGGAGGCTGTCAAGTGGCTGACGATGCTATCGCCGAACGGCTCCGCTCGGTCCGAGAGACGTACCGGCTAACTCAGGCTGAAATGGCTGCTGAGCTGGGCGTCCAACTCCCGACTTACAAACGGTGGGAGCAGGCGAAGAATGACATTCCTGCGGCCGCGTTTTTCGCGCTGGAGCGGTCCCGCAACATCAACCCGAGCTGGCTTTACAGTGGTAACGGGCCCGTACATGGGCCCCGTCAGCCAGCTAAACCCATCGACGATGACCAAGCAGAGTCGATTGTCTTCAAGGTTTATCGCCGCTGGAGCGATCGCTTGAATATTGCAGCGGACGACCTCGATGTTGTGGTCGAGTTCGGCAAGGAGATCGCACGGCGCACGGCGGATCGTGCAGCCGCCAATGCCTCTGCTACTCAGAAATAGCGAATGATAATCGCCCAAAGGTCTGGGACCTCGGGAGCTAGACGCCCACTCTGGGCCTAGAGAGCCGGCTGTGTCCGACTCGCGCAGCGGTCAAACCACGCGGTCGAGTGTAGGGGTAGCGCTGTCTATTCGTTCGGCTTCAGGATCTTCCGCATCGAAACGATTTCGATCGATTTTACCCCGTCCAGGTTCAGGTTGAAATGCGCGTCCGGGAACTTGCTAGAGGCCGCTGAGAGCAGGCCAGTGCCTATTTCGGTCAGGGTAAGTCCACGCTTAGCAACGATGGCTCTGTCGCGTTCGGTAACCTCCCAAAGGACCACCGTGTTTATCTCATCGAACATCTTTCGTTCATCGGAGAAATCTCTGAACAAGCCGGACAAGTCGAACTTAAACTCTACTACTTGGCTCCGCGCCCCGATCCGGCCGTAAAGATCATATCGATTCCGGTAGCCAGAAATATGAGGACTGAAGGACGCGAACTTTCCCTTGCCAACTTGCTCAAAAAACATAGCAGCGACCGTGGCCTCTTGCGAGTTTGGCCGCTTTACAAATCTTGAAGCAGTGGACTCCAGTTCAGCAATGGACGCGATTTCAGCGAAAAGCTCCTCCCGGTCATATGACGGATCGGGATCGTCTATACTACCGCTGATGTACTTAACGAAATCGTTTATGTATGCTCTAAACTGCTCATAAGCGATTTCGCGCAGCATCCCTTGCTGACGTCCCTGAATGGACTTCCGTCCAATGTCGAAACTAAGAGATGGATCTTCAACGATTATAAAGAAGTTCGGAAAATACCCGGCTGACCCCCTTGGCTTAAGCTCCAGGAAGATACCTGTAGGCATCCCTTTGGAAGACGTCGCCAAGCCCCCGCTGAACTTGAAACCCCGAAACATGTCGTCTCCGTTGGCAGTGCCATCAGAGTCAGACGGGTCGGAAAGACCACGAAATTCTGATAATTTTTGCCATACAGCTCTGTTTGGTACGAAGCAGGACCAGTACTTAATGTCGCGTCCGGCCTGATATTTCTTTCCAACCGTATAGACGATCTTGTCTTTTAGCTTTCGGCGCTTTTCGGCATCACTGCGGTCACCTTCATTTCGCCAATCAAGATACTGATCGACCGCGATGAAATCATCAGATTTCAAGCCTTCGATCGGGAGAAGGTAGTTGCAGTCAAACTCGACCTCGTTAGCGTTTCCGGAGACATCGACGTGTCGAAAAGTAACGTCGCATTTTAGGGGTTCTCCCCAGATAAAGTTGGTGCTGCCGAGCGCCGTCCGCGTACGCAAAGCGAAGGTTAGCTCATCGAAGCTAAGGTCGAACAACCCAGCTTCAAGATCGGCAAGTTTGATTTTAATGGTGGTGCCCGGGGCGGCGGGTTCGATGCTGTCCACCTCAACGAGCAACTCCGAATCCTCCTCGGAATCTGCCCAAGCCCTGGCGGAGTGTACCTTAGCAGAAGCGGATCCGTGCGGAGAGTGGGTGTCCAGTTCGAACGAAACGGTCGAGAACAGGACGAACGTCAGGCCCACCCCCTTCTGACCGATCTGGTTGGTGTGGCCGCCTTTGTCGCTGCCAAATGGCCTTAGAAGCCTGAGCAGATCAGACGGATCAATGCCTGCTCCGTTATCGCGAATTTCAATCGTTCGATGCTGAGCATTGATATCCAAGACGATGTGGCCGCGAGTTGGATTTGCGCGCACGACGGCGTCGACAGCGTTCTGACTAAGTTCCGCTAGTACGTCCCACTCATGGCTGTAGCTCTCCAGAACGCCTCTGATTTGGTGGCGGATCTGGGCGGTATCCGGGGTCAGGAAGGACAGTTTTTCAGACACGATAGCTCCCGCGCGGTGTTCAAGTTGGTTAGAGGATTTTCGCCAGCGCGCCAATGGGCCGCCGCTGGGACGCACTCTCGGATCCCCATGTGGCTCGAGCCCCGTGTATTTGCGGTTTAGCTCCAGTGGTATGCGGCGGCTTTAACTGGCGACCAGATTACACCGCGAAGCGCGCAATCGATCCCGAGCGCGTTCTAGATCCACTATCGTCTCGGCTGCCTCATATCGTTCCCGCAGGCTCTCACATTGACGACTGTGAGCAGCGGCAGGGCCCCATAGCTCGTTGTAGATCAGCCCAGCAAGACAGAGCCCGCAAACCACCGTCATGAAGATGAGCCACCCCGGCCGCCATTTATGGCCGATGAGCGGAGCCGCCAGGAGAACGATCCAGCCGAAAAGCAGAAAGCCAAAAGCGAACCACGCATAGTTAGTGAGAAGGTACGTCGTCATGCGGCGGTGAGCGCCCTTTCGAACTCACCAGCCCACTCTGGCCGTCGTGCGGGGGACGCTTCGAGCACGCGCACCATGGGAACCACATTGCTTGTCGGCGGCGCGCTTTGGATGTCCACCCCGAGGGTGTCCCGAATCCGCTTCCGATAGCGATAGAAGGTCGATTGCTTCGGAAACATCTGCCGAAGATCTACGCCGCTCCGCCACGCGGTGTAGGCTCCAATGACGCCGGGAGGCAGGCCCTCCAGGCGCTCAGCTTCGACCATGCGCACGTCTGACAGTTCCATCAACTTCACCTTCTCAGCCCAAATCCGCGCGGCTGCTGTGCTCTTGTCCATGTCGGCTCCATACCAGCCGATTCCGTACCGTAATCCCTGCTTCTCGAGCTCTTTTCGTTTTAGCATAACCTCTGCGCGAAGGCATCGATCAGCCCATCCAATCGCCTCGTCACGTAGCGGGGCGTCGAGATCCCGGAAGTCGCGTCGATGCCGAACCTCCTCACCCTTGTGGTAGAGCTTTAGCTGCCAGGAATCCGCCGCCTTCCCGCTGAAGTCTCCGAAGCGCAGCACCCCATCTTTGAACGTTCCCCTTCCTCGATAGCGGACCGTCCCGTGGGCTGCTGCCGCCTTCAGCCAAGCGCGCACGTCGGCCGCATGAGGGAGTTCCAGCATTTCGGTGCAGTCCACGCGCGAGATCGTCGCGCAGGGAATGGAGAACGGGAACTCCTCCCCGAGCGTCGCGACCATCGCTTTTCGCACCATCGCCGCGAGGAGCGTGGGCAGATCGCCGCTTCCCCAGAGGTTGTGGCCCCGCAGCATTTTGGCGGGGTTGCCGTCAATTTCCAGCTGGTCCGTTCGAATGGCGCGGACCTGAATCGAGGACGCGTAGGATCCCGGGACGCTGACCCGCTTTTTCACGGCGAATTCGACGCTTCCATCTGGGCGTAGCGAAACGAACTCGCCGCCCCAGATCGGTCGAGGCAGCTGAACAGGCACTCGTGCGGTGATCCAGTCGATCATTACCGCCACAGGTCAGCTCTCACCTGTGGGAAGAAATCCGGGTGTAACAGATACCCGGATTTTCAGGCCTCGGATGGCTGAGCCTGGCGCCAGCGGCTGGCCTCGGCGGATCAGTTCATCTTCGATCTGCTGGGCGGAGCCGACGATGGCCGGCAGATGAGCAGTCTCTCCCAGCTCAGCCAGAGCGCGTCCGCTGGCGAAAAAATCATGCAGTTCGAGAAGGGTCGAAAGGTCGCCCTTCGCGAGGTGCTTACGCAGTTTTCGGTTTTGCGATGCGACCGTAAGCCATTGATCGACAAAGGTGCCTAAAGCGCCTGTTTTGTCGCTTTCTGTTTGATCTTGCTTGTCTTCTTCTAGCTTCCCAAGCTGCTCGTGCGGGTTCGATTCCCGCTGCCCGCTCCAGCCGCACATGAAAAGGCCCGGCTTTCGCCGGGCCTTCTCCGTTTCGGGATGTCAGGTTCAGCGACGCGTTACGGTGACGCCCCGGTCCTCCAGCATGGACTGGACGCTGTCGTCGCCCGCCAGGTGAGCGGCGCCCACGGCGATGAAGGTGGTGCCCGAGCCTTCCAGCATGGTCTGGATCTGGTTGGCCCAGTCGGCGTTGCGACGGGTCAGCAGCACGTCATAGAGTTCGCCCCACTCGTTCTTCATGTCCTGGACGATCAACTGGTCGAAGGCGTCCACGTCGCCGGCGGCCCACAGCTCGACCATGCGGTCCAGCAGGACGTCCGCCTCTTCCCATGTGGCGAGGGACTGGCGCAGGAACTGCAGCTGCACCTCTTGCGGCAGGTCATGGAAGAAGCGGAATTGCTGCTCCATGGTCTCCAGCCCCCGGACCCGCGTGCCGGCCGCGTCAGCCTGAGCCTTCAAAACCATGTCCACGCCCGAGGTGGGGTCGTAGCCGGCCTTCACGGCGGCGGCCATGGACAGCTGCAGGCCCACCAGCCACGGCTGCATCACCTCCATGGCCTGGGGCGGCACGCCGATGACGCCCGCAGCGACCCGAAGCTGCGCGTTCTCCTCGTCGCTCAGCAGGCTCGACAGGGGCGGCCCGCCCAGATTCAGGCCGTACTGCTGGATCAGCGGCATGGCGGCGGCCTGGTCGTCCAGATTGTCCAGCTCAAGCCACAGCTCCGACGCCTCCGCCATCAGCCCGTCCAGCTCGGCGCTGCGCCACTGGACGTCGGGCTTCAGCAGGTGAACCGTGCCGAACAGATAGATGGTGGAGTCCTCGTCGGACACCACCCAGACGGCGGGGCCGGGCTGATGGGCGGCGTTCTGGGCCAGGGCGAAGTCGGGGGTTCCGGCGACGGCGGCGAACAGGCCGACGCCCAAGGCGGTTCCTGCGGCGAGACGGGCGGTCAGGCTTCCGGCGTGCTTGAGGCGGTTGATGAGGGTCATGGTCGGCTTCCTTCTTGAAGGGACAGATTGATGGATAGTCGGCGTTGGAAAAGAGGATCAGCTGAGGCCGCGGCGCAGCCCCACGATGACGGAGCAGGTCAGATACAGACCCATGACGACGACCAGGATGTCCCAGGCCGTCAGGGGCGGGGCGACCCCCAGCCGCTCGGCCACGGCCCAGCCGAACAGGGCGGCCTGGCCGATCCAGAAGGCCATGCCCCCGGCCTCCAGAACGACGCGCCGGACCATCTCGTCGCCGCGCCGCCAAAGGCTCAGGTTCATCGCCGTGTGCAGGACGAAGACCACCCCTATGGCGACGAGGGTCAGCACCGGGGCGGCATTGCCCGACAGCACCGCCACCAGCGGCGCCGCAAGCAGCAGCCCTGACAGGATCAGGACCGCCCCCTGAAGCCGCATGTCGCGCATCTCCGCAGGACCGGCCGGCGCATCGGCGGCGGTGGCGGCGGCCAGGGCGCGGCCGCTGCGTGAAGCCGCCAGGACGGACAGGCCGCCGGCGACCAGCATCAGCGCCACGAGCATGGCCCCCAGGTCGCTCCAGCGCACACTGTCAGGCGACGGCAAGCCTGAGTACTGGATCACCAGCCAGGCCGAGCCGTAGCCGAAGAGGCCGCCGGCGAGGGCCATGCCGGCCAGTTTGAGCAGTCTGGATCGGGTGTCGGCGGATTTCTCAAGAGTGGTCATGGTGTCCTCCTTCACTCGGAAAAGATGTCTTCGATGGACAGGCCGAAGGTCCTGGAAATCTTGAAGGCGAGGGGCAGGGACGGGTCGTAGCGGCCGGTCTCCAGCGCGTTGACGGTCTGGCGGGAGACGCCGAGCTGGTCGGCCAGGTCGGCCTGGCTCCAGTTCCGTTCGGCGCGCAGGACCTTGAGGCGGTTGTTCATGCTCAGCGCCTCCTGGAGATCCACCAGGCCGCCCACGCGACGCCGTAGCCCAGCATCATGAGGAACAGCAGGCCGAAGGCGCCGGTCAGCAGGGCGTCGGCATAGCTGGCCCCTGCGGGCAGGGGCGCATCAGGCGCGTAGAGGCTCAGCATCACGAGGCCGATCAGACCAAGGGTCATGCCGATGGAGCCGCCCCAGTACCAGGCCCACTTGTGAGCCTCCCGGGCGGCCTCGTCCGCACGGACCCACCACCACCAGGTTCCCAGAAGCAGGATGGCGAACCCGATCAGAAGCCCCGCGCCGACCAGGGCCGGAGAGGGCGATGCGCCCTCAGGAAAGAAGAACGCCTGGCTGAAGCCAAGGACGAGCCCGGCAATCAGGGCTGCGCCCATGAGCACCCAGAAGCGGGCGGCGCTGCTCAGTTTTCGTCGAGGGGCTTTCGCAGGCGTCATGGCAATGGTCCTTGTCAATGTGACAAGCTACCTTTACCTAACCGACGGCGAGCATGTCAAGCGTCATTGACATAAAATCAAACGACCTTGTCCAAAAAAGGCGTCAGGCGCCGGGCCACGCCCTGAAATGCTTCGATAATTTCAGGCCCTGGCGCTGATAGTGCGACCCGCCCTCGCCATACAGCCGCGACGGCCGCTCGGTCAGGGGCTCGTAGACCAGCCGCGCCACCGTCTGGCCGTGCTCCAGCAGGAACGGGGTGTCATGGGTGCGCACCTCCAGCACCCCGCGTGATCCTGCCCCGTGCGCCTCGTCGGTGCCGAAGCCCGGATCGAAAAAGCCGGCGTAATGAACCCGGAACTCGCCTACCGACGGGTCGATGGGGGTCATCTCCGCAGCCTGATCGACGGGGATCTCCACCGCCTCCATCGAGGCCAGGATGTAGAACTCGCCCGGATCCAGCAGCAGCTCGCCGGGGCGGCCGTTCCGGCTGCGCGTCTCAAGAGGCTCCCAGAAATCGCGCGGGTCGTGGCCGTCCTCCCGGTCCAGGTCGATAACCCCGGCGTGGCGACGGCCCCGGAAGCCGATGATTCCCTCGCTCAGTTCCACCCCCACGCTGCGGGTCTCCAGCCGGGGGGGCTCGCCCGCCTTCAGACGCAACTGGTTCAGCCGTGTGCCTGGCCGCACCAGAACCGAGAAGGTCTGGGGTGCGATCTCAAGATACAGCGGCCCGTCATAGCCCTCAGCCACATCGTCGAAGGCCAGGCCCCGGTCGGTCAGAAGCCGCACGAACACATCCACGCGGCCCGACGAGCTCTTGGGATTGGCCCGCGCCAGCAGGCCGACCGGCAGCTTGAGCCGCTCCTGAAGCTCGGCGATGTAGACGCAGCCCTTCTCCAGAACAGCCCCCCCTTCAAGGTCGATCTGGTGCATGGCCACGTCCTTGAGGCGCTCCTCCACCCGCCGGTCGCCCGGCAGGAACGAGGCCCGCACCCGCCAGACACGCGCGCCCAGCCTGAGGTCGAGACTGGCGGGCTGAACCTGGTCGGCGTCAAACGGGGTGGCAGAGGTCACCGCGCCGGCGGCGATCAGGGCCTCGATGGCCTGGCAGGGCAGAATTCCGGGGTGGGACAAATCGAAGGTCATGGCCAAAGCTTACACAGATTCCGGAGGGACGAGAGGGAAAGGCGCACGGTCGCGGTTGCACCCTGTGTATGGGTCCGTAAGGGTGGCGACATGAAACGCAAGGGTTCCTACGAAGCCGAAACACGGGGCATCAGGGTCCGGGTCACGCCCATGTACCTGGACGGTGAATCCGAACCCGAGGAAGGGCGCTGGATCTGGGCCTATCATATCGAGATCGAGAACCGTGGCGACGCCGAGGTTCAGCTGCTGGCCCGTCACTGGATCATCACCGACGCCATGGGTCATGTGGAGGAAGTGCGCGGATCGGGGGTGGTGGGCGAACAGCCGGTGCTCTCGCCGGGCGACACCTACGCCTACGCCTCGGGCTGTCCCCTGGCCACATCCTCCGGCTCCATGCAGGGCGCCTACCGCATGGTGGACGAGTCGGGCGCCAGCTTCGACGTGGCCATCCCGCCGTTCTCGCTGGACGTTCCCGACGCACGGCGGGTTCTCAACTAGGCGGTTCAGCCCACCCTGAGAACCACCTTGCCCGTGTGAACCCCGGACTCCAGGTGCGCATGCGCGCCGGCGGCCTCCTCCAGCGGGAAAACCTTGTCCACCACGGGCCGGACACGCCCGTCGGCGACCCACGGCCACAGGCGCGCCTCGACCGCTTCCGCCAGACGCGCCTTCTCGTCTGCGTCGCGGCCTCTGAGCGTGGATCCGGTCAGGGTCAGACGGCCGCGCATCAACCGGGCAAGGTCCACTTCAGCCAGATTCCCCGACTGGAAGGCGATCACCACCCAGCGACCACCTGGCTTCAGCGCCTGCAGATTCTGCCCGGCATAGGCGGCGCCCACCATGTCCAGCACAACATCCGCGCCCCCCGCGTCTCTCACGGCCTCCAGAAACCGCCCGTCCTCGGCGTCGATGGAGACCTCGGCGCCCAGACCCAGGGCCGCCTCCGCCTTGGCCGCCCCCCGCGAGGTGGCGATGACCCTCGCGCCCGCCGCCCGGGCCGCCTGTATCGCCATGACCCCGATGCCCGAGGTGGCGCCGTGAACCAGAAGAGTCTCGCCGGCTTCCAGCCGACCATCCTCGAAGACGTTGGTGAAGACGGTGAAGGCGGTCTCGGGCAGGGCTGCGGCGTGAACGAAATCGAGCCCGGCGGGAATGGGCAATGCGTGGCGGGCGTCGACCGCCGCGTACTCCGCATAACCGCCGCCGCCCAGCAGGGCGCATACCCGATCTCCCGGGAGCCAGCGGGTTACGCCCGCCCCGACCGCCTCGATCTCGCCCGCCGCCTCCAGCCCCAGAATGTCGGAAGCGCCCGGGGGAGGCGGATACAGGCCCTTGCGCTGCAGAATATCCGGTCGGTTGATCCCCGCCGCGCGCACGCGGATCAGGACCTCCCCGGGCCAGACGTCCGGGACCGGTCGTTCGCCGGGCTGCAGGGCCCGGGCGTCGCCCTTGCCGTTCCTGATCTCGATCACCCGCATGCCCGACCCTTGCAATCCTTGGCGTCACGGCGCTTTCATAGGCGTTCGGGGAGCGAGCGCAAAGACGAGGGAGACGGCAATGGTGTTCGAGGATCATGACCCCCGGCCGGCCCGCGGTGCGGCCGTCGCCGCCCTGGGCCGCGAGGACCTAGACCTGTATTCGGTCGAGGAACTGGACGAACGCATCGAGGGACTGAATATCGAGATCGCCCGCTGCGAAAGGGCGCGCCAGGGCAAACAGTCCCAGAAGAGCGCCGCCGACGCCCTGTTCAGGTTCAAATCCTGAAATTGTCCAATGTCTTGCCGCTGATCTGGCACGCGGGTTGCAAACAGGGGGCGCAGGGCGCCAGCATGGGCGCAGGAATCGGGCGCGAGCCAGGAAGAGTGCATGTCTGAGTTGACCGCCGAAACCACGGGGAGCGACACCGTCCAGGGCCCTGGCCCGGGTGATTTCTCCCGCTCGGAGCTCTTCGACCGGACCTTCCAGGAGGGCATGGAGCTGGTCGAGGACACCGCCGCCTATCTGGATGGCGACGGTCGACGCGATTCAAAATTGCTGTCGCGTTCGGCCGCTCTGGCCTACGCCGCCGAAAGCATGAAGCTGACCACCCGCCTGATGCAGGTCGCGTCATGGCTGCTGATCCAGAGGGCTGTGCGGGAGGGCGACATGGGCCCGGAAGCGGCGGGCGAGGCCCGCTATCGTCTGGCCGAGCGCAGGATCGAGGCCGCGCCCAGCCACGCCGAACTGCCCATCGCCCTGGTGGAGTATCTGGTGCGGTCCGAGAAGCTTTACGACCGGGTCCTGTATCTGGACCAGCGCATGTATGGCGACGGCGTTTCAGCCGCCGCCCCCAACCCCGTGCAATCCCAGATTGATCGCCTGGCCGCAGCCTTTACGGCCTGAGGGCCGCAGGCAGGTCAGGGACCGACGTCGTCCTCGGTCGTGCGCGCGGCTTCCACGGGCTGGGGCAGGCTGAGATTGATGCCCAGGGCCTCCGCCAGACGGGCGTCGCGGTCGTATACGTCCTCGCGGAACGCCACTCTTCCCTGCCCGTCCACGAAGGCCGTCCAGTAGAGCAGTCGCACGCTGATCTCCCGGCCCGTCTCCACCCGCTGCGTACGGCGGCTGTCCAGCGCCGTGTCGAACTGGTTCAGGCGCGACGGGTCGGGCGACAGAAGAAGGCGCGCGAAATCCACGGCGTTGTGGACTCGCACACAGCCGTGACTGCGGTGACGGAAAGCGCTGTCGAAGGCGGCCTTGGACGGGGTGTCGTGCAGGAAGATGGCGTGGCTGTCGCGCAGTTCGAACTTCACATAACCCAGCGCCGCGTTAGGTCCGGCTCGCTGAACCACATTGCCGGCGGGGGCGATGTACATGTTCTGGGAGGCCAGATAGGCCGGGCCGCGCGGCAGGATCTCGTTGCGCGCAATGGAGGCCGGCACATACCAGGGCGGGTTGGCCACCACGGAGGCGAAGGGCTTTTCCAGACTGGGCGTCTGGTTGGCGGCGGTGCCCACCACCACGCGGTTGGAGTGAACCGGTCGGTTGTCCTTCCAGTAGACCATGATCGCCGCGGCGGTATTCACCTCGATGCGCTCGGGCGACAGCTCCCGCTTCAGCCAGCGTCGCCGCTCCAGATTCAGGGCGATCTGGCGGGCGCGGTCCTCGGCCGACGCCGACAGGGACCGCTGGGTGGCCGGGCCGATGCGGCCGTCCACGCCCAGACCGTGCCGAAGCTGGAAGCCGCGCACCGCCTCGACCAGTTCAGGCCCATAGATGTCGCCGTTCAGCGCGATGGCCCGATCCGCACGGGCTTCGAGATCTCCCTCGGCCACCAGACGGGCGCGCAGGGCGGCGATGCGCCGGTCCGGGGCGCCCGGCTCTATGGTCCCGCCCTGCGGGAACGCCGGCCAGCCGCCGGTTTCCCGGATCAGACGGCGATAGCGCACATAGCCAGCAGACAGATTGGTGTAGCCGATGTCCGTGGGGGCCAGGGCCTCGAACCAGTCCAGCAGCCGGTCTCGCGACACGGCCTCGTGCAGCCCGCCCGCCAGATCGACGCGGTTCTTCTGCATTTCCCAGAGGTTTTCGACCGTCTCGGGACGAACCGCGCCCTCGGCCAGAACCCGCGCATAGCCGAGCGCGGCGATTGAGGTGCGAATGTCGGAAGTGGCCGGGTCTGAGGCGAGGCCGGCGAAATCGAAGTAGTCGCTCCCGGACAGGCCATGGCGCTCCGACCGTTCCGCCACCTGGCCCAGCACCCGGACGCGCTGCGTCGTCCAGATGGGCCGCCAGCCCGCCATCTCGTAAAGACGGCGCAGTTCGGGCTGAAGCGCGGCGGGCGCGCGGTTCAGTTGAACGTTGAATCCATCGTAGAAGGCGCGGGCCGCCGGATCCTGCGGCGCCTGCGACGGGGCGCCGGGCATGGCGGAATAGGGGGTCTGGGCCCGGGCTGTCGTGGCCAGGGCGGCCGCCGCTACGCCCAGCCCCAGTTCCCGTCGATTCATGACCATATGCAATCCAGCCTCGCCGGCGCCGCCGACGGGACGCCCCAGTTTTCCAACACCCGAACCTTAACGGCGTTCCGGGCAAACAAAAAGCGCCGGTCGGCTGACCGGCGCCCTTGTTGGTCACGGCTGTGGCCCGCAGGCCGCGCCTTACTTCTTGAGGAAGCCGCCGTACTTGTTGGTGAAGCGCGACACGCGGCCGCCGCGGTCCAGCAGGGTCTGGTTGCCGCCGGTCCAGGCCGGGTGGGTGGACGGATCGATGTCCAGGTTCAGCGTCGCGCCTTCCTTGCCGTAGGTCGAGCGCGTCTGATAGGTGGTCCCGTCGGTCATCACCACGGTGATGAAGTGATAGTCGGGATGGGTGTCCTTTTTCATCGGTCCGGCGTGTCCTGATTAGCGCCCCGTGACTGGGTCGGGACGATACCGACCGTCCGCGCGCAGAAAATGGAAACCCGCCGGAAGCCCCGGCGGGAGAGGGGCGGCGTTTACACCCATGGACCTTCTGAGGCAAGAGGCGCGGCCATGACCGCCACGCCGCCGCCATCCCGCGCCGATCTCGACCGCCCCAGTCCGGGGGCGGTTCTGGCTGAATCCATAACCGAGGCGGCAGATCGCCGGGAGCGTCGGCGCGACGTCCGTCCCCTCGGACGCCTATTGCCGTTCCTCGCCCGTCACAAGGGCAGCGCCCTGACCGCGGCCTTCTGGCTGACCATGTCGACCATGGCCTCGCTGGGCCTGACCATCACCGCACGCGGCGCCATCGATAACGGCTTCGCCGAGGGCGGGGCGGACCTGGACGTCTGGTTCCTTGTTCTGGGCGCCAATGCCGTGGGCCTGGGGCTGGCCACGGCGCTGCGTTATTTCTACGTCACCAAGACGGGCGAGCGCATGATCGCGGACCTGCGTCAGGCGCTGTTCGGCCGCATCCTGAGACTGGACCCGGCCTTCTTCACCCACATGCGCACCGGGGAGGTGCTGTCGCGACTGACCACCGACATCCAGTTGGTGGACGCCCTGCTCACCACCTCGATCTCCTATGCGCTCAGAAATGTGCTGACCCTGATCGGCGCCACCATCCTGCTGCTGATCGTCAGCCCCAAGCTGACCGGCATGGTGATGCTGATCACGCCCCTGCTGATCGGTCCGCTGTTCCTGTTCGGTCGCAAGGTTCGCACCCTGACAGTGGAGTCCCAGGACCGGTTCGCCGGAGCCGTGGGCTTCGCAGGTGAAAGCGTCGACGCCATCGAGACGGTCCAGGCGTTCGGCCGCGAACCCTCGGCCCGGTCGCGCTTCAACGACGCGGTGGAGGCGGCCTTCGCCGCTTCCCTGCGGCGCATGAACGCCCGGGCCTGGATGACCGCCCTGGTTATTGTTGTCATGTTCGGCGGCGTCAGCCTGGTTCTGTGGCTCGGCGCCCGCGACGTGGTGGCCGGGGTCATGACGCCGGGCGCCCTGTTGCAGTTCGTGTTGCTGTCCGTGTTCGCCGCCGGCGCTGTGGGCGCCCTGGGCGAAAGCTGGGGCGATGTGCAGAAGGCCGCCGGGGCCATGGCCCGCATTGATGAGCTGATGAAGGCCGAGCCTTCCATCGCCGCGCCGCCCAAACCCTGCCCTCTTCCGTCGCCGCCACGCGGCGAGCTGGCCATGTCGGGCGTGTCCTTCGCCTACCCGGGGCGGCCGGACCTGCCCGCCTTGAAGGATTTCAATCTGACCGTGCGTCCCGGCGAGACCGTGGCCCTTGTGGGTCCCTCCGGCGCGGGCAAGTCCACGGTGTTCCGCCTTCTGCTGCGCTTCTATGACCCCCAGGCCGGCCGGATTCTCGTGGACGGGGTGGACGTGCGCGAGGCCGATCCGGAGGCCGTGCGGGAGCGCTTCGCCTGGGTGTCTCAGGAGGCGCCCCTGTTCTCGGGATCCGCGCTGGAGAACATCCGGTTCGGGCGCGAGGACGTGACGCTGGAGGGCGCGCGCGACGCGGCCCGGCGAGCCCAGGCCCTGACCTTCCTGGACGCCCTTCCCGAGGGTTTCGACACCCCGCTGGGCGAGCGCGGCCGCTCCCTGTCGGGGGGACAGCGGCAGCGGCTGGCCATCGCCCGGGCCCTGGTGCGGGAAGCTCCGATCCTTTTGCTGGACGAGGCCACCAGCGCCCTGGACGCGGAAAACGAGCGGTTGGTCCAGGCCGCTCTGGACAAGGCCATGGAGGCTCGCACCACCCTGGTCATCGCCCACCGCCTGGCCACGGTCCTGCGCGCCGACCGCATCGTCGTCATGGACGACGGTCGGGTGGTCGAGGAAGGCGCACACGCCGAACTGATGGCGCGGGGCGGGCTCTACGCCCATCTGGCGGACCTTCAATTCCGCACCCGGTGAGGCCATATGTTATGATAAAGCTGGTATCCCGAATGGAGAGCGCCATGCGCATGATTCCGACCACCGTGTCCGCCGTTCTCGCCGTCGCCGCCCTGACCGCGTGCGCCAGCACCGGCGGCGAAACCTATCAGTCCGAATACAGCCGCCTCAATGCATCCTGCCAGGAGCGGGGCGGCATGCTCACGCCGTCCTCGGGCCCGTCGTCCGGGCGTCCGGCGCTGGACTACCAGTGTGACATCCGCGACGGCGGGCGTCTGACGGCCGAGCGCGCGAACCGCGACTGACGCTGCGGATTCGCCCGGCGGCGGAAATGGGCTAGACGGAGGGCATGACCAGCGCCCCAGACGCCTCCATGCCCTCCGCCCCCCTCGCCGGCGTCCGCGTCCTCGACCTGTCCCGCGTCCTGGCCGGACCCTGGGCGACCCAGCTGCTGGCGGATCTGGGCGCCGATGTGATCAAGATCGAGCGACCGGGCGCGGGCGACGACACTCGCCATTGGGGTCCCCCCTTCACGACCCGCACGGATGGCGGGCCCGGCGACGCCGCCTATTTCCTGTGCGCCAACCGGGGCAAGCAGTCGGTGGCCCTGGACATCGCAACCCCCGAGGGCGCGGACCTCGTCCGCCGCATGGCCGCCGACGCCGATGTGGTGGTCGAGAATTTCAAGACCGGCGGCCTGAAGAAGTACGGCCTGGATTTCGACAGCCTGAAGGCGGTCAATCCGCGGCTGGTCTACTGCTCCATCACCGGCTTCGGCCAGACCGGTCCCCGCGCCCGTCAGGCGGGCTATGACTACATGATCCAGGCCATGGGCGGGCTGATGTCCATCACAGGCCAGCCTGACGGCGCGCCGGGCGCCGAGCCCATGAAGGTCGGCGTGGCGGTGGCCGACCTGTTCACCGGCCTGTACGCCTCCAACGCCATTCTCGCCGCCCTCTACGCGGCGCGCGAGACGGGTCAGGGCCGCCACATCGACATCGCCCTGTTCGACGTCCAGGCGGCCATGCTGGCCAATCAGGCCGCCAACTGGTTCGTGTCCGGAAAAGCCCCGACCCGCATGGGCAACGCCCATCCAAACCTGTCGCCCTACCAGCCCTTCCCCTGCAGCGACGGCATGGTGGTGATCGCCGTGGGCAATGACGGTCAGTTCCGCGCCCTGTGCCAGGCCCTGGGAGAGCCGGAGCTGGGGACCGACGACCGCTTCGCCGCCAACGCCGGACGTGTGGCCAACCGCGACCAGCTGGGGCCCATCCTCTCGGCCCTGACCGCGCCCCTGACCATGGTCGCCCTGATGCAGCGGCTGGAGGCGGCGGGCGTGCCCTGCGGGCCCGTCAACACCGTGGATCAGGTCTTCGCCGAGCCCCAGGCCGTGGCGCGGGGCCTCACCATCGAACAGACCCGCCCCGACCTGGACGGCCCCGTCCGCACGGTGGCCAGCCCCATCCGCATGAACGGCGTGGCCGCCGTCAGCGACCGGCCGCCGCCCGCCCTTGGCGAACACACGGAGGCGGTGCTGGCCCGCTATCGGGACAGGCCCGACCGGGCCTGAGCCGCGTCACTCCAGACAGACCACCTGCGCCACGCGCAGGTCGCGCCGCAGGCGGTCGGCGACGCGGTAATAGTTGTCGATGGTGACCGGCTCGCCCAGGGCGGGCTCTCCGGCGCGCACCGTGCCGCGCAGCACCGGAGCCAGGGTGTCGGGCGAGGTGGTGTAGATTCGACCCCGGCGCGGCGCCTCTGCGATGGTCACGCCGATCACCCGGCCTTGCCGGTCCATGGCCGGCGCGCCGGAAAGTCCCGACAGGGTGCCGGCCAGGCCGTCGGTGCGCCCCACCTCGGCCCAGGCCAGAACCGGCTCGTCCCGCGCGCCCCGTCCGGAAATGCGCAGGGTCTCGCGGCCCAGCAGCCGGGAGGTCACCTCGCCCGGAACGCCCTGCGGATAGCCGGGATGAAAGGCCCTCTGCCCCTGATGCAGGGGCGCCTCCACCGCCAGCGGCATGGCCGTCGGCCCGCCGTCGGTGATCAGCAAGGCCACGTCTGCGCGAGGCGCCAGACGCACGTCGGCCGCCACCGCGCGTCCGCCGCCGATGATCAGCGCCGGTCGGCGGCAGCCCTCGACCACGTGGCGTGCGGTCAGCCACCGTCCCTGGGAGGAAATGGCGAAGGCCGTGCCCATGGCGGGCTGAAAATTCGGCGGGGCCTCCACCATCACAGTGGGATCGAACGGGGTGATGGGGCCCAGCAACGCGCCCTCCGCCTCGTCCGGCGGCGGCGGGGCGGGCGGGTTGTAGACACGCTCGCGCCGCGTGGTGGCGACCATCAACAGGGCCAGCACCACGATCCCGTAGATCAGCCAGTCTGGAACCCTGGGAAAGCGCACGATGGGGTCTGGACCTCCGTCAGCCGGTCAGGGCCGCAGCCAGGATCAGGGCCGTGGCGATCTTGGCGGCGACCAGCAGCACCGCGGCCGGAACCTCGCCGTCCTGGATGCGCTGGGGCAGGCCGGTCAGGACCATGTCCACGACCCGGAACGCCAGCAACTGCATGACGATGGTGGCCACGCCCCAGATGAGGATGTCGCGCACCGAGGTGGACACCGACAGCGAGACCGACAGCGGAATCGCCAGACCGATCAGCACCCCGCCCAGCGCCACGGCGGCGGCGGCGTTGCCCTCGCGGATCAGGGCGATCTCCTTCCACGGCGTCAGCAGGGCGTAGACCGTGGTCCCGGCGAACAGCAGGCCCAGCGTCACCGCCGCATGCATCAGCGCGATCGGAAACCCTGCGGCGAAGGCCTGGACTTCGGGGCTGGACAGGCTGGGAACGAGCGTCTGGGGATCCATGGGCTTCATATAGGGGCGATGGGTGTCGAAAGCCTTGCCCGAATCCCGCCCCAATCCGCAAGCGCGTGCGGGACACACCGCGAGGAATTCGCTGATGGGTTGTCCGGCGACTGGTTCAGGCCGCCGCTTCGGAAGCGGTCGCCGCGCGCCGCGCGCTGGCCCGCAGCTTCTCGCTTTCGGACTTCAGCTGGCCGCAGGCCGCCAGGATGTCGCGTCCGCGCGGGGTGCGGATGGGGCTGGCGTAGCCCGCCTTGTTCAGGATCGCCGCGAAGCGCTCGATGGTCTTCCAGTCCGAGCACTCATAATCAGTGCCCGGCCACGGATTGAACGGGATCAGATTGACCTTGGCCGGAATGCCCTGGATCAGCTTGACTAGGGCCCAGGCTTCTTCCGGGCTGTCGTTGACGCCCTTCAGCATGACGTACTCGAACGTCACCCGGCGGGCGTTGGAGAGGCCCGGATAGGCCCGGATGCCCGCCATCAGTTGTTCCAGATCGTACTTCTTGTTCAGCGGCACCAGCACGTCGCGCAGGGCGTCATTGGTGGCGTGCAGGCTGATGGCCAGCATGGCCTGGGTCCGCGCGCCCAGCGCCTCCAGCTGCGGAACCACGCCCGAGGTGGAGACCGTGATCCGGCGGCGCGACAGGGCGATGCCCTCGTTGTCCGAGATGATGTCGATGGCGTCGGCCACGTGGTCGAGATTGTAGAGCGGCTCGCCCATGCCCATGAAGACGATGTTGGACAGGCGACGGTCCTCTTTCGGCGACGGCCATTCGTCCAAGTCGTCCCGCGCCACCTGCACCTGGGCCACGATCTCGGCCGCCGTCAGGTTGCGGACCAGCTTCTGGGTGCCGGTGTGGCAGAAGGTGCAGTTCAGGGTGCAGCCCACCTGCGACGACACGCACAGGGCGCCGGCCCGACCCACGTCCGGGATGTAGACGGCCTCGACCTCGATGCCCGGCGCCGTGCGGATCAGCCATTTGCGGGTGCCGTCCTTCGACACCTGACGCTCGACGATCTCGGGGCGGGCCAGGGTGAAGGCCTCGGCCAGCTTGGCCTGGGTGTCCTTGGCGATGTTGCTCATGGCGGCGAAGTCGGTGACGCCGTAGTGATGGATCCAGCCCCACACCTGCGAGGCGCGCATCTTCGCCTTCTCCGGTGGGCAGATGTCGGCGTCGATCAGGGCCTGACGCAGGCCCGCGCGCGTCAATCCGGAAAGATTGACGGGGGCGGCGACGGCCGCGCCGGAAACACGCGAAAGATCGAGGGTCACGCCCACGGGCAAAGGTCCATGCGTTGGAGGAAGGCCGCCCCTATAGCACAAAACGGAGCGGATTTAAGGTGGGGGCGGGTGGGGCGTTGCCCAGGCCTGAGCGCCTATATATGATGCGCATATAAATCATATATTCCGGGGCGCTCCATGGGCATCGTCAACATCGAGGATGAGCTGCACGAACAGCTGCGCCGGGCCAGTCGAGCCTCCTGTCGGTCGATCAACGGCCAGGCCGCGTTCTGGATCAGGCTGGGCATGCTGTGCGAGCTGTACCCCGGCCTCACCTTTCAGGAGCTGGTGGCTCGCGAGCTGAAGGCGGCGGGCGTCGACGCCCCCGACTTGACCGCCCCCGATCTGACCGCCGCTGCATGACCAAAAGCCCGGCCGAGGTGGAGCTCATGGCCGAGTCCGGCCGCCTGCTCGCCTCTGTGTTCACCCATCTGGACGGCCTGCCGCTGGCGGGCATGAGCACCCTGGAGGTCAACGACCGGGTCGAGGCCTTCATCACAGGTCCGCTGAACGCCCGGCCCGCCAGCAAGGGCCAGTACGGCTACGGCTTCGTGCTCAACAGCTCGCGCAACGCCGTGGTCTGCCACGGCGTGCCGTCCGCAGACGACATCCTCACCGACGGCGACATCGTCAATCTGGACATCACGCTGGAGAAGAACGGCTTCATCGCCGACTCCAGCAAGACATACCTGATCGGAACCGTGTCCGCCCCGGCCCGCCGGCTGGCGAGGACCACCTATGAAGCCCTGTGGAAGGGCATCGCCGCCGTCCGCCCTGGCGCCCGTCTCGGCGACATCGGCCACGCCATCGAGCGGCATGCGAAGCGGGCCGGCTATTCGGTGGTGCGGGAGTACTGCGGCCACGGCATCGGCCGCGAGATGCACGAGGCGCCCCAGGTGCTGCATTTCGGCAAACCCGGAACCGGCCTGACCCTGAAGGAGGGCATGACCTTCACCATCGAGCCCATGCTGAACCAGGGCCGCGCGGCGGTCCGCACCGAGGACGACGGCTGGACCGTGGTCACCGCCGACGGCAAGCTCTCCGCCCAGTTCGAACACACCGTCGCTGTGACCAAAAGCGGCGTCCGGGTGCTGACGCTGCGTCCGGATGAGGCTCAAAAATTCCCACGGGACAGGGCCGCCCCAGCGCAGTAGAACAATGAAATGCGTACGACATCTCGCTCGCATTTCCTTTCAACCGGTCTATTTTGGGCTTCACGATGCTGGCGTTTCTGGTGTCCTCGGCGTTGTTCGCCGCCGCCGCTACCACGGTCTATGAGCAGCCTGCCGTCATGACGTTTGCGTCTCAGAACGGGGATGCAAGCGCCCGGGCGAGTGGCGATGCGAGCTCGGGCCCTCTGCTTGTGTGCCTGCCTGCCGGATACTTCGAAGTCAGCGAAGGCGAGCGGATTGTGCGCGAGGACAGCGATGGAATCCATATCGAGAGCAGCCGAGGCTCTTACGTCATTCTGCCGGGCTACATACCCGGCGCCCCTTCCCCGGATGCCGGGGCGTTAGTGCGCCGTGACATGTCCGTCTCCGTGTACCGATTTGACGCTCCAGGCTTGTTTTATGCATTCGCACTCCGCCACCCCGTCCAGAACGTGGAAATCCCTCTCGCCTTCATGACGGGTCCTGCGCTTGGCGGCGATCGTACGGATGAAGCCGTATATTCAAGACTGCATGCAGCGCCGCCGCCTACCCCTTGTGACCGGCATTACACGCAAGGAGGCTAACCGCCGCTTTCAGGCGGGACTGGCCCGTCAAGCTCGAGCGCCGCCCCCAGAAACCCCGCGAACCGCTTCAGCGCCTCGTCGGTCAGGGCCTGGTCGTGGCGCATGGGGCCGGCGCCGGTGGGTTCGTCGAAGGCGTGGGTGCCGTCCACGGTCCAGCGCTCGATCTCCACATGGCCGCAGGCCACGTCCAGCACCCGCTCGGCGTTGCGCACGGTGGTCAGGTGATCCCGGGCGGCGATGATCGCCAGGGTCTTGGGGCAGTGGCGCCAGGCCCGGAAACGCCCCGTCGCCGCAACGCCCACATAGGGATAGGCCAGAAACACCGCCTTCACCCCCGACAGGTCCGCCGCCGCCGGATCGCGCAGCAGCATCTCGCCCGCCATGGCGCGCGGCGCGCTCAGGGCCTCCATGATGGCCCAGCCCCCGTGGCTCCAGCCCGCCAGGGCCATCCGGGATCCATCCACATCGGGCCGCTGCGATAGTCCGTGGATGGCCGCCATCACATCCCCCGCCCGCGCCCAGCCGCGCAGGCGCATCCCGGTGCAGACCGTGGCCAGGGCGAAGGCCCGGCTCCATCCCCGGGGGGCGTAGCTGTCGATGATGAAGGCCCGGATCCCGGCCGCCTTCGCCGCCTCGGCGTACAGGGGCAGGTGATCCCTCAAGCCCCCGCAGCCGTGGAACAGCAGCACCGCCGGCCGGGCCCGGTCGTCATCCGGCCCCACCTGCCGCATGTGCGGCTCCAGCATCGCCCAGCGCTCTGCGGTGGTGTCCATGGAGGCTCCTTCAGCAACAGCGGCAGACCGTCAGCCCACCCTAATCCGTCATCCTCGGGCTTGTCCCGAGGATCCATAAACTCCGCCCTGTCCGAGCGACCCCGGCCCGTCCCGCGCGTCTGGATTCCCGGCACGAGGCCGGGAATGACGAATGGAATGGGCGGGACAATCCTCTATTTCGTCCCGCTGTTTTCGGCGCCCTTACAATGGCCGTCGACGGTCATGACGCGGGAGGACGATTTCGGACAATTCGGACAATTCGGACTCTGTTTTTGCGCGCCCGGAGTCCGAAACCTAGTGCCGGAACACCCGCACCCCGGTGAAGGCCATGGCCACGCCCTTGTCGTCGGCCGCGGCGATGACCTCCTCGTCGCGGATCGAACCTCCGGGCTGGATCACCGCCGTGGCTCCCGCCGCCACGGCCTCCAGCAGGCCGTCGGCGAAGGGGAAGAAGGCCTCCGACGCACAGGCCGAGCCCTGCGCCAGCGAGTGGGCTAACCCCTTGGATTCGCCCGCTTCCTTCGCCCGGATGGCGGCGATGCGGGCGGAGTCGCGCCGGTTCATCTGGCCCGCGCCGATGCCCGCCGTCTGGCCCGCCTTCGCATAGACGATGGCGTTGGACTTCACGTGCTTGGCTACGGTGAAGGCGAACAGCATGTCGCGCACCTCCTCGTCGGTGGGCTGGCGCTTCGTGACGATCTTCAGGTCCGCCGGCGTGATGCGGGCTAGGTCGCGCGACTGCACCAGCAGGCCCCCGGCCACCGAGCGGAACACCTGACCCGGCTGCAGGGGATCGGGCAGGCCGTCGGTGATCAGCAGGCGCAGGTTCTTCTTGGCCGCGAACACGGCCTTCGCCGCTTCGTCGGCGCCGGGCGCGATCACCACCTCGGTGAAGATCCCGGTGATGAGGTTCGCGTCGGCTTCGGTCAGGGGCCGGTTGACGGCCACCACCCCGCCGAAGGCCGACACCGCGTCGCACTCCAGCGCCCGGGCGTAGGCCTCCGACAGATCCTCGCCCACGGCCACGCCGCACGGGTTGGCGTGCTTGACGATGACACAGGCGGGCTCATCGAACTCGGCCACCAGCTCATAGGCCGCATCCGCGTCGGCGATGTTGTTGTACCCCAGTTCCTTGCCCTGAAGCTGGCGGGCGTTGGCCACCCCGGGGCGGGTCTCGGAGGTGCGGTAGAAGGCGCCCGCCTGGTGCGGGTTCTCCCCGTACCGCAGGGTCTGGGCCAGGGTCCCGGCGATGGTCTTGCGGGCGGGGGCGGCGTCGTCCACCTGCCCGGCGAACCAGCCGGAGACCGCCGCGTCATAGGCCGCCGTGCGCGCGAACGCCCGGGCCGCCAGCCGCTTCCTCAGGGCCAGCGACGTGGTCCCGTCCGCCTTCAGGGCCGCCACGGCCTCGTCGATGGACTCCCGGTCCACGCAGACGGCCACATAGCCGTGGTTCTTGGCGGAGGACCGGATCATGGCCGGGCCGCCGATGTCGATGTTCTCCACCGCCGAGGCGAAGTCGCCGCCGCCCGCGATGGTCGCCTCGAACGGGTACAGATCGATCCACACCAGGTCGATCGGCGCGATGCCGTGCTCGGCCATGGCCTTCGCGTGCTCGGGCGCGTCGCGCACGCCCAGCAGGCCGCCGTGCACCACCGGGTGCAGCGTCTTGACCCGTCCGTCCATCATCTCGGGGAAGCCGGTCAGATCGGCCACGTCCTTCACCGGCAGGCCGGCCTTCTGAATGGTCGCCCGGGTGCCGCCCGTGGACACCAGCTCCACCCCCAGCTCGGCCAGGGCGCGGGCCACGTCCTCGAGCCCGGACTTGTCGGACAGGGAGATCAGCGCCCGGACGGGTTTGACGGCGTCGGGGGCGGGCGGAAAGTCGGGCGCGGCGGGCATGGGCATCCGTTCTGGCGAGCTTGGGGCGGGGGAGGCGGGAACGGCGCGCCGTTAACACGCGCCGCCCGATTTCGCCACCTTCGCCGCGCCCTAACCCGCCTCGCCGCTGGCCCCGGCCGGGCTCATCTTCCAGCGGATCTTCGTCTCGGCGTCGGTGCGGGCCGAGCCGCGCAGGACCAGCTGCAGCGACCGCCGCGTCAGGCCGTCCGCCACATGGACCGAAGGCTCGATGTCCACGTCCGGCGCATCGCTCCGGAACCACCAGCCCCGGCCCGAGGCCCCGCGCAGCAGGATGCTGCGCTTGTCCCGCGCCAGAGACGCCTGAACCCCCGGCTCCAGATGGAAGCGGACGGCGTAGGGGGCGGCCAGCGGCCTGGCGGCGTCCTTGTGGCCGTCGGAAGGATACAGGCGCTCCTCGGCCCGCAGCTCGTCCAGCCGCTGGTCCAGATACAGCCGCCGCTGATGCTTCAGGCCATAGCGCGGGACCCAGCCGTCGTGCTCGATCTCCAGCCACACGGCGCCCTCGGCGGCGCGGTGCTGGGCGTCCACATGGATCGCGGGTCCCACCAGACGCGTGCCCAGCAGGTCCGCCTTCCAGCCGGTCAGGGGCTGGGCCATGGCCCCGTCGCCCAGACACAGGGTCGAGCCGGCCGGGGTCAGCCGCATGGCCTGCCGCTCATGGGCGCGGGGGGTCCAGCCGCAATTGGTGACGATGCGGTCGCGCCCGCAGATGATCTCCATGGCCCCGGTCTGGGCGCAGGCGGAACTGCTCCACGGACCGGTCGCGGGCGGCGCCGCGTCGGCGATCAGGGTCAGCAGCGGCGTGTGCACCCGGGCGTATCCGCCGGGACCGACGCCCTCCACCGGGCCGGGGTCGTCCTCGTCGTGGGCGCGGGCGGCGGCCACCAGCGCCGGGTCCAGCGCCCCGCCCCCCTGAAACGCGGCCAGCCGCCCGTCGGGCAGGGTCAGGGTGCGCAGGCCCATGGTCAGTCGCCCGATGGCCAGCGCCAGCTCCGGCGGCGGCGTCTCGGCCAGCTGCAGCAGGACGTCGTCCAGGGTCAGCAGGTCGAGCAGCAGTTCAAGCCCCGCCTGCGGCGACCGGCTGGCGTGGGCGCCGTCCTCGCGCACCGTGTGCCTGAGCGCGGAGGCCAGCTTGTTCAGGGCGCGGCGGCGCAGCGACGCCCCCGCCTTGCCGCCCAGGGCGCATCCGGCCACCGCCGCCGCCGTGCGCTGCAGGGCGTTCTCGGCCAGCCCGCCGGGCGGGCGCAGCAGTTGCCGCGCCTGCCGCGCCAGAATGTCGGCCAGCAGGGCGCGGTCGGCCTCATTGGCCACCGCCGCCATGCGCCGCGCCGCGCAGGCCAGGTTGAACACCCGCCGCGCCAGAATGTCGGGCTGCCACGAAAAAGGCGACCAGTGGGAAAACACCGCGTGCCAGCCCAGGGTCAGACGCACGGCTTCGCGTGCGCCCTTCTCGCCGGCCAGCATCAGCGACGGCAGCCAGGCGAACTCATGCAGGGCGACCGCGAACGACCGGCTGGGGCTGGCCCGGTTCCAGGGGTCCTCGGGACTTCTCAGGTCCATAGACACGCCCGACAGCATCATGCGCCCGGCCAGAAGCGCGCGGCCGATCTCGGCGTCGCTGGGCCGGAAGTCGCGCGGCGTGGCGGCGAAGCCCTCGGCGCGGGGCCACTTCAGGGTCTGGTGATAGCCGGGCAGGCCGTACAGCTCGATGAAGGACTGGCGGGTCAGCAGGCGTCCGGCGACAGCCGGGGCCAGGCTCCAGCCGCCCGGGCTCGGCGCAGCCTTCACCGGCGCGGGCGCCGGCGGGCGCGAGGGATCGGCGAAGGGGGCGCTGGGCAGTTTCACGCGGCGGCCTTCAAAGCCTTTATGTTGTCGGCGTAGGCGCCCGGCCCGCCCTTGAACACCGAGGACCCGGCCACCAGCGCATCGGCCCCTGCGGCGACACAGGCGCCCGCATTGGCCGCCACCACCCCGCCGTCCACCTGCAGGTGCGCGGGGCTGCCGGCCCGGTCCAGAATGGCGCGGGCGCGGCCGATCTTGGTCAGGGCGGTGTCGATGAATTTCTGGCCCCCGAAGCCCGGATTGACCGACATGATCAGCACCAGATCAACGAGGTCCAAGACCTCCTCAAGGATGCTGAGCGGCGTGGCGGGATTGAACACGATGCCCGCCTTGGCTCCCAGACCCCGGATCGTGCCAAGGGTCCGGTGCAGGTGCGGCCCGCTCTCGGGATGAACGCTCAGGATATCGGCGCCCGCCTCGCGGTAGGCTTCCAGCCACGGATCCACCGGCGCCACCATCAGGTGCACGTCGAACGGCAGGGTCGAATGGGGCCGCAGCGCCCTCACCACCGCCGGGCCGATGGTCAGGTTCGGCACGAAATGGCCGTCCATCACATCCACATGCACCCAGTCGGCGCCCGCGGCCTCGATGGCCGCCACTTCCTGTCCCAGCTTCGCGAAGTCGCTGGCCAGGATCGACGGACAGATCAGGGGAGTTTTCGCCATGCCCCGACTTACGGCGGGCAGGCATGAGGGGCAAGCGGGGAGAGCCCACGAAAAAGGGCGGAGCCTCTCGGCCCCGCCCCTCTGTTCAGTTTGAGCGAATGTCCCGGCTCGGCCTCGCGGGTCGCCAGGCGACCCGCTCGTTGGCCGGGATGACGGACTTAAAAGTCCATGCCGCCCATGCCGCCCATGCCGCCGCCCATGTCCGGGGCGCCGCCGCCCGAGGACTTCTTGGGAGCGTCCGCCACGGCGGCTTCGGTGGTGATCAGGATGCCGGCCACGGAGGCGGCGTCCTGCAGGGCGGTGCGGACCACCTTGGCGGGGTCGATCACGCCCATCTTCACCAGGTCGCCGTACTCCTCGGTCTGGGCGTTGAAGCCGAACGAGGCGTCCTTGTTCTCCAGCACCTTGCCGACCACGATGGAGCCTTCGACGCCCGCGTTCTCGGCGATCTGCCGGATCGGGGCCTGGATGGCGCGGCGGATGATGGCGATGCCGGCGGTCTGATCGGCGTTGTCGCCCTTCAGGCCTTCGAGCGCCTTGGTCGCCTTCAGCAGGGCGATGCCGCCGCCGGGGACGATGCCTTCTTCAACGGCCGCGCGGGTGGCGTTCAGGGCGTCGTCGACGCGGTCCTTCTTCTCCTTGACCTCGACCTCGGTCGAGCCGCCGACGCGGATCACCGCGACGCCGCCGGCCAGCTTGGCCAGACGCTCCTGCAGCTTTTCCTTGTCGTAGTCCGAGGTGGTGTCCTCGATCTGGCGCTTGATCTGGGCGATGCGGCCCTCGATCGCGTCCTTCTCGCCGACGCCGTCAACGATGGTGGTGTCGTCCTTGGTGATGGTGACCTTCTTGGCCTTGCCCAGCATGTCCAGGGTGACGTTTTCCAGCTTGATGCCCAGGTCTTCCGAGATCACCTGGCCGCCGGTCAGGACAGCGATGTCCTCCAGCATGGCCTTGCGGCGATCGCCGAAGCCCGGCGCCTTGACCGCCGCGACCCGCAGGCCGCCGCGCAGCTTGTTGACCACCAGGGTGGCCAGGGCCTCGCCCTCGATGTCCTCGGCGATGATGACCAGCGGGCGACCCGACTGAACCACGGCTTCCAGGATCGGCAGCATGGCCTGCAGCGAGGACAGCTTCTTCTCGTGGAGCAGGATCAGAGGCTCCTCGAGATCGGCCTCCATCTTGTCGGCGTTGGTGATGAAGTACGGCGACAGGTAGCCGCGGTCGAACTGCATGCCTTCCACGACGTCCAGTTCGGTCTCGGCGGTCTTGGCTTCTTCAACCGTGATGACGCCTTCGTTGCCGACCTTGTCCATGGCCTTGGCGATCATCTCGCCGACTTCCACGTCGCCGTTGGCCGAGATGGTGCCGACCTGGGCGATTTCCGAGTTGGCCGAAACCTTCTTGGAGTTGGCCTTGATCTCGGCGAGGACGGCGGTGACCGCCTTGTCGATGCCGCGCTTCAGATCCATCGGGTTCATGCCGGCCGCGACCGACTTCAGGCCTTCCTGAACGATGGACTGGGCCAGGACCGTGGCGGTGGTGGTGCCGTCACCCGCCTTGTCGTTCGTCTTCGAAGCGACTTCGCGGATCATCTGGGCGCCCATGTTCTCGAAGGCGTCTTCCAGCTCGATTTCCTTGGCCACCGAAACGCCGTCCTTGGTGGAGCGCGGGGCGCCGAAGGACTTCTGGATGACCACGTTGCGGCCCTTGGGACCCAAGGTGACCTTCACGGCATTGGCGAGGACGTTGACGCCGCGCAGCATCTTGTCGCGCGCGTCGGTGTTGAAATGTACGATCTTGGCGGCCATGGTGGGCAGCTCCTATCTAGATGATTGTGTTCGAGAAATCAGACGTCGGGTGCTTTATTCGAAGCGAATGATCTGAGCCGGGCCGCTGCGGGTCCCGACCGATTTCGCCTTAGGACAGCACGCCCAGGACGTCGGATTCCTTCATGATGATCAGGTCGTCGCCGTCGATCTTCACTTCCGTGCCCGACCACTTGCCGAACAGGATGCGGTCGCCGGCCTTCAGCTCCAGGGCGTTGACCTTGCCGCTGTCGTCACGGGCGCCGGGGCCCACGGAGACGACTTCGCCTTCCTGGGGCTTTTCCTTGGCCGTGTCGGGGATGATGATCCCGCCCTTGGTCTTGGATTCTTCTTCCACGCGCTTGACCAGCACGCGGTCGCCGAGAGGACGAAACGCCATCTTTATGATCTCCTTAAAGGATCGAGTTCCTGCCCGGGCCGCCGTCTGTTAGCAGCCGCCATGCCCGAGTGCTAATGCAGCCGGGAGATAGGCCCCGGCCCCCTGCAGGTCAAGGCTTTTGAGAATTTCCCACGGCGTCCCGGGGCAGAAAAACGCGGCGCGCCGACGCCCCGGCCCTGAACGCCCGATGAACGAAAGGCTCCGGTCGTATTCAGGCCGGGCGGCCATGATGGGGCTCAATGAACATCCCCCTGTTCCGGCGAATGCGACTGAAAGGAGCCCATCATGATCAATTTCCGCACCTTGGCCGCTGGCGCCGCGGGCGCCCTGGCCCTGACCGCCGCCTCCGCCGCTCCCGTGTCGGCCGATGATCGAGGCCGCGACGCCCTCATAGGGGCCGGCGTCGGAGCCCTAGCCGGCGCCCTGCTGGGCAATGGCGACGGCGCCTATGTGGCAGGCGGGGCCCTGGCCGGCGCCGCACTTGGCTATGCTGTCTCGAACAACGACGACGACCGTAACCACTACCGCGACGGCCGCTATTACCGCGACGGACGCTATTGGCGGAATTCGGACGAGTGGCGTCGTCACAACCAGCGCTATGACCGTCGAGAGCATCGGCGGGACGTGCGTCACGACCGTCGGGATGACCGCCGCGACTGGCGCCAGGATCGCCGCAACGATCGTCGCTGGTAGAATTTCAGGACGACGTCAGATCGTCTCTCTCCAGGGGGCGGGTCCGCAAGGGTCCGCCCCTTTCTCTTGCGGTCAGTCAGAAAGGCGCTCGATCAAGGCGGCGGTCGAGGGGTCGTGAGGACGGCTCTGCCCGCTTTCCACCTCGCCCAGGATGGTGCGGGCCATGGCCTTGCCCAGCTCCACGCCCCACTGGTCGAAGCTGTTGATGCGCCAGATGATCCCCTCCACGAACACCTTGTGCTCGTACAGGGCCAGCAGGGCGCCCAGGGTCTCGGGCGTCAGGCGCTCCATCAGGATGGCGGTGGACGGCCGATTGCCGGGGAAGGTCTTGTGCAGCGCCAGGCGGTCGGCCTCGGCGGGCGCATGACCGGCGGCGATCAGCTCGTCCCGCGCGGCCTTCAGCGACTTGCCCATCATCAGCGCCTCGGCCTGGGCCAGGGCGTTGGCCCACAGGGCGGGCTGGGGCCGGCCCTCGTCGTCACGGGCGACCACCACGAAATCGGCGGGGACGGTCTCCGGCCCCTGATGCAGTTGCTGGAAGAAGGCGTGCTGGCCGTTGGTGCCGGGCTCGCCGAACACCACCGGACAGGTCTGGCGCGGCACGGGCGATCCGTCATCGCGAATGCGCTTGCCGTTGGACTCCATCTCCAGCTGCTGCAGGAAGGCGGCCAGGCGGCGCAGGCGGTGGGCGTAGGGGGCCACCGTGCGCGCCCCGCGCCCCAGTCCGTTGACGTTCCAGATTTCCGCCGCGGCCATCAGCACCGGCGCGTTCCGCTCCAGCGGCGCGTCGCGGAAGTGGGCGTCCATGTCCGCCGCCCCGTCCAGCATGCGCTGGAACACGTCCGGCCCCAGGCCGATGGCGCACGACAGACCCACCGCCGACCACAGGGAATAGCGTCCCCCGACCCAGTCCCGGAAGGCGAAGGTGCGGCCGCACCCGAACCGCTCGGCCAATTGCGGCGCGGCGGTGACGCCGATGAAGTGCCGGTCCAGACCGTCAGCGGGCAGGGCGGCCGCCAGCCACTGGCGGGCCAGCTCGGCGTTGGCCAGGGTCTCCTGAGTGGTGAAGGTCTTGGAGACCACGATGATCAGGGTGGTTTCGGGATCCAGCCCCGTCAGGGTCTGGTCCATCTCGGCCCGGTCGATGTTGGCCACGAAGCGGACCTCGATGTCCGGCGCGCGGGGCGACAGGGCGTCCCAGATCATGCGGGGCCCAAGGTCGGAGCCGCCGATGCCTACATGGACCACCGCCTTGAGCCGCTTGCCCGTGGCGCCCGTCTCCTCGCCTGAGCGCACGGCGTCGGCATACTCGGACATGGCCTTGCGCACCGCCTCCACCTCCCGCGACACCGGCTCGCCAAGAGCGCGATAGTCGCCGCCCGGCCGGGCCCGCAGGGCGGCGTGCAAAAAGGCGCGGCCTTCCG